>CANLLN010000003.1 GCA_947491945.1 uncultured Carboxylicivirga sp. | reverse complement strand
CACTCATAATGATTCTAAGATATATAATTTAGAGCCATATATCTTAACTTACTGTCCTTACAAATGTAGCAGGTTCATCCCTAGCACCTGACAACTACCTCCAAAAACACCTCATCCCCCCTCAAAATTGCATCCCTTACAAACGGATAAATGCGATTATATGCCACCGTGCTATTACCAATGAAGCCATCTGTAACCTGGTTATTATTAGCTGTATCACCAACAAGCAAACAACCGGCCGTATCATCATCATCATTGCCCTTATGAATCAAAATATCGGTAAAGCCGGGCACATTCATAATCTGCAACATCCCCTTATGAAATTCAGAACCATAGCGCTTTAGGTAACGCCAATGGTGGCCACCATAGCTACGCAACTCCACCCGATACCTACCGGCCGGGATCCGCGTTTCACCCATCACCTTAATGGTTCGGTGCTCATCCTCCAATGTATAACAAGCAAATGCACCATCAATAAACAGCAGCCCTAATGTACTCTCCCCGGAACCACTATACCTTACAACCTTCAAATCCATCGCCATAATTTTTACGCATCCCTCAAACCTATTCTCCCCTTGGGCGGTCATCGAGCGCAGCCGAGATGAAAATGCCGAAGGCAGAGGGGGAACCATCATCCCACTCATAGCATTACTCACCTCCCCAATTCCACTCCTCAACCCATTTCTCAATTCACCAATTTTTCAATTCCCCAGTTTTTCAACTCTTCAACTCCTAAACCCTTCAACTCTTCAACTAATCAACTCCTTCCTCACCCCTATCCCCTAAGAGCTAACACCTACTAGCTAATACCTAAGAGCTAACACCTTCTCCCTTTTTCCTACTCATCATTTCACTCACCAGCGGCGCCACATTCTTAACCGCCCGTTCACCAAACAAAAAGCCCAGCACCAGGAAGTTAATGATCCAAAAAGCCGACTCCAGCTTCTCATTGCCCTTCAATGACCAGTTACCGGCAAACACCATGTAATCCATGTACGCCACAAAGTAACCCCACAAAGGCCGCTGCGCACCCCGCATAAACAGCACCATCTTACCCAACCAACCCGATTGATGCAAATCTTTAGCCGTTCCCTCCAGGTCTTTAATACGTTGATTAAATTCCTGCTCAGCCTCCAGCGATAATTTCACAGCCTCCAGTTCATGACGGTGCCGTAACTCCAATAGCTCTGTTTTGAGCTGTTGCTTTTCAACCCCTGTTGTTACAAACCGGTCGATGAGATCACCCACATCCTTAAAAACACCATTACCCAACAAGGACTGAATCTTTCCTAAGAATTTCATTATTCAACGATTCCTTATAATTCGCTTTTATTAGCTTGCTTCGCAATCAAAAAAAGAGCTCTTGAATTGCATAACCCAAGAGCCCATCAACACACACCGGAACAACAGCCTCTGCTGCCCAACCAAAAAATTTCATCACAACCGCAGCCCTCAACTTATCAATCCCTTCACCAACTCACCAGTTTCCCAATTCAACACAGTAAACCCTTCAACCCATTTCTCAATTCACCAGTTTCCCAACATTTAACCAAGCTGTCAATCATCTCACTACTCATCACTCACCTCCTCAACTCCACTTCTCAACCCTTCAACTCCTCAACTCCTCAACTATCCCCCAAATCATAAATCCAACATCCCCAGTTCATCTGTTTCTCAATTCACCAATTTTTCAACGCTTCAACTCTTCAACTCTTCAACTAATCCCTAAGAACTAACAGCTAACACCTATCTACTGCCTATCCTTCGAATGATTTTTCATGAAATACTTCAGCAGGCACGAAACACCAAAACTAACCACCGTACCCAGAAAGGCATAAAAGATCGTCTCAATAGCCCCTTCAAACGAAATGCCGTTCAGCACACTTATCGCCGTACCACCAAAAAATCCCACACGTCCACTACTATTCAATGAAGCCTCACTCATCATCACCTAATTTTAACCATGCTGCTAATCTATTCTCCCCTTGGGCGGCCATCGAGCTCAGCCGAGATAAAAATGCCGAAGGCACAGCTGTAAACCTATTCTCCCCTTGGGGAGATGCCGAAGGCAGAGGGGGAACCATCATGCCACCCATTACTCACCTTGCATCATCTCCCTTCTACCTCCTGCCTAACACCTAAGAACTAACACCTACTAGCTACCTGCTAACACCTAAACCCGATCCACCTCCACAATCGCCATTGGATTGTGAGTTTTGGTTTGTAAAGGATACATACTGCCATTAACCAGCTGGTGATATTCTACGCCAACCACGATAAACACCGGATGAGGTGAATCGGCAGAAATAGCACTGTTCATGCTTACCGCCTCTTGCTCCAAAGCCGTCAGGTCAATATCAACACTATCCACCACATCCACTTCGTAGCTCTGATTGCCAAAATCAACCGCTGCCGTTGCCAGAATAAAACGCACATGCGTAGCACCTTCCACCTGTGGCACCTCTTCACTCGGATTGAACGCATCAATAGCCAGCTGCGTAGTACCGGCGGCCCGATCAAAAGCAACTGTGTGGCTCAGTTTCAAGATTGTTTCCAGCGGAGCAGCCGCATTAAACTCAAAACCTTTCAGTAAGGATAGGTTACCATCCTGCACTGTGCGCTCGCCGCGCCTGTTAGTCGCATCAGCCTGTATCGCTTTCAGCATAGCGGCCGCCAAACGGTTCGAAACCTTTTTGTCGGCTCCCCGCGCCAACACCTCATTCAGAGCATTGCGCAATTCTTTACCGGCCTTACCGGCACGGCCAAACTCAGAACCGTTCTCTCTTGTCCTGGCGTAGGCCGGATCCTTCTTGATACGATCTGCATCAACCCCGCCTTTTTCGCGGGCCAGGTACTGACCACCGCTTCTGTAGAATGACAAATCACCAACTCGCCCTTCCAGCTTAATTACTCCTTTTTGCCTTGCCATATTATTAAATTTTATGGGTTAATAGGCACAAAGTACAATCCCATGCATGGCATTACAAATATAGGTGACCGCCTTGTCCGGGCAAGGTTATTTTTGTCCGTAAAAAGTCCATTTATACACTATCTTAAGCTACACCCTGCCTACCTTAAAGTACGGGTCAAGTAGTGATATAGTAGTAAAGAAACGATATTTACTTCATCTACCACGTACCTGTTTTTCTTGTTAAGAGGTAAAAAATACCCATTTTTTATGCATTATACCCATTTATCCTGTATATTTGAATACCTATTATTCGTATATAAGCATGAAAGATAACCATTTTTCACAAAGAATAACCGTTTTTCACGGACGCACAACGCCCGAAGAAGGCTATATCGTTGGCTATGGAGCCATCATCCATACCTTGTCATTGCCCGTGCCCCTGCCGGCCAAACTGGCATTGATAAGCACTAAAAACCGGCGCTATGAAACAGACGGATGGCAGGTCTTCACCCCCAAGCACCAACCCGAAGACACCCTCTACAAACACCTGGTCTTCGCCATTAAATATGAAGGCATCAACTTACTATTTTTTAAATACCTGTTCCACACCTTAACAAGCGATGAGGTGAAAGAACTCCTGGCCATTGAACCCACCGGCCAATACAGTCGTAAAATATGGTTTCTCTTTGAATGGCTCACCGGAACCACCCTGGATATCCCCAACCTGGGTGTAAAGAACTTTGTGCCCCTGCTGGATGATAAACTGCAATTTGCCATTGAGGGGCAACGTTCATCGCGTCACCGCATCATCAACAACCTGCCGGGCACTCCCGACTTTTGCCCGCTCATCTTTAAAACACCCAAACTACAAGCACACATCGAATCGAAGCTCTCTGATACGCAAAATAACTACCTGAATGCTATTCATAAGGATGTACTGCAGCGAGCCGCTTCTTTTCTCCTGCTAAAAGATTCCAAAGCCTCCTTTACCATCGAGGGAGAAAACCCCGGCATCAACCGCGCCCTGCGTTGGGGGAAAGCCATCGGGCAGGCCGGCACCAAGGAATTAAGTATTGACGAGCTGATTCGCCTGCAACAACTCGTTATTGAAAGTAAACGTTTTACACAGATGGGGCTGCGCCGTCAAGGCGGTTTTGTTGGCGAACACGACCGAATGAGTGGCGAACCGATGCCCGATCATATCTCGGCCCGGTGGCAGGATCTGGAACCACTCATGCAGGGCCTTATCGATACTTATAAGTTATTGGAATCATCGGGCTTTGATGCGGTATTGGCAGCCACCGGCATCGCCTTTGGTTTTGTCTTTATCCACCCCTTTGTGGATGGTAACGGACGGATTCACCGTTACCTAATCCACCATATTCTTGCCAAGATGAGATTCTCCCAACAAGGAATTATCTTCCCGGTTTCTGCGTCCATCCTCAACCGTATCGATGATTACCGCCTTGTACTGGAAGATTACTCACACCCCATCCTTGACTTTATTGAATGGAAAACCACTGAAGACAACAATATAGAAGTAACGAACCAAACCATCGATTACTACCGCTATTTTGATGCCACAGCCCAGGCTGAATTTCTATACGATTGTGTGGTCGATACCATTGATAAGGTTATTCCGGCTGAAGTCAGTTATCTGCAACATTACGACACCTTTAAACGCTACATAGACAACACCCTGGAAATGCCGGATAAATTAGTCGCAACCCTGGTCCGCTTCCTGGAGCAGAACAATGGCCGGCTCTCAAAACGGGCACGTTCTAAAGAATTCAAAGCCCTTACCGAAGATGAAATCACGGAGATTGAATCAAACTATCAAACGATATTCATGAATAATGAAGTGAATACGTAAAACCTGAGGAAATGAAAAGCACTCTTACAAGATTATGCATCTACCCCAAAGATGTGCAACGCATCACAGGCCGAAGTGAAAAAACCAGCCGTCGCTTATTACAGCATATCAAGCGCAAACTTGGCAAAACCAATCACCAGTTTATTACCATCGATGAGTTTGCCTCCCACACAGGCATTAAAGAAGAACTTGTGAAGCAATACCTCACCGATTAGAAGCCGGTTTTTCACCCATCTAACAGGCTTCTTGTCATCCTACCCCATTAAATTTACACCACTTCCAACAGCCTGCATCATCCGTTTTTCAATCAAACAACATCAATACACCTTAAACATCACTAACCTCCATGCGCTAAACAATCTAAGAAACATACACCCTGCTTAAAGACCTGGCTCAATTTGTGATACTTTACTTTCTTTTTATTGACTCCAAATTACACATTTCTGTATCTTTGTATCTGTCGAAGGACAACAAACAGAATCAGATCACTTCATATTTTTTGTGACCTATTAAGTGACCTCATAAAAATTCTTAGTTTGTAACTTACTGGACTGTAAACGATTTGCAAAAATGATATTGTTCCCGCCGGGATCACATTCAACACCATCAAAAAAACACAAAAGCCTGTATATTGTTTGATCTACAGGCTTTTGTGTTTTTATCCATTTCGGAACAAATCAATAAAAAGCAGATCAGGAGCAAATTCTGGATCTAAGCATAAAGGCCGCCCTCATGAAGTTGCTGCCTTCCATTCTACCGGCATATAAGCGCTTTGCCATTAAGGCCTGCCGCGATATCAGTTTTGAATTTCAGAAAGATGGCTACGAGGTGATTCACCGCTACAGCAAACATAGCTTCCACATAACGCCGGGACACAAAACACCCAAGACCATCTGCCTCGACGACCTTGGGGCTGAATCCAATATCAAACACTTTGGATCCGAGTGCAACGTCATGGCCGAAGTCATTCTTAGCCGCTACGATCTCTTTATCTCAGCTCGCCTGTTCATGCACAAGGTAAGAGAGGCAATGAAATCCAGTGGTAATAACCCAATGAGCGGCAATGTGCATGTCGACATGTTTGTTGTTGATGGCAAAGAAGAAGGAAAAGTTGGGCGTAGCTATCACAGAAAGAAAAAGAAAGCCGCTTGCGCAGTGGAACTTACTGATGATGGCAAAGTTAAGAGAATGTATTCCATAAAAATTGACAATTATTCTTCCAGAGAGCTTAAGCGACTTTTTAATTTACATATCTCAGAAGAAGCCTGCGTGACAACTGACTGCTGGAGGGGTTACCGTCCAATAAAGAAAGACTACAATATTGAACAGGTCGAAAGCATGGGCAGAATAAACTTTAAAGCCTTGCATACAATGATACATCAGGTTAAATCATGGCTGAGAACAACATGCGCGTGGGTGAGCGATTCTCACATTGACAAATACTTTAATGAATTCTGTTATCGCATCAATCGTTCCCAAATGAAGGCCAATATTTTTAATAGCCTAATTCGAAGAATGGTGGACGCTGAAAAGTTTTATCATCAAGATTTAATATGCACCTAACTACCGACCTCTATAAATAGATTTCACCCTTTCACAAACATTGCATATATGCAACATGGCGCAATGCTATTTATCAAGTTTATAAATTGAATAAACCCAACGGCTCCACATTCATAAAAATAACATCCCCGCCCTCTCTATTCTCATTTCCATCTTAAATCATTAATTAGCATGGCCTCTGAAATTATCCGCTCTATTCGAAACAAATGGTATTACTACTGCTTTTGTTGTCCACTTGTTCCCGTGCTGGTTTGACGACTATTCTCTACTAACAAATCATTTCCTGAACCAGAAATAATTTTCAATTCATAAACGATAATCAGCGATGGCATGCCTTTAGAATTTCCCTAGTTCCAGTCAAACTTTATAAGCCGCCTATTTTTGATGCCATTATTAACTGCTGCAAATCAAAATGATTTAAAAAAGACAAACGATTGCGCATTTTCTCAAATTCTTTCTTATTTTTGGCCAAGTGAGTTCATCTATAAAACTACAATCCATATATGAAACAACATAACCAGGTAAAAGAGGAGGAAAAGAACTATTCCGTTCCTAACTTAGAAAGGGCCCTAAGTATTATTGAGCTACTCATCAACCACCAACAAGGATTAACCTTAGCTGAAATGCAGGAAAAAACAGGTTTCCCCAAAAGCTCACTTTTTAGAATTACACAAACTTTAGCCGATCGCGAATACCTTGTCAAAAGTGAGTCGCCAGTGCACTTTACCTTATCAAAAAAGTTTCTTCATATTGGTTTATCCACTCTTTCTGAATCTAGCTTAATTGAGAACAGTTTGCCTGTTATGCGCGAAATCAGAGATTCACTGAAGGAAACAGTTCTTCTAGGCTCACTTATTGAAGGTGAAGGTGTTTTGCTCGAACAGGTATTGGGGCTTCACCCGTTTACATTTATGTTACAGCCTGGTAAACGTTTTAACCTGCACGCTTCAGCTCCCGGAAAATCCATAATTGCATTTATGCCTGTGCATGAACAAGAGGAAATCATTAGTGCGATGCGTTTTGAGAAATTCAATGAAAATACCATAACGTCAAAAGAAAGGTATAAAACAGAGCTGAAACTTGTTCAAGAGAAAGGATACAGTTTTGATCATGCCGAGGAGTTGCAAGGTGTTCACTGTGTAGGTGCTCCAATCTTTAACCAATACGGCTATCCAATAGCAGCTATATGGATTACAGCGCCTTCGGCACGCCTTCCCTTTAATGACTTCGATAGCACTGGTTGTATATTAAAAGAAGCCGGTTTGGCTATTTCCAGAAAATGGGGGTTCAACAAGCAAAAAAACACATTACAGGCATGAAAACCGTTCGTATCACATTTTTTTTGATGGTAATTTTGTTCTTAGGCAGTGGTTTAAATATCTCTCACGCCACGTCTAATAAACAACCCTTATCAACTACCGCAATGGCTTTTGATAAAAGTGGTGAAAACATCTTTCTGGTTCAAAAAACAGCTAAACGAGTTGATTTAGTTTCCAGAAAAGATGCTCAAATAATATATCAGTGGCATTTTACCAATGAACCCACAGGTATTGTTGTTAATGCCAATAAAGCCTACATCACCAGCTCTTATGGAAATGGTCTTGTATCGGTAATTAATATTATTACAAAAGAAGTAACAGCAGAAATAGAAGTTCCTATGGGAGCCATCAGTCCCGTGTTAAATACCGATGGCACAATACTTTATGTATGTTGTCAATTCGACAATACTTTAGTGGAGATTGATCTCACTACCAATTCAGTAAAGCGTGAAGTTAAACTATTACGCGAACCCAAAGGAGCTGTACTAAGTGCAGACGGCGATTTTGTGTATGTCACCAATTTTTTGCCCAACCAACGTGCAGATTTAGAAGTAGTCGCATCAAAGGTATCGGTAGTCAATACACGAACCATGAAACGCATTAAAGATATTCAGTTAGCTAATGGCAGTAATGCCTTACGCGGAATCTGTTTATCGCCAGACGGTAAATATGTGTTTATTACACATAACCTGGGCCGTTTTCAGGTGCCAACCACGCAATTGCAACAGGGCTGGATGAATACCAGCGGAATGAGTATTATTAATACATCATCGCAGGCATATATGGGCACGGTAATCTTAGACGAACCAGAATCAGGAGCTGCAGGTATCTGGGAAGTAGCTTGTGATGAAGAAACAATGGTTATCAGCCATTCCGGAACGCATGATATCAGTGTAATCAATTACCCTGAGCTAATTCAAAGATTTGAGAACACAGACAACAAAGAAGAATTATCGTACGACTTGCGTTTTCTTTCAGGCATCCGCAAACGCATACCGATTGAGGGCAATGGACCTCGGGCATTGCTATTGGATACAAAAAAGGTAATTGTAGCATCGTATTTTTCTGACCAGCTTAATATTATTAACCTAAACAACCATAGCAACACAGTATTCGCCCTCAATCCTAATTATACCGAGTCACTTGAGCGTAAAGGAGAACGAATTTTTAACGATGCCTCTCATTGCTTTCAAGGCTGGCAGTCATGTAACGGTTGTCACCCCGGGGATGCCCGCACGGATGGTATGAACTGGGATTTATTAAACGATGGCATTGGTAACTCTAAGAATTGTAAGAGCCTTTTACTTTCTCACCAAACGCCACCAGCTATGATTTCCGGAATCAGGCCTGATGCAGAAACAGCAGTTCGAGCAGGATTTAAACACATCCAGTTTGCCGAAGTGAGTGAAGAAGATGCTCAAGCCGTTGATGCCTACCTGAAATCGTTGCAACCACTGCCAAGCCCTTACCTGATCAACGGAAAGTTAAGTAATAAAGCAGAACGGGGTAAAAAAGTATTTCAAAAGGCGGGCTGCAATTATTGTCACAGCGGGCCTTTCTACACCGACCTCAGTAAACACAAAATTGGCCCCATTGAATTTGAGAATGGATGGGATACAACAACTCTCAGAGAAGTTTGGCGAACAGCGCCTTATTTATTCGATGGTCGAGCCGAATCCATTGAGGTTTTAATCATGGACATGAAGCATGGGTTGGAAGGTCGTAAACTTAAAAAGAAAGAACTGGAAGATTTGGTCGAATACATTAAATCTCTATAAAACAATAAATAATGTTTATATCAAACTATCATATACTAAAGGCTAAAGCAAAAGCAGACGTTGCAGAAATGTTCAATAGCTGCATTTCGCAGCTGTCGACCAAAGAACCGGTTGTGCGCTTATCTGTTTTTTGGGCGCCGAATGATAACTGCTGCTATGAAAATGATAAAAAACTAATGCTGGCAGCCATTGCTCAAAAGTTTGAAACTAATCATCCGGCCGTTAGTTTTATTGCTCAAAAACCATTGGATACAGCAATGGCCGTTGAAGTCGTTCAGGTGACCGATAACAAAGAGCTAAAAATTGATTACCTGGATTATCATGGTCTGCATTATGTAAAAGCATCTACATCCAATTACAGTGAACTTCATATTTCAGGACTTTCGGCCTCGCTACAATTACCGGTCAGAACCCAAAGCCATGATATATTCAACACTCTGTCTGCTATTCTAGAAAAAGAAGAGATGAGCATCAATTCCATAGTTCGCCAATGGAATTACATTGAGCGAATCACCGATATGGATGGCAAGTACCAGCGTTACCAGTTATTTAACGATGAGCGGACTTCATTTTATGAGAAAACAGATTGGCCCAAAGGTTATCCGGCAGCTACGGGTATCGGCACACAATTCGGTGGTATCATAGTGGATTGTATAGCCGTTTCAGGCCAGTTTAAAGAGTTGCCATTGGCCAATCCGCTTCAAACGGATGCCCATGTCTATACTCAGGATGTGCTCATTGGGGCTGAAGATGAAGTAAGAAAAATAAAAACCACACCCAAGTTCGAACGTGCCAAATTTATTGGAAATGATAACTGTGCTGCTATCTATGTGTCGGGTACAGCGGCTATCAGAGGAGAAGAAAGCCTTGGCATAGGCCAGCCGGCTGAACAAACAGATGTTACTTTAGAAAACATCGCTCAACTAATGAAGCATCAAAATCTATCAGAAATTTTTGATGTAGAGAGTAAACCTGAAATACTGCGTGTATATATCAAGCAGGCTGAAGATTTTGATACAATTCAACAAGCCTGCCTAAAGCATCATGCTGATATACCGGTAAGTTACTTGCTTTCCAATATATGTCGCGATGAACTATTAGTAGAAATTGAAGCTGTTGCTTCTTGCTCTATATAAATGAAGTCAAAAACAATCAGAACAATCTATAAAAAGCAAAATAGAATGAAGAGAAGAGAGGTGCTAAAAATGGCCACATTAGGTACGGCCGGCGCAGTGGCTGTTGGTGTTACCAGTTGTTGCTCGTCTGCAAATGAAAATGAAACGACAAAAACCAGTAAAATGCTTAGAAAGTACACAAACGACGATTTTTATGTAAATGGCAAACTGAGCCCGGAAAAAACACTACAAGCCTACAAAGAACTATTTGTACATTATAACTATCCGATTAATGAGTTTTTATTAAATAACATATTCATTACAGACTTTGAACTAGGTGATTTTGCCAACGCTGGTATGGCCGGTATTTTTTGGTACAACGATGCAACACATAGCTACTTCGCCCATGAAATTTTCTTGTTACCGGGCCAAATGATTGTTGAACACCGTCATGTAGCCACTGAGCATCCTGCAAAAATGGAATCATGGCACGTGCGTCACGGAGCAGTTTTTACGTTTGGCGAAGGTGATGAAACACCAAACAATCCTAAAACGCCTGAAAGTCAAAAGGATTTCATTACCGTAAATAACGCTATGGAATTAAAAGCGAACGGCATTAATACGCTCAACAGAGCTGAAGCAGCACACTTTATGATTGCCAGCGACCAGGGAGCTATTGTGTCAGAATATGCCAACTATCATGATGGCAATGGCTTGCGCTTTACCAACCCGAATGTTGTATTTACTGATATCTTGGGTAACATATAAAAAATTAAGAGCGGAGCATGAAGCTGTTGCAGCAGCCAATCCCCGCTCTTGATAACACATATATTAATCGCATAAACGTGTTTTAAATGAGAGAACTAGATCACATTGGAATCCCAACACAAGTAATTCAGCCAGATGAAATTTATCTGGAAGGTGCTAAAGTTTTTGTTACTGACTACTCTAAAAACTCTAACAAAATTGAGTGGCTCAGGTTTGAAGATGATTCACCATTTCCTGAACTAATTCAATCAACTGCGCACATCGCCTACCGGGTAGACGATTTAAAAGCTCAAATGGAAGGGAAAAAAGTACTGGTAGAACCATTCGCAGCCGACGAAAGCCTAACAATCGCTTTTATTGAAGAAGAAGGTGCTCCTATCGAATTAATGCAGTTCGCATAATCGCTCCTCTTATCCCTTAATTACAAACTACAAATTTAGAAACTATGTCAGAAATTACAACGCCGATAAATAAATTTATCAATAGCCCAGAAAATATTACAAAAGAGTTACTTGAAGGTTATGTGATGGCCTATAAAGATAAAGTAGCTTTATCCGCAGAAAACACTATTGTAAGAGCCAATGCCAAGTCTGATGACAAAGTAGCTATTGTTACTTTGGGCGGTGCCGGTCACGAGCCTGCATTAAGCGGCTTTGTAGGTGAAGGCATGCTCGACTGCTCGGTGGTAGGTGATATTTTTGCCGCCCCAGGGGCACCGCGCGTATTGGAAGCCCTAAAACAATTCAATCGCGAAGCCGGAATTCTTATGGTCGTTCTTAACCACGCGGGTGATGTAATGAGTGCGAATATGGCCATGCAGTTAGCCGAACGTTTAAACATAAGAATAAAAATATTACTCACTCACGAAGACATCAGCGCAGGTCTGGATACGCCAGATGAAGAGCGCCGAGGACTCGCAGGTTGTGTGCCGTTGTATAAAATTGTGGGAGCAGCTGCCGAAGAAGGCAAATCATTGGAAGAAATTTATGAAATCGGTGAACGCTTTAACAAACAAATGGCTACACTGGCTGTTGCGATGAAAGCTTGTACTCATCCTCAGAATGGCGCTGTAATTGCCGAACTTCCTGAAGGCGAAATGGAAATTGGCATGGGTCAGCACGGCGAAGGCGGTGGCGGTCGTATGCCATTGGTTAGTGCCGATGATACGGCTGAGCGCATGATTACGCCTTTAATGAAAAAATTACAGCTTGCCAAAAGCGATAAAGTACTGTTATACATCAACGGTGTTGGGGCTACAACACATATGGAAATGAGTATTGTATTCCGCAAGGCCTGTCAAATTATTGAGGCAGCCGGTTGTGAGGTCGCTGATGGTAAAATCACTGAAATCCTAACTGTTCAGGAACAATCAGGTTTCCAAATGATTTTGGCGAAACTGGATGACGACCACATTGAATATTTGAAAAACCGTGCTTCTGATGCACCATATTGGACTGTACTGCCTAAATAATAAGGATACTCAGCAATGGAAAAACTAACAATCGATACTTTTAAATCAATGGTAAACAACGCGCTCCAAAACATTACGGACCGTGCTGATGAGCTCTCTAAACTGGATGCAATTGCCGGTGATGGCGACCATGGAACAGCCATTGTTGCGGCTTTAAACGCTGTTAAAAAAGCAAGTGAAAGCGGAAAGGAGTTTAAAGCCATGCTAACCGATATGGCTTTTAGTGCCATGCAGGAAGCTTGTGGCTCCACCAGCACACTGATTGGTGCTTTCTTTTTAGGTTTAAGCGATGGTGCCGAAGGAGCCGAATTGGAGGCAAGTCAAGTAAAAACCATGTTTGCTGCAGGCCTAACCAATGTTCAAAAACAAACACAAGCCAAAGTAGGTGACAAAACTATGATGGATGCTTTAATTCCTGCCGTAAAAAGTATTCAGGCTGCCGAAGGGGACGTAAAAGCGATAATTGAATCCGGTGCTAAGGCGGCGCAGGAAGGTGCTAAAAAAACTGTTGATATGCAGGCTGCTTTCGGACGTGCCCGTAATCTGGGAGAAAGATCTATCGGACATGCTGATCCAGGTGCAACTTCGTGGGCATGTATGTTTGCGTCTTTTGCTGAAACTTTGGCTTAATTCATTATCAATAAAAATAAAATACAAAAATAGATGGCAGATTTAGATGATTTAAGAGAAGGTTCAAACTTTGGGATTGGTAAACCGGTAGAAAACCAGGCATTTTATCTGAAAGGAAGCGATAACCTTTCTTGGGGTATGAAAGATCGTTTGGCGCGCATTTTTCGTCCAGATACAGGACGTACCGTAATGCTAGCTTTTGATCACGGCTTTATAATGGGTCCTACCTCGGGATTAGAGCGAATCGATTTAAATATAGTTCCCCTAATTAAATATGCTGACTGTTTGATGGGCGCGCGCGGAATCATTCGTTCCAGTATTCCTGCCAATTCAAACAAGGCAATCTGCTTGCGTTCTGATGCCGGAACATCGATCCTGACAGAACTTAATCACAATGTAGTTATTGACGTTAAAGATGCCGTTCGCATGAATGCGTCAGCCATTGCGGTCATGGCTTCAATTGGTGATGCAGCTACCGAAGCAACAACAGTTGCCAATATTTGTCGTGCTGTTGATGCGGGTCAGGAATATGGAATTCCGGTTATGGGAGTTACAGCAGTAGGAAAAGATATGGCCCGTGATGCCCGCTATTTTAGCCTGGCCTCACGCATGTGTGCCGAAAATGGAGCCAATATCGTTAAAACCTACTATTGTGAAGGTTTCTCAAAGGTGATTGCTTCCTGTCCCGTTCCCGTTGTTATTGCAGGTGGTAAAAAACTTCCAGAACTGGAAGCCCTTGAATTATGCTACAATGCGATTAACGAAGGGGCTTTAGGCGTAGACATGGGACGCAATGTTTTTCAGTCCGATGCTCCGGCAGCCATGATTCAGGCAGTAAGCGCAGTCGTGCATGATGGATTAACACCTCAACAGGGACTGGAACTATTTAATGACTTAAAATAATCAGAAAAAGCTATTTAATATAGAAAAGTAACAGGCAGTGCAGAAGTGCGTTTGGGTGGTGCAATACTACACCACCCAAACACACATAATGATGCTAAATACTTTTTTAAAAGTTCGCTAAAATGATGAAAAACGGGATTATTCTTTTGGTAATTACAATCGCCCTTATGGCCTGTGAAACACAAAAAACAGGCATGTTAATGGCAGGTTCAGGCTGGAAGAAAATTGTTAAAACAGATAAGCAAGGAAATATCCTATGGCATCATCTTCTTGAGAAAGGACAAGAATGCAATGAAGTAACTGAACTTGAAAATGGTAATATTCTATATGCCCACCGAAGCGGAGCAAAAGTAATTACACCTGGTCATGAAGTTGTATGGCAATACACAGCTCCTGAAGGAACTGAATTACAATCTGCTTCGCTCACAGAGGATGGAAACTATTTGTTGGGTCAATGCGGTTGCCCGGCCCAGATAATGGAGTTTACGCCCGAAGGTGAAAAAATCAAAGAGGTGATTTTCGACACCGGAATTCAGAATCCTCATTCTCAATTTCGCCGTATACGCAAAACGAATCAAAACACTTATATCGTGCCAGTTTTAAAAACTGGTGAAATACATGAGTTGAATGAAAATGGGAAAATCTTAAAAACGATTAATGTGGGAAAAGCTCCTTTTTCAGTGGTTATTCTTGAAAATGATAACTGGCTGGTTTCGCTGGGTGATGCACATCGTCTGATTGAAATTAACCCGCTAACCAATGAAATACTGTGGGAAGTTAAGGAGAACGACATTGCAGGCGTCCCTTTACGTTTTGTAGCAGAAGCCATCCGTTTAGATAATGGAAATACTATTATTTGCAACTGGAGCGGACATGCCAAAGGTGATCAGCCTACTGCTTCGGTAGTAGAGATTAAACGCAATGCCCAAGTGGTTTGGAAACTGAAAGATAATGAACACTTAGGTCTTATCTCAACAATTTCTCCGGACTGGGGAATACAATTTAAGCGTTAGTTCACTTCCCGCCTTAAATCAGCATAAACTAATAACGTATTTAGCTTAAAAGAAAACATAACAATGAAAAAATCTTTACTTTGCAAACAGCTTATTCTTCTGCTGGGAGTAACCATGGCTTACCAAGGAGCCTTGGCCACACCTGCGGGAAAAATTTATAAGCAGGCAGATACCTTTACATCAACGGTTATGCAGGTTAAGAGCAAGGTCAATACGGCTTTGAGCAAGCACGATTTTCCTCTAACCACCGGAGTTTTCCGAAAAAATGATAAAGCAGAAACCATATCTGTGGATGTATCCCAACTGGATGAATTGGTTTTAATTTCGTCGGATGCCAATGATGGGAGCTGGAACGATCACAGCGCCTGGGCAAATGCCAGATTAATCACCAAAGCAGGCGAAACAGTTTGGTTGGATGAGTTGGACCTGAAAAAGGCCTATGCGCAGTTTGGAGGTATCAGAGTCAACAAAAATAAAAGAAACTCCCCAATCAGTATTGGTGGTAAACAATACGATCATGGTATTTATGCTCATGGTAATGGTGAGTTAATTATTACACTGGGTAAAAAATACAAAAGCTTCGAAGCCGAAGTTGGTATTGATAGTCAGGGAAACAACAACTCATCTGTAGCTTTTAAGGTTCAAAACCTTTCAACCTCAAGAGTCAATAAGCTGATTGAAAGAGATTTTCCACTGGAAATGCGCTATTTCATCAGCAATGCTCAAACCAATATAGATAACTGGTTAAGCACAAATGACGGAAGTGTTGAAAGAACAGCTGTGGAAAGCTTGATCAATAAACTGGAAAAAACTGAGTATTTCCGGAGTTTGATGAATGAAGTTGCTAAACAGCCAAAAGAGAAACAAGCAGAGGATTATTTATTGCTTTTTAACCGTGTTTTAAAAATTTATTTACTGCAAAACGATATTCAGTGGGTTAAACCGGAGTCTATTGAATTAGCGGTAGAGAATATGAAATCTAATAAAGCATTTGATGCTGCTCAGTACCTGCCCTTAGTAAATAAAATCAAAACTCTTCTTCCGGGAGCTAAAAAAGGTATTTATTCCGAAGATGCTAAAGCCATTGCTGATGCTGAAAAAATATTAGCTCTGCAAAAGCAGATTTTGTTAGCCAATCCATTACTTGACATGGACAAAATCCTGGTTGTCAAACACAACCTAAAAGGCAATGCCCGCTCAACCATGGGGCCTGGTATTGGAACCCAAAGCAATAACTGGTCGGGTCACAGCTCGATGAGAAGAACGGGTTTTAATTGCGAAATTGCTGAGCTTAGCAACCTGCGCGGTGAGGTGGCTTGCAAAACCCTATATAAACCAAGCAATGGTTCACCTGTAACTGATATGCAGGCACACTGGGATGGCAATCGCGTGTTATTTACAGCCGTGAGTGATAAAGACACCTGGCAACTGTTCGAAATGAAAACAGATGGTTCGGGTTTACATCAGGTGACCTTATCTGAAGAGGAAGATCTGAACTTCTTTGACGGGACTTATTTGCCAAACGGCAAAGTCATGGCCGTATCTAATATTGGCTATCATGGCGTACCTTGTGTTAGCGGAGCTGATATTGTTGGTAACATTTGTTTGTACGACCCGGAAACACATGATTTACGTCGTTTAAACTTCGGTCAGGATAATGACTGGGATCCGATTGTGATGAACAACGGACGTGTGATGTATTTACGTTGGGAATATACGGATAATACGCACTATTTCTCGCGTATCATGATGCACATGAATCCAGACGGAACGAATAAAAAAGAACTCTACGGAAGTGGTTCCTACTGGCCAAACAGCATGTTCGATGCGCAGCCTCTGCCAGGCAAAGACAATAACCAGTTTGTTGCTATTGTATCCGGTCACCACGGAGTTGCCCGCTCAGGCCGTTTGGTGTTGTTCGATCCTAAAAAAGGACGAAAGGAGGCACAAGGCGTAATGCAAGAGATTCCATACCGCCATAAAGAAGTGATTCCTGAAATCAAAGATCATTTGGTTGATGGTGTATGGCCGCAGTTTATGAAGCCTCGTGCATTGAGCAATGAGTTCTTTTTAGTGACTGCTAAAATGTCTCCTGAATCGTTGTGGGGCCTTTATTTAGTAGATATTTACGATAACATGACCCCTATCGCCCTATTTGAAGGTGAAGGTATAACAGAAGCAACCATCGCACAAAAACAAGCTACTCCTCCTGTAATTCCTGAAAAAGTAAATGTTGAAGATACTGAGTCAACCATTTACATTCAGGATATTTATGAAGGATTAGGAACCAAAGGAGTGCCACATGGTACCATTAAAGAATTGCGCATCATCGCGTATGAATTTGCCTATATTAAATCCCCATCTGGCCACATGGAGCACGGTATTCAAAGCGGATGGGACATAAAGCGAATCCTTGGGACCGTTCCTGTTGAAGAAGACGGATCGGCAATCTTTAAAGTGCCGGCCAACATGCCTATCACCATTCAACCATTGGATGCCGAAGGTGCAGCAGTTCAATTGATGCGCAGCTGGCTAACCGGAATGCCGGGTGAAGTAGTGTCGTGTGTGGGATGTCACGAAAACCAGAATACTATTGCAAAACCTAAGTTTACTATCGCATCGAGAATGCAGCCTCGCGATCTGACACCTCCGGCTGATGGCGTGAGAGCGATTACCTTCGAATACGAAGTACAACCAATTTTGAATAAACGTTGTATTTCTTGTCACGACGGAAGTAACAAGTTGCCTAATTTCAAAGACAACTCTCCTGATAAAGTCACTAATTTTGGTAAGAGTTACCTGGCATTTCATCCATATATTAATCGTCAGGGACCTGAGGCTGATATCCATGTGATGAAACCTATGGAATACCATGCCAACACCAGCGATTTGATTCAAATGCTTAAAAAAGGCCACTATAATGTGGAATTAAGTGACGATGAATGGCGCACATTATATAGGTGGATTGACTGCAATGCGCCATACAGTGGTGTATTCAAAGCAAACAAATACTGTGGATACAATCAGATTGATCGCCGCCAAGAGTTAATGGAAAAATACAATAATGTAAAAGTTGACTGGAAAGGCGAATTGCATGCCTACATTGATAAGCTGAATAATAAAGGAAAAGTCGAGACAATTGTTCCAGAGGCGGTTAAAACAGTTCAACATAAAAATATAAAAACACGCAACTGGCCGTTTACAGCCAATGAAGCTCAATCTTACCAAAATGAAGCAGGTGAAAAAGTAAAGGAAATTGAAGTTGCACCTGGCATCAAAATGCGTTTGGTGCGTATACCTGAAGGTTCGTTTGTTATGGGTTCTGAAAACGGGGACTTGGATGAGTATCCGCGCACAAAGGTTAAGGTGAAGAAAGCATTTTGGATGGGGGAATTCGAGGTAACCAATGAGCAGTACAAAGCATTGGAACCAGAACACGACAGCCGGTTTATCGCTCAATTTTGGAAGGACCATGTGAACCCAGGTTATCCAGCCAATAAGCCAAAACAACCTGTTATTCGCGTGAGCTGGGATGAAGCAATGGCTTACTGCGAAAAACTGAGTGAGCAGCTGGGTGTTAAAGTAAGCTTGCCAACTGAAGCTCAGTGGGAATGGGCGGCTCGAGCCGGAAGTGATAATGATTTCTGGTATGGTGATACCAATACCGACTTTGCGCCATATGCGAATTTAGCCGACCAACAATTAGCTGACATGGCCGTTATTGGTGTTAATCCCAAACCAATGGCAGCAAATTATTATTTGCGCCCTTATTTTGACTTTATTCCACGTTCAAAAACCGTTGACGATGGCCATATGCTAGGCGCAAAGGTCGGTCAATATAAAGCTAATCCATGGGGCTTGTATGATATGATCGGTAATGTATCTGAATGGACACGCTCTGATTATCTTTCATATCCATACAAAGAAAATGACGGACGCAATTCAGGAGCAACAAACAATGATAAGGTTGTTCGCGGCGGTTCATGGAGAGACCGTCCTGAAAAAGCCTCTTCATCGTGCAGAAAAGCATACAAAAACTGGCAAAAAGTTTACAATGTTGGTTTCCGTATTGTGATTGAAGATTAACCTTTAAAGAACTTTGGAAGAAAAAGCTTCCAGCACATTTAGAGGGTGAGGAAATGGTGTACTATTTAAATGCACCTTTCCATCACCCTCTTTTTTATTCCGAAATCACAAACCGCAAAATAAATGCTGTCTAACATTAATAATTGTTGTAGAACAATTAATATGGAAGCAGAAAAAATGAAGCCCGAATTATGCATTATAATATTGAAACCGAGGACCTAAATATTCGACTTCCGCAATAACCCCATCGAGCCATAACCTTCATTTTGCATTTAAGGCTATCTTCAGTTCCTTCTTGTTCGCGTGATACAAACTCCATGCACTTAATACAAAGTAATAAACATTTAGAGTGTAAAGGTCTCCGGGTGGCCCTACGCAAAAAAACACCCCATCAAGTTGATCTCTCAATTTGATGGTGTTTTTTATCTTTTTATTGCGCCCACCTATCGGGTAGCAAGTTACACATCTGCTCGTTGCTCATCCTTGGGAATTCAGCCAGGCGCTGTATTACATCCTTGAAATAGGAAAATGTATTTACATCATTCAATCTGCATGAAATAGCCAGAGAATATAGTGCAGCAGTTCTCACGGTTACGGCATTGGAACCACAGAAGAGAGAATTACGACGACTGATGCTTATGTAGCGCATTGGTCGTTCAATAATATTATTGTCCAGGTCGCACCTGGCAATACTTCATTAAACTTTTAAGCGGCAATAGTGCCATAATATAAAAGTTCCCTTGCCTTCTTTATATTTTTAGGCAAGTTTGGGTTAATTCCGAACTTGTCAAAAAAACAAATTCAATTGTAAGGCATTGTTGTTTATTGTTTTGATATCAGTCATTGAAAATGATCTTCTTTGTTCTTTGGGTATGGTTCAACCAATGGAAGATCTTGGCAAGATTGATGGCTGTAGCGAAGCGCTAAAGTGAAAATCCAATTTATTTTCGCATCTGGCTTGGCAATCATTTAAGCCTGTATGCTGTTTTCCATCACGGTAAAGAAATTCAATTTGGAAGCGGCTTTGATAAAACCTCAGGATATCAGAAGCATTCATATTGATATCTGTTGAGAAATACAGTTTATAAATCTGCTTACCCTTTGGGTTGCAATAAAGAGCATGCACAACTTTTATGCTTCGCTTTAAGGATATAGAATACACAATGGCACTATGTATTACAGCCTGCTTATCTTCTGACACAAGCTCAAAGTGCTTTAAGTCTATATTATTGGTTATCAACCTTGCCATCGTAATACCTTGATAGATTTACGTGTCCTGCCAATGAATACATAACTATCACCACTTAGCGCATCCATATTACCTGCTGTTTTTACCAAATGATAGAGCGAGTGGATTCCTTTACGCATATCTACAGCTTCGTTGTAAAAGAAGAAGCGCGTATTATCAGTAAAATTAAAAATCATAATGCATCCTTTTTTATTACAAAAATCAGATACAAAACTTCAACCTTTTACCATAAGATGCTATACGTTATTGTGGAGACGCTTACATTACACATTTCCAAATCTTTGTATCTGTCGAAGGACAACAAACAGAATCAGATCACTTCATATTATATGCACCATTAGACTAAAGACGGATACCCAGCACTTAACGCGAAAGGCATCCATAGCCACAGGAATTTTTAACTCATATCAAATCACCACATCATGGTGTCGAGCAGCACCATCGCCACCCCATAACTTCTCAATATCACGGGTGTCGAACTGCCAGCTGAGCGAGATGTGAAACATTCGGGTTTTGCCGTAGCGTGAGTAATCATTTAAAGGATTGTCGCCTTTTTTATAATCCGTATTTAAGAAATCATCGAGGTAATACTTAAACTTAAGATTGAGACCACGGGGAAACTGAATACCGGCAAATACTGAAGGTACAAAACGGTTGGTACGGTCGCTGAACCACTCCGAGGTCTTGTGCTTATCGCCATCTACCCAATATTTATATTTGTAGTGAAAGAGTAATTCGTACTCGGCACCACCGTAGAGGTAAAAATGATCGCGAAAAGAGCCCAGCTTAAGAGCCAGGGGTAGCCCGAGTGCATAGGCACGGTGCTTCTCTTTGTCCACTCCTAAATCCAGGGCATCATCTTCGGTGATAAAACCGATATTGCGCAGCGCCAGTCCTGAATAAAATCCCAGGGAATTCCCCAGGTCGATGTGCACATACTGCCCCAGGTGCAAAAAAACAGAGAAACGCAGGTTATCACTCACATTTTCCATGGAACCACCCCCAATGGGTGTCTGTTCAGTATCGCTCCAGGCAAAAATCATTTCTCCACTACTTACAGTGTAAACGTCAGTCTGTGCATTAACAACTAGCGTAAACAACGTAAAAGCGGCTAATAATAGTATTTTTCTCATCAGCTTGGTTTTATGGCTACTGCAACAATGCAGAAAGCCTATCTAATATACACAATGCCGATAACTTATGCCCCTATTATGCAAAAAAAGGTGCCCCAACAGGACACCTTCTTACATGATTTAATATAAATATTATTCTTCACTTGCCTCGACTTCTACTTCTTCCTCAACGGCATTGGGATCAAACATATCCTTCTCCATCAGTAAGTTATACCAGCCCAGCACTTTTTTAATATCCGATACATACACACGGTCTTTATCGTACAAAGGCAACACCTCTTCAAAATAGGTTTTAAGCTCGGCGCCGCTGCTCTTGGGCGAGATAGCCATACCACCGTTCTCTTTTTCGTGAATGGCCTTAAACACATCAAACAGCTTCACATCCTCATCCTCGGTATATATCGATATATCTTCAAGAGCACTGATACGTGATGTTGCATAAGCAGGCATTTTCTTACCATCAATCAAAGACTCCACGATGATTGAATTCTTGGCCTGAGACACCAATTTAAACAATCCTCTTTGTCCCGAAATTGCTAATATTCCTTTCAACATATTCTTGTATTTAATATTCGCTGCAAAAATAAAATTAAAGACGTTTACACCAAACTTTTATGAGGCAATATTAATGCAATCTGCGAATTGGCATTATAATTACATCTTAACAGTTAGTAGGTGTATCCAGCATCTGCAGGCACAGCTCTATAGCTGTTTCAGTATAGCCAGTACTTGTGGAATAACCAGATGCCGTCCATCGCACTGCAGCACAAAATCAGCCAGATCAGCCTTTTGTTTATCGCTCCACTGATTACTGATGCGTGCCTCTACTTGATGGGGTGCCAATCCATCGCGCTTCACCACACGCTGTATGCGCATATCCTGCGGCGCAGTAACCAACAGGGTGGCATCGAAGGCCGTATGGCCGCCACTCTCAAACAGAATGGCTGCCTCCTGAAATACCAGATCGCTAGCTGCATTCCTCCTGCACCAGGCCTCAAAATGGGCACGTACAGCGGGATGGACAATGCTATTAAGCTGCTGTAGCAAGTCCCGGTTATTAAAGACCTGACGCGCCACATAGGATCGGTTATAGCCCGACTCAGTATAAGCCTCAGCCCCCAATAATGACACAATTTTATCCTTCAGCGCCACATCTTCATTAATTAACCGTTTGGCCTCAAAGTCGGCCTCGTAAACAGGATAGCCCAAAAAACGGATAAGCCTAACCACGGTTGATTTACCGCTTCCTATACCACCAGTAATCCCTATTTTCTTCATCCCTTATTTCTTTTCCAATAAATACTCCACAAAAACCGGCCGAAAGCTCATATTCTGTATATCCTCGGGTGCCCTCTGTACACGCACTTTCAGGCGCCGTGGCAAATCATCGAAGCGGATGGACGCAAAATCGATCGTGGCAGCAAAATCGTTTACCTGAAATAAGGGGCGGGTCAAACCAATATGATACGACACCTCTATCGCTGGGGGAAAAGTCTTTAGATCCACACTGTCAGGCAAATTCAGCGATTTTATGGGTACATTAATACGCGCCTCGGTATAGGGCTCTACCGGAAGGGTCACTACTACCCTTCTTTTGCTCAGCTCCAGTGAGGGATTAACATCCAATTGCACATTGCGCACAATGGTATCTGATAAGTTTTCGAAAAACAAAGGCCGTGTTGGGATATACGATAGCGTATCCAGCACATCACCGGCACCTGCCACCATTACTGAGTCGGGTGACACCTTAATGGATCCGGACAACTGACACTGACGCTCGAAGGAATAATCAGCTACCACTTTAACAGGTAGTTTTTTTCTTTCCTTAGCAATGAGCGGTATAAATAAAGTATCAGGCATAATGGCTTCCAGCTCTACACCTACCGCCAACTTACCTTCTATGAGCTTAAAATAATCGATTGAATTAAGGTAGGCACCATCCACCCCGTCGACATTCACCCGACTGAGAGCAGATATATCGATAGCGGTGGCCGTAAATTGCTGTCGCAGGTGATAGGGTAATATCTTAAACCCCCCGCCCCGTATCCGAAGATGCAGGTCACGTTTGAGGCTACCCTTTACAATTTCGTCTTCGCCGACATTCACAAAGCGCACCGGGTAACTCACCTCTGTAGTGTAATCGTCCTTTCGCAATGCATTTAACACCCAAAAGCAGGCCGATAAAAGTAAAAAGACCAGAAAGATAAGCGCGTTTCTATCTTCGCGTAACTCCCGGGTCTTTTTAGTAATAAATTGAATGTATTTTTTTAGCAATGCTTGTATGTTATCCATGGTTTAACGATCAGAATAATACAAAAGTAATTAATCTTTAGCAGAAAACACGGAAACCAGCAAGCCCTCTTACTTATTGGCAGCTACATCAGTCATATCCATAACAATGGCTGACTTATCCATTTTCACCTTTACACCGTCAGCAATCTCCACCGTTACAAACTGATCTTTCACTTCGGCTACCTTTCCGTAGATACCGCCTGTAGTAATCACTTTATCACCTTTTTTGAGGGCCTCGCGATATTTACGCAACTCTTTCTGACGCTTCATCTGCGGCCTTATCATAAAGAAATAGAATACAATGATGATGAGCACAAAAGGTGCAAATTGCATAATAGGATTAGCTCCTTCGGCAGCCTGAGGTAACAGGCTCAATAGTACGTTTGAAAAACTCATAATTTATTTTATTAATTTCTGTTTATACTTGCCCAAACCAACAATTCATGCCGCTTAACCGAGTCGTTAGCCATTACCACCACCTGTTTCACCTGTCTGCCTTGCCAGCCTTTGGTATCAAACAACACCTCTACATAGCCGGTATCGGCAGGGTCGATGGGTGCTTTGGTAAAGAACGCATCGGTACATCCGCACTGATGACTCACTTCCTGAATGGTAACCGGGTAATCTCCCTCGTTAACCACCCTGAATCGATGAGCCACAACATCACCGTGCCTGAGCGTTCCAAAATTATAAGATAATTCGGTAAAACGAAGCTTTCCTGAGCCTATTTTCTCCTTTTGCCTTTTCTTGCCCAATATACAGGCACTACAAGATAGGGCTAAAAAAAGGATAAGCAGGTGATGACTTTTCATTTAACGGGTTACTTTGCCGGGCTTGTTTATTTTTTTCTCTTCGATGAGGTGCCCGATAATCTTATCAAGCACACCGTTGATAAAGGTACCACTCTTGCTGGTAGAATAATACTTGGCAATTTCGATGTATTCGTTCAGGGTAACATTAACCGGAATACTACTAAACTCCATAATCTCGGCCAAGGCAACCTGCATCAATACCAGGTCAAGATAGGCTACGCGATCAAAATCCCAGTTTTTGGTAAACTGCTTTATCAGCTCCATGTTATCTTTCTGGTTCACCAGTGTTTTGCGGCACAGACGCTGCACAAAGTCACGATCTTCATCATCTTTGAACTCGGGCAGCAATGCCTCATCGGCACCATTAGCCTCCTGAAAACCCTTAATTGTTTTAACGGCCATGGAAATTACAAATTCCACCTCATCGTTCCAATATACACTCTGCTCCTCAAAGATGGCATACAAGCTTTCAAATGGTGCAATTACCTTCTCGAGCAACTTAGCAATAAAACGTTTGTCTGCCTCATAATCACCTGCATCGGTCTTCATGTATTCAACAAACATTTCCGATTCGCTTATAACGTTATAGAGGCTCTTAATGGTTTCGGGATGATTTACCCAAGGCGTACCGTTTTTAGTATTATAGGCCATTAACGCTTCATTGCCAGCTAGCTGTAATAAAAAGGCATTATCTACAAAGCGTAAATTGGGATTTAAATCATCTTCTGAAGGACGTCTCTTTTGCTTGCGAAGTTCAATTCTGTTTTCCGCAAAATTCTTCAGCTCCAATAGCAATAGCAAAAATGAATGATACATCTCATGAGCCTTAGCTATGCTGTGAAATAACTCATTTTCTGTCTGTTGTATCGACACCTCACCCTTTTGATGATGTGCATAAGTCATTTGCACAACTTTAACTCTTAACAATCTTCTACTTAACATCCCTATCGAACTTTTTAACTGTATTTTAAATGCAAAAGTAGCTTTTTTTTTATTTGCATCAAGCGCTTTTATCAAGTCTTGCTTAAATGAATGTCAAGCTTTGTTAAAAGGTAATAAGAGTCCCACCAATCCCATGCCGGATCTTACTTTTTTTTAGCCCTTAATTTTCAATCAGTAATGAACCCGAGACTCTGTTACACTCCATTCCCTTGGCTCTGCAAGCGAAAACTCAGGAGAGCACTAATTGGGTTACCCTTTAGCATTTTAAAAAGAAAAGAAAGAAGTGCTTAAAAGCTATTATAGCGTAACATAGTTAGGATAAAAGTAATTAATAAGCATGATCATTACTGGCAGATCAGCTAAGTGATAAAGATGGACAATTATATTAAACAACTGATGCTGGTGCTCTTAAGCATAGCATTTAAACGTTAGCGCTCGAACGTTCTGTATATTTGTTTGAAAAACATAAAAAAATTGTAAAAAATTTATTGGTTAATAAATAAATAATTGTCATTTTTGAGCACACAAGCTGTTTCCAAAACAATAAAGAAAAAAATGGAAGGATTCGAGAAAAATGAAGGCTTTGAAAAAAGGGATCGCGAAGAAATTTTTTCAAAGGCCATTAGAGCAGGAAAAAGAACCTACTTTTTCGACGTGAAAGCAACGCGTAAAAATGATTATTACCTGACCATTACGGAAAGTAAAAAACATTACGATGAAGAAGGTAATTATCGTTTTGAAAAACATAAAGTATTTCTATACAAAGAAGACTTTGATAAGTTTATTGACGGTCTTCAGGAAACGGTGGATTTCATCAAAGAAAAGCGAATGGATGAAGATGCAAAGGAGCCTCAGGAAGCCGTTAGCACCAAGGAATATACCAATGTAGAATTTGAAGATTTACAGGAATAAGTCGGTAATACCATTGGGGATCGAAAAGGTTGCTAAATAGCAACCTTTTTTTTATCTGTATTTACCAACTTTATCTTCGATACTCACATCTCCATCAGCCTTCGACTGAATTTTAAGATTACAGATCAGGCTATCAGCGCCACTTCCATAGCAAGCCTCCTGCACCTGCTCAACCAACTGCATTACATCGGCATAAGGTCCCTCCACCACTGTTTCAAATGGACATACCTCATGCTTTAATCCCGAGCGGGCAATAATATCAATGGCTGCATCCACAAGATGATAAGCATCATGTTCTGTCGAACTGGGCAATACTTGTACTGCCACGTTAACTATTCTATTCTTCATTTAGCTTAATAATATTGATTAGTATTTTTCCGGTGGGCTAACCTAGTAAAAAGATATCATTGACGGAATAATTTTTAAAACAAAATACAAAATCACTACTTTTAGGTATTGTAGCATCAAGCATGCAAGCGTACATTTGCATATTTAAAAATTGGGATCAATCAATTCGAGCGTTTCATGAATTTATCAGAATTAAGCAACGGGGATGAAGGTGTAATTGTAAAGGTGAAGGGACACGGTGCTTTTCGCAAGCGCATTACTGAGATGGGTTTTATTAAAGGTAAGAAAGTGACCGTTGTTAAAAATGCACCGCTGAAGGATCCCATTGAGTACAAAATAATGGATTATACTGTGTCGCTTCGTCGCAGTGAGGCTCGCTTAATTGAAGTAGTAACAATTGAAGAGGCCAAGAACATAGCACCCGGTAATTACCAAGGTACCATCTCTGAAGATATTCTGAAGCAAACGGCCAACAAGAAACACCGCAGCATTAATATTGTACTGGTGGGTAATCCCAATTGCGGCAAAACCACCCTTTTTAACTACGCCAGTGGAGCCCGTGAGCATGTGGGCAATTACAGCGGGGTTACGGTAGACTCCAAGGCTGCTAGTTTTAGCCACAAGGGCTATACCTTTAATATTATTGATCTGCCGGGCACCTACAGCATGTCGGCCTACTCACCCGAAGAGACCTATGTGCGCGAATACATCACTAAGGAATCACCTGATATAGTAGTGAACGTGCTGGATGCTTCTAATCTGGAACGCAACCTGTACCTAACCACTCAACTCATTGACCTGGATATAAAAGTAGTAGTGGCGCTTAATATGTACGATGAGCTGGCCCGACGGGGCGACCGCCTTGACCATGAGCAGCTGGGCGGCATGCTGGGCATTCCCTTTATTCCTACCGTTAGCTCACGTGGCAAAGGTATTACGCAGCTTTTTGACAAGCTAATTGATGTGTATGAAGACCGCGACCCCATTGTCCGCCATATTCATGTGAACTACGGCGAACCCCTGGAGTCGGCCATTGCCACCCTGGATAAGCGCTTTGCTCAGATTGGAAACATTGCCAATCGCATATCACCGCGGTACCTGGCCATTAAAATACTGGAGAAAGACAAGCAGCTATATGAGCACATGAACGCGCACAGCGAACTATTTGCTCCGGTGATTGAAGTGGCCGAAGACTTGACAACTAAAATTGAAAAACAGTGCCTGGAAGACTCTGAATCATTATTTACCGATGCGCGATATGGCTTTGTGGCCGGCGCCTTAAAAGAGACATTTAAGGAAAACCCACGCACACGACGCCGACGAACCGACAGCATTGATGCCATCATCACACACCGCCTTTTTGGTTTTCCCATTTTTATATTTTTTATGTGGTTCATGTTTCAGGCCACGTTTACATTGGGCGAGTATCCGATGAACTGGATTGAAGCTGGCGTTGGCTTTCTTGCCGATTTCGTAAGCAACATTATGCCCGATGGCTCCTTCAAACACCTGCTGGTGGATGGTGTTATTGGCGGTGTGGGTGGTGTTATCGTCTTCCTACCCAATATCCTCATCCTGTTTTTCTTTATATCATTTATGGAGGATACGGGCTATATGGCACGAGCCGCCTTTATTATGGATAAGCTAATGCACAAGATGGGATTGCATGGCAAATCCTTTATCCCGCTGGTGATGGGCTTTGGCTGTAACGTACCCGCGGTGATGGCTACACGTACCATCGAAAACAGAAATAACCGACTGCTGACAATGCTCATCAATCCTTTTATGTCGTGCAGTGCCCGCTTGCCGGTGTACATCCTGATTATTGGCGCCATCTTTCCCGAACAAGCCGGTACCATGTTGTTCCTGATCTATGGCATCGGTATACTACTGGCAGTATTAATTGCCCGCCTCTTTAAGCGGCTGCTCTTTAAGCACGACGAGGTACCCTTTGTGATGGAGCTGCCCCCTTATCGCCTGCCTACATTAAAAAATACCATACGCCACATGTGGCATAAGGGAGCCGAATACCTGAAGAAAATGGGGGGTATTATATTGGTTGCCTCCATCATTATCTGGTTCTTAAGTTATTTCCCCCAGGAAGTGGATTATAGTCAGGATTTTGATGCACAGATAGAACAGCTGCATGCCGATTATTCTCCCCTGATCGATAAAGCAGTTGGCAAAAGCAGGCAAGAACTGGAACAGGGTCTGCTGCATAAAACCGACTCTATCACTTTACTTATGAGAGGTGAGCACCAAAGCAATACCTATATCGGGCGCCTGGGTAAATCCATTGAGCCCGTGATAGCTCCCTTGGGCTTCGACTGGAAGATGGGTGTCAGCCTGATAACAGGCATCGCGGCCAAAGAGATTGTGATCAGCACTATGGCTGTGATTTATCACTCGGAAGATGAAGCCGAGGACTCACAGGCTCTGATTTCAAGAATACGCAATGAGAAATATGCTGATGGGCGACCCGTATTTAACAAGGTAACGGCCTTTGGCTTTATGCTCTTTATCCTGATCTACTTTCCCTGTGTGGCGGTAATTGCAGCCATACGCAAAGAAGCCGGTTCGTGGAAATGGGCACTGTTTACCATCTTCTACACAACCGGGCTGGCCTGGGTGCTGGCCTTTGCAGTGAACCAGGTTGGCAGTGTATTGTTAGGTATGTAACGAGTAGAATTAGAGATAGTAGTGACAGCAAATTGTTGGCAAGGTATGAATAACCTTCGCGCTATTACTGCTAATGCAGATTCAGATTGAAATTATGATACAGGATATACTGACATACAGCGTGGTGGCCTGGGCCGTCTATCATGTGATTCGTTTCTTTTTTCGCCTGGTGAAACCCGGAAGGGGTCAATCACCCTGCGCATCGGGCACCTGTGCCTGCTCGGCCAAATCAGATTTGTTTAATGCCGTAAAAGCGGGCAAATACCCAACTCTGCTTGATAAATAGCAACTCATCGGATGACAATTGGAGTAGTGCAAATCGTCATCCAATGAGTAAAGCAGTCCTATTCTTCGGGTATATTATCCAGCACATCAAGCAAGTGCTTCCAGAATTTATCCACCGTTTCAATATTGATACGTTCATCGGGCGAATGCGCTCCTTTAATGGTAGGGCCAAAGGAAATCATGTCCATATCAGGATATTTCTCCAGGAAAAGTCCACACTCAAGACCCGCATGGATGGCCCGCACAACTGGGTCGGTATTGAATAAGCGCTTATAAGAATCACGCGTTATCTGTAATATCTCTGACTGCGTATTGGGTGCCCATCCCGGATATCCATCACTATGCTTCACCTCGGCACCCGCCAGCGTAAAGAGTGCCATCATCATATTGGCCAAATCTTCACGCGCACTCTCCACCGAGCTGCGCTGACTGGTGGTCACCATAACATGATCATCCATCATCTTAACAGCGGCCAGATTGGTAGAGGTCTCTACCAGTCCATCAATGTCACGACTCATCTCCATCACGCCATGGGGGCAAGCATACAGGGCATTGAGCAGACCTTTTTGCGCCTCAGCATCCATCACGTAAGACGGAGCATCCACCGACTCCAGCTTCATGCGCAGTGCCGGCTCTGTGACTTTCAGCTCCATCTGCACATCATGAAAAAGCATATTAAAGGCCACCCGCACCTGCTCTTTATAAGCAGATGGAACCACGGCAATAGCGAAGGCTTCCCGCGCTATGGCATTGCGCAGATTTCCACCATCAAAGGCTGCCAGGCGCAGATCGTAACGACGGCTTGCATCCCACAGGAAGCGGTTAATGATTTTGTTGGCATTGCCCAGCCCTTTGTGAATATCATCTCCTGAATGTCCTCCTTTTAGACCCGATACGCTTACCTTGAAAGCGAAAGAAGAAGCCGCCGGAGCCTCTTTAGCAAAGGGAAACTTTGCCAAAGTATCGATACCGCCAGCACAACCGATAAAAAGCTCACCATCGTCTTCCGAATCCAGGTTGAGCAGGATGCGCGACTTAAAAAAGCCCTCTTTAAGCTCAAAGGCACCCGTTAGTCCCGTTTCTTCATCCACCGTAAAAAGACACTCAATGGGCCCGTGGGCAATATCATTGGCAGCCAATAAAGCCAATTGAGCAGCCACACCAATGCCATCATCAGCTCCCAGCGTAGTTCCATCAGCTTTTACCCATTCGCCATCGATAATGGGCGTGATGGGATCCTTATCAAAGTCATGTTTCTTATCGCTGTTTTTCTCACATACCATATCGATATGCGACTGCAAAACAACAGGCTTAACCTTTTCCTTACCGGGAGTAGCTGCTTTGGATATCAATACATTACCAATGTGATCTTTTTGCGCTTCCAGGCCATGTTCTTCGGCAAATTGAAGCAGAAAGGCGATTATCTTCTCTTCTTTTTTTGAGGGACGGGGCACTGTACAAATGGCCTCGAACTGAGACCAAAGCGCCTGCGGCTGTAAGCCTGATAAATTGCTCATTATCTATTCAATACTTTAAAATACTACAATAAACCCTGTTCATAATCACTAAACAAAGCCAATAATTTTTGGATCTCCTGCTTTTTGGTTTCTTCACCATGGCTATCATAAGCCACACTCAGGTTATTAAGCATACGCCTAATAATTGTTATATTATTGCAAGGTAAAAAATATTCTTCTTTGGGCTGAAGTTTTTGCTGCTTTATAAAATATTCAATTTCCTTACGCCCCAGCACAGCACCCTTATTAATAGGATTAATATAGAACAGCACTGCAGATCGGTCCTTGGGTACTTCACCCCTATCCACAGCGGCTTCATCGAGATAGGCCAAAACAAAATTCTTGGGAAGATTAACCCCAAATACCGGCATGCCCAGCTCGCGGCATAAGATGGAATAAATGATTGAAACCGATAGAGGATTGCCCTTTTGACTAGCAAGCACCTCGTTAATATAGTTATTCTCAGGTGCAAGATACTTACTAGTATTACGCGAGAACTTATGGTTATGAAACAGCACATGGTTGACAACCCTCACTTTCTCAAGGGCGGTTAAATGTTCGTTCATTTCCAGCCATATATCCTTGCGCAGCTCGGACAGCTGTTCTTTTAATTGCACCAGGCTTACTTCGGGGTACTGGTATTTACAAACCAGGAAGGAACCATACAACAAATCGTGCGTGGGCGATTTCAGCCATTGCATAAGACCGGTAAAAACATCTTTAAGTTGGATAGAGTGGATGATATTCTCAATACGCTGCTGAAACACATCGTCCAAGGAGCCTTCCCAGGCCTTTTCAAGCTCCGGTATAATCTCCACCGGCGATTTTAGCAAGGCGTCCTCTACCGAAGCATACACCTCATCATTGGGATCGTCAAGCAAACTGATCAAGGCCTTTATCCGTTCTCTATCCATATTTCCTCATTACTTGGTCAATCCTTTTAATACGTGCTGAATCAGCTCTTTCATGCCCGGTTTATAATCCACACTGGCCTCACCTGCCAGTCGGTTGGCAATAATGACACACACGGTGGCCGCATTGTGTCCTAACAGAGCAGAGAGGCCGTATATGGCTGAGCATTCCATCTCGTAGTTGGTAACACGGTAATCCTGATAACGGAAATCCGATATTTTTTGGTTAATGTGCTTATCCGCCAGATCGAGCCGTAACTCACGCCCCTGAGGGCCATAAAAACCGGGTGCCGAAATGGTGACACCACGCACTACCTTACCGCCATCCAGCCTATGGAGTAAAGCAGGAGCTGCTTCCATCACATAAGGAGCCGTGAGTAAGGGATTCCAGTCTAGCGCCTTAACAAAGGCTTTTTCAAAATCCAAATCAGCTACCTCGTTACGACGGGCGTAGAAGTTAAGGAGTCCATCGAAACCAATAGATTTTTCACTTAACAGCCACGACTCAACGGGAATGTCCTTTTGCAATGCACCGGAAGTACCAATGCGTACAAAATTCAATTGAGTATGCTCTTTCTTTACAGTACGAGTATCAAAGTCAACATTAACCAGCGCATCCAATTCATTTACCACAATGTCGATATTATCGGTTCCAATACCAGTGGCTACAACCGTTATCCGTTTGCCATTGAGCGCACCCGTGCAGGTTACAAACTCACGGTTGGCTTTCTTTAACTCTATGGTATCAAAAAATGAACTAACCAGTTCCACGCGTCCGGGGTCGCCTACCAATATAATGTTGTCTGCAATTTCACCCGGCTTTAGGTGCAAGTGAAAAATGCTGCCGTCCGGGTTTATAATTAATTCAGATGCTTCAATTTTTCTCATAAAAATTAAATTTTGTGTTAAATTAACCATTTTTTGATTTAAAACATTCGATAGCGCCTGTTTTTAGCCCACCCAAAGGAAAAGTTATTAACAAATGAAAGAAAGATTTTGTTACGAAACACTCCCTTTTAAAATATATATGCAGCATTACCACAGTAGATAAACGAAGTACGGCAGAGAGTTAAACAACACCATCCGCTTCTCCTCTATCTTGCACTCCTCCTTTATACGGCGGAGAGGACCCCAGCTTCTTGGTCACATGAACTTTAGGAGAGCTAGCAGCAGATAGAGAGATCTAATAAGGTTTAGATGTCTTTATCCTGAATCGTGTATTTCAGTGGGCGTATGTGCACAGAAATATGTAAATTCGCATTTCGAAAAACGAACCAAAACAAAGCATCATGATACAACGTATTCAAACGATTTATCTTTTATTAAGCGGACTGCTGATGGCGAGTCTGTTCTTTTTGCCCTTTGCACATATCGAAACCGAGGCTAAGGAAATCTATAATTTTATTTATCGTGGACTGGAAAATAGCGGGGGCGAGATGCTGGTACCTACACTGGCACTGGCGATTCTGCTCACGGTGGCCACCATCATTTCTTTCCTCACTATCCTCATGTACAAAAACCGGGTATTACAAATACGTTTGTGCGGCATAAATATGGCCTTGCTGCTTGGCTCAACGGGGATGATATACTACCTGGGCACGCAGTTAATCGATGAAGTAAGCGGGGTAATGAGCTACAAACTTACTACAGCCTTTCCGCTGGTGGCATTAATTCTCACTTTTATGGCCTTACGTGCCATCGCAAAGGATATTGCTTTGCTCAAATCCATGGATCGCATTCGGTAGAAAAAAAGACCATTCATAAGTGTGCGGCTGTCTCAGATATGGGGCAGCCGCCTTTGTTTTTGAGTAAGCAGGTAATCAGCCCAACACGCTATTGATGTACCAGAAAGCGTTGGGTGGCTAAACCTGTCCAGCGACCAATTCCACCTTGAATATTGGTAGGCGTTTGCTGATCAACAAAGGTAAAAGGACTGCCCTGACTCAAATGATCAATGTAAATACCGTTGAGTACCCGGTAAGTTTCAGCATCAATCTGCGAAATTTTAAGCACAACCGTATCCGATATGGCAAACTCATCGGGCAAAATATTACGGTCAGTATCCATATGATGAATATTGAGCGGGTCGGCCTGTTCACTTCTTTTGACCATTAGCAAATGCTCTTTCCCATTAAAAAGGTGGTCGTTGAGCAAGGGATTTCCCGAGGGATGAAAACGCGTGTCGTAATGCCTTGTATATATCTGCGAATAGTAGTAGTTCTTACTTAAGGCATCATCCCTAATAATTGCATATAAGATTTGACTGGTATCGGACACAGACTGCATAAACACCTCATCAACAAGCGGCAGGGCAGGGATGGTTGTGACCCCTGTAAGCACTTTACCACGAGCCTCTACTTTAAGCGTGTAGGTCTCTCCCACTTGGCCCTTCATCTTAATGGTTTTATACACAAAAGGCGGAAAAAAATCAGCGCAATGGCTTAATGTCAGCACCTCACTTTCCCCTATACTGTTGCGGATGCTGACACGGGCATAATTCACAAAGGTATTGCGTATGGATGCCGAATCATACTCGGTCATAAAAGGCGAACTCATGGTCAGCAACACCTGCGCCAACTCACCATTTTCAATCCACCCATCTACCACAAGTTTGGTTTCGTAAGGCATGGGCTCCAGCACTATATCTTTGCTGCATGAGACACTGAAAATTAAAAAAAACAGTAATAAAATGCGCATATCACTAAAATTTAAAGCGCCAACTGATAGCCGGCATAATGGGAAATAAAGATACCTGCCGGGCAGTTATGCTCAGCTCATAATCATCCTGCCCCTCTTCAACTCTGAAATAGATATAATAAGGATTGCTGCGACCGTATATATTAATGACTGACAGACTCAAAACCGATTCATGAAAGAACTTTGACCTCAACTTGTAATTCATGGACACATCCATGCGGTGATAAGCCGGCATACGATAGTTATTTACTCCGGCATAATCATTGGCAATGGAACCCATCAGCCAGTATCGCCCCGTTGGCAAGGTGGCCTTGTTACCCGTGGCATACACAAATACAGTGCTTACATCAAGGCGCTGGTTGAGAAGGTATGATGCCTGCAGGTTAAGATCATTACGACGGTCGTACTTGGCATCGTGCCACCGTCCCTGATTGATACCATCAAATTGCTGCCGTGTCCAGCCAAGAGTGTAGGAAAGTGTAAAATTCATTTTGTCTGCCCGCTGCTGCAGATAGAGTTCGCTGCCCCAGGCCAATCCACGGCCGGCATAAAAACTCTCCTCAAAGTTATGCTGCTGCGTCATTTCCGAATTCAGCTTCAACAAAAGCATATTGTTCATATACTTGGCATAACCCTCAATACCCCACTCTATATTCAGAGCGGGAAGCGACTGGAAATAGCCAGCTGTAAACTGGTGCCCCTCTTCAATGGGCAGTTGCCGGGTGGCCGGCATCCATATATCGGTAGGCAGGGGAATGGAAGCCATGGAGGCCAGGTGCATATCCTGCGTATTAAAGGCATAAGAGAGCTTACAGGCTGCATTGGGCTGTTGGGCATAACTAAGAGTGGCCCGCACATTGGGCTTTAGCTGAAAAGCCGATCCATGTGTTATGGCACCCTGAGTTGGGAAGGCATCAGGATAACGGTAGATATTAAGCGCAGCTCCCAGTGAGGCCGTCCACTTACTACTAAGGTTAAAATGATTACTTATAAAGCACCGTAGGGCAGCACTGCGGTATTGATGAGTCGCAGCACTATGATCGGTAAAATTACTCACTTCCAGTTCTTGAGGGGATACGTCATAGCCTTTGAGGGTAAATCCCCATCGCCATAACTGCCCTCCCTTTTCATAGCTAAAGTAATTGCTTAAGCTCATCTGCCGGTAGTTGCTGGCAAAACGCATCCGTCCGTCGGGCAATGATGCGCCAAATTCTGAGCCATATGATGAGTAGGATAAGGTATTGCTCATGCTAAGTCCCGGACACAATGACTTATACCAGTGCAAAGCAGCCCCTTTATTTCCCCACCGAGCCTGCGATTTAATAGTGGAGTTATAGGCCTGCATCCTAAAATTATCCTGTCCAAGGTACCAGCTTAACTGAATACGATTATTCGCCGTGCTGTAACTTACCTTGCCATTCCAGTCATAAAAAGCATAATCGTTTTGCTTGAAATAATTCTGCTCATCACTGACGAACAAACTGGTCATACCAGCCAGCACATCCAGATAACTGCGCCGCAGTCCGGTGCTTACAAACCACTTTTCATCCCTGGACTGTGCGCGATAACTAAGGTTGGTGACAACATTGCCCACATTGCCTGCCCAGTTACTACTATCGCGCTTTTGGTACTCACTTTCGACCAATATAGAAGATGCCAGTCGGCCGGATAAATGCAGGGGTGCATTGCCTTTGTAAAAATCAACTTTAGTGCTTAATAAAGGATTAAAAACCGAGTAAACGCCCATCAGGTGGGTCGGATTCATCAGTTCAATATGGTCGAAGAGCACATAATTTTGTCCGGGTGATCCTCCCCTAACGTAAATGCCGCCATTGCCCTCGCTTACCGACTGCATGCCGGGCAGCAGCTGTAATCCCCTTAGCACATCCGGACTGCCCATAAAGGCGGGTAAAGCGAGTACGTCTTCATTTTTGAGCGTGAGCTTACCGGGCGTTGGGCTTTTGACAAGGCTGTTTCGGGTGGCCAGGACTTTCACCTCAGCCGCTTCATAAATTTTTATCGACAAGTGCACAGTCAGGTGGGCCGAACACTCTGGGTTAATGGTAATGGTTTTGGTTTCAAAGGCTGTATGACCTACAATAAGCTGTGTGTGAGCCTCGGTAAAGCCACAAAGCGAAAAGTCTCCGTTGGCATCGCTTACCGTACCCAACAAACCATCCGGTGTCCGCAGATGGGCAAAGGGTATGGCACCTCCATCATCGGCAGCCACCACCCGTCCCTGAAGGCAATTGGATGTATTTTGTGCCCATAGCCCGAAGGAATAAAAAAATAAACTAAGAAGTATAAGCGCTCTCAAAGGGAAAAATAAAATATTAGGGAATGTCCCAAATGATGATCATTCGCAATGTAAGCGAAGCCTATATTTCGGACATTCCCCATTAATACCATTAAGCTGAGTTGGCGTTAGAATTAAACTTTACCCCAAACTCAGCTTATCATCCATAAAAAATTACTGAACGGGCGTTGTGTCGCCGCCATAAGCAGCGTCCATAGCCTTTGTAAAGGCTTCCAGCTCAGTGATCAGATCACCAAATCCTTCTTTTACAAAGTCATCTACAGATACTTTGGAACCGTCGCCAAACACCATCAGGAAAGCCGGCTCAACATGTGTTCCGCCATAATAATCGTTTACTTCCTTCAGATAAAACTCGCCTTTGGCAATGATTTCATTTGAATCGGCAAAACGCACATAGAACAAGGCATATTCATTGATGAGCTCCACCATCATATTATTAAAATCCTCTTCTGTTGAATTTTCAGTGAGTGATCCTGCCTTATCAACAAAACCGTCCATAAAGCCCTTCACATCAAAAATACCTTCAATTTTAATATTACCCAGCTGAAACCAGGCATTGGCACGCGCCAGTACTTCTTGAGCAAATACCGAATTCATGTCACCACCTTCCTGGGGTATGGTATTGAAAATTTCATCGTAGCTAAAGTTACCGTCCAACTGAAATCCATTGGCATAGATGACATCGCTGTTATACTTGAAAGCCGTACCAGCACTTACCACCGTATTGGTATTTACCAGCTCGCCGGTAAAAGAGAAATCTTCCAGTGTAATGGTCTCCACAATGTTTCTGGGCGTATCATCCTCGTTCCATTCTGCCACTAAGCTAAAGCTGGTGAGCACGGCCTCCCCTAACTTCACATGCGCATTCAGGCTTAAAGGCAACTCTGTAACGGTTTCTGCATACTCATCCTGATGCGTGGCATCTTTGGTGGAAAAATTGTACACGCTAATCTCCGCAGCCTGCTCTTTCACCGTAAAGCGGAAGGTAGCTTCGGTATCCGATGCAGCAAGCAACCTCCAATCCGTGGCTTCTTCATCCCACTCATAAATACCCGTCTGGCTTTTAAACTCATCTGAAATACGGTACTGAGCCACAAGGGCAGCCGGTGCACTCACCATGGTTTTATTGCCTTCGCTTAAATTTTGCAACTCTGTAAGGGGCATCGCTAACGCCACCGGAGGCTGAGCTGTTGTACGATCCATCAGCGTAAAAAATCCGTCGATCACATCGAAAGTCTCTAAGCTTTTGGCAGCCTCCATCTTCTTCACAAGAGCCACACCTTCGCGTTCTATCTCCTGCTTGTGTGCCTCGGGGGTCAGGTCGCTGAATACATCACCCTTAGCTTCATCATCGCTGCATGCCGTAAAGGCAATCATACTACCCAGCATAAGTGCTGATAGCCAATTCATCTTCTTCATGTTAATTTGTTTCATGCAGTTGTTTACGTACACATATCCCACTGGATGATGCCTACGCAGTAACAACACAGGTTAATAAATTTTTCCTAATTCTATGTTTAGAATAAAAATGCAGGTAATGATACGCCAATGAAGGGTAATAGTTACCAAAAAAAGCAGGTGCCATTAGGGCTAAGCAGCTAATTGACTATCTACATATCACTTAAATACGAAATAAAAATTATGGACTAAATTGATCATAAATTCAAGATCCAGATGTTCAAAGCAAGGGCTGTTTTACTTAGTAATTGGGCATCAATGTGTCGGCTAAAACTCTACTCCCTCCCTGGCTGACACGCCGGTGCTGTAATAATGCTTTATTTCTTTCATCTCAGATACAAGGTCAGCCATATCAATGAGTGCACCGGGTGCGTAACGCCCTGTAATAATGATCTCGGTAGCAGAGGGTTTATTTTTCAGGATTTCAAGGAATTCATCAAGGCTAAACAACTGATAGTAGAGGGCGATATTGGCTTCATCCAACACCACCATATCATAATTACCTGATTCAATTATCTGCTTCACCTTAAGCAAGCCATTACGGGCTGCTTCCACATCGGCTGGGGTGGGCGCCTTGTGTATAAAACACTCCAAACCATATTGTTTGATGGTAACGGCAGGAGCAAGTCCTTGTAGCACCTTTACCTCGGAGTATATCATCCCCTTTACAAACTGAGCGAAGAAAACCCGCTTACCGGCTCCCACAGCTCTAATGGTAAGGCCGATAGCTGCTGTGGTTTTCCCTTTACCATTACCGGTATAAACCTGTAGGTAGCCCCTTGTTGTGTCTTCATTCTCCTTTTCGATCTTCATAATCACTTAACTTTCAATTTCTGCCATCATCAAAGATATGCAATAGCTCATTTTCTTTTCAAAAGAGCAGCCCTTTTTATGCAACCAAATAAATGTTGAATCGTTATTTTTCAAAATAGTATGTCAAAATAATAAACAAATTGATGGATATAGTAACACAAACAGTGTTGGGTGCCGGAATAGGAGAAGTGGTTTTAGGGAAAAAAGCCGGTAACAAAGCCCTGATGTGGGGAGCTGTAGGGGGACTGATCCCCGATATGGATGTGCTGTTCACACGATTTTACAGTGTGGCAGATGGGCTCTTTGTACACAGGGGATTTAGTCACAGCCTTGTGTTTGCCTTTTTGATGGCTCCTATCATGGGCTGGTTGATTCACCGCATCCACCGAAAAAAAATGCTCATTACCCGCATAGAATGGACCCAACTTATGTTTTGGTCAATCTTTACCCATCCCTTGCTCGACTACCTAACCACCTATGGAACCGGCGCCTTTCTGCCCTTCTCATCTTATCGTGTTGAACTCGGCACCATTGGCATTGTAGATGTATTTTACACCCTCCCTTTCTTGTTGGCCTTGCTTACACTACCCTTTTTCAACAGAAAATCTAAGATACGCCGTTACTTAATGGTGGGCACCCTGGCTTTAACAACTGGTTACCTGAGCCTTACTGTGGCCAATAAGTTTTATGTGAATAAAGTATTTGAACAAGCCTTTAAGGCGCAAGACATTAGTTATGAACGCTTCCGCACAAGCCCGCTACCCCTGAGTAACTTCTTATGGATGGGTATTGCTGAGGCATCTGACGGATACCACATGGCCCTGTATTCTAACTTTGACGAGCACCACCCCACCGACTTTATTTACATTCCCCGTAACGAGCATCTTCTCGCACCGCTGAGCCATGATACGGACCTTCAAAAACTCCTTCTTTTCACCAAGGGCTATTACCAGGTAGGCAAAGATACAGAAGGACTATACTTGGCAGATCTGCGCTTTGGCAAGATGGGCATTGATGAAACAGCCGATTATATCTTTAAATTTTACCTTACCGCCGATAATCAGCGAGTAATTATTAATCAAGCCCGCAAATCAGGAGAGATAGATAAAGGAGCCTTTTCTGCCTTTTTGCAGCGCATTAAAGGCATTTAAGAGCTGCTGCCATTACATCACATTTTAAATGACTACTACGCTTTCGTAAACCACCCAAGAATAAGGAGACAAGTGAACAGTTGAATTGTGCCCATGATAATTGGGCAAAGCCTATCCAAAGGAGTATTAAAACCAATAAATAAATACTATTTTTGGCGCTTTGCCCACCCCAACCCCCATTATCAGGATCATTTATAAACACAAAACTTATAAAAATGAGTTCACTCTCTGTTAACACCAAGCGCATTGAAGTAGTGGATGTATTGCGCGGCTTTGCCATTATGGCCATTATGCTGTTGCACAATATCGAACGTTTCAATCTGTATGTCTTCCCCACTGCTTTTGAGGCCATGGGCACCGCTGATCGTGCCGCCTGGGATACCCTTTTCTTTTTATTTGCGGGCAAAACTTATTCAATTTTTGCCCTTCTGTTTGGCTTCACCTTTTACATCCAATACACCAGGGCTCAGGCGCGAGGCCTCGGTTTTGGTGGCCGTTACCTGTGGCGTCTCTTGCTGCTGGCCGGCTTTGCCTGTGTTAATGCCGCTTTTTTTCCGGGTGAGGTACTAATGCTGTATGCTGTGGTTGGCCTGGTGCTATTTGTTGTTCGCAAGTGGGGCGACCGCGCTGTGCTGCTGTTGGCAATTTTCTTTTTACTACAACCGGTGGAACTGTTCTACTTTTTCAGGCAACTTGCGGACAATGCTTTTGAGCTGCCAAAACAACTTAACAGACTGTTTCATGGTGATGTGAGAAGCTATTTGTCGGAAGGTACTTTTTGGGCACTTATCAAAGGAAACACTACCATAGGTCAGCTATGGAGTATGCTGTGGGCCATTGAAAACGGCCGTTTCCTGCAAACTGCCGGTTTATTTCTGGTGGGCTTGTTACTGGGACGCAGGGGCTGGTTTGCTCACCTGGCTGAGAATAAAAAAACCTGGTTGCGTGTGCTGGCCATAGCCACTGTTGCTGCTGCCTGTTTCTATCTGTTGCGTCAGAACTATTATATCGACAGAGAATTTATGTACCGCCGCTCGCTGGGCGTGGCCATTGATATGTGGTGGAAGCTTAGCTTTACTTTTATCTGGGTCAGTCTCTTTGCTCTTTTATACCGCAGCAGTCTCTTTAAAAAGCTAATGAAGCCTTTTATCGCTTATGGCCGCATGAGCCTTACCAACTACATTACCCAATCAATTATCGGCTCACTGATATACTTCCCCTTTGCCCTGAATATGGCACCGAAGATTGGGGTATTAAGTAGTTTGTATTTGGGTGTGGTACTGTTTATTCTGCAAATTGCATTTTGTAATTGGTGGATGAAGAAGTACCGCCAGGGACCGCTGGAAAAGTTATGGCACCGTCTTACCTGGATTCGTAGCGCCCGATAAATAAAGAAGCGATAAGCCTTTTTCCAAGGCAATATTACAAAACGAAGGTGTTCAAAGATATTTGATATTTCTCGCAAAGTGCGCAAAGGCCTGAAGCATTGCATTCTTTGCTTTATGTCTTTCGCGAAATCCCTAGCGGTCTCTGCGTGATACTTTTTTTGAACACCTTCGTTAGTTATTTACTCTACCGCAAATAGCTTAATGGCCTGATAGGTCTTTCCCTTATCGCCGTAGGCCGTCACCTCAATATGATGTGTGCCGACAGGTAAATCAACAGGCAATGCAACTTTCCACAGGTGCTGCGTTTCACGGGCACGTGGCGGATAAGCCGGATCTGTTTTGCGTATGTCCAATGTACCCTCATAAAAAGGATCAGTGCCATAGAAGTTTTCCATCAACCGCACAGCTCCACCATTGATACGCACTTCAACCTTCTGCTGTGGCTTCCCCACAAACCAGTTAACCACAATATCAGTATCTGCCAACTCCGATTGTTGCAATCGTCCCTGGGGCAATGATACGCGCATCTGAAAATCATCGCGATAATGAAATGGGATGAAACGGTAGCTATAATCGACACCCATGAAGTCAAACACAAAATAGCCACGGGGTGAACCATCATTACAGGTGGCCACCGGTATGCCATTCTCATCCTTGGGGTTGGACCACCAACTGCCGCAAGTAGCTCCTAAAATAACGCCTTCGTGCATTCCCGGGTAGGGCCAATGGCTATTCTCATCCAGCCGGTAAGTATTTACCTGATGGGTATGACCACTTAGTGAGAGCACGGCCTGCCGGTCACTCAGCATTTGGTGCAGCTTAACAACGGCCTCTTTCTGTGCAGGCCCTTCCAGAAAGGGAATATGCGAATTGATGACAATCAGCCGATTGTGTGGCACGGTGGCCAAGTCATTTTGCAACCATTCCAGCTGTGTATCATCCAGATTGCCAGTATAGCGCCCAGCTTTATTATTAAGCTTATCCCATCCCTGGTAGGCAATGTTATTCAGTACGATAAAGTGAACATTGCCATAGTTAAAAGCGTAGTAATCGGGACCATAGGCCATTCGGTAAGTCTCAAAATCATTAACCCGATCTTCTGACCGATAGTTCACATCGTGATTACCGGGAACATGATAGCCGGGTACATTCAGCTTGCCCATTATTTTCTTCTCTCGCGGATAAATCAAAAGATGATCATCAGCAATATCGCCGTGCACCATATAAAAATCGGCCTGGTGGCGAAACAGATCGGCCACAGCACCATCCCTGAAATAGTCCAGTGCTTCATCATTGGGCATCTGCGGATCCCCCAGCGCCAGCATTCGAAAATTCGTCTTTAGCCCGGTAGCATATAGTGGAAAATTAATTTCTACAGGTTGTTTAGCTGTTGGCTCCACACCCGGATATTTTAAATTACGGGGCGTTCCTTTGGGATGATGATAATAATTACCTTGGGGGATGTTATCCTCATCGAGCTGAAGAGCATAGCCTTGGGGCTTCACCACATAAATAAAAGCATTTTTACGCAAAGGCAATTGGTAGCGTCCTTGCGCATCGGTTTTTACCACCTCCCTTTGATTAGAGACACAAACATCCGGCATTACTATATCACCTGCATCGTAGATGCCATTTTTATTTTTGTCGTTAAAGACAATGCCCGTCACATTTTTGCCCGCCGTATAAACTGGTTCCACAACGAGCAATACCAATAGGATAAAGAAGTACTTCATGAGGTATATTTTAAGTGATTTTTCAGCCTTAAAATACACTATTATCTTTAATTAGGCTCTATTAATGTGTAAGTATGTTAGGTTGTAGGAAGTGAGAAGTGAGGAATTAGCGGTGAGTTATGCGAAAAGAGCCGAGAGACTGATTAGGACGTGTAAGCTTTGAAAGCACCCAATTCGTTAAGCTTTTTTGTATTTAATCCTTAAATGGATTTCGGCAGATAAAGAACCGAGCCATAAAACATATTAAAAGCCGTTGGCCGATGCAATCGCAAACAGCCAACGGCTTTTTCAATATTGTTAGGATGCAAAATCGTATTGGGTGCTAAGAACCTCTTGTATCACATCGGCATGCTCATCGGCAAATGTTAGCTGCACATAATCTTTCAACTTTGTTTGATCTTCGCGATTTAGCCATGCCATAGATTTTATCAATTCTTTACGAAAGAGCTCCTTATCTTCCTGTACACCATTCAATACTTTCTTACATAACTCCAACATAGCACTCTCTGTTAATTAAAATCAATATCATTTAAGGTCACATCTATGTTCCCTTTTGAGACAAACCTTAAGGCTATTTAATAGCAATCTGCTTGGCCGGACGTGGCTTCACCTCCTCGCGCTTGGGCAAAGTGATATGAAGAATGCCATTATCGTAGTTAGCCCCAATCTTATCAGCATCGATCACACTTTCCGATACGGTGAACGAGCGCTGGAATGACTGATAGCTGAACTCACGCCTTGTTACCTTCTCACCTTCTTTTTCTTCCTTCTCATTTTTCTTTTCCGATGAAATGGTTAATCGGCCATTGTCATAATCCACCTTAAAGTCTTCTTTTTTTAAACCCGGGGCCGCCACATCAATCAGAAACTCATTGTCATTTTCGGTAACATTAACGGCGGGTAAGGTTGTATCGGTGCTGGAATAATTAGTTCTATTCCAATCCATCAATTCTCCATCAAAAAATCTATCGAAGATTGAAGGTACTGATGGAAACCAGTTGTTTGATAATTTTGCCAGTGTCATAGCTTTTTCCTCCAAAATTTAGTTCAACAAATTTTTAATTCACTCACACAGACAATATCAAAGTAGATGCCAATTTCAGCACCTAAATGACAAAAAACAAACTAATTTCTGATTATCAATAGATTACTATTACACGATGTAAATAAGCAGATTTCGCACTATGACAAAATGACTACTACACAACTCCTGATCAGGGCATTATGACATTGCCTCCTGACATTTTTTCGGGTTATAAAAAATACTTATCTTCATACTGAAATATTAACGATACCATTGTTTCAGATGCAATCTGCTATACGAGGTCAGTACTTCCTGATGGACAGAACTCTTAAGTCGGTGAATTTCTTCAACGCCACCATCGCACCCGATGAAGTCTGCGTGTATGAGGTATTCCGTATACAAGCGTCTACACCACTTTTTCTGGACGATCATTTAAATCGACTGACACATAGCCTAAAAACAGCCGGCAAAGTTAGTCCTGTGCGCATCAGCATGCTTCCCCGCCGTTTGCAGGTGCTCTATACAGCTAATAATATCAACGATGGGAATGTGAAGCTTGATTTAAGGTTTAAAAATAATGGAGATGCCTACTTTCTGGCTTATTTTATACCGGCCCGCTATCCCAACGAAGCAGAAAGGAAAGAAGGGATTGTATGCACCCTACAATATGATGAGCGTACTCATCCCACGGCCAAAATATACAATGCAAGCATACGTAATAAAGCCAATGATATTATTGCGCAGGAGCATGTGTATGAAACATTGCTGGTCAATCATCGCCATGCCCTTACCGAGGGAAGCCGCTCTAACCTATTTTTTATAAAAGATGACACACTTATAACAGCAAAAGAACAGGAGGTACTGCCGGGCATTATGCGGCAACAGATTATCAATTGTGCACTTGAGCTGAAGATAAAAATTGTGTATCGCTCGCTTCCGATGGATGAACTACCTGTTATGGAGGCCGCCTTTATTTCCGGCACCTCGCCTCGCTTGCTCCCCATTCGCAGGATTGATGAGCATCCATTTCAAGCTAATCATCCGCTGCTGATACGCCTGCGCGACAGCCTGGAGGAGCGCATTACCATGCAGCTGAAATAAAAAAGATGCCAACAAAAATTATTTGCGGCATCTTTTATATTTATTCCTTATTGATTTTCCCGCTTACGGAAACTCCACTGTGTTATAATCGTTAATATTAGCCCGTGGAACCGATGCATTGAATTTTGCATTAATCGCATCGATAAAGGCATTGGCGATAATGGCCGAACCTCTTCCGGTGGCATGAATACCATCCAATGAGAAAACACCTCCGGTCACAAACTGACTTGTGTAACGATGGCCATCGATGATTAAGCCCGTGGTACTTAACTCCTCCATTTTTTTATTCAAATCAACCATGGCGAAACCATATTTCTCGCAAGTGGCTTTAATGGCAGTATTGTAGGCTTTAGTAGCTACATCTATATCCTCCAGCTCTTCCTCATCCAACACATATTCGGCTGGGACAGGCACCATGGTTCCCCAGCCTTCATTGGCAATTTTATCACTGGGCAGGGTTAATACCAATTTCTCATCAGTCTTTATCTGGCGCATACCATTAATGGGATAATCCTCGTCTTCAATAATAAGAGCGTTGGCTCCTTCCTGAAAACTAATGTAGGGCAGCTGCATGTTTTCCGGCACCTGACTATTGTACAGATCTACTCCTTCATTATATTTGGTATAGCCAGCATTGAGCTGGGCTGCCTTATCAGCATCCAGCGGCAACACATTATAAGCCACCGTATTAAAATAAGGAATACTTTCAATCGCCGGGATATTACCCATCACTGCTTTGGCGCCGCCAGCCGCAATGGCTCCAGCATATTGATCAATAAGACCCGCAAAAAGTGCTACATCGGTAATTTCATCATCTTCACCACCGGCAAGGGCGTAACCCAATACATCATTGTTACCAATCCACAGCGACACAAAAGTAGGATGGGCAGCCAGGGCATCACCCATAACTGTAGCTTCAGGAGTACTGGCAAAGCGCTTAAAGAAAGGATTAAGGGTCGAGTACGGTGGATAAGGCGCTTCAAGTGCTAAATGAGTAACTTTGGCTCCAGGAACACCAAAATTTTGATTATTGGCACTGTACACGCTTTCAGTAAATATGCCCATATCGCCCAGTACGGGTACCGGCTTAAATGCACCATCTACCACTTTTAATTCAAAATAACCATTGTTCTGGTTTTCGGCTAGAACAGTTGTACCCACACTGGCTTCAGATTTTACCAAGGGCTGGTTAAATGATTCACTGCCGGCATACATCAGCTGCTTACCTAGTATATAACTAAAACTCTCCTCTTGTCCACGACGCCCCAGGGCACCATCGGTATATCCGGCGGTGTATGAATCGCCTATGGCAATAAACTTCGTAAAATCAGCACTTCCATGAGATGGCACAAAGGTATCCACATTGGGTTCGCAGGACCATAGGCCCAGCGCCAAACTCATCAATAAAAGGTGATCAGTATATTTTTTTATCATTACCATATCGCTTTTAGAATGAATAATTAATACCTATACCCGGAATAATGGCATTGGTGTAATAGGTACCATAAAAGTCACTGGGTGCATAACCATCTTCTCGCTTTTCTCCATGAATATATAGCAGAGAAGCATCCAAAGACAATTTGTCCGTGAATTTATAGCCAAAGCCCAATGACATACCAATCTTATTGGTTCCCGGGGTTTCGGGTGTCAGCAAATCTTCAGAAATGGGAGTACTATCGTAATAGACACCGGCTCTGAACTGCGCTTTTTCATTTAGGGAATACTCAGCTCCCAGGCGGTAAATCATCGTATTTTCAAAATCCCGCTGGTTGTATGAATCAGGCACACTTGGTGCTTCAAAATCAAAGTTTAGGCTTTCATAAGCCGACCAGCCCACATACTGAAGGTCAGCTGCCAGTAACCACTTATCGTTTAACTGATAACCCAGCCCTAAAGTGATATTGGAAGGGAGCGGTAATTCGGAGTCAAACTTAGTATCGGGGTATAAACCGGCCAATGATCCCGGCACCGAGAAATCAGCATCACCGCCATCAAGCTTCACCATTACCTCCGATCGATAGCTTAAACCGGCAGTAAAATTATCAGATACCTTATAAAAAATACCGGCATTGAAACCAAAGGCCCAGGTATTACCCGAGATATTGACTCCCGCATTCATTGGGTTTCCTTGTTCATCGGTATATTGCACTGGCAGCGCCTTATTTAAGTCCACACTACCACTAACGGCCATAAATCCGACGCCAATGCCTAATTTATCGGTGATTTGATAGGCCACAGTGGGCTGAATAAAAATCGCTTGTAAAGATATATCCTGAATCAGGTATTTACCATCCCAGTCATCCCCCCATTTCAGGGTATTTCCATAAGGCGATGTAACACTGAGACCCATTGCCAGCTTATCATTTAACTTTGTGGCACCATAAAAATAAAACGGTGTGCCTACAGGGTTATCCGATTTAGCCTCATATACTGAAGGTGCCTTTTTCTGAAAAGTGTTTTTTGAAAATACACCACTTGCACCTGCCGAAAAATCATATTTTGATTTCATTAAACTTAAGGCTCCCGGATTGAAATGCATGCTGCTAGCTCCCATTAAAAGGCCGGCACCAGTATGTCCCATTCCGGTTTGCCTGTTTCCCTGCAGGTTTACCTGATAGCCCTCAGCAAATAGCTGAAAACCCATCATCATTAACCCACATAATAATCCTATTCTCTTCATAAAAGAACGATTCGTGAATAATATTAAATTTTTAAGTGAGCGAATATATCATATTTTCCCGAATTACTAAACTTTTAAATATTTGATAATCAATACATTCAACTATTCGAGTCATTTAGTCTAATGGTGTATTTTTCAAAAACAGCATGTCTTAACAAATAACATCCTTGTATTAAATAACTTCAGGCATATAAGCTGCCGTATTGCGAGTATGATAAAATGTATTTTGCTTGTTAAACAGGACAAAAAAAACTATTATTACATATCAAAATCTATTTATATGCTAAGCGAAAAAGACTACTTACAAATACACAAAGAAGGGATTACACCCGAACGCATCAGTAAGCAGCTGGAGCATTTTGAAGCCGGTTTCCCTTATGCAAGGCTGGTAAAAGCAGCCACGATTAACGACGGCATCATCCGAACCAACAAATATGATGAAACTACGCTTATTGAAAAATACAACAGGGCATTAAATCAAGGACTTGATGTGATCAAATTTGTGCCGGCATCGGGCGCTGCCACCCGTATGTTCAAATCTCTGTTTGAATTTTTACAGGCCGATGATGGCCGCCAACAAGAACTTCTCAATCAGGAGCCTTATCAAACCTTTCTGCGTGACATTCGCAAATTTGCCTTTGGCAATGCCCTCACTCAAGGTACGCAGGTAAATACCGGTAACGAGTCAGTTAGTGTTGAGGCAGCCACAACCCTGATTGAAGGACTTTTATTACCCAAAGGCCTCAATTACGGGCAGCTACCCAAGGGACTGTTATTATTTCACCATAGTGAAAATAGTGCCTTTACGCCCTTGGAAGAACACCTAAAGGAGACAGCTGCCTATGCAAGCGATGGCTCAAAGGGTAAGGTACACTTTACGGTAAGCCCGGAGCACGAGGCACTATTTAAAACACGATTGGAGGAGCGACGCAATGCCCTTGAGAAAGTCCATAATTGTAAATTTGAGGTATCATTCTCCTACCAGAAACCTTCCACCAATACTTTAGCCGTTAAGCCCGACAATACCCCCTTCAGACAATCGGATGGTAACCTGCTGTTTCGACCTGCCGGCCATGGTGCTCTCATCGAAAACCTAAATGACCTTGCAGAAGAAATGGTTTTCATCAAAAATATAGATAACGTGGTGCCGCAGCATTTACTGAGCGACACCATTCATTATAAGCAGGTACTGGCCGGTCTTCTTCTTAGTAAAAAAGAGCAGGTATTTGCCATTCTTGAGGGAATTGATAGCCAAGCCCCCGATGCCATTGATAAAGGGGTGGATTTCCTTTGTTCTGAACTTCAGATCACCGATGACAAAATGGCCAGCATGGATCACAATCAGAAGGCAGCCTTTATTAAAGAACATCTGAACCGCCCGATTCGCGTGTGTGGCATGGTAAAAAACGAAGGAGAGCCCGGTGGCGGCCCCTTCTGGGTGAAACAATCAGACGGTACCATAAGCCTGCAGATTGTAGAAAGCGCACAAATACATCCCAAGGATGGCCAACAGCAGGAAATAGTGAAAAGCAGTACTCACTTTAATCCGGTAGATCTGGTGTGTTATACGAAAGATTATCAAGGACAGAAGTTTGACCTGACGAATTTTGTGGATCCGGAAACCGGCTTTATATCAGAGAAAACACAGAACGGAAAAGCCTTAAAAGCACTTGAATTACCGGGTCTGTGGAACGGTGCCATGGCCCATTGGCTCAGCTTCTTTGTTGAGGTACCGATAAGCACTTTTAATCCGGTAAAAACCGTAATGGACCTATTACGTCCACAGCATCAACCCGCTTAGTTGGGTGGTATAAAAAACGAAAACAGGCCGTTCAAAAATATGAAAACCTCATTTTTGAACGGCCTGCTTTAGTTATGCTTTAAAGCAATTTACTTCTTTATCGCATTGTAGATGTAATAAACACCGGCAATGACAAATGGCACACTCAACAGCTGTCCCATATTAAAGGTCATGCTTTCTTCAAAGGCCTCCTGATTTTCTTTCACAAACTCAATGAAGAAACGAGAGGCAAAAATACCGATTAGGAAGATACCAAAAATCAAGCCCTGCTTCTCCTTGGCCTTGGTCTTCCAGTAGGTGAAGAACACCACGATAAAGGTAATCAGATAACAGAAGGCCTCATATAGCTGCGTGGGATGCTTGGGCAGCGTTTCACCGCGTCGCTCAAACACAAAACCCCAGGGCAAATCGGTAACATGACCATAAATTTCAGAGTTCATAAGGTTACCTAAACGAATAAAGACAGCCGTTAGGGCAACCGGTACCACCAGGCGATCCAGTGTCCATATCATGCTCTTTTTCGTCACATTTTTTGAATAATAATGTAATGCTATCAGAATTCCGATGGCACCTCCGTGACTGGCCAATCCGCCCTCCCATATTTTAATGATATCGCCAGGATGCTGCGAGTAATAATCCCATCCGTAAAAGATCACGTGCCCCAGGCGTGCCCCAACAATGGTAGCCACCACCACGTACATAAATATTTTATCGAGCCATTCTTGTTTTATGTCTTCCGATTTGAACATTTTCTCAAGAATATAATAACCCAGCATAAAGCCCATGGCGAAAAGAAGGCCATAGTAACGCACGTGCAACGATCCTATCGAAAATATCTCGGGATGAACATTCCAGTTAATTGAGTTAAGAATCATATTTTCTGTTATTAGTGCATAATGCCCGTTGCATCGTGCACAAGGCACCATGCAACGAGCACTAATTATTATTTACCGTGACATTGTTTGTATTTCTTACCGCTTCCACAGGGACAAGGTTCGTTACGGCCCACCTTCTTCTCAACACGCACCGGCTCAATACGCTCCTGCTTGGGCGCTTGTCCCGGAGCACTACTGCCGCCTCCACCGCGCGAAAACTCATCTTTACGCGTCTGCATTTTACTATAATCCTGACGCTTGCGTTCCTGGGCTTCCTGAACACCATCGGCATTCTGAATAGGTATATGACCCTTTGACAGCAAGGATACCACGGCCTTATTGTTTTCGCCCACCATAGCCTTAAACAGGTTGAAGGACTCAAACTTATAAATCAACAGTGGATCCTTCTGCTCGTAGGTAGCATTTTGTACCGCCTGACGCAAGTCGTCCAGCTCACGCAGGTGTTCCTTCCACGCATCATCAATGGTTGCCAACATGGCAGCCTTCTCAAAGGAACGAACCAGCTCTTTCGACTCGCTCTCGTAGGCTTTCTTCAGATTGGTAGTTATCTGATACACCTTCTGTCCATCGCTGATGGGCACCACAATGTTTTTAAACATTTCGGACTTGGTCTCGTACACATCCTTGATAACCGGATTGGCCTGCTGGGCAATAAGGGCGCCTTTACGCTTGTAGGCCTCCCACATTTTTTCAAATAATTGTATTGAGAGCTCATCAGCACGCCCCTTCAAAAAGTCCTCCTCGGTAAAAGGTGATTGGGCTGAGAAAATACGTATCAGCTCCAGCTTAAAGCCTTCGAAATCGCCGGCTGCCTGATATTCCTCTACAATATCAGTACAAGTATCGGCCATCATATTGGAGATGTCTACCTGAATGCGCTCACCATATAAAGCATGGCGACGTTTGGTGTAAATTACCTCACGCTGCGAATTCATCACATCATCGTACTCAAGCAAGCGCTTACGAATACCAAAGTTATTCTCTTCCACCTTCTTCTGGGCACGCTCAATAGATTTCGTAATCATGCTATGCTGAATCATCTCACCATCTTCGAGTCCCAGACGATCCATGTACTTCACAATTTTATCGGAGCCAAACAGACGCATCAAATCATCTTCCAGCGATACAAAGAACTGTGATGAACCCGGATCACCCTGACGACCTGCACGTCCCCGTAACTGACGGTCAACACGACGCGACTCGTGGCGCTCGGTACCGATAATGGCCAAACCGCCGGCGGCTTTCACTTCGGGCGACAACTTAATGTCGGTACCACGACCTGCCATGTTGGTAGCAATGGTAACAACACCTGCTGTACCTGCATCGGCCACAATCTCGGCCTCGCGCTGGTGCAGCTTCGCATTCAGTACATTGTGCTTAATTCCGCGCATCTTCAGGGTACGACTCAATAACTCGGATACCTCCACCGAAGTAGTACCCACCAATACGGGACGTCCCTGCTCTACCAGGCGAATGATTTCGGCACTAACGGCATTGTACTTCTCACGCTTGGTTTTGTACACAATGTCCTCCATATCGTTACGCTGAATGGGGCGATTGGTTGGAATCACCACCACATCCAGTTCGTAGATATCCCACAGCTCTCCTGCTTCTGTCTCCGCCGTACCGGTCATTCCCGACAGCTTATTATACATACGGAAATAGTTCTGCAGCGTAATAGTAGCATAGGTTTGAGTAGCAGCCTCAACGGTTACACGCTCTTTGGCTTCAATGGCCTGATGAAGACCATCGGAGTAACGACGACCTTCCATGATACGTCCCGTTTGCTCATCTACAATCTTCACCTTGTTATCCATCACCACATACTCCACATCCTTCTCAAAAAGCGTATAGGCCTTTAACAGCTGATTAATCGTATGCACACGCTCCGACTTGATGGAGAAATTCTGAATGATTTCATCTTTCTTTTTGGTGCGCTCCTCTTCGGGCATATTTTCTTTCTCCAGTGTGGCTATCTCAGAACCCACATCGGGCAGCACAAAGAAATTGGGATCTTCGGCCGATCCGGTAATCAGATCCAGTCCTTTATCGGTAAGCTCAATGGAGTTATTCTTCTCATCAATAACAAAGTACAGCGGATCGGTAACAATGTGCATGTTTTTGCTATTCTCCTGCATGTAGAAGTTCTCGGTCTTCAGCATGCTGGCTTTCACACCCACCTCACTCAGAAATTTAATGATGGCCTTGTTCTTAGGCAATCCTTTGAAGGCGCGCAGCAGCAGCAAGGCTCCTTCTTCCTGCTCTTTCTTATCACCCGACTTCATCTTTTGCTTGGCCTCGGCCAGGATGCCGGTTACCAACTTACGCTGCGCCTCAACAATTTTCTCAATCTTGGGCTTCAAATCACCAAAGAGCTGATCATCTCCCTTGGGTACCGGACCGGAAATAATTAATGGCGTACGGGCATCATCAATCAATACGGAATCCACCTCATCGACAATGGCGTAGTTATGAGGGCGCTGCACCAGGTCGTCGGGCGAGATAGCCATGTTATCACGCAAGTAATCAAAACCAAACTCATTGTTGGTACCAAAAGTAATATCAGCTTTATAAGCAGCACGACGCTCGGGTGAGTTGGGGCGATGCTTGTCAATACAATCAACCGACAAACCATGGAACTGATACAAAGGACCCATCCACTCCGAGTCACGCTTGGCCAGGTAGTCGTTTACCGTTACCACATGCACACCGCGGCCTGCTAATGCATTCAGGAATACGGGCAGAGTGGCTACCAGCGTTTTACCTTCACCGGTGGCCATCTCGGCTATTTTACCACTATGAAGCACCACGCCACCTATCAGCTGCACATCGTAGTGAATCATGTCCCAGGTAATTTCATTACCCCCGGCCGACCAGGAATTGTAATAAAGGGCATTCTCGCCTTCTATCTCCACAAAATCTTTGGTGGCTGATAAGTCACGGTCGAACTGTGTTGCTTCCACCTCAATGGTTTCGTTTTGAGCGAAACGACGGGCTGTGTCCTTAACAATTGCAAAAGCTTCGGGCAAAGCATCGGTTAAGGCCTTCTCCAGCTTCTCGGTAATCTCCTTCTCCAGCCGGTCAACCTCTTTGTATATCTTTTCTTTATCACCCACCGATAGTTCGGGAGAATCAGTTTGTGCTTTCAGCTCAACAATCTTATCCTGCTCGGCCTTAACAGCTTCCTGCACGCGTGCACGTAAGGCCGCCGATCGCTGACGCAACTCGTTATGCGTTAACTTTTCTATCTCGGGATAAACCGCTTTAATCTTCTCTACGAAGGGAGCTACCTCCTTCATATCTCTGTCGTACTTGTTTCCAAATATTTTGGAAATCAAACCACTCAATGCCATAATATTATAATTATCAGATTATTAAAAGAATAGATGATGGGATCCTTAGATCAATCGTTTCGCTGCAGCACGAATCCATTCGTGTGCTTAGTACCTGGCGAAAGATGTTAATTTATGCCAAAGGACCGGCACGTGTAATTAGTGAATGCCTGATACGCTCGCAAGCAGTACTACTTTGTTCAGGATTAAAACCATATTGTTGCCCATCCCTTAAAGCTTCTACGTTAGGTGTCCTGCGCAACAATGCATTGGCAACTATAAAAGTAGGTAGGATTTGATTGGTTGAAAGCACCTGATATACGGCACCTTCGCCTACTTCGCAGTGCAGCTGAGGCAGCTCGCTAACCTCTTTAATAGCATTTTCCCAATCGATTACCTCTTGCCGGTGAGCGGCCGAGAGACTATTGAACTGCTCGAGTATAATTTCACGAACATCATCGCAAGCAAGAAAACGTGATTTTTCGTCAGTTGAATCAGGCATACAGGCAGCTGCCATCAACAAGGTTACCCCGATGAACTTTAAGTATTGTGCCTCTATTTTGTTAATCTGATTCACTTACGTTTTTTATAGGGCATAAAGATGCGAAAAGATTTTCAAATACGTTCACAAGAAGGCTTGTTTTCACAACAGACGCATTTAAAATTCAACCACGCTGTAGCTTCTTATAATATGTCGAATCATATCCTCTGCACTTCGTACAGAGCTAATTAAATTTAACCCTTTCAGGATTATTGAATTATAAATCAAGTATGTGGATTCATTTGAATAATTCTGGAAGTCATCCGGAGCATATTAAAACGATAGTATTTCTGAATCCTTAAATGCGTTTGCCCCAGGCTTGCTTTGCTTGTGCAGCCGCAATAAAAAATCCCAATCTATGCAAAAGGACGCAAAGACCGGGATTTTTTCAATAGCCAATAAGGGAGCATTGGTGATAAAAGCTGCTAAAATTAAGTTGAACAGCAGTGGGTTTAAATCTTATTCCCATTACCCTCAAGCGCTTTTGATAAACTGACCGTAAGTATTTTAACTACTTCTTCGTTCGATACGGTTTCATAATTAAATGTCTGCCTTAATCATTATCGTCCTGTTCTTCGTTGGCTTTGAAAGTCCATACATCATCAAAATAATAACCGCCACTATTACCTGTAGCTATAAAAGGTTCGTTATTAACCACAAAAGAAACTGCTGAGTAGCGCGGCGACCCTTCTAAGTTACTGCGCTGCACCCATAAGTCACTATCCGGGTTATACTCCCAGGTAAGCGCACCAGGAGCACCCGGTCCACCGGTGCTCAGGTAGCCCAGCCCATCAATTGAAAAAGCGACTCCATTGAGTCCCACCATCTGATACTCATCATCATAACTTTCATCCTCGTTATCATTACTAATATTCCGCTTCGCTGTCCAGTCATCGGCAAAAGCATCATACACCCACAAATCATCCAAATACTGCCCATTATCAGTTCCGGTGCACACATAGGCTTTATCATCAATGACAAAAGCCACGGCATCTCGCCGTTTTTTACCACCAATGCTTAATTTCTGCTCCCAACTATCTGTTTTGGGTGAGTAAGCCCAAAAATCTTTGAGCATATTACCATCGTAACCCGTACCCACATAACCAATGTCATTTAACGTAAAAGCCACTGCCCCATACCTTGGCGAAGCCGGAAAATCAGCTTTTTGTGTCCAACTGTCGGTCTCCGGATCATAAGCCCATGTATCGTTCAATCGACTTTTACCATCATACCCCGTACATACATATCCTTTACCACCGGCACAAAAAGCCACCGCACCATTTCGGGCAGCTCCGGGAAACGAAGCTACCTGGGTCCAGAAGTCTCTTTCAGCATCGTAACGCCAGAAATCATTCAAACGCTCATCCTCAACACCATCATACCCTGTACCCACGTATGCATAATTCCCAATCACAAAAGCCACAGCATCAGTGCGTGGTACACCTTCAAACGAGCCCATTTCGACCCAGTTACCCAACAGATCAACTTCATCATCGCTTGAACTGCAAGAAATGACCATTAAACTAATAAAAAAAAACTGAGCTAAACTCAAATGCTTAGTATTATTCATTGCTATTTGTTTTTAAGTTCGCCCAAATCTAAACCCATTATTATAATCGAATAAATCATTTCGATTAACGCCTCCATTTTCTCGTCGTGCGAATCTAAAATTTAAACCAAAGGACTTTTATCCCCAAATCCTCCCCCAATTGTGCAGTTTATTGAGGCGAAGAACTGATTGGCTGAATTACCATCGCCACTTATTGATAAGATTTAAAGATGACTCCTTCATCTGTTTTATTTGCCGACCAATCGCAACATTTAATATTCTAAAACATGCGTAAATCATTATTTAACAAAGGATTTCTGCCCTTTTTCGTACTGCTGATAGGTAATCAGGCCTGTCAAAGGGGAGCGCTTGACCTGGGAGACGATTTTATTAATTTTCCAACTTACACAGCCTTAATCGATACGGTTACTGTGCAGCTATCCACCATCAGGGCTGATTCTATCGCAACATCAGGCACAGAAAAAGCCTTGATTGGCTATTACAAACATCCCCTGTTGGGTGGTCAAGCAGCTCAGTCATACTTTGCAATATCTTACCCAACTGATTTTAGCTGGAATCAAGATCATCAGATTTTTGATAGTTTAGTTGTGATGCTTGAACCCGACAGCTATTGGGTAGGCGATACATGTACAGATGCACAGTTTCAGGTTCATCGCCTGCTGGAAGAAATTGCTGTCAACGAAGATGGAAACCTATATAACTATAGCTCTTTTGAGTATGATACAACCCCACTGGCTCAACAATGTTTTCAACCCTATCCGCAAAAACAAGAACCTTTGGCCATGCGCCTGAATGATGGGTTTGCATATGAGCTGATCGAATTTTTAACAAAGTATGAAAATCACGTGGACCGCACCAGCTTATTTAGCGAAGTATTTAAGGGACTAACTATCAAATGCGACACCAACATAACCCGCTCTGTACTAAGTTTTAATGTAAGCGATTCAAGTTGCTACATGCGACTATATTCACACATTACCGGTTTGGAACAAGAAAATGTCAGCTATGATTTTCTGCTATCTGATCAACAAAGTCAATTTAATCAGCTACGAACCATTAGCCCTTCCGGCACCTTTCAACAAATTAAAAACAGTAAAAGCATATTAAAAGCACAGGAAAGTGAGCACCGTGCTTTATTACAAGCCGGCATTGGATACAAAATACGGATAGATTTCCCATGTTTGAATAACCTGCTGGAGCTAAAAAGTAAAGGGTATATTGTAAATGCCGAACTGCGACTGAAACCCGATATGCAACTCATGCAGGCAGCTGACTTACCTCCTCATGTGTATGCTGGTGAAATTTACCGTGCGAACGAAATATGGGGCTATTTGAGCGATACCAATGGCAATATACTAAGTAGCTCCCTCGTAATGGATCCCATGTATCACGAGGATACTTATTATGCTTTTAATTTAAGTACTTATTTGTCTAACCGTCTGAATGAAGCGGTGGTAGATACAGACCTGGGCCTTGTTATTACGTTACCCGACGACAACATGGGCTGTTCTTTCAACTGGCTGGCCATTAACGGACAATCTTCTCCGCTTCATCAATCCAAGCTACTATTATATTACTATTATTACGACACAGAGTAGAATTCAACAATACACCTGTAGGCAGACATTCTGCGTTGAACTGATGAGCAATCAGCCATAAATGATAAGGTGAACACCTTATTTGATCAAGCACCTTGTCAGCAATCATACAAAATCTGACAATTAATAATTCTAATAAATCATCAATGAACAAGCGATTACTTACATTTCTATTAATACTAATAGCCATCCACTCTTTTGGACAAAACAACACCTCCTCTAGCTATTCACGCTTTGGCATTGGCCTGATTGAATCAAAAGCCGATGCCACACTGGCCGGCATGGGTCACACCGGCGTAGCACTGAGTTCAAGCGGCTACTTAAATAATATTAATGCAGCCTCTTACAGCGCCCTCGACAGCGCCCATTTTTTATTTAATATTCAAGGTAAAACCAGCTTTGCCAAGTATCAAAGCAACACCAGTCAACAAAATAATTTCGATGCCAATATCGAATCGCTAAGTATGGGATTCAGGGCAGGCAGAAACTGGGGTATGGGATTTAGCTTATCGCCTTACTCCAGCGTGGGCTACAAAATAGATGGTGAAAAATACATATTAGGCACCACACAAACCTATCCAACACAATACCTTGGAGAAGGTGGAATATCGCAAATAAGCTGGCACAATGGTTTTGCACTTTTTAAAAACCTATCGCTTGGCATTAGTGCATCCTATTTGTGGGGTTCAAGCGACATTATTGAAGTGTCGTATTACCCCAGCATCATTGGCGAAACAACCTATAACGAGCGAAACTACCACATAGCAACCTTCTTATTGCAATACGGCTTTCAATGGCAACACACTATCGGTCAGAACACGCTGACACTGGGTGCTACTGCAAACATAGCCACAGAGTTAGATACCTATTACAAACAACTTATTTACAACGATTATACGTCAGATCTAAGTTCCAATACAAAACAATTAAACAATGCTCTTATACCATGCGCCTACCAAGCCGGGGTTTCCTATGCAAATTCAAAGGGTTGGACTCTGGCCACAGATTTTAGATACGATCTATGGGATAAATCCGAGTTAAAAGTGTCTAATGGCAAAACTCGCAACACTTTAGCAGGCAGCATAGGCATTCAACATAAACCAACACGCTATTATAGTGCCTATTATAGACGTATTCATTATCGACTTGGTGCATTTTATAACCAAGAATATCTTTCAATTCAAGAAAAAAACATTGATTCTAAAGGCTTAACAGCAGGTATAACCCTACCCATGGCCGACGGGTCGCGCATCAACCTAGCCTATGAATACAAAAAAAGCGGCACCCGGCAAGCTGGATTAGTAAAAGAAACATACCAAACCATTCGCATTGGCTTAAGTTTTAACGAAAGGTGGTTTCAGAAAAGAACATTTAAATAAAAAAACTATAGAAATCTTCATTGGCCAGGGGTTTTCATTTTTGCAACACAGTGCACATTTTCAAAAAAAGACAAAGCCCCTTACTATTTGAAAGCACAAAACAACAATAACTATATAGCTGTTAAACAACGTAATAATAGAGGCAGCAACAATATCATGGGGCTTTTTAGCACCTCTTTAACAATTAATAACAAATAATCTGTCACCTCCTTGAGGAAATCGTGTGTCTTTAGGGTGTGAATATCACAAAGCCTATGTATTTGTGATTCTTTTAACACAGAAATAATACGACACAAACAGCTATAATGACTAAAGTTACAAATTTAAAATCCAGGCAAGCAATAACACCAGCACTTATTGCTTCAAGTCGCATCTTTTTTCTCATGCTACCATTACTATTGAGTAGTCATGGTATGATGGCAAAAACTGAACAAAAGAAAGAAAACGACACCATACAACCTGGCAAACGACAGGCCATCCTTATACTATCGGACGGCACCAAGGTTAACCTAACAGCAAGCGATACACTTAATTATTACCATGCAACAGAAAAGCATGCAAAAATTGACAGTACCATGCACGCTCAAATCCCAAACACCCCACTAACTAATAAAACATTAACTGTAGAAACTTCAGAGGTGCTTGAATCGGGCGGCAACAAAATTACAGAAGTGGGTAGTTAAACCCACTTCTTTGTTATAAGGCCTTAAGGACTACGCAATTTTTACTTCTACCGGAGTTTGGTGAACCAGGTTATCTAATACGGGACTGCGCTCTGTCATTATGGTTTTCCATTGCTCAAGTGTTTGTTGATTGGCATTGGTTTCAGGACTTATCTGAATGGTAATATTCTGATATCCCGCTCTCTCTTCAGTCGGCATTCCAAATAATTTCATGGGATTCAGCTGACCTTCAATTTTAATCTTCAAATTTGTTAACTCCATGTTTAGTTCTTGAGCTACTTTATAGCCCAAAATATGCATACATCCGCTTAAACCGCATAAGATATATTCTACAGGGTTTGGGGCTTCATCTGTGCCTCCTAATTGAGCCGGTTCATCAACCAACACTTTAAAATTGCGAACTTTTATTTCTGATTGTGAGTTTGATTTGGCAGTGGATTCCACATTGAAATTAATGTTTGATACTTGCGTTGCTTCCATTTGAAATATTTTTTAATTGTACATTGCAAAGCTATTGCTTTGTATGATGCTGATGATCGGCGTTGCTATGTAATACAAAATAAGTAAGGGTGTAATTTTACACCTTCTCTAAAAATTCTCTTATGGACATTATACACACAACGGGTAATACTTGCATCAACAAACTTCTTGATGAGGAGAAGGATGAATTGTTTGGAAGTGCAAGAAATTTGTATTTCAAAGCTGGAGAGGGGGTGGTAAAAAAGGGAGCATCAGTCCATGATTTATTTTTACTAAAAGAAGGAACCGTTGAATTGATACTTGACGAGGGACGTGAAAAACAATCGCTTATACTGCTTTTTGCAGGTGAAATTATAGGGGTTAATTGTGTGTATTCTACTAAGTATTATCGATTCTCAGCCCTTGCATTAACCGATTGTGAAGTGCTGGTTCTCAACTATAGGGTATTTTCCAAATTACTTACAAATAATTCAGGCTTTTCAATGTCTTTTATTCAATACATCTCCATGGTCAACGAGAGATTCTTGAACTGGCATATGAATCTAACAGAGAAGAATTCTGCAGGGGCATTGGCTTTTTTACTGTGTGAGTTAGAAAAAAGCTATGGTAGATCTTCATTTGAAATTCCGTTAACCCGAAAAGATATGGCGCGTGTAATTGGCTTCTCCCGGGAGAGTGTACTAAAGAATCTAGCCGATTTCAGGAAAGAAGGTATCGTGGAAAGCGAAGGGCGAACAATTAAAATATTGGATGCTGACCGTCTTCACGATATTTCGACATACGGATAGACTGATCAGTACCGGTACTAATGAAAAAGACTGGTCACTTCATAGGGCACTTCTATCCCTATGGCTTACTCTGTACACCACTATTCTTCAATGATTCCTTATCAGACTCTTTATCAATACAACCACCCATAATGTTTGCATTTAGAATGATCAACACTACACCATTAATCCATATTATTGCGAGCTGATTGTATTTCAAACCCTACAACCTGTCAAAAGGCCGTAAGGTTTGAATACCGAATACTTCAATGCGAACATCCTATGTCACTAAGACTTGGTCCCAGCGTCATTACTTAGTTCATCGATCACGCAACTCACTGTAGCATCACCCGTAACATTCACTACTGTACGCACCATGTCAAGGATGCGATCAACCGGCAGGATGATACCGATCCACGCGGGGTTAAGTCCCACTGAGCTCAGTACAATCATCAACATCACCAAACCGGCACTGGGGATAGCCGCCGAGCCAATACTAGCCAGAGTGGCGGTTAGCACAATGGTAAGTTGCTGTCCGAAGCTCAGGTCGATCATGTGCATCTGTGCCAAAAAAACTACAGCAACAGCCTGATACATACTTGTACCATCCATATTGACAGTAGCACCAATGGGTAATACAAAGCTCGATACTTTGGGATCCACCTCCAGGTTCTCTTCAACACACTCCAAGGTAACAGGTAAGGTAGCAGCACTTGAACTGGTAGAGAAAGCTAACATTTGTGCCGGACTGATGCCCTTTAAAAAGCCTTTATAGGTAAGACGTTTTACAAAAAACTTCATGATGGACGGATAGATCACAAATGCCATTAGTAACAACCCGAATAAAACAGCTAGCGAATACCAGGTAAGACCTTTGAACAATTCAAATATTTTTGCGGGACTATCACCGGCCATTTCCGTTACTATACCGGCCATAAGGGCAAATACGAAAAAGGGGGCTCCCCGCATAATCAAATCCACCATTTTCAGAAACACCTCGCTTAGGCCATTGATTACCTGAATAACGGGGCTCGACTTTTCATCAGACACAAACAACAGTCCAACACCAAAAAACAGGGCGAAGAAAATAACTTTAAGCATACTTCCATTATCCGATATGGCCTTAAAAACATTACCTGGCACCATATCTTCTACAAAAGTAAGGGGTCGACTTTCACGTTTATCTTTCGCCAGCTTAAGGCGCGATTGAATGGCCTCATCCTGATCGTAACCGCGGCGTTCAGCCACCATGTCAATCAATCCTTTATTGGCCGGATCAGCGAGCAGCCTTTTTTTGTCATGAATAGTCTTGCCCTCTTGCTTGGCCCATAGCTCATAGGCAATCCGGTTTTCGGTGCGGACGTTGGTATCCATCCACACGCCCGGCTTTACAACATTAACAATGACCAAACCCAGCGATACGGCCACCACAGTTGTTAAAAGGTACATCAGCAGGGTGCGCACACCCATGCGTCCCAGATTTTTGGGATCGCCTAAACCCACAATACCGCCAATAATTGAGAATAGCACCAGCGGAATAGCAATTAGTTTGAGCAGGTTAATAAAGATACGCCCCCAGGGAGCAATCCAGTTGATAGTAAACTCACTCCAACCAAAAAAACCCGACAGCAAAGCCCAGATTACCCCTAAAAACAAACCAATAATAATTTTCCAATGCAGTGCGATTCTCTTCATCCAATGTTGTGTTTTAATATGTCTGATTGCTAATTTACAAAAAATGCAATGATAAGAACTTACGACCATTCGAAAGGTGTAGAAATGTAAAAAAGAATCGCCTCACACATTTTTTTATACCTTAGAAAAAGTCGTCACCCAGGTGCTTACGTTGTGCTTTCTGCTTTTTATTATTAAAAGAATAGCTTACCCCGACCTCAACAATTTGTCCTTCGTAATCGTACACATAGCCCCGTCGTAGCAGAATTTGCTCACCCTCATAAGCTGCTGTATAACCACCGGCCTGGTTAGTGCCCAATACGTCAAGCACCTTGGCCGAAAAGCCCCATCCTTTTAGCTTTTCGGGTTTATAATTCAGCGCCGCATTCAAAGTCTCGAATTGCAGGCTTTCACCTTGCGGAGTAACAGATTCTGATTTAATGGCATAATCGACCGTTAGCTTTAACGGAGTCGTTATCATCCACGATGCATTGGTCTTTAAATTCCAGTTAGTGCTTCGGCTATCCCGGCTTTCGCCTAGTAATTCATCATCGGCGCTCACTTGAAAATCATAGAGGGAACCTCCAACGAACAATTTTACTTTCTTCAGCAGGTCTACATTCAAACCCAGCTCAGCACCCAAGGCGGTCTGATTGCCAGCGTTAGTATAGCTGCGCAAGAGCACTCCCCCTGGATTACCCATGTCGTAAGCAACCCTATTGACCCGATAGATCGCATTATCTACACCCCGGTAAAATCCGGTAACAGTCAGGTTGTTCTTTCCCAATCTGCGGGTATAGTTCAGTTCGGCATTGAGTGTATATTCGGGCTCCAGCAAAGGATCTCCCATTTCGTAAATCTCCTGATGACGACGGTATAAGAATGGCGCCATATCCTTGGCCGGTGGGCGGTTTATGCGTCGGCTGGCTGCCAGCGACAGGCTGTTTAAGTCATTCAGCTCATACTGAGCGTGCAGGGTTGGAAAAAGGTCAAACTTACGCTGCCTAAAATCGGTCTGCTGAAAATCACGACCGGCACCAATTTCGCTAAAGTAACCGTAAACATATTCAAAATACTCAGTACTGTTCACATTCATCAGCTGATTCATATATTCGGCACGCAAACCCACAATATAATTGAGCTTACCACTTGTTCCACGAAAATCGGCATAGGCCGAATAAACATCACGCTTCAGATCAATGCCATTGTCGTAACTTTCGATGCTTGGATCGCCCCAATAGGCGTTACCCACGATGGTATCGTAGGCAAATTCGCCATCCAAGCGTATCCACTGCGGCTGCACTCCGGCACTCAGCGTATTTCCATTATCCAGCTTGTATTGGTAATCCAACACAAAACGGTAGGCCTGCAAAGGTGTTTCGTCACTCTGAAAAGAATGAAAATCCGGTTCATCGCTGTAATAATATCGTTCTCCATCGTACTGAAATTCTTTATTATCGATGGTTTGCTCCAGGTTGGAGGTTTCATAGATAAAGGAGGTACTCCATTGCGATTGCTCATTGATCGTTTGACGATAATCTACACTAAAGTTACTAAACCAAGCATCGCGATGAATATCATTGGGATTATATATTTCCTGTAAGGTACCATCAATGGGAGCCCCGGAAGGCGTATCCGCAAAATAAGCATCGTAAACATAGTTGGCCGTACGGCCACTGGTGCGTTTCGAGTATTGGTAACTTGCGCCTAGGTCTGCTTTTTCGCTAAGCTGATACTTAAGCCCAAAGCTGGCCATCATGTTGGTGTACCATTTTGGGCGCGAACCCTCACCATCAAGCACATAGTAGCTACCCGGATAGCCACTAACCGACTCTTCGGGGTGCTGATAGATGTAAGGATCAATAATACCAATCCCTTTGTTGTTGCGCGACTGCATATTAAGGGCTGCACTAAGCGATAATTTATCTTTATTATACATCAGGTTCACGCCGCCATTGTAGCGATTATTATTCAATTTCTGATGACTGTACACATCTTCCTTATTCGTCCATGGTGTGCCGCCTGCCATGCCGTTGGCTACCACCGAAAGGCCGTCGGTAGCCCCTTTTTGTGTTGTGATATTAATGATACCACCCTTACCCTGCGCGTCATAACGGGCGCCCGGCACTGTAATAATTTCCACATTCTTAATATGGCCTGCCGGCAATTGATTGAGCACATCGCTCGCACTTGTCTGCGTTGGTTTACCATTGATGTAAACTAAAAAATCGCTTGTGCCCCGCACCGATACGCTACCTTCTCCATCGACAGAAACAGCCGGCAGTTTGTCCAAAACATCCACGGCTGTTCCGCCTTGTGCGGTTGCAAAATCCTCAGCCCGGTAGGTTTTACGGTCAATCTTTGTTTTTACAGTGTGCGCCATGGCCATTACCTCAACGCCTTCGATATTTAGCGAAGCTGCCCTGAGCGAAATGCTTTTAAGATCAACAACTTTATTGGTGTTTGATAGGGTAATGTCCTTAATTTCCTGGGACTCGTAACCCAGAAAAGAAATGGATAGAGAATAGTTACCTACGGATATATTATCTAGTTTAAAAGCACCGCTACCATCGCTTACCGTACCGCTTACTATTTCTCCGTCTTCCATTAATGCAATACTGGCAAAGGGAATCTCGTCTTTGTTTTCTGCATCAACTACGCGTCCTTTTACCAGTCCTGTTTGTGCAAATGCTGACAACGCGAAAAAAAGAGCGCTCCCAACTGTCATAATCATTTTGTACTTCATCGTATAGATCTAATAATATTTTTTCATTAATCAACAATTGCGCACCATTATATTGCTATTTGGTACGCATTTACTCTAATGCAGCATTAAAAAAATGAAACCTGTCAAAACTGCTTCCGCTAGTCTATAGATTCCAGATTCATTTTTGTTTAAGCCTGTCCAATTATTTTAAGTTACCCAACGGTAAACCTCCGCAAATATGACAAAAATCCCCATAAGTAGGTATTTGCGGGATTAAAGAATTTTTTCATTTTTGCATTGTGATAATTAAGCATACAAAATACTCCAAGGGCTTATATAGCCTTGCACTGATGCTGGTGATGCAGTTTGCCATTCAAATAGCAAGCTATGCATTATTTTATCACACCCACAGTTTTGAAGGAAAGGTATACAGTCACGCCCACCCCGGGAGCGATGGTCATTCACACACAACAGCTGATTACGCCTTTTACCAACAACTACAGAATTTAACATCGGAAGAAATACCCGGATTAATTCCTGATGTTCCCCTGAATTACCTTAAAAAGGTCGCCTTAGAAGCACCCGTGAATACGGTAAGCCGCCACATCGAAAATAAGGCTGGCCGAGCACCTCCCGTTGCATAAATTACCATTTTCTGTATTTGATAGTATTCGAAACCGTGCGTGGGTGTTATCGACCCTACACATGGTGCCCGCAACTACCTATTATACAATACTTTCAATCACATTCGTCATCGACGAAAATATTAAATACTAATCTGTAAGATATTACAGGTATTGAAGCTATGCGCAATTTTGTGCCTGGCGAGCATTCATTATGCAATAAAATAAATTTTTAACAAATGAAATATAATTTAGGAAAGATGCTCTTGCTGTTCGCAGCCTTTATCACAAGTTTAACCTATGCCCACACTCCACCACCCGAGCCCGTATGTAACCTTAAGGGTACTATCACTTCGGAAGGCACACCCCTGCCCTTTGCCACGGTCACCATTAAAAATACCACACTGGGTGTTGCTTCCGATATGGAAGGACAGTTTGAACTGGACTATATACCCGAGGGAGAGTTTATTGTCAAAGCCCAGGCCATGGGTTTCAAGCCTGTGGAGAAAATCATTAGCTTTAAAAATGGCCAGCCTATTAACCTTAACTTCGACCTGGAAGAAGATGTACTGGGACTGGAGCAGGTGGTTGTAACGGCCGACCGGAACGAGCGCAAGCGAAAAGAGGCTTCTACGGTGGTGAACACGCTAACGCCTAAGCTGCTGGAAAACACGCAATCGGTATCCATAGGCGAAGGATTAAATTATGTACCGGGCTTGCGCCTGGAAAATAACTGTCAGAACTGTGGCTTTACGCAAGTACGCATGAACGGCCTGGATGGCGCCCACTCGCAGGTACTTATTAATAACCGGGCTGTTTTTAGTAACCTGGCTGGTGTTTACGGCCTGGAGCTGATTCCTTCAAGCATGATCGAGCGCATTGAAGTAGTACGTGGCGGTGGATCGGCCCTGTATGGCAGTAACGCCGTTGCCGGAACCATTAACCTGATTACCAAAGATCCCATGGTGAATGCCTATGACATTACGACCCAATACAACGCAGTGGGTGCAGGCACCGATGGTAAGGTACAGAATGATTACTCGCTGAACATGAATACTACCCTTGTGAGTGATAACAAAAAAACGGGTCTGGCACTGTACGGATTTTATCGCGATAAAGACCCTTACGATGCCAACGATGACGGCTTTTCAGAAACATCGCTCATTGAAAACCTGACACTGGGTGCCCGCCTCTATCATCGCATCAACTATCGTAATAAAATAACGCTGGATTTTATGCGGGTTAATGAGGAACGACGCGGTGGCAATAAATTTGATTACCCAAACCACGCAGCCGATATTTCCGAAGCGGTGGATCATAAAATAACGACCCTGGCAGCCACTTACGAACGCTTTGTGGGCACGGGCAGCATGTGGTCGGTATATGGTTCTACTCAAAATGTGGATCGTGCCTCTTATTACGGTGCCGAGCAAAGCCTGCGAGACTATGGACAAACCGATGGACGCACCTACAACATAGGTACACAGTTTAAGTCTGACTTTGGTAAAAATAGCATTGTGGGCGGCATCGAGCTGGTACACGATGATATGGAAGATGTGAAGCTGGGTTACCCTGAATATAGCTATGACACAGGTAGTGGTGAAGTTGTGGTTGACCACATACCCAACACGACTATCACCGACCAAAAAAAAGATGTGTATGGGGTATTTGCGCAGTACGATCGTCAACTGGGACCGGTGAAAGCATCGGTGGGTGCCCGCTACGATCGCTATAACATAAGCGACCTCGATCATAAGGAAGGTAACAACGACGGCAATGTATTCAGTCCGCGTGTTAACCTGCTTTGGGATATCATCCCTTCGTTACAGTGGCGCGTAAGCTATTCGCAGGGATACCGCGCACCGCAGGTGTTTGATGAGGATCTACACATCGAATCATCGGGCTCGCGTAAAGTAGTGCATGCCAACGACCCCAATCTAAAGCAGGAAACAAGCCATTCGTACATGACTTCATTGGACTTCAACCGTCGTTTTGGAGCCTGGAATATTGGTCTTTTAGCCGAAGGTTTTTATACAACCCTGGATGATGCATTTGCCCAGTCGCCCGAATACAATGAAGCAACGGGCATCACTACTTATGTACGCAGCAATGCCGAGAATGGCGCGAAAGTAAAAGGAGTGAACCTTGAATTGACCGCCTCACCCGGTAATAAATTTTACCTGCGTGCAGGTTATACTACCCAATCGAGCCAATATGGTGATGTGGTAGAACTGGGGGAAAGCGAGTTCCTACGTACCCCCAACGACTATGGGTTCTTCTCAGTTGATTACCAACTGGCTCAAAAGCTAACATTGATTGCCAACGCTACTTATACCGGCAAAATGAAAATTGCCTACTATGGTGAACAACTGAAGCCCGGGGAAACACAAATCATCATCGGTGATGAAGACCCGGGAGTTATACGCACCACTCCCACCTTCTTCGACCTGGGCATAAAAGCAGAGTATGACCTAAAAGTAGGCGGATTGCCCTTCAAGGTGTTTGCAGGAGTAAAAAATATCTTCAACTCCTACCAGGATGACTTTGATTCGGGAATTAACCGCGACCCCGCATACGTGTACGGACCCACAAGTCCGCGTAGTATCTATGGCGGAGTAAAACTCAGCAATGTATTTGGAACACATTAAGCACAGGCTCAATGTTAAATACAGCAAAGCCCGACAAGGTTGTCGGGCTTTTTTACCTTTATATTAATGCATAAGAAAAAAGCGAATAATAATGGCTAATAGATACCTATATCGCATGCTACTTAAATTATTCGCAGTTAAAGTATTTAAAAAACAATTTTCCCTTTATGCATCAGCGATTTCACAGGCGACAGACGCGATACGGCTTCAGCCGAACAGCTGGCTTCCACAAATACAACACTGGCCTCGTCACCTGCTTTTGGCCACTGCTGCCGACCCTTATCATCTAACGGGGTAAGCCCAAAGGTGGCCAGCTTTAAACAACGCGACAAGCCAAACTCTGTCCCATACCCATACAATTGTGCCATCAGTTTTGCCTTTTCAAGGACACTGCCACTGCCCCATGTATTCCAATGATCGATAATACTGTCGTTACCCGTGCCTACTTTTACTCCATACTTATATAAGGTTGGTATCGGCATAATCAGGTTTCCAAACGGAACCGTTGAAATAACACCTACCTGGGCAGCACTGAGTTTCTCCGCCATCGCATCTTGCTCCCTGGCATCAAGTCGCCCCAAAACGAAACAGTGACTTAAGTAAGTTTTGCCTTTCAAAACCGGGTTCTCCTCTACTTTATTAAGCAGGTATTCGATGGTTTTTACAGCCGAAGGCCCGGTTTCGTGCAAATGAATGTCCAGACCTTTGTTATAATCTAATGCTAACTGAACGGTAAAATCCATGGTTTTTTCAATCGAGCCATCCAGTGAGTATGGATCGACACCACCAATGTAATCAATATCCATTTGGGCAGCCTCTTTCATTAAGGCTGCCGAATCGGTGTAATAAATGCCATGCTGCGGAAAGGCCACAAGTTCAGCGCCAAAGCCATCCTTTTTATTGGCCAGAGCCTTTTGCAGATTGGTAAGTGACTTCAATTTAGAGGTAGGCTCAACATTAACCTGGCTGCGGGCAAAATGAGTACCACAGGACTGTAACAACTCAATTAAACGCTCGGCACGCTCTGTTGAAGTTTTAAGCATCTCAGGCAAAATTTCCTGTTCCAGGGCAATCATGCCTTTAACACCCCCTGACGCTTGCGCACAGCACGCCATGATCCACCATAAAAGGTTTTATCCAAATGGATGTGCATATCCTTAAAGGCAGGCAACATCAGCTTACCTTGCGCATCCGTGGCCTTTGCCGACGGATTGTTGGAGGTAACCTTTGTTATCTGCCCATCGCTTATTTCTACACAGAACAAAGCGGTTTGGGTGGCCACCACCTCATCACCCTCATATTCAAAGCCCGTTTCGAGCCTTACATTTTTAAATAGCTGCTTAGCTCCTGACGAATAACCCGCATCAATAGGCGGTTTATTAGTCTGCTTAGCCATCATATTAGGGGCTAAAGACAAACCCGTGGCCATAACAACCGAACTTTTTAAAAAATCCTTACGCGACATACATTTTTCCTTCATACACTTAATCTCCTGTTTATCAATACGTCTTTCTAGTATTCTAATCACAAACTTGCAGCTGAAACAGTTGCAAATAGCGTCAATGAAAACGCTCTTGCCAGGCGAAAATAATAAAAAGCTACTATTTCGGACTTAAAACTAACAAACTTCCACATCATAAAGCCCTTTACCTTTCGCTTTGTTGTAAATAAGGCCGACTAGCTTAAACAAGTATTAATTCTATTACTATTTGGTACAAATACGCCGTTGTGAGCCTAAAGCTATATATTGAGCAGGATCAAATAATGGTTCTACTTTTTAAAATTCACAACCCGCAATAAAATGCAGGCTGACACTTGAGCCTACAGCTGCATTTACATTCAGATTTAGAGTTCATTACAAATTGAATTAAAAATCCGCTAATCACTTTTAGCTTTTCATAAAGCTGCCGTTTAATATTATTAATTTATATTTGTGTCTTTGATCTAGTTTCAAAATGAAACTAAATATAAAAGGCAAAATAATTAAAAACAGGCATTGTGAGTAAACTATTATCGTACGACAATGGAATATCGGATACGCCTTTATTGGGTATTACCATTCCTGAGCAATTAAGAAGAACAAGCCAACAATACCCCGACGCAGAGGCCCTTGTGGTTCCTTACCAAAACTACCGCGCTACTTACAAGGAATTCTGGGCACAGATTGAAGAGGTAGCCAAGGGGCTCCTGGCCTATGGTGTCAAAAAAGGCGACCGTGTCGGTATCTGGTCTCCTAACCGCTATGAGTGGGTGCTGGTGCAGTTTGCCACGGCGCGCGTGGGTGCCATCCTGGTAAATGTGAACCCGGCTTATAAAGCCGCCGAACTTAAATATGCCTTGCGCCACTCCGAAATCAGCCTGCTCATCATGTCCAAAGGTTTTCGCAAAACCAATTATGTGGATATCCTGGGCGAGGTGCGCGCGGCCTGCATTCGATTAAAGCACATCGTTATCATGGAGCACGACTGGAAATCTCTACTCCAGGCTGGGCAGAAAATTAGTTCTGAACAACTTGCAGAACGAGAGCAAAGCCTTCAGTTCGACGATCCCATTAACATTCAATATACTTCAGGCACCACCGGTTTTCCCAAAGGTGCTACTTTATCGCATCACAACATCCTTAACAATGGCTATTTCATTGGGGAACGACTGAAATACACAAGCAGTGACCGTGTGTGCATTCCCGTGCCCCTTTATCATTGCTTTGGTATGGTACTGGCTAACCTGGCCTGCATCACCCATGGATCGTGCATGATACTTAGCGGTGAGGCTTTTGTACCTGAAACTGTGTTAAAAACCGTGCAGGACGAAAAATGTACTTCACTGTATGGCGTACCATTGATGTTTATCGCCGCCTTGAACGATCCAAGCTTTAATAACTATGATTATTCGAGCCTGCGCACAGGCATTATGGCAGGTGCTACCTGTCCCGAGTCAACCATGCGGGCGGTGCGCGAGAAGATGAATATGAAGGAAGTAGGCATCTGCTATGGCATGACCGAGACTTCGCCGGTAAGCACACAAACCTTTGTGGATGATAACGAATACCGTCGTTGTGCCACCGTAGGAAAAGTACATCCGCATCTTGAGATAAAGATTATTGATCCGGAAACAGGCTGTATCGTGCCCCGCGGCCAGCGTGGGGAATTCTGCACCCGTGGCTATTCGGTGATGCTCAAATACTGGAATAACCCGGAAGCTACCACCTCGGTAATTGACGAAGGACGATGGATGCACACCGGTGACCTCGCCGAGATGGATGATGACGGCTATGTGCGCATCGTAGGCCGCATCAAAGACCTGATCATTCGTGGTGGCGAAAATATATCACCCTTCGAAATCGAAGAGTACCTGCACCAGCACGATGACATTAAAGACGTACAAGTTATTGGTGTGCCGTCGGATCGATACGGTGAAGAGGTAATGGCCTGGATAATGCCCCAGGAAGGTGCTAACATAACTGAAGAAAAATTGGTTAACTATTGCAAGGGACAAATTGCTACCTTCAAAATACCCAAGTACTGGAAGTTTGTGAGTGAATTCCCCACCACCGTAACGGGTAAAGTACGCAAAGTAGAAATGCGCGAAATTGCAGCCAAGGAACTGGGGCTGGAACCCCGGAAATAAGATACCGCACAAAGTCAAAGGGCACCCCAACGGGTGCCCTTTTTCTATCTTCGATATATTTTATTAAACCCTATCATGCGCTTATTAGTTTTTTCGTTCCAGCTCATTCAGGTGCAACATCTTCTTCATCTCTAAGAAACTTTGGATATCACCCAAGTGCTCCTTCACTCGTTTATTACCAAATTCATAAACCTTATCCACCAATCCATCAAGGAAATCACGGTCGTGCGATACGAGAATGAGGGTTCCGTCAAAAGCTTTTAACGCATCTTTCAAAACATCCTTGGTCTTCATATCCAAATGATTGGTAGGCTCATCCAGAATCAGCAGGTTCACAGGCTCAAGCAATAGCTTTATCATTGCCAGGCGCGTTTTTTCACCGCCGGACAGCACACGCACCTTTTTATCAATGTCTTCACCACCAAACATAAAGGCACCCAGCATATCTTTTATCTTAGTGCGTATATCACCCACGGCAATATCGTCAATGGTCTGAAATACAGTAAGGTCCTCATCGAGCAGTGAAGCCTGGTTCTGCGCAAAATAGCCAATGCGTGTATTGTGCCCCAGTTGTAGTTCTCCGCCATAGTCAATCTCTCCCATAATGGCCTTCACCAGGGTCGATTTACCTTCTCCATTACGCCCCACAAAGGCTATCTTCTCCCCTCTTTCCAGTGTCAATGATGCATTGGCAAATACCAGATGCTCATCATACTGCTTGCTTACTTCTGTGGCGATGAGGGGATAGTTACCCGATCGGGGTGCCGGTGGAAACTTCAACCTTAAGGCTGAGCGATCTTCCTCATCCACCTCTACCCGCTCCAGCTTCTCCAGCATTTTTACGCGACTCTGCACTTGCAAGGTTTTCGAATAGGTGCCCTTAAAACGCTCGATAAAAGCCTCATTATCGGCAATCATCTTCTGCTGTTCTTCGTAAGCTTTCAGCTGCTGCTCACGTCGCTCCTGTCGCAATACCAGGTACTGCGAGTAGTTCACCTTGTAATCATAAATACGCCCCATTGTTACCTCTATGGTACGGGTAGTGATACGATCAACAAAGGCACGGTCGTGCGAGATCACAATCACGGCTTTGCCGCACTGAATCAGAAAATCCTCCAACCACTGAATCGACTCAATATCAAGGTGGTTAGTGGGCTCATCCAGCAATATCAGATCCGGTTTTTTTAGCAGTATCTTAGCAAGCTCTATGCGCATGCGCCATCCTCCGCTAAATTCATTGGTAGGGCGATGTAAGTCCTCCCGCAGAAAACCAAGCCCCAACAGCACCTTCTCCACCTCGGCATCGAAGTTGGTTTCTTCAATGGAGTAGAACTTCTCACTCAGGGTCGATACCTTTTCAATCAGCTCGTAATAAGAATCCGACTCATAGTCGGTGCGCATTTCCAACTCTTTATTGATCTGAGCCATCTCACGCTCCATGGCAAAAATATGCGCAAAAGCCTGCGAAGCCTCTTCAAAAACAGTGCGCGAGTCTTCTGTCATCAAGTGCTGCGGTAAGTAGGCAACCACCTTATCGCGCGGCACGGCCACCTGACCCTTATTGGCCTCCCGCTCACCTGCCAGTATCTTTAGCAGGGTTGATTTACCGGCTCCGTTCTTTCCCATTAGGGCAATGCGGTCCTTTTCGTTGATAACGAAGGAAATATTTTTAAATAGTGTGGTAGCACCAAACTCTACCGTTAATCCATCTACCGAAATCATAATGTTAGTATTAAAGCGGCGCAAAGATAAAAAGATAGCACTAAGGCAGAAGTAAAAAGGCAGAAGAATAACATGCTGCGCCCGCAGGCGAATAAAATATTATTGTATTTTTGTTTGAAAACCTTACAAAAGAGCAGAAGAAATGCCGGATATCGGAAATAAAATAAAGGCGCTGCGGGAAGCGCTTCATCATCACAACCATCAATACTATGTGCTGAATGAGCCACTTATATCGGATTATGAATTTGACCGGATGATGTACGAGCTCATTGAGCTGGAGAAAGCACATCCCGAGTTCATGGATGCCAACAGTCCGAGCCAGCGTGTGGGAAGCGATATTAACAAAGAATTCACACAGGTTAAACATGCCTATCCCATGCTGTCGCTGGGCAATACTTACAATGAAGGCGAAATAAAAGATTTCTATACCCGCATTGAGAAACAGCTGCCGGGCGAAGACTTTGAAATTGTGTGTGAGCTTAAGTACGATGGCACCGCCATTGGCCTCAGCTACGAAAACGGACAACTAGTGCGAGCAGTAACAAGGGGCGATGGTGTGCAGGGCGATGATGTAACCACCAATGTGAAAACCATCAGAAGCGTGCCCTTGCAACTTAAAGGCGATTATCCGGCTAAATTTGAAATAAGAGGCGAAATATTTCTGCCCCATGCCGGCTTTCAACGCCTGAATGAGGAACGCAGCAAAAACGGTGAGGCGCCCTTTGCCAACCCTCGCAATGCCGCCGCCGGATCCTTAAAGATACAAAACAGTTCATTGGTGGCACGGCGTCCGCTTGATTGTTTTCTGTATTATATGCTGGGCGATCAGTTACCGACCAACCGTCACGCCGATAACCTGGAACAGGCACGTACATGGGGCTTTAAAATACCACCTCACATAAAAGTATGCCGCAGCATAGAAGCCGTTTTTGAGTTTATAAATCACTGGGATGTGGCTCGTAAAGATCTGCCATACGATATTGATGGCATTGTACTAAAGGTGAATAACCTGGATCAGCAGCGCCGCCTGGGCTTCACAGCCAAATCGCCGCGTTGGGCCATCTCCTATAAGTTTAAAGCCGAACAGGGCTATACCCGCCTCACCTCAGTTAGCTTTCAGGTGGGACGCACCGGGGCAGTCACCCCGGTAGCCAATCTGGAGCCGGTTTTACTGGCGGGTACCACTGTTCAGCGTGCCTCGCTACACAATGCCGATATTATCCATAGTCTGGACTTACATCAGGAAGACATGGTTTATGTGGAAAAGGGCGGCGAAATTATTCCCAAAATTGTGGGTGTGGATACTGCTGTGCGCCAACCCAATGCCCCCAAGATTACTTTCACCAAAGCTTGTCCCGAATGTGGAACAACACTGGTGCGTGTAGAAGGTGAAGCGGCTCATTACTGCCCCAACATTGAGCATTGTGCGCCACAGGTGAAAGGCCGTATCGAACATTTCATATCGCGCAGAGCCATGAACATTGATGGACTGGGCATTGAAACCATTGACTTATTATACAAACATGGTTTTGTTAATGATGTAGCCGATCTGTATGCCTTGCATCCCATGCAACTGTCGGGTTTGGAGCGCATGGGGGAGAAATCGGCCAATAACATACTGGCCGGCCTGGATGCTTCTAAAAAGGTAGAATTTGCCCGCGTTCTCTTTGCCCTGGGCATCCGTTATGTGGGCGAAACAGTGGCCAAAAAGCTGGCTGCCTCCTTTAAAAATATTGATACACTGATGAATGCCGACCTTGAACAATTGGTTGAAGTAGATGAAATAGGCGAACGCATCGCCCATAGTGTAGTCAACTATTTTAAACTGGATAAAAACCGTGAGCTGATTGCCAAACTGAAAAATATAGGGCTACAGTTTCAGCTGTCAGAAGAAGAGCAGGCACAGCACTCCACCCTTCTGGAAGGCCTATCTTTTGTTGTGAGTGGCAGCTTTACCAGTTTTTCGCGCGATGAACTGAAAGGACTCATTGAGAAGAATGGTGGTAAAAACCTAAGTGGTGTATCCTCAAAAACCAACTATTTAGTGGCCGGTGATAAAATAGGCCCCAGCAAACTGGCCAAAGCCGAAAAGCTAAATGTAAGCATCATCTCCGAGGAGCAGTTTAAGGCAATGATTAACCAATAAGTTATTAGAAAAATGAGCACATTCATCGATAATATAAGAGAGAAAGCGGCCATCTACAAGCTAAAGAAATATTTGAAGAAAGCGCCGCGCACCAAGCATCTGCATAATTTTAAAACGGCACAAACCGCAGGTATCCTCTTCGATGCCACCGATGCTAAAAATCAGCAGGAGGTGAAAAACCTTATCCGTGAACTGAAAGAAAAGGGTATTAATACACAGGCGCTGGGCTTTATCAACAAGAGTAAACGTGATGACGATTACATTGGCGACAGCACCTTTACCTATACCTGCCGAAGCGATTTCAGCTTTTTTTACGCCATTAAAAAGGAAGCCATTGAAGACTTTGTGCAAAAGCCCTTTCACTTGCTGATTGTATTGGTACAAGAGCAACCTTTTGCCATTGATTACCTGGGACAACTATCACGCGCCGAGTTTAAAGTAGGAAAGGCCGGGCTTGATAATGATCTTTATGATTTGATGATTGAGCTGGATAGCAGCAAAGGCATCGCAGAACTTAAAAAACAGATTGTCCATTATCTTAATCTTCTGAACAATAACTAAAAAAGTTTAGCTATGGCATCTTTGAGTCGTATCAGTGGAACCGGTGTGGCACTGGTTACACCCTTCACCCAGGACAACACCGTGGACCATGCAGCGCTGGATAAGCTGGTTAGGTTCGTGGCGGATGGTGGTGTTAATTTTCTGGTAGCATTAGGCACCACGGCCGAAACAGTAACCCTGAGCGAGGCAGAGCGTGCTGCGGTAATCCAAACCATACAAGCCGCTAACGTAAAGCGATTACCGATAATCATGGGGATGGGTAGCAACAACACTGCACAGCTATTGGAAACATTGGCGACCACTGATTTCAGCGGCATCGATGGCATCTTATCCGTCACGCCTTTCTACAATAAACCAACGCAGGAAGGCCTGTACCAGCACTACAAAGCACTGGCAGAAGCCGCACCCCGCCCCATCATATTGTATAATGTGCCTTCACGCACGGGGGCCAACCTGGAAGCGACAACCTGCCTGCGCCTGGCCAACGACTTTGATAATATCATTGCTGTAAAAGAGGCCTCGGGCGATCAGGAGCAAATTATGGACATCATCAAAGATAAACCTAATGATTTTGCACTGTTATCAGGGGAAGATGCCGGCACCCTGCCCCTTATGGCACTGGGTGGCGACGGCGTTATTTCGGTAGTTGCCAACGCCTTTCCCAAGGCCTTCAGCAACATGGTGGAGGCGGCCATGAACAATGATTATGGCAAGGCGCGTCAACTACATTACGGATTAACCGATATCACTAAAAGTATTTTTAGGGAAGGCAATCCAGCAGGCATTAAGGCGCTGCTGCAAATAATGGGCATGATGGAAAATCAACTGCGTCTGCCCCTCACACCTGCAAGCGATGCTACCTATAATAAGCTTAAAGCCCAATTGGAAGCCTTCCGCTCTGCTTTTTGGAATGCTTTTTGATTCCATAAAGACCTTGAAAAAAATGAATATCCAAAATAATCTAAACGTATTACTTATGAAACGGAATTTCTTTTTGATGATGGCACTAAGCCTGAGCCTTGCCTTCTTGGGCAGCTGTGCCCATACGGTTGAACGCGTTGACACCAGCGAAACCATTGATTTGAGCGGACGATGGAACGACACCGACTCGCGCCTGGTAGCCGAAGAAATGGTGAATCAGGTACTGGGAGGCGCCTGGATCGATAACCATCAACAGGCACATAATGGAAAGCGACCTGTGGTAGTGGTGGGGCTGGTTTATAACAAATCGCACGAGCATATTAATGCCGAAACCTTTGTGAAAAATGTAGAACGCGCCTTTATTAATAGTGGCCGTGTGCGCCTGGTGCAGGCCGGTGATAAACGAGAGGAACTGCGTCGCGAACGCGCTGCCCAACAAGAATTTGCCAGCATGGAAACCGCCAAAGCCTGGGGCAAAGAGTTGGGTGCCGATTTTATGCTCAACGGAGATATCAACTCCATTGTAGACACTTATAAGAAAGAACGCGTCAATTTCTACAAAGTCAACATGGAGCTGTCTAACCTGGAAAGCAACGAAATCGTTTGGATAGGCGACAAAGAAATTAAAAAATATATCAACAACTAACGAATTAGTCAACTACCGGAAACCCTGACAGGGTATCCGGTAGTTTTGTGAATGCATAATTAACCTGTCCGTCCCCACCCCTATCGCTTATGAAACCCAAATCGCTAATTTTCATAATACTCACCATCCTACTGATAGGATGTGCCACCTACTACGAAAACAATATAAAATTACAGAGTCTGATAGCTGCCGGACAATTTGAATCGGCCGATAAGATATTGGCTAAAGACACCAAGGGAGCAAGCGGAAAAAACCGATACCTGTACTTTTGTAACCGGGGAGTCGTTAGCTTTATGAATGGTCAATACGAACTGAGTAATCAGTATTTTAACCAGGCCGATTACTATGTGGAGGACTTCCGCAAATCCATGGGCAGCGAGGCTCTCGCACTCATCACCAACCCCATGGTAAAGCCTTATCGACCAGAAGATTTTGAGGCCGTGCTGGTCCATTTTTATAAGGCGCTGAATTTCATTTATCTCAATAACTACGAAGGAGCCCTTGTGGAATGCCGTCGCGTCAACATTGTGCTTCAGAAACTCAATGAGAAATACAAGAAGAACAAAAACAAATACACCCGCGATGCCTTTGCCCACTGCCTGATGGGACTAATCTACGAGGCGGCGGGCAATACCAACGATGCCTTTATTGCCTACCGTAATGCCCTGGAGATATACGAAGAAGACTATCAGCCTATGTTTGGTGTGTCCACTCCCCTTCAGCTGCAAAATGATTTAATGCGTACGGCACATCAACTGGGCTTCGGTACCGAACTGGATTTCTACGAAAATAAATTTGGCCGCCAATACCAGGCAGAGGACCCCGACAAGGGGCATCTCGTTTTTTTCTGGCTCAACGGTTTTGGCCCCGTGAAAGACGAGTGGAGCATCAACTTCACTAACACCGGTTATAACGATGGATGGATTACCTTGGCCAATGAAGAGTATGGTCTTAATTTCCCTATCTATATTGGTAATAAATCATCCAGCGATCAGGCGGCGTTCAAAAATCTGTCCTTTCTGCGTGTGGCCTTTCCCAAATATCGCGAACGAAAGCCCCTTTTTAACCAGGCTTCCCTGGCCAATGACGGACAGGACTATCCCCTTGAAATGGCGCAAGATATTAACGCTATTGCCTTTCAATGCCTTAAGGATCGTATGCTACGAGAAATGGCAGCCGGTATTGCACGGCTGGCTACCAAAAAAGCCATGGAGGAATTAGCGCGCAGCGAGAATGATAACCTGGGCACTATCATCAGCATTGTGAATGCCATGACCGAGAAAGCCGATACCCGTAACTGGCAATCGCTACCCCACAGCATTTCCTATTGTCGCGTGACCCTCGATGAAGGCACCCATAGTGTGCAGTTAAACACACGGGGACGAGCCCAACATAGCGTGCCCTTTACTTTTCAAATCAAAAAAAATCAAACTACGTTCTTCGCCTTTCATAACCTGGAAAGCGAGGGAATTTAAGTTGCGTTCACACAACCTACCAGTCCATTCAATAAATGTTAGGGAACGGTTCTCCAGCGTAAGATGCTTATATATAACCATTCCCTAAATGCTTTATCAGAATAGAACTTACTACTACACAATCATTGGCTGCCTGCTGATTGTTAATGACATGTTAATCACTAATCTTTTTCATCTACTTTTTGTTTAGTTTAAGCGCAGGATTAGCTATTCAAAAGCGTCCTTATAGCGGTAGAATAAATGAAAAATTAATACATAGTGAACGTGAAGATTTTAACCCTCTTATTAGCAGTGCTTATTCCACTATCGGCCATAGCCAATGCGCCGGAAAAGGAAGGAATTATTAAAGGAAAAGTATACGATGGCAAATCGAATAAGCCGGTGGAATATGCCACCGTGGCCATCTATGATGCCGATGATGACAGTGTGATAACCGGCACCATCAGTGATGAACACGGCAATTTTAAGGTGAAAGGGCTAAAGCAGGGAACCTTTTACGCAGTGGTATCGTTTTTGGGATATGACAATAAGCGCTACGACAATATTATTGTGGATGGCGGACGCGATATGATCGATCTGGGCAATATTACACTGGGAGCAGCCAGCAAATCGCTTGATGAAGTTGAAGTGGTAGCCGAACGCCAGTCTGTTGAGTTTCACATTGATAAAAAAGTGGTATCCGTAGGTAAGCAAATGACCTCCGCCTCCCTATCAGCCGTTGAAGTGCTGGAGAACGTACCCTCGGTACGTGTTGATATAGAAGGCAACGTATCCCTTCGGGGAAGCACAGGTTTTACCGTGCTTATCGATGGCAAACCCACCGTACTGGAGCCCAGCGATGTATTGCGTCAAACACCGGCATCCACCATCGAAAACATCGAAATCATCACCAATCCATCGGCCAAGTACCAACCCGATGGAACCGGTGGTATCATAAACATCATCACCAAAAAGAACCGTCTGCAGGGGGTGCAAGGGTTGATAAATGCCAAGGCGGGTACCTATGGTATGTATGGCGGTGATTTTATGCTTAACTGGCGAAAGAAAAACATCAACCTGAACCTGGGTGCCGATTACAACAAACGTCCTTTCCCCGGAGAGACCTATACCCGACGTGAAACATACAAGAATGGTGAGACGACAATTATTGACGCTGCCGGCGACAATGAACGCCGCTTCTACGGTGGCGGGCTGCGGGGAGGCCTGGATTGGGACATGAGTAAGCGTGATAATTTTGGCTTTAACTTTCGCGTTGGTCGATTTAATATGGGGGGCGACTCTGAGCTTGACTACACGGAGTCATACCTGCCGCAGGACAGCATTGCCAAATATTTCAGCACCAATGAGAGTAAGCGAAAAGGTAATTTCTACTCCCTCACCACCAACTATACACACAAGTTTGCCCAGAAAGGACACGAATTGGCAGCTCAGATCAACTACCGCCGTTACGATGGAGACGAGTATTCCGAGAACTTCAGGATGCAGGAGCAAGTGATTACCGACGGAACGCGTACCACCGAGGTAGGCCCGCACAACCGATGGGAACTGCGCCTTGATTATACCAAGCCAGTGGGTGAAAACGACCATTTTGAGGCAGGTTTTCAGGGCCGTACAGCCATCAGCGATGATGAGACTAAACTATTTGACTGGCGCACAGCTCAAGGCAACTTTGTGGAAATAGACAGTATGCAGAATACTACCGAAATGGATCGCAATATTTATGCGCTCTACACCGTGTATAAAGGCAAGCTCGATAAGCTGGGATATCAGCTGGGGCTGCGGGGCGAATATACCAATCGCACCATTGCCTCCAGTGGGGTCAATGAAAGCTACACCATCGATCGCTTTGACTATTTCCCCACCCTGCACCTCAGCTACCAGCTGCCCGCCGACAATCAGATAATGGCCAGCTACTCGCGTCGTATTGACCGACCCCGGGGCTGGTATCTCGAGCCCTTTATTACCTGGGTGGATCAATACAATGTGCGCCGTGGTAACCCGGCACTGGAACCCGAATATATCGATGCCTTTGAACTGGGCTACCTTAAGGAATGGAAAAAAACACAACTATCGCTGGAAGGTTATTACCGCATTACACATGATAAGATCCAGAGCATCAGAATGCCGTATGAGGGCGATGCAGAGGTATTTTTACGCACCTACGACAATATCGGATCGGATTATTCACTGGGGCTTGAAGCCATGCTTAATTTATCGCTTACCAAATGGTGGGACATGAATTTGATGGGTAACCTTTACGATTACCGCATCGAAGCTCGCTACGAGAATGTGGCTGATCGCTCGTCCTTTAACTGGAGCGGCCGCATGAATAATTCCTTTGCACTGCGTAAAAACCTGAAGCTGCAAATTGACGGTAACTACGACAGCCCCAGTGTTACGGCACAGGGCGAAACCAAAGAAAGCTACTACATAAATGCTGCCGTGCGCATGGACTTTTTCGATCGCAAACTGTCGGCTGTGGTGCAGGCACGTGATCTATTTAGCACCGGGCAACGCATCTCCATCGATGAAGGCCCTACTTTCTACAGTTATCAGAAACGCACAAGAAACGCACCCATGGTATCGTTCACCCTTAGCTATCGTTTAAATAACTTTATACAGAAAAGAGGACGCAACGGCAACGAGGGAGGCGGCATGGAAGAAGGTTTCTAAACAAATCCTGACATCTTAAGGTAAACCATATTTGGGAAGGCTCCATGCAGCCTTCCCTTTTTTGTGCCATAAGTTTTCCATAAATCATTTTATGCCATCATCACATAATGCTGAAGGTCTGGGATTTTATTAAAAATAATTTGTAATTTTAATTGCTATGGCCACAGACTTAAGCATTATATACACTAATAAGTTGTGGGGCGATGCCTTACGCGCACTATTATGCAGCAACAAGGACTTTTGTGTGGGTCATTTCTTACATACCGATCAATGCAAAGCCGGCGCCCTAAGGTCAAAATCTATTGTCATCCTGGAAACCGTTTATCCTAGTGCTGAAGTACTCAGGCAAGTAAAGGAACTTAAAACCAGCGGTCATTATGTCTTACTGGTGGGCTACCATTTGAATAATGAATTTTTACAATTATTATTCGAATACGATCTGGATGCCTTTGTGCTCAAAACATGCGGAAAATCAAACCTGTTTGAAGCCATCCATAACGTAGATCAAGGGCAAAAATATTTCTGTGCACCCATAACAGAAAGCCTGTCAAAGCGCCTTCATGATCATCAACACGGTGAAATACTAACCACACGCGAAAAAGAAATACTATTGGGGCTTGTTAGCTTGGTAAGCACCGCGCAAATAGCAAAAAAGATGAATATCAGCGAGGCCACCGTACGTACACACCGCAAGAATATTATGCACAAGTTTGGTGCAAAAAATTATTTAGGTCTGCTCCGATATGCCTGCCGCAATGGCCTGTTGCACACACCCAACGAACCCTTCTGTGTGGGTTGCCGTAATAAAAAATGTGTACCTGCCCAAAATGGGTAAATAATGAACCACATTTTGGGTAGTACATCCCACCATTTTATGTACTAAGTTTCAACAAATGCTGTATTGTATGCCAACAGACAGGCTCCTACCTTTATTTTTCTTATTAATCATTAAATCCATTTATTATGAAATCACTAATAAAGGTATCAGTTTGGATAGCTACGATGGCTATTTGCTTTATTGGCTGCGAACGCTGGGGAGGTCAAATTGACAATCCCGACTCGGATCGACCCACCGATGTAGGATCGGAATTTGGCAAACGAGGCAATAAGGGCAGTACGGATAAAGGAACGCTATACGGCGATTTACTTTACATTTTACGCCACAGCAATGGCACCCCCGTTTATAACCTCGAGGGCTTTGTTCAACCCCTGGCTTTTCTCGATGGCGAGCCTTTCATCAATGAGGACGGCGTTCAATATCTATGCGCCATGAACGAAGAAGGTGAAGTAGAAGTTAACTTCTATATGGATGGTGACGAAAGAGTAGAACATCTGGGCGTAGGCCCTCTGGAAGTGGGTTTTGGACGTACCAACTTATTCCGGGCTCCTCAAAGCGTGCTCGACCAGGCACTTCGTGAGGCCATGAACGGCCTATCAGAGGTAGATGTAGAGACGATACAACTTGACTTCTGTGGACGCTTATTTGGCGTGCGCGCCGATGGTAGCGAAAAAACCATTGATTCACCCCGTGAGAACTTCGCTTTGTATCAAAGTTTAATTCAAAATGAAGGTTATAATGGTATTTGTGAAGTTTGCATGGAATTAAACTACCAGCACCTGTACGACTTTTTCTATAGCTGGAATTATAACTGGATGAACGTTGCGGCAGGCTGTTTTGCAGGAGCCAATGATAAAACCGGGAACGTGGATGTTGATAAAGTGGAATATGTACATAGTTTTAAAAATTTAATCGGTCTCAACCCCATTGAGGACGATATGAATAAACTATACTTTAACTTTGGTGATTTTAATGGCTACGACCGCTCAATATGGAATGATGTTAAGTTGGGCTTCCTGGTATGGAACGGCACCTACAACGAAACACCGGCGCCGGAAAATATTTTCTCTGTTTCAGACATCTTCGAAGGCGTCATTGCTGAGTTTGGCTATGGCGAACAACCAAATTTCACCTATAATTCAATGAGCAGCTGGTTTAAATCTGATAACGTGGGCGGCTTTGCTCAGTTTATCGACGACTGTAACCAAGTTTTGGAATATGTGCACGAGGACAGCAATATTGTTTGGGTAAGAGACGAGTAATGTGTTTTGAAAGTTCCATGTTAATTAGGTAATCACAGAACGATTCTTTATTAACTCCTTATAATAGAGAACTGTTCCATAAAACAGATTGATCGCTCTATGAGCAAACAATCATAATAAATTGATAAAAATTTAATAACACAAAGGATGTTTCAGGCGGGTGTACGCCCAAGCACTACTGAGCTTTGCATTTTAAAAGATGCATACTACCCGGAATAGAATCCAGCGAAATTCCCATAAAGCCAATACGTGAACACCTGCTCTGAACATCCTCCCCTAATCCTGAAGCTATGAAAACCCGTTGCTTCATAAGTTTTTTAGCGGGTCTACTCCTACTTTGCCAGCTGCCCCAAGCCCAATCCGACAAAAGGTCGACAGACAGCGCTCCGCACTACTATCAGCTGAGGCGATTCGCGCAGGATCGGCAATTGCAATATGATCACATGCAAGCCCTATTAGAAGCTTTTGCCAAGCGCTATGAGCTATCGCGCGTTATACCCAATAATCGGGGTGGTGTAGCCGTATTACAATGGATTCGCAATAAACGCCCCGTTTACCTGAGCACTCACAACACTATGGCAGCTTTTACCATTGCCGCCGATGCTGTGTGGCCAACGGGGAATACTGGTTTTCAGCTCGATGGCACCGGCATTGAAATAGGTCTTTGGGATGGAGGTGGCGTCTTGCAAGCCCATCAGGAGTTTGCAGTTGAACAAGGTATCTGGCAGCGGGACAAACCCTCCTTTCTGCTGAACCACTCCACACATATTGCAGGTACACTTAATGCAGCAGGTGTAGTCGCCGAGAGCAAAGGCTTGGCCTGGAAAGCGAGCATACTGGCTTATGATTTTGGCAATGACGAAGCAGAAATGGCGTTGGCCGCCTCCGAAGGGCTGTGCCTTTCCAACCATTCTTATGGAGCTATATGTGGCTGGAGCTTCAACCTACAGAACGAAACCTGGTACTGGCACGGCCTGTTAAGTGAAGACCCGGATACTGACAAACGCTTTGGTCTATATGATATTACCAGTCAGGATATTGATTTCATGGCCTACCATGCCCCGGCCTATCTAATGGTTAAGTCTGCCGGCAATGACCGGGGTCAGGGGCCGGTCAATCAGCCGGTAAGGCACTTTGATTGGATCGATGGATGGGTAGAAGCCAACGACATCCATAGCATTGACGGTGGTACAACGGGCTATGGCTGTCTGACGCCCAAAGCGGTGGCAAAAAATAACCTGGTGATTGGTTCGGTCAAAGACCTGCCACAAGGCTATATATCGGCAGAGAGCGTGGAAATAGCTGCTTACAGCGCCTTTGGTCCTTGTAACGATGGCCGTATAAAACCCGATTTGGTGGCCAATGGCGAAGGTCTCTTTTCTTGTGTGAGCGACAGTTTGGATGCTTACAGCATTTACTCAGGCACATCCATGGCTGCTGCCTCGGTAAGTGGTGCCCTCGCTTTACTTTTACAGTACCAGCAGCAGCGTCAGCCCGGCATCTCCTTATGGTCCTCCAGCCTTAAGGCGCTCCTGATCAACACAGCCGATGAGTGTGGCTCATCACCCGGACCCGACTACCAATACGGATGGGGTTTGCTCAACACGGAAAGGGCGGCTTCCTGCATGCTAAACGACATGGCCTCGGGCGGTGCCTGCATCAAACAAAATACCCTGAATGAAGGTGCAGCACACAGCTACCCACTCCACATTAACCAAGGACAGGAGTCCTTAAAAATGACACTCTGCTGGACCGATCCACCGGGGCCTGTTAATACACCGGGAGATCAGACACAAGCAGCCCTGTCCAATAATCTGGATCTCACACTGATTAATGAAGCAACGGGCGAGATACACTACCCCTGGATGCTGGATCCTGCCAATCCGACAAACGCCGCAACAAAAGGAACGAACTGCATCGATAATGTGGAGCAAATACAGCTGGATAATCCACCGCCTGGCGACTACTGCATCGTTGTCAGTGCAACATCCTACAAAGAAGATGACCCACAATCATACAGTCTGGTAATTTATGGACATGATATTACAGATGAGCTCTATCCTGCCACAAACCTGCGCTACCGTCAGGCCACAAATCAAGCCCGACTTTACTGGACACCCCCCACCATCTCCCCGCATTGCTACCTTATATACTGCAATAACGAACTTATTGGCAGTACCGGCGATACTTGCTTTACAGCACCCAACCTAAATAATGGCACTCTATATCGATTTCAAGTACGTGCCAGCTATGCCAATGATCAGCTTAGCCTTCCAAGCAACACCATCGATGTGATGCCTCGCGAAATGCTTACAACACCCTATGCTACCAATTTCGAGGCAACACCGTCGGACTGGGAAATGAAAGGTAGCCTAGATGGATGGCGATGGGGCACTAAAGACTCTACTACCTCCTATTATTTAAACTTTGACAATACCGAAGGCCATTTCATCTGGATCGACTCGGGCATTAACACATGGCACGCACACGTAAGTGATGTAGCCGCCTCACCACCCCTTAATTTGGCCGGGCACAGCAACATAGTGGTTACCTACAGATATATATTTGTAACCGGTATGTACAATGTTATTGATGAAATGCATTTGGCCTACCGGCAAATTGGCGATGAAGCATGGACCAAAGTAGCCCAACCTGTGGCCTCTTCAAAATGGTATAGCGCCACTTGCTCCTTACCGCCGGAAGCAGCTCTTGAAAATGTACAAATTGGATTTTATTACGATGATTTTTATCTACAGGGTATGGGGGCCGCCATTGATGACATCAGCATTAGCAGCACCCCCCCAACAGGGCTGCCTAAAAATAAATTTAGCAGCACAGTTTACCTGGTTAACAGGCAAGTACACATCGAAACCAGCAACACGGCTATTCAAACGCTTCCCTGGGAACTAATCAACCTCAGTGGTAGACTGATCGACCAGGGACAAGTACAACTTATCGGGGGCAAAGCACGCATACAACTTACTAATCGCTATCACGGCATCTGTTTATTGCGTTTAAGTTTTAAATCACATAGCGAAAGCCACAAACTATTAATTCCCCATCATTGACTTATGAGCTGCCTTATCCTGGCCAACAGTACTCTTATCTAAGATTTGCCAGGCTGTGGTTGAACTTTTTTCTTTGTACGTTGTCTTTTTACTACGATTGATTGGTTGGTTTTAAAAAACTGTTTTACTTTGCACTGACTTTTTAAAATAAAAGGTGAGATAAATTACTTGTAAATCAAGTGTTTTTGTTTGGATTGATTTTAAAAAGACCATCGACTTAAAAACGATAACAATACTAAATTTTATAAAATGGAAATCGGAAGAAATAAATTTGTTACCCTTTCTTACGAATTGCGCACCAACAGCGCCGAAGGAGAAGTGATCGAAAAAACAGAATCAGCAGCACCTCTTGGCTTTGTATTTGGAGCAGGAAAAATGCTGGAAATGTTCGAAACTAAACTGGAAGGTCTTACTTCGGGCGCTGCCTTTGACTTTGAGCTAAAAGCTACTGAAGCTTACGGCGAAGTGAACCCCAACGCCATCGTTGAGATTCCGAAGAATATTTTTGAAGTAGAAGGAAAAATTGATGAAGAACTCATCGCGGTTGGCAATCATGTACCGATGCAGGATGCCCATGGCAATCGCCTGAACGGGCTGGTGCTTGAGGTAGGTGAAGAAAAAGTAAAAATGGACTTTAACCACCCCCTAGCCGGCGACAACCTGTTTTTTAAAGGTGAAGTACTGGAAGTACGCGAGGCTACCGAAGATGAACTGATGGCATCTTGCGATACCGGATGTGGATCAGGTGGCTGCGGCGGTGGCTGCTCATGTGGTTAATCGAAAAATACTATTGAATATCAGAGGGAAGTGTTATCACTTCCCTTTTTTGTGCCTTTTCAGTAATATTTGACAATTGAAATTGATGTGCTTTTTGGCAGAAATATAAGCAAGCTGTCAATAGACTTGATTCTTTGTACTTTTCTGGCCTATCCTGCTTACAGATCAAAGCCCACCAGACGATGATAATTATCACTCACTTTTGGGTGTATGCTTATAAACAACTATTTTTACCATTCATTTTATTTCAAACTATAATCAAAGCGCAATATGTCTGCAAATTCTTTTGGCACCTTGTTCAAGCTCACCTCCTTTGGCGAGTCGCATGGTAAAGCTGTAGGTGGTATCATTGAAGGAGTGCTGCCCAATACTCTGATCGACGAAGATTTTATTCAGGGCGAGCTTGACCGGCGACGCCCCGGACAATCGGCCATTACCACCCCACGTAATGAAGCGGACAAGGTGGAGTTTCTGTCGGGCATATTCGAGGGGAAAGCCACCGGCACACCCATCGGTTTTGTGATATGGAATAAAGATCAACGCTCCAAGGACTATGGCAATATAGCCGATGTGTATCGTCCCTCTCACGCCGACTATACTTATCAGAGTAAATACGGCATACGCGATTACCGGGGTGGCGGCCGCTCATCGGCCCGCGAAACCATTGCCCGCGTGGTAGCCGGTGCCGTAGCCAAGCTGATGCTGAAGCAAATGGGTATTACCATTCAGGCTTTTACCTCCAAGGTAGGTGCTATACAGCTGGATAAACCCTATCAGGAACTGAACCTGGAAAATACTGAAAATAACATTGTGCGGTGCCCCGATGCGCCAACAGCAGAAAAGATGATTAGTTATATCGATACCATTCGGAAAAATCATGATTCGGTAGGCGGTGTGATCAGCTGTGTGATCAAAAATGCACCCGCCGGCCTGGGAGATCCCGTCTTTGGCAAGCTGCACGCCACCTTAGGCCAGGCCATGCTGTCCATCAATGCGGTAAAAGGCTTTGATTACGGTCTGGGCTTCGGCGCCACTGATTTGAAAGGCTCTGAGCATAACGATGAGTTTTATATGGAGGGTAATCGGGTACGCACCCGAACTAACCGCTCGGGCGGCATACAGGGTGGCATCAGTAATGGCGAAGATATCTATTTCAATGTGGCCTTTAAACCCATTGCCACCATTCTGATGGAGCAAAATACCGTGAACAGGCAAGGCGAGGAAATCAAATCCACCACCCAGGGCCGTCATGACCCTTGCGTGCTACCACGTGCCGTGCCCATCGTTGAGGCCATGGCCGCCATCACGCTAATGGATCATATACTGATGAATAAAATGTATCGGTAGCATTCAAGATTTGTTATGGAACGGTTCTCTATCGGAAGATGCTTAGAAAGAACCGTTCCGTGAATAAAATTTAAGAGCACAACAGCGCTTCATGTGACGAAACGAAACTTCCGTCAAAAACAACTCACAAATTAATGTAGCCAATTGACAAGAACGTCATCATTAGATATCTTGTGAAGAAAGTCTGCTATAAAACAACATACAGACACAACCAAAACAAGATCTATGAAAACAACATTTACGCTCTTAATCATGATGGGCCTGTTGGTTCAGGTAACAGCCCAGCGCAACACCCCTTTCAACCGGAAGGCAGAAACGAAGGCCAAACAGAAAGTCACCCAACTAAAAAGCAGCCATAGCACCTTTTTACCCTCAAGCATAGCTGTCGACTATTGGGAAGGCAATGACTGGGTGTTTGATTACAGCATCAGTTTTGAATACGATGCCGCGGGCAATGTAACGGTAATGACAAGCCAATATAATCGAACATTGAACGTCTACGACGACCAAAACCGACTGACTCAATCTACTAACCAGCGGTATGACGATGGCAGCAGCAGCTATGTAAATGAGTTCCGTAACAGCTACGCCTATGATGAATATGATCGAATTCGCGAAACGATTTACGAAATCTGGCAAATTGACACTTGGGTCATGGCAAGTGGCGAACGTATAGAGCGCAGCTACGATACTGAAGGCAACATGCTGTCCGAGATCTTTTCCTATTACCAGGAAGGTATTGGATGGGTAGAAACAAACGGTTATAAAATAGAACGCACTTACACCGATGATTTATTAAAGGAAGAAACCCGGTACTATTTGCAAGACAACGCCTGGCTGCCCACATACAAAACAGAGTTTTTCTACAATGGCAATCCATACCCGGTCAGTGCTTTAGACTATGAAGGAACAGACGGCGTTCTGGAACTTATCGGCCGCTATATTGATGTTAGCTGGTATTACTGGAACGGCGATTTGGACAAGAGCTACCTCGAAACATATACCTTTCAGGCCTACCAAGGCACGGGCGACATAAACGCCCCAACCAGCTATGTTAATGATGAAAAGATGGAAGCCGAATACCCCGAAGGTGATGGCAACGGGCGGGCCCCGGTCATTATCGAAACCTATTTGGACTGGTTCAATGCCAGTTGGCACAACTATGAGCGCTACACCTACGAGGACAAGGATAACTACGAAAGTACCCAACAGGAATCTTGGGAAGCCAACGCCTGGTTAAAGACCTATTACGACAAATTATACCAAAGTGACCTACTGATTTATCATATTCAACACCACTATGATTCAGGCGTTTTGATCCAAGTTGATAAAGAAACCACTGAGATGGATAATTTTGGCAATATAATCGAAGAAAAAACCGAAATGCATGCAGGCGATGAAGTTTGGATACAAATGTTTGGTTCCCTTTACGAACTTAGCTACGAAGGCACAAGTGCCAAGCTATTGGAACGCATCACTAAATTATGGATTCCGAATTTGGCCGTCTACCAAAATTCAACACGCGAAAGGTATCACTACACCGCCACCAATGTGAATGAAATAGATTCCCAGGGCATAACGGTACACCCAACCCTATTTCGCTCATACTTATATGTCACATCAGACGCACCTTATGTAAAGGCTACAATTTATAATCTAACCGGTAAGTTAATGATGCAAACTACCTTAGGAAAAGGTCGCAATACACTCTCCACAGGCAGTCTACCCAAGGGTTACTATATCTTAAAGGTAAATAATCAGGTATTCAACCTCCTTAAAAGATAAAAACCAATATTATTAAGCTGAGTTCAAGTAAAATTTTGAACTCAGCTTAATAAGGAATAAGTTTTGAATATTTTCTGTTGCGCAGATAGTTACTGATAATACTTCGGGTATCACCATTGTCGTCGTAGCGGGTAATGTACTCTTTAAAGGTATGAGGGTCACTTACACAAGCACTTTCATCGATATAGCCCCAACCCAGGTAAGAACCATTTTCAATAACAACAACAGCCATCTCGGTCACATTACGGCCACGATCAAGAATCACAAGGTTTTGATAGCCGTAGGACAGCGTGCTTAGCAGCTTATCGACCCGCTGATTATAGTCGGCGGCGGGCTCCTCACCCACACAAGCTCCTTTACAAGAATTCAGCTGATACTGAAAACAGCCATGCTTACCCTCGTACAAGCCACACAACTGCTGACACAGGGCATATTCCTCAATCCATTGAAACAAGCGCTCACGCCCCTCCTTCAGGGTATCGAATGAGGCAGCGGGCACCTCTACTCCACCAATCGGTTTCAATAGTAGCCGCTCATAGCCTTTCCGATCGGTGTAATGATACAGCCCCACGCTATTCTTTCGGCGTCGCTGAGCGCGATTATAACGCGGTTTATCCTGCTTTATCTCCTCTGATTCCTTCAGCAGGGCAATCAGCTCGCTTCCGGTGATACAACAGCTTATAACGGCGGCATTTTGCTTCATCTCAATGCCCTTTTTAGTGCGCGGATTGCCCAGGTGCGTAATGATGCGGTTGCGTATATTATTACTTTTACCAATATATATCAGTTCATCCTTATCGTTATGAATATAATAAACACCCGTTTGCGCTGGTAAAGTCTTAATATGATCGATGGACAGCCCTGAATGCAAGCCATCGGCAGAAAATTGCTGATAGGGATCCTCAGGATTAAGTAAACCGTTATTCTTTTTTAATAATATTTCGAACAGTTCCACGGTGGCCAAAGCATCACCGGCTGCCCGATGTCGTGCATAGTTGCTAATGCCCAAATCAGGGCATATTTTACCCAAACTGTAGGAGGCATGACCGGGCAAGAGCTTACGTGCCAACTTAACCGTGCATATTGTGGGCATCTCAAATTCGTATCCCAAACTATTAAACTCCGCTTTGATAAAATTGTAGTCAAAAGCAGCATTATGGGCCACAAACACAGCGCCCTTGCAAATATCAACAACCTCCTTGGCAATCTGATAAAATGGGGGAGCATCTTCTACCATCGCATTGGTAATGCCTGTAAGCGAAGTAATGAAGGGCGGTATATAAGCCTCCGGATTTACCAGACTAACAAACTCATCCACTACCTTTTCCCCATCATGCCGATAAATGGCAATTTCGGTAATCTTGCCACTCTTCATATTACCACCTGTCGTTTCAATATCAACGATTACATACATACCCTTCGCGCTCTATCTTTGATTTACCCGTATTAACAAGCTGATAAAAATACTAATTTTAATAATTTATCACTCAGCATTTTCCCTCATTTATCACTTCATAAGCCTTGTATTTTCTTGGATACAGCCTTGTAAAAGCTTATATTTGTAGTACGATCATTGACAAAGACATTCCGCATCAGTCGTATTTAGATTGTTAAACTCAACACTACCAGAATACCGAGTGACGCTATGTTTTTAAAGAGCGGGCCTCGCCCTTTGGGTTACTATTTATAGTACGGAGGATTATCGATAATTACATGCACTCAAATCCTGTTTACAGGAGTTTAAATAATCCCGGGTGGTGCGGTCCTTATAAGCAAGGCAGTCATCCTTTTTTAGGGCGACTGCCTTTTTTACTTCCTACTACTAAAGCTCTTTCAGTAGGATATTTCCTTTGTTGTTCTTCAGCAGCTCATCAAATTCTGTAAGTATATTTTGCAGGTTATGCAAATGACTGGTCTCTTCAAAATGGAGGTCGCGGCTTCCCTTGGCCTCAACCATGCCAATTACTTTCATTACCGTAAGTTGATTGATATCCAGTGCCGGTTGGTAGAAAGTTTCTTTCTCATCATCGCTATTGACTTCGGAGAACACATTACTGATGACCAACTCATACAACACCTCGTTAATGAGACGAATGGGAAGCTTCAGTGCATTGGACAGCTCCATATTATTGGGCGCTTTTCCTCCATGCTCAAAGCGTTTGATGACAAATGAGGCTACCATGAGGATTACATGGCGCTTATAGGCATAGCTGACGCGGCGTGTGTCGGCATCAAACTCATAGCTGTCGGCATTTTGAAAGGCAAATGAAAGCTCGGCTCCCAGCAGAACAATGAGCCAACTGGCTTGCATCCATATCAGAAAGAATGGAAGGGCTGCAAAACTACCATAAATAGCGTTGTAACTGGTTACAGAGCTCTGAAAATGGATATAGCCATATTGCAGTACCTGAAACAGTGAACCGGCAATGATACCCCCAAACAAGGCTGCCTTGAACTTCACCCGGGTGTTGGGCATGATATAAAGAAGCAAGGTAAAAACAATCCACACCAAAATATTGGAAGAAGCATAGATGAGGGAAGATACCCCATTACGCTCAAAACCCATATTCTCGAGATGTTCCGTTACAAACACCGCCATTCCGCTGCTTGATATCATAAAGATAATGGCAAGCAGCATCAAGGAAATATAATCACTGAATTTACGGATAAAGGAACGCGCATGCTTCACCTCCCAAATGTCATTAAAGGAATGCTCGATATTACCGAATACCTTCATGACTGACCAAAATAGCACTACCAAACCAATTCCGGCTATTTCCCCTCCGGGTGTCTTCTCAAGGTAGTTTAAAGCAAAATTAGAGATAAAATCAAGCACTTCCTCCTGACCTTCCAGTTTCTGGGTTAATATGGCCTGCAGCTTCTGATCCAAGCCAAAACCTTTGGCTATCCCAAAAGCCAAAGCTGCTACCGGCACTACCGACAGGAGCGAGTAGAAGGTAAGTGCCGAGGCCTTAAGCTGACACTTATCGTTGATAAATCCCTGCACAGCGATACTAAGAATGCGCAGTAAGCGTATTAAGAAAAACTGTCTTTTAGATGTTTTCTCGGCTCTGATGCGCCATATTTCTTCCTTAAAAAAGTGAATTAAACGTGTTACACGGTTTTTCATGGATAGTGATTTAAAGGAAGAAAAAATAATAGCAAGCCTGTAAGCCGGGTCCTGTCTCTCCTTGCGGAGCGTCTATCATTTATCTAGAACAACAGTCACCTGTTATTTCGAGCGACCTACCCCTCACAACTTCTTACGAAACAAAGCGAGCCACCTTGCTCCTTGCGGAATTATGATATACATGGTCTTGCAATCCGTAAGACGTACAACTGGAATAGTTACCTACCCCATTGGTGAGCTCTTACCTCACCTTTTCACCCTTACCCGAAGGCGGTTATTTTCTGCTACGTTACTATGCCCTCACGAACATCTTCCTTTTCAGAAGTACGGTGCTCTATATTGCCCAGACTTTCCTCTCCAAACCGAAAGTTTGCAGCGATAGACCGGCTTGCTATTGGCACAAAATTACGATAATTTATTCAATCTTGAATGGCAAGTACTTGTCAAATTCAACCAAGTGGGCATCTTTATACCCTAAATCCTTTACTTTCTGCAGTTCCTGAATAGCTACATCACCCTTAAAAGAGCCCGTTGTGTAGCGAAAGATCTTATCTTTCATACGAAACTCCATCACCTCGTCGATGCCCTTAAAATGCGTCAGATAAACCGGAAAACGAAAGGCACTCAATTGAATGGTATAGGTTTTATTAGGATCGATCTTTCCTTTCAGATAGCTGCTGCCGGAATCTGACTGATTGCGTAGCACATACTCAGCTGTATTCACTACAAAGGCCTGCTGATATCCCAGATTACGAATCTGCTGAAGGGCTGCTTTAGCCTGACCATGGCTGTTGAAATCGCCTACGGTAAAACGCAGGTAACCATCGGCACAAGGATACTCCCGCGCCACCTCTACATTTTTAAAAAACGCTGGAACCTGCGGTGCCTTGCGCAAGGCTATTATTTGAATGGCATAGTACGGCGCACGCGGTTCATCCATCCGAATAATCTTCTTATTGGTGCGCAGCTTCTCTAATTTATCGGCTTTGAGAGCCGGATTACTTACCAGAATTAAAGTAAGCAGTATAATGGTTTTCATATTCATTATTGACAAGCTATTAGGGTGTTATAGTTAATCATTAATCACGAATGCGCCAAACAACCACTTCGATTCGCCGGTTCACCAGATGCTGGCTGTCGGAACAATACACGCCGCGCTTACATTTATTAATCAGGTAGCGCTCGCCATATCCTCGCGGTATCATCTGATCATCGTTAACGCCTTTGGCGATCATTACCTGTTCGGCCTTATCGGCAATTGTTTGAGATACCCGAAGGTTATTATAGCGGTTACCTTTCGCCTCGGTATGTCCATTCAATTTCACTACAATATTTGGATTTTGCAAAAGATAGGTGGATAAACGATCCAAAACAGCCTGCCCTTCCTTAGTAATCGTATTATCACGATAAGGCACCACCATCTTACCAATATCATCCAGCACATCATCGTTAAAAATCGGAGTTAGCATCAGGCCATTATTATTAATGTCTTCAATTTCCATAACATTTACCAGCATGCGCTTGGTTTTATATTCATCACCTTTGGATACAATAATTTCAAATTCCTGATCCTCTTTTTTATACCCATCAGGGATGCTCAACTCGATACGTCCTTCTGAATCACTCTTTCCTGTTACCACTTCTTCACCAGTATTAGCATCCCTTATCAATATAGTTACCCCGGCAATAGGGCCGCCATTAAAGGTAGAGGTTAGCTTAGTGCTAAGACTGGTGGGATACATGGATAAATCCACTGTAGACGCTTCCGGTTCACTCACCACGGGTATCTCATCCTGCATATCCACCACCGGTACTTCGTCGAGGCCAAAAATAGGCGGTGCATCATCTTCCTCAACTTCTTCAACGGGTGGTGCTATGGTAAAAACCCCGTCGTTACTCCCATCTCCCAGACGGTTCGACGACAGAAAACCACGACTTGGATCAATGGGGCTTAATACGTAACCAAAATCGTCCATACCGCCGTTGATAGGCTGACGAAGGTTAACCGGTGCTCCAAAACCATTGGGCGTATATTCGGCCTTAAAAATATCGAGTCCACCAAAACCACGGTGTCCGTCAGAAGCAAAAAACAGATTACCCTCCTGATCGATAAAAGGCCATTCCTCATCGCCAAAAGTATTGATCTCACGCCCCAGGTTAATGGCATTACCTACATCGCCCGATGATTTAATCTCGGCACGCCATAAGTCTTTTCCGCCGAAACCGCCTCTTTGAGTTGATGAAAAATAAAGATATTTATTATCGGGTGATACAGCCGGATAAGCCGTATTATAGGCATTGTCGTTGATGCTCAGTTCCCGCTCGTTGACCCACTCACTACCGTCAAATTCGGAAGTGAAAATCTTCAGGCGACTGTCGCCACCGCGGATGCGCACCGGTTTGGTGTAATAAATACGTTTATAATCGCTGGTAAAGGCAGTGGCTCCAACATGATAATCCGACTCGAGATTTTTTGAAAAAGACCTTTTCCCTTCCTGAATCTCACCATCCACCAGCTCGGAATAGAAGAGGTTGAGAAAGCCTTTGCCCGAGCGATCTACTTCTTTGCTACGTCCTTCCTTCTCGGCAGAATACACTACACCCTCTTTGAAATACTGAATACCAAAGGACTGATCGCCCACCAGCAAACCGGCAGGGTTAACCACCACATCTGGGTTAAAGCCCCCATTTTCTTTGGCCCACTCGCAGGATTTAATCAGGTTATCCATGTCTATGGGATTGGCACCCTCCTGCTTGGCCTTTGTATACCACTCGATGGCCAGATCAAAACCCCCGGCCTGGTGCCAGCACACAGCGAAGTTAACAATATCCTCTCCCTTTAAATCATCCTGCAAAGCTTCGTAACGACTCAAAGCTTCGTTTTGATTCTTCTGGTGAAAATAGCATCGGGCAATCTCAATTTTTGTTTGAGTATCAAACTCAGCACCTTTTTCAGCTGCCATATTATAATACTCCAATGCCCTGTAGTATTCCTCGTTAGCCAAAAACTGCTGCGCTTTTCTTAGTTCACTACGCTGCGCCTGTGCACTCAACACTGCCAGCAGCATAAGAAATAGAAATAATATTCGAGAATTAGGTTTCATCGCTTCACTGTTTTATCAAACAAAATCGTTTTCATTTACTTCATGATATTTTTTAGAAATATCGGATCGATCGCATACCAGCCCGCTTATTAAATGAGAAATCGAACTGTAATCCTATTTCATGTGAGCCATACTGTCCAAACTTATTCAGTGGCGATAATGAATAGTCAAAGGAATAACGAACCGACCATTGCCGGTTGATTATGTACTCAGTCAGGAAGACCACTTCGGAGATACTACGATAGCCTGCTCCTAACCAAAGACGTTCACTTAATAGTACATTACCAGAGACATCAAAGGTAAGGGGTGCACCCACCACAGCACGTATTAATGCAGTAGGTTTAACTTTTACCTCGCCCCAATCAAAGATATAGCCACCGTACCAATAAGTATGCATATTTTCAAAACTTACGGTATTTTTAAAATCACCATCATTTTCTTGTGCTTCATCGAATGATGGGCTAAAAAATCGTGGTATTGAAAACCCGGCAAAATAATTTTCGGCGTAGTAATAAGCACCCACACCAAAATTGAAACCCAAGATTGACTCCTTACGCATAAACATTGGATCTCCGTAATCATCGGTAATGGCCTTAGTTCCATCATACACATTTGAGGTAACCCCCACCTGTAATCCTAATGATAAAAACTTGCGTCTTCCCATTTCCAACTTATAGGAACCGGCAGCCATAAAATTGAAACTATTTGTAAAACCAATGCGATCATTCTCAAGTACAACACCCACACCCAGATTGGTATCCTCAATGGGGCCGTGCACATTAATGGCCTGACTCATGGGCGAATCGTCCATGCCCAACCATTGACTCCGGTGCAAAGTTAGTCCACTAATTACATCCCGGGTACCATTATAGGCGGGATTTAACACACCCTGATTGGCAATATAGTGATTGTATTGTACCTGATCCTGTGCCGTGGCGGAGCCAACCAACATCAGCATGCACAATATGATTAATAAATATCTCATAGTTTAATCATTTATCTTCTTAGTTCAATAAAGCCGGAATATTGTTTGGTCTGCTGCTCACCATCGATATTCACGTCTATGGTAAACACATAGAAATAAGTTCCGCTTGGCAGCTTATCGCCCAGAGATACCATGGCTCCAGCATTGGCACGACCATCCCAGTATTGACCACCTTTGCCATAGCCATCGCCTTTAGAACGGTACACTACGGTGCCCCAACGGTTAAATACTTCGAGCTTAGAAACGGTATTTTCATTCACAAAAGTACCACTCACCACATAGGTATCGTTAATACCGTCATCGTTTGGCGAGAAAGCATTAGGCAACAACAGCTCCTGATCATCATCAACCGTTACGTTACCTATGAAGATGAATACCGTTGCAACGTCCTGACGGTCGGGCTGCTCCGTGTTTATTACCCGATAACGCACCGAATCGCGACCGAAGAAGTTAGGTAGCTTCTTATACTCCAATTTACCTTCACTGTTGATACTTGCATCACCAATGGTCTCAAACATTCGCACTTCACCCTTGTCATCGATATAATCCCAGCTGCTGATAATCTCAAATTGCAAATTACGATATTTGTCAACGTCATTTTCTTCGTTGGGGAAGTAATCCACACCGGAAAGGTAACGGTCATTTTCTGTCACGTTAAATTCTCCGATCGCTTCGCCATTGGGCAAGCCAAACACATCATTGATGGCAACCAAAGGTTCTACTGCAAGGCGAACGCTTCCATTCATCGTTACATCACACCCCTGGCTGCGTGCCACCACGTAATAATCACCACCCTCTGACTGCACGCCGAAGCTTATTTCAGCACCTGTACCGACCACTGTACTGACCGGTTCAGTTGTACCCGTATTATAGAGGATATAATCTACCCCCTCCTGGGACATATCCAGCTTAATGGTATCAGCATGTATCAGACCATAGCAATAGCTGCTAATGCAATCGTAATTACTTTCTCCATTTCCATAATGAAGAGTTACATTATAAACAACCAATTCTGGTTTTTCAGTAACCACGATAGGAGCACTCTCACTTGGGCAACCACTATTAAAATCGATGGCTTTCACATAATACGTGTGCGTACCTTTTATCGGATTAGGGAAACTTACTTCGCCTCCGTTACCCGTAAGATAAGCTGTTACCTCGTTAGCTTCGTTAATTAATTGATAACCTACATTATTTACTGTATTAGCAACGCTAAGGCTAATACCGGGCAGGCCAAAGCAATATTCCTGGTCGGTAGCTGGTGATAAAACAGGTGCCGCAGGCATTTCCTTATAGTTGACTTCAACCATACCCATGGATACATCGCACATACCGCCCGAAACAGCAATCACTTCATAGAGTACCTCACCGCTCACCGGTTCGGTTACTTCCCATGCTATTGGTGCTCCATCAGCAGCACCCACTTTAGGATCTTCCTGATCTATGCCATCGGCTTCCAGTATATAAGTCTGTCCTTCCTCACTACCACTTAGAGTAATAATGGCTCCTACATTACCACATACATTCCCATCGTTAACGCTTAAATCGAAGGGCTGCGGACTAGTTTGCATCTCGATGGTAACTGTCTCGCCGCCATTCATATCCACGAAGCAGCCTGTGCCCCTTGTTGCCGTAATGGTGTAAGTACCTACGGTAAATTGTCCCAGGCTTAATGCATCACCGGCGGCTGTGCCTTCCACCTGACTTATCAAGTCGGTTGCACTATGCACACTATAGACCACTCCCTCTTCCTGATCTTCGAGCATCAGCTCATAGGCTCCTTCAGCTTCGCAATAAGTCAAAGGTGATTCACCTACTACCTTAAAGTCAGTAACAGCATCGGTAAAGGATACGCTTACAGTATCTTTCATACTTGACGAACATCCTTTATCAGAGATGGCATACACAGTGTAAGCGCCCGCCTTGCTAACGCTGCCAAACTCATACTTAGCACCTGTACCAGCAATGGTTTCAATGTGCTCCTTACCTGATGCAGGATTGTGATAGAAGAGATAGTAATTATGATCTACCTGCGTATTTTCTAATGCTAACACAGCCTCTGCACTGCCACAACCATATGGCTCCGCCATTAAGCGATAAGCCGTTGGTAGGGGGTTGTATTTAATAGTAATGCGGTTAAGCATTTCATTATTACATTGGTTTAATGGATCATATACAGCGTCACGGTAACCTACAACATAGTACTCACCTTCGTTCATAAGTGGCTTAAAGAAGCTATCACCAGCCACGCCTCTAAGCGTATCAATGCCAGCATCAGCATCTTCACGTACCCTGAATAATATATAATTCACATCGGCTTCGGCTCCAAGTAACTCAATACTTACTAAACCATCACCCTCGCAAATTGCATTAGGTGCACGCAATTCCTTCTTGCCTACCGCATTGGGGTTATTGACAACAATCTCATTATCCGCATCGGTATTATCCAATATAAAGTCACACTTACCATTAAAGGCGACTACACGATAACGTCCACCATCGTCGTTGATCACAAACTCTACATGACCATCGGCATTGAGTTCAGTTCCTTGCTTAGAATAACCCGGCACTTCTTCATTGTTGATGTTACTCACCAGAGCGTAACGCATCTCAGCCTGCGGATTAATTACCAATATAGTATCCCCGGCACAGGCCTTCTTATCACCTTCGACGAAACGTACTTCACGATCTTCAGGTAATGGAACCATTTTTACTTTCACCTCACCGGCCATTAGTAATGGGCCACAAATAGTGTTGTCATTGCTCTTGTTAGCCTGAACAGTATAAGTACCTTCAGCCGATACGCTCCAAACAATATACGGATCTGCTGCTGTACCAAAATCTGCTGTTGCCAGGCCATCAAGCAAGAGTTCATAAGTAACACCGGCTTCGGCAGCAATACGCAGCTGAGCTTCTCCACCTTCACAGAAAATAGTATCGCCCTGTAGTGTACGCACTTCAGCCATCGGATCGATGACCAGGGTAAGTACATTGGTTTCGGAAATACATTGACTTTGTTGATCTGTAGCCAGTACTCTATACTCTCCTACTTCGGTAAACTGACCAAAAGATAAGCTGCCATTACCGGTAACTCCTGATATTGGTTCGCCTACAGCATCAGCTCCTCTGAAAAGCTGATAATCAATATCATCTTCCTGACTATCAAGATATATCTCAACACCATCCATATCGTTGGCACAGAAGTGACCCTTATCTTCAGCTAACAGTGTGAAGGCCGTCGGTAAGGCATCTTCCTTAAGTACAACAGAAGTAGCCATTGGGAATACACAACCACCACCCACTTTTACGATTACGGAATAGGTACCTTCCTTATAGAAGCCGTCGAACATAATGGCGTTGCCATCTCCTGTTTTTGTTTCCAGCTCAGCAGTTTCATTTTGCAGTATGTACTCAACACCTGCCTCTGAACCATCCAATCCAAGCTGCACACCTTCTTCGCCGGCACAGTAGTGACGGTCCGCTTCTACTAATGGGGTCATATTGAAGGGGGTAACACCGGCCACATCAATCATGAAACTTCCACTCATTGGAACAGCACAAAGAGGATTACCCGTATTATAGCCCATCACGGTGTACTCACCAATAGTATTATGGGTGCCAAAGGATACTTCAACTCCATCCGCTCCTTCCTGAACAATACCCGTTGGGTTACCACCGATGTATAGCTCATAGCTCATACCTGTTTGGGAATCCAACAGCTTGATTTCACGATCGGTACAATCGTTAACCGTACCAGTTGGTTCTAGCTTTTGTTCAAGCGGCAAGGCAAACTCAGTAACGGTAACCGGGTTAGCCATTGTTATACGGTCGCCCGGTACATCCGGCCAATAGGCTTCTACCCGGTAAGTAGCAGTACCTTCATAGGTAAAGTCCACTCCATCAACTCCATGGGTCCAGCTCACTTCAGTTGTGGGATCTACATAATTCACTGTTCCCATCACCTGTCCATCTTCATTACGGATGAGCTCATAAGTTACCCCCACAATAAGATCGGGCGACACATATATGGAAACAGCCTCGGGATTACCAGCACAGTAACTTTGATTGAATGGTAATACATTGGTAGGTATCACACCTTCGAATACACTGATTACCAATTCCGTGCTATCCAGACATCCAGTGCTGGTTTCTGCAATAACTCTGATAACGGTCTGGTCATCAGTAATATCATTGGGAGTCCAGGTGTAGATGGCAGAACCATCGTGGCTAGCATCCTCAACTCCATTTACTTTATAATCATAATTAACAACGTCTGTACCATCGGCCGTGAACTCTATTGCAGTACCGGCAATAACGTTGGTAGCAGAAGCCGTAAGCGAAACGCCGGCCAAAGGATTCACAGTAACCTCCATCTCAGTAGCCGCTAAGGCAGCACAGCCATTGGCATACTGATAGTTAACACCAATCGTATAGGTGCCCGGTGTATTCCAGCGCACAGTAATAGCTTCGGTGGCATCTCCGGAAACAATGGTTCCTTCTGCGGGAACCGTCCACACGTAACTTTCGTGACCAGCCTCAGTTTCATAAACTTCAAAGTTATTGTTACATACTTCAATTCCACCGGTAATCGTTGGAGCAGGTGTTTCCAATACCTCTACCGTAAACGCGGTAGGCACCGAAGGCAGACATTGTTTTTCATCTTTGTAAGAAACACTAACTGTGTTAGTTCCGGCAGATTTCCATTCCACCTCAATAGTACCGTTATTATCATCACTAATAATATCGCCTCCACTAACATTCCAGTTATACTCCGTCTTTCCTACTTCAGTTGAGAAGGATGAACTGTAAGTATTACATGCTAAAGCATCTCCGGTAATTGAAGGAATTGGCAACTGATTTACCTCCACCGTCAATTGAGTAGCTTCCACCGCTGAGCAGCCGCTTGAGTTATCATAATTAACCTCAATTGTAGCCTCTCCCGGCACATCCCACTGCACTGTTACACTATTACTGTAGGGAGCAGACTCAAGGATAGTACCACCTGTAGCACTCCATTGATAATTATTTTGCCCTTCTTCAGTTGTGTAAACATGCTGTGTTCCAATGCAAACAGAAGTCTCACCACTCACATTAACTTCCGGAATAGCATTTACGGTAACCGGTAACACAAAGGGTGCCACGGCAGGACAACCAAATAGCTCATAGTTCACACTAATTTCATGAACGGGAGCAGACGGATCAGACCACTCAACCTCCACGGTTGGTAATGATGGGTCGGACACGATGGTGCCGCCGGTAATCTGCCAATCATAATTAATGGCTCCTGACTGAGTTGTATAAGTGATTGTGTGCCCTTCACAAGCTACATCCAAACCGTCTATGGTAGGTGTTGGCAGATCAACCACAGTAATGGTTGCTGTAGAAGGCACTGCTGCATCACAAGTTTTCTCATCTGTATAACTTACGCTAAGTACATGATCGCCAGTGGCATCCCATTGCACCTCGACTACATGAGTATCACTTGCGCCAACAATAGTACCACCAGAACCTAGCTTCCAATCATAATTACTCATGCCCTCCTCGGTAACATAAGTCATTGTTGATCCTTCACAAACTGTAGGCGAACCGGTAATTGTTGGCACCGGTAAAGGGTTGACAGTAACTACATAAGCAGTTGGCTGAGCCGGCGAACATTCATTAGCATCCAAATAAGTTACTTCAATTATTTGTTCTCCCGGTGTCAACCAGGTAACCGTAATTTCATTAGTTCCTTCACCACTGTCAATTCTACCTGCAGTAGCACCACCCACAATGGTCCATACATAGTTAGTCATGCCGGCATCCGTCGAATAAGTATGCCCACCCGATGTGGCACATGCTTCATTGGGTCCAGCGAGTGATGGAAGCGGCAATGAATTTACGGTCACATTTTCTGTAGTAGGCACAAGTGCTGAACAGCTACCGGCAGTTTCGGCATAATTAACACTGATGGTATAATCACCCTCGGTATCCCACAGCACCTCTACACGCTCCTGGTTATCAGCGCCAATAATTGTACCGCCACTCACGGACCATGTATAATTTGAGCGACCCGTTTCAGTCGTATAAATTTCGTTTGCATTATGACATGGCGATAAGTCACCACTAATGGTGGGCGTAGGTCTGTTATGCACAGTAATGGCTGTGCGAGCCGGAGCTGGCAATGTACAGCTATTGTCGTTAACATAATTAACCTCAATCCATCCCGCTCCAGGAGTGTCCCATGTCACGTTGATCACATCACTGCCTTGTCCGGCAGTAATCGTACCACCATCAACATCCCAAAAATAATTGGTCATACCTGCTTGGGTACGATACTCACCTGCCTCATTCAGACACACTTCCGTTCTTCCCTCAATGGTAATAAGCGGAAGGGCACTCACCACTACCGGCAAAGTACTGGGTGAAGTAGGTGCACAAGCTTCGGGATTTGTTTTATAAGTAACTGTTACCGAACCGGTGCCGATTGTATTCCATCGTATTTCAATAAAATTATTTCCGTTTCCACCTGATACAAGTTGACCACCCGAATAAGCCCAAACATAATCCAACATTCCCGCCTCAGTCTCGTAGCGCTCTACTACCCCATCACAAACATCAGTATTACCGGTAATACTTGGAGTTGGCAGGGGATTAATGGTCAGATTCACTTTACTTGACTGTGAGCTACATCCAAAATCAATGGAGGTAACCACATAAATACTTACATCAGCGGCAAATCCATCGGCAACAGTAATTGTATTGTTGTTCGATGGTGCTCCCAGGGAAACATCTCCGTTACCATCATTATAGAAAAACTCGTACTGATAATCAGCATCGTAAGGATCAGCCGTAATAGTAACAGGCTGACCTGCACAATAATTATCACCGTCATTAGGGGCAGAAATACTTACCTTAGGCGCAGCAACCATGTTAATCGTTTGCGTATCAGAATCTGAGCATCCGGTTACATTATCCGTAATGGTTACTTCAACAGTCGTATTTTCTGTAATTACTACTGCAATACTATTTCCGCTTGCAGGACGAGGCGTACCGTTAACAATAAACTCGTATGTATAATCATCCGAGCCCAATGTGGCATCCGCCACAAAAGTCAGCTCCGTATTTTCACAAACAGACGACCCTGGAGGTGCCGGACTAATTCGTAGTGCCGCGTTAATATCATTGACTTCCACTATGGTAGTTGCGCTAGCACTACAAGTATTATTATCGGTAACCGTTAACTCGTAGTTACCCGTCGCTGCAGTAGTCACATTGTTTAGCAATGGGCTTTGCTCTGTACTAATAAATCCGTTAGGTCCTGTCCATGAGTAGCTATCCATAGATTCGGGACCACCGGTCAACTGTAAGTTATCCCCGGCACAAAGCGGACCGTTATTGTCTGCTGTTACCAATGGATTAGCATGAATGGTAACGGCCAAATCACTGGTGGTACTGTTACAGCCTATATTATCTTCAACAGAAACACTGTAGGTTCCACCATCGGCTACTGTAGTCCCCACAACCGTATGAGATGCCTCGGAACCGCGAGCTATTTCTACGCCGTCTTTATACCAAACATATTCTGAATAAACCCCATTTCCACCTGCGGCTACCGCTGTTAGAATCAAGTCGGTATTCTCACACACAGGAGCATTATAACTAATGCTCACCGTTGGCTGCGAATTAACAACTACAATGGTTGAGGCCCCGGCAGGTGAACAACCATTATCATCTGTAACAAGCAACACGTATTCACCAGCATCAAACGAATTAGCACCGCTGATCGTAAAAGAAGGATCGGTACTGACCGTTAAACCACTTGTGGTCTTAACCCACTGATAGGCATATGGACCGGTACCGCCTGTTACTTCAGCACTTAAGGTTATATCGCTACCAGCACATACCGGTCCACTATTACTTACTGTGACTGTTGCCACTGGATTAACCGTTACTTCAGTTATAGCAGACACAGGCGCTTCACAGCCGTTATCATCTACCACACTCACCTGATACTGACCAGCATCTGTCATAGTAACAGAGCTTAGAGTAAAACTCTGCTGAGTCGATATTTCGGCTGGGTTACCTACCTTACTCCAGCTAAAGGTAAAAGGTGCCATCCCCCCACTAACTATAGAGCTAAGGTTCACATCCTGCCCTTCACAAACCGGACTATCATTATCAGCCGTAATAGAAGGAAGTTCATTAACGACAACTGTAGTAGTCGCATTAGTAGTACAAGTGTTACCATCGATGATTGTTAAGGTATAATCACCTGCCATAACGGCGGTAGCATTGCTAATAACGGGACTTTGTTCATTGCTAACAAATCCGTCAGGACCTGTCCAGGCATAAGAGTCCATCCCGGCAGGGCCACCTGTAAGCATTATATCTTGCCCTACACATGCAGGACTGTTACTGCTTGCTGTTGCCTGCGTATTAGGATGAATGGTTACGGCTATTTGTGCAGCATCACTCACACAGCCACCATCATCCTGCACTGTAACACTATAGGTTCCGTCATCATCTGGGGCAACAGCAGGGTTAATAGTATAAGTATTCGCAGCTCCTCGTCCTATCTCCAGACCATTCTTATACCATACATATTCTAAATAATTTGTAGTCCCTCCCGAAGGCGTTGCCGTTAGTGTTAAAGCCAGACCTTCGCAAACAGGATCATTATAGGCGATACTAACGGTAGGGCGCTCAGTAACCTCAAGCGTTGTCTGTGAAGTTGCCGTGGCAGCGCAGCCGTTGGCATCTGACACGCTTACTTCATAGGTGCCGGCATCAGACGCGACCACAGGATTGATTATATAATCTTTATTGGTTGACACAATGGTCAAATCAGGCACTTTTGTCCATTCATAGGAATAAGGCGCTTCGCCGCCGGTTACTGTTGCTTCGAGTGTAGCCGTTCCCCCTTCACAGATCGGTCCATTATTGGCCGCCGTTACGTTGGGCAGGCCAAATACTTCAACCGTCGTCGTAGCCGAATTTTCACAAGTCTTACCATCTTCAACAGTCAGTGTAAAGGTATGGCTACCGACACCATAAGCGCTTGAGTTTAATGTTAACTCAGGCAAAGCACCTACTACATCACCATTCTCATCAGTCCATGTGTAGCTTTCCATACCGGCAGGCCCACCTTGCAGCGTAAAGGGTAAGCCTAAGCAAATATTTCCTCCATTAGTAGCCGTGATAGGCGGCAAGGAATTCACTATTAAGGTAGCCGATCCATTCATATCGACTTCACATTTACCCTTAGTGTGAATCGCTTTTACAGTATACACCCCCGCGCGCGATACACGATACGACATTGCCCCTCCGGTGCCTGACTCAGGCACTTCATTAACGAGAGTGCCATCGCGGTAAAATTTGTATTCAACCCCTACTTCTGATCCATCGAGCACCAAGTCATATGTTTGACCCTGACATATTTCAGCATCGCTACCCAGATTAAAAACAGCCGGAGACTCATACACGCGCGTATAATCATAACTTGTTCCAACATTGCCTAATCCATCGGTTTGCACGTAGCTAAACACAACAGACTGCCCATAATATTGAGGCTCTACTTGATGTGGTAAAAAATGCAGTTCAGTATTTTGTCCGCTTCCATTGATGGTAAACCACTCGGGATGATCGGTTTGCACCCCTCCAGCAGTGGTATAAACACGCCAAGTGATATCTATGGCATCCTTATGCCAGCTATTGGGAACAATGACGTCAGCACCACCGGCCGAACAATATTGATCTTCCAAGCTCGATATAGAATCTCTTAAGCCTTTAAGGCTTGCCCCACTTTTGGCAATTTGGCGTTCTACTTGTTTATATAATTTATTTCGCTTGACTTGTTCATCCGCTGAGTTAACACCGGCACCAAATTCTTGGCCATAGACATTTACAGCCAATAGCAAACATACAAAAACACCAAATAAATGCTTCATTCTCTTCATAAACATGAGTTTACATTGGGTCCCCAACTTCACATAGTCCCTCTAAACAGCAATAAAAATATAATTTCGTTTTCAATACCCGCATAGCTTAGGTCTGATTATTATAATTATTTTATCAACACCTTATTAAAGGCGATGAATAAGCCAATCATTACCACACACTTCGCCCCTTCTGCGGTAATGCAGAAACGAACTATCTCAAACAATTAAATTTTTTACGACATTATTGCTCATAAGTTACAGCCAACCCGGTATTCTTTCTCTTCTCTCGACCCTCCAGCCGTTCTATTTATCGTTTAATCCTTGTTTTTTGTTGTTAAGCCCAGCCCAGCCAACAAGTTCGACTGCTGCTCCAAGGCAATCCGTAACACTTTTACGAAATCACTCACCTGCCGCTGCATTTCTAATAATTTTTTTTTGCGCTGTATCAACAATCGCTTCACCTCATTCTGGGCCTCATTGCACTGCCCATCCAGTCGCATAAGGTCTTTAAGGCGAGCATCAAGCGACCGTAAATCCTCAGGGCTAATATTATAAACAGACAAGGCATTGAGCCAATCCCGGCTATTCAGCAAATTGGATACAAAGGTTGTCATTTGAAAAGTGAAATCTTTTAGTTTTCGCTCTCGTATGCCATTTAACATTAATACTTTTACCGCATTTTTATCCTCAGCCAAGAGTATGCGGGTGAGCTTCAGGTAACGCATATAGTCACGTTTTATAGCCGCATACATTCTCCGTTTTTCCTTAAACAAAGCCTGTCGGTCTTTCTTTGCCTGCTCTACAGTTTCAGCCAGTTTCAATAAATCAGCATTTAGCGCCTGCATTTGATGCAGCCGGGGTTCATCATATCCATAATGACGTATCGCATTCAGTACAGTTATTTGCTGAAGACTTCGTTGAATCAACAACTCTATACCTGATTGAAAAACCGCCAAACTGGATCTTGAGTAATGCATACCTACTGTTTTATAGTATTACAGTAATTTATATGATATTAATTTACAATGTTTTAATAATACATCATAAATCCAAGCGATTCTTAATTTTTTATTAGCAAATCAATGATTTAATATCACTATTCTAGTTATGAAAATAACATTCAACTATTAGCACCTGACATGATTTTAATATTAAACAATATTCAGAATCCGCATACTACATAGTTTAATTATGCACTTACATTTGTCATTTCGCAATATGATATTATGCCTTATATGAAGATTTAATCAGATGTTCTATCCCCTTACACAATAGACAGCCAACACCACCACTCTTCACAATTAAAAACAAGTAGAAGATCACCTCAAAGCCGGTTGAATGGGTGTTTTTCAGAATGCATCCCTAAATGTACTTTCAACGGAAGCCGTTAGGTTATCGTTTTGAGAAACAAACCTATTGACATTTTATCAAAATCATCAATAAACCCACTCTGGAAATCCATTCTTTATCCCCTGGTGAGAATTATAGTTTGCACATCCCAAGGCGAGGAACGATATAGGATGTATTTGACTTGCAGCCACAGATTCCCATATCAAAACAAGGCTTGATATGGGCAGTCAATGCGCAAATTCAAATATGAACCTTAAATATTACAGAAGAGTATAGACCTAATATTAGTTCAAAATAAAGGATTTAACTTCCTTTATATTAACCCCTCAGGGTTAACTACGCATTCTGTAGAAAACCCTGAGTTGTATTTATTGAAAAAACATCTTGCGAATTATATTATTACCATGGTAGCACCATAGCCGTACTCGCGAAAAGAAGCATCCTGATAGACATGCTTTTTATACTGTCGATCGAGCAACTTACGCAACTCTGTCTTTAGCTTACCGTTACCCACGCCATGTATAAACACAATCTTACGACCCTTATTTTGTTTATTATCATCCATCACCTGCTTAAACTTATCGAGTTGAATGGTGATAATTTCTCCTTTACTGAGACCAGCGATTGTATCAATGAGTTCATCTATATGCAAATCAACCTCCAACATCTTATTATCATCACGTCGTTTGGTCTTCTTACGCACCGATACCTCTTCTTTCTCACGCAGTGCCTTGTTAATCTCCCGGTCGCTTAAAGCCTCCAATTTGCGCTCCAGCTCACCCTTAATAACCGGCAGTAGAACGGCCTTTTCGTGGTAGTAATCATTATCAGCAAACACGTTTTCTTTTAGAAAGCGGGCAGCTTTTATCTTAATCACTTCCGACACAGGTACCATATTCTTATAGCTCTTATTCTGCTTAAACAACATCAGGTTAACCTGCCACTGACGGTCATCGAGCTGCATCACCCCTAAACGATCAAGAGCTACTTTAGTATTGGGCTCCACCATGCCATGGTACAAAAGATCGAGATCACCATCTTTGCGCAGGTTACTAATAGTATAATACACGAAGAAGTTGCTGTCGTTAACCATTTGCGCACGTAAGTTGCCGGAGGCCTGTCCCGGCTTATCGCCATGCAGAAAAGCAAGATACACCTGCGGCGCCGTATCATCACCCACCTCCTCCGGAAAATCGTAGTTTTCCGGCTCTTCCTGTTCGGTCACCGCTTCTCCGCCTCCGGCGGCAGGCTTCTCATCTTTTATCACCACACATTCGTTGGTCAATACGGGCACTTCAAAACCATCTTGATCTTCCACATAGGCTAACTTGCCTTCAGTACGCACCACAACACCTCCACCACTTGTATTTAAAAAGCGAACTATATCGCCGGCTTTCACTATCATCGTCAACAATTTTTAATAATCCATAAGCAATAATTCGCACCCTCAATTGGTGCAGTCATGCAAAGTTAACTAAATTTGTCGCGCTAAAAATAAAACGAATGAATAAGCCCAGCATCTCCATCAGCGAATATAGCTATACACTGCCCGAAGAACGCATTGCTAAATACCCTTTGGCCAATCGCGATGAGTCAAAACTATTGATATATCGCAATCAGCAAATTGAGGAAGGCAAGTTCCCTGATTTACTGAATGTATTACCTGTGGGGGCCATGCTGGCTTTTAACAACACCAAGGTCATACGTGCGCGCCTTCGCTTTCAAAAGGAAACGGGTGCCGCCATAGAAATATTCTGCCTTGAACCACTGGAACCCGCTGAAGTTAACTCCGCTTTTAACACACGCGAAGCCACTATCTGGAAGTGCATTGTAGGCAATGCCCGCAAATGGAAAAGCGGCGTCCTTAGTCAGACGCTGACCATCGATGAACAAGACATTACCTTATGCATTGAAAAAGGCGAGCGAATGGGCGATGCCTATGCCATTCGCTTTAGCTGGAACAATCCTAACTACGCCTTCTCTGAACTGATAGAAAATATTGGCCGTACACCCATACCCCCCTACCTGAATCGCGACACCGAAGACATTGACAAGCAACGTTATCAAACTGTTTACTCTCAGCATCAGGGATCGGTGGCAGCCCCTACGGCCGGACTCCATTTTACCGATGATATTTTAGTACGCCTTAAGGAAAAGGGGCATCCTTTGCTCAACGTAACCCTTCATGTGGGGGCCGGTACTTTTAAACCGGTAAAAAGCGAAGAGATCTCCGATCATGATATGCATACCGAACATTTTGCGATAGAGCGAAATGCCTTGGAGCAGTTAATCGCCAATAAAGAGCCACTGATTGCCGTTGGAACCACCTCGGTACGCACGCTGGAGAGCCTCTACTGGTATGGTGTACGCATCCTAAGCGGAGAAAGCATTGAACAGGGCATTCAACAGTGGGATCCCTATAACCTAACGGCTTTCTACAGTAAGGATGAAGCCCTGATGGCGCTACTAAACTACATGAAACAACAACAACTCAATCACCTGGCAGGTAAAACAGCCATCATCATTGTACCGGGCTACAGGTTTAAACTAATCAGTGGTCTGGTGACCAATTTTCACCAACCACAAAGCACCCTGCTATTACTCATTAGCGCCATTGTAGGAAAACGCTGGACAGACATCTATAACTACGCGTTGGAAAACGACTTTCGCTTTTTGAGCTATGGTGACAGCTCCTTGCTGATGATTGATAAATAAGTGAATAGATCAATTAGAAAATGGACGAAATGAAAACCGAGTGGGATGAATATGCAGAAAATTGGGAAACGAATCCAGGAGTAGTTGAATTCTCTAAAAAAGCATTTAACAGTCGCACAGAGTTAGTTGATATTGAGGGTCTGAAAATACTTTAGGGTGGGACACAGGATTATTAAGCGAATTAATTTTACCCAAAGCAAAAAAACAATGCCACGTGCCCCTTCCATTCAAATGACCTTAGTGTTAAAGCTACCGATATTGATTATTTTTATACTAATCTTCAAACTGTCAGGTAAGGTATAAAAACGCAGCTATGAATAGTAACACATCTAAGAAAAGTATTAAATATAATGACAAGCAATTTTATTGTCCCTTGGCCTTTACGCTCAATTTAATAGGCGATAAATACAAAAGTCTTATTATTTTTCATCTCAAAGATGGTGCACAAAGGTCTGGCGAATTACAAAAAAGTATTACAGACCTATCCAATAGAATGTTTACTTATTCTATTCGAGCACTGGAAAAAGACAAACTTGTTAGGCGCATTGTTTACCCGGTAACTCCACCAAAAGTAAAATACGAATTAACGAAAGAAGGCAAATCATTAATCCCCATCATCCTTCAGCTGGACAAATGGGGACATGATTTTGCAAAATCCAATCACTTATACGCTCCTAATGAGTAGTGCAGTTCGTAAGAATGAGAATATATTTCGAAAACAGTACCAAATGGATCTTCCACATAACACATACGGTAAGGTTTGTCGCCTGGATAATATTCCCTTATTGGCATTCTTTGTTTGCCTCCGGCATCCACAATCTTCTTTACAAGCCCTTCAACATCCGGATCCTGAACCGAAAAATGAAATAGACCCGTTCTGAATGGTTCAAACCTCGGCTTTAAGTCTTTACTTGTCTCAAATTCGAATAATTCAAACCCTATTCTATCACCGGTTGAAATATGGGCTATTTTAAATGTGCCCCAGCCCGTACCAAACACATCTATACACATTTGACCGATGGCGGTCTCATTTTCTTCAGTTACAACTGTTGGTTCCATAATAATGTAGAAACCCATTACCTCAGTATAAAACTTAACTGCCTGGTCGATATTTGGTACCGTAATTCCAATGTGAGAGAATGTTTTAGGGTAAGTCTTACCTGATTCATTAAAATTATGCATCTCGTTATTGTTTTGTGAGTTAACAATGGTTGAAAGTGCAAAAACACTAACAACAATTAATTTATTTATAAACATCACTTTCCTATTTTTGTTTGGCACAAAATAAACATGTAAGCCAATACAAAACAATAAGTTACATCAATTGCACATAGTTACACACATGTGTATTTTAAAGACTTACAACAGAATAACACTTTAAAATAAATTACAAACTAGCTGCTCCCCTAAATTGAAACCTTCAGCATCGTAATATTGAGATGGTCTATGTACGATATTATCCTATGCCGAGTGCATGTGAATTACAGGCTATACCCCTGATAGGAGATCCTTTTATCAATAGTTCAAGGGCTTTACGTCAGCAGACCATAGTCTGTTTAATATGTATATGTAGTTAGCAAAAAAAAATGCAATACGCAGGTATTGCATCAGAAAATATTGAAGTCGAATAGTTAACTTGGAGAAGCATCTCATACGGGATGATACGATTAACCTCTCCTCTTTATGTGCTCTTAACTCTCACGATGTGCTATTTCATCTTCCAGTATTTCTTCAATATCGGCGCGGCAGCTGCCACAGATAGTGGCCACATCAGTTTCGTCCTGCAAGGCCTCAAAAGACATAATATTTTTATCGCGTATTACTTTTACAATATCAGCCTTTGTCAGGCGCATATGCCGACATACAAAATCATTATCTTCAAACATAGTTAATTATTTTTTAGTACTTATAAAGCAGCAGTCTTGTCAGAATTATTCCTGTAAGTTGCGCGCTTATCTCAAAGAACATCAATAATCGGAATTTGTTTCCACCCGTCCTGCTCAAAAACACTAATAACTTCACTGCCTGCTTCCTGCAAATACAGAACAGCCTCTTTAAATCCGGCACGTAACTCATTCGTACTGTGTGCATCAACCGAAACAGTGAGGGCTATACCCAACTCTACACAGCGTCTGATCACTTGTTTATTGGGAAACCAACTATTGTATTTTCCGCGATAAATCCCCCTTGTATTTATCTCCACAATGGCAGAGGATGCAGCAATGACCTGCAAGGTTTCCTCTAAAGCATTCTGATACCAGGTATCCATCTCCGCAAAATAGCCCTTTTTATTGTTCATCACCACCTTATCCACATGGGCTATCACATCAGGCTCTTGAGTCTGCACCATTTCCCTTATTTGGGCATAATAACGCTCTACCGCCCAACGAGCATTTCCATCAAAACACTCAGCAATACCCTTGTCGTAATTGCTTGACGGTCCATCTAAAAACCAGAGCTTTCCGGGCTTGTCCGGGTTACTAACCAAATGTACTGACCCGATAATATAGTCGAGCTGTCCTAACTTACGCCATATATCAAAAGGAATACTCAGGTCATTTGTAATATAATCAGCTTCCAAGGCACGATAGACCTTAAGGCGGTTTTGAAAAAGATGCCGACACTTTTCCAACTCTTCTACATAAGCTTGCAGATCCTCCAGCTTCATGGCATAAGAAGTATCCAACATTAATGGTGCATGACTTGCGAAACCAAGACCATTTAATCCTTGCTCAATGGCACTTTCGCACATGGCTTGCACTCCTGCATTCCCATCACAAAACAAGGAATGGGTGTGATAACTGAAATACTTCATTACAAATTGTTTTTATTACTGTCAAAAGTGTTAATATTTTCTTAAAATGCCAATCATAAGCGTAAATGAGAACGCACAGGCGGTAAAACAAGGGTGATAACATGTGGATAGTCCTAAAATCCTGTTATTTTTGTTGTCAGTGCCCTTAAATAGATCACTGGTGAAGCCTTGCAAAAGCGAAAAATTAGAAGTTAAGGATAGGTTAAAATACGGACTGCTTAACAAATATTAACGAATAGAAAATATTCCCATAAGCGAATATTGTGTTTATTTGAAATACACGAATTACAATTAACAGAGGAAAAAATATAAAATAATAAAACAATAATCATGGAACAATCCGTAGATATAAAAGCGATTAACGAACGCATTAAGGAAGAGAGCTCTTTTGTTGATTTACTCACCCTGGAGATGAACAAAGTAATTGTGGGTCAGAAACACCTGGTGGAAGGCCTGCTAATTGGCTTACTTTCCGATGGTCACATCTTACTGGAGGGGGTTCCCGGACTGGCCAAGACCCTTGCCATAAACACCCTGGCCACCATTGTCGATGCTAAATTTTCGCGCATACAGTTTACGCCCGACCTTTTACCTGCCGACCTCTTGGGTACCATGATTTACAGTCAGAAAAAAGAAGAGTTTATTGTAAAGCAAGGACCTATCTTCACCAACTTCGTGCTGGCCGATGAGATTAACCGTGCCCCTGCTAAGGTGCAGAGCGCCCTGCTCGAAGCCATGCAGGAGCGTCAGGTGACCATTGGCGAAAAAACCTATCCGCTGGAAGAGCCTTTCCTGGTAATGGCCACACAAAACCCCATTGAACAAGAGGGTACTTATCCACTTCCCGAAGCACAGGTAGACCGTTTCATGTTAAAGCTGGTGCTTGATTATCCCAAGAAGGAAGAGGAACAAATGATTATTCGTCATAACCTGGCTAAGACCTTCCCCAAAGCATCTACAATACTCAAACCCGATGATATCATCCGTGCCCGCAAGGTGGTGAAGGATGTGTATATGGATGAAAAAATTGAGAAGTACATTGTGGACATCACTTTTGCCACCCGCTATCCCGAGCAATATGGCCTGGAAAAATTTAAAGACATGATCTCATACGGTGCCTCACCCCGTGCCAGTATCAGCCTGTCTATGGCTTCCAAGGCCTACGCCTTTATCAAGCGTCGTGGCTATGTAATTCCCGAAGATGTGAGAGCCATCTGTCACGATATTCTGCGCCATCGCATAGGCCTTTCTTACGAAGCGGAGGCCAACAATATTACATCGGAAGAGATCATCAGCGAAATCCTTAACCAGGTTGAAGTGCCTTAATTAAGCTGTTGGCTATTAGCTAAAAGCTATTAGCTTCCTTTTACAAACAAATATTTTGTATAACATCTAAACCTATTAGATTGGAAGCAACTGATTTATTAAAAAAGGTACGTCAGATAGAGATAAAAACCCGGGGCTTGTCGGCCAATATTTTTGCCGGCGAGTATCACTCGGCGTTTAAAGGGCGCGGTATGACCTTTAGCGAGGTGCGCGAGTATCAGTATGGCGACGACATCCGTAATATCGACTGGAATGTAACAGCACGTTTTAATCATCCCTACATTAAGGTGTTTGAGGAGGAGCGTGAGCTGACGGTGCTCTTAATGATTGATGTATCTGGATCGCGCGAGTTTGGTACCTCCTTCAAATCCAAAAAGAATGTAATTACAGAGATTGCCGCCGTGTTGGCATTCTCAGCCATTCAGAATAATGATAAGATTGGGGTTATCTTTTTCAGCGACCGGATAGAAAAATTTATCCCACCCAAGAAAGGGCGTAAGCATATACTGCATATAATACGAGAGTTTATCACCTTCACACCGGGGCACCGCGAGACCAATATATCGGAAGCGCTGAAGTACCTTACCAACGCCATTAAAAAGCGTTGTACTGCCTTTATCATCTCCGATTTTATTGATGATAACTTTGAGGATGCCCTGAAGATTGCCAACCAAAAGCACGATGTGGTGGCGCTGAAGGTATACGACCAGCGCGAAACAGAACTTCCTTCCATTGGCATGATTAAACTGAAAGATGCCGAAACAGGACAGTACCATTGGGCCGACACATCCAATAAAGTGGTGCGGGAGGCCTACCGTAAGTGGTGGCTACAAACCGATGCGGAAACGCGCACCCTTTTTAGCAAGTGTGGAGTGGATAACGTATCGGTGCGCACCGATGAGGACTATGTGAAAGCATTGATCGCCTTGTTTAAAAAACGTATTTAGATGAAGAGTATTAGACATAAATATTACATGCTGCTGGCCTTGTTAATGGCACTCCTGGGCAGTACGGCTGCCCGGGCACAAAACGTAACAGCCTCAGCAAGCATGGATTCAAGCGTTATATTTATCGGCGGACAGATTGACCTTCTCCTGCAGCTGAGTCAGCCGCAAGATGTCGACTTGGCCTTTCCATTGCTGACCGACACGATCACCAAAAGCATTGAGATCGTAGATTTTAGCGAGCCAGACACCATCAACCGCGATAACGGAAGACTACTTATCGAGCAGCGCTTCCGCATCACCTCTTTCGACAGTGGTTTGCATTACATTCCGCCCATAGTGTTTGAGGAGGCAACAGCAAAACTGGGCGCTGACATACAAACAGAGCCCATGGCGTTGATGGTGGCCAACCCCTTTGAAGAGGTAAATCCACAAAATGGCATTATAGACATTAAGCAACCCATGGATACACCTTTTCACCTGTCGGAGCTGTACAAATATCTGCCGTGGGTGCTGGGTATCCTGCTGCTGGCCGGGATCATCACTTTTATCATCCTGAAATATTATGGCAAAGAAGTGCCGGTGAAGCTGTTCACTAAGGAAGAGCCTTATATTCCGCCTCACGTCAAGGCACTGGAGGCGCTGGATCAGATAAAGCAGGAGAAGCTATGGCAACACCACCGGGTGAAAGAATATTACTCGGGCATTACCGACACACTGCGCCGCTATATAGAGGAGCGTTTTGAGATACGGGCCATGGAACAGACCACCGATGAGATTATGGAGGCTTTTAAAGGAGTTGAAGTAGGCGGCCGACAGTCGCTCGATAACCTGCAACAGCTGCTGAGTACGGCCGACCTGGTGAAATTTGCCAAGCATGAGCCCCTGCCCGACGAAAATGACCTTAGCATGATTAATGCCTATTTCTTTGTGAATCAAACAAAGGAAGAGGCTATAAAATCCCTTGAGGAAGAGAAAGAAGCCCTGCTTCAAAAAGAGGAAGAACAAGCGACAGTAAAAGACTAAAACGAGAGCAAGCAATGATCAACGATATAACATTTACGCAGCCTTATTTTTTCTGGCTCCTGCTAATTGTGCCAGCCTATATTGCCTGGTATGTGTGGAAGCAGAAAAGCATGCAGGCATCGCTTAAAATATCCACCCTGCGCGGTTTTGCACAGGCACCTGTTTCCAAAAAGGTGTACCTCAGGCACCTTCTCTTTGCCTTTCGTGTAATCAGCATCATTCTGCTCATTACCGTGTTGGCACGCCCCCAGTCGAGCAATAGCTTTCGAGATGAAAATATCGAAGGTATTGACATTGTAATGGCGCTGGATATTTCGGGCAGTATGATGGCCGAGGACTTTAAGCCCAATCGTCTGGAGGCTGCTAAAGTGGTGGCTGCCGACTTTATTAAAGGGCGTCCCAACGATAAAATCGGTCTGGTGATATATGCAGCCGAGAGCTTTACGCAGTGCCCACTAACCACTGACCATCAGGTATTGCAAAACCTGTTTAAGGATATTCAGCCCGGCCTTTTGGAAGACGGGACAGCCATTGGTATGGGGCTGGCCACTGCCGTGCAGCGCATCAAGGACAGTCAGGCAAAAAGCAAGGTCATTATCCTGCTCACCGACGGAGAAAATAACCGGGGCGAAATAGCACCCATGACAGCCGCTGAAATTGCTAAAACCTTTGGTGTACGCGTGTATACCATTGGCGTAGGCACCAACGGCATGGCACCCTATCCCATGCAAACAGTGTTTGGCAAACAATATCAGCAGGTGGAAGTTAACATTGATGAAGAGTTACTGCAGGGCATTGCCGATATGACCGATGGTAAATATTTCAGAGCCACTGACGAGCAGAAATTAACGGAGATCTATGAGGAGATTGACCAACTGGAGAAAACGCGCATCGAAGTGCGCGAATACACCAAACGTAAAGAGGAATATTGGTGGTTCGCAGCTTTTGCCGGCCTCTTCCTGATGATGGAGATATTCCTGAGAAGCACAGTATTCCGTAATTTACCCTAGTGATAATTGTTGAAAAGAAAATAGTAAAATGAATATATTCAGGTTTGAACATCCGGATGCTTTATTTCTGCTTTTGCTGATACCGGCACTGGCCTTTATCCATTTGTTTCTGGCGCGACGACGCAAGAAGGCACTGGCTGAATTTGGCAACACCGAGCTACTCAATGAACTGATGCCCAATGTGTCTTTCAAGCGGCCTACCATAAAGTTTTATATACTGCTGGTGGCGTTTGTAATGCTGATACTCACCATTGCCGGGCCTCAGTATGGCAGTAAGCTACAGACTGTTAAGCGAAAAGGTATTGAGCTAATTGTCGCACTGGACGTGTCCAACAGTATGATGGCGCAGGACATAGAGCCCAACCGCCTGGAGCGCGCCAAACGCGCTATATCCCGACTTATCGATAAACTGCATAACGATCGCGTGGGCTTTATCGTATTTGCCGGCGAGGCTTATGTACAGCTACCCATCACCACCGACTACCCATCGGCCAAGATGTTTCTCAACTCCATTAATACCGATATAGTAGGTACGCAGGGAACGGCCATTGGAGCAGCTATCCACAAAGGAATACAGTCGTTTACCGACCAGGAAGATGTGAACCGTGCCATTATTGTCATTACCGATGGTGAGAACCATGAGGACGACCCCATAACAGCAGCACAGATGGCAGCCGAGAATAACATTAAAATTTATACCGTAGGAATGGGGCTGCCCAAGGGAGCGCCAATCCCGGTAGCCGGCGGTCGCAGCAATGATTTCATGAAAGACCGTAACGGCAATGTGGTGATTTCCAAACTGGATGAGGCCACCTTGCAGAAAGTAGCCATCACGGCCAATGGTGCCTACATTCCGGCCAACAACATACGCAACGGCATCAATAACTTGGTGGACGAATTGAGCCAGCTGGAAAAGTCTGAGCTGGAAGCCAAGGTATATACCGATTACGACGATCAGTTTCAATATTTTGCTGCACTGGCGCTCTTGCTTATTATCGCAGAGTTCTTAATACTGGAGCGCAAAAACCGTCGATTGAAGCACATCAATATTTTTGAGGTGAAAAACGAAAAAGAATAAGTAGCTATGATCAATATTAAATATACACTTCTTTTCGCTGCCTTACTTAGCGCTGCACTCACCGTTGAGGCGCAGAATGAGCGTAAGTTTATTCGAAGTGGCAACAGTCATTTTGCCGATTCAGCATTTCTGGAGTCCGAGATTGAGTACCGCAAGGCCTTGGATAAGGCAGGTGACTCCTTCGAGGCACAGTTTAACCTGGGAGATGCACTATTTAAGCAGGAGAAATACGGTGAAGCACTGGATCAGTTTCAGATATTAGCCGGAACCGAAAAAGACCCTGAGCGTCTGGCACAGGTGTATCACAACATGGGCAATAGCTACTTTGCCATGCAAAAGCTACCCGAAAGCCTGGAGGCCTATAAAAATGCCCTGCGCAACAATCCCGAGGATCATGACACACGCTATAACCTGATTGCCGTACAGAAGATGCTGGAGCAACAAAAAAATCAGGATCAGCAGCAGAACAAAGATCAAAACAAGGATCAGCAAAATCAGAACCAGGATCAGAACCAGAATCAACAGCAAAACCAACAGCAACAAGATTCTGACGGCGATGGCATACCCGATGAAAAGGAACAACAGGATAACCAGGGACGCCCCAATAAAAATCAGGACACCGATAAGGATGGAATACCCGATTATCAGGATGAAGACTCGGATAATGACGGACGCCCTGATAAACAGGAAGCCGGCCAGGATCCGCAGAACCCGCAGGATACTGATAAAGATGGCACACCTGATTATCGCGATCTGGACTCCAACAACGATGGAACGCCCGACAAGGATGAGCAGCCTCCCAAGCAGAATCAAAATCAGCAGCAGCAACAACAGCAAACACCTCCCGAACAAATGTCGAAGGAAGATGCACAGCGTTTGCTCAATGCTATTCAGCAGGATGAGAACGAACTGCAGGAGAAATTACGAAAAGCGCGTGCCGCTCAGCAAACAAAAAAGGAGAAAAACTGGTAGAAGTACTATTTTTGCAAAAAATGAACATACAATATGCGACTCTTTATTCTATCCATATTACTATTTGCCGCCGGCCTGATACCGGGCAAAGCACAGGATGTTAGCTTTACCGGTAGGGCCCAGTCCGCAGTGGCAGTAGGCGATAAATTTCAGCTGGTATATACCCTTAACAAGGAAGGTAGCGACATACGACTGCCAGCCCTGCAGGATTTTCAGATTCTGATGGGTCCCAGTACCTCCTACTCCACCAGCACCTCAATTATTAACGGGCAGGTATCTCGCGAAACTTCCTACACTTTTACCTTTATCCTAAAGGCATTAAAGGAAGGACAGTACACCCTACCGCCCGCCACTATAAAAGTGGATGATAAAAAGGTGGAATCCAATGCCATTAGTATAAAAGTGGTGAAAGGCGATGCCCGCCCACACAATCAATCGACTGAAGCAAGCGGCAGTGCCCCCGATGATGATGACCTGTTTATCACGGTAACACCATCGAAAAAGAATGTTTACCAGGGCGAATCGCTGGTGCTGACCACCAAAATATACACCAAAGTGCAGCTCGATGGTCTTTCGGACATTAAGCAGCCCGAGCTGGCTGCTTTTATCACGCAGGAATTAAAAGGGAAGGAAGGCATCTCCTGGACCATGGAAAATGTGAAAGGACGCACATACAACGTGGGAGTCTACGAGCAGAAACTTCTCTTTCCGCAAAAAAGCGGACGCCTGGAAATTGAACCCACTGAAATAGAGTTTATGGTGCGTCAGCGCGTGGCTCGCAGCCGCTCCCGCAGTATTTTCGATGATTTCTTTGAGTCGAATTATCGCACGGTGAAAAAGCGGGTGAAGTCAAAACCCATCACTATTCAGGTAAAGCCACTGCCCGGCAATCGCCCCAAAGGCTATACCGGCGGCGTAGGGCAGCTCAATATGGAAGCCAGGGTTAACAAAACCCAAGTAGGTGTTAACGATGGCGTTACCCTAACGGTTGTGGTCAGCGGAACCGGTAACCATAAGTTTATTGAGGAGCCGGAGATTAAGTTCCCGGCCGATTTTGATGATTTCGATGCCAAAATAAACAACGACATCAACAATACTGCACGGGGCATGAAGGGTTCAAAGACCTACGAATACCTGATGATCCCGCGTCATGCCGGTACTTTCACCATAGCCCCCATTACCTTCAGCTACTTCGATCCGGCCAAAGGCAGTTATCAAACACAGGCATCGGATCCCATCACTATTACAGTGGAAAAAGGTGAGGGTGAGCAAGCCGGTACAAGCGGTATTGTGCGCGCCAATGTTACCAAGGAGAATGTGAAATTTATTGGGAAAGACATCCGCTTTATCAAAACAGATAAGACACAACTGAAGCCCATCGGCACCTTCTTTATGGGCAGCCTCAGCTTTTACTTGTCTTTACTTGTGCCCCTGTCCCTTTTCATTCTCTTGTTCATCATCAACCAAAAGCGTATGAAAGAAAATGCCAATGCTACGCTGATGAGAACTAAGAAGGCCAATAAAGTGGCCATCAAACGACTTAAAAAAGCGGCTCACTTCTTAAAAACAGGCGAAAAAGAGGCCTTTTATGAGGAAGTTCTACGAGCACTATGGGGCTATTTGAGTGATAAGCTATCCCTTCCACTCAGCGAACTGTCGAAGGATAATGCGGGCGAGGTACTAAGTCAGTCAAATGTGTCGGATACAGTAATCCACGAGATTATGAGTATCCTGGACACCTGCGAATTTGCCCGTTATGCACCGGCATCGGGTACCGGTGAGATGGATAAGCTATACAAGCAAACCATTGCCACCATCAGTCAACTTGAAAACCAGATAAAACGTTAATGATGAAACACTTAATTATACTACTCGTCTGCTGCCTGACTTTTGGTGTGAGCCAAGCACAGGACGACCGTTTTACCGCAGCCAATCAGCATTATAGTAATGGCGATTTTCAGTCGGCCATACAGGCCTATAACGAGATATTATCCACCGGACTTGAAAGTGGTGCTTTGTACTTTAACCTGGGCAATGCCTATTATAAGAATGGCGAGCTGGCACAGGCCATTCTGCATTACGAACGGGCACTGCTACTAAAGCCTCATGACAAGGATATACGCTACAATCTCGAGCTGGCCTACTCACAAACCACCGATAAAATTGAGACGGTAGATGCATTCTTTCTAAGTAAGTGGATCATCGATTTTCGCAATAAAACCACTTCAGATACCTGGGCTTTTATTGGTGTCGCTTGCTTTATCCTTACCCTGATGATGGCGGCTTTCTTCTTCTTCTCCAAGTCAGTATTCCTGAAGAAAGCAGGTTTTTACCTCGGCATTGGACTGCTGGCCGCTACCCTTATCACCCTCACTTTTAGCAGCCGACAAAAAAGCAAGCTGGAGATTCGAAATCATGCCATTGTATTTAGCCCTTCGCTAACGGTTAAGAGTTCTCCCGATGCCAGTGGTACAGAGATATTTATTCTGCACGAAGGCACTAAGGTGGAAATTATCAGTACCCTGGGTCACTGGAAGGAGATTCAAATAGCCGACGGCACCATCGGCTGGGTGGAGGAAGATGCCATCACAATTATCTGACAACATTTCTTGGTATAAACTCAAAAAGCTCATTGTCCGTTGACAATGAGCTTTTCTATTATAAACACCCAAACTATTGACCAAAAAGACTCCATTTATATAACGAAGCACCGGTCAATTATATCTTACAAATTGCGATTGCCCGATATGAGATACCTGTCGATGACAAACCAACCATAACAAAGGCAAAGAATCACACATAATACTTCTGCAACAATCATACTTATCATTTGAGAACCATGCAATCAATGGCCTTGCCATAAATAGTAAATCACTAAGCATCAAGGCATATATCAAAATAAACACTTGCACCTCTGTCCAAATTATGGATATAAAGCCATATAATGGAAAGATAAAAAGGTGTATCGCAAGCACAATACACCCTTCCGGCACAAAAAGAGAGCCTTTCTACAACTCAATCTTTCGACCAAATAACTGATTATATTTTGTGAGGACAAGGTAATAGGGCGCCTCCTCCTTTTTGAGTTCAAAACCCTGATTGATACCACCAGCGGGTAATTCCTTCACCTCTTTTACCGTCTCACCGGCGTCATTAAAAAGCTGCAGGCGGCATTTGCCATCGGGCAACTCGCCTTCCAACTGCATTAGAACAGTCAGAACTTCATTCTTTAATGCCTTCTCAATCTTCACCTTCAAATCTTTCACCACCAAAGGCTTACCCAATAGCTGTCTGGAAGAAACTCCCAAATCCTTAAGGATATGCAAATCATCGAGCGGTATGGCGGTCACCTCTACCCTATGATGGTTTCTCTCCACATCATCTCCTCTGATGATAAAGGCCTCCATGGCTTCATTCGCTTCACCATTATGCAGTTTCTTTCGCATGATGCGGACCTGATTATTCGCAGCATCAAGGGCTTCCTCGATTTCAATCTCGACATCGCCGTCCTTAAAAGCAATTACCTGCTGATGATGGTCGGCCTTTTCCTGTTCCCACTCAATTCCTTTCTCTTTCAGTTGTCGTTCAATTTCAGCATGCAGATCCTCCATTGTTCCTTCAAATTGGAAATGGATATCAGGTAAAGAATCCATTTTGTGGATCATAGCCTCCATCTCCCTTTCAATATCGGTGGCTTCCAAAATACTATCCACATCGATGTTTTGAGTCTCACCACCGCATTTAATCACATAAATATCATGCTGACATGCACTATCTTGATCACTTATAGCCTCGCTCGAAGTATGTATCACCTTCATGCGCCTTACTTTTTTGCTCTGCGCCAGCAGAACCGAACCCATACCTACAAATAGGGCTGCTACAAGCCACACTTTTACACCATACCTTTTCTGTTTCATGATTACTGAGTTATAAAATTATCGCCTTTTTTGATATCGGGACAAATACCTTAACATGGCATCATCAAATTTACGACCAGACTGATTTTAAATCGGTTAAGGCACGGTTAAAAAGGGTTAAGAAAAGGTTAAGGGTGCCGTGCGCTTTTCCACAAAATTTTATCTTTACGCTATAATTGTGTTTTATATGAAACGGAAGTCTTTACTCGGATTGGTACTATTAATGAGTTTGTCGCTTTTGGGAATTATTGCGGCACAGTATTTATGGATACAGCAGTCAATTAAAGTGCAGCGCGAAAAGTTTCAGGCAGCCGTTTATCGCTCACTTGACCATACTGTCCAGCGATTGGAACAACAACAAAATGCCGCATTTATCTTTCGGGAGTTCTTCAACCGACCCACAAGTCAAAGCAACACCACCTACCGGCAGGATGCACAAGGAAACATATCCATCATTAGCAAGCAAAGCCGCCGATCATCACGAAACGGTAATGTATATCACAAAACTGACACCATAATTACACAGGGCAATACCCGCATAGAGGTGCATGCCGAAGTAAATGGCAACCGGGCCGAGCGCCAGGTGCACATTAATGCCACGGGACAAGCGGTAGATTTGGGAGAGTTGGAGGAACGCATGCAGCATTTGGAGGACTCCATTGATGTGGTGGCACAGGCCATGGAACAACGCAATAGGGAGATAAGAGCCGTTTTTGAGCAGATGAAGCGTGAGATTGAAGCGCGCCACAACCCCTTGAAACAACGCATTGACCTTCCTACCCTACAAGCTTTGCTGCAACAGGAACTGAACCAAAATGGCATTGAGACAGACTTTGAATTTGGCGTGTTGAACCACTACACCCGCCAACTGTCCGATTACCAATCGACGGATTTTAGTTTGGCGGCAACAAAAGACCATCAGGCCTACCGCATCAATCTCTTTCCCAGCGATATCTTCAGTGGCATCGCTCCCTATGAGCTCATGCTTTACTTTCCCGATGCCACCACCTATCTGATCAAAACACAGGGCTGGATGCTATCCTTGTCTTTTCTTTTCACCCTGTTTATTCTTATCACCTTTTTTATCACTATCCGCACCATCCTGAATCAGAAAAAAGTGTCGCAGATAAAAACAGACTTCATCAATAATATGACGCATGAGTTTAAAACACCCATTGCCACCATCAGCCTGGCTACCGACAGCATATTATCACCCTCCATTATCAATAATACCGAGCATGTTAAAAATTTTCTTAAGATTATTAAGGAGGAAAACACTCGCATGAACAGTCATGTTGAACGGGTATTACAAATGTCGCAGATTGAGAAAAAAGACTTCACGGTGCTGAAAACTTCAAAAGATGTTCACCAACTCATTATGAAAGCCGTGGATAACATGCAGTTACTCGCCAAAGAGACAGACGCCACTATTAGCACTTCCTTAAAAGCAGAATTAAGTGTATTTTTAGTGGATGAAATACATTTTACCAATGTGATAGTAAACCTACTGGAAAACGCCTTAAAATATTCAAAAGAACAACCGCTGGTGAAAATATCCACTGCTAACATAACATCGGGCATACTCATTAAAATTGCTGATAATGGAATGGGTATGACGCGCGAGCAAAGCAGTAAGATATTTGATAAGTTTTACCGTGCTTCGGGAGGTAACGTTCACAACGTAAAAGGATTTGGCCTGGGCCTTAGCTATGTAAAGGCAGTAATTGATGCCCACCAGGGCAGTATTCAAGTAAAGAGTAAGCTTAAGCAAGGCACCGAATTTAGTATTCAACTACCTTACAAATAAAGATAATGACAGATACCAGCAGCGTATTTATGGTGGAAGACGACCGCAATTTTGGCACGGTTATGAAAGCCTACCTCGAAATTAATAAATTTAAGGTTACCTGGGTAAAAGATGGACTACAGGCCTTTAAGTGCTTTCAGGAAGGGCAGTTTGATATATGCATATTGGATGTAATGCTCCCCAATGTTGATGGCTTCACCATTGCACGCGAGATTAAAGAGGTAAGACCCGATATGCCCATCATCTTTCTCACCGCCAAGGTAATGAAGGAGGATGTACTGGAAGGTTTCAGCACCGGAGCTGACGATTACATTACAAAGCCTTTCGACTCGGAGATACTTATCTGTAAGATCAATGCCATACTTAAGCGAAATAAACGACAACAGCAAACGGAAGAGCCCCAAGAATATCGGATCAATAGCGCCCTTTTTAACTACGAATTCCGAACCATTAAGCAAGGGGACGAAGAGGTAAAACTATCGCCCAAAGAAGCCGATCTGCTGCGCCTCTTGTGTAAGAGTGAAAACAAGGTACTGCCCCGCGATAAGGCACTAAAGGAAGTATGGGGCGAAACAGGCTACTTCACCACGCGCAGCATGGATGTTTATATCACTAAACTAAGAAAATACCTGCGCAATGTGCAAGGTGTTGAGATTGTAAATATACATGGTAGCGGCTATCAGCTGCGAACCAATTGATATCATCACGTGTAACTTTCTTCGGCTCATAGGCGTCTTAAACATAAACCCAATAAACTAAAAATTATGAGTAAGTACCTATTGACTACATTAAGCCTCTTTCTGGGGTTTAGCATGTTGGCAAAAGGCCAAAGCATAAGTGTAGATAAGCAGTTTGAAAACATCACCAATGTGGAGATTAATGTGGTATTCAGCGACGTTCATATCGAAGCAGGGGATGGCAACACGGTGCACATAACAGGGTCGATACAGGCCGAACGCAATGTAGAAGATTACGAGATTACAACGAAAAAACAAGGCACCACCCTGTATCTGGAAGTAGAACACCCGCGCAGAACCAAAGGCAAGGTAAAAGGGCATTTTCACCTTATCATGCCTAGTATGACAGACGTGGTCATCAATAGCGTGAGTGGTAAACAAGTAGTAAGCGGTATTGGTCAACGTATGGTGAGCTGCAATACCGTATCGGGTAACATTACTGCCAATAAAATTGGAAGTAAACTGAGCATCAATACCGTGTCGGGCGATTACAGCGTAGATGGCGTGCGTGGAGACGTGAAAACCAACAGTGTATCAGGTGACGGTCGACTAAGTAATATTGACGGGAACTTAAAGGGCAATTCAGTCTCGGGAGACTTCACCATTAGCCATCTGAAAGGAACGCGCGAAATAACCACACTGGCAGGAAATGTAAACTAACAGAGCGTTCAATAAATTTTAGGGAGCGGTTCTCTCGCATAAGATGCTTATAAAGAACCGTTCCGTAAATACTTAATTTTATTGAAGATAAACTTATCGGATGACTAAGTTGTAGCTGTAAAATAGTCATCCGATAAGTAGACAGCTATGCAACCAATGATGAATCCTCAGGTGCTTCAACGGGTTTACTTAGCACACGCCAACTCCATTTATAACGAAATGCCAGTGCACCCACAAATATCACCGAGCCAATCAGCATGGTCACAAACTCCTTGGACGGATCTATCTCTTGCGCTTTCAGCAGTGCATCTGTCTGAAAAGCCATGCCATCAGCGGTTACGAAAATACTGATAAAAGTATTATTAGCAGCATGGGCTCCCATGGCCAGCTCAATACCATCATCCAAAACAGATAACAAGGCATACACAGCACCGATCATAAAATATTGAGGCATCATGGTCCAGAAACCAAACTTCTCAATCTCAGGATTCATGCTGTGTAACAAGGCAAAAAACACTGACGGTATGATAATCACCATCCAGCGACTATGTGTGATGCGCCCAACTCCTTGCGCAAGGTAGCCCCTGAACAATATCTCCTCATAAAATGATTGAAAGGGAATGAGTACCAAAGATACGAGCGCCAACGGAATCAAGGCACCCCAATTCAGGCGCAGCTCATAATTATCGATATTCATATAATAATCCACCACCAGAAAAAAAGCCATGATGAGTGCCCAAACACCATATCCGGTGATGACGCGCTGCCAGCGTACTTTTTGCCAACCATTTATAACACTTGTAAACACACGACGGTGCAAAGGCTTAAAGAAAACCACCAGAAGCAAAAGACTGATAAGAAATGGCAGCATCAGAAGCACTAATCCCACGGTGGGATGGACACCCATGGCGGCAAAATCCATGCTGCTTAGAGCCTCTGCGGTGAGTGTGCCGCCTCCACTTGCCGATAACACTGCCAAAATGATCATCATAAAAACACCGCCAATGATCTGACCACCCAGCAAGGATATTGCAATTAACAATAAATATTTCCACCACTCATTTTCGCCTTTATAGGCACTTTCTAAATGTATCATCGTATAAAATTGTGTGTAATTAAGGCCAAGAAAGCGATTAAGCTAGTTTGGCATGGCTTAGGTTACTAAATTATAAGTTAAAATGGACTTTCCCATGCCGTTGAGAAATTAGATTAGGTCATTGGTCAAATTATGGCCATAAAAAATGCCCCGGATTACATCCGGAGCTATTCAAATTAAACCACCTTGGTGGTTAAGCCTCTTTTCAGTCGAACTTAAGGCATGGGTAAAATTTGTTTGCCGTACACATCTACCAACAGTGTTCCAATAGCAATATACAGGGCCGTAGCACCACAAATAACACCTTCTATACCGGCAATAACATGCAGGGTATGGCTACCCGTAAAGTTAGCAGCGGCCAGCAGGGCAAACAGCACTACCACGGTACCAAACAGCCAAACCATGGTCTTGGTCATTTTTAGGGTAGCCACCCATAGCCCCAGGGTGAAGATGCCCCACACAGAGAGGTAATAGCCCATTGCGGTAGCTGAAGGCGCCTCGCCCAATCCCATTTTGGGTAATATCCACACAAATACCAGTGAAATCCAAAAAGCACCATAGGAAGAGAAGGCCATCATGCCAAACATATTATTTTTCTTCCACTCCATGATACCCACTAAAATTTGAATAAGGCCACCCATCATGAGTCCCATGCCCATAATCATGCTGTCGAGACCAAACAGACCGGCATTGTGCAGGTTCAGCAGCATTGTTGTTAATCCAAAACCCGTTAGTCCCAAAGGTGCCGGGTTAGTTGTTACATCTTTTGCGATGAAAACGTTTTTTTCCATTTTTCCTGGTTTAAAGCTTAATTTAAGTGTTCATCACTGTCACGTCTCACGAGCAAGCCGCACAGCCGATTTAAAAATCCGCGCTAAAATACAAAAAGAAAGCCCGGAAACTGTTCTCCCGAGCTTTTCTCTTGCATTTATATTGACCTTAAATTAAGTCGATACTGCGCTTCACAAATTTAGTGAGCGCCTCACCTTTCAGCATGTTATTGGATAACAAGGCCAAATCAATAAGCTGAGATACCAATTTATTGCCGGCAGCAAAGGCAGACAATTCTGCATCCTTCTTACCATTTAGTTCGATCAGCTTCTTGTTGATGTCTTCCATCTCATCCTTATCGGCCTGCGGAATCTCCTCATCTTTCTTACCCTCTTTGGCTTTTTCCAGCTCGGCGCGCTTGCCCTCAAGGCCTTCAATCTTATGGCGTAAGGATGACACCTTCTCGCCTACCTCCTTCTCTTCGTCTTCAATGATTCGGTTCACCAGCGGATGATTACCATTCACCACCAGGTTGTAGCTATCGGGCATCTCACCATAAAAATTCATACCCCCGCCACCGAGTGCACTCATCTCTTTCATACGACGCATAAACTCTTGCTGAGTAATCATCACCGGCGTATCGGTTTCTTCCAGCGCCTCAAAAGTAACGATGAAGTTAGTCTTATCAACATTAGGCACCTGCGAACTGAAGATACTGGTTAAATCCTGCTTCTGTGCTTCTGTCAACTTTAGTTGAGCAGCATCGGCCTTAGGGATTAACTTCTCAACAATATCGCTATCCACACGCACAAAACGTGACTTCTCAAACTTGCTTTCCAGGTGGTTTACAAAGTGGCTGTCCAACTGACCATCAAGCACTACCACGTCATATCCTTTGTTTTTAGCGGCTTCAATAAAACTGTATTGTCCTTCCACATCAGTGGCATACAAGTAAACCAACTGTCCGTCCTTATCGGTCTGATTGTCTTTGATAATACCGGCATACTCATCGAAGGTAAAGAATTTACCATCCGTATTTTTCAGCAGGGTAAACTTCTTGGCACGGTCATAAAACTTCTCCTCGGTGAGCATACCGTACTCGATGAATATTTTCAGGTCGTCCCACTTTGCCTCAAATCCTTCACGGTCTTTCTTAAAAATTTCTTCCAGGCGGTCGGCTACCTTCTTGGTGATGTGGCTCGAAATCTTTTTCACATTACGATCGCTCTGCAGGTACGAACGCGATACATTCAGCGGAATGTCAGGCGAGTCAATAACTCCGTGAAGCAGCGTAAGGAATTCGGGTACAATGCCTTCTACCGAATCCGTTACATACACCTGGTTACAGTACAGCTGAATCTTATTTTTCTGAACCTCAACATTATTCTTCAGCTTGGGGAAATACAAAACACCGGTCAGGTTAAAAGGATAATCAACATTCAGATGAATGTTAAACAGCGGCTCATCAGCCATTGGGTACAAACCACGGTAAAACTGATTATAATCCTCTTCTTTAAGGTCGGCAGGTGTACGGGTCCAAAGTGGCTTGGTTTCATTCACCACATTGTCCTTGTCTGTCTCCTCTTCTTTGCCGTCTTTCCATTCGGTTTGCTTGCCAAATACAACTTCCACGGGTAGGAAGCGACAATATTTCTTCAATAGATTGTTAATCTCTGCCTTGGTAGCGTATTGCTTGTTATCATCATCGATGTGCAATACGATGTCAGTTCCACGATCTGCCTTTTCTACCTCCTCAAGCGTATATTCGGGGCTTCCATCGCAACTCCATTTAACGGCCTGTGTTCCTTCGCGGAAGGATTTAGTGATGATCTCCACCTTTTCGGACACCATAAATGATGAATAGAATCCAAGACCAAAGTGACCAATAATAGCATTGGCATCCTTCTTATATTTCTCAAGAAACTCGTTGGCACCGGAGAAAGCCACCTGGTTGATGTACTTATCAATCTCCTCAGCAGTCATTCCTACACCACGGTCAGAAATGGTGATCGTTTTCTTTTTCTCATCCAGGATTACGCGCACTGCCGTATCGCCCATCTCGCCTTTAAACTCACCCACCGAAGCCAGTGTTTTCAGTTTTTGCGTGGCATCAACAGCATTTGATACTAATTCGCGTAGAAAAATCTCGTGATCTGAATAAAGATACTTCTTGATGATTGGGAAAATGTTCTCCGTAGTAACCCCAATATGTCCTTTTTGCATCGTTACTTATTTTATGTTTTTAACTATCATTTTAACGGCACAAAGTTATCAAAGCTTATGCCATTCGTCAATGTGTGACAATGCGGCAGACAAGCGTGACAGGGTATTGCAAAATTGGCAGGCAAAGACCAAAAGTAGGCGGGTAAATCAATCTTAGTATAAGTACGTTTGCCATAACCAACATGCTATTGCACCAGCAACATCAGGCTCGACAGAAGCGTAATAACAACACTGATGCGTTTAAAAGCATCCTGTGACAAATACTGGTTAAAACGTTTCCCCACAAAGGTACCTAAATACAATATGGGAATAAAAGCGGCTGTCAGACTCAGGGTTTGCAGGCTTAACAAGCCCATAAACCCATAACTGGCTAGTGCCACGGCACTGGTGACGATGCTGAACCAGGCAAAAATCTCACGAAACTGCTGATTGTCCACCTTTGCCGAATGCAGAAACAAAGCCAAAGGTGGTCCGCTAATGGAAATCGCACCTGCCAGCATGCCAATCAAGCCACCGGCCATCACCTTGGAACGACGACCATCGGGAAAGGTATATTTAACTCCTACCAGGGTTAGCAGCGACAAAACGATAAAAAAGATACACATTAGGTCGATAAGAAAATTTTCTGACAAGTTTTTCAGCGCCAGCGCACCCACAATGGTAAACAAACCACCGGACACAATAAGCGAACGATAGCCATTTTCCACCAGGCGCCGTTCTTTTTTTTGCAGCACAATGACGAGGGATGCAAACAGGTTAGAGCAGATTAATACCGGCACCAGCTCTTTGGGTGAATACCAAAACATAAGTGGCGGCAAACTAATTAAGGCAAAACCGAACCCGGTAATGCCTTTTACTAAACTGGCGCCCAAAACAATCAGGCCAATCCAAATATATTCCATGATAGTACTTTTTATGTGAGGATGAAAAATAATGATACGAGTGAGATGATAAGCCACAGCAGTATCCCCAGCGCAAAGCTTCGAGGACCCGCTTCACGCATCTCGGCCAGGGATATTTTTGAGCCAATAAGGAATAAAGCCAGCACCATACCCTGTTTGCCCATGTATTTGAGCCCTGAATAGGCAAAGGAAAGCTGCGGTACGTAATAAGCAAACACAATGGCCAGCACAAACAGCCCGATGAACCAGGGAATCTTGACCTTGCCCTGTGCTTCTTTATCGCGCATAAAGAAAGACAACACCAACGTAACAGGGATAATCCAAAGCGCTCTGACCAGCTTAATAGTGGTGGCTATTTTCAATGCCTCATCACCATAAGCAGCACCAGCGCCCACTACCGAGCTCGTATCATGAATGGCAATAGCCGCCCAATAACCAAAGGCCTCCTGGCTCATGTTCAGGTAATGCCCCATTACCGGGAAAACCAATAAAGCAATGGCATTTAGTACAAATACAACGGCCAGTGCAAAGGATATCTGGTGGTGCCGTGAACGAATAACAGGGGCCACAGCCGCAATAGCACTACCCCCACAGATCGCCGTTCCACAGGCAATGAGCATGGAAATTTTGTCATCTACCTTAAATATTTTACCCAAAAGCAAGCCAATTGCAATGACCATAATAACCGATATGGCAGTAGCCGAGAAACCGGTAACAGAAGCACTAATCACTTCTGTAAGGTTCATACCAAAACCCATTAGTACAATTGAAGCCTGTAACAGGAATGAAGTGTAGCCACTCAGCCGCTCATGCCGTACGCCGATAAATGACATTAGTGCACCTGCCACCAATGCCATGGCTGGCGTTACAAAAGGTAGCAAACACAGACAGGCCACAAGAATAAAAAGTGTGGATTTATTTACGAAGTGTTTCATGGTAATTGTGTCAATTAAATTCAACACAAAAATACCGCTCACCTATAATTCAAACAAATAGTAATTTCTTATTACCTATAACTTCAGATTATAACCTTCCAGGAAACTGATAAAAAGCTCACAGGCACGACTGACGTGCCCCTGCCTTTGAGCAATACGCAAGGAACGCACAATACTGAAGCCCTTAATAGCAATGCGAACCAGCTCGTTATGCTGCAATTCTTTGGCCACAGAATAATCAGAGAGAAGTGCTACCCCATCGAAATGGGCGACAAAGTTTTTGATGGCCTCTGTGCTTCCCAGGTGCATGGCAATGTTCAGATCGTCGTAACTCAGCTGACTCGCCTTCAGAGCCTTATTAATAACTTCCAGCGTACCTGACCCATTCTCGCGCACTACGATGGGCACATCTTTAAACTCGGCCAGTGATATATTTTTGCGATGTCCGTACAGCCGGCGGGCACTGGCTACGGCAATAATCTCATCCTGCATAAACCGACGATATTTAATATTGGACTGCGATGAAGCATTCTCCACCAGGGCAATATCAATTTCCTTACCCAGCAGTTTCTGCTCCATCTCAAAGGAGTTGCCATTGAACAAATACAAATCAATCTTAGGATATTTCTGATGAAAAGCAGCCATCACCCGAGGTATAATATACTGCGATATGGTGGAGCTGGCTCCTACCCGCAACTGCCCGCGAAACACGTCGCCCTGACTGCCCAGAGTAAACTCCAGTTCGCGATACTGCTGCTGAATGGCCTTTAACTGGGAATAGGCCATCTGACCCGCTTTGGTGAGCAGTATCTTGTTACCTTTGCGCTCAAATAAATCCACCCGATAATGCCCTTCCAGCTCTTTAATATGACGGGTAACAGCGGGCTGACTAATAAACAAGGCCTCAGCAGCCTTTGAAAAACTCAAATTTTCAGCAACAGTAAGAAAGACAATATCACGGTAGTTCATGCTATAAATATAGGATTAAACGCGCTTAGTTGACTATCAATTCATCACAAAACAACCACGATGGATGACCGCTTCCGGGTTGTCCGGCCGGTATAACACCAAAATTTTTAACATTTACCTTAATAAAACGCGCCTCGGTGTTCAAACCACTTACTCCCTTCTCCACTACAAAAACATTGTTTAAGCGTTCGGTTTTGCCAGATAGGTTGGCTTCGATGGGTTCAAAGTTTTTACCATCGCTTGACACTGCCATGGCGACCTGCTCAGGCGCATACACCCATGAACCCCTTTTATCGAGAAACCGCATTTTAATCTCCTGAATCGACGTAATGTCCGGGAGCTCTATGAGCACTTCCACATCTTTGCCGTTAAACCCTAAAAAGGCTTCATAATCCGAGGCCCACAGCGGCGTGAAGTGCTTGACATTCCCATCACACAAATACTCAATGGGTGCAGCGTAAGGTTTATCAGGCCCTTGCTCTAAACTAATTTTTGCACCTTTTGCCTTATTACTCATGGTAATAAAACGTTCGCCCATCTCCTGCTCAATAGAGGGTACTTCATACTGATCGCGCAGTTCGTTAAGGCGGGTCTTCAGCTCATTCGTAATAGCCGTATAATCATCCTCGCCATAGAGGTTATTCATTTCTTTTGGGTCGTTTTGCAGGTCATACAACTCCCACTCATCACAATCATAATAAAAATGAATCAGCTTGTAGCGACCATCGGAAACACCATAATGCCGCTTCACGGCGTGTATGCCAGGATATTCGAAGTAATGATAGTACACAGCATCGCGCCATTCATCGTCCTTTTGCTCCAGCACCGGACGCATGGACATGCCCTGCATTTCATCGGGGGCTTTTACGCCGGCATAATCCAGAAAGGTCTGCGCAAAATCAAGATTCTGCACCATTTTATCGCTCACCCATCCTTTTTTAACAGCCTTGGGGTAACGGATTAAAAGCGGCGTACTCAGCGACTCCTCATACATAAAGCGCTTATCAAACCAGCCATGTTCTCCCAGATAAAACCCCTGATCGGAGGTATAAACCACAATGGTATTCTCAGCCAGCCCATTTTGGTCGAGGTAATCCAGTATTTTACCCACGCCATCATCCACCGACTCAATGGTTGACAGATAGTCTTGCATGTAACGCTTGTACTTCCACAAAGCGCGTTCCTTCCCTTGAAGTTCGGCCGTATAAAAAGCTTCATTCTTATCGCGATAGGCGTTGTGCCACATGGCCTTCTGCTCATCGCTCATGCGCTGATACCAGTCACCCCAGCCATCGCCAATGATCTCATCAGTACCGGGTTTTGTCAGTTTCAGGTCATAGCCTTCAAACATGATTTTATCAATCTCCATCTCCTGTTCACGGGCGGCCCTTCCACGCGTGCTATAATCATCAAAGAAATTATCCGGAACCGGTATTGCCGTAGTATCAAAATGATTGAGGTAATTGGGGGATGGCATCCAGTTACGGTGGGGTGCTTTATGCTGCACCATCAGGCAAAACGGTTGGTCCTTCTCTTTGATGGCGTCTAACCACTCCAGTGATTTTTCGGTGATAATATCAGTCACATAACCAGGCAGCCGAATTGTTCCATCGGGCGTTCGGAAGTCAGGGTTATAATACTCGCCCTGACCCGGCAATACCATCCACTGATCAAAACCCGTTGGTTCACTCTTTAGGTGCCACTTTCCTACAATAGCGGTGTGGTAGCCTCCCTCCTTTAACAGCTTCGGAAAAGTGGGCTGTTCCCCATTGAAGGTCACCTCATTATTTATCAAGCCGTTTTTATGACTGTGTTTTCCCGTAAGTATCACCGCTCGGGAAGGTGCACAGATGGAATTGGTGACCGTGGCATTGGTAAAACGAACCCCTTCTTGTGCCAATCGGTCGATATTAGGCGTATGGTTCAGCCCATGCCCATAGGCACTGATGGCCTGTTCCGCATGATCATCGGAGATAATGAAAATGATGTTGGGTTGCTCTGTTTTAGAGGGCGAGCAGGCATAAGCCAGCAGCATAGCAACAACTAACACCAGCTGATTGAAAGTATTCTTCATCTGTTCAAGTTTATTTTTCAATGGTCAGATGGAACTTCCAAATGAATTTGTTCATCCACCTGCGTTTCCATTTGGATAATCAAATTTACATGGTCGTTTCATGCTTGTTATTTTATTAACTGTAATCTTTTGGTTGAACTCAGATAAATGCACTTCGATAAGCAACAACGCATCAAAGTAAAACCCCCTTCCCCTTTCGCACTTCATCAGGGGGAAGCTGGTGGGTGCAAAAAGGATCTCTTAGTAGGTGATTAGTCATTTAGCGCGTCCGCATCAATGCGTCCAAGTGGACGAACTTCATGCCCTTCCATATTCTGGAGACGGTCGCCCAGTTCATATCTTGCTTGCTCGGCAATGGTTTGCAGTTGGGCCACCACATCCGGATGCTGATCAATAACATTATGTGCCTCTTCAATATCCGATTTTAGATTGTAAAGCTCCAGCCCGCATGGCATCTGCTTGGTCCACCCCGGATAGCCATCTTTCCCTGGAGGGTGCTGACGATACGAGCGGTATTCATGCGGAAAATACAATTTCCAGTCACCCTTTTTTACGGCATGCAACTCTCCGCCATAATAGCACCAAAATTCGTCGCGTGGCGTAACCTGCTCCCCTCTCAGCAAGGCAGTGATATCCACCCCATCTATTTTATTAGCAGGTAGCTGTGCTCCCGTAACCGCCGCTATGGTTGGCAATAAATCCATGGTGGCTGCCATTTTATGGCTTACCTGGCTGGCCGGTATTTGTTGCGGCCAGTGCATGATGCATGGCACCCGATGTCCTCCTTCCCACATGGATCCTTTCCCTTCTCGCAAAGGGGCTGCAGAGCCGGCGTGGTTGCCAAAACACATCCACGGCCCATTATCGCTGGTAAATACCACCAAGGTATTTTCATCAATTCCTTCCTCTTTGAGGGCTTGCATCACCTGACCAACCGACCAGTCAATTTCCATCATGACATCGCCATAAAGCCCCTGCTCGCTTTTCCCTTTAAATTTTTCGGAAACGGCCAAGGGTGCATGTGGCATTGAATGCGCCAGGTACAGAAAAAACGGCTTTGTTTTATTCCGCTTTATAAAGTCGACTGCCTTTTGAGTATACAGTGTTGTTATTTGTGCCTGCTGTTCGAGCGTGTGGATCTCCTCCACTATTTGATTGCCGTCCAGAATGGGTAACGGCGGATATTTCAGTTTCCAGGGTTTAGAAACCGAATCCTTTTCGTGCACCGAAACGCCATCATAATCAACAGGCCACATATCATTGGAATAAGGAATGCCATAGTACTCATCAAACCCTTGCTGAAGCGGTAAAAAAGCTTCATTACGGCCCAAATGCCACTTACCTACCATGCCCGTGGCATAGCCCTGCTGTTTCAGCATATCGGCAATGGTTACCTCTTGAGGATTAAGCCCCACCAATGTATCCCAAGGCATATAAGCGCCACGTACACTGATCCGCTCATTGTAACAACCAGTCAGCAAAGCCGAACGGGAGGCACTGCAAACGGCTGTACTCACGTGAAAATTGGTAAAACGAATACCATCTTCGGCCAGCTTATCCAAGTGGGGCGTTTCAAAATCGGTAGCGCCGTAACAAGAGAGATCGTTGTAGCCTTGATCATCTGTAAAAATAATCACAACATTTGGTTGCTTCTGTTGATTACAACCTATGAGGCTCGCTGCGAAAAGAACGAGCCAGACAAAAATTAAATTTCTGGAGTTTAAATTCATAAAACTATTTCTAGTGATTGACGATAACTACAAAGTTAAAGCGTCTATCATCAGGCTACGTTCTATGTTAGTTCAGAAAAGGTCAGTTATGTTCACACCTCACACATAAAAGCTTGTAAACAGTCACAATCTCTTATCAGTTTGCTTAGTACCCTCCACTAATCTGCTTTAGCAGATCTTCGATGGTTCGAAGAGCCTGTCGGCTACCGTCAGGTTGGTGAAGTACATACCCCTGCTGTCCGTCTTTATCAATTTCAATGAGCGGATAAGGCCCTTGCTCTTGTGTTGTATGGTAACCACTGCGATTTAGGGCATGACTGAGCCATTTATACTCTACCCCTCTTCCTACTACACGGATGGTCTTTACCTTATCGCGATGTACCTTAAAAGCACCACTCTCATTATCAAAGATAATGCCCTCCTTCTCGAAGAAACGCTTAAATCCATTGGTCAGAATCAAGTCTTCAGGAATACCGGCTTCGATGGCACGTCCTTGCGCCAACAGCCATATCTTATCGGCCAGCTGCAAAGCCAGATCCAGGTCGTGGGTAGATAGGAGAATACCTTTATTCTTGGCGCGCGCCAGTTTTTTCAGCAGCTGCACAATCTCAATCTTACTGGGCAAATCCAGAAAAGCCGTGGGTTCATCCAGAATGATCAGGGGCGTATCCTGCACCAATGCTTTGGCAATCATGGCTTTCTGTCGTTCACCATCGCTCATACACATCAACTGACGATTGGCAAATCCGCCAAGCCCCACATCATCAATGGCTTGCATCACCAGCATTTTATCCTTATGCGAAAGGGTACCAAAGAAATCGGTGTAAGGGCTGCGTCCCAGCGCTACCAAGTCAAAAACGGTCATATTGGTAATCTGGACCTTTTCGGTGAGCACTACACTGACCACCTGCGCCAAATCACTTCTTTTATAAGCCGACAAGGCTTTGCCATTCACGCGCACACTTCCCATAATGGCTGGAATGAAACCACTCAAGGTCTTAATCAGGGTTGACTTACCGGCACCATTGGGTCCCAGCAGACAAGCAAACTCCCCCGCCGCCAGCTCCACATTAATATTGCTGTGTAGTATGGTTTCCTTACTGACACCTTGTCGGTAACCCACCGCCAGATCTTCCGATTGCAATAGTATTTTATCCATGGCTGCTCATCCTCCTGCGTTTAATGATAACGGAAATAACAATGGGCGCCCCTATCAGTCCGGTAACCACATTAATAGGCAGAGCCCCTTCAAATCCCGGAAGGCGGGCAATTACATTACAAAATAAGGCCAGTATCGCACCTGCCAGTATAACGGCAGGCATCAGTACTTTCTGATCGCTAGTGCGAAAAAGGCCTTTGGTAAGGTGTGGCACAGCCAGACCCAGGAAAGCAATGGGGCCACAAAAGGCAGTGATGGCCGCGGTGAGCATACCCGTACAAAACAATATGTATAAACGTGTTCGCTTGATATTCAGTCCCAGATTCTCAGCATAATACTCACCCAGCACCAACAGATTAAGGGGTTTAATAAGCAAGAGGCTAAACAGTAATCCTAACCCTACAACTGGAATTAATATCGTCAGGTGCTCACCATTGACATTGGCGAAACTGCCCAGCCCCCAGATGACATAAGCATGTACGTCTTCCTTAGGACTGTAGAACTTCATCACACCGATGAGTGCCGAGGCGGCATATCCCACCATGATGCCCACGATGAGCAGGATGGTGTTATCGCGCAAGGCCTGTGCGAAAAATACGATGAGCATAAGAATAAAGAAAGCACCCACAAAGGCAGCCGTTACCACGGTAAGGTGACCGTAAATACCATAACCACTAATGCTAACCCCCAGCATATTACCGGCCAACAGCACAACAATGGCCACACCCAATCCGGCACCACTGCTGATACCCAGGATAGAGGGACCAGCCAGCGGGTTACGAAACAGGGTTTGCATCTGTAAACCGCCCACCGCCAGTCCGGCGCCGGCCAATACCGCGGTAATGGCCTGTGGCAGGCGTGATTTAAGTATAATAGAAGTATAGGCCGTACGTGTTGCTTCCCCACCCCCCAGCACACTCATCATTTCTTTGTAAGGGATGGACACTGAGCCCAATCCAATATTCATCAGAAACAAAAGTATGAGGAGTACGGCTAAGAGCACAAATCCCATGATCCACTTTATTCGATGCTCTTCCATATTTACTCTTCTGTCAAATGGTGAAAATAGCGGGGACGATAATTTTTCAACAAGCCGGGGTGAAGCGCATGCACCAGATCGCTTAATACGAAATGCGGCTGCAACAAACCTTCTTCGAAATAACCCGAATATGCAGCATTGGTAATGACGATCTGTTGTTTTTTATAGGCATCGAAATCAATGTATCGCTCATCCATCTTTTTTATCTCCTCATAAGTCACCTCATCGGGATAATTCATTATCATCACCCAATAATCGGTATGCTCGGCCCTGGTAATAATAGTTTCATAATCGAGGGTTAAGGATCCTGTTCCCACAGTATTACTGTAAATATAGTTGCTGCCTGCATCCTTGAAGAAGTTAGCCATGTAACTCTCTCCTGCCGGCGAATACCAGGCTCCCTGATAAAGGTGACCGGTAAATACTGAGGGCTTATTTTTTACCTTCTGTGCCAAGTCCTTAACGGACTGATACTCCTTTTCAATTGCATTAAAGAGCTGACGTGCAGTCTTTCCTTCCCCCAGCAATTCGCCCATCAGCACCAGCCATTCGGCACGTCCCAAAGGGGTGTGCTCCAGGTAATCAGCGTTGGTAATTATGGGAATTCCGGCACTTTTAACAGCGGCAAAATGATTGTCTTTAAAAGGCGACACCATCAAAAAATCCGGCTCCAGATCCACCATCACCTCCACATCGGGCGACATGGACATGCCCACATTACGGATGCTACCGTCCTTAATGGCGGATTGGATATATTCATCGGCAATGTATCGGGGCTCGGCTACCCCACAAATACTTTGTTTCTTATTGAGCTTATCAGCATAGTTCACCATGGTGGATGACAGCGCAATCCAGCGTGTTGCCGGGTAAGGCAGCACGTAAGTGTGGGTTTTGCTCAAGGATGGTTTAAGCTGTGCATCGGCTACGAGCGCCAGGGTCTCCTGCCGGGTTGTATCGCCCCAGGGATCGTTCATAACAATCTGTCGATATCCCTTGAAATAGTTAATGTGAAAGCCCTTGGCATATTTAGGATAGTAGGTACTATCGGCCTGGGCGGCTTGCGATGCTGTTTGCCCCTTGCGTGGCGCGTGTGTGCAGGCACTCATCAATGCGCCTACGAGTAATAATGTTGTCGTCAGTTTTATCATTTCTTTATCTCCCGAAAGATTTATGAATATTCGTGTCACCCAAACAGGTCTTCCGGCTCTCCTTCATCACCTTTCCTTCCCATCCACCATAGGCGGACAGTGGTTTCATTAAGCTGATGCTCCCTTATCGGGCATGGATTACGGCTGCGGGAACAGCTCAGGTATTTCACCTGATTCCCTTTTTAAGCAACCCTGCAAAAGTAGCGTTTTATATCGGATTGATAAACTAATGCGATGCTTTTGTAACGGCAGACACCTTTAACAACAACCTCCCTACTACGGGGCACATTATGGTGTGCAAACAGTAACAATGAAATAGATAAGAAAGTAAACCTGATGAAGCGTTCAAAGTTATAGGAATCGATTCTCTTTCGTAAGATGCTTATAAAGAACCGTTCCATAAACAAACGAGGATGCCTTCGCATTGAAAGGCACCCTCGTGAAATAGTAAAGTACACTGCCTCCGCTTAAAGGACTGCCGTGTTCAGTTTTTTATCGACCAACAAGCCGTTTTGCATTTCAAGATTGAATTTAAAGGCTTTTTTGGCTTTAAAGCGAATGATCAGAATGCTGCCCTCTCCCTCAAGAGTAGCCTGATCGCCCCGGTTTACAAAAGTGGGGTATAAAACACGATTGCCACCCGTATGCAAACGATTATAAGTCAGGTTCTCCATGGCCTTGGTATTTACAGGCTCCACATTAATGTATTCCAGCATCTTTCCGTCGTAAGGCAGGGCAAAGCTAAATGCATTAACGCCCTGCAGGCCATGACCGCTTACCGTCAACTCCACTGTTTCGCCTGCCTTATAGGAAGTTTTAGCAGCACGCAAGGTGAGTTTTCCGGTCAGCGCCTTGTGCTCAGCATTACTTACGCCTCCCTCAAGCTGGGTGCTTACATTGGAGATATCATAGGCATCGATCAGTCCGTTTTTATTAACATCACCCCGGCTAACATAGCCAAAGTCACTATCGCCCTTACGCAGACCGGTGTAGTTCATGTAGGAAGTCAAGTCGTTGGCATCGATCACTCCATCGTTATTGATATCACCGGGCAGGTAGCTTTCGCTGCCCGGCACCTTAAACACGTAGATCTGACGACCCGATCCGAAGTTACCCACGGCCTTGTCCACCTCCATCTTAATGTAACGGGTTACCGGCTGATCTTTCAACAAGAAGGTTTTCACTTCATTATCTCCTTTCCAGGTGAAGGTGCCGGCCTCTGTCCAATGCGTCTTGTCATCGCTGTAATAAAAACGGCCACTCTGAACCACACCATTACGACCGCTCAGGCGAGGCAGGTAAACAATTTTCTCCACCTGACTGATGGATTTAAGATCCATCACAATTTCAAAAGGAATAGAATTATCACCGTAAGCCGTGTGCATCATGGAGTTCTCATCGAAATCGAAGAGGCGATGCAATCCATGACCGCCCTGCATACGCGCTGTACTCCCGGCTTCAATGCCCTTAATGGCAAACTGCAAGGGATCGGCCTTGGTAGTAGCCGTAAAACTGGTCCATGCACTTTGTCCTTCCTTATTAAGCGCGCGACCTTTGAAGCTGTAGGTAGTTTCCGGCTTAAGGTTATCGAACAAAAGTTTGGTATCCCGAATATTAGTATAGGTCATGCCCTCAAACTGCAACTCATAATAATCGGCGTTAACCACCTCATCCCAACTTGGCATTAAGGTGTATGCCGTGGCATTGGTATCGGCCACACAGGCGTTGTTCATGCTTATTAAGCCACCTTCCTGCTGCAATAAATGATTATCAGGCTGATAAGCAAAGCCGCGCAGCTGAAGACGAATATCGTTTTGGCTAACATCGCACGCTGCCATCTTCACCATCAACTGAGGGTTCTTTGTCATCTTCACCGCTTCGAAGGCACTACCCGCTGTAGGGAAGCGATTCAGATCGGGCGCGGCATTGTAATAATACACATTGCTGCCGGCCTCAAAATCAGCCAGCGACTGAACGGCCTGAAGCTTTACCTTCTTACCCTTCACCCGTGCAACGATCTTAGATGGCTGTGCCGTTACATTAATACGGAATTCGGTTGCCTTATCTTTTACAAAACCCTGATAATGACCCTTGGTCGGTGCTATTACCACATTTACTCTGTCATCCTCCTGCACGCACTCAATACGAGTCGTTACAAAGTGATTTTGCAAATAATCGGTGGTGGTACCATCATCGTCGTACTCCACAAAAGAAGAAGTTCTGTAAGGATAAATCTCGTAGATACGCTTCTTTTGGTTAATCTCACTCAGGTTGTTATTAGGATTTACCATGGGAATGATAGCACCGCGCTTCACCAGCACCGGTAACTTCCAGATGGGTGCCTCAAAATGGTTGAGGATGCAATCGCCTTCATATACTTCACCGGTGAAATAATCGACCCACTGACCTTCCGGCAGATAGATATTATTGCGAATATCATCACCCTCGTCATCGGCATTAGTGTTCTGATAGATGGGAGCCACCAAAAAGTAAGGCCCAAACATAAACTGATACTCGGTATTTTTACCCAAGGTATAAGGATTCGTCTCTTCGAGGAACATGGCACGCATGGCGGGCATTCCGTCGATGGCCTCGTAGGCCACGCTGTAGGCATAGGGCAATAACTCAGCCTTCAGCTTCAGGTAATTACGATTGATGGAAGTCGCCGGCTCGCCCAAGGCATGCGGATACTTCTCATTGGCGCCCCAGCCATCCATGTTCAGCTCCATCAGCGTAAAGGTCTTCCACTGAAAATCGCGAATATTCACAATGGGATTCTTACCACCAAAAATACCGTCCATATCGTTACAGATATTGGGCTGACCCGACAATCCGGATCCTATAAAGGTAGGAATATGAAAACGGATATACTCCCAGTTACCGCCTGTTTGATCGCCCGACCAGATGGTAGCATAGCGCTGCGTACCGGCCCATCCATCCAGCGATATGATAAAAGGACGCGCATTGTCTCCCTCGGCCTGCATAATCTCAGCCGCATCCTGCACGCCGTTCAGTCCGAAGGAATAACCGGCGCCCACCCAGGCCACATCGGTTTTAAGGGCACGCACACCGGCAACGCCTACTTCTTTCACTATATCGCGCTGCAATAGTGCCTCAATGGTATCAATGGGATGCAGATCCGACTGTGTCCACAGCCCAATCTCCACACCCTGCTCGTGGGCATAATCACCAAACTCCTTCAGGTTGGCAATGTTACCATCCAGGGTCGATGTCTGTCCATAGCCGGCACCGTAACCATCATTGGGCAATATCCAGCCCAATGGCATATCGTGTTGCTTATAACGATCCACAACGGCACGTGCCGAAAACTGGTAGTTATCCAACTCACCGTTCAGCGACTCTTTAACACCGCCGTTATCCTTCTGCGATTCGCGATAGCGCTTGCCATCTTCAAACAGGATGCCCTTTTCGTCTTCTTTCCAGTAATCGCGGTTATAGGCATTGAGGTGGCCCTGATAAAATCCGAATTTGGGTATGAGCACGGGATGACCCGTCAGCTGATAGAAATCGTTCAGCAGTGCCACCGGCCCGTCGTTCACCATAAAAAATACATCCAGGTAATCAGTGTCATGCGTCAGGGTAACCGTATCCTCTGTTTTGGCACCGAAATCGTACATCCCTTTTTTAAAGGTGTACCACATAAAGCCGTAGCCTGCGGTTGACCAGTAATAAGGATTGGGAGAAGCTACACCGCCATCGGTCCAGCTATTCTGATTCTCGATGGCAATAACCTTACCCTTGTGCGAGAAGCGACCATTTTGCACACCACCGCCGTAAAAATATTCATCCTTGCCTTCGGCCAATTGTATTTTCACTGCTGCTTTTTCAAATACTATGGGTGCTAAGGATTTAGCAACCACCTTGCCGGTTTTCTTATTTGTCAGCGCAAAAGTACTTGTGTTTTTATCAAAGCTTAGGTCGATGGCTGCCGTTCCAATACGGATAATGCTGCCCTCATCATTCAGCTTTAGCTCAGACACCTCGGTGCGTGGATGATCAACAAGAATCTGTGCCGGTGGCTCCGCTTGAGGAGCACGCATGCCCTCTCCGCTATTGTCCTGAAACATTCTGAAGATATGATCTCCATAGAAATCAATGCTCATCTGCTGCTCGTTGGAAAATACCAACTCAACTGTGGTAGCATTGACTTTACGGGCAGACCGTAAGTGAATGGCTTCCACTCCTTTCGGTGTATCGCCTTGGGCGATAGCGGAGCCGGCCACTTGCATAAGTGCCAGAAGGGCAATAAAAGCCCTACTCCAATACATTAATCTTTTCATTCTGATATATTGCTTAATTAACTTTCGTAAACTTTCGTTTCGGGTCTAAAGAAAAGTAAAAACAATATAACTCACAATGATATTATGACGATTTTAAATGGTAGTAAGAAATCTTTCTTACGAAGAGAAGTGATGATATCTTACACAAGTAGTAAGTTCTGAAAGTTCCATTATAATTAAGCACTAACCATAATGGTAACGGCATTGTAATACATATAGTGTATTCTCATCAATACGATAGATCAAACGGTCTTTATGGTTTATTCTCCTGGAATACCACCCTGATAAACTGCCCTTTAAAGCCTCTGGCTTTCCATGCCCCTCATAAGGTGTTCGTTGGCACTGTCTAATTAGTTCATTAATCTTCTTAAGTGTTTTCTTGTCAGTGGCTTGCCAGTATAAATAATCTTCCCAGGCCTGCGACATAAAATTTACTTCCATTATTCAATAAGCTTACGGGTAGCTCCCTGGTGGTTATGGTATTCTTCGAGAGCGTCAGCAATACGTTCAGCATTTTTCGGACTTGATAATAAATATATGGTCTCCTGCATCCCTTCATAATCATCCATCGACATCACCACAACATCTTCACCACGCGAGCGCCTGACAAATAATGGCGCATGCGTTTTTAAAATAGAATCCAGATATGACTTTAAATTTTGTCTGAAACTCGAGTAACTTGTAATTTCCATGATTGAATATTTTTCAGACTCAAAATTACAATAAATTGTACAACTATACAAGCTTTATTATTAAGTAAATAGAAATCCAAGCCAAGTAGCTAATAAGCTTTGAAAGTTCCCTAACTAAAGCATTTACGGAACGGTTCTTCACAGCTGTCTTGTGATGAAGAACCGTTCCATAAAACATCTTGCACATGCTGCCGGAGCCCGCTAAATGTAATTTTACAAGCGTGCTATTTTACAATTGTATGTTTCCACGAGGCACCGCTAATATCAGTTAATATAAGCTGATAACTACCCCGGGGCAGATCTTTGATTGCCGGATGCGTAACGCTAATGTTAGCCTTAGCGCCCAGTGGAACCACCAGACTGTGCTTACCCGGCTTAACACGAGCCACATAGTAGTTGTGAATCGCTTCTTCCGGCAATTGGGAGAGTTCCTCGTGACTCATTGACCATACCATCTCCCCTTTTTCATTGCTTAATTCCATACCAATAATCCAGGCGCCATACACATCCACGCCCTCAGTGCGAAACACATCAAAGGAGAAGGCAGCATCGGTCATTTTCCCATCAGTAAGCTCCAGTTTGGGCTTCACCGACTTATTGTGCAGCGTACCCCACAGACCTCCATGGAATACCTGGTTAGTAAACAGCGTCATGCCGAATACAAAGAGCGACCCAACCAGCACCAGTTTAGGGAAGAGACGATCACCAATAGGTAGAACACCAGAGGCCAGCCAGGGGAACCATTTCTTATTTGTTATGGAGTGCTTCTTGGCTATCAGCAGCCGATCGACCGAATACATGCCACTACCGGTAAAAAAGAGCATGAGCCCCGAGGCAATCCCCAGCACACCAATCTGCCATTCATCCAGGCAGGTGGTGCCTATCCATCCCGATCCCAGCAGGATACCCATGGCCAACCCGAAGATGCCGATGCTCATCAGGCGCGTGAAGAAACCCAGCATAATCGCAAGACCTACGATACCCTCTACAATGGTAAACACTACCATGGCCCACCACAGCGTTTCGGGATTTTCAACCAGGTACTGAATGATGGGTTTGATACCTAGGGCATGTGGTAAAAAGTGATTGAATTTTTCGCCGATATATCCGGCCATTTCCGGGTCTAACTTATCGGCCAGTATGGTTCGGCGGAAGAAGGCTGAAAAATAGGTCCAGCCAATAACAAGGCGTACGCCCAGAGCCAAAAGCCCGGCGTCATTTTTTATGTTGATGTTCATTATTTTTGTATTAAGATTTATCTGAATATTGCAGCTGCTACCCGCAAAAGGCAGGGGCAGCAGATCAAAAATGATTACCTCCAATGCATGGAGGGAATAATAAGTACAAGGCAAAAGGATGAAAATGTGACGACAACGATTAAATTGCTCGAAAAGCTTTACGAAAATAACTATCTATCAATCTTAGTCATCCCCTTGCGAGACTACAGATAAGCCTTAAAGTTTCGGAATAAAATATACAGCGGAACAGGGTGTGCCGCCATTAAAACATCTTCGGTTTGGATGCTGCGATTCACAAAGCGGGGCATGACAACACAGGCGGATGCCCCATGCAGATGAGCCCATCCTTCTATAAGCTGCTTAAACGCAGAAACAGCTGCGGCTTCGCTTACTATATTGCTGTGCCACACGCAGCTACTCAATTGAAGCGTTGCCTTGCTCTTGTTGGCTACCTCGGTAGTCTTCAAGCCCAGGCTTACTTCAATGCTGTTGCGCACTTTGCAGGGCGAAAGAAGCAACAGCAATGCCGTGCCGGCTATGGCCAGCAGGGTAGTTATGTGTTTTATGCTTCTTTTTTCTTTCATAGTGCAATAATAAATGCTAAGCTGTAAAAATAAGCCAAGATATACACACTTCCAAAATCATTCTTATCAGCGGAACAAGCTGCGAAGATAAATGTTTAATACAGCAAACCTGTATTCTGTGTGAGTGCTGTTCAAACTACACTCTAACTCTCTGCAATTAATATACTTATCCCCTTTCGCGGTTCAGTAAGCAACCCGCAGGGAAGGTAGCTATGTTGATCTTCGGTTTCTAGTGGCAAGTATTCAATCCCCCTGAGTCGTATAACTTGCCACAGCCTGGTTACTGGTCCCCCTTTGCTAAGGTGGACAAGCCTTTTTATGATTGTGGTAGTCGTAGCAACAACTAAGATTCATGCACGTAAAATCTGTGGTTTATGAGCACAAACATTCAACCCGCTTCGGGGTTGTGGATGATGGACGTACTTACCACGGGCTTAAACCCGTGGTTATTGACCGTAAACCCCTTTTCGGGGTTAAGCAAGCTTCCTGCAGGGAAGGTATCTGTGTTAATCTGTGGACAGGTACTCAATCCCCCTGAGTCGTATAACTTACCACAGACTGTTTACTGGTCCCCCTTTGCTAAGGTGGACAAGCCTTTTTATGATTGTGGTAGTCGTAGCAATAACTAATTTTCCTGCGCTGCTGTATTAAAAATATCAGCTCTATTTTACCTATACAAAACGCACAACCAAATCAACAAAATGACCTAAAAATGCTAATCAAATAGTGCAATTAGCTATTTTTTGCATGCATGCAACAAAATCCTACATAAAGCACTACGCCCCAACTTCACATAGGACAGTAGTTTGCGAAATCTGCGGACAGGTATTCAACCCGCTTTGGGGTTGTGAATGAGTGGGTTGCTTACCACGGGTTTAAACCCGTGGTTATTGACCGTAAAGCCCTTTCGGGGTTAGGCAAGCTTTACGCAGGGAAGAAATCTGTGCTAATCTGCGGACAGGTATTCAATCCCCCTGAGTCGTATAACTTGCCACAGCCTGTTTACCGGTCCCCTTTAGCTAAGGTGGACAAGCCTTTTTATGATTGTGGTAGTCGTAGCAACAACTAAGATTCATGCACGTAAAATCTGTGGTTTATGAGCACAAACATTCAACCCCCTTCGGGGTTGGGGATGATGGACGTACTTACCACGGGGTTAAACCCGTGGTTATTAACCGTAAACCCCCTTTCGGGGTTGGCAAGCTTTACGCAGGGAGGGTATCTGCGGGAAACTGTAGGCTGTATTTTCTATCTTATTTCTCAAAGCTGTAATCACGATTATAGCGCTGCATCTGCTCCATGAAGTTCTCATCGTAGGAGATGCTTACACCCTTTATTGCTCCATCATGATCATAAACCGGTGTCAAGCGCGGGTTGAGAAAACCCGAATAAGGCGCCACCTTCAAACGGCTGTAACGTTCCTTCACTTCGGCATGCAGTTGCTGATCTACCTTAACGCCGTATTGCTCCACCAGCTGACGTGCTGCTTCATAGTCACCCTGCGATTTAATGCGTTGCACTTCTTTTAAAAGTTCGCCAAAGAGCGTGCGCAGCTTTGCATGATCCTTCACAACGAAATAGGTTTTATCTTCCATCCGGCGCATCTCAATCACGTCACTACCGCCTTTCTCGAATACCCATGAGGCCACCAGCTGACGGTTGCGCATGTGGGTCTGTTCAATATTGGCCCCTTCGCTTATCCGCGCCAGCTGAACCATCAAGCCATTGCGGATGTAGGCATTATACTGCGCCTTAGCCACCTCGGCATTGGGCACCAGTCCCAGCTCCTGCATCTTTTCATCGGCAATAAAATAAAGACCGAACAGATCGGCACGCGCCTCTTCAATCACTGATCCATAGGCCTTCAGGGCGTCCGTTCTTACGCCATCTTCGAGCTTACCCGAGCCATGCCCTACACACTCATGCAGATGCGTGTGCAGATGATCTGCCAGGGCGCCGTACTTGCGATGCAGCTCGATCTCCTGCTGGTCAAAGGCAAACTCCTCCAGAACACCGCTGTTTAAAGAAGCCATCTCATGCGCCTCACTAATATTTTGCAGCGACACCGACTTGGAGCCGTGCTGCTCGCGTATCCACTCGGCATTGGGTAAGTTGATACCCAAGGGAGCCGCCGGGTAGCAGTCGCCCCCCAACATCAAGGCGTTAATCACCTTCATGCTAACACCCTGAACTTTTTCTTTACGGTGTGCGGAATGCACCGGCGAATGATCCTCGAACCACTGAGCATTTTCACTAATACGTGTGGCCTTGCTTGTTTCTTCACGATCCACAATGTTCACCAGACTCTCCCAGGCTCCTTTATAACCCAAGGCATCGCCATACACCTCAATAAAACCATTGATAAAATCAATGCTTCCCTCCTGCTCCTTCAGCCATTCAATGCTATAAGTATCAAAAATCTTCAGGTCGCCTGTTTCATAAAACTGTATTAATATGCTGATCACTTTCCTCTGCACATCGTTCTCAGCCACTTTCTCAGCCTTTTTCAGCCAATGCACAATGCGCTTCAGTGATGCATCATAACGGCCCCCTAATCGCCACACCTCTTCTTCAATTCCTTTTGCTGTCTTTACCAGACGAGTATTTAGCCCGTATGATACCGGCTGTGCACCATCACTCTCCTGTCGCTGCCGGTAAAAGGCCTCCGCTTCGGCCTGAGTAAGCCCCTGATAATAGTTATTGGCCGATGCAGCTACCACATCCTTTCCTTCATCCTGACAAACACGCCGTGCCTGAAAAGATGCATCAAAGAGCAAGTTGTGAAGGCCTTGAAATAACTCCTGAGCCGTGTCGCTTCCCAATTCATGCAGCGCTTCCGGCGCTAGTGCCTCTATCCATCTACGCAGCGAAGCCTCACTAAAACCGGGCACTAACTTGTCCGTGCTATAATGGTGATGCACTCCATTGGAAAAAAGCACCCGTTTATAAAAATCCTCCAGCTGCTTATAGTGTTCATCCTGCTTATCCACACACTGATATATGACATCAAGACAACGGCGCAGCCACAGGTTATGGGCATTATTCTGATCCCAGATGATATCACGTCCAGAGAGTGCGGCCTCAGAGAGATAATAAATGTATTGTTTCTGCTGCAAGGGCAGCTTTTCAAAATTGGGTATCCTGTAACGCAGTATGCGCAAGTCGCCAAACTGCTCTATCTGATAGGGAAATTCGTCTATATTTATTCTTTCTTTTATATCTCGCTTCATCACTTCAATACTGTTAGTTTATCGTTTGGGGTTACGCAGATCAATATCTTTTTTTAGCTGCCACAGTCCTTTGCTAAACTTAAAGGCATTGTAAGAAAAATCAGGCCCGTAATACTGGTATACATTACGAAACATGGGATCAGCCGGAGCCAGATTATCAAACACGATCATCTTCTCACGACGGTCATAGCGCATCATCATGGTAGTTTTGGCCGAGTATTGAAAAACAATCCTGTTGCGGGTAAGCCGATCGGTTTTAAAAACAGGCAGCCCAAAACGCAATCGTCCTCCGTTCTGCACCTGCAGTACATCCAATACGCGCGTCTTCATAAACTCATCATGGCCGCGATAGCCCAGCAGGGTATAGAGTGTTTTGCCTGAATTTTCCGTTTGAATCATATCAAGATAAATGGCGCCATACCATTTTTTGTTGGATAAGGATGAACGCTCGGGCGATCGTATCCTGTCGCTTTCATCGTTCAATAGCCTGATACTGATATCTCCCTCATTGAGTATAACAGCTCCATAAAACACCTGCTTAAAACCCTGCTTCTGAATATTATAAGTACATACCTTTACTTTATGATCGTCCGACAAGAGTGTTTTCATTCGTTTAAGTTGGGGGAAAGTATTTTCATACATTGCCGGGTCCTCCCACAGTTTCATAAGTCGCTCCTGCAATTCCTGATTAAGCGCCTCTTTCTGATCGTCAGACATGGGCTTATGCAAATCCTCAAACCAACACTTGGTCAGTACATCATGGGCTTCCAAGACCAGCTGTTTACCACGGCGCACCCTAAAATGGTAGCGTTCGGCACCATCCAGATGTAGGTCATACTGATACTCATTACCTTCTCTACCGGAATTATATGGCAGTTCATCGCTAAAGACATATACCGAATCATTAGTATTTACAATCCAATCCAGTTGAAAAACATTGGTATAAGTTACCGCACCCAGCACGGCAATTTCCATTTTTCCATTGTCCGAACGAAGTAAATGAAAAGCACTATGGCTGCGACCAAGCTGCTCAATATCTTCGCTATTATCCCATCCGTCGGCAATCGCTCTGCTCAACTTTTGCAGCTTATCCCTCTTGAAGTTGGGATCTGTTTCGGCCACTATTTCATCGATACGCGTAGCCCATTGAACACTATCCTGAGCCCCGGCAAGCAGTGAATATAATGTTAGAATGATTGTAAGACAGCTTTTTACGTGAAGCATAGATGACTATTTGATAATTAAAGCAATGATAATATTGTTCGGTCTGATTTTTCACTTCAAAAGTAAAAATAAAAAACGGATTGCATCGTGGGGTTAGCTCACCTCATCGACACAATCCGTTAGTATTGTTCAGTGGTTTACTTAATCCCAGTTGAGGAGCACCTTACCACAGTTTCCTTCATCCATTACATCAAAGCCCTTCTGGAAATCATTGATGCTATAACGGTGAGTAATGATCGGTGACAGGTCGAGACCTGACATGAGCATTTGCTCCATCTTATACCAGGTCTCATACATCTCGCGACCATAGATACCCTTCAGGGTCAATCCTTTGAAGATAATATTATTCCAATCGACCTGGGTAGTTGATGGCAGGATACCCAGCAGCGAAATCTTACCCGAGTTATACATGTGCTGCACCAGCTGATTAAAGGCCGCCGGCGCTCCCGAACATTCCAAACCAATATCAAAACCAATCATGCCCAGCTTATCCATCTCTTCGCGCAGGTTATCAGTGATGGGATTCACCACCTTGGTGGCACCCATCTTACGCGCCAGCTCTGCACGAAACTCATTGGTTTCAGTGGCCACTACGTAACGGGCACCCGCAAATTTTGCCACGGCTACCGCCATGCTGCCAATCAAACCTGAGCCGGTCACCAGTACATCCTCGCCAATCAAAGGAAAAGACAAGGCAGTGTGTGTAGCATTACCAAAGGGATCCATAATGGCCAGTATCTCATCGGGAATAGATGCATTGATCTTCATCACATTGCTGGCCGGTACTTTTACATACTCGGCAAAAGAACCATCGATATTAACGCCGATACCTACCGTGTTTTCACAGATATGCTGACGTCCGCGGCGACAGTTACGACAACGACCACAAGCAATATGTCCTTCGCCAGTCACCCGGTCTCCCTCTTTAAAATCCTTCACCTCGGTTCCAACTTGCGCAACATGACCCACGTATTCATGACCGATGGTCATACCCACAGGAATGGTTTTCTGCGCCCACTCATCCCACTTGTAGATGTGAAGGTCGGTACCACAGATGGCCGATTTTGATACTTTTATCAAAACATCGTTGGGACCAATCACAGGTATTTTTACCTCTTCCATCCAAATGCCCTTCTCGGCTTTTGACTTCACCAGTGCTTTCATCATTGTCATTGCATTGATTTTTATGATGTAATAAAATTCTTATATGGTATTATTCTAAATAACAAATATGCAAAAGGTATTTGAGTTATACCTATGATTATTGTCATTTTATTTAGCACCGTAGCAGATCGGCCACAGACCTGCAATTGATGAAAGGAAAAGCGGCCACCCGATAGGGCAGCCGCTTTAAGCGCTTTGATGGATCGTTTCTTTATAGTGAGATGCTTATAAAAACGGTCCGTAATGGGTTATTACTACTAATCCTTTTGTGCCCACCACAGGGGTGTCAGCACAGCATCATCACCGTTAAGGAAGCCAACGGCCTGCACATAACCTTCGGGATTACTATTGGCCAGATTGGAAGGATACTTCACCCGCTGCGGGAAGAAGGACACTTGATTGGTCATATAGTTGCTCTCGTTAAGATCCGGCAAATTCAGCAGGGGCTTATCCACCGCAGGATTCTCAAAGAATGGTAATCCCAGTCGACGATGATCATTCCAGGCCTCCAATGGCAAGTATGGGTTTTGCGCAATAAACTTCTGTGTAATGATCTTGGTAAGATGATCGTTGCTTACAGTACCATCTTTATAAATATAGTTTTTGGGATAATTAAACTCAACGGTTCCCTCCTCGCCGGTATAGCCATCCACATAATTCATCACAACAGGTCCTACTGGTTCTGCCGTATGATCCCAGCTTACTGAGGTACCCACACGGTTGTAGGCATCAGAAACAAGATAAGCATCCAGGTGGCCTGCTACATCCCAATAGAGGAAGTTGGACTCAATGCCCTTCTCGTAGGCTTCTTTTCCACTCATGGGCACATCCCAGCCACGCACGGCAGCCTCGGCAATTAAGAAATAAGTTTCCCAGGGAGCAAAGAAGATACGTCCCGGCTTATCTTCAGGGCTAGCCTGGCGGAAGCGCTGACTTAAACGTGGGTTAGTACCGGGGAAAGTAGCCACCTGGTTACGCGCCGCTTTATCACCCCAGTCACCCAGAGGGGCAGCATTCCAGGTAAAGGAAGCATCAATCTCTTTCACCACCTCGCCGTCATCATCCAGAAGATTGCGCACCACTGTTTCAGCATTGTTATCCCATGAAGGATAGAAGCAGAAGTCAGGATTCTCAAAATCACCCGGTATAATGAATGACTTGTAGGCACGAGGGTCTATCTTCTCATGCAAACCATCGTACCAAAATCCGGTTGACGGATCATTGGTCATGGAAGTCAGGTGCTGATCGTATTTCACGCCCATGTAATCGGCCGTGTGAATGTATTTATGAACTGAATCAGGCAACATATCAGCCGAACTAAGTCCACCCAGACCAATGTAAAGGTTATTGAGGGTTGCCGATAAGGGTTGACTATTCCACTCACGGCTCATTACGGCAGTCAAGTCACTCCATCCCCCTTGCTCAGGCACATCAAAGAAATCATCTTCCTCCATTATCAAGTCGCCCTTCACAGCTGCTTCAAACTCAGACTTGGCCTTGGCTGGATCCACCTCTGACAGGCGCATAGCCAGGCGCATACGCATAGAATTGGCATACTTCTTCCATTTTCTCAGGTCGAAACCATAAGCTTTATCATAATCTTTCAAATCTTCAGGCACCTTGGCTGCCTCGCTCAAGTCGATGCTTTCAGATGCCTCCTGCAATTCTTGCAGCATGAAATAGTACACTGTTTGCAAATCATCAAACTCCGGATTGCTGCCACTGAATCCTTCGGTAGGAATGGGACCAAAGGTGTCGGCAAATTCACTTACCAGATAAACACGCCAGATACGTGCTACCTGCTTCAGGTTATCGGTATAAGGAAGAGCGGCGCCCTGTGCCATCTTCTCATCCGAAATATTAACCGCCAGGTAAGCGTTTTTGAGCCATCCCGAGAGGGAATTGTAATAATCGTTACTCCAGCCATCACTGTATCCACCGGTAGCCAAGGCACCATTACCACGCCATTGACGTGCGGCTATTTTCCAGTATAACACAAAGGCACGTTCGGCCACGTGTGGATTCTGCTGAGCACCCACAATAGAGGAGTTGATGATGTACTCCACCTGCACCTGCTCAGCACTGGCTGCCTTAGGATCCACATTTATTTCTTCAAAATCGGAGCAACCTGCCAAAGCCATCGCAAAAACTAAACCGGCAGCTGCATATAATTTTATCATTTTCTTCATCTTCATAAGTTTTTAAAAGTCCAACGACAGGTTAAAAATATAGGTACGTGATGTTGGAGGAGCCGCATTTTCGAAACCTACTGCGTTTGTTCCTGTGGCATAAACCGATTCGGGGTCAACACCCTTTAAATGACTCTTAATCAGCCATACATTATTAACGGTGAAGCCCAGTTTCATGCGCTTAATGGGGGTATTCTCCAGAATTCCACCGCGCAAATTATAACTGAGGCGAATATTCCGCAGTCGCACACTGGTAGCATCGTAGATATTGGCCTCTGTAATACCAAGGTTACCGGGTCCGGTAACAGCATTCCAGTAATCTTGTGTTGAAATAGATGTGGTATTTTCGATGTAATTATCACCATCCATCACCACGCCATCAACTACCATATCTTCGCGCATTCCACCGGGTGCGGTTACATCGGCTGTACCGGCTCTCTGCAAGCCCAGGTTGGTACCCGAGAAGATCTCGCCACCAAAGCGACCATCCACCTGAAAGCTCAAACTCAAATTCTTATAGCTAAAGTTGTTGATCCAGCCTACCATGGCATCGGGCTGCTGATTACCCAGCTTCTTGACCTCACCATCTTCCTGTGGCAAACCATTACCATCCAACAACAAACGTCCATAATGCTCGCTTTCTTCATCAGTAACACGTAAGAAGGAAGTACCATATATCTCTCCGTACATACCGCCCACTGTGGCATCAATCAACACATTATCATAACCACCTAACTTATAGCGCTCTACACCCTCAGCCAGCTCTTCAATAGTATTCTCATTTTTCGAGTAGTTGATTTGCATGTCCCAGTTAAGACCTGTGCTACTTCTGAGCAAGTCTCCATGCAGCATTAGCTCAACACCCTTGTTTTGAATATCACCTGCGTTGATCTTTTTCCGCTCATAACCACTCATTGGGTCCATGGGCAGGTCAATCAACTGACGAGTTGCATTGGATTTGTACCAGGCAAAATCAATACCCAGCCTGTTTTGGAATAGGCGTAGCTCGGCACCAATTTCATAGGATTTAATCAACTCGCTGCGAACAGTCGAATCAAATAATGTAGTTCCAGCGCCGGCGGTTGTATCGCCACTGGGGTCTTTCCCTATCCAGTAGGTATTATACAGCTGATAGGGTTGTAGGTCATTACCCACCTCGGCATAGGAAGCCCTTACTTTGGCAAAAGTTAACCATGTGGGAACCATTGCGCCTGACTTATTCAACATATCAGTTATCACATAAGAGGCTGTTACCGAAGGATAGAAGAAGGATCGATTATCCTTGCTAAGGGTTGAAGACCAATCGTTACGGAAGGTTCCTTCCAGAAACAGGTAGCCATCGTAATTCAGCTGCACATTACCATACACTGAATTGATCTTCCGCTCGCTGAAAGTCTCACTGATTGTTGGATTATCTACTCCATTATTTAAGGAGAATAAATTGGGTACTTCCAATTCACCTGAACTACCGGACAATCCAGAATTATGCTGTTTCATCAGGTTACCTCCCAACATGAGTGAGCCACCCACTTTACCAAAGAGATTATCCTGAGAAGCCGTTACCAGCGCACTGAAGTTGTTTTCGTAGAACACACGCTTACCCAGGCTATAGCGTCCGCCATTGGCTAGTGGACTACCATCGTAGAGTTTGGTCTCCGTATTCGTGGTGTAGCGGTCTGATCCGCCTTTAATCTCAGCGTTTAACCAATCGGTAAAACGGTATTTTAACGAGCCGTGCAAGATAAAACGGTCGCGTGAGTCCTCGTTAAGGTTGTACCTGGCATTCCAATAAGGGTTTACCTGACTTCCACCCCCGTACCAAATCATATTACCTGACTCATCAGCTGGCGGATCAAAGTCACGAATATCTAATGAAATGGGTAAAGAATACATGGTATAATAGGCATTGGAAGCATTGGCTCCCAACAGGGGACGGTTTTTAGCCGTGGTACTACCATATTGTACTTTGGTATCCAGTGTCCAGCGCTCATCGGGACCAAACTTGGAAGTTGCACGAGCCAATAAGTTAGTACGCTGCAACTTAGCACCCGGTATCATACTCTTATCATCCTTGTGAGTAAACGAGGTATACACCGAAGTGCGATCGTACTGCTGCTGGAAAGACACATTATAATCCTGTGTTATTCCGGTATCGAAGAAGTTCTTAACATTATCGTAGGCCATCAGGGGAGCTTGCGTGCCATCCCATTTGGTTACCTCTTGTCCTTCGATTTTTGGTCCCCAGCTGCCAGTGCTTAATTCGTCAAAGATACCACGGCTACCCTGTCCGAAGCTGCTTTGCAACTCAGGATTAGTGAAAATCGTTTCAAAACCATAGGTAGCAGACACTGAGATACCCAGACCATCAGTCTTCTTACCTGATTTGGTAGTAATCAAAATTACTCCATTACCCGCACGCGATCCATAAAGGGCAGCTGCTGAGGCTCCCTTCAATACCGACATACTTTCAATATCGTCGGGGTTAATATCACCTAGTCCGTTACCCATATCGGGCGATGGGTTCCAGTAATCGTTATTGTCTGCACCGGTGAAATTATCAATAGGAATTCCATCCACAACTATCAGCGGCTGGTTATCACCTGTTAATGAACTATTACCCCGCAGCACTATTTTTGATGATCCGGCGGGTCCTGCACTTGACTTTATTACCTGCAAGCCCGACACTTTACCACTGAGGGAGTTAGCTACGTTAGCTTCGCGTGATTCCAGAATGGCTTCTCCATCTACCTCCTGAATGGCATAACCAAGTGCCTTACGTTCCCGCTTGATACCCAGAGCAGTAACCACCACTTCTTCGAGTCCTTCGGTTTCCGATGTCAAACTCACATCGTAAGTACCGGCCGATGGTATAAGCACCTCCTGAGAGCCCATACCCACAAAAGAGAATATCAGGGTACTGCCCTGGGGCACCTGAATGTTGTATAGTCCGTCCATATCGGTGATGGTACCGTTGGTCGTTCCTTTTTGAACCACGGAAACACCCGGTATGGGTAATCCATCTTCAGAGCTCGTTACCGTACCGGTAACACTAATATTTTGGCCGTACACCAGGGTACCCAAGAGGAAGGCCGGTAGCACCAACAAACACCTCTTTAACCAACTTACTGTTCTTTTCATACGTTTTGAATTTTATAGTTCCTAATCCACTGCCCACCGCTAAAAAATGGTGTGATAAAATTCTAACGGCAGACTGCTTAAAACAAAAAATGAACGAGCGAATGCGTAACTCATTCAGCGGCTAAAGTAGGGTAGCTACACAACACTTTCAAGTAGTTTTTTACATTCATTCACAATTCGGAACATATTTAATCATTTCAAAACATATTTACACCTTTGCCCCTAAAAACCTTACCATCAAGGGGGCCTAAGCGAAATAATAAATACACATTTGTACCCGTACAAAAGTGAAGGTTTGGACATCAGCTATTCAACTTCGCTGTAGTTGTGATGGCCGTATTGGGTAAATCGCTGTTCTATAAACAGGGCAATTTCTATTCAACACCTTTGGTGATTATGCTTTTGAGATGTGATAACACAGCCAGTGGGAAAGAATGGTAAATTAACCATCACATGGCATGGAAATATTTTTTCCTCAGTTTTAAACCAGGGAGAAGTTGGGGCTAGGAATCGGAAAAGGGGCTCTGCCGTTGCAGAACCCCTTCACTTTCAAAACGTATAAATATAATAGTTTTGGTTTTAGAGACTTACTTTTAGTTTAGCGCTTGGCCCACCATACTTTGTTAACCATGCTTTTGTTCTCTTCCGGAACATTGTTATTAATGGCTACTTCACTTTCCGGAACGCGCATACGCTGTGGTAACTTAAAGTTGGTGCTACCTTGAGCATACTTCTCAATGGTACGTGTCTCAGTGCTTCCATCAGGCTTAACCCAGGTACCAGTGATTGTTCTGTCCTTGTCAAGATACACAAACTCAGGATGACCTGTACGGCGTAATACTGAGTAGGCCTGGTGCGGAACAGTATAAGCAGAAACCCAACGCTCAGTAGCAATAATCGCTTCTTGTCCTTCTGCATCAGCACTGTTAAACTTAGCTACAACATCATCGGCAAAAGTACCAACATCTGCACCCCAACGCTTACAACTTGCTTCAAGCCCGGCCTTTAGTAAGTCAGCATCAGACTGACCATAACTTACTAAACCTCTATTAACAGCTTCTGCCAATGCTAAACACACTTCAGCATAATCTAAGCTAACGGGATTCCAGGTACCACCATCATACCAGATTGATGGGTGCATCCAGGAGTAATTATGTACATCTCCTTCAATAGCATCATTCTGAATACTGGATATAACACCATCTTTTAGGAAATATTCGGCACGTGCAGGGCGTCCTTTGTGTTCTGCCGTAACATCACCTTTAGGACGCATGAAATACTTCTCCATTCGTGGATCGTAAATGCCGGATACTGCATTAATATCCTCGGTAGCGGAACCTCCATCCTTAACCTCAGCTGCATATAAGGCGTTTCCTTTCATCACCTCAATAATTTCACGGGCGGGCACAAAAGCACCGGGACCCGGAGCCCACTCAGTTACATAACCATCCCAGGTATATGAGCCATTAGGCATAGCGCCTGGCCACGTTTTAAAGAATCCATAGTATTGGTTGTGCAAGTCTGTTGACGACTTTGTGCGCTCAACCATTACATTGTCTTCATTACTCTCTAAAAGTGGATACTGCACAATATTTGCGAGTATGGCTTTTGCACCTTCGCTATCGACATTAGAACGACGAAGAGCCATACGTAAACGTAAAGAATTTGCAAATTTTCTCCACTTGCTAATATTGCCTTTGTACACTAAGTCGTACTTATTCATGGTTCCGATAGTAACATCATCGGCAAAGTTTTCCTCCACAACCATTTTAAGTTTTGCTTCAATATCATCATAGATGGCCTGCTGAGCATCAAACTTGGGTGTTGGAATATCAATATTACCGTGCTCTGAGTAGGGCGTGTCGCCAAACAGATCAGTAATTTTCAAGAACTGGAACGAACGTAGTACGTGGCAAATACCTGTGAATTCTTTGGCGTAGGGCGCTTCAGGATTCTCTTCATAGTAATTTAAAAGTACATTGGTATTCGCAAATAAAGCTCCTCCATAACCGTTTGTAAACGATGATGAGTTATAGGAATCCCAGGCTGCGGCAGTCCAACCTTCGTTATAATCATAAGAATTACCGGGTGCCCACCAACATCCGTTATAACCACCATCAACATGGCCGGCAAAACGTTCTGCATGAAGGACTACACCCCGCCAAAATTCAAATCTATCTTCATGAAAGGCTTTGCGCATTGAGCTAGCCAATACAGCTTCCGTCGCAGGATTATCGGCAGAAGGAGAGTTTGGGTTTGTGTTCATTTCATCGAAGTCATCAGTACAACTGAAGCTTGTCAAAGCCACCAAACCAACTAAAATGTATTTATTAAATATCTTCATCTGTTTAAATTTACTTTTGATTAAAACTTAACGTTAACAGTGAAACCATAAGAGGTTGTAGAAGGTACATTGTATAAGTTATAACCTTGTGCGTTGCCTGTACCCCAGGTTTGATTCGGATCGATATCCTTGGCATCTTCATCACGATATATAAAGAATAGGTTATAAGCGTTAAAGTTGACGCTTAAGTTTTTGATAAAGAAATCAGGATTTAACTTAAAGTTGTAGCCCAAACTCAATTCGCGCAGGCGAACGTTCGTAGCATCAACTACCCAAGGCTCACCATAGTTAGCCAAACCACCCCAATATGATTGCGCATTCATGGTTACAGTAGTTGGCTCACCATTTGCATTTATGCCCGAAACTTCAATTCCACCTTCACGATATTCCAATGTGTTTTCTGTGATCCCCTTCGCTGTCAAATCTCCTTTTGTAGCGTTCATCACATCACCACCTATTTTACCATCAATTAAAGCTCTGAAGTTTAAACGCTTGTAAGAGAAGGTATTTAACCAACCAAAAGTTGCATCAGGGGTAAAATTACCAAGCTCAACACGATCATTACCCGGTAGGAAACCATTATTACCTAACTGATACTCGCCATTAACTTTAGCTGGCATACCCATAATAACACCATAGCCATTTTTACCTTTGTTAGCAACAATCTGTACACCACCAACTATGTTTCCTAAGTCGGCCAATACTTGTGTATCTAATCCGTCTGCTAACTCTTTTACTTCAGTTGTGTTTTGGGCTAATGTTAAGGTTGTTTCCCATTCGAAAGAACCTGTCTGTACTGGGATACCACCAATAGAAACTTCGAAACCGCTATTCACTACATCACCACCATTCAAGTACTTGTTAACATAGCCGGTGGCTGAAGATACTCTCGTTGTGAAAAGCTGGTTTTCAGTTGACTGCGAATAGTAGTTGAAATCGGCAAATACACGATTATTAAATGCTCTGAAATCAACACCAAACTCTATCGACCCCGTCCTTTCGGGCTTTAGATCTGGTACACCAGGTGTTCCATCAACATCCATTAAAGGAATGCCATTATGATCTAATAAAGGATTAACTCCAAATGTTGTTGCTAAACGGTATGGGTCAGAATCATTTCCTACTTCAGCATAGCCAACACGTACTTTTAAAAGGTTTACATCGCCCATGTCCAGGACTTCATTCAGCAAAATACTTGTCGAAACAGCAGGGTAGAAATATGAGCGGTTTTCCTCAGGTAATGTAGAACTCCAGTCATTACGGAAAGATGCATCTAAATAAAGGAAGTTGTTATAGCCCAAATTAAGAGTAGCATAGGCCGAATTAACTTGCTTTTCGTAAATATTATAGCTTGCATTCTTATTCAGATAGTTCTGGATATTCCAAAAACCATTAGATATAACATCATCACCACGGTTATAAGTTGCCTGGCTTAGGTTTTTCATGATGTTACCACCTACGTTTACACCTAGGTCTAATTCTCCAAAACGCTTATTATAGCTCAGTAAAGCATCAAAGTTAGATTCACGACGCATGTACTGGTTCATAATCCACTGACCCGATTTACTTTGCTTATGTCCAAGATTATAACGCTCTTCAATAGAATTATTCGTATAATCGGTACCTGCTCTAACAAAACCAGACAAGTTGTCTGTAATATCAAAGTCTAACTTAACAAATCCAATTAAACGATCCTTTTTGTTAATCATATTATCGTGCAAAGTTGTCCAATATGGATTCATTTGGGTTCCGACAAAAGGATCATTCGGTGAATTTTTATAATTAAATTTCTTAAGCTCGTTTAAGTTAGTATTACGAGGAAGAGTAAATAAGCCATAAACAGCATTACTACTACCTTCTCCCAGCCAGGTTCCACCCTCAATCTCCTGATTGATGTAGTTAGCTTTCGCATCTACACGTAACCAATCTGCTAAATCATATTGCGTTCTGATATTGAAATTATGACGCATTTGCTCATTACCCGGAACAATACCATTACCATACAAATTGGTATACGAAAAACGAGACGAACCATTTTCACCACCAGTGGTTAAAGCAACTGTATTAGTTGTTTTAAAACCGGTCTCAAAGAAATCTTTAAGATTATTGGGTTGTGGAGAATACGTTAAATTATCTTCGAACCCACTCCATGATGGAAAAGTCTGTCCGGTCATAGCTGGCCCCCAACTATCATCAGTAACTGAAGTAGAATAGGTTGGTACATTATCTACATAACTACCCTGTCCATATTTATTTTGAACCTTTGGCAAATATTGATCAGTTACCACGTCAAACATATTGGAAGTAGAAATTTCTACACCAAGACCTTGCCCTTTCTTACCTGATTTTGTCGTAATAATAATGGCACCATTCTGGGCACGAGAACCATATAAGGCAGCGGCATTAGGACCTTTAAGAACAGTAACACTTTCGATATCGTCAGGGTTGATATCCATAGAGCCTGATCCAAAATCTTTTCTATCCCAAACACCAGCCGACTCTTCGACTGTTGAATTATTCACCGGAACACCATCAACCACATAAAGCGGCTGGTTATTGCCAGAAATAGAGCTGTTACCACGAAGTACTACACGGTTAGAAGAACCAAGTCCACCTTGTGATGAACCTAAATCTAAACCAGCCACTTTACCCTGCATTGAACTGAGCACGTCACTACCGGCGGCAGCTTGTATCTCGTCACTGTCAACTTTTGACACTCCGTATCCAAGGGATTTTTCTTCGCGCTTGATACCCAGGGCCGTTACCACAACACCTTCCATTTCGATGGCATCGGGCTGCAGGGTAATGTTAATAGTGGTTTGGCTTCCCACCGTTACTTCCTGAGGTTTCATACCCACAAACGAGAAAGCCACGACACTTCCTGTTGGGCAGGTAATTTGATACTTACCGTCGATGTCGGTAATGGTACCGTTAGTAGTACCTTTTTCAATAACGGACACACCCGGTATGGGTAATCCATCCTCGGCACCCTTCACGGTACCGCTAATAGTAAGCTCCTGGGCAAAAGCAACGCCTACTGATAACAGTAGCATAAACGCTCCCATGAGTCCTCTTTGAAACCAATTAAATCGTCTTTTCATAAAGAGTTGAATTTGATGATTAGTTAACATGATATTTAAAAAAACGTTAATAATAATAGTAGAATGACCATTAGCAGCAAAAGCACGACGAGGACACTGCGTATTAATAAATACCGCCGCGCCTCTTGCTTGATACTTGATGGCTTATCGCTATTGCTCATTGATACTTTCATAATATTGAATTTTTACACCGGCAAATCTAACAGCTGTTCGCATGAGATAATAAAACAGAGGTTGTAAAAAATAGAACTTTTAACAAAGCGATTGTACTATTGTACTAATGTTGTACTATTGTTGCAAAACCACGCTATACGGGCCTTAATAAAGGTTATAAGAATTACAAAAATTGACATTTTAATCACCAAGGGCAGACGAAGTAATGAGGAAACCGTTGCGCTTACCTAACAAAAAGAAGGGTGTACTAAATAAAAAAGCAGCACTAATCAGGTGCTGCCGGCAATAATTATTGTAAAATAAATAAATCTGCAAGTTAGGAGGATTGAGCCACAAGCTTAGCGCTTTCATCTGAAATAAACCCTCAACTGAAAGGCCAAGGCAATCGCATTTCAAATTCAGCCGTGCTGTGATTGCTAATTTTATGTTCGATTACACTAGGGATATCTCAAAATCGTTTGAAATAATATTTCAGCTTACCGTTAACCCATTAATCCTATTGGAAATAAGGCATCAATGTTTTACTGCATTGACCACACCACCTGCAATGCTCAGGCAGATATTTCACCCAGTAAACACGGATCATTCCCCTCGGTCTCTAACCCATAAATATGAACCTTGAGCAGCGTATTTTTCGGAACAGACTGTTTTATTTTAACCGGAATATAATACTCGGAGTAGCCTTTGGCGTAAACCGCATTGAGTGTATCAATCAGCACCGTTTGCTTTATGCCAATAAACTGCCTGCGGTACGCAATTTTAGCTTTCAGGGCGGCTGCTCTCACCAGCTCGCTGCGCTGTGTTTTCAGAGGTTCTGGCATAGTGTCGCTCATGCGGGCAGCACGCGTATCCTCACGCTTCGAATACTTGAAAGTATGCACATGGCCCAACTGCAAGTCGCCAACAGCTTTAAGCGATGCCTGAAAATCATCCTCTGTTTCACCGGGGAAGCCCACAATCAAATCGGTAGTGATATTAAAGAGAGGGTTTAGCTTACGCAGTTTCTCCACCATTGTCTTATATAACTTATAGGTATACATCCGCCGCATTTTCAACAGAATGGACTCCGAGGCACTTTGCAGGCAAAGGTGAAGGTGTGGCATCAACTTAGGATGCTTCATCAGTTCGAAGAAATCATCATCAAAGCTATCCGGCTCAATAGATGATATGCGAAGTCTGAAATCCCGATCGATAGCAAGTATCTGTCTGAGTAAAGCCGAGAAACTTAAGCCTTCATAATTATATCGACTAATATTTACTCCGGTAATCACCACCTCCTTATAGCCATAATCAAGTACTTGCTTTATGTTCTCTAATATGGCTTGGGGCGGACGACTCACAGCCCGACCCCGTACCTTGGGTATAATACAGAAAGTGCAGAAATTATCGCAGCCATCCTGTATCTTAACCATGCTGCGTGTATGAAACGTCTCCGCAGCAGGCGCATAGCTAAACACACCTCCCTGGCTTTGATTGGAGGGGACTATCTCCTTCTTAAAATGTGCCTCCACCAACTGAGGGATGGCACTCTTCTGCTGATTATCTACCACATAGGCATTGGGATAGCGCTGCTCAAGCTGATCCTTATGATGATTGGCCATGCAGCCGGTGATAATTAACATGCCGATGTGCCCGTGGGTAAGGGCGTGGTTAACCACGTAGCGCGATTTCTGATCACTCTGATTGGTTACCGTACACGTATTTACCACAAATACATCAGTATCCTTGCTGTTGTCCACCACCTCATAACCCATACGGGTAAAGCGCGATGCGAGCGCATCGGTCTCAAACTGGTTCAGACGGCAGCCCAGCGTTTTAAATCCAATTTTTCTCTTCATTCTCTATCCATCAAAGCCGACACCTCAAGCAACTCTCCCTCAACTGAGAAATTACCGGCTGAAGTAATCCTCACATCCACAATCTGTCCAATCAGCGCATTATCCTCCGATGCAAAACGCACCGTTATTTTCCCTTCGGTCTGCCCGCTTAAGTAGCCGCTTTTACGATCTTTATCACGCACCAAAACGGGGAATACTTTATCCACCATTTGGGCATTATAGGCTCCCGCCGTACCGGCCAGATCCTCAGACAGCACGGCCAGCCGCTGCTTCTTGGTAGCCAGCTCCACATCATCGGGCCAGCTATAAGAAGTAGCTCCCGGCCGCCGCGAATACATAGCAATATAAGCCATATTATAATCGAACTCTTTAAGCGCCTTTCGCGTATTTTGAAACTGCTCATCCGTTTCGCCCGAGAAACCCACAATAATATCGGTAAACAAAGTGGCTTGTGGAATCAACTCACGAATGGCCTCCACCGATTCGCGGTATTTTTTCAGCGAGTGCTTGCGATTCATTCTAATCAGTACCTTATCATCCCCTGACTGCAAAGGCAAATGAATTTGTTTAGCCAAACAGTCATAACGCGCAATCACTTCAATCACCTCACGTCCCATATCGCGAGGGTGCGGTGAGGTAAAATACACCCAGAAACGATGGCTGCTCTTAACCCCTATCTCTCCGATGGCTTCCAGTAATTGAGCAAAATTTATCTCCTTGCCTTTCTTATCGAGTCCATAGGAATTTACATTCTGCCCCAAGAGCGTAATGGACTTATAGCCCTTATTAACAAGACTTTGTACTTCATTCACAATTTCAGCAGATGGTCGACTCACCTCTCGGCCACGTGTGTAGGGCACTGCACAGAAGGAGCAAAACTTATCGCAGCCATTCTGAATAGGCACAAAGGCTTCAAAATTACTGTTGTATTTCGGTTTTACCTTCCAAAAGAAGGACATCTCCTCTTTGGGATTGAGGTTATCGCGCTCCAAACCCGCCGGCGTGGTAATACCGTAATGTGCCATCATCTGCGGAAACTGTGGCAGCTCGCGCATTGCAAACACAATATCAAACAACTTCAGAAACTTCTCCTTATCGGCCGGTAAAATGCAGCCACTAATGAAAGTGATCAGATTTTGTCGGTCTTTGCGCCGGTTCCACGCGGATATTTTTGAATACACCTTATCGATGGCTTTCTGCCTTACCGAGCAGGCCAGGATACCAATAATACCCGCTTCCTCCTCGCTATCGGTCCATTGGGCACCCATTCCTTCCAATACACGTCGTACCCGCTCACTGTCAGACTGATTCATCTGACAGCCCAATGTTATTAAATGATACTTCACCTTAATCTGTGCTTACAATTAAAAATATACTTCAGCATGAATATTGTCTGTACTGACACCTTGCTCCTCCAGAATGTCATATACATCATGAATCATATTACAATTACCACAGAGGTAATAATGCACATCTGTTCCAAAAGGATGCTTCTTTAAATATTGTGTCACACGCCCTTTATAATTACCACTATCATCGCGAGAGGTACATAGCACATAGCGGCCCGCCTCGTAGGCATCCGCATCATAAGCCTCATCCCCATGGCGAACACCATGTAAAAGGGTATAATTGAGTCCTGGCGTACTCAGCACGAAGCTATGAAAGGGCGATATACCCGTGCCGCTGGCAATAAACACATATTTTTGATTCTTGGGCAAAGCCTTATTAATTGTGAAATATCCCACGGGCTCTTCAACTACCACAAAACCACCAGACTTGAGCTTCTTAAGACTGGGCGATACGAGACCGTTCTCCACTTCTTTCACTAATATCTCCAGGTAATCGTCCTGCTCAGCACTATAAATGGAATATTCCCGGGTGTGTATCCCGTTGGGCGGTCCCACACACACATGCTGGCCTGCCTGAAATGTCAGACCCTTGCGCTCAATGCGCAGTACGAAGGTGCTATCGGTTAAATGACGTATCTGTAAAATTTCGTGTAAATCGGTTTTTATCTTATTCGCTACCGGAACTTCTTTTTGCATATCCTTTAAACTTATTACTAATTCTTTTGATTTTTTTATTATAAACTAAGCACTAATTACCTCGATAGGTGGAATAACCGTAAGCAGATAAGGTTATGGGCACATGATAATGGGTGTCATCAACAATCTCAAAAACTACCTCAATAAAAGGATAGAAAGTGTCTTTATCTAAACCCTTAAAATAGCTTTTTGTATGGTATCTTAGCTTATAAATACCGTGATTATACTCTCCTTCACGCATCAACAAGAAATCCGTTACACGTTCATCTACTTCCTTCCAAATACCATTGTTATCCTGCTTATACAAACTTATTTTTACATTCGGAGCGGGCTTACCTTCCGTAACATCTAAAATGTGACTTGATAACTGATGAACCTTATCCTGAGCATTCATTAAAGTGTGGGTTAAAAAACCAAACAAGGTAAGAACTATAATAATTCCATATTTTTTCATCTTAATATTCCTTTAACATTACACTGCTCAACAAAAAACACCAGAGCGATCATTTGGTTTAAAGCGGGCGGCATAATTTATTTTTTTATATCTTCACAGTTCCCTAATTCAGTATTTATGCGCTATACAATCCTAATCCTACTTGTATATTTTTTATATGCACCCACGCTGTCTGCTCAAACACAGCCCTACTATTTCAGTGGACTGGACACTGAAAATGGCCTAAGTAACAACTCGGTGAATGAGATTATGCAGGATCGACATGGCTATATGTGGATCAGCACTTATTATGGTCTTAACCGCTACAACGGCTATGAGGTAAACACCTATTTCAGTATCTCGGAAGATGAAAGTACCCTAAGCAGTAATTTTATCACTTGCCTGCAGGAGGACAACAACGGAGATTTATGGGTGGGCACCAAGTTTGGTTTAAACGTGCGGGATAAAGACACCGAAAAATTCACACGTTTCTGGGCCGATGAACAGTCGGGAACCAGCCTGCGCGACAACCACATTGGCGACCTGATACTCGATAAGAAAAACAGACTTTGGATTGCTACTATGGGTGGTGGTTTACATCACTACAATCACACCAACAACACCTTTCAATCTTTTGCCCAAAATGACTCCTTAGGCAATTACATTAATATGGTAAATGCCCTTTGTGAGGGATCTGACGGTAATTTATGGCTGGGCACCTACGGACAAGGCTTAAGTTTATTTGACACTCAAAATAATGCCTTTATTAACTATCGCTTTCCTACCATGCAGATCAATGACCTGCTGGACGATGGCAATGGTAATATCTGGATTGCCACCGATAATATGGGACTGTACCGTTTCGACAAGATGACCAGGGAGTATGAACGCTTTGTGGGGCATACAAATGCTGACGGCACTTCACTCAATATTATAATGTCCCTGGGCATTAACAAAGATGGTACGCTGCTGGCAGCCGTTGATGGTGGCGGTATTGTCAATATCGATCCCTTAAGGAAAGTAATAATCAAAGATAAAGATCATAACAAAGCCCTTGCACAACTGGATACTAAAGCTGTTTTTACAACCTATATCGACAACAACGGCTTGTACTGGGTAGGAACCATTGGCAAAGGGGTACGCATTATTAATACGGAACGTAACCGCTTTCAGCATTTCGTTCACCAGGATCATTTACCTAAGAGCCTAAGTGATAATGTGGTACTAAGTCTGTTGCAAGACTCAAAAAACAGAATATGGGTGGGCACCGATGGAGGCGGCTTAAATCTTTTTAACCCTGAAAAGGAAACCTTTAAACGCTATAACCGGATTGCATCAAACCTAAAGAGTAACGTTATAAAACGCATCTTTGAAGACAATAAAGGTACAATATGGCTGGGCACTTATGGCAGCGGACTGGCACAGCTTGACGAGCAGCGTGACCAACTCATCACACATAACCCTGCCCTTGAACAAAATGATGGCCCGTTATCCATTTCGGTATGGTCGCTGGCTCAGCAGGATGACAACAAGCTGTGGGTGGGTACCCTGGGCAATGGACTGTACCAATTTGATACCCAAACCAAGGTTTTTACTGCCTTGAGCGATATCTTTCCTGAGCTCGATGAGCAGATGAACGAATATATCCTGAGCCTGTTTGTGGATTCCAAAAATAATTTGTGGATTGGCACCAGTAATGGTATTTACCTTTGGCATGCTAACCGTAAGACTTACCGATGCTATTTATTTGATAAGCTGAACGACAGCGGAGTGGGAAAAAATGCTATTCTGTGCATTAATGAGAGTAGCAACGGTAATATATGGATGGGATCCAATGGCGGAGGAATATTTAAAATAGATCCTACCAACGAAGCCATTACCAACCTGACCATTAACGATGGACTGGCACAGGAGCAGGTTTACGACATCGCCGAAGTACACCCGGGAATCCTCTGGTTTGCAAGCCATGGCGGCCTTTCGAAATATGAGGTGGAGACCGGCCGTTTTCAGAACTACGATAACCGCGACGGACTGGTAGGTAGCACCTTTAATGCACTACTTTACACTAGCAACAAACAACTATTAGTAGGTGGCGTACGTGGTATTAACAGATTCAACCCCGAGGTTATTAAAGTTAATAATAAGGTGCCCAAAGTATTGCTCTCTGAGCTGTATATTAACAACAGTCCGGTGAAAGCAGGCGAGGAGAATAGCCCCTTGAAACAAAATATTGCCAACACGCAATCCATTGTCTTAAAACACAACCAGTCCAACATAAGCATTGAGTTTGTTGCCATCAATTATTTTATCTCGGAGAAAAATGTATACAGTTATATGCTCGAAAACTCGTCGGAAGAATGGAGTAAACCCACCACCGACCGACGCGTAAAATACAATAACCTAAAAGCAGGTGAGTATATTTTTAAAGTAAAAGCTGCCAATAACGATGGAGTATGGACCACCTCAGACACTACATTGCAAATAAAAGTACTGGCACCTTGGTGGAAACGCTGGTATGCCTACCTGGCCTATCTGATTATTATTGTTGGGATGATGTATGCCTACATCCGCTATACTGTATTGTGGATGGACTTGAAACGAAAACTGGAGTTCGAGGTGCTTGAAAGGGAGAAAATTAATGAGCTAAACCACCTACGCATGCAGTTTTTTACCAATATATCACATGAGTTCAGGACACCCTTAACGCTCATATCGGCACCCTTGGAATCCTTAAAAAAAAGGCTGAAACTGAACGATGAAGAGGAGAAGCTATTTAATATCGCCCACAAAAACACTCGCCTGCTACTGCGCCTGATTAACCAGGTTATGGATTTCCGCAAAGTAGAGACGGGCGCCATGGAGCTCAACATAAAAGAGGGCGATATCATTGCCTGCATCCGCGAATGTGGTGAGTCATTTCGCTATATGGCACAGGAGCGCAACATGCAGTTTGTAATCAAGAGCAGCATCAACACCCTTACCCTTCAGTTTGATGATGATATTGTAGAAAAGGTGGTTTACAACCTGCTTTCCAACGCCTTTAAATATGGTAAAACAAACGGGCATGTGTCACTAAACATTTCATTTGCGCATAATGATGCCATGGAGAAACAGGCACTGCTGATAGAAGTAAAAGACGATGGTGAGGGCATTGATAGTGCCAACGCAAACGATATTTTTAAGCAATACAAACGCTTTCATCAGGGGGCACGTAATGTAAGTGGTACGGGCATTGGTCTGGCGCTTACCAAATCGTTGGTGGAGTTGCATGGCGGCCAAATTACTGTTACTTCAGAAAAAGGCATTGGAACCTGCTTTACGGTAAGTATACCCGTATTAAACAGTCCCTTGCACCAAAATGGGACGAACACAGAGGCACCCATTACCATAGCAGCTGACGATGTTCCTTCTGATATGGCCATACCCCTGGAACACATCGACCAAAGCAAGCATAAAATTCTGATTGTGGATGATAATCCTCAAGTACTGGAATACCTTACAACTTTGCTTTCGCCCTACTATCATCTGCTGAAGGCTTCGGATGGACAGGCTGCCTGCGACATACTGGAAAGACGTACGGTTAACCTGGTACTAACAGATGTGATGATGCCAGTGATGAATGGCATTGAACTGTGCAAGGCCATTAAAACTAACCTACAAACGAGTCACATCCCAGTAATTATGTTAACAGCCAAGGCGTCGGTCGAGAATCGTATAGAAGGACTTAACACCGGAGCCGACGCTTATGTTCCCAAACCTTTTAACCCTGATGTACTGCTTGCCTATATCGACAATCTTCTGAAAGGAAGACAGAAGTTGCAGGAAATATTTATGGGTAAAGCCATTGTGTTGCCATCGGAAATAACCACCACTTCAGTTGACGAGGCATTTATCAGTAATACCCTCGACATTGTAAGAGCTAATATGGCCGATGAAGCCTTTGGTGTGGAAGAGCTGGGTAACGAGCTGGGGATGAGTCGCAGCCATCTGCACCGTAAGATTAAAGCGCTAACGGGCAAGTCAGGCACAGATTTTATTCGCACAGTGCGACTCAAAGAAGCAGCAGCTAAACTAATCTGCACTGATGACCAGGTAAGTGAGATAGCCTACAAAGTTGGGTTTAACAGCAGCTCTTATTTTATTAAGAGCTTTAAAAAGGAATTTGACATGTCGCCGGGTCAGTATAAACAAAGCCGCAGACGCTGGGCAGCGGAAAAATAGGATCAAACTTATCGATTGACAGCAGCCAGACTCATCGGATGACTATTTGCAACCATCAATTAGTCATCCGATAAGTATAAAATGCATATCGTAGATTGATAAATATATGGAACGGTTCTCTTTCACAAGACACTTATAAAGAACCATTCCGTAATCTAGACTAGCCCAGAAGGTCTTTAATATCGTCGAGCGACAGGTTCTTCATAATACTCTCATCGGTCTGTACGATATCACCGGCCACTTTCTTTTTACGCTCCTGCAGCTTTAGAATTTTCTCCTCCACCGTATCGCGACAGATCAGGCGATAGGCAAATACCTTTTTATCCTGACCAATACGGTAACAGCGATCGATGGCCTGATTTTCAACGGCGGGGTTCCACCAGGGATCCACCAGATAGACGTAATCGGCAGCAGTCAGGTTAAGGCCTGTACCTCCTGCCTTCAGACTGATAAGAAATACCCTTAAATCCTCATTGTTCTGAAAATTATTAACCGACTGCTCGCGCTGACGGGTTGAGCTCTTTCCATCCAGGTACTCAAACTCAATATTACGGCGCCTAAGCTCATCTTTAATAAGGGTCAGCATCTTCACAAACTGTGAGAATATCAATATTTTATGATTGGCCGTACGATCCGTAATATGTTGTATTATCTCTTTTATCTTAACCGACTCCGTCACGTCAATTTTGGGATCACCAATGAGCTGCGGCGAGTCACATATCTGTCGCAGACGGGTTAAGGCCTCCAACACCAACAACTTACTCTTACCAACACCTTCTTCCTCAACCTTACCCACTAACTGATCGCGAAACTGATTACGATAGGCATCATACACTTTACGCTGGGCAGTATCCATCTCACAGAAAATTACATCCTCCGTTTTTGGCGGAAGCTCCGATGCTACTTTCTCCTTAGTACGGCGCAGTACAAAAGGATTGATAAGACGCTGCAGCTCACCACCTATCAACTCATTACCTTCCTTGTCAATAGCATTGGAAAAGCTTTCCTTAAAGGCACTTACCCCACCCAGAAAACCGCGGTTAACAAAACTCATCTGCGCATACAGATCGAAGGTGCTGTTTTCAATAGGCGTACCTGACAGCGCCAGTCGACTTCGTGCCTGCAAAAGGCTGGCTGCCTTATAGCGACGCGATGCCGGGTTTTTAATGGCCTGCGATTCGTCCAGAACGACATAGTTAAAACTATAACTTTTCAGCATCTCAATATCGCGCAATAAGATGCCATAGGTGGTAAACACGATATCATAGGCATCAAAGGCGCTGGCATCGGTTAAGCGCTGCACACCATAATGATAGTGTGCCTTGAGGTCGGGTGCAAATTTGCGGATTTCGTTTTCCCAGTTAAATAGCAGAGTTGTGGGCACCACCACCAGGTTGGTAGTGGAATCCTGATCCAATACATGCTGCAGGAAGGTAAGCACTTGCAGGGTTTTACCCAGTCCCATATCATCCGCCAGAATACCACCCCACCCCATTTCATGGAGAAAGCTAAGCCAGTTAAGCCCTTCTTTCTGATAATGGCGCAAATCAGCAGTAATGGATTCAGGCACCGGTGTATCTTCAATTTGCGTGAAGGAAGCCAGCTTGCGTCTTTTCTCAGCCAGCTCTTCCAGCACTACTGCATCATCAATATTTTCAAACAGCTCATCTACAATGGAGAATCGTAGCTTCGACACCGTCAGATGATCGCCATCTACCTCGCCATGACGGAAGAATTTTTCGAAACGATGAAACCACTCGGCGGGTAATACGCCCACCGAACCATCGGACAACTGAATATAGCGTTGCTTCTTCAATACCGCCTTTCGTATATCGCTCAGTTTTACTACATTATCCCCAAAGCTCACATGGATACTTATATCAAACCAATCCTGCCCCGAGCTAATAGAAGTGGTAATTTTACCCTTATGGGGCGAGTATTTAAAGCTCTTCAGGTCATTTAAACCATACACTTCAATATTGTTAAGCTGTAGGGCATCGAAAAACCTGTAGAACCACATATTCTGGTTAAACTCATTATAGTGCAGATGAAACACTTTGCTACTTTTCTGCGCTTCAAACCTAGAGTGAAGCGCCGCCAACTGTTCCGCAAAATCTTCTTCCAGCTCGAAATTACGCTTATACTGAATAATGCGTTCCCCCTCTTCAATGAGTACATTACCACTGGTGGTAAGCTCCACGGATACACCGTTATGATACTCTACCTGTGGGGAGATGATAAGATGCTGATCCTGTTCTGAAAGAAATACCTGCTTTTTCTTAAAATCCAGCTCAACGCTTTCAATCGGATAGATTCCCTTGTCAAAATCCATATCAAAACGATCGGAAAGGGGCTTGATCACCTTTTCGTAAAAGGACTGCTTATGTGCCTTTACCATCTTGATGGGCTCATTGTAATCTACAATCAGACGAGCCACACGATAGTCTTTGGTCACATAATACACTCCATCGATAACATAGATGAACTGACCCGATTGCTCGATATTGATGGCATCCACAGAAAGCTGACGATCTCCTATTTTGAGGCAGGGCAACAAGTAAACAAAGTTATCATCCTCCTTAACCTCAAAAAAACCATCAATGGGTTCCGCCGCAATGGAGATAGGTTCCAAATCGCCCTTCTTCAGCTTATAACTGCTGGAATGATTCACATAAACATGTTTTTCAAGGGCCAGCAATTCCATAATTCGCTTGTGCACAATAAACAAGTCGGATGCCGACATGGATGCATTGCAGCGGTCAATCAACTCCAACAGTTCCTTCTGGTGCTCGCTAATGCTGAGGATATAATCCTCGTGTAATCCGTCATATTCACGGATGTGTGAACTGAGCGCCTGACGTGTTTTATTAGGCTTACCGATGATGGGCGTTAACTCAATGACGTAATTATCACTAAAATAAGTTTTTGTGGTGCTCAACTCAAGGATAAAACCCAGCTCACGCTCTTCTTTCTGCACCTCATCCTGTTTCTCAAGATGATAAGTATCCACATCAATAGAAGCTAGCATCTGCGTCACCACCTGTGCATCATTATCCTGCACAGGAATGAGTCCTTTGGCAAAATCCGTGTGCTGCGCCACCAGCCCTTCTTTCTCATCAAAACCTATTTTAAAATAGGTATCAAAGTCTGCATCTTCCAAGCCGTGCTTCTGCATGGTTTCCTCCTTAATCTTCTCAAGGCTGAATTTAAATACCCGGTTGAGAAGATCAGGACTGCCAGAACGGGCAATCTTCAGCAAGCAAATTACTTCAGCCTCGGTAAGACTTTGCAGATTAGTCTTCTCCTCGGGCGAGATATAAACCTTACCATCTACATAGGAAAACACGATCTTTACATGCTTCTTAAAATTCTGATCAAGTTGCACCAAAAGTTTGTCTTTAAGCACGGTAAGCCCCGATACGTAACTCACCTGATAGCTGTACGATACAGCACTCAAAATGGAATAGGTAGTATTCTCTTTGACAAAAGATTCAGTGATATTTTCAAAGCCGGGCAGCTCAAATCCCAAGACTGAACGACCCGAAACGGCTCGCTGACTGCTTTGCTCATTTCTTTTTTCGAAACCCAGCTGAATATTGCCGTCAATATCAGCTATAAATAACAGGGCAGCGATGGTATGCACACAAAAACGCCCGCCTATGAACGAACAATTACACATGGTCTCCAGTCGTCGCTCATTAAGATAGCGTATCTGCACCTTATGTGTTTTGGTGTCTTTCACCGAAAAAATCCAGTTATCCAGTGCCTTCTGGTAAAGCTGTAACGACACCCTGCCGGCCTGATAAAGACCTGTTCCTTCGCTGCTTATATCATTCGAAGCATAAAAATCAATCTCTCCACTAATAAAATCCTTTACGCTTTCTGCCATACTTCTTTTGTCAATTTGAAACGTGCTAATCCGCAAAAGTACAAACTGAATGGCAAAAACAGACCATTTAAATTATTGTTTTTTGCGGTTAAATTTCATTCTACTGGCTTTCAGGGGGTAATAGACACCATGGGTAATGAGACATAAAAAAAACCTATCAGGAATTTCAAGTCCTGACAGGTTTATAATATGCATTAGCCTTAAATTAAGACCCTACTTCTTTGTTTCTATCCACTTGCGGGCATTTACAAAAGCCTCAATCCATGGCGAAACCTCATCGTTTTTACGATCGGCCGGATAATATCCCCACTGCCATGGGAAAACGGCACGTTCCAAGTGTGGCATCATCGCCAGGTGACGACCGTCATGCGAGCAAATGGCAGCTGTATTATAATCACTGCCATTGGGGTTGGCCGGATAACTCTCGTGGGCATATTTTCCCACAATATTATATTGCTCCTCGGCATAAGGCAGATGATATTTACCTTCTCCGTGTGCTACCCAAACACCTAATTTGCTTCCCGAGAGAGAACCTAACATCACACTATCATTCTCCTCAATGGTCATGTTCAGGAAAATAGATTCGAACTTATGCGACTTATTGTGCAGCATCTTAGGCTTATCGGCATGCTCAGGATAAACAAGCCCCAGCTCCACCATCAGCTGACAACCGTTACAAATACCCATACTCAGAGTATCGGGGCGCGCATAGAAATTATCCAGTGCCTTTTGGGCCTGTGGGTTATAAAGGAAGGCACCAGCCCATCCCTTAGCCGATCCCAACACATCGCTATTTGAGAAACCACCCACAAACACAATCATATTCACATCTTCCAAAGTCTCACGCCCTGCAATTAAATCGGTCATGTGCACATCTTTCACATCCATACCAGCCAGGAACATACTGTAAGCCATCTCGCGATCGCCATTCACCCCTTTCTCCCGGATGATGGCCGCTTTTACACCACTGCGTGTTTTGCGATCCAGGGTTAGATCCCACTGCTTAAGCTCTCCGGTAAATGTCTTTGGGAATTTATATTCCAGGGCATGACCTGCGTAATTTTCAAAACGCTCTTTAGCCAAGTCCTCACCACTCTGCTTACGATCAAGCAAATATGACGTTCTGTACCAGTCCGTGCGGTATTTATCAATATCAAGACTTAACTGCTGCCCATTATGCTCAATATCTAAGCAACGTGATTCCTGCGGCTGACCCAAAGCTATAAACTCAATACCATGCCCCTCGAGAACAGCTGTTACCGCAGCCAGATCTTTCACTTGAATAATAACACCCGGATTTTCGCTAAATAGCAGCTTCACCAAATCCTTCTCTGCATAATTGCTTAAGTTGACTTTCGCACCAAAGCTCGTGTTGGAAAAATTCATCTCCAGTAAAGCCGTAACCATACCACCGGCCGAAATATCATGCCCGGCCAGTACCAGTCCTTTATTAATCAGCTCCTGGATAGCATTGAAACCACTCTTGAAATAGGCAGTATCCGTCACAGTGGGCGCTTCTGCACCTAGTTTATTCACCACCTGAGCGAATGAGCTACCGCCCAGCTTCAGGCTATCAAAAGACAGGTCGATATGCAGTAGATGCGTATCGGTATCTTTGGCCAAAACAGGCTCAACAATCCTTTTAACATCGCTCACCTCACCGGCTCCTGAAATAATCACCGTGCCCGGGCTATAAACCAGATCACCATCCTTGTACTTTTGTGTCATCGACAAGGAATCCTTGCCTGTAGGAATGTTAATTCCCAGCTCGCAGCTAAAATCGCTCACGGCTTCCACGGCACGATACAGACGGCTATCTTCGCCTTTATTCTTACATGGCCACATCCAGTTGGCACTTAAAGAAACCCCTTTTAAGCCATGCGTTAGCGGCGCCCACACCAAGTTGGTTAAGGCCTCGGCAACCGAAACAACGGCTCCGGCAGAAGCATCTACTAATCCAATAGCAGGTGCATGACCGATGGAAGTGGCAATACCTTTTTCACCTTTATAGTCGATGGCACATGCTCCCAGGTTATTCAAAGGCAACTGTAACTCACCCGCACACTGCTGCTTAGCTACCTTACCTGTTACCGACCGGTCTACTTTATTGGTTAGCCAATCTTTACAGGCCACGGCCTCCAGCTGCAAAACGTTACTGATGTACTTTTCAATTTCAGTAGTTTCGTATTCAACAGCCGCAAAACGGTCATCGGCCGTCTCATCCTTCATAATGGTTTTTGGCGGATTACCGAACATATCGGCTAATTGCCAATCGATGGGAGCGTTACCCTTATCATCTTCAAACTTAAAATGCATATCGCCGGTTGTCTCCCCTACCTCGTAGAAAGGAGCGCGCTCGCGGGCGGCAATATTCTTCAGGTTTTCAATATCTTTTTCTTTCAGCACAAGGCCCATGCGCTCCTGTGACTCATTACCGGCAATTTCCTTGGCCGACAAGGTTGGGTCACCCACAGGCAGTTTATCAAGATGAATGGTACCACCGGTAGTCTCAACTAATTCTGACAGGCAGTTAAGATGCCCCCCGGCACCATGATCATGGATGGATACGATGGGATTATTATCAGATTCTGCCAGGGCGCGAATGGCATTCATAGCACGTTTCTGCATCTCAGGGTTCGATCGCTGTACTGCATTGAGCTCAATAGCATTATCAAACTCTCCGGTAGCCACAGACGATACAGCTCCACCACCCATACCGATACGATAATTATCACCCCCCAGGATAACCACTTTATCACCTTTTTCAGGATCGGCCTTAAGCGCGTGTTCCTTGCGACCAAAACCAATACCACCGGCCAGCATAATCACCTTGTCAAAAGCAAATTTCTTATGATGCTCGAAATGTTCGAAGGTAAGTACCGAGCCACAAATCATGGGCTGACCAAATTTATTTCCAAAGTCGGAGGCTCCATTGGAAGCTTTGATTAATATTTCTTCAGGCGTTTGGTACAACCAGGGTCTTTCAGGAATATTTTGCTCCCATTCCCGACCCGCTTCACTGCGCGAATAAGAGGTCATATATACCGCTGTACCTGCCAATGGCAAAGAGCCTTGTCCACCAGCCAATCGATCGCGTATCTCACCCCCACTGCCCGTTGCTGCACCATTAAAAGGCTCCACTGTTGTGGGAAAGTTATGGGTTTCTGCCTTCAGAGATAGAACGGTATCAATTTCTTTTGTCTCAAAGAAATCAGCCGTATCCTGACGGCCAGGAGCAAATTGCATGGCTTTGGGTCCTTCTATAAAGGCCACATTATCTTTATAAGCCGATACAATGAAATTTGGATTGGTCTTCGATGTACGCTTAATTAGCTTAAATAACGAGCTCTCTTTCTCTACACCATCAATGATAAAAATACCATTGAAAATTTTATGTCGACAATGCTCGGAGTTAACCTGTGAAAATCCAAATACCTCACTATCGGTCAACGGACGCCGCAAACGCCCACTCAATTCATTCAAATAATTAATTTCCTCGCTACTTAAGGCCAGGCCTTCCTGCACATTATACGCCGCAATATCATGAATATGAACAATGGGCTCCGGCTCTTTATCAATGGTAAAAATAGTACTATCAAGACCTTTATAAAGAGTCTGAAGCATCGGATCAAATTCTGCGTTCTCAGAATCTACCTCAAAAAATTCTTCGATGCGCATTACGCCATCAACGCCCATATTTTGCGTTATCTCAACTGCATTGGTACTCCAGGGAGTAATCATCTCTTTACGTGGCCCAACAAAAAAGCCTTCTAAAGTTTTACTTTCAGAAAGCTTTGCACCACTAAATAGCCACTCTAACTTATTAATGTTATCAGCTGAAAGATCGGCTTGCGTTCCCACCGCAATAATCTGCTTTGAGCTACCCTTGAAAAACAGAACCATGAATGAATGTTTTGAATTAGTTTTTAATAAGCTGCAAATTTAGTAATAGTTCGGTCGTTTTCATAGAGTAAAAAAGCGAATATTCACCAATCACAGCATTTAAGAACTTAGAAATGGTATTCTGTTAAAATATTCTTACGCTTAATGCCTCACTTTTGTATAACTGTCAAAGCAATTTTTTATCAATCGCCAACTCTGCCTCGACCTATCGACACCAATTCATCAGAGTCAATGTAAAACAAAGAGGTTATCCCAACGAATAACCTCTTCTCTCTAAAACCAAAAAACTACCTGCGCTTATTATTTAATATCTTTTCAGATACAAAACAGCCGGTTTGAACGAAAGTTTTAATTACCTTTCAGCTATAAATCTACTACTTTTTCAACACCTAACAATAAAAAAGTATAAAAATGTTAAAACTAACTTTTTTGTTATTTTTGCATGTGTAATTTACAAACGTCACTATGATTATTAACCAAGAATCCCAATTTATTGATGCGCTAAACCAAGAAATAAAAACCGTAGTGTTACAAAACCGCAAGCATACACAGGTAACGGTAACCAACTACGGAGGCATCATCATGAGTATTAAAACACCTGACCGTCGGGGTAATTTTGCTGAAATAGTGCTGGGTTTTGACGATGTTCAGGACTACCTGAATGAATCCTACCAGGCTAACTGTCCTTATTTTGGGGCAGCTATTGGCCGCTATGCCAATCGTATTAAAAACGGAACCTTCAGCATTGATGACCAAACATATCAGCTAAGTTGCAATAACGGACCCAATGCCTTGCATGGAGGTCCCAAGGGCTTCCACCAAAAAATTTGGAAAATGGAAACTTTTAAAGAGCCCAAACGAACAGGTGTGATACTTACACTCACATCGGAAGATATGGAAGAGGGCTATCCGGGGCAACTTCATGTGAAGATGACCTACACCCTTACTTTTGATAATGAATTGGTTATTGATTACGAAGCAGTCACTGACAAACCTACTATAGTTAACCTAAGTAATCACAGTTATTTTAACCTGTCGAGCATGCAGCACAATGTATTGGATCATCAGATGGTACTCTATGCTGATAAGTTTACGCCCAAAGATGAAAACGACATACCAACAGGTGAGATCTTATCGGTGCATGACTCCCCCATGGATTTTCTTTTACCACAGAAAATAGGCGAGCGCATTGCCGATGTAGATGGCAAAGGCTATGATCATAACTATGTTATTAACGGTGTTGAGGGCGACCTAAATATGGGAGCCCGCCTGGTAGATGCCAGCACCGGCCGTTTTCTTGAGTTTTACACTACCGAACCCGGTTTCCAGCTTTATACAGGGAACTTTTTGGACGGCAGCTTTCAGCGCGATGGAATTAAGTTCAACGAAAACTACGGTATCTGTTTCGAAGCTCAAAAATTCCCCAACTCCCCTAACGAACCGGCATTTCCGAGTGCGATACTCAGACCGGGTGAAACCTACCGGCAAACCACCGTTTACAAATTTGGTCTGGCAGAATAAAAGTACAAAGAGCGTTACCCAAAAAGTAACGCTCTTAATATTTATTAGATTTAACTTATTAACAAATGAATTGGCCACTAACGATACCGCACAGTGGTTTGCTCATTAATCCACGATCCCACTGTATACTGATCACCCTCCTGTATGCCATGAAAAAATCCAGTCTCCTTGTCAGGAAGATATTGCGAGTACAAATTAATCTGCTTCTGTGCCTCCTCAGTACATTCCGGATCAATGGCCATAGCTTTTTTAAAGCGATCTAAGGCTACCCAATACACCGTCTGATGCTCGAAATCACTATCGCCATAGTGCTCACTTTCCTGGGCATATATATTACCAATTAGAATATGTGGCTTTCCCCAGTCTGTTTTTTTCTCCAAAGCATTCTGTGCATAAGTGCGGGCGTCACGACTATTCTTAAAATGCGAGAAGGTAACCACAGCCAATTCATAGAAGCATTTGGCTTGTAAATCCTCATCATCGGCCTGACTAATGGTTTTTAAATAGTAGTCCTTTGCTTTATCAAACTTATTCTGACGGATAAAATATTTGGCCAACAGATAGGAAGCCTTGGCGCTGGGCACTAACTGATAGTTTCGCTCTGCCGCCCGGGCGTACAAATCACCTCCGTCACAGTTAAGGGCCGCAAGTAAATTAAGCATGCGCTCCAATCCTGCTGCATTATCCTTCACTAGCTCATAATTCTCAGCCAATGCCAGCTGAATGGTTGAACAATCACTAAAACCACTTTGGGCAAGAATCTGCGTGCAGGCATCGCTGGCCTTATTAAGCATTTCAATCGCTTTATCATTCTTCTGTCTTGCTATGTGCGCCGCTAACACAGCGTCCACATCCAAATATACACTTAACAACTCATCCTCGGCAAGCTCTCCCTGATCAACAAGCACATTCACAGCCTGCAACCAATTAACTGCCACCATGGCTTCCGTATCATTTCCCAGTTGATTAAAAGATGCTTTGAAACACGCAACAGCCTGTTTTAAAGACTCTATCTCGTCACGCCTGTATGTAACAATATCTATACCTTTGCGTCCCTGCACCCAACCTTTGGGATACTTAGGGTGTGACCCAAAATACTGCATACGCTGATCGTATATCATCAGCAAGGTATCCACCAAAGCTTCTTTTACCAAGGCATCCTTTTCCTTTTTTATATAATGCTTATAAATATCAATACCATCGCTATAAAGACGAATGGTAACATCAGGACACTCATTAAACATGGTACGCCAGGCACCAATGGAATAATCATACATTTTTTTCTTGAGGGCCTCTTTATACAGGGAATAGTTTTTTAAACACTCAACGCTATCCATTTGCATGGAGGCTTGGGCATGTGTACTCGCCCATGGTGTAATTACAAACACCACAAGTAAAAGGCTTAGAATTTGTCGCTTCATGGTCATTAGTTTTTAAATAACGAGCATACTACAACAACCTTCAGGCCAACCACACCTAAACTCTGTTTATTAATCACTTATATTCATAAATAAATTAACAATATGTACGCATTGATACACCAGGTGGGCGAAAACGAACACGTTATAGATTTTTGCACTATATTCGTTGCCGAAAATATTGAATCATGATGAAGAGTATAATTGACTTCTTTGAAGATAGTGTTGCCAAGCATCCGGATAACGCCCTTATTTGGGAGAAAACCAACACCCAATATAAATCCTATTCGTATCAACAAATTCAGACTCAGGTACACCAATTTGCCAATGGGTTACTGGCTTTGGGTATTAAAGAAAAAGATCGGGTTGCACTCCTCTCGGAAGGCCGACGCCTATGGCTTGTAAGCGAGTTGGCTATATTATACCTGGGGGCCATCAATGTACCGCTATCCACCAAGCTGGAAGCTGATAGTGATCTGATATTTCGCCTTAACCACTCCCAAGCTGAGACCATCATTGTTTCGAGAAATCAACTGAACAAGATACGCCAGGTCGGAAATGAGCTAACAAGCCTAAAGCGAATAATCGTTTTGGATGACATTGAAGATCTTAAGGAGGCTGAAATTGCAATAAACGATTTCCTGAAGCTTGGAAAAGAATATACTGCGCAACACCCAGCGGCTCTCAGTCAAAAAATGCAAGCTGTAAAACCCGAAACACACGCAAACATCTGCTACACATCGGGTACTACAGCAGATCCTAAGGGAATCATCCTTTCGCACCGTAACTACACCGCTAATGTAGAACAGGCCTTTAGCTATATTAATGTGCCACAACATTATAAAACACTGGTCATCCTCCCCTGGGATCATGCCTTTGCACACACTGCAGCATTGTATTCCTTTATGCATAAAGGTGCCTCCATCGCCTGTGTACAAAACGGTCGCAACCAACACGAAACACTCAAGAACTTCGTTACCAATATGCAGGAAATTAAACCTGAAATATTAATGAGCGTACCAGCCTTGGCAAAAAATTTTAAGAAGAACATAGAAAAAGGCATCGAGGGCAAAGGGGCGCTTGCAAACAAGCTTTTCCGCTCGGGTCTTCACTTTGCCTACTGGTATAATGGCAATGGTGATGATGCCGGCAAGGGGCTTAAGAAATTAAGCTATCCCCTCTACGCCTTCTATAAAAAGCTTATCTTCGGCAAGATAAAAGAACGCTTTGGCGGTCAACTGCAATATTTTATTGGCGGTGGCGCTCTCCTCGACATTGATTTGCAACGCTTCTTCTATGCCATCGGTATTCCAATGTATCAGGGCTATGGACTCAGCGAGGCCTCTCCCATCATTTCGGCTAATACACCCAAATTTCACAAGTTGGGATCCTCAGGAAAAGTGGTAAACAATCTGGAAATTAAAATATGTGATGATGAGGGCAAAACACTAGCAACGGGACAGAAAGGTGAAATTGTAATCCGTGGTGAAAATGTAATGCAGGGCTACTGGCGCAATGAAGAAGCGACACAAGACACCATCAAAGAAGGCTGGCTCTATACCGGCGATCTGGGCTATCTGGATGCAAATAATTATTTGTATGTATTGGGTCGTTTTAAAAGCTTGCTGATAGGTGCCGATGGTGAGAAATACAGCCCAGAAGGAATTGAAGAGGCCATTATTGACCACTGTGAATATATTGATCAGTTTATTCTGCATAACAATCAGAATCCTTTTACCAGCGGTTTGATTGTACCCAACAAAGAGAAAATCAATGCCTGGCTGAAGCAAAACAGTCAGTCAAAAGATTCGGATGAGGCACTGGCCAATGTTCTTCAAATCATACAGGAAGAACTAAATACTTTAAAAGAAGAGGCGCATTTTAACTTTCCGGCACGCTGGCTACCCAGCACATTGGTAATATTAAAAGAGAGCTTTACCGAACAAAATAAGTTGCTCAACAGCACAATGAAGGTTGTACGTCCAAAAGTAGAAGCTCATTTTTCTGAGGAGATTGACTATCTTTACAGCCCGAAAGCCAAAAACTTTTTATCAGAGACTAACGCTCATAACTTAAGAACTTTTTTGAATAATAATGAATAAAAATATTTCGTTTGAAGTCTGTATCGACTCGGTTCAGTCTGCTCTAAATGCGCAAACCGCGGGCGCCCAGCGTGTTGAACTATGCGATAATCTTTTTGAAGGTGGCACTACGCCGAGTGCCGGCATGATAAAGTTAGTAAAGGAAAAAGCTAAGACGCTAAAGGTATTTGTAATCATTCGACCACGGGGTGGCGATTTTGTCTATAATGAAGATGAGATGTCGGTAATGCTGGCCGACATTGCTATGGCACGGCAGCTGGGTGCTGACGGCATCGTATCGGGCTGCCTACTGGCCAATGGCGACATTGATACAAAGAATACCAAGCGCTTAATTGAAGCATCGGGCAACCTTCCATTTACATTCCATCGGGCCTTTGATATGTGCAGGGAACCAATGGAAGCCCTGGAGCAACTCATAGACCTGGGTGTAACGCGCATTCTTACCTCCGGTCTGGAGCAAACAGCTGAAGTAGGCATTGATAACCTAAAGAAAATTATCAAACAAGCCGCCGAGCGAATTCAAATTCTCGTTGGTTCCGGCGTTAACCCCAATAATATTGCACGCATAGCCAAAGAAACAGAGGCTCGGGAATTTCACTTCTCGGCACGCAAAGAAAGCGCCTCACCCATGCTCTTTAAAAACGAACGGATCAATATGGGAGGTATCGATGGCATTGCAGAGTTTAGTCGCTTTTATTCCGACACGGCTACTATCGAAGCAAATATTCGTGCCGTTTCAGAAATTTAAGTGTAATAAATTGAAAGGTTAGCTCATTAAAATAGTCAGGTGATAAAGTTTTTCCTCTCAAACGCCATCTTTCTGATAACTTTGAAACAAATAGATTTTTGTAATCGTAAAGTTTTTTACATTTTTACATCCTAAATTAAAGCACATTCGAATGCCATTGTCATTAAGATATTTTATTGTTATTATTATTCTCCTCGCAATGCTTGTTCCCGAGTCCGGAGCTCAACGTAGAAGAAAGCCGAGAATATGGGAAGGATTCAGTGTTACAGGGCGTCTTGGAGCCAACCACTTCTATGGCGATTTTGTAGACAATGGACGGACAAATATGACCGGAGGAGTAACCGCCGAAAAAGAGCTCACCACCTTTTTAGCTGCGAGAGCAAGCCTGATGGGCGGCAAAATGAGTGGCACGCAGTTTGCCAGCGATGATACGGAAAACGCCTGGTTTGATAATTTCTATGGCGAATTTAATGTGGGAGCAACGTTTAAACCTTTAAATGTACTCTTAGGCTACTTTAAACAACGAACATTCAACCCATATGTAATTGGACAAGTAGGTCTGATATATTACAATGCAACGAAATACTGGGGCGTTTATGGACAAAGCTTCACACCTCCGTTTGAATATGGATCGGTATGGAATGAAAGTAGCGGCATCACGCCCTCCTTCTCTGGTGGCCTCGGATTATCGCTCTGGATAAACTCCCAATGGAGCGTCAATGTAGAAGCAGTAGGAACTGTGCCCTTTACAGATGAACTAGATGGCCATAAAGAATACGAAGTACCGGGGGGGGGTATTATTCAAACTGAGTCCAACGACTTCTACTATACCACTTCCGTGGGTTTAACCTTCCTAATTAATGACAGCCGCTGGAAGAACGAGCCAAAGTACAACAGAAAAGCATACATGAAAACGCGATCGCACTACAGAAGTTCATCCAAACGTAACCTAAAATCGATCAATAAAAAGCGAAGAAAGAGACGATAAAATATCTATACGATACACCCAAAGAGTTGCATTTGCAACTCTTTTTTTGTCTATTTAAACATTTAAATAAACAATGCCAATGGAGTTTAAGATAATATCGGATTTTGCACCTACCGGTGATCAACCACAGGCGATTGAGCAGCTGACCCAAGGTCTTGTAAATAGCAGCAAACATCAGTCGTTATTGGGTGTTACCGGCTCAGGCAAAACATTTACCATTGCCAATGTAATTGAACAGGTACAACGCCCCACACTGATCCTTTCGCACAATAAAACCCTGGCAGCCCAACTGTATGGTGAGTTCAAGCAATTTTTTCCTAACAATGCAGTTGAATATTTTGTATCGTACTACGATTACTATCAGCCCGAGGCCTACCTGCCCGTTACCGATACCTATATCGAGAAAGACCTTTCCATCAATGATGAAATAGAAAAATTAAGGCTAAGTGCTACCTCCGCCCTTTTGTCGGGTCGACGCGATGTTATTGTTGTATCCTCTGTTTCTTGCCTATACGGCATCGGTAATCCCGACGATTTTCATGCCGGTGTGATAAGCATTTCCCAGAACATGACACTGGCACGTAACGCTTTCTTACGACAGCTTGTTGACAGCTTGTATTCGCGCAACGAAGTAATGTTCGAAAGGGGACATTTCAGGGTTAAAGGCGATACGGTTGAGATATTTCTAGCCTACGCTGACCATGCCTGCCGCATCATCTTCTGGGGCGATGAAGTGGAAGCCATCGAGCTATTTCATCCTGAGAATGGCAAGCGTATTGAATCATTGGAGCAGATCACCATCTATCCTGCTAATATATTCATCACGTCCAAAGAACGCACACAGGAAGCTATACGCGCCATACAGGACGATTTAACAGCACATCTGGCCTTTTTGAAAGAACAAGGCAAAACACAGGAGGCCAAGAGACTAGACGAGCGTGTTAACTATGACCTTGAAATGATACGCGAGTTAGGCTATTGTCCCGGCATCGAAAACTATTCCCGTTACTTTGATGGCCGCGAGGAAGGAACACGCCCCTTCTGCCTATTGGACTATTTCCCGGATGATTATTTGATCGTTATCGATGAAAGCCACGTAACCATACCACAGATTAGGGCCATGTACGGAGGTGACAAATCACGCAAGCAAAACCTGGTTGAATATGGCTTTCGACTACCTGCTGCTATGGATAACCGCCCCCTTAAATTTGAGGAATTTGAAGCACTCATTAATCAAATAATTTATGTGAGTGCCACACCGGCCGATTATGAACTGGAGAAATCCGAAGGCATCATTGTGGAGCAGCTGATACGTCCCACCGGCCTGCTGGATCCGGTAATTGATGTACGCCCCAGCCAAAATCAGATTGATGACCTTATCAATGAAATCAGTGATCGCATTGATCGAAATGAACGCACACTGGTAACCACGCTCACCAAGCGCATGGCTGAGGAACTCACCAAATACCTGAGCCGCATGTCCATCAAATGCGAATACATACACTCCGATGTGGATACGCTGGAACGCGTTAAAATAATGGAAAACCTACGTCTGGGAACCTTCGATGTGCTTATCGGGGTTAACCTGCTCAGAGAAGGACTGGATTTGCCCGAAGTATCTTTGGTAGCCATCCTGGATGCTGACAAAGAAGGTTTTTTGCGGTCAGAACGCTCATTAACCCAAACCGCCGGACGCGCCGCTCGTAACCTTAATGGCCGTGTAATCATGTATGCCGATACCATCACAAAAAGTATGCAGGCAACTATTGACGCCACGCTTTACAGACGCGAAAAACAGCTCAAATACAACGAACGGAACAACATCACGCCAACGCAAATCAATAAACAGCGAACGACCATTATTGAAGCCTCATCCAATGCAAAAGCTTATATTGGACCCGATAACAAAGATATAGCTGCTGATCCTGTGGTGGAATACATGACAGGCGATGCCTTGAAAAAAGCCATTGAAAAAACCCGCAAAGAGATGCAGAAAGCTGCTAAGGAGCTTGACTTTATAACAGCGGCACAGTACCGCGACGAAATCAAAAGACTAGAAGGACTATTAAATGAAAAAGCCTCGAAATAATTTGAGGCTTTTTTAGAAATATCATGCTTAATTATTATCCTAAATAAGATTTCAGCAATTTACTGCGTGAGGTATGACGCAGACGACGAATTGCCTTTTCCTTGATCTGACGCACACGCTCACGTGTTAATCCAAAGCGTTCACCTATTTCTTCCAGCGTCATCTCCTGACACCCGATACCAAAGAAAAGCTTTATAATATCACTTTCGCGCTCAGTAAGGGTAGCCAGGGCACGCTCAATCTCGCGAGCCAATGACTCATTGATCAAAGTTTTGTCAGCATTGGGAGAATCACCATTAACCAACACATCAAGAAGGCTATTATCCTCACCTTCAACAAAGGGTGCGTCTACAGAAATATGTCTTCCCGACACACGCATCGTATCGGCTACCTTCTCCGCTGGTATCTCCAACTTATCGGCTAGCTCTTCCGGTGAAGGCTTGCGCTCATTCTCCTGCTCGAACTTGGAATAGGCCTTGTTAATTTTATTAAGCGATCCTACCTGATTCAAAGGCAAACGCACAATACGAGACTGTTCAGCTAAAGCTTGCAAAATCGACTGTCGGATCCACCAAACCGCGTAAGAAATAAACTTAAAGCCCCGTGTTTCATCGAACTTTTCGGCAGCCTTAATCAATCCCAGATTACCTTCATTAATTAAATCCGGAAGGCTCAATCCCTGATTTTGGTACTGTTTTGCAACAGAAACGACAAATCGAAGGTTGGCCCTTGTCAGCTTTTCCAAAGCGATTTGATCACCTTTTTTAATGCGTTGCGCTAACTCAACCTCTTCTTCCACAGAAATCAGTTCTTCACGACCAATTTCCTGCAGATATTTATCCAAAGATGCGCTTTCGCGGTTAGTAATCGACTTTGTTATCTTGAGTTGTCTCATATCCTTATCAAAAAATCAGGCACAAAAGTACTATATTTTCCTTGATTTTCCAAGCTTTCGCGCCATTTAGCTGGAAAACATTTTAATCATTCAAATTTACAGCATAGTATACGACACGACCATTTGGATAAATACCTGTTAGGAACATGCCATCTTTTACCCCGGCAACTACTGCCTTAAAATCAGCCACCGTTTTTATGGGTGTATCGTTGACTTTGGTAATAATGTATCCTTCCTTAACCCCACTTTTACGTAAACTACCATTGCCAACATCAACAACTTTTATGCCATAACGCACTCCCAATCGTCTTAAATCACTTGTCGAAACTTCTTCAAGACTTGCCCCCAATGTCTCATCAAATTTATTGGCCTTGATAATACCTGTGGTTCCACGAATATTACGCAGCGTAACTTCATAGTCTTTCTGTTTACCACCGCGCAGCACCATTACATTCACTTTTTCTCCGGGGCGATGCATACTTACTTTCTCCTGTAGCTCGGGCACCGAGTTTACTGTTTCACCATTGACCGACAGAATGATATCTCCGGCACGCATGCCCGCTTCTTCGGCTCCACCATTGGGTGCAACGCTGCCAATAAATACACCCTCCATATTATCAATCGTTACCCCTAACTCATCGGCCAACTCATCAGTGACATTACTCATTTCAATAATGCTGACTCCAAGTAAACCACGCTGTACCTCACCAAATTCCATTAGATCACCCACCACCTTTTTAGCAATAGTGACCGGTACAGCAAATGAGTAACCGGTAAAAGAACCCGTGCGAGAAGCAATGGCAGTATTGATACCTACAAGTTCACCCCGCTGATTAACGAGAGCACCACCACTGTTACCAGGATTCACAGCCGCATCCGTTTGAATAAAAGACTCTACCCCCAACGTTTGGTTACGATTGGCTATAATATTAATGCTTCGTGCCTTAGCGCTAACAATACCGGCCGTTACGGTTGAAGTGAGGTTGAAGGGGTTACCTACAGCCAACACCCACTCTCCAACTTTTAAGTCACTGGAGCTACCATAAGGTACAAAAGGCAGGTCATCGTCCGCCTCAATCTTAATAAGCGCTATATCCGAGGTAGGATCGGCTCCCACAAGCGTAGCGGCAAAGGTGCGTTTATCATTGAGCGTAACCTCAATCTCGTCCGCCTTATCAATCACATGGTTATTGGTGACAATGTATCCATCTTTCGTCAGAATCACACCCGAACCGGCTCCCAGCACAGGCTGAGGCTCCTGGCGATAACCACTGCCGGGACCAAAGAAAAACTCATAAAAAGGATTGCCTGAGTAATAATCATTACCCCTACTACGTGTTTTAACATGCACTACAGCATGTACTGTACGCTCAGCTGCGAGAGTAAGGTCGGGTAATGCCCCACTGGCATTGGTTGATGTAAAATGACCAACGGCCGGCACCTCTTCTTTAATGGTTATTACCTTTGGCTCGCTTTTGGTGATATGCGAGTAAACATAAACGCCAGTAACAGCACTTATCACTGCAATGGCAAATGTGTAAAAGACGTTTCTTGCTTTCATATTTATACTTTTAAAAAGTTATTGTTAGGTTAATCAATCAAGGGCGGATAATGGAAAGTCGCCCATTCTGATTTATTTTAACATTTTTTATATCGCGACAATTCAATATATAAAATCATGAGCTTCAAAATTCATTCCTAGCCCTCACTTTAACCAGACCTTAACGTTTTTTTGCCAATTATTAAGGAAATTCTGTCATATCAGCATACATTTGTAATGTAAACAAGACGATTTGTCGTTTTGTTTAAGTCAATTGCTTACGTGGTGTACGGAAATCTATCGAGGGCATTGAACCCTCATGATTAGGGCGTTTATCATGTTTGTAATCGATGAATAATAACAGAAATGAACCATCATATGAAAACAATTGAATTCTTTAAATACCAGGGCACAGGAAACGACTTTGTTATCATCGATAACAGGAATGGCGAATTTAATGGCGATGACACCACATTGGTTAGCCACCTTTGCGACCGCCGCTTTGGCATTGGTGGCGATGGACTGATGCTTCTTGAGGATCACCCTGAGCTCTCCTTCACCATGCGCTATTTTAACAGCGACGGACGAGAAGCTTCGATGTGTGGCAACGGAGGACGGTGTATTGCTGCTTTTGCCGTTCACAAGGGGTTAATCGCTGACGTCGATAACTTTGCATTTATGGCTGTTGACGGCAAACATCACGCTGCCTACAAAGACGGTATCATTACCCTTAAAATGATTGATGTACCCAACTTTTTACAAGGCGATAATTCCTATTTTCTAAACACCGGATCGCCCCACCATGTAACTTTTGTTGATACGGTGAGTGATTGTGACGTAGTAGCAGAAGGTAGAAAAATACGCAATTCGGTGGAATACGCCCCGGATGGTTGCAATGTTAACTTTGTGGCGCTAAAAGGCGGTAATCAACTGGAGGTAAGAACCTATGAAAGAGGCGTTGAAGATGAAACGCTGGCCTGCGGAACAGGCGTAGTAGCCAGTGCGCTGGCAGCACACCTGAGGCGTCCGCAACATACAGATTTTGATATTAAGGTGATGGGCGGTCAGCTAAGAGTGCATTTCACACCAACCGATAAAGGCTTCAGGGATATTTGGCTAGAAGGACCTGCTACCTTAGTATTTAAGGGCAGTATTGAAGTTTAAAAATGAGCATCTTACACCAATTACTTCCTGATCATCATAAAAGTATCGCCCTTTGAATAACAAATAGCAACAAAAAAAGAGCTCCTGGGAGCTCTTTTTTTATCTATCGATCTTTTATTTAGACGTCAATATTGGCATAGGTAGCGTTTTGTTCGATAAACTCACGTCGCGGTGGTACATCATCGCCCATCAGCATAGAGAATACACGATCGGCCTCTGTGGCACTCTCAATGGTAACCTGACGTAAAGTACGCTGCTCGGGGTTCATGGTTGTTTCCCACAGCTGCTCAGCATTCATCTCACCAAGACCTTTGTAACGCTGAATATGAAGGGAACTCTCCTTACCAGCTCCCCATTCTTCCACCAGGCGCTGACGTTGATCTTCGCTCCAGCAATAGGTCTGACGCTGCCCCTTCTTGATTAAATACAATGGTGGCGTTGCAATGTAAAGATAACCATTCTCGATCAAGGACTTCATGTATCTAAAGAAAAAGGTCATAATCAAAGTGGCAATGTGACTACCATCCACGTCGGCATCACACATGATCACAATTTTATGGTAACGCAACTTCTCAACATTTAAGGCCTTACTGTCCTCTTCCGTACCGATGGTTACGCCCAGGGCTGTGAAGATGTTTTTAATCTCATCACTTTCAAAAACCTTATGTTGCAAGGCTTTTTCCACATTAAGAATCTTACCACGCAATGGCAGAATGGCCTGAAACTTACGGTCACGACCTTGTTTGGCCGTTCCACCTGCCGAGTCACCCTCGACCAGGAATACCTCGCAAGCCGCCGGATCTTTATCAGAACAGTCAGCCAGTTTACCCGGAAGACCACCGCCACTCAATACACTCTTACGCTGCACCAACTCACGTGCCTTGCGTGCTGCATGACGCGCCTGGGCCGCCAGAATTACTTTGTTAACAATATCTTTAGCATCTTTTGGATTCTCCTCCAAATAATTGGTTAACATAGTGCTTACTGCCTGATCAACCGAGAGGCTCACATCGCTGTTACCAAGCTTGGTCTTAGTCTGACCTTCAAACTGAGGCTCAGCCACTTTCACAGATATAACAGCCGTTAATCCCTCACGAAAATCATCACCATTGATATCGAATTTCAGCTTACTCAGCATCCCCGATTTTTCGGCAAATGACTTTAGTGTACGCGTTAGTCCACGACGAAAACCTGTGAGGTGCGTACCTCCTTCAATGGTGTTAATATTATTAACGTAAGAGTAAATATTCTCAGAGAATGAAGTATTGTAAAGAATGGCAATTTCAACAGGTATATCATTCTTCTCCGTGGAAATATGAATGGCTTTATCGATCAATTTCTCCCGCGACTCGTCGATAAACTCCACGAACTCCTCCAAACCACGCTCTGAATGGTATTCCTCGCTTTTAAACTGCTCTTCTTCATCCAACTCACGTTCATCAGTCAGGCGAATCTTAATACCTTTGTTTAGGAAGGCCAGTTCTCGCATTCTGTTAGCCAAAATAGAGAACTTATAGGAAGGGTTGGTAAAGATTGAAACATCAGGCTTAAAAGTCACCTTTGTTCCCGTAAGGTCAGTAGTCCCTACCTCGATAATATCCGTTACCGGCTTCCCAATCGAGTACTCCTGGGTATATATTTTACCGCCCCGATGCACCTCTGCTTTAAGCATGGTTGAAAGCGCGTTAACACAAGACACACCCACACCATGAAGACCACCGGACACCTTGTACGAGTCTTTATCGAATTTACCCCCGGCATGCAGCACAGTCATAACTACCTCCAATGCCGAGCGGCCTTCTTTTTCGTGAAAATCAGTAGGAATACCCCGCCCGTTATCGCTCACCGTGATGGAGTCATCCTCATGAATGGTTACCTCAATGGTGTCGCAATGTCCGGCAAGCGCCTCATCGATGGAGTTATCCACCACTTCATACACCAGGTGGTGCAATCCTTTTTCGCCAACATCACCAATATACATGGCCGGACGCTTACGAACCGCCTCCAGGCCTTCTAACACAGTAATACTGCTGGCGCTATATTCACCTTGTTTATTTACATTTTCATTTAACTGATCACTCATCTTTATTTCTTTTGAAAAGCGTAAAAAAACCGGCTTAACCGGTCGGAAAAATCCTTTCGTTCGAAAGACTCACAAATATAGCAAAAATCATCATCTTAAACGACTTTAAAACGATGATTTTTACGCATAAAAACCCTATTCAAAAGCCATCCTCTAAAGCACTTTAGAATGAGAAAATTATACCCGCGCGAGCATTAAATCCCTGCATAGGATAACCGTTCCACTGATAGTATTTTGCAGCCATCAGGTTATTAACTGCCACCCAGAATGACCACTGCTTGCTGAAAAAATATTCCGCCTCAACATTCACATCAACCACGCCCTTTAACTTTTTGCTTAAATCATCACGCGTAACATCGTAAGCCCAGCGCTCACCCATATAATGAATTCCGGCCAAGGCATGCAGATTCTCCATCACTTTGAAATTACCTTCGAGCGCAAGCTCAACTTCCGGCTTGTGCCATGCCTCCAACTGCTCATCGAGATGCCAACCATAATAGGCTCCACTAAGCGCAAAATTCATGCTTTCTTTGGGTCGATAAAGCAACTCTCCATGTACTTTAAGCAGTGAGCCATCGTCATACACCACATCAAATATATTCCCATAATCCTGCGCTGCATTCAAGCCTGGAGCTTCTTCGCGCGTACTAAAGGATCGATTCACCCAGAAATGCTCATCGTTAAACAAACCATACTCAAGACCTGCTGAGAAGGAGGTTGCAGCACTAAAGTTACCTTTAACACCGCCCACAAAATTGAGCCCATACACCGACGACTTTACATTAACATCAGCAGCCGCAAAATTATTTTCGTACATCATACTTGCGTAATCATTAATGCTGACGCGACCATTCATACCGGCATACACCGTGGCAATACCCTCTACAACGGTGAGCTCACCCAGCACATCAGGTGTTACATAAAACTTATCATCCTGCGTATCAATAACGCCAGCCAGCAACATACCTACCCTGAGCTTTGCCCGATCGAAATTAAAAGTAAGCGATGGCTGCACCCGCACCAATAGCTGAGAGCGATCGTCGAAAGTATAGCGTGGCCCCAGCGAATCGGGCACATTGGTTTTATAAGCCTCAATACCTGCATCAAGGCGCAAACCTATGTTATCAATGGGCTTATGCACCTGTCCGTTTAGCAATACGCCAAACTGATTTACGCCCGTAAGTGTGCCGAAAGATTCAATTCCTGCATTGGCATTATATCGCGTCTTTCGAACATCTGCTTCATTATTATACAGACCAACCGTGGCTTTAAATAAAGACAGACGCTGATCCTCTTCAGGCATATAATGCATGCCACCCACCAATTCTCCATTGGGCAAGACATAAGCCCCTTCGGGCGAAAGCGTCTGATAACCGTAGTATTGATATGCACGACGATCAAAATCCATGTTAACAAGCAGGGTTTTATCATCGAAAAAATGCTTGAAATCGAGCCCGGCAGACGTATTATGGTAAGGCGCATCCACTGTATTGTCATCCTCCAGGGTAATGTTGCCCAAGGAACTGATATGACCTACCTGCAGCCCTAGCACGTATTCCTCATTGGCCAGAATATTATATCCCAGCTCAGCCTCAAGGGTACTGTAATTACCCACACCCCCTTTCAGGTAGGTTTTGTGCAGATATTCTTTACGCGCCGTTTTTATCTTCGCCGCCTCAATGGGCGATGGCTGATAGTCAGTAGCCACCGAAGTGCTTAATATATGATAATTAAAACGTGGCTTCACCGTGCCCGAATCGCCCAATTGGGGCATATAACTAATTTTATAAGCATCGGACACAGTGGGCGTGTATTCTTTAACAACTTTTACATCCTGGCTAATCTCCTCCTGAGCCATTGTAACCAGGCAGTTACCTAGAAAGAGAAGCACAAAAAAACTATATATTACTCTCATTTGATACATTAGTTTGCAGGGTTTTGATTATCGGTAGCAGCTTGATTATCCTGGGAATTCCATGCCTTTAGATACCCATCAACACGCTGGGCAATATCATCATCACCCTGATAGTTATCCTTAATACTTTGCAAATACTGAATAGCCTGAAAGGTTTCACCACGATCATGATAAATCTCGGCCAGTAAAATAAAGCTGCGTGCCAGCCAATACTGATGAGATGTCCCTTTATCAATAAAGTCAAACACCTCTTTTTCTGCCGCTTCTTTCTTATCGCGAACATAGAGTATTTGCGCCAGCTGATATTTCGACTCGGCACCTTCAATACTCTTGGTGTTCTTAGCAAGCAGCTTATAATTTTCGAAGGCATCCTGCTCATTGCCTAAATGCTGATGACTAACTGCCATATTAAACCTAGCTTCGCGCTTGATTTCATCGGCCACCTTAGGTAGATCCAGCAAATTCTCGGCAGCTTCAATACACTGTTCCGGTTGATCAATCTTAGCCAGACAACGCATCTTACCAATCTTCGCTTCCAACCGATTGGCAGCTATCTCAGCCTCCAGCTCCAGTCGCGTAAAGCTTTCGTAAGCACGCTGGTACGCTCCCTGCTGATAATGCAGTTCACCCATGCGAATCAGGGCCTCCTCGGTGAAGAGGCTACGCTCGCGACCCGCTACATACTCGAAGGAGCTGAGCGCATCGGTATAGGCACCTGTCTTGTACTGGCAATCGGCTTTGTAAAAATGTGCGTTCAATACAAATTTACCCTGCGGGAAACGCGTTAAATAATTCATAAAATGAGATATGGCGCGTTCGCAATCACTCTGCATGTAAAAACGCTCCGCCGATACAAAGGTAAGGCTATCCTGCTCACGCTCATCTACCTGGGCGAAGGTACCCAGCGAAGCCGTATATTTCATATAGCCATTCAAGTCGTTATTGTCCATATAGATACTGCGAATACCGGCCAGAGCATCTTCCGCTTCAGGAGTACCCGGGTATTCATTCACCACCCGCTTATAAAAAGTCATTGAATTACCATTGTCGTTGCTGTTGTAATAAACCAGCCCCAACTGCAATAGTGCCTTTTTAGCATAACTACCCTTAGGATAATTCTCCTTTGTGCGCTTATAATAGTAAATTGCTTTATCACTATTGCCCACAGCTACATATGATCGACCCGTTTCATAAAGTGCATCATCAACATAAGGCGATTGCGGATAGCGCCCCAATAAATCGTTAAGGACACTAATCTTACGATCATACTGCTTCATCAGCCCCTGGCAAAAAGCCTTTTGAAATAAGGCGTAGTCGGGTGCCCCCTCTGGGATCGCCGAGGCTTTATCGTACCATAGAATGGCCTGATCGAACTGACGCTCCACATAGTAGCAATCACCTGTACGATTATAGGCATCACCCATCATCACGCGGTCGCGCCCATCGCTAAGCTTAATAAATTTACGGAACCAGCTTTGTGCCTCGGCATATTCTTTCTGTTTAAAATAACTATAGGCAATATTATAATGAGCCACCGAAAACTCTTTCATCTCGAAAGAACCCGGTTGATAAATAAACTCACGAAAATCGGTGATAGCCTTGGCATAATTGCCCTGACGGTAATAGGCTTCGCCCCGCCAGTAGAAAGCCCCAATCTTAAGCGTCTTATCGTATTCGGCATATTTAAGGCTATAATCGAAAAACTCAATGGCTTCGCTAAAATTAAGATCAGTAAAAAGCTCAAGACCCCTAAAATACGCTACCCTTTGCAAGGCACGATACACATCCGCTGTCTTATGACTGATCTTCTCCATGGAAGTAAGCGCCTCTCGGTAATTTTTTGTGGTTAAAAAGGCTTTACCCAAATAGGTGTATGCCTCATCAACCTTGTCGCTCTCAGGAAACAGCTCGATGTAACGCATGAACGAATTAATAATTTCATTGAAAGGCGAGTAGGCCAGCTCGTAATTTAACTTGATGTAATTAAACGAAGCATCTTCCTGTATCTCTTTATCATGCTCCAGTTTAGAGGCTGCCTCAAAAGCCACACGCGCTCTTTTCTTATCCCCTGCACGCAAATAACAATCGCCCAAATGATAATAGGCATTCTGTGCCAGAGCATCATCACCCGTCGCTACCTGCGATAAACTAGTGCTTGCTTCCGCGTAATGCCCCAGAAAATAGTTGGCAAAACCGAGGTGATAATAATCCTCACGTCGCGGCTCATCGGACAGATCAAGAACTTTTAAATAATACACCACCGCCTTTTCGTAATTCTTTTGCGCGTAATAAGAATCGGCTATAATTCGGTTCATATCGGCTTGCCGCATCTGCTCACCTCCTTCCGCAAGCTCTTCAGCATAGCTAATGGCAGCTGAGTAATCCTCCTGCAGGTAGTATATTTGTGCGATATAATAGGGAGTCACCTTCTTGAACGCCTTCTCCCCTTCCAGCTTCTTAAAAGATTCGAGTGCGGTTTGATAATTGCCCTTATGATACTGTATATGCGCATAGTAATAGTTCACCGCAGCACTATACCGGTGCTCACGTCCACGTATTTTATTAAACCGCTGCAAGGCAGTATCATATTCCTCCTGCGCAAACGAAGCATAACCGGCATTATAGTAGTAATCAATGCGTGCTGCATCATCTAAAGATGACACCTTAACGCGATCGTACCAACGACTTGCCTGACGGTATTTACGGCTCTCTAAAAAATAATCTCCCAAATGCATGCGGGCGTACTCCAAGCGATTACTGTAAGGAAAATCCATGAGGTAACGCTCCCACAAGTATTCCACATCATCATTCTCCAACTTTTGCGCACACACAGCCACCAGGTAGGCTGCTTCAGCTTGCAGCGAAGGGCTATTATCGCCAGCCTGATTTAGATAGGCGGTAAAAGTATTGCGTGCTAAGCCATATTTACCAAGGCGATACATCTCCATGCCTTGTTCATATAGTTGCTTTTGCGATTGGTAGTTAAGCGATTGCTGTGCATTGCTTAGATGCACCAGGCTAGTAAACAGCAACAACGCGATTATTCTCATCATAAGGATAAGGCCTTTAATTTATGATTGTATCTATGAAAAACGAAGAAGCAGGAATTTTAGTCTTCCCGCTCACATTTTAGTGCTTAAAGATAACAAAAGTACAAGAGCCAGAAAGGTAAACGCCACAAGGTTTTTTTTTCGAACACAATAATTTAACTTATACCTTTTACACCCACCAGTTGATATACTGAGCACCTTTTTCCCTTAGTCAAGCAGACTAAAATCGATCTCCTCCTGCCGCGACTCAAATAAGCGCGTATCCTCGCAGCGAATGGTACGGCCCGGAAATTTCTTTAGCAAATTATAGTTATGCGTGGCCATAATTACGGTATTCCCCGACAGGCAGATCTTCTTGAGCAACTGCATAAGCTCGTCTGAGGTGTCAGGATCCAGGTTACCCGTAGGCTCATCAGCCAGTATCAAATCCGGTGAGTTCAGCAAGGCACGCGCAATACCGATACGCTGCTGCTCACCTCCTGAGAGTTGATGCGGCATTTTGTAGCCCTTATGCACCATATCTACGTGCGACAAGACATCGCGAATACGCTTATCCATGTCTTTCTTATCCTTCCAACCGGTAGCCTTGAGCACAAACATCAGGTTATCGTATACACTACGATCGGAAAGAAGCTGAAAATCCTGAAATACGATACCCATTTTGCGCCGCAACAGCGGCACCTCTTTGCTCTTGATAGATTTTAGAGGATAACCAGCCACAAATCCATATCCTTCCTCCAATGGAAGTTCCTTGTACATGGATTTCAGAAGACTGGACTTTCCGCTGCCTACTTTTCCTATTAAATAGACAAACTCACCTGGCTTAATACTAAAATTCACATCCTGCAGAATCATGTGTTCCTGCTGGCGGATGCAGGCGTTTTTAAACTCAATGATGTACCCTTCTTTATTGGTACTGCTAATGGGTTGTTTATTCTTACTCATGCGGCGCTTACGCTATTATTTAATTACTCAAAGTAACATTTTTTTTACCGGATAAAAAATCTTCAGCTACGAATACAGCATGATTCGCAATAACAAGTATTTAGAACACAAACAACAACGCCGAACGTCCCAGTATATTGTCGGGATCGTTCGGCGCAGCTATGCATTAGTCTGTCTATTTTAATTGAGCCAAAACAGTTTTCACACGTTTAAAAGCCTCTTTCAACTGATCCTCGGAAGTGGCATAAGAAAAGCGAACACACTTTTCACTACCAAAGGCACTGCCAGGTACAGATGCCACATGCGCTTTATCCAGCAGATACATACACATATCCATGGACGTATGAATGGTGGTATCTCCATCCGACTTACCAAAATAAGCGCTGATATCAGGGAATATATAAAAAGCACCATCCGGCACAGAAAGCTTAAAGCCAGGAATATCCTTCACCATGTCAAGAACAAGATCGCGGCGTTTAAGAAAAGCCTGACGCATATCTTCCACACACTTCTGATCCCCCTCAAAGGCCTGAATAGAAGCCGCCTGAGCAATGGAACATACTCCCGAGGTAAACTGCCCTTGCAGCTTGGTGACAGCCTTGGCAATAGCGGATGGTGCGGCCAGATAACCAATGCGCCAACCGGTCATTGCATAACCTTTTGATACACCATTAATCACAATGGTACGCTCACGCAAAGCTTCAAACTCACCAAAGCCCACATGTTTACCTACAAAATTAATCTTTTCATATATCTCGTCTGAAATGATCTGCACCTTCGGATACTTTTCCAACACCGCAGCAAGCGCCTTCATCTCCTCTGCGCTGTAAACACTGCCTGTAGGGTTTGAAGGTGAATTAAATAAAATGGCCTTGGTACGCGCTGTAATATGCTGTTCCAACTGCTCCGGGGTGATCTTAAAATCCGCCTCTACATCTGCCTCTACAATTACCGGTGTCCCCTCTGCCAACTTCACCAACTCGATATAACTCACCCAATAAGGGGCGGGTATAATCACTTCATCACCTTTATCGATAATACATTGCAATACATTAGCAAGACTATGCTTTGCGCCTCCTGATACCACAATTTGCTCAGGCGTGTAACACAGTCCGTTTTCTTGCGACAACTTATTGGCAATCGCGGTTTTTAAAGCAGGATAACCCGCTACAGGCGGATAATGTGTCAAATTATCACTAATGGCTTTAACCGCTGCTGCCTTAATATGTTCCGGGGTGTTAAAATCTGGCTCTCCAATAGTCAGGTTAATCACATCCACTCCACTCTCTTTTAAGGCTCTGCTCTTTTGGTTCATCTGAATGGTCTGCGACTCAGATAGCGCATTAATGCGACTAGATATAACTGTGTTATTCATATGTGTATATTTACTATAAACGTCAACCAAACGTGATCATAGCGGCTCTGAAAGCGCGAAGTAGTAGATTCAAAAAAGGAACAGAAGCTTAATTATCACAACATCCACTATTTTAAAAACAACACGGTAAAAAGCCGATAAATTCACGATCAATTCCTATCGGTGTGAAACATTTTATATCTTGCACCCGTAAACGCAAAATTAGTTAAAATTTAAAAGCTGGCAACATAAATCCACACACAGAATACCATTTTTTGATGCGAAATTATTACACTTTCACACTTTCAGTTTAAATAAAAGAAGAAAGGAATAATTAGAATGAACTCTACTTATAATTTGACAGAATATTTGTAAACTAAACACTCATGATTGCCCTCAATGAAATATTGAAGATTGTTGGCCTGGTGGTTTTAATAAGTACACCGCTGCTGCTATTGCTCCGTTGGTTTTTAAAGCACAACCTTAAACTAAAGGAACTGGAACTGGCCAACAACACTTACAAAACATTAATACCAACACGTCTGCAGGCCTACGAACGCTTAACCATATTACTGGAACGCATTAATCCGGAGGCCTTGGTACTGCGTGAAAACAAGCAAGGAATAAATTGCCTGCAACTACAAAAAAATATGCTACAAAGTATTCGAAATGAATTTGAGCATAATTTTGCCATGCAGGTATATCTCCCTACCGCCAGCTGGGATGCCATACTGCGTGGACGCGATGAAGTAATCAAGCTAATCAATTCAGCATCCGCCGAAGTAAGACCCGATGCACCGGGGCTGCAGCTGGCAAGGATAATTCTCGAGAAGAGCATTAACGAAACCAAATTTTATATTGATAAAGCCCGGGAAACACTAAAAAAAGACATTCAGCTTTATTATTTCGACTAGCAGGGGAGATGAATAAGATAACTATAATTACCGTAACGTATAACAGCGCAAAAACGCTTGCTGACACCATCAACAGCGTCAACACACAAACGGCACGCCAGCATATTGAATACATAGTAATTGACGGACAGTCAACAGATGGCACATTATCCATTATCGAGCAAAACAGTGCCTCGATAGACAAATGGATCAGCGAACCCGATAAGGGTATCTATGATGCCATGAATAAGGGTTTACAGATGGCGAGCGGACAGTGGGTAGGCTTTCTGCATGCCGATGACTTATTTTATGACGACAAGGTAGTGGAACACATCCTTAATGCTGCGAATAATAATGAATGTAATTTACTGTATGGCAATCTGAATTACATTAATGGCACACCCGAACAGAAGGTTGTCCGCTTTTGGAAAAGCCAGCCCTTCAGCGCTAAACTATTGAAGCGGGGATGGATGCCCCCCCATCCCACCGTATACATGAAAAAAGACCTGGCCACAATCATTGGCGCATTTGATACCAGCTACCGCATTGCCGCTGACTACGATTATATGCTGCGCCTATTTATGCATCCGCAATCCCAAAGCCACCACATTAACGAAACACTGATTAATATGCGACTGGGCGGTGTAAGCAACCGATCCATTGGTAATATGATACAAAAATCAAAGGAAGACTACCGCGCCTTACGCAGTAATAAAGTGGGTGGCATTTACGCCCTATTGGTTAAAAACCTGAGTAAGCTACAGCAGTTTTTTTAAATGACCTATTACTAAAGACGGAGCCGCTCTCTAAACCTTGGCTCCGTAATATTCAGAGGTATAATAGCCATAGCCCTTATCTTTAATCGAAACATCGTTGAGAATAACACCCAGACCTTCTACCTTTTCACTTAACAAATTATCTACTGTATGGGCCATGTGGTCCTTCTCGGTATAATGCGAACGCACAATAAACAAGTTACAGTCGGAATAGCTCATTAACAGACGAGCATCAGCCACCAGGCCAATAGGCGGCGAATCAACCACTACCACATCAAAGTGACTGCGCAGATACTCATACAACTCATGGGTCTTCTCTCCCACAATTAACTCACTGGGATTGGGAGGTATGGGACCTGCCGGCATTACAAACAAATTATCCTTATCGGTTGGATAAACAATTTCATCAGGGCTGCTCTGACCAATAAAATACGTGGACAAACCGGCCTGGTCATGCAAGTTGTGCAGCGCTGTTAAACGCGGTTTGCGCATATCAAAACCAACAATAACGGTGCGCTTACCCGATATGGAGAATACCGATGCGATATTCTGAGCACAGAATGTTTTCCCCTCTCCGGTATTGGAGCTAGTGAGCGTAATCACCTTCATCTCGCGATTACCGGCCATAAACTTCAACTTGGTACGAATAGATCGGAAAGCCTCGCTGATTACCGAGTGCGGATAGGCATCTATCACATTCTCGGCGCCATTTTTATTATGCACTACAACCCCCACAACTGGCACATGAGGTAGTAGTTGCTTCAAATCATCCTTACCCCTCACCTTGGTATTCAGAAACTCTTTGAGTCCAATAAATGCGGCGGGAATCAGCAGGGCTAACATCAGTCCCTTTTTATAATCACTGCTTTTATTGGGCGATACCAATTGCGACACAGAAGCATTATCAATCACCTCATTATCGGGCACATTACTGGCTTTAGAAATCTGCGTTTCGGAGTGCTTCTGCAGCAAAAAAGTATATATTGCATCATTCAGCTTATAGCTACGGTCAATCACCAGATAATCCTTTTCCAGCTCCGGTAATTTCTCCATATCAGCCAATATGGTGCTTAGCTCTGTTTGTATGCTTTTCTCTTCCAGGGCAAAATTTCGAAGCACCTGATTGATGGTTTTATTCAACAGCTCTACGGTTACCTCCATACGGTGCTGCTGCTTCTGCAAATACTGATTATCCTCCTGTGCCGCCTCACGCAGCATCTCCAGTTCTTTCTGCAATTCAATCAGCTGTGACACCAATTCGCTCACCAACCCCGTATTCTCACTATCCACGGCCGGCAATAGAAACTGCTCAAAATCGTCGGACACCTTTAGGTTTTCTTGCAAGTACTCATAATAATCGATGCGCATACGCAGCATCTTCAAAGCACTCTCTGTTTCGTAATATTTATCGGCCAGCTTCTGCGAAAACTCGGAAGGCCCCATAAAACGATTGGACTTGCGATAAGCCGACAGGCGATTCTGTATCCTGTCAAGGGTATCGGCCACCGTTTCCAGCTGCGACTCAATGAATGCAATGGAGCGTGTTGCCATGTCGTTTTTACGATCCAGATTATGCTCCATAATAACTTCGCACAAAACATCCAGGAAGCGTATTAACTTATCGGTATTGGTACCCACCGAACTGATAAATAATATACTGGACCCTTCACGATAAGGCGTAACACCCAATCCACCCCGGTATTGACTCGTTAACTGCCGATGCGACTGAAAGGAAAACGAATAACGGGCATCAGGATTAACATGAACATCGGGCTTGCGTAAGACACGAAAAGAATATCCGGCCTGCGTAAGCCACTCACCCTCCTTAAGCTGATGCTCGGCACTAAGCTTACCAATACGCCCCACAAACGATTCGGTAGCAAAAGAATGTAGGTTGGCCCCTTCAGTATTCACGGAGACCGACAAAGTATTATTGTCGTTAAACACCAGCTCAATAGGCACATTTAGTAGCTGAGGATGTAGCGAGTCAAACTCCACCACAAAGGGCGAGTGATTATAGAGCTCAGTATCTTTAAAGCGTCCTTTTTGATAATAAGCTACACCAAAATCGAGACGATCTATGGCTTTTTTAATAATGTTACGCGACCGGATTATGAAACTCTGATTTTCAATACTCCGCATCTCGGGCGACAGACCAAAGCCTTCAATTAAATCGGCTTTACTAAAAGATTTTTGCTCACCACTTTTAAGCAGCAAGGTGGCCGAAGCCTTATACACAGGAACGGTGTAACGATGATAAATAAAAACAGCCCCCAGGCATAGTGGAAACGAAATGGCAAAAAGATACCAATTCCGGACTACCAACCGCAATAAACGATTGATATCAAAAAGATTATCACTACCAACCCTTTTCACACCCCCTTCGGATGCTTCTATCGTATTTGTTTTATGATGCATTCATGTGTTTTTGACTGGCCAAATATATATATTTTCAGCCGTTTGAGCAGCCTTTCCACTTCTCTTCTGTTACAATAGTGCAGAAAGCGAAGGGTTTTCTTCGACAATAATTATCAGCATAGGATTCTTTATGCTAGAGCAATGAGCTGCGATAAAGATAAGCTCCACTAACGCTCTCTTCACTAAAGCTCTCACCATTATACACCATACGCCCTTTAATAAATACAAATTCCACACGCCCCTCCAGCGGAAAACTGCGAAGCCCTTGCTCGAAAGCCCCGGGAAGATGGCAGTACAGATTACGGATAGTATGGCCGTCCCAAATAACAATATCAGCATCGGATCCGGCCTGTAACACGCCTTTTTTAGGATAGAGACCCATGAGGCGAGCCGGACGTGTAGCCAGCAGCTCCACTAAATCGGGCATTGTTAACTTCCCTTGCTGCACGCCCCAGGTATACAAAACAGACAAGAGGTTTTTGAGTAGGATATACTCATCCGGACGATTATCCACCTGACTGCCATCCAACACACCCTGACCGGATAACTTCAGCATCGGACGCGCCAATAGAAAACGTGGATTATTGAAGCATCGCCACAAATTATCTTCGCTAAGCAAGGTAATGTTACTTACAAGAGGAAAACCGGAATAAATGGAAGTATCACCCATGAAAAGCTTATCCTGATCGGCAATATGAAAAGGAAACGACAGTTCTGCATACACACGGTGGCCAGCATCATTATGTGCTTCTATAATCTTCAACTCCTCCTGAAAACAGATGTTTAACAAGCATATTGTACAACCTGCCTTTTTGCTTAATACCAACAAAGCATGTACTTGCCTCAGATGCTCCTCCACAGTAGCCATTGATATCTGTGACAGCCCAACATAAGCCTCCCCCCATTCTCCGGGCTTATGCATATCAACCAACACGGGAATGTCATTATTGGCCGCCGTCGTCATCAGTGCGAATAGATTATCCTGATGTGTTTCACAAAGGGGCCAGCGAAGGTATAAAGAAGCGATACCCTCATGGGCAAGACAATACTCCAGATCGCGCCCCGTAAAATGCGAGCAACTGTTAAGCGACAGATGAAAGCCATAATCGGCATTGATACCATATTGCTTGTTACGCCTCATAGCAAGCTCCTTCTGAAAGACAGTTACAGCTTCTGCCACAAGAGGTTCAAGGGTAGTAGTAGTGGCTCCAATAATTTGTGCCTGATTAAAGCGCCGCAAAGAGCCGGCATCCTGTTCTATTAACTCACTGAAAAATATATGACTATCAACCCCACCAGGCAAGATGAATTTACCTTCGGCATCAATAACCGGTGTCTCAGGCTCCGGCCGGTCAATGCGGGTGGCCACCTCAATTATCTTATCATTACCAACCAACACATCTTTGCGCTTCACATCGCCTGCAGCAACCAGCTGCCCGTTTTTAATCAGCACATAATCCATAGTGGTTTTTTTATAAATATATCAATTCGCACAAGCAATCACAAACCCTTACACTGACACCTGTTGATAACAATTCCAGAACAACATTGGCGATGCTGATAAAATTGATATTTTTGTAACAATTAAAATAAGAATTTATGCAAGAGTATTTGCACGCAAACTACGACGAGGTTTTGCAGGCAATCAAGCGTTTTGAAAAAATGCTGAGCACAGACAAAATTGAATATTTTGATGTGCATCAAATCGAAAACATTTATGACTTCTATTTTGACAAAAACAAGATAAAAAAAGCCGGTCAGGTACTAAATATTGGCCTGAAACAGCACCCGGGTGCCGCCAGCCTCATTGTAAAAAAAGCGATGCACCTTGCCGAGCAGGGTGAGTTGGACGCTGCCTTGAAAATGCTTGAGAGCGTGGCAGCCATTGAATCAACCAACCCCGATGTATTTCTGACCATGGGCTGGATTATGCTTCAAAAAGGCAAGATCAGTAAGGCCTTAGAATACTACTGGCAGGCCGTTAACAGTGCCTACGACGAACAAGAGGAAGTACTTTTGGAGGTGAGCTACAACCTGAATCAGCACGAGCTGTATTTGGAATCGGTCACTTTTCTGAAGGTCTTACTCAAGCAAGCGCCCAACAATGAGAGCGCCTTGTTTGAATACGCCTTTTCTCTGGACAAGAACCTTGAGTATAAAAAAAGCATTGCTGCCTACAAAAGACTGCTTACTATCAATCCTTTTTCGGAGAATGGCTGGTACAACCTGGGAGTTATCTACAGTAAGCTGGGACTGCATGAGGAGGCAGGCAAGGCCTATGCCTATACACTGGCCATTAATCCCAAGCATCCCGAAGCGCATTTTAACAGCGGAAACAGCCTGGTACAATCCGGATTTTTCGCAGAAGCACTGGATGCTTACACAGAACACCTGGCATTGGGCGACGACGGACCGCTCGTGTATCAGTATATTGGCGACTGCTGGGAGCAGCTGGGCAATTATCCTCTCGCCATCCGCTTTTACCAGCAGGTAATTAAAATAGCACCCAAGCAGGCCGATGCCTGGTACGGGCTGGGGACTACTTTAATGGAAACAGATAAGTTTGAAGACGGCTTGCAAGCTATTGATCAAGCCATTGCCATTAATCCCTTGAATGCCGATTACTGGTTTGCTCACGCACGGGGACTCTTTGAGCTGGAAAAAACCGAAGACGCAGCACGCAGCCTGGAGAATGGCCTCAACCTGGATCCCAGCGAGCTCAGTGGATGGTTTGAATTGCTGAAGCTAAAAATCATACTCAACAAGGACTTTGATATTGAAGCTTATGTACTAAGTCTCCACGATCAAAACGGTGAAATGGCAGCCATTCACTATCTCACATCGGTGGCCTATTATCACTATCTGGATTGTAAAGATAAAGCGCTTCTTCCCCTTCGTGAAGCTATATATATGGATGCCGATGGCCTTAAAACATTGGCCGATGACTACCCTGATATGGTAGCCGATAAGGACATAGAAATACTGATTAATAGTATCATAAACAGAGAAAGCAATAAAAATGAATAAGGAAATTACAGATTATTTAAAAATTATTATCAAAGGTGCTGCTATGGGTGCTGCCAATGTGATACCCGGTGTTTCAGGGGGCACCATTGCGTTGATTACCAATATTTTTGAGCGCTTGATCAACGCCATCAAATCTTTTAACACAAAGGCACTTCAATTGCTCTTCAAAGGCGAGTTCAAAGCCCTGGCCCAGCACCTTGATCTGTATTTCCTAGTGTCCCTCTTCGCCGGAGTGGGCGCAGCCATCATCAGCCTGGCCCGCTTATTTGAGTACCTTTTTCTGAACTATCCCATCTATATATGGGCCTTCTTTTTTGGTTTAGTATTGGCCTCCATCTACTTTGTAGGTAAAACCGTTAAAAAATGGTCACTCTCTACGCTCGTCAGCCTTGCGGTGGGTACAGCCATCGCAGTTTCTATATCGGTCCTCACTCCTGCCAGCCAAAACGACTCCTTCATTTACCTGATATTATGTGGCGTAGTGGCAATATGCAGCATGATACTACCGGGTCTCTCCGGCTCATTCGTACTGATTCTCATGGGTAATTATCAGCTGGTAATGATTGACGGCGTTAACGACATGGCAATGGATATTCTGCTGCCCGTAGGACTTGGTGCCGGACTGGGCCTTGTTGCTTTTTCACACGTACTGTCATGGCTGCTTAAGAAATACCACAATCAGACAATCGCCCTGCTGACGGGCTTTATTACGGGATCGCTGGGCATTCTGTGGCCCTGGAAAAATGAACTACAGGAGCAGTTTGGCGAAAAGGTGAAAACCGTGGGTTTTGAGTATTACATGCCAACATTGGATGCAGAATTTTATTTTGCTCTTGTTTTTATTATTTTAGGGATAGCAAGCATTACCATTACTGAATTACTGGCCACTAAAAAACAGCAATAACACCATGAGAACATTCGGATTAATTGGCTACCCACTGGCACAATCATTCTCGCAGAAATACTTCACCCAAAAATTTGAGACTGAGAAAATTGATGCCCGTTTCCTAAATTTTGAAATTGAAAACATTGATGAGCTCCCCCAATTATTGGAGAGTCATCCTTACATAGCAGGATTCAGTGTGACCATCCCGCACAAAGAGACGGTATTTAAGTACCTCGACGAACTGGATGATTCGGCACGTAATGTGGGTGCCTGCAACGCCATCAAAGTAACCTGGCAGGGTAAAAAACCCAGTCTGAAGGGATATAACACTGACTTAATAGGATTTAGCGAATCCTTAAAACCCTTACTGGCATCACATCACACAAAGGCTTTAGTATTGGGTACCGGCGGTGCTGCGAAAGCTGTCGCTGAAGCACTCACCCTGCTTAACATTGAACACCGGTATGTATCGCGAAAGGCACAAACTGATTATCTCAGCTATGATCAGCTGGATAAAAGTACCATGCAAGCCCATCAGATCATTGTCAACTGCACTCCGCTGGGCATGTTTCCCAATGTTGACAGCAGTCCCGATATCCCGTATCAATGGACAGGTTCAAAGCACCTGTTCTACGACTTAACTTATAATCCTGAGGTGACCCGCTTCATGCAGAATGGCATTGATCAGGGGGCAACAGCCAAAAATGGCCTTGAAATGTTGCACAAGCAAGCCGAAGCAGCCTGGGAAATATGGAATAGTTAAGAAGATGATGACAGTACTTATCGGATACTAAATGAGTTAAACACATTGCCCTATCCGATAAGTTGCTAAATATAATGAACGCACATCATAAAGGAGCCATAAACCTGCGCTGTGGAGTAAACACAGAGTCCGGATAAGCCACATGAACCAAAAACAAGGCCTGGGCAGGCACCGAAGTTCCCGCTGCACCCCGATCCTTTTGTTCCAATACTTCACGAAATTGGGACACGGAAATCTTACCCCTCCCTACTTCCAGCAAAGTGCCTACCATAGCACGCACCATATTGCGCAGAAAACGATCAGCCTGCACAATAAATACAGCCCCGTCCTCGCCAGCCTCCCAGCGCGCCTGCATCACGCGGCAATTATTGGTTTTAGTATCAGTATGCAACTTGCTAAAGCTGGTAAAATCAGTATAATCAAACAGTACACGGGCAGCAGCATTCATCTTTTCTATATCCACCTTATAAAAAGGACGATAGCTATACAGATACTGAAAAGGATTCTTCTCGGTTTTTAAATAATAATGATAGGTGCGTGAAACAGCATCGAAACGACTGTGTGCCTCATTGGAAACAGGTGTAACAGCATAAACAACAATTTTGTTTCCTACAATGCGATTCAACTTAAATGCCAATTGCTCGCAATTTTCGATACACACCGCACTATCGAAATGTGCCACAAAATAAGAAGCATGAACGCCCGTATCGGTACGACCACAGCCTACCACATTAATGCGCTGGCGCAAAGCCTTACACAGGGCATCGTTCAACACCTCCTGTACCGATAACGCGTTGGGTTGTATCTGCCAACCATGATAAGATGCGCCATTATAGGCAAGTTCAATGAAATATCTATACATGAGTTTCAATTCAAAAACACAAAAGTAAATAAAATTATGACTCAACACGATGTAGACACACAGCTGTTGACATCAAATAGACAAATAACTAACTTTAATAAAACCGTGTAAAGACAAGACATTTTTTTGTTACTAACCAACAACATTGCACCATGAAAACAATTGACAGCGGAACGATTAGCAAAGAAACTGCACCTATCCAAGCCGTTTTGGACACAATGATTACGGCACAGGAAGAGGGAGATTTAAAAACTTTTTCGGAATGCTTTGCCAAAGATGAAAACACATTAAATATTGGAGCTGATCTGGACGAAATATGGTATGGATGGGAAGATTACTACGAATGGATGAGCACCGCCATTCGTAATAAACCGGACTATACCATCAGCTCAAAAAACACACGTATTCAGCTAAGTAAGGACCAGAATGTTGCCTGGTATTCGCAACTACTGGATACCTGCTTCGAAACCAAGGGCGAACCCTTTAGGCTGGAAGGCTTCAGACACACAGGTGTACTTGAAAAACGTGATGGTACATGGCGAATTGTTCAAAGCCATATTTCAGTACCTGACAATGCACATCCCGAGGTGATAGAATAATCAGGAATGATACCTGGCTTGCTAAATATCATTCTTGCGCTACTTATCCAAAGCACGGATACCATGAGAGCTGAAATGGTTGTTAACCAAATTATGAAGCGAGGTATTAAGCACGAGGCTACGCTTGCTGCTATGCAGGCGGTGCCTCGTCACCTCTTTGTACCTCAGGATTTACAGAACTATGCCTACGACGACCGACCACTGCCCATCGGATATCATCAAACCATTTCACAACCCTACATTGTGGCCTACATGACGGCACAGTTACAACTGGGTAAGGAGGATAAAGTATTGGAAATCGGCACTGGATCAGGATATCAGGCCGCCGTTCTCTCCGAAATCGTGAAAGAAGTATACACCATCGAAATCATTAAGCCCCTGGCTCGCCTGGCCGATTCCACACTTACAGCATTGGGCTATAACAATGTATACTGCAAGGCCGGCGATGGATATCACGGATGGGAAGCCCACCAACCCTACAACGCCATTATGATAACCGCAGCCAACAATAAAGTACCCAAAGCATTGTTTGAACAGCTAAACGAAGGCGGACGACTCATTGCTCCCATTGAAAATATGGGGCAGCAACAGCTAGTGCTATACACTAAAAAAAATGGTGAAATAAGACGAAAAGACCTATTGCCGGTGCGTTTTGTTCCATTTACCAGGGACAATAATTAAACAATTTTACACACACTGCGTTAATGTAGTATTTCAATTCTTATTTACTTATTTATGAAATCAGTTTTTACGTTAATTATCGGTATGCTACTCACAACAGGATTCAGTAATGCACAATCTTCCTTTTATGATTTTGAAGTAAATACCATCGATGGGGAGGTATTTAAAATGTCGGAGTTAAAAGGCAAGAAGGTGATGATCGTGAATGTGGCTAGCAAATGCGGCTTAACGGGTCAATACGAGCAATTACAAAAAGTATATGACCTCTATGGGGGCGACGATTTTGTCATCATCGGTTTTCCGGCCAATAATTTTCTGAGTCAGGAGCCCGGCAGCAATGAAGAAATCAGCCTGTTCTGTAAGCGCAATTACGGGGTAACCTTTCCAATGATGAGCAAGATATCGGTGAAAGGAAAAAACATGCATCCGTTGTATAAATGGCTTACAACAGAGGCCCTGAATAACTACGGCGACAGCAGCGTGAAATGGAATTTTCAGAAATATCTGATTAATGAAGATGGCACCATAGCAAAGGTAATATCGCCCAAAACACTGCCCGATGATCAGGAAATAATTAGCTGGCTAACTGCAGGATAAAAGAATTTGAAAAGCTCACCGGCATTCAGTTACAACTATCTTTAATGCACTCTTTCTGTCTTTCCGGTAGCTTTTCTCAAAATAACAAAGGCCGCTGCATTTAATGCTGCGACCTTTTATTGTATTTCTCACCTGAACCACTCAGGCATTTCAAAGTGTCTTAATTTAAACCTCGTTTTTTGAGCAGAGGCTGTAAGGAAGGATCCTGTCCTCTGAACTTGCGATACTGCACCATGCCTTCATCATCCCCACACTCCGACAAGCAGTGCTTGCGGAATTTATTGGCCAGCTCTTTATTGAAGATATCTCCACTAGCTTTAAACGCCTCAAAAGCATCTGAATCGAGCACAGCCGCCCAAATATATACGTAATAGCCGGCCGCATAATAATCGCTGCTAAAGATATGGCTAAAATAAGTAGAACGATAACGAGGAATGATCTCATCAATCAAGCCAATCTTTTCCATGGCGGCTTGCTCAAAAGCAAGCGTATTATCCACCTGATCACCCGCTTTTAAATCATGCCAGGCTAGATCAAGTAGCGAAGCGGCAAGATATTCAATAGTGATAAAGCCCTGATTGAAATGACCACTCTTCTGCAACTTTTCAATAAGTGCATCGGGAATCACTTCACCGGTTTTGTAATGACGGGCATAATGACGCATTACCTGTGGCTCGGCAGCCCAGTTTTCCATCACCTGCGATGGCAGCTCTACATAATCCTGTGGCACGACTCCTGCCGTGCGCTTATACTCGCCCCGGGTAAACAAGGCGTGCAAACCATGGCCAAACTCATGAAACAAAGTACTTACCTCGTCGAAGGTGAGAAGTGCAGGCATATCACCTGTTGGCTTCGTGAAGTTACAAACCAATGATACCAATGGGGCTACTTTTTTTCCGTCACGGGTAATGGAATTACGGAAACTGGTTTGCCAGGCACCCGGTGCTTTGCTGTCTCGCGGATGATAATCAAGATAGAGTAGTCCAATGTGCGAACCATCGGCTTCTTTTACTTCAAACACCTCAGCCTCGGGATTATACAAAGGCACATTATCGACTGAAGTAAAGGTGATACCATACAATTGATTGGCTACCCAAAACATTCCATCGCGAACATTATCCAACTGAAAATAGGGCGTAATTTCAGACTCATCAAGGTCATATTTCTCTTTTCGTAGCTTCTCGGCATAATACCACCAGTCCCATGACTTGAGTTTAAATTTACCACCTTCACGATCAATTATCGCCTGCATAGCATCTCTTTCCTTTTTAGCCACTTCAAGTGCAGGCTTCCATAGTCCCATCAGGAAAGCATCCACATTTTCTGGAGTTTTAGCCATGTTGGTTGCAATAGCATATTCGGCATGGGTATCATAACCCAGTAGGCGTACTTTCTCAGCCCTTATCATGGCCATCTTGCGGCAAATCTCCTTATTATCAAAGTCATTGTTGTTATTGCCCCGCATAAAATAACCCCGGTAAATCTTCTCACGCAGATCACGATTATCGGCATATTGAAGAAAAGGTATCAAGCTTGGTTTCTGCAAAGTAAACACCCACTTACCTTCCCTACCGCTGGCTGTGGCAGTTTCGGCGGCTGCCATCTTTACACCTTCGGGCAAGCCGGCCAGATCCTCCTCATTATCAACCACCAACTGAAAATTCTTATTGGTCTCAGCCAATTGGTTTTCGCCAAACTGAAGTTGCAACGTGGCCAGCTCTTCGTTCAACTTCTTCAATTTCTCCTGATCATCGCTTGATAACTCGGCACCATTGCGTACAAAATCATCATAATACTTCTCCGTAACCCGTATTTGAGCAGCATTCAAATTGGCGGTTTCCCGCTGCTCATACACAGCCTTCACACGCTTAAACAGCTCCATATTCATAGAAATATTGTCACTATGCTTGGTAAGCATAGGCATCAGCTCCCGCGCAATTTCCTTGATCGCATCACTGTTGTCGCTACTCTGCATATTAAAGAATACCGCACCTACCTTATCGAGCAAGCCTCCCGAACGGTCATAGGCCAAAATAGTATTCTCAAAGTCAGGAGCCTCGTCATTGCTAACGATCGCCTCAATTTCATCAACCTGCTCCTGCATACCCTTTTCAAAGGCAGGCATATAATGCTCCACTTCAATCAGATGGAAAGGTGGTGCCTCAAAAGGTGTTTCGTACTTACTAAAAAAAGGATTCATACTCCGATCACTTGTCTTTGTTTGACATCCTCCGGCTACAAGAATTACAGCCAAAAGAAGAATCATTAGTTTATTCATCTCTGTAGATTTTTTAATCATATTGTTACAACACGTTTGTTGCTCAAAAATATAAAAAAAAGACACCCCAAATTAGGATGTCTTTATGTTGTACAGCGAAAATCCTTTACTATGATTTTAGCTGAGCCTCAATTTCTTTTATAGTACCTTTAAAATCCTTATCGGTTTCGATGAGGTTATTAATGGCCTTACAGGCATGCAGCACCGTGGCATGATCTTTTTTGCCAATTTTTGCACCAATGGTCGACAATGAAGAGTTGGTTAACCCTTTGCTAAAGTACATGGCAATTTGACGCGCTTGAACAATCTCGCGCTTTCGAGTTTTCGACTGTAAAATATCCAAATCCAGACCAAAATAATCACAGACGGTCTGCGATATGGAATCAATAGATACTTCCTTAGTCGTTTTCTTAACCAGCTTATCGATGATTTGCTTAGCAGTTTCGAAAGTAATTTCCTTTTTGTTTAGGGTAGATTGCGCCAGCAAGGAGATTAGGGCTCCCTCCAACTCACGCACATTGTTTACCACGTTGCTTGCAATATAATACACTACTTCCTCGGGTACCTCCAACCCATCCTTGTAAATCTTTTTATTGAGAATAGATACACGCGTTTCAAAATCCGGAATTTGCAAATCGGCAGACAAGCCCCACTTAAAGCGTGACAACAAACGGTCCTCCATACCTTTCAGTTCAACCGGAGCCTTATCACAGGTAAGAATCAGCTGCTTACCAGACTGGTGGAGATGGTTAAAAATATGGAAAAAAGTGTTTTGTGTTTTGGTCTTACCGGCAAACTCTTGCACGTCATCAATAATCAGCACATCAATCATCTGATAGAAATTCAGAAAATCGTTTTGTGAATTATTACGCACCGAGTCAGTAAACTGAGTCATAAACTTATTGGCATTCACATACAACACCGTTTTTTCCGGTAACTCACGCTTCACATCAATACCAATCGATTGGGCAAGATGCGTTTTCCCCAAGCCAGAATTTCCGTATAAAAATAAGGGATTGAAGGCTGTTTTACCAGGGTTCTTTGCAACCGCCAGACTGGCACTTCGCGCCAAACGATTGCATTCCCCTTCTACAAAATTCTCAAAGTTATACTCACCATTAAGCTGAGGATCTACATTCAAACGCTTAATGCCCGGTATAACAAAAGGATTGCGGATATTTGGCTTTTCCTGATGGGCAACATTAACAGGTCGATTGCGCAAATCTGCTTTATTGCTGGTTGGAAAATTAAGTGTATAAGGGCGCTGATTCACCATGTGGGCATTATCCATCACAACGTTATACTCCAATTTGGCATTCACACCAAGCTCTTTTCGAAGGGTCTTACTCAAAAGGTCAATGAACTGCTCTTCCAAATACTCGTAAAAAAACAGACTGGGTACTTGAATCGTCAGTACATCCTTTTCGATTTTTACCGGCACAATCGGCTCAAACCAGGTCTGATAACTAATCTGTGGTATATTATCCTTTATGACTCTTAGGCAATTACCCCAAATTTCTCTGCAATCGACTTCCATTCTTTCTGTTTCCTTTATAGAATTATGTTTGTTAACTATCTTTAATGCGAAAACAAAAATTGTGAAAAAATAAATGAAAAAAAAACGTCCAAACGCTTGACAAATACAAAAAAACTATTGTATACCTAATAATCAGTTCATTATAAGTAAAAGGTGTAACCGCCTGACCAGCCGCAACTTATATAATATGCGTAACTTTCAGTTAACACACCAAAGCAGCTGTAATCAAAGGATTTGGAAATTATAGACTAATTAGTCGAAAAATGTTTAAAATTTATTTTTCGTCCTGAAACTGAACAATATAAACATATTTTAATTGAGTTTGCGCAGGGCCTTTTTCAGGCTGATAGGCACTCCATTCTCCAAGGCCACTATTTGAGACTCACCATACTGATCGATTACTTCGTCCAAGATTTTGTTAGCTTCATCAAAATTACGCGTTTGCCCCACCGAGTACACATAAGTAGACTTACGATAATCCTCATAAACAATATATTTTCCGTCCAAAATAGTCTTATCAAAAGCAACAGGTGTACGCGAATTCATTAACTGTATTTCAAACACAATGCCGCCAACACCGTAAGCCTGATCAGTAACTACAAATTTACGACCAAAGTTAACTGCCGAAAAAGACACATAGCGATCCGGGTTATGACGAAAATCAATCAATAAACGATTTAAATTATCACTTACAGCATTTAGTGAGTGGTAAAGCTCTTCGTCGGACATGAGCATACCCAGCGATCCTTTACCATTGTTCATACTATCGAGCAATAAATTCGCACTGGCCATGGTAGAACGCAACTGTTCCACCGTAGCATCAATATTGGTTTCTTTGAGTTGCCCGGTAAAACGCGCCATGTTGGCGAAGGTAGAATCTACGTAGGGTCGTTGAGCAGTCATCATGGCAATCAGTGAGTCAGTACGTTGAATCATCAGCGATAGGTCACCATCCTGCTCCATCTTCCGGGCCAGATTACGACTGATGGACTCAAAATGCTGCAAGGAACGATCCAGATTACGCATACTCGAGTGAAAGCTACCCTTTTCTTCACTAAACATGGCACCAATATTCGTAAGCACGGTATCGAGCTTAACAATCAAACGCTCCGTCTTGTCTTTCAATGGTAGCACTTCCATACTCATCTTATCGGCCAAATCACCAACAACCGAGGTGTTCATCGTGTCGCCAACGGCCAGCATCGTCTCACTCTTACCCTGCACAAACTGCACCCCCTTTGAGCCCATTAAATCCAAACTGTAAATTTGAGCCTTGGAATCGCGGGGTATAGTAATCTCATCAAAAAGTGTAAAAGTAACCAAAAACCGATTGGGCTGATACGGATGAAATTCTATTTGACGCACTGAACCAATTTTAAATCCCCGAAAAAAAACGGGACTCGCCTCGGTTAGACCATCTATCCTATCGTAAACACCATAATATGAATTGCCAATTTTAATAAGGTTACGCCCTTTGAGAAAATTCACCCCCCACAACACCATTAAAAATGCAACGAAAACTGTAATGCCGATCTTAACTTCTTTCTTCATACTATGTAGTTTGTTTATATCCTAATCGCTGATGTGGCACAAGCAACTCAATTTAAGCAAAATAATTGCAAATACCATAAACATCACCTATTGCTGTAAGGCCACTGCCTCCTTTAAGGGAATTGGCTGGTCGCCTTTGAAAGCCACCAAAAAAGCATCCTTTACCTCTTCGCGTATTTGACTCAGGGCAGCTTGAGCTTTCTCATAGTTGGTATGGTATTGAGTGGTGTATTTATAACGCCCACCCTGTTCGAATTCCCACACATCAGTGAAGCGTTCATAAATGTTAGCACTTTTACGTATGGCCTTTTTCGATGAGGCCACTTGTATGCGGTAACTAATTTTTGTCGCTTCGGCCGATTGGGCAAGGCTTGCAAACTCTTCCATTCGGCTTTTTGAATCGAACTCTTCTTTATAGGCACGTACGGCCCGAAAGATAGCAGAGGCCATGTAAGTCTTTCCCTTTTCCGAGGCAATGAATTTTTCTTCATTGTGATTGGTCAGAAACCCAAGCTCTATCAACACGCTGGGCATGGATGCCCGACGCAGCACCAAAAACCCGGCCTGCTTAACGCCGCGATCCTTGCGTCCTACCCGCTCTTTAAACTGAGACTGCACCAAAGAAGCCATCTGTATACTTTGGTCGATGTGTATATTTTGCATTAACTCAAAGATGATATATGACTCGGCAGAATTAGGGTCAAACCCCTCATAAGTGGTCGTATAATCCTCCTCAAGGGTAATCACCGAGTTTTCAAGCTTCGCCACCTCAAGGTTCTCGTCGGTGCGATGCAGACCCAAAACGAAAGTTTCGGCACCATAAATCTTAGAAGTAGAGATGGCATTGGCGTGAATGGACAAGAAAAGATCGGCGTCGTGCTCATTGGCAATGTCAGCCCTTTTACTCAGTGGAACAAACACATCGGACTTGCGGGTATACACCACATTAATGTCAGGCATATATTTCTTAATGTAAGCACCTACCTGAAGCGCCACATCAAGGACAATATCCTTTTCTTTAGAAAATTTACCCAAGGCACCTGAATCGCGACCACCGTGGCCCGCATCTATCACTACCGTTTTAAAGCGTATAGTCTCCTGCGCGGACAGCTGTAAATCATTAAAAAATAATAAAACACCGATCAAAAGGTTTAGCAGAACACGTGTTTTGAATATATAAGTTGTCATACTTCTGCAAAAATTAATGTTCAAAAATAGAAAAATTATACGCACTTAAAAAAGCAAGGCACGGCATTATTTACCGCGTAGGCTAAGTAGTGCGTAATTTTTAATTATTTTTGTATCCGCTTGAAAAAACATATCATTTTGACACAACTTACATCAATAACATATAAACTACTCAGCACAATTGCATTAGCGCTTATTGCATTGGGGCTGCCTCTGCTTTCTGTGCAGATTAACGCACAGGAACCTCTTAAAAATATTTCGCATAATGAAACTCATGCTGCCAATGACACCACCGAAGCACAGTCTGGTTCGTTCATTATCGACGCCGAAGTAAATTATAAGGCCAGCGATTCCATTGATTTTAATCTTCAGACTCAAAAAACATATTTATACGGCAATGCCGAAGTAAGCTATCAGGATGTTCTTTTAAAGGCACATACTATTGTGCTGGACATGGACAGCAGTACCGCCTTAGCATACGGCACGGTAGATTCATTGGGCAACGAGATTGGGCTGCCGGTCTTTACCGATCCCAGCGGTGAATACACCATGCGCAGGATGAAGTATAACTTTGAGACCGAGAAAGCCATTATTGAGCACATCGTTACAGAACAGGGCGAAGGTTATGTGGTGGGTAGTAAAGCAAAAAAAATAGAGGATAATTCCTATTGCATGCGCAATGCCAAATACACAACCTGCGATCATCACGACCATCCACACTTTTACCTGAACCTAACCAAAGCCAAAGTAATACCCGGGAAAAAAACCATTACCGGACCGGCCTACCTGGTAGTGGAAGATGTAAAACTGCCCATCGTTGTACCCTTTGCCATGATACCCACCACCAGCTCTTACAGCTCGGGTTTCCTCTTTCCATCCTATCGCGATGAGCAGCAACGGGGCTTTGGACTAAGCGATGGAGGCTATTACTGGGCTGCCAACGACTATTTTGACCTGACCCTGAAAGGTGATATTTTCACCAACGGCTCGTGGGCCATACGCACCGGCTCGAACTACAAACTGCGTTACAAATTTAACGGTCGTTTTAACTTTCAATATATCACCAATATATATAGCGAGAAAGATCTTCCTGACTATCGTAAAACAAAAGATATGGCCATCACATGGTCGCACCGACAAGATGCCAAATCCAATCCATTTCAATCTTTCTCAGCCAGCGTAAACTACTCAACCAGCTCCTTTGACCAAAATAATGTAAACAGCCTGTACAATCCGGCCAATAACGATATTTCTACAAATACAAAGCGCTCCAGCATATCTTACAGCAGACGCTGGGCCGGTAAACCCTTTAATTTCTCAGCCAACCTGCTGCACTCGCAAAACAGTCGGGATACCACCATCGACCTAACCATACCAGATCTGACTTTTACCGTCAATCGCTTCTACCCCTTTAAGAAGAAGAATAAAGTGGGTACCAAAGAAAACATATTGGAGAAAGTGAGCTTATCTTACACCGGTAACATGAAAAATTACGTCCATGCCAAGGAATCGGAGCTGGGTTTTACGGGTGATGATTTTGCCAACCAGTGGAAGAATGGTGTAAAGCACAGTATACCGGTGGCCATGAACATTAAATTCCTCAAGCACTTCACCGTATCGCCATCGTTCAACTACACCGAGCGCTGGTATCTGAACAAAGTTACGAAGGGCTATGATGAACAATCACAAACCATCATTAATAAAGATACTACATCAGGCTTCAACCGCGTGTACGACTATAGCTTTAGCGCAGGTACATCAACCAAAATTTATACATTCTTTCGTCCCTGGCGCAAACTTTTTGGCAATAAGGTAGATGCCATCCGTCATGTAGCCACCCCTTCGGTATCGATGTCGTACCGACCTGACTTTGGCGAATCGAAATATGGATATTACGACTGGTTTGAATATTACGACGAGAAACGCGATGAAGTGGTTCGTCATGACTACTCTTACTACGAGGGTGCCATATACGGTGTACCAGGGCGTGGTAAATCAGGATCCATGAGCCTGAGTCTGGGCAATACCCTGGAGATGAAAGTAAAGAGCGACCGTGACACTACCGGTTTTAAGAAGATAAAAATACTGGAGAGCTTAAACTTCAGTTCCAGCTATAACTTTTTGGCCGACTCCTTGAAGTGGCAACCCATTAACATGACGGGTCGTACCAAGCTATTTGGCACCAATGTGAATTTTGGCGCCCGCTTCGACCCCTACGCACTCGACTCATTAGGCAGACGCATAAATGAATCAGTATGGTCACAACGCCGCAAGCTGCTGCGACTGGAAAGCGCCAACCTGAGCTTTGGACTTAATTTTGGTTCGGATACCTTTAAGAAAAAAGACAAAAAAAATAACAACGAGGCGAATGGTAGCGATGAAGACCCCAATGCACTACCGCCTGATCCGCTCAATAATCAAGAATTTGATCCTCAGGCAGCATTCCAGGGTAGCAATGCCAGCTTCACCACCGATGACGATGGCTACGCCAAATTTGAGATACCCTGGAATATATCGCTTAATTACTCATTCCGTTTGAGCCGGGGTAAGTTCAACAAGGACAAAATGGACTATGACTTTAAAGTTACATCAGACGTGAATCTTAATGGCAACCTGTCGTTAACACCCAAATGGCGCATTAACTTTGCTTCGGGCTACAGCTTCGACCGCAAAGAAATTGCGCACACTAACGTTGGTATAAGCCGCGATCTTCACTGCTGGAGCATGAGCTTTAACCTGGTACCCGTGGGGCGTTATAAGTCTTATTTCTTTACCATACGTGTAAATTCAAGCATGCTGCAAGACCTAAAGTACGAAAAACGCAACCACCCGCGCGACAACGCCAACTTCTATTAATCCACAGACAAACACAACCGATAAAATAGCAAATATGAAAAAAGTGATTTCAACAAGCAAGGCACCGGGAGCTATTGGCCCCTACAGCCAGGCTATTGAGGCCAACGGAACCCTTTATATATCGGGCCAGGTGCCGGTTGATCCCGCCACAGGCAAGGTAGTAGAAGGCGGTATAAAAGAGCAGACCGAACAGGTGATGAAAAATATTGCTGCAATTCTTGAAGAGGCCGGCTACTCTTTTGCAGATGTGGTAAAATCTACCTGCCTACTGAGCGACATGGCCAATTTTGCCGCCATGAACGAAGTATATGGTGCTCGCTATAAAGAAAACCCGCCGGCGCGTGCCGCCTTTGCTGTTAAGGAGTTACCCCTGGGCGTAATGGTAGAAATTGAGACTATTGCAGTAAAATAATATACTACAAAACTGCACTGAATAAGCGGATGACTCGATGCTCCTGGCATTTAGTCATCCGCTTATTTTTTTACCTTAACCAAAAGACACAAAAAAACCACCATGTCCCCATGGTGGTTTATGTCTGTTTGAAAAATGCTTTTTAATCTATCCGAGATTAATAAAATTGTTATTCGGCAACCACCTCAATTGAGATGTCAACCTTAACTTCACGGTGTAGCTTAACAGTAGCCGTGTAAGTACCCAATTCTTTGGCATCGTCTTTCATCGAAATGCTCTTACGCTCAACGCTGAAACCTTCTTTAGTTAATGCCTCTGCAATTTGAATGGTATTTACAGAACCGAAAATCTTACCCGTTGACGAAGCTTTTGCACCAATAGTAAATGACTTACCTTCCAGTGTTTTAGCTACTTCGAGTGCTTCATTTTTGATTTTCTCTTCTTTATGAGCTCTCTGACGCAGGTTTTCTGCGTGTACTTTCTTAGCCGACGGCGTTGCCAACACAGCAAGGCCTTGTGGAATCAAATAATTACGTCCGTAACCATTCTTTACCGTCACAATGTCGTTCTTATGGCCAAGATTCTGAATATCTTCTCTTAAAATAATTTCCATCGTAAATCCTCCTTTTTCTTATTTCATCAAATCGGTTACGTATGGCAACAAGGCCAAGTGACGTGCACGCTTCACTGCTTGCGCAACTTTGCGCTGATACTTTAAAGATGTACCGGTGAGACGACGAGGTAAAATCTTACCCTGCTCGTTCAGGAATTTCTTTAAGAACTCAGGATCTTTGTAATCGATATACTTGATCTTGTTCTTTTTGAAACGACAGTACTTCTTCTTTTTAATTTCTACTGACGGAGGAGTCAAATACCTGATTTCTGATTGATTCTGTGCCATGGTCTAGTTCTCCTTTTTTTCTTTTTTAGTTGATCTTCTTTTCTCTGCATACGCCATTGCGTACTTGTCTAATCTGAATGACAAGAAGCGTAACACGCGCTCGTCGCGACGGAACGCAGTTTCGAACTTGGCAATAAAATCACCATTAGCTTCGAATTCGAACAACTGGTAAAATCCTGTTGACTTCTTTTGAATTGGGTAAGCAAGCTTACGAAGTCCCCAATTTTCTTCATTTACCATTTTACCTCCGGCCTCAACAATCAAACCTTTGAATTTGTCGACCGCTTCCTTCATCTGAACATCAGACAAAACGGGAGTTAAAATGAAAACGGTTTCATAACGATTTAACATATCTTCTTAATTTTAGAAGGTTTAAATAATCAGGGCGCAAAGATAGAAATAAAAAAGTAAGAAACAAAGCAGTAAATAAGGGAATTAGTTGATAGGGAGAAGGCAGAAGTTGAAACAAATTCACCCCTGCCTTCTCCCTATCTTTTCTTTCTGCTATTGCTATTGTTTATGCCCTGAGAAGTAACGCATAAACTGAACGCGCTCAAACACCTCGGGATTGGAGGCCTCTCCCTGACTCAGGCGCCCTTTAAAATCGGCAATGGACTGGAAACCTCGACGGCTCATCCACTGCTCCAACTCGCTCAGCATGGCACCCACTACCTCAGCTCCTTCTTTATAAATAGCCGACACCAGCTCAACCGATGAAGCACCTGCCATTAACATCTTTACAAGCGTGCGATAATCATGTATGCCTGTTGAGGCAATCAGGTCACAACCTGCATTTGGTGCAGCAATGGATATCCAACGCAATGAATTCACATACTCATCGGCATTGGAGTATACTTTGCCTACCACCACCTGATCATTCTCAATATCGTAATCAACTGAGGTGAAACGATTAAAAAGCACCAAACCCTGCGCGCCGCTGTGCGACAGGCGATGAATAACATTTCCCAGGTTGGTAAAGTAAGGTGCCAGTTTTATACCGAAGGGTATGCGCAGGCTCGTCTTTACTTTATCCACAATATCGAAATATATTTTTTCAATGGCAGCGGCCTCATCCTTCACACCAAAGGGAAGCTTAAAGATATTAAGCTCAATACCATCGGCTCCCGCCTCTTCAATCTTATGGGCAAAGGATACCCATTCACTGTAACTTGAGCAGTTAATACTGGCAATAATGGGTATATCAACGGCTGCCTTGGCCTCGCGAATGAGCGACACATAACGATCCAGTACCTCGTTTTTAACCTGATAATCATAGTAATCGTAGAACTCCAGGTTATTATCGTCCTGCCCCAATTGCTGTCCTATTGTTTGTTCCGCTTCCGCCTTAATTTCCTCTTCAAAAACAGACTTGAGCACTATGGCGGCCACCCCGGCCTTCGCCAGTGCCTTTATACCGTCAATGGTCGATGATAAACCAGAGCTACCCACCACAATTGGATTTTTGATGGGAATTCCTAAATATGTTGTTTGCAAATTACTCATGGATTTAAGCGTTTCGTTTATCCTGTAAATACTTATGCATGGCTGCTGCGGCATTTCGTCCATCACCCATGGCCAAAATAACGGTAGCACCGCCCCTTACGATATCGCCGCCGGCAAACATTTCCGGTATGGAAGTCTGTAACTTATCCTCATCCACCACAATGGTTCCCCAGCGCGTGGTTTCTAACTGTGGCAACGAACTTGGAATAAGTGGATTGGGTGAAACCCCCACACTTACCACAACGGTATCCACATCAATATCATACTCCGAACCTTCCACCGGCATCGGACGACGTCGTCCGGAAGCATCGGGCTCTCCCAGCTCCATCTTCTGCACACGCACTTTATTCACACGGCCCTTCTCATCGGCAAAATAAGCCACCGGGTTGGTCAGGGTCAGAAATTCAATTCCCTCTTCCTGCGCATGTTTTATCTCTTCCACACGTGCAGGCATCTCCTCCATGGAACGACGATAGATAATCATGGCACGTTCGGCACCCAAGCGACGCGCTGTTCGCACTGAGTCCATGGCTGTGTTACCACCGCCGATTACTGCCACCTGCTTCCCACTAATTACGGGTGTATCAGTATCGGGATTGGCTGCATCCATCAGGTTTACCCGCGTAAGGTATTCATTGGAGCTTAGAATGCCTATGTAATTCTCGCCCGGTATATTCATGAAACGTGGCAAACCAGCACCACTGCCAGTAAAGAAGCCGGCAAAACCTTCTTCTTTGAGATCTTCGATACTTGCGGTGCGTCCCACAATAAAATTATTTTCGAACTTCACGCCCATGCGCTTCAAGTTGTCAATCTCAACATCCACAATGCTGTTGGGCAGTCGAAACTCAGGTATTCCATATTTTAAAACACCTCCAATCTCATGAAGCGCCTCAAAAACGGTAACATCATAGCCTTGCTTGGCCATGTCGCCGGCGAAAGTAAGCCCGGCCGGGCCACTGCCAATCACCGCTATTTTAATACCATTGGCCGGTGCCACTTCGGGCACTGATATCTGTCCTGATTCGCGCTCATAGTCAGCGGCAAAACGCTCGAGATAACCAATGGCTACCGGCTCATTCTTAAGCTTCAACTGGTAGAAACACTTTGCTTCGCATTGCTTCTCCTGCGGACACACACGACCACAAACTGCAGGCAAGGTACTGGTCTCCTTCAAAACCCTGGCAGCCTTTAAAAAATCGCCCTGCTCAATGCGCTTAATAAACTTAGGAATATTAATTTCTACCGGGCAACCACTAATGCAAGTAGGATCGGGACAATCGAGACAGCGACGCGCTTCATTCACCGCCTCGTCGGCACTCAACCCTTTGTTAACCTCAATATTTGAGCATATGCGCTCACGGGCCTCTACCTCTCCCATCTTAACACGAGGAAGTGCTGTGCGCTCTTTATTTTTAAGCAGCTTACGCACCTCCACGCGCCATTCCTGCTCTCTTTCTTCTTTTAAATATGCTTTGCTAACGGCCATAATTATTCCTCTTTCGAATTTAGGTATTTTTGATCGGCACCTTTTTCAATGTCTTTATAGCCGTTCAGGCGAAGTAGCATCTCATCAAAATCCACCTGATGGGCATCAAACTCCGGCCCGTCAATACACACAAACTTTGTTTTGCCACCCACAGTTATGCGGCAGGCACCACACATACCGGTACCATCCACCATAATGGTATTTAAACTGGCAACGGTAGGAACATTATACTCCTTGGTGGTTAAGGCAGCAAATTTCATCATAATAGCAGGACCAATAATCACGGCCTGATCCACTTTCTCACGATTCATCACGGCCTTCATACCATCGGTTACAAGGCCTTTAGTACCATAAGAACCATCATCAGTCATCACTATTACCTCATCAGAGTATTGCGCTATCTGGTCTTCAAGAATAATCAGGTCTTTGCTTCGCGCTGCCAATATTGTAATCACTTTATTACCGGCTTTTTTCAGGGCCTCTACAATGGGCAGTAATGGAGCCACTCCAACACCGCCTCCACAAGCAAGTACAGTTCCTACCTTCTCAATGTGGGTTGCTTCACCCAGCGGACCCACCAAATCCGTGAGCTCATCACCCACATTCAAATCGGTAATACGTCGTGATGACACCCCCACTCGTTGTATCACCAGCGTAATGGTGCCCCGCTTTGCATCAGCTGCAGCAATAGTCAGCGGAATACGCTCGCCACGCTCCCCTACTTTAACTATTACAAAATGCCCTGCACGACGAGCTTTTGCAATTCGCGGAGCTTCAATTTCCAGACGAACAACATTCTCTGAGAAATACTCCTTTTCAACAATTCTGTTCATTACAATATTAATAACTAAATTACAGTCTACGAGATCAATAGGCCGCAAACACTAACTGAGTCGGCACTATTGTTGAATTTCCAAAGGTAAAAATAGCGTTTGAATAATCCTGAATTAATGACATTGATTATCGCACAATAATTTATATAAATTCTAAACAAGCCATTCCGACTTCTTCACTAAGCCAAAATCGAGAAGATAAAACAATGCACCGGCTGTTAAAATGCAAAAAAGGCCCGGGCATAATTACCCAAGGCCTTAATGACATATTTCTACGATTAGCAATTCACTGCTACACCCTCATAACATGCCTGATAAATCGCCTTAATCTCGTCGAATTCAGGTTTACGGGGATTAAAAAGCGTACAAGGATCTTTCAAGGCGTTTGCCGTTAGGGTATCCAGCTTAGCATCCCACTCTTCCTGACTAATCCCGCAGGCCTTAATGGAATCCACTACGCCAACACTTGCCCTTAGCTTTTCAATTTCAATGGCAAACTCTTCCGCAGTAGTCTTTCCAAACAAGCCGGCCAAATCGTTGTATTTATCGGTTACCTTCGCATTAAAACGTGTCACATTAGGCATTAGAATTGCGTTGGCACATCCGTGTGGAATACCAAAAGTGCCACCTAGCTGGTGCGACATAGCGTGCACAATACCCAACCATACATTTGTAAAAGCCATACCTGCCATGGACGATGCATCGTGCATAGCCTGACGCGCCTCCATATTCTCAGGATCGGTATATGTTACCGGCAAATTCTTAAACACCAAATCAACAGCCTCTTTGGCCAGGGCGTCGTTGTAGCGGTCAGCGATATTAGATACATAGGCTTCTACACCGTGACTTAAAGCATCCAGACCTGTATTGGCCGTAACGTGTGCAGGCATGCTGGCACAAAGCTCTCCATCAACAATGGCTACATCCGGTGTAAGCTCGTGAGATACGATGGGGTACTTAGTACCTTTTTCCTTATCCGTAATTACCGAAAGTCCGGTTATTTCGGTTCCCGTACCACTGGTTGAAGGTATGGCTACAAAATAGGCCTTATTGCGTAAAGCTTTTACAGCAAATGGAGCAGCTAAGGCTTCTAACGTTGAGTCGGGATACTCGTAATATACCCACATAGCTTTAGCAACATCAATGGCTGAGCAGCCTCCCAAACCCACAATCACATCGGGTTGCTCCTGTGCAAAAAATGCAGCTCCTCTTTTCACTGTATCAATCGATGGATCGGCCTCGACTCCCGAAAAAACAGCAGAATCGATACCTGCTTCATTCAGGTAATTAACTGTTCTTTCTAAAGATCCATTGGCTTTAACTGAATTACCGCCAATTACAATCACTGCCTTTTTTCCTTTTAATCCTTTTAAATTTTCAAGACTTCCCAATCCATGAAAAATCTCCTTCGGTACAATAAACTTTGCCATTCTCTTTTTGTATTAATGTTATTTCTTTGCCTCACCAATAAGCCTGATATTCATTTCAGAAATTACTTATTGATTTCGTTGACAAAAGTATGGCAAGTGAACAAGGCGGCGCTTATCCTTTTCGTTCAATAACTTATGAAATTAGCTCAAATACTAAAAACTATTGCCTTTTCAGTATCAAACTCACTAAAATCGACGTCACAGACTGCTATCTATCAGGATGTTGATAAGAATAAGCCAATTATTAATTCCTTAAGCGATATCAGTTGGACTAATTCCAAATTTATTTTTGAAAGCACTGCTAAAGTTAGAAAGGTTACTGTAACCATAATCTTCATAAATATCCGAAGCTTTGACGGCTCCTTGCTGCAAAACCTCTTTCGCCTTTGTGAGTCGTTTATCCTGCAACCACCTTCCCGGCGGCTCATTATATTCCATTAAAAAATGACGCTTAAAGGTGGACAAACTCATATTGCACAAAAAGGCAATTTCTTCCAGCTTAAGGTTTGAATACATATGCTGCTCCACAATGGTTTTAAAAGGCGATTGTTCGCTGGATACCATGGAAAATAAATAGCGAATAAATCGTTCGCCATATTTAGCAATCAAATACAGCAGCAACTCCTCAAACTTCGCCGAAAGCAATTGCTTATGCACTTGGGTAAGCGGGTGTTTGAATATCGATAGCGATTTTAAAAACAATGCCATGTAGGCATCGTTTTCGATTATAAAATAAGAATCGGCTTCCAAACCAGCCTGCTGCTCAACCTGCTGATTATTGAGAAAACGAACAAGTCGCTGCCCGGAAAAAAACAAAAGCTTGCAATAATAAACCGCGTCCTGATTCAGCAACTCAGTCCACAGGCAGTTACCTTTGGGAATTAGCAAAGATTGATGGGTATTCACAGCAACTGTAGCATCGGCAATATGTACATACTTACTCCCCTCCTGTAAGAAGCTAAACATATTCATGCTCAGATTAACCTTGCTCTTAACCACATTATGCGCCACCCTAAAATCATAGATAAAAAGGTCTTTGTACTCCGTGTAATTATCAGTATAAATTTCGGGTATATTTTCAACAGCCATATCCTGCGGTATTATTACAAGCCAAGTAGTCGCCTACGTTGTAAAATCATTGAGACAGATGCCTCCAATACAAATATGCAAAGATTTGAGCAAAACCGCCAGTCGGCCAAATCGCATAATAAATAAGTCGCTCAGGTATTTAAACCGTTTCTAAATTGCATATTATACACCCCCGCACTCCTTATTTTACTATTCGATACTTTTATTCCCTCCTTCTTATTACTAAATTGAATTCGACACACACTAAAAGTCTAAATATGAATTACGAAGCTTTTTTCAAACTCAGTTACGGACTGTATATCGTAGCTACCCAGAACGCTCATCAGCGAAATGCCTATGTGGCCAATACAGCTTTTCAGGTAACGGCCAATCCTCCGCAAATTGCCATTAGCTGTAGTAAAAACAACCACAGCTGCGCCATGATTCAGCAAAGCGGTATTTTCTCAATTTCTATACTGAAACAAGAGGCCAAACCGGAAACACTGGGCTTATTTGGCTACAATAGCGGTAAAGATATTGACAAGTTTGCATCGGTAAAATATAAAACAGCAAGCACGGGGGCGCCCATTATCACAGAAGACTGTATTGCCTGGTTCGACTGTAAGGTAAATCAACAAGTAGATGTGGGCTCTCATATTTTATTTATCGCTTCCATTGAAGACAATGACCTACTTGAACCGAACGAACAGCCTCTCACCTACGCCTATTATCATGAGGTGAAGAAAGGGCTGGCACCTAAAAATGCCCCCACCTATATTGATCCTGCAAAAATTAAGCCTCCAAAAGACAAGTCTGAATCCAAACATAAAAAGTATAAATGTATGGCTTGCGGTTATATTTATGATCCTCAGAAAGGTGACCCCGAGAACGGCATAAAACCAGGGACTCCATTTGAAGATCTACCAGATGACTGGCTTTGCCCTACCTGTGGCTCTCCAAAAGAGATGTTTGAAGCATTGTAAATACGGAATAATATTTAGAAACGACCTAAATTATACATTATTAATAGTAAATAAGAAGCAATAATATGATGAAAGCTTATATTTGTTTGTAAGGATAAAATTACAAATAGATAAAGAGAACAACATGAGCTTAAAAGGAACCCAAACAGAACAAAACCTATTGAAAGCCTTTGCCGGTGAGTCGCAAGCAAGAAACCGCTACACCTATTTTGCCAAGCAGGCAAAAAAAGAAGGTCTGGAGCAGATTGCGGCGATTTTTATGGAGACAGCTGAGCAGGAGCGTGAACATGCCAAAAGATTTTTTAAATTTTTAGAAGGAGGCATGGTAGAAATAACTGCCACCTACCCGGCCGGTATTATTAGCGACACCAAGGCCAACCTACAGGCAGCTGCCGATGGCGAAAACGAAGAGTGGGCTGAATTGTATCCTGAATTTGCCCGAATAGCGGAAGAAGAAGGTTTTAAAGAAGTGGCTGTTGCCTTTAAAATGATTGCTAAGGTAGAAGCACACCATGAAGCCCGCTACCGCAAGCTGTATAAAAACCTGGAAGAAGGTAAGGTATTTGAAAAGGACGGTAAGGTAACCTGGATGTGTCGTAACTGTGGCTTTATTCACGAAGGCACTAAGGCACCTAAGAACTGCCCTGCCTGCCTACACTCACAAGCCTACTTTGAAGTACACGAATGCAATTTCTAGACCGCAGAGTTTAAGTAATGGCATTCCCGGAGGGCAGCATGGCTGTCCTCTTTTTTTTTCCAATCAGATCAAAAAAAAGAGGCCTGTAACAGCCTCTTCCATATCTTAAAATTATATACGCACCTACGCATCGAAGTGGTATAGAAAAACAATCTCGCCTTCGTAAGCCGGCTTTTTGCTTCCTTCAATCTCTAGCTTTATCCCAATATTGGCGCGCGTTACACCCCTTAAGTTAACAGCATTATTCACCTTGGCATGCAGGCGCACTTTGCTATTTACCAAAACAGGAGCATTAAATTTCAGCTTTTCGATACCGTAATTCACCTGCATCTTAAGGTTTTGCACATCCACAATCTGATTCCACAGGTGGGGCAAAATAGAGAGAGTTAAATAGCCGTGTGCAATAGTATTGCCAAATGGCGACTCCGTCTTTGCCTTTTCCACATCGGTATGAATCCACTGATGATCCAAAGTAGCATCGGCAAATAAGTTAATTTGTTCTTGAGTAAATTCATGGTAATCAGAAATACCAAGGTCACTTCCAATTAACTTTTCCAATTCCTCAAAACTCTTAATAACTACCTTACTCATTGTCTTTATTTTATTATTTGAAGGCGCTAAGATAAAATAATTCGGCCAATGCCACACTATTTGATTGTGCAAGCCCTAAAAACAGTTACAACCGAAAACGTTTGCACAATATTAAAGGGAACAAATTCAACCTTATTTATGCGATGAGCGCAATGCCAAAAATCCAACAACAAACATCCCAAGAACCTAATTATATTGGATTTAACTAATTTTCATGCACAAAAACTCAGCACAATAACCTACGCCGTTGCCAAAAAAAAGATTCTCAACAGCCAGGTGTTTTGTAACTTGCCCATGCCATTATAATTAACGCAAACTAAATTCACATACAATGATACACCCGAAGATAACAATTGCCTTCCTGTGCCTGATATTGATGGCCTGCCAATCCAAACCACCAAAGAAAGAACAGGACACAACAAATGGCAAAACAGTTGTTTATCAGTTATTCACACGCCTTTTTGGCAATACTAATACTACCAATAAGCCTTGGGGCACCATAGAAGAAAATGGGGTTGGCAAATTCAGTGATTTCAATAACGAGGCCCTCTCTGAACTAAAAAAGCTTGGGATTACGCACATATGGTACACGGGCGTACCCCACCATGCCGTGATAAGAGACTATACGGCTTATGGCATTTCCAATGACGACCCTGATGTGGTAAAAGGTCGGGCTGGGTCGCCCTATGCCGTTAAGGACTATTATAATGTTAATCCCGACCTGGCCGATAATCCGGCAAATCGCCTGCAAGAGTTCAAAGCCTTAATCGACCGTACCCATCAACATGGCATGAAAGTGCTTATTGATATTGTTCCCAATCATGTGGCCCGACACTACGAAGGCAGAAATAACCCGGATGGCGTATTGGATTTTGGTGCTCAGGATGACACTTCAGTGGTCTATGCGGTCAATAACAACTTTTACTACATACCCGGTGAGTCATTTAAAGTGCCCAACCCGGACAATGGCTACCAGGCACTTGGTGGAGAAAACCACCCATTGGCTGATGGGCGATTTGATGAAAATCCGGCGAAGTGGACAGGAAATGGATCCAGACTGGCACAACCAGGTTTTCATGATTGGTATGAAACAGTTAAAATCAACTATGGAGTACGCCCTGATGGAACGAAAGATTTCCCTGCCTTACCTGAAGAATACGCGCAAAAGGACTATACTGCCCACTATGCCTTCTGGCAAAACAAAACCTTACCCGATTCATGGCTCAAATTTCGTGATATTGCACTATACTGGACCCAACTTGGGGTGGATGGTTTTCGCTTTGACATGGCTGAAATGGTGCCTGTTGAGTTCTGGAGCTTTATGAATTCATCCATCAAAATGGCTAATGAGGATGCCTTCCTGCTGGCCGAAGTGTATAACCCGGCTCTGTATCGCGATTACATCCATATGGGTAAAATGGATTACCTGTATGATAAGGTAGAACTATACGATACGCTGAAACACATCATGCAGGGTCACGGCTTAACCGATAACCTGCCGGCCATACAAGAAGGTTTAAAGGATATAGAACACCACATGTTGCACTTTCTGGAAAACCACGATGAACAGCGTATTGCAAGTCCGGAATTTGCAGGCGATGCTAAAAAAGGAATGCCGGCCATGGTGGTATCCACTACCATCAGCACAGCTCCTACCATGATCTATTTTGGACAGGAAGTAGGCGAACCGGGCGCCGAGAACGCGGGCTTTGGCAGCCCCAGCCGCACCAGTATTTTTGACTATATTGGTGTTCCACATCATCAACGCTGGATGAATGAGGGAGCCTTTGACGGAGGCCAGCTAACTACCGAAGAAAAAAAACTACGCGATTTCTATCAGCGACTACTAAGCTTTTCAAAGCAAAGCACAGCACTAATGGGTAATTATGCCGACACACATTTATGGAACCGTTCCGTTACAGAGGACTACGATGATAAAACCTACAGCTTTGTGCGCTGGTGCGACAATGAAAAGCTGATCATCTTGTCCAACTTCTCAGACAATAAGAACCAGAGCTTTACTTATCAGCTACCTGCCGAAATCATCACTGCATGGGAGCTGACAGATGGCCACTACCATCTTGAAGACGTTCTGTACGGAAGCAGTAACACCCTGCAGGTAAAAGCAGGCACTGCAACCGTAGTGTGTACTATTCCGCCCCTGGCATCTTATGTTTATCAGCTTACAAGCCAATAATAAAACTCATCGGATGAGCATACGCTATACGGCTCCTTCAGTCATCCGATGAGTGTGGATAAGCCATTAAGTTCATTCAAGTATGAATAGTATAAAAAGGCAGAATACCCTAACTTTAGCCCAAAAGAATAAACGTGCAAATAAACACATATACTCCGTCTGAAGAACGACTCAACATAAGCAGTCACCTGGCTGGTTTCTTACTGGGCGTGGTGGCGCTCTTTTTTTTACTATTCAAAGCCAAGGATTTAGAGACATTCATTGCATACCTGGTTTACGGGATATGCATAATATCCTTGTTCGGCGCCTCCACCTTGTATCATGCCGAAAAAGATATGGTGCGAAGACATAGGCTCAAGGTTTTCGATCACTGTGCCATTTACTTGATGATCGCCGGCTCTTATGTGCCATTTCTCAGCATTGGGGTGGGTACTAACTGGGCTTACCTGCTACTGGGAGGTGTGTGGTTACTGGCCATTGCAGGTGTCATACTTAAACTATTTTTTACCGGCCGTTTTAAGCTGGTCTCCACCATTAGCTACGTATTACTTGGCTGGGTTGTGGTTATTGCCATTAAACCACTTAGTGAACAGCTGCCGGGTGGCGCCTTACTATGGCTGGGTGTGGGTGGCCTGTTTTACACAGTGGGTGCTATACTCTATCAAATCAAACAGATACCCTACAACCATGCCATCTTTCATTTTTTTGTGTTGGCGGGTGCCTACGCTCACTTTCATGGCATTTACTGGCATCTGTAAAATCAACTAGAAACCTGAAAAGATGAATAATAGTAAGCCTATTCACAGCTTGCTTTGCATTGAGCCAACTACCATCCTTTTTTAACTTAATCGATTTTGGCTAATACAACAAATCATCAAGTACATCATCAAAAGTAGGAAACTGAAAATGAAAACCGGTGTCCTGGAGGCGGCGCGGTACAACCTTCTGGCCTTCCAGTAGCATCGATGCCCCCTCGCCCATCAGTACTTTAAGCACACTAGCCGGTACCGCTGGCAGCAGCGATCTATGAATACGCTGCTGGAGCACCTTGGTAATCTCCAGATTAGAAATCATCTGCGGAGCCACCATGTTAAAGATTCCACGGGAATCAACACGACAGATCAGATACCAAAAGGCACTCAGCAAGTCATTAAGATGAATAAAAGGGAAAACCTGATAGCCTTCGCCCAAGGGAGCACCCATGCCCCACTTAAAAGGAGCCAGCATTCGCGGAAATGCCCCGCCCTCATTGCCTAGCACAACACCCAGTCGCACTACACATAAGCGCACATCTTTCCATCGCTGCACCTGACAGGCCGCAGCTTCCCACTGTTTACAAACAGTACCCAGAAAATTGCCCGCATAATTAGTAGAAAACTCATCGTGAACCTCATAACGATCATAGATACCAACGGCTGACGTAGAAATAAACAACTCAGGCTTCAAAGGCATGGCACGCATGGTTTCTACCAGCATTTTAGTTGTTTGAATCCGACTGTCACGAATTTCTTTCTTATAGCGGGCCGTCCACTTTCGGGCTGCAATGGGGGCACCTGCCAGATTAATAACCACAGAACTACCGCTTAACAAATTGGCAAGCTGCCCATTTTGAGTGTTAAAATGATGACGCCTTAAACGGACCACTTCATAGCCATTGCTCTCCAAAAAAGTACTGAGGGCAGTCCCTATAAATCCGGTAGATCCACTAATGACTACCTTTTTGTTTAATCGTCCTTGCGGCATAATGTATAACTCTGTTTTTTTATTTAACAATTATTATCAGGACTTATTTAACAACTCCTGCAACTCTTCATCACTCACGCCCATCTCCATTTGTCCCTTACTAAAGAAGGAGATCCGCCCCGTCTCTTCGGATACCACAATAGCCTGCGCATCAGTTGATTCAGTAATACCCATAGCAGCACGATGCCTTAGTCCAACACGTTTGGGTAATTCAGTATTTTGCGACACGGGCAAAATGCATCCGGCCGCTTTAATTTTATTGCCTGTAATAATTACCGCACCATCGTGCAAGGGACTGTTGTTAAAAAATATATTCTCCAGTAAGCGGGAGGATATCACACCGTTAATCAACTCCCCTGTCTGCACATAATCGAGTAACTCCGAATTCTTGGTGATCACAATTAGGGCGCCGGTTTTGGATTTGGCCAGTGAACTACATGCACGCACCACCGGTTTGTTATAAATCGACATCATTCCCTTTTCCTTCGACATGAATACTTTGTCCATGGAAAAACGGGTGGACACATTATAACGCGAGCCCAGCAAGAGTAGAAAGCGACGTATTTCCTGCTGAAAAACAACGATAAAAGCCAGCACACCTACATTTACAATATTATCGAGAATGGTAGATGAGAGCTCCATGCCAAAGGTCTTAATCAAGATCCAGAACACGATAAAGGCAAAAATCCCCAACATAATATACAGGGCCACAGTGCCTTTAATGAGCTTATAGATGCGGAACATCAGATACGCCACCAATACAATATCGACTAAATCAATAAAACGGATATCCAGAAAAGTCATGCAGTAATCAGGCTTTATTAAGTTGACGCACTAATTTAATACATTCTGCGGCTTCTTTTACATCATGCACCCTTAAAATATTGGCGCCGTTCAATAAAGCCACGGTATTTAAAGCTGTGGTTCCATTCAATGCCTCTTGTGGCAGCACATCAAGCAATTTGTATATCATCGACTTACGAGAAACACCTACAAGCATGGGCAAACCAAATAAATCGAATTGCTTCATTTCGCGCAAAAGTTCATAATTCTGCTCAAGGGTTTTTCCGAAACCAAATCCCGGATCCAAAATAATATCCTTCACTCCTTTGGCCCTGGCTTTGTTAATCTGCTGAGCAAAATACAGGCTGATATCACCCATCAGATCCTTATATTGAGGATTCATCTGCATATTTTGCGGCGTCCCCTGCATATGCATAAGAATATAGGGTACGCCCAAACGACCAATTACCTCAAACATCTGCTCATCCATCATTCCCCCGGATATATCGTTTATTATATCCACCTCAAACTCGCGCACCAACACTTCACTTACCGAAGCCCGAAAAGTGTCGACGGATAGCACGGCTGTAGGATGCGCCTTTCGTATCCAGGTGAGTGCCTGGCGCAAACGATGCAATTCTTCCTCCTCACTGACATGCACAGCACCCGGACGAGAGGAATAGGCTCCTACATCAATTATGTCGCCGCCTTCGCTTAGTATCTGCGCACATCGCGCTTCAATATCCTTCTGCAACTGATATTTACCCCCATCAAAAAATGAATCTGGTGTTATATTGAGTATACCCATTGTCCAGGGACTGTCCAAGTCCACCAACTTTCCCTTCAAATTTATAGTATGCATAATATTGGCTTTGAAAATGCGATGAATCGTAAACGCTTAATTTTTCTTACAAAGCTAATAGAAAATATTGGCTCTGCATCAAACAAAATACAAAGTCAGTTAAACAGTAAAATTGATGGTTATTCCATTACATTACAGATTTTTTTCATTAAATAAAAAAACACGCATTCGCCTCACTAGACAAGTGATAGCCCGGGATATTTTTATGCTAACAAACGTTAAACAGGTAAAATCTTAAGGAGCGTGTAAATAAAGTTTTATATTTGTCTTAGTGAAAAAAGAGACCTGTTAACGAACAGATTCAATATTCTATAAATAACACACTATCAAAGTTTTAAACAAATAACACACTAATTAATACCGATTATTATGAAAGTAACAGTGGTTGGAGCAGGTAATGTAGGTGCAACCTGTGCTGATGTACTCGCCTATAGAGAGATTGCTAACGAAGTGGTACTGGTTGATATTAAAGAAGGTGTTGCCGAAGGTAAAGCCCTTGACATTTGGCAAAAGGCACCCATTAACTTGTATGACACACGCACAAGCGGTTCAACCAACGATTATGAAAAAACCGCCGGCTCTGATGTGGTTGTCATCACATCGGGCTTACCACGTAAACCCGGAATGACGCGTGATGACCTTATTTCAACCAACGCAGGTATTGTAAAGTCAGTAACCGAGCAAGTTGTTAAGCACTCGCCCGAAGCCATCATCATTATTGTGTCTAACCCATTGGATGTAATGACCTATCAGGCGCATATCAGCTCTAAATTCCCACGTACTAAAGTAATGGGTATGGCCGGTATTCTTGACACTGCCCGCTACCGCGCTTTCCTTGCTGAGGAACTAAATGTTTCTCCGAAGGATATCCAGGCCGTATTGATGGGTGGCCATGGCGATACGATGGTTCCCCTTCCACGATATACTACGGTAGGCGGTATTCCGGTTACTGAACTCATTGATGCCAAAAAACTGGATGCTATTATTGAGCGTACTAAGTTTGGTGGCGGTGAGCTGGTGAAGCTAATGGGCACCTCAGCCTGGTATGCTCCAGGATCGGCTGCTGCACAAATGGTAGAGGCTATTGTAAAAGACCAAAAACGTGTATTCCCTGTGTGCATAAAGCTGGAAGGCGAATACGGTATCGATGACTGCTACCTGGGCGTTCCTGTTGTATTGGGTAAAAATGGTGTGGAAAGAGTAATTGAACTGGATCTAAACGACGATGAGAAAGCCTTGCTGGAAACAAGTCGTAAACACGTGCTTGAAGTAATGAGCGTATTGGATAAAAAAGCCTAATTATCCGGGTTTTTATATCAAAAATATTAATACTACCCTGCCCTAACCCGGCAGGGTTTTCTTTTGTTCGTATCCGAACATAGAGTTGTTGCAATACCGTTCAACAAAAACCGTCTATCGATTAACCCCATAGTCGCAAGATCCACATTACCAGCTACTTGTGAATAGTGGCACAAATTCTGATCCTTCATTGACAAATCAAACAATGGAGGATAGAAAGATGAAAACGACAGTTGACCACAGCCACAGACAAACCCTTATTAACTACTTGTTTTTCGGAATTGCCGCCAGTATTTTTACACTCAGCATATTTTTTGCCGTTTACCATAGCAATCTCCCCTTTACAATTAGTGAAGACTTTACACACAAAGCCACCAGCCGATTAAATAAGCCACTGGCTACAAGCACCATCACCGAAACATATGCCATCAATCTAAAGGAGATGATGAGCGACGTTGCAGAAGCACCATTAAGCGTTGAACCATGGATGACAGAACCCTTTACTGTAAGTGCACCTGCGAACACCACCAGCTATGCTGAAGAAGCCATCATAGTGGAGGAATGGATGACTGACCTGAATACCTATACCCTGCTTCCGGCGAACGAGATGGAAGAAGCAGCCTTAAGCATTGAAAGCTGGATGCTGGATGCAAGTGAATGGAACATATTAAATACCAATAGCCTTTACGCCGATAATGATTTTGCCACTGAACAAATGAACATTGAGGAGTGGATGCTCGACCTGAACGCCTACAGCACACTGCCCCTTACTGATAGTTACGAAGAGCCACATATGACCATCGAAAGCTGGATGTTGAACACCAGCGAGTGGGCACTGCTTAACCAGGTTGACCAGACAAGCACGAACGCAGAAGAACACCTAAGCATTGAAGCATGGATGCTGAACCTGGAAACATGGCCATCCGTATTGAATGACGAGCAGTTTGTTGAAAACCCACTGAGAGTAGAAGACTGGATGCTTGACACTTCAACCTGGCTAACAAGTAATCATTAATCATCAGTACCCCTTCCTCCTTCATAAGCCGAACAAGCAATTGTTCGGCTATTTTTAAACGATTTCATGAAAGTATTCCCAAGTCCAACAATATTTATTACTTTTGCTGTGCATTACTTCATGGGGCTGACGTGGAATTGACAGCTTGGCAAAGTGGTGTGTAAGCATGTCGAGCGTTGTGGTACCGGCTCGTTAATCCCGGATCTCAAACTTTTTAATTGGCGAAAATAATTACGCTCTTGCAGCTTAATCGAAGTATAGTAGATAAGCTTTATTCAGGCATTAGATGCCAGAACAAGACATCTCTCGAATGCTAACGTTTTGAGGCGGTTCGAATCAGAGATGCTGGAAAATCGAAACTAGGAAGAAGTAAGCCTCGGGCTTTTTCCGAAACCTTAAGAGGATAAGGTAACAGTCGGTGGCTTTGATCCAGCTGTTACTCGAAAATTAAGTCAAAGCTAAACATGTAGAAAGCATATAGCTTCCTTGTCTGGACGAGGGTTCGATCCCCTCCAGCTCCACCAGAAAGATTTCAGAGTTTTTCAAAACACTTCAAACCCCTTTACCACAAAGGGGTTTTGTTTTTCATTCATTTTTATTTTTTCAGCTTTTTTCTACATTTGTTTCACCTACTCTTCACCCTTAGGTTGATATTCAGATTAGGTGAAACATTTTAACTTACCCGTTACTCCTTATTCTTATTAAGCTTTAGATTAATAAGAATAAGGAGACATTTTTATCATTTTAGTTTAAAAAAACCAATATCATTTGCATTATATTTTCTAATTTAAACAGAATTTTGGCTAATCATCCTATCAAATATGGGCAATTGAAAATCTGTTAATCCTCGTGCTTGGCATTCCACACCATTAAAGCCATAAATACCGATATAACTGCGGCCCCTAGCCAGAACCATTTAGCGATGGTAAAGTCGTAAGATGAAACATTTTCAATAGTAGATTTTCCATTGGCGATTAAAATACCACTCACCAAATCCTGCATTCCCGCACCAATATAGCTGGCAATTCCTATAAGACCTAAAGCTGCACCAGAAGCTTTCTTTGATGCAATATCAACAGCCATCAGGCCTCCAATAAAGGTAATCAGTATTCCAAAAGCAAACCCTGATAAAATCATACTCAGGCTATCTATCCATACACTCCCATTGGGATAAAACAGGAAAAGTGACATTGAAAATACATTAAGCAAACCGGCGATTAGCGCTGGAACATTTCTACTGCTTTTAAACAGTTTATCAGAAATAAAGCCGGCAATAACAGTCCCAGCAATACCGCTAATCGCACTGACAGAAATAATGGAACTGGCTTCCATATTTGAATAACCCTTTTGTGCTTCGAGATAAAAAATTCCCCAGCTCTCAATGGCATAACGACTGATGTACATCATCGCACTAGAACCGGCCAAAATCCAAATGAATGGGTTTTTCAAAACTTGCTTCTGAACTTCTGCTAACGTCTTATCTTTTGTTGAAACCTCTGCATAATCATTTTTGTAATCAGCAATAGGAGGTAGTCCCTTACTTTCTGGGGTATCATGCAGAAAAAAGTAAACAATAGCAGCACCAATTAAACCCGAAATACCGGCACTGTAAAAGCCCCATCGCCAACCAAACATACTTACAATAAAGGCAATTCCGATAAAAGTCATTGCTTTTCCAATACTATGACTAGCACTCCATATACCATAATAAGTGCCTCGTTCCCGATTACTAAACCATCTGGATAGAGCAACAACACTAGGAGCTGCCCCCATAGATTGGAACCAGCCATTTAAGCCCCACAAAAAAATAAAAGCGGCAAATAATGTAGTTAGCCCTAAGGCCAAATTTATGAGAGCAGTTAAAAACAAACCGGTTGCCATAAAGCGTTTAATATTACTCCTGTCAGCCAGAAATCCGTTCGTTAATTTACCAACTGCATAAGTAAAAAATAATGCTGAACCTACCATGCCTAACTGCGACTCATTTAAAAAGCCTGCATCTACAATTGGTTTTTTAATCACACTCAAACTCAATCGGCACACATAAAAGAGGCTATACGCAATGGTGGCAGATAAAAATACTGACCAACGATATTGATCATACATCCCCTTTACTAATTTTGAATTTTTCAAACTAGGTATTGATGGAGAGATGGTATAAAAATTGAATATTTTCCTAATCATTATTATAGCTTTATTAATAGCATAGTCCGCAACTCCTCTAACTGGATGCTTTTTAGGAGTAACCCGCAGCTAACACTACCAAATCTAACGAAGTAAACTTTTAACTGAATTTAATCGTGTAATCCTTTTTTGCGCAAGTATTTCAAAAGCAACTCAGGACGGTCAGTTTGGATGATATTTGCCCCATTGTCAATCACCCAGCCCCATGCTGCATCAGGGTCATCCACAGCCAGGTCGTCCGTATGTTCACCACAGAGCGACTCCCAGAGCGTATTCACCCAAATGCGACATTCCTGCTTTTTAATGGTTTGTATTACATCAAACATAGGTGAGTCATCGCTCTTATAAATTACTTCAAAAGCCACAGGTCCTAATTCAAAAATAAAATCATCAACAAATCCTCTTAAATGAGATGTACTCTCTTTAATAACTGGCATATAAATGATCTCTTCCAGTATACTTCCATACTTCTCCTTCACCTGATCAATAGATTTACTGCCTTTGAAAATAACTTGTTCTATAGTGTGTGTTTTGTCAATCACCTCAAAAGCCTTATCCATATAGTTAGAACACTTATCTAGATTGACCATGATGTTTCCTTTGGCAACTTGCATTGCTTCTTCCAAAGTTGGAATTCTATGTTTGGTTGCTCTATCACATCCGTTTAGTAATTGTACAGATTTTAGCTCAGTCAATGTCATATCCGATATTTTGCCTGTGCCAGTTGTTGTGCGATCAATAGTATTATCATGCATTAATACCAACACAGAATCCTTGGTCATTCGCACATCAATCTCTACTATATCAACGCCCATTTCAATACAGTTCTTTATCGCCTGAATTGAGTTCTCCGGCGCATTGCGCCAATCACCGCGATGAGCAACTACAAGTACACATAAGTCAGTTGGATTATATAGATCGGACAATATTTTTTTAACGCGTAGATGGCACTCTGATGAACCGGATACTATATTTGAACCTGACAGAAATTGAAATGAAAACAAAATAATTGTCAGGAAAATCAATCTAATTCTGATCATAATAGAAAGTTTTATGGTGTTTAAAACTACCGGGTCTAAAATGAAATAGACCCGGTAACTTAGTTATATAATATGAAGTTTTTTTTATCGACCTGAATGGGCTGCATTTTTTGAACGCATTGGCCAGCCTTCTTCAGCTAATCCTGTAGCTTTCGTTCTTAAAGCATACAGTGTACCTTTGCTATCAGAATTTGCTGTTAATACATAAATGGTTCCATCCTTACCGATGGCAGCCGAAGTACTTATAGCTCCATCTAGTTGTGTGGCCTTCCATTTGGTGTTACCTTCATCATCAATTACATAAAAGAAACCGGCCTCATCACCAAAATAAAGATTACCATAATTATCAATGGCCGGCACAGCTTTAATTTTTCCTTTGGCTTCAAACTCCCATTTAGGCGTGCCGTCTTCAGGATTATAGGCTATCATTTTGCCATCCTCACCACCAAGATAAACAGTACCATCCGATGCAACTGCAGGACCACCATTCTCCGTTTTATCAGTGGCCGAATAATTATTTTTCCATTTAATGGTTCCATCTTCCATGTTAAATGCCACTAAATGATCCGTTTTATCGGCTACATAAATGGTTTTAGCACTCTCAATTAAAACCGTTGCACAAGCTGTGTAATCACCATATACAGTTCTCCACTTCTCAGTTCCATCTTCATTTAGCGCATACAGCGTATTGTAATCAGAGAAATAGATTATACCGTCGCTATCGATTGCTGGTGTGGAGCGTACTTTACCAACCGCTTCAAATTCCCATTTCAAATTACCATCGATTGGGCTAATTGCCCTGAAATAATTATCCTTATCGCCTCCTCCAATGTATATAGTACCATCGGCACCAATGGCTGGAGAAGCATATTTAAAGCGCTTATAGGTCGCTTTCCATTTCTGACTTCCATCCGGATTAAAAGCAAATAAATCGCCATTATAATCACCGATATAAATTGAACCATCATCAGCAATTGAAGGTGAAGAACGCACTACTTCATCGCTTAAATGCCCCCATTTCAAGCTCCCATTCTGAACAGCAAAAATATTGTAATCGCCTCTTGTAGGGTCACTCGATTTTCCATCAGTCCCGAAATAAACTGTTCCGTCGTTGGCCACAGCTAATGATGATTGATTCGTTTTGTATGGTACAGCATACGCCCAAACAATTTCTGGATTTTTAGTTGCTGTTGACTCCTCCATCATTGTTACAACCTTGGAGCACTCATTAAAATTGCTTTGCCCGGTATTATCAATAACAGTTAATGTGACTGTATATTCACCTATGGCTTGGTATGTATAAACAGGAGATTGTTCAGTTGACGTTTGACCATCACCAAAATTCCAGTTCCACGTCTCGACAGAACCATTTTCATCAAATGATAAATCGGTAAATATCACTGCTTCTCCCTCAACAACAACTTGTTCGCTCATTTTAAATGCAGCAACAGGTTTGGTGTCAATTACTTCATCATCTTCGCACGAAAAGAGTGCAAAAAATGAAGCCAATATGATTATATTAATAATATGATTTTTCATTACTTGTCTTTTTTAATTCACATTGTTACTTTGTAAAAACGCCTTTACTTCAACCGGGTAATCCGTTTGTACGATGTTACCTTTTAACTCAACAAACTTATCCATCTGCCTGTAAGAATCAGACTCTGGTGTTGTGTTTGAATTCACATATACTAACCTGAAAACCTGAAGGTTTTTATTGTGAGCAACAGTAATAAGCTCGTTATTAAAAGAACTGGATGTATAATGCAACACGGCCAGGTTCAATCCTGCCATATTATACTTTTGAATATCCTGCTGGTTATTAATAATTGGCATCACTATCACTCGCTCATCATTATCGACAAGACTTTTGGCCGTAGAAATATTATCGACAGTAAACATTACCTGATCGACCATACCATAAAGTTTAACCTCGTTGTATACCTTGATGAAATTTTCAATCTTCACATCTAAATCAAGATAGATTTTCCCTCTTGCTGCTTCTAAAATCTCAGCAAAAGAAGGAATTTGTTGTGATGTAAGATTGCCATTATGTTCCAGATTAAACTGTTTTAACTCATCAAAGGTGTATTCATTCACACCTCCACTTCCACTTGTCGTACGATCGATGGTATTATCGTGCATCAACACCAGTTTTCCATCCTTACTTTGCTTGATGTCAATTTCGGCAAAAGCAATGCCTTCACTGATGGAGGCTTCAAGGGCAGCAATCGAATTCTCCGGTGTAGTGTAATGGTTTGCGCGATGTGCGCAAACCATAATTTTACTATCCAGATTATTTAGACGCGACCTCAACCCCGTTCTGCCCGGAATAGTGTTTGATAAGCACACCATTATCTCAAGGGATTTGCGAACAGGCTCAATGCCATTGTTAGTAACGGTCAAAGATACCATGTACTTTCCTAATTCATCATAAACATGAGTTGGAGTCTCTTCTAAAGAAGTATTTCCATCGCCAAACTCCCAATAAAAAGTTGTTGACTCATTAGTGTTTAAAGATTCGTTAGCAAATTGTACAGGTTCACCAACCAGCAGTTTAGTATTCAGGTAACTAAATTCTGCCTGAGGTTTTATTTGTACCCCACTATCCGCCTTTGAACAACTATTACAAAGGATTATGCTTAACATCATTGCAAGTGATGATAAAGCTAGGAAACAGAATTTTGTCAGTGATCGATTCATGGTTGAGATTTAGCATAATTGATTATTTCCAATTTCGATTTTGTTCTAAAGCCGGATTTAATAAAATATCACCCGACGGTATAGGATAGAGATAATCTCTTGACTCATCAAAGCTTTTTTCACGATCTGTGAAGGCAACCAGGTTACCACCATCACCATTTGTAAGTGTAAACACATCGCCTAATTTTATCTTTTGAGTAGCTGTTGATGGAGGCTCATCACCTTCGTAAAGCAGTACATCCATGGTACCATCTCCATCCAGGTCAAACTCTCCCAATGAAGGGAAATACATACCTACAATATATTCTTCCAATATTTTACCAGCCTTCCATCTCATTAGGTCATTATAGCGGAATCCTTCCATGGCTAACTCTATGCGACGTTCTCTTCTCACCTCAAGCACAATGCCTTTATTATCTCCTATTACATTTGGATATTGATTAGCAAGATAGGAGTCAGGATTACTATTAGCATTTGCAACATCAAGGTTTGGCATGCCAACACGATTTCGTATCAAACGAATAGATTTATCTACATCAGCCTGATCAATTATCCCTAACTCAGCTCGCGCTTCTGCATAGTTCAGCAACACTTCTGCAAAACGAATGATAGGTACATCCTGGTAACTCGACTGGTTTCCATCCTGACGCTCATCGGAAACAAATTTAACGACCTGGTAACCAGTCATCGATGCAGAGAAATCGGGTAATAACTCCATATCTCCTCCAATACGCATATAGCCTGGCGTTCGGATGGTTTGCTCTAAGCGCCTGTCCCTGTTCTTGGTTTCATTAACAAACTCTATTAACTCATAACCAGCCTGATCTGTAAAGGCACTTCCATTACTCATCAGGTAACTATTTATGAGTGTTTTACTCAAACCAACATCCTGCTGAGTAGCGGAAGTGAAATAATAATTGATACTATGGATTACATCTAAATCACTACTGTATCGTCTTCCCAGAATGACTTCGGTTTCTTTGAGGTCGTTTGATGCAAATAAATCTCTGTAGTCGAGATGCGGATTACCGGTTTCATACAATGAATAGGGACTCTTATCAATAACTTCTTGCGCAGCCTGCCAGCTAAGTTCTAACAGCTTGTCTGAATCCGGCAAGTTCAAATCAGAATGATATTTCCTAAAAGTACCCTCGAAAAGACACACGCGTGACTTTAATGCCAAAGCTGCCCACTTAGTGACTTTATCGGATGCTTTATCATCATTTAAATTTTCAATAGCAGCATCGAGATCAGCAATGATATTATCAATTACGAGCACTCTTGAATCTCTTGGCTTAGTCAGCAGTTCCGTATCACCACTACCTACTACTTCTGTATACCATGGCACATCACCAAAACGTTTTACTTTTTCGAAGTAAAACCAGGCCCTGAAAAAATATGCTACGCCACTATATTCTCTTTTTGCTACTTCACTATCGCACTGCTCATAATACTTAAAAAAGGTATTAATTTTTCGCAAGTCGCTCCAACTCCATCCACCACTGCCAGCTTCTGAAGGTACAATTCTAAGTCCTGACTGTTCGCCCGGAACCCCATTGTATAATACATTATCAGATATATTATCACTTTTTACGATATCATTAATAGATGGTAAATCATTATAAAAGCTATTGGTATAAAGCTTTAAATCTTGCTCCGTCTTAAATGAATTTTCTGGAGCGATTTCAGCAATAGGGTAACGATCTAAGAAATTATCGTTACAAGAAATAAACCCTACTGCCACTATTAACATATATATTACTCTTTTCATGTTCCTACGTTTTAAAAGTTAATGTCAATACCAAAAACGATTGTTTTACTAAATGGATAAGCATTGCCATTGCCTAATTGCTCCGGATCAACAGTGCGATCAGGGTTGTTTTTAAATAACTTGGAAAAAGTTAGTAGATTAGAGCCGGAAGAATAAATGCGTACTTTCTCAAGCTTTACTTTACTTGTCCAACTTTTTGGAAGTGTATATCCAAGGGTTATGTTTTTTAAGCGGATATATCCAACATCCTGCAAGTATCTATCGGAGGGAACTCCAAGTTGTGAACCTTCAAGCCCTTGGTTTATCGTAGAATAGACAGCTAACCTTGGGAAATAGGCATCTCTATTATCAGGGGTCCATGAGTTCGCCTCGATGCTTTCAGGGTAGAAGTTTTGATATTGACGTGAAAAAGGCCCGAAAAAGTAACCATTATCTTTCCCCGGCCACCAATCCTGACTCCAAACGCCCTGAAAGAAAGCCTGGAAATCAAATCCAACATAATCAGCTCCAAGGTTAATTCCATAGGTATAACGTGGAGTTGTATTACCAATTCTCTTTAAATCACCATGATCATTAAGTGTGCGCTCCCCTGCGCTAATGATACCATCGCTATTAAGGTCGGCAAATTTAATATCGCCTGCTACCGGATGATTAATAAGGTAATTCTCGTGAATTCGTCGGTTAACACGTAACTGATCTGCGTGAGTCAGATACTCATCATCGCTTTGAAAGAAGCCATCAAAAGTATAACCCCATACTTCACCAACCTCCTGACCTACATAAAATTGTTCAATATCGCCATTAGGATTATCAAACTTTGTAATAACAGTTGTGTAATCTGCTAACACCAGTCCTATGCTGTAATTTAAGTCACTGCTACCAACTGCAAAACGACTATTCCAGTTGAGTGATAACTCAAATCCTCGTGTGCGCAAATCGGCAGCGTTTTCATCCGGCTCTTTAGCTCCAAATACTGATGGCAATTTCTTTCCCTGCGTCAGCATATCGTAAGTATTGCGTTGGTACCAGTCATACGTCACGGAAAAACGATTATTTAGGGCTGTAATATCAACACCAAAATCAATTGTTTCAGAAGTTTCCCATGTGAAATTTGAAGATATTGGATTCGGGGTTGTCAAGTAATTCTGTTTAACACCATTGGAAATATAATTACCCTGGTTAACACCCATGGTTGAAATATAATCATAGGGACCTACATTTTGATTTCCCAGTGTACCATAAGAAGCTCTTAGCTTTAGATTATCAATGTAACTTTTTGCTCCTTCAAAGAAGTTTTCTTCACTAATCCTCCAAGCTGCCGAAGCGGATGGAAAAACTCCCAATCGATCATTTTTCGGAAATTTAGAAGAAAGATCAAATCGCCCATTAAATTCAATCAGGTACTTATCCTCGAAACTATAATTAAGTCGATAAAAAGCAGCTCGAATAGCCCATTCGTTAGCATCTGATTCAAGGGTAATATTCTCACCCGTAGCAAGATTAAAAGAATTGAGATCTTCTGACAAGTTTCCATTCCTACTTGCAATATTCCTTTTCCAGGTACGCCATTCTTGGTTAAAGCCAATAACTCCTGAGAAACTATGCTTATCAGATGCTTTTAACTCATAGTTTGCATAGGCGTTGAAAGCCTGATACATTCTTTCCCACTGCCATTCTTTATAGATCTGCTTGTTTTCTTTATATAATGTCACTCCCTCACCTCCAGGTTGATTGGTATGAGGTGTGGATATTAGTCTTACCCAGCTCGATGGACTTCCTTTCCTAAAAGAATAATCACTGTTTATTGTTAAGCCTTTAGTAATATCTATACTTAACGAAGTTGTATTAGTTACATCATAATCCTTTTCAAGCGACCTACTCTTTCCATAAATCAAATCAGCAAATGTTCCATCTGCAATATCACGATTCGGGGTATATGCTCCTTGTATAATTATTGAACCATCCGGATTTGTTGGATTAAATAAAGGTGATGCATGAAAAGTGTATTTTCGCCAGTCTTCATGGTTTGAACTGCCACTTATGTTGCGTGTATTAGTTGCCGGACTATCATATTCACTTAGATGAATATTGGTTGCATTGCTAATCGTTATCGCATCTGATAAGTCTACACTTACTTTTGACCTTAATGTATACGACTCTAGGACATCTGGATTAATACGATATATTCCTTTTCTATTATAATACCTACCTGAAAGATAATACTTTACTCTGTCTGCTCCTCCTGAAATACTAAAGGTGTGTTCCTGTGACGGTTGCGAATCACTATAAATATAGCTCCACCAATCGGTATTTCCGTAGTGTATGTATTTCTCAACACCATCTACATTCTTTATCAGTACAGAAGGAAGTGTCGGATCCTGTTTCCTGGCTTCCAAATAGGCATAATCGTCTTCTCCATATCCAAGGTATGTACTTGTGTTTTCTAACAAACTAAGTTTATCACTTAGCCGTGCCCACTCCAAACCATCGGTTATAAAATTATCCGTTCTGATCGTAGGCGAACTCCATCCAAAGTTAGCGTTATAGTTAACTTTCACATCCCCTGGCTTACCTGTTTTTGTGGTAATTAATACCACGCCAAATGCTGCACGCGCACCATATATTGATGCTGATGCTGCGTCCTTTAAAACAGAAATGGATTGAATATCCTTCGGGTTAATCATGTTCATGTCACCCTCAACACCATCTATTAAAACTAAAGGCTGACTTCCGTTTATTGAACCGACACCGCGAACATTAATATTACCTTTCTCATTAATTCCTCCATTGCTAAAGGTTACATTAACATTGGGTATCATTCCTTGAAGCACCTGGCTGGTATTGGCTCCCAAATTCTTTTCAATTTGTTTGGCATCCAGCTGACCAACTGCTCCCGAGAGGTTAACTTTCTTTTGATAGCCATAGCCTATAGCAACCACTTCATCCAATCCAATGCTTTCTTCAACAAGGGTAATATTTATCTGATTACGTCCTGCAACTTCGATTTCTTGTGTTACAAACCCAATAAATGAAAAGCTTACAACTGCCAGTTCAGAAGATATGTCTATCGAATATGACCCATCAATACCACTAATTACTCCATTTTGCGGATTACCTGCTTCATAAATATTAACACCTGGTATTGGATCTCCATAAATATCCTCAACTCTTCCTGTAACTTTTCTAATGAGTTGATTTTGTTGAACTTCCGCTTCAGACTCACTTTTTAATGGAAAAAGTATAACCTGTTTGTCAATTATCTTATACCTTAATCCTAAATCACTTGTGACATCATCTAATATCTCAGTGATTTTTTTAGCACGATACTCTCCACTTACTTTTTGTTCAACATTAATAATTCCACTATAAAAGAAGCTAAACTCACTCTGTTCCTCAATTTTGTTCAGAAAATCTTCAAGGCTCATATTATTCACCTTAATTGATAAGCTGGTGCTTTGCGAATAGATTTCAGAAGCAAGAGCACTTGTAATGAATAGTAACATGAGCAATACTGAGAGCTTCATAATTCTAAGCATTTTTGCGACACACGGACTCAACCCATGCGTACATCGGATTTTTTTCATAATTTTGAAGTGTTAAATGATAAGTAATACGATTATTTATCAACCGAGTAAAGAAGTGAGAAGTTCCAGTTCTCACTTCTTTTTGTTACAGTTGATGTGTTTCATTTCATGAATAGAAAATTGTACTGCAAATTATTTTGTTGCATCCTTTTTATATTTTAGTGTATAAATTCTTTCTTCCTTATCGAAGTTATAAGTAACTGGCGCCGATAAACTAATCATATTCATAACTTCACTGATACTCTCCATTTCAATGACACCTGAATACCATAATTTATCCAGTTCAGAATCCGCATATTCTATTTTCACATTATACCATCGCTCCAGTTTTGTGATTAAAGTTGGAAATGGTTCACGATTAAAGATTAATTTGCCTTCCATCCAGCATGTTGACAATTTGACATCAACTTCCCTAATAGAAAACCCTTCCTGTGTTTTCCTAAGCTGATCGCCAGGCTTTAGTGATAACACGCCTGTTTCATCTTTAGGTTTGAAGTCTACGGCTCCCTCAATAAGGGTAGTTTCATAAATCCCGTCTTCAGGGTATGCTTTCACGTTAAATGATGTTCCTTTAACAACCACATCTCCATCTGGGGTAGAAACAATAAAAGGGCTATTACTTTTTTTTACGTCAAAGAAGGCTTCCCCTGACAAAGATAATGATCTGCTTTTGCCAAACTTCACTGGATAAGTGATGGTTGAACCAGAATTAAGCCAGACTCGTGAGCCATCGGGTAAATCAACATTTGTTTTGGCTCCAAAAGGTGTCGATAGTATTTGCAGCTGTGAAGCATATTTGTGGGGATCAACCTGCTGATAGAAGATAATGTTACTAATAAATAAAGCTACAACCACAACAGCAGCTACACTTACAGTCCAACTATAAATTCGTATTTTTCTTTGCGCAATTTTATTCCGCTCTATCCATATGGCTTCCTTAATTCTATTAAAAAGTAATGGATTTTTTCGAGGTGGTACATCTACATCATTCATTTCATTGTCCCAGAAACCTTTCATTAAACCTGAAATGGACAACTCTTTCTGTTTATCAGTTAGTAATTCTGACAGTTCAGAAAATTCATCGGGTCGTAGTGTTGAATGATAATATTTCTTGAATAAACTTTTCATACTTTATGCTCGTCTGTACTTAATACACAGCAAAAAAGTCTATCCCTAGTGAGAAATTGAAAAAATTAGAAAAAAAGATAAAAATAAAGCATTGCCACCACCCCGTAGCTTTTAAGATTTTCTTTTATATATCTAATAGCAAGGGATATGTGATATTCAACAGTTTTGGTTGTTATCCCTAATTTTTCTGCAATCTCTTTATGTGTTAAACCTTCGGTACGACTTAAAACAAATATTTCTTTTTGCCGCTCTGGTAGTTCTTCAATTAATTGATTTGTTTTTTTCCTTAATTCGCTGTACTCAATTTGGTCAACAGAAGAATATTCCGATGCAAGGGACAGTCTTTTAACTTCCTCTTTTAAGTTTTCATTATTAAGACGCGTCCTCAATTCATTCAAGAGCAAGTTTCGCGTAATGGTAAAGATGTACGAATTAAAAGTATTTGCAGAATTGATGCTCTTCCTTTTTTGCCATATTTTCACGAAAACTTCTTGTAAGATGTCATCAATACCCTCGTCAAACTTTAGAAAGGATTTTGAGAAACTATATAATCTGGGATAATAATAGTTAAAGAGTTCCTCCAATGAGGCCTCATTATCTTTAGCCAACTTAATTAATACTTCTTCTAATTCTAAATGTTTCACGAATGCCAATTTTTATAAAAAAAACAAATTTAGAATATTTATAGCAAAAAGCATTTTAATTGGCAATACTAAGCAGGGAATACTAAGGCCTATAAATACAATAAGTTCTTGGGAACGGTTCTCTTTTGTAAGGTGCGTATAAAGAACCGTTCCCTATATACTTAATTAAACGGATCTTTCAGAACTTACTACTTGTTACTCCTCATATCTAAACCTTTAATAAGCGCATCAGTTCCGCATTACGAGTAGCGATAAACCATCATAGAAATCCTCTTCTTCTTTTCTACGAATTTCACAATTCACCTATTCAAGACTTCAACTTATTAAAAGCTTTATTATTGCGAGAGCCTAGCCAAGCAGCCTTCGTAAACATTTACTTCACTTGGGTGTTACTATCCCAAACAAATAAAGTTAACTATATTTACACCATAATGTTAAATGTGTAACAATTGACGCAAAAAAGTAAATTTAATTTTATGAGAATCCTATCCTCTACCCTCATTGTTTTATTGCTTACATCATGCTCCTTTGGAAATAAAAAGCAGTTTGAAAACGATCTCAACAAGCACTTTGAAAACATCAAAACTGATGCAGACGCCCTTCAGTCATTTTTTACGCTAATGCCCAAGGGTGGTGACATACATCACCATGCCAGTGGCACCCCCTATGCCGAGGAGTACATATTACTTGCCCTGCGCGACAGCTGTTACATCAACCCCCACGATTATCAGCTATATGCCAATAAAAAGGAGGCTGCCCATGATAATGATGCATTGCTAATTAATGCCCTCCTGCAGCAAAATCCCAACTATAAAGATTCCATTATCGACAACTGGTCAGTGCGCAATCATAAGGCACACAATAAGGACGGTCGGGAACAGTTTTTCAGCACCTTCTCTAAGTTTAAAGCGGCCTTTGTGGGCAACGAAGCCCTGCTACTGTCGGCCATATGCAAACGAGCGGCAAAGGATAACATTGCCTATATCGAGAGCATGATACGTGTGCCCAATATTCAAGACAGTGTGGCACAATTTGCCGACAAGCAGGCCTGGATTGACGACACACGCGCTTTACACCTGAAGCTCGATGATTACTACCAGTATTTTATTAATAAAGACATGGATAAATGGGCACAGGCCTATGCCGATTCAATTGACAGCTACCACGGTCGCACGGATAAACATGGGGTGGCACTTAAATTTCAAACCTATGGCGTGCGCGTTTCTTCCAATCAGGCCAAGATTTTTGGTCATCTTATCCTGGCCTTTGAGGCAGCCGCACTTAGCGATCAGCTGGTAGGCGTTAACTTTGTGGCACCGGAAGACAATATTAATGCACTGCGTAATTACAAAACACACATGGCCATGTTTCGCTACCTAAGCGATAAATATCCTAATGTAAAAATTGCGCTTCATGCCGGCGAATTAGTATTGGGCAAGGGCGATACTCAGGCAGAGGACCTTACCTATCATATTAATGATGCCTTGAAAACAGCACGCGCCTCCAGAATCGGTCATGGTGTAGATCTCAAGTCAGAGAACGACTACCTTGGCATCCTGGATTTTATGAAGGAAAACAACTGTGCCATAGAAATTAATCTGGAAAGTAATGCGGTGATCCTTGAAACAACAGCTCATAACCATCCGGTGGGAGAATACCTTAAACACGGAATACCTGTATGCATCGCCACGGACGATGAGGGCGTGCTGCGCACCAATCTAATTAATCAATACATGATGCTGGTAAGCTATGTGCCAGATATAAAATATACTCAAGTAAAGGAAATAGTATTTAACACCATTGGATATTCTTTCCTGGATGAAACAGAAAAAAAAGATCTCCTGGAGCAGCTTGAAAAGGAATTTCAAGAGTTTGAGCATCAAACACTCACAAGTAGATCATAAACACAAGTCATCGGATGACCAAATGAATTTATTCATTATTAAGCCATCTGATGACTTATAAAAGCCCTTTTATTCAAGCATACAGTTTCAGCCTACTGTATGCTTACGGGCATTTCAATACCCTCGGTACTAAAAGCTACATCGCACCACTGACCGTCGATAAGTTCGCGCAAATGCGTGAAACCGGCCTCAAGCAGCAGAGTGGCAACATCAGCAAAAGCGTTATCCAACTTATTGGCTCGATGGGCATCACTGTTAATAGTAATCGGAATATCCATCGCCTTAATGGCAGCAAAATGTTCAGGACCCGGAAACAATTGACCATCGCGGTAATAGGCCTTAGTATTAATCTCCACAATAACATTTTTCTCTTTGGCCAGCTCCAGCGTTTTGTGCACTTCATCAATATACCAGGCTGCTTGCTCATCAAACAGATGCAGCGCCTTATTGTGCATCTTCACCTTATCCATATGGCCAATTATATCAGGCGTTCCTTCCTGCAGCATCTCACGCTGTAAGGCATAATAACGACAGACAGCCGCCTTAATATCGCCCACAAAAGTCTCCTCCAGTCCCTGCTCAAATTCGTTTACCGGCGCATCCACCGACCAGTAATCACCATTGTGCAGCTGACCGACAAAATGCACCGATCCCACTGTGTAATCGAGTTTGGCGTCCTGCACCATTTTAGATGAGGGCGATGCTAACCCGGGAATATAATCAACCTCGAGCGACTTATAAACGGTAATCTCTTCGCTGTACTTTTCCCGCAGGTAATCTACCTCTTTGAGGTAAGAAGATAGGCGGTACCCCGGCATATTCCAATCCGTTGGGAAGGGCAGCGGGGCGTGTGACGATATGCCAAGGGCGTGCATCTTTAGATCGATGGCCGTGGTAATATAGTCCTCTATCTTGCCTTGTCCGTCGCAATATTCACAATGTCCATGATAATTCGTCCATCCCATACTGTATTCTTCTTATAAGTGTTTATAATTCTGTCGCTTTCCGACATTGATCCGGAAGTAAAAAATAAAAATAACGATCAAACTAACGCAAAAAAGACCTTTAATTTTAATTACACAAATTTTTATTGGGTAAACACGTTTTTGCCTCGAATGTTTAACTTTGCAGCTCGCAAAAATATAGCAAATGGGTTTTATTGAAGAAGTAAACAGACGACGTACCTTTGCCATCATCAGTCACCCCGATGCCGGTAAGACTACTTTAACAGAGAAGTTGCTGCTATTTGGTGGCGCTATTCACGTGGCAGGTGCCGTCAAATCCAACAAGATAAAGAAAACAGCCACCTCCGATTTTATGGAAATTGAAAAACAGCGCGGTATCTCGGTGGCTACCTCCGTAATGGGTTTTGAATACAATGGTTACAAAGTGAACATCCTGGATACGCCGGGTCACCAGGATTTTGCCGAAGATACCTTTCGCACACTAACGGCGGTTGACAGCGTAATTATTGTGGTAGATGCGGCTAAAGGTGTTGAGGCCCAAACACGTAAACTAATGGAGGTGTGTCGCATGCGTAATACACCGGTAATTGTGTTTATCAATAAAATGGATCGTCCCAGTAAAGATCCTTACGACCTGCTGGACGAGGTTGAGGAAGAGTTAAAAATTAAGGTGCGCCCCCTAAGCTGGCCCATCGGCAATGGCCCTGACTTTAAAGGTGTGTATAACTTATTTGATGAGAGTCTTTACTTGTTTGAGCCCAATAAGCAGGTACTGGAAGAAGGCATTGCCATAAAAGACCTTAACGATTCGGCTCTGGAGGCTCAAATTGGAGATGACTCAGCCGCTTTAATTCGTGAGGAGCTGGAGCTGGTTAACGGCGTGTATCCCGAATTTGAATCTGAAACCTACCTCAATGCCCAGGTGGCACCCGTATTTTTTGGTAGCGCCCTGAATAACTTTGGTGTACGCGAACTACTGCACTGTTTTCTGGAGATAGCCCCTTCACCACAGCCCTCACAGGCCGAGGAGCGCATGGTTGCGTCGCGTGAAGAAAAGATGACCGGTTTTGTGTTTAAGATACATGCCAACATGGATCCTAACCACCGTAACCGCTTGGCCTTCCTTAAAGTATGCTCGGGAAAATTCATGCGTAACACCAACTATCTGCATGTACGACAGGGTAAGAACATGAAATTCTCGAGCCCTACCGCCTTTATGGCCGAGAAGAAATCCATTATTGAAGAAGCCTATCCGGGTGATATTGTGGGTATTCCCGACAGTGGTAACTTCAAGATTGGCGATACACTCACTTCCGGCGAGAAACTTCATTATAAGGGACTGCCCAGCTTCTCACCTGAGCTCTTCCGATACATTGAGAATGCCGACCCCATGAAATCAAAACAGTTGGCAAAAGGCATCGACCAACTGATGGATGAAGGTGTGGCTCAGCTTTTTGTCAGTCAGTTCAACGGACGCAAGGTGATTGGAACGGTGGGTGCACTACAGTTTGAAGTGATTGAATACCGCTTGCTTCACGAATACGGTGCCAAATGTCGCTACGAGCCCATTAATCTGTACAAAGCATGTTGGCTGGAGAGTGATGACAAAGAGCAGCTGAATGATTTTAAGAAGCGTAAGCTGCAATACATGGCGAAGGATAAGTTTGGACGCGATGTGTTTATGGCCGATTCTGCCTACATGCTGCAAATGGCGGAGAGTAATTTTAAAAATATTAAGTTTCACTTCACCTCTGAATTTTAAATAAAAAAAATCCACAAGATACGCTGGCGAACCTTCGATACGAGGGTTCGCTTTTTTTTGAAAGCACCCCTTTATTTACTTTAAAAAATGAAGTAAATTGAATGCAAAGACCCAAAAGCCATGAAATCAGACTGCGACAAGAAACATAAAGGAGGGCATCCTGTTAATTATAACTTATCCGTAGGTAGCCAGATAGAGAAAGATATTATAGTACAAAAGAGTGATTTGGCCACGTCGTTAAAAACAGGTCAGGTGCCTTTTATTTCCACGGCTGCCATAATTGTGTATATGGAGCAGTGCTGCGTTGAGCTTATTCATCCAAGCTTGCCCATTGGTTACGATACGGTAAGCACTGAAATGAATGTACGGCACTTACATCCGGCACAAGCCGGGGAGACACTTATTTGTCGCGCTCACCTTAAATTTCTGGAAGATAAAAAGCTATTTTTTGATGTGGCCATGCTCAATAAGAAAGGTGAATCCATAGGCATTGGAGCCCATGAGCGCTATATCGTCTGCCACAAATCATTTGTAGAAAAACACAAAGGCTAGATCATTTTTTTAAAACCTCCCCGCCTATCGGCACCCCTCCTAAAATTCAGGAGGGGAAGGGTTTATAACACTCTCTTCCTTTCAAAAGAGGAGTACCCCGTAGTGAAGGAGGATGAAATTAACAATTATTTACCCTTGTCACCCGACAATTGATAAGTTATCCATTAAAAATTAAAGGCACTCATGCGCGGTTGATCTCCCACAGGATATTCCTCTTGGTTATTCCAGCCTTCATCCTGCTTTTTTAAGATAACCAAGTGACCATCAGCAGTAAGTGCCATAATGCGTCCGGTACGCGAATCCCAGTCAATGCCGTTAAAAGCCTCAGCGCTGTAATCACCCACTACAGCTGAGTTCTCGGGCGTCATGTCCTCACCAGCTTCAATGTAAACTGACTTGGAGACAAGGTAATCATATACATAATAAAGCGTGCGTCCATCCCGCGAAATGGTCAAAGGATTATCCAGCTCATTCTTCTTCACACCCAACATAAAGTCATGCGCTTCGTGAGCTACATAAGGTTCCTCATTAATAAGGGTACGCTCCAACTTAACCAGCGCCTGCTCATCGCCTGAGCAATACACCCACACGTTACGATCGATGTCCACCACCATATCAATGGGGTTGTTATAATTCAGGTCAATGGTAGACACGACCATGGCATTACTCATGTCGATAACTACCACTTTGGCACCGGTTTCGTCGCCAGAACAGGCAACATATAGGTACTTACCCGCTGAGATGAGCTTCTGCGGATGAGCAGCTACGTCAAAAGTACCCTCCACCGTATTGTTGGTGTAGTCGTAAAGACTTACACTTGCTGCATTGTGTGCCACGAACATTTGTGATTCGTTGACTACCAGAATATCTCGCGGCGCGGTAAAATCAGTAATACTACCAGCATTTAAATAACCGTTCAGATCAATTTTAGCAATACTATTGTCAGCCGGCAGGGTCACAAAAGCCAGTCCTTCTGGGAAATCAGCATTTCGACGTATGGCAATCTGAGTAGCACCAGCGCCAATGTCGGCACCGTTGTTACGCTCCTGATAAATATTATTGCTACACTCCTCGCGCTCGTAATTATAATAGCTTATCGAACTTTTTTCATTGCCTTCATTAACAATAAAAGCACCCTGATGCTCTTCCAGCTTGTAAATATTCACATCGCCACAACCTGTTAGCCCCAAACCAAGAGCCAGCCCTGCAGCTGCAATTAAATTCTTCATATATCTAATTTATTTTATGCCTTACAAAATATTAACGTGTAATTAAAGCTACCAAAGATATTATTCCTTTTTTAAATATTATTCAATAGACACTTAGATTTTTAGACTTAGGGCAAAGAAGACTTGCCCTCTCCCCTATATCAGTATTATAATCATAGACTTACAAATTAACAGCATTGAAAAAGGCCGGCTAATGCCGACCTTTGAAAAATTGCTTACACACTAATCATCGTGAGTGAGATCAATGTTTTAATACGCAAATAAAGTTGAGTTAGGCATTGCCCCCACTACATACTCATTTTTCTTTTCGCCTGAATTGGAATAGACAAACACCGTTCCGGGAGTTGTCGCATCAACTTCTTTACACAGCCATAGGTCATCCGTTATGGGGTGAACGTCAATGCCATAATATGTTTCATCAATAAATTTAACACTTGGCAACTCGGTATCAGTAATGTCCATGGCATAGAGGGCATCGGAAACATAGTAGATAGTTGTTCCATTTTTACTTGCGGCAATGGTTTTAACGGCACCATTTGATGCAGCAAGATCCCATGAGGTGACTTCACTGGATACAACATTAATTTTAGAAACACCCGCATTGGTATAGCTTACATCTGGCCAGTTTGCATAATTAGGTACTCCACCACAATAAACCCAAATATCACCATTTGCATCCACCACCATATCCTTGGGGCACGACTTCACTGTTAGGGTTTCGATGACTTGATCATTGGATGTATCTACAACGGTTACTGTATTATCATCGTTTGACCAACCTCCGCTGTTGGCCACATACAATTTCCCTTTAACAACAACCATTTTTTCTGGTCCTGCACCAACGTTAATCTTTTCACCTTTTTCAAAAGTCATCAGGTTAATCGGATAGATTTCATTAGCTTTTCGGGCATAATTCCCATCAGCACCTGTTCCGTTTGATACATAAGCCTTTCCATCCATCAAAACAATTTCACGAGGATAAGAGAAGCCTTCTATAAGGGCAACATGTTTAAATGTTTCCTTATCTAGAACTTCCACATATCCTGCCCCTGATTGGGTAGTTACAACGATGAAAACATGCGTATCATTGGCAGCCATTGACTGCGGCATTTTCCCTAGGGGCAATCCATTCACCTCTTCAAAATAGTTGTTGGTTACTTCATTGTTCTCATCAATGATTGAGATGGAACCATTGTCATTTCCTTCGTTAAGCACATAAATACTGCTTACTTTCGGAGTCACTACATCATCATCATCTGAACAGGCAGAAAAAAACATTACTGCCATCAGGAAAAATGGTAAAAGTCTCAAAACCTTTTTCATCATGTATAAAATTTAGAAAATAAAATTTACAGTCAAATAATATGCCCTGCCCGGCATTGGGTAAGCCCATACCAATTGATAAGACGTATCGAAAATATTTTCGACGCGAGCCATTAACCCAATATCAATTACGGCTCGGTCTATGGTATAAGCGGTGTTTACATCAACCAGCGCGTAGGCTTCTACTTCTCGTCCTTCCCACGTATTACATTGGGAACGAGAATACAACATGGCACCCACATTCCATTGAGAAGCAATAAAATCAGAAATAAACTTAAAAGTGTGCTTGGGTCGATAACCAAGCGTTTCTTTATAGCCAGCACTTTCTGAGTTATTATCATAGGCGTCGTTGTATCCGTATATGATCCTATTCCTTACTTGGTGATTTCCGATCTGCAAACGATGGCTTGCGCTGACATCAAAACCTTGTGAAATGATAGCGTTTGTATTAATCGGCATCCACAGACCATTGCTGCTCGGTTTCCAGGCGATTGATTCATTGTTGCTTGCCCGATAAAAGGCTAAATCCGCACCAATACTACCCCAGTTGGTCTTCTGCTCAAACATTTCAAATCCCACCTCATAATTAAAGCCTTCTTCCGGTTTCAGTGACAGATTACCCCCCGGCTTCCAATAACGATCATTAAAGGTAGGGCGACGAAAATGGGTTGCCACCTTTCCTCGAGCAGCCAGCCATTGCGGAGAAATTATAATTTTACCACTTAGTGAAAACATGAGGGGTGGATTGGGTAGACTGTTCTCAATTATTTCATATTCTGCTATTTCTCCATTTTCATAAATTGGCTGTTTAACCTCATCAGATTCTGAGCTACACCAGTCTTTACCAACGGTCGCAATAAAGACACCAATCTCGGGCGAATACTTGATTGCGGCATTCAGCCGTCCTTCATGTTCCACAATATTGCTGGCATAATTAGCAGTGATGGCCTTTAAATAACTATAGCGACCATTTACATCAACACTCAAATTATCATTGACATACCAACGTGTACTTAGATCGGCAAACCAAGACTTGGCAGCTATTTCTGAGAAAATTTTGAAAGACTCACTATCGGCATTATCCTTATCGGTATAACGGATAAAATCGTAAATATATGCAGCCTTGCCCTCTAGTCGGAAATTACGTATTAACCTTTTCCAACCTACATATAGTTTAAGGGTTGAATCTTTTTGAGTTTGATGACTAATGGGAGCCCCAACACCCATCAATCCTGGTAACTCTTTTTCTTTGACCTGGTACCAGGCACCAAAATCAAATAGGTTTTTACCGGCTTGCCAATACAAGCTATGCAGCGTACCAAACACCTCACTCCTGTTATGCTGTGAAGTTTCTGTAGGTTGGCCATGATCGAAGTCATCAATGTAATTAAAGTTGTTCTTTGCATCCTGATAAAAGACTTGCCCCGCATAGGATAATGTACGATTGGATGCTTGTACCCGAAGATTTCCTTTGTAACTAGATAACCATTTAAAATCGCCCTTACTGGTGGTACTTGAATTCATCTCCCTAGCATAGGAATGGTCTAAATAACTTCCCAACTCGTTGGAAACCGATATTTTTAGGCCTTCTTGCCAACGTGGCTGATTCGAAAGCTCAATAACACCCCCCATGGTGCCACTCCCATAAAGTGAACCTGCTGCGCCATAGGTAAGCCTTACATCGTTAAAACCGCCAGCCGATATCGTTGATAAATCGCTGGCACCTGTCGTAAGCGAATTCAAGGGTAATCCATTCCAGGTTACCAATGTTTGGTTAGATGCTGCCCCGCGAATACTAGCTGTTGTTAAAGCACCAGCGCCACCATTGGATTGAATATTAATTAAGGAAGTTTTTTGCAAGAGCGCACCGATATCTTGCGCAGCATATCGCTGAATAGCAAGGATATCCACTTGCTCAACTTTGTCGGTTACGGCAAAATGTTTTAAACGCGAAGCTGTAATTTCCACCTCTTGTACTTTAACCGAATCGCGCACTTCGTCATCGGCCAGTAACGGCAACGACCAAACAAAAAACCATAGTAACAGTTGACACCTCATCTCACACATTCAGCTTGTTAACACTGCTCTGACAAAAGGAAAAGAAGCGGCAATACACCAAGGTAGTATCGTCCTGCATTTATTCCGAATGGCACGAACAATTGAATAATCTTTGGCAGGTCTTCTGACTTATTCCCTGCAATCGCCTTCCCATCATTTTTTTTGACAGTGGCCTTGTTGATTGCAGTTGATGGTTTACTATTACCCATCGGAAATCACAGCAGCGGAAACTGTTGCCGAATTCCTGTCTACTGACAGGTCACGGCATTCCCATTTTCATCATATAACACCGGTAGGTGCCTTATGAACCAAATCGCAACAAAGGTAAGTGATTTGTTAAAGCAGAAAGCAATATTAGGTAAAAAAAGATATCAAAAACCACATATTGGATTAGTGACAACACTCAACTTCCTGTGTTTTATCACTAAAAGCCGGGCTAATATTTGGAATACCCAGATTCATGCCACGCAGGATGAATAAGATGCCCAGCAGGATGATAAAAACGGGTATGGTACGCCGCAATCGGTGTAAAAAGCGACTTTTGATAATATTGGCAAAATACGCCACGGCAAACATCAGCGGCAGTGTACCCAGCCCAAAGGCCACCATAAATAATATACTATCGCTTATCGAAGCCGAGGTAAGGGCTCGTGATATGGCCACATAAACCAGTCCGCAGGGTAGAAATCCATTTAATACACCAATTACCAGCAGGTTGCTTAAGCGTTTGCGATTGAGGGAGGCGCCAATTTTGTTTTTAAGCTTGGTATAGATGGTTGACGACAGCTTATTTCCTGATTTGGGCATCTTAATCACCCCCGGCAATATCACCGACAGGATCATGATCACACCACAGGCGATAGATACCCACTGTTGAATACCGGAAAGCTTAAGTCCGGCCCCTAAAATGCCGAAGATAAGTCCCAAAAGGCCGTAGGTGAAAGCACGGCCAACATTATAAAGTAGCGCTCCTACAACCTTTCGCAGAGCCGTGTTGACAGGCAAAGGCAAGGCCAGGGCTAAAGGGCCACACATACCTACACAATGCAGGCTTCCCAAAAATCCGAAAATAAAACCTTCCAATATGTACATAATGCTTAATCGATATATAAGACTTGCCTGGTGAGATAAGGCTGCCCATTGGCCTGCCATTCTATAATTACTTCGTACTTACCCTTTTTAAAGGCTTCAAGCGGCAAAAGCATGCGATAAGCCTCGTTGAGCTTCACAGGCATTTCAATGTCCAGGCTCTTATCCGATGGACGGTATAAATGCACACTCCCTTTGATATCATCTGCATCGGCGATATTATCAGGAAAGGTGATCAGCACGCCACCCTTCTGCTCTACTGTCACCTTTTTCGCCAAGGCCTTGTAATTTTTTATCTTGCTTATCTGATCTTCATATTTCAACTCCTTCGGGTAGTAGTCGTCTGTTACCATATCAATGCGCTGGCGTGTCGTGATAAACATCAGGCTAAGTAACCCCAGCACTCCAGCCACAATAACGACTACAATTCCATGTCCCCAGTTAAATTTCATGGTCTGTTCTTTTTAATTACGCTTATTATTGATTCTATTGGGCCCCACAAAGGTGGTATGAATGGTTTCGATCAACTCATTACCATTGTATACCCCCAGTACCACCCCGGTACTGCTACCCTCCAGTTCTTCTTCATGCAATTTAATCAGGAAGGCTCCCTGTATTTTCTCCTGTTTCTTAACCTGCATATTGTTGCCTGCCAACTCTACACTACCCTTGGGTGAAATCAGTCGAATACTCAGGTCTCCTTCGTTATCAGTTTTATTCACAATCTTATAATTATAGATATTGGAATAATGCCCCTCATCGAGCTTCTGGTACAAGGAACCCTGCACGCGAAGTATAGTGGTTTCGTAGCTGGAACGCAGGGTAAAAAGCACAACCAGCACCCCTATAAGTGCCACTGTAAGGCTTGTATACGCGATAATACGGGGCGTCCATTTAAAGGAAGTACCATTGGTAATATTATTCTGCGAGGTGATACGAATGAGTCCCTCGGGCAGTTGATAACGCCGCATAGTACTGTCACAGGCATCCATGCAGGCGGTGCAGTTAATGCACTCCAACTGAATACCATTGCGTATATCAATACCCGCAGGACACACTGCCACACACTTATGACAGTTTACGCAATCACCTTTTCCGGATGCCTGTCGATCCTCACCTTTACGCATGGGTGCCCTTTGCTCGCCGCGTTTAAAATCGTAGGTTACCATCAGGGTGTTGTTATCCAGCAAAGCGCCCTGCAAACGCCCGTAAGGACATACCAAAGAACATACCTGCTCGCGAAAGTAAGCGAAGACGAAGTAAAAAGCCCCCGTAAAAACCATGATGGCAATGAATACACTCAGGTTTTCGCCGGGCGAACCAATAATGTAGTCATGCACTGTATCGGCTCCTACAATATAGGCCAGCATGGTATGTGTTATGGCCCACGATATAATAATAAAAATAAAATGCTTTAAGAAAGAGCGCCATACCCGATCGAAAGTATCTTCTCCTTTGGCACGTATGCGTTGCTGATCACCACTACCCTCTATCCAATATTCGATACGCCGGAATACGATCTCCATAAAAACAGTCTGCGGACAGGTCCACCCGCACCAGATACGCCCATACACCACCGTAAAGGTAACGATGGAGATAATGATGGTGATAAGCCCTATGACAAAGAGGTGAAAATCCTGCGGCCAGAAGACCACACCGAAGAGTACAAACTTACGCTCCAGGATGTTAAAGAGCAGTAAAGGCTCACCATTGGCCACGCGTATATGCGGTGCAGCAAACAGAAAAACCAGCAATACGAGCCCCACAATCGTACGCGCCGTATAGTACTTACCCTTGGGCTGATTGGCGTACACCCAATTGCGCCGCCCCTCCTGGTTCATAGTGACAATGCGATCGCGAAAGTCTTTATCTGGGTGGTTCGTCATTTTATTTTGGGTTGGAGAGTTGAGAAATTGGTTAATTGATAAACTGATGAATTGGTAAGCTGGAGAATCGATGAACTGATTAAATAGCAACTATTGATTTGTGGAACGAATTTATCTTATTAGCCAGTTCGTCAATTTTACGTCGATAATCAAGAATCTCCTGTTCGGCGATAAAAGATAGATCATTTGCTAATATTAGCTGATTAAGTACTTCCGTGAGACTTGAATAACTTATCTCGATGAATCTGGCTCTGTCTTTCGATGATGAACGGCTATTACCTTCGGCAATATTTGAAGAGATAGAAACAGAAGCTCGCCTCAACTGATTTGTTAAACCATATCTTTCGCTCTCCGGAAAAGAATGCGTAGTGACATAAATATCTTTAACAAGTCTCCGTGCCAATTGCCAAACCTCCAATTTCTCAAAACCATAAGTATACATACATCATTTTTTTGCAGGTTTATCCTTTAACCAGTTTTTCAGTTCACCGCTTTTTCGATTTATCATTCGGGGATGTACTTCTCCCCTTCCGGATCCTTAGGGTTGGGCGGATTAGTGCCGACCAAGGTGGTTAAGTAACTGGCTACCTGATGAATCTGCTTATCTGACAACTGGCCTTTCCATGCTATCATACCTTTTTCCACCACTCCGTTGTTAATAATTCGTACAATATCCTCAAAGCTGCCCCCATGTATCCAGTACTCATCGGTGAGATTAGGCCCTACAAGTCCTTGCCCCTCAGCCAGGTGGCACACGGCGCAGTTAGTCTTATAAATCTTGGCTCCTTTATCCAGTCCGGCAGCATCGGCCAGGGGCACCGTAAAGTCAATGTCCTCCATAGCAATTGTGATGCCTCCTTCACTAGCTTCTTCTTCAACTGGATTGGCAGCCAGCATCTCCTTCTCGTATTCTTCAATCTGCAAATCGCCATCCCCATAAAAATGGTACTTGGCCAGATAAACATAACCAAACAATATTGAAAATATAAAAATGAAGGTGAGCCACCAAGGCGGATTATTGGCTAGCTCACGAATCCCGTCGAACTCATGATGCGGCACAAATTTATCGTTGGTTAAGGGATCTATTTCAGGTGTATCCTGCTGTTTTTTATTTATATCCATAAAAGAAAGTCTGTGGGTTATACCTCATGATTATCAATTAAGGGCGGAAGCTCATCTGCCTTATCAGTTGCATAATTGGCCACCTCATCAATGTACTCCTTTTTCATACGAATGACCATCACTGTCACCACTATAAAAAAGGTGAAGAAGATAAAGAAGGAGATGATGGGATAGATCTCCACCCCCGCTATGGACTCCAAATAATGTCTTACCAGTTTCATCGCTATCGTTTTTTAATCGCCCCATATCCCGCCAAAACAGGATAAGAGATACTATTATTGTTCATTCTCTACGGGTGCCGTTTTATATATGTCGGTACCCAGGCGCTGCAGGTAGGCAATTAAGGCAATGATTTCCTTATCACGGGTTGTTTCGATGCCAGCAGCCTGTAATCCGTTCACTATCTTATCAGCCTGCTGATAATAGGCCTCTACAGCCTCTTCATCATAACCTTCGGGATAAGGTACCCCCAGCGTTTGCATGGCGCGTATCTTGGCAGGCAGTACCGAAAGGTCTATATCATCATCAATCAGCCAGGGATATTTAGGCATAATGGAATTTTCATTCAGCTTTTGCGGATCCAGCATATGATTATAATGCCAGGCATCAGGCTTATAGATCTTACCCGTCATCACCCCTTCGCGCGCCAGATCGGGACCTGTTCGTTTGGAACCCCACTGGAAAGGATGATCATAAACAAACTCGCCAGCTTTGGAGTATTCTCCGTAACGCTCGGTCTCAGACCGGAATGGCCTTACCATCTGCGAGTGACAATTATAGCAACCCTCGCGCACATAAATATCGCGTCCCTCCAGCTCTAAAGGTGTGTAGGGCTTAACACTACTAATGGTAGGCACATTGGTTTTAATCAAGAAGGTTGGTATCAGCTCTACAAAGGTACCGATGAGTACTGTAATAAGCGAAATTATAATGAATTGCACCGGTTTACGCTCCAGCCATCCATGGGGTTTCTCACCTTTACTCCCTTTGGTAATATCTTCAACAACAGCCGTTGCTTCTTCGTTGGCTGCCATTTTGCCACCCGCCGCTGTCTTCCAAAGATTAAAACCCATCAGCACTGCACCCAACAGATAAATTAATCCACCAAAGGCACGCATATAATACATGGGACGTATTTGAGTTACCGTTTCCAAAAAGTTAGGATATGCCAATAAGCCCTCCTCGGTAAATTCTTTCCACATCAGACTCTGCGTAAGGCCTGCCCAGTACATGGGTATGGCATAGAAAAGAATACCCAGCGTTCCGATCCAGAAATGTGCGTTGGCCAGCTTCTCGGAGTAAAGCTTGGTTTTGAATAATTGGGGTACCAGCCAGTAAAGCATTCCAAATGTAAGGAAGCCATTCCAACCCAAGGTGCCCACATGCACATGAGCCACGGTCCAGTCGGTGAAGTGACTGATGGCATTCACATTTTTAAGCGATAACATGGGTCCTTCAAAGGTTGCCATTCCATAGGCCGTAACCGCCACCACCAAAAATTTCAGCGTAGCACTTTCGCGCACCTTGTCCCAGGCCCCTCTCAATGTTAAGAGACCGTTGAGCATACCCCCCCATGAGGGTGCCAACAGCATCAGCGAGAATACCGTACCCAGCGACTGCGCCCATTCGGGCAATGCCGTATACAGAAGGTGATGAGGCCCTGCCCAGATATAGATAAAAAGGAAAGACCAAAAGTGAACAATGGATAATCTGTAGGAATACACCGGACGGTTGGAGGCCTTGGGGATGTAGTAGTACATAAGCCCCAAATAGGGCGTGGTGAGGAAGAAGGCCACGGCATTGTGGCCATACCACCACTGCACCAAAGCATCCTGCACACCGGCATACCACGAGTAACTCTTCATAAAAGTAACGGGCAGCTCCACCGAATTAACAACATGCAATAATGTAACCGTGATGAAAGTAGCAAGGTAAAACCAAATGGCCACATACAAGTGCTTCACCCTCCTTTTGATAATGGTGCCAAACATGTTCCATCCAAACATGAGCCATACCACGGCAATAAGTATATCAATGGGCCATTCCAGCTCTGCATATTCCTTACCGGTGGTAAAGCCCAGGGCGAGGCTAAGGGCACCTAACACTATTATAAGTTGCCACAGCCAGAAATGTACGTAACTGAGTAAATCACTGTACATTCGTGTTTTCAGCAGGCGCTGCATGGAATGATAAACGGCCGTAAAAATACCATTACCTACAAAGGCAAAAATAGCGGCATTGGTGTGTATCGGACGTAACCTACCAAATGTGGTGTACTCCAGCTCGAAGTTAAAAATTGGCATGGCCATCTGCAGGGCGGCTAACACCCCGGCAGCCATGCCTATTAATCCCCACGTGACGGTGGCATACATAAAATATTTGACAATCCTGTTGTCGTAGTAGAAGGTCTCTTGCTTCATCTGTTCTACATTTTACAATCATCAGCAAAGCATTAGTCAGGCCTTGGTCTGCTCATCCACCTTACTGTTATTGTGAATTTTATTATCTGTCTTTTTTTTCTCGTCCTGCCGGTCAAATAATATGCGAACCGATGGTGCGTAATCATCATCGTACTGCCCCGACTTAACAGCCCACACAAACAGGCCTAAAAAAATAAGGGCCACACACAAGCTGGCTACAACAAGTAATATGATTATCTCCATGTCCACAGATGCTTTACGAACAAATGTAATAACAATTTAAGATTTTAAGATCTTATTTGTTATTTTGATTCTACCTTGTTCGGTCGCCTTATAGACAATCAGCGCAATATGATTGTTTAACACTTTTTAGTTTTTTTAGTCAATACTTGTATTCGTTGCGCATTTCTTATCATCATCTGCCTAATAAATAGATTTTGATCATACACTATTAATATAGGACTGATATCTCCCTTTAACACTCTTGAAAACCTTAGAGTCTTCGTCGCCTGCCGGCCAGCATAACACTTACGCTGGTAAACACCACTACCGACACACTGCTGAGCGGCATAAGAACAGCTGCAAAGAGCGGACTTAAATGACCTGTAACGGCAAAGGACAAACCCACCACATTATAAAGGAAGGAAATAACAATAGAAGCGTATACAATCTTTAAGGCTGCTTTGGAGAAGTTTATAAAACGCGGCAAATCCTTTAAGGCATCAGCACTAATTATCGCGTCGCTGGATGGCGAAAACTGATGTACATCATCGGCCACAGCAATACCTACCTGAGCTTCTTTTAGGGCACCCACATCGTTCAATCCATCCCCCAGCATCATCACCACCCTACCATTCTTTTTTAATGCAGCCACATAATCCTGCTTATCTTTCGGACTCTGGAAGAAACGGATATTCTCCCTGGACCGGACAATCTCGCTCAAAGCCATCATCTCCGCATCGTTATCGCCCGACAGTATATGCACATCGCTATGCTGCTGCACGCTGGCTAACATATTTTGCCAGTCAGGACGATAATAATTTTTGATAGTGTAATAACCGGGCAGTTCATCGTCGATGCGCACATACACGCGTGCCGAACGCTTATCGTCAGCCTCAGCGGCTCCCACATAAGTTGCTGAACCCAGTTTGACATGCCGGTTCATGATATGCCCCTCAACACCATCACCCTCTGCTTCCGCAAAGTCAAAAACCTCAAAAATATCATCAGCTTCCAAGTGCCTGTACAGGGCACGACTCAAGGGGTGACGCGACTGATGTGCCAATGATTTAATGAGCGATCGGGTATAACGATCGGTTTTATCCCCCTCAAAAAGCACATCGAAATGCTCGGGATCGGTCAAAGTACCCGTCTTATCAAACACAATGGTATCCACCCTTGTTAGCTGTTCAATAAGGGAGCTTAGCTTCAGGTAAAGATGATTTTTGCCCATAATGCGCCCCGCATGCCCAAAGGCAAAAGGCACTGAAAGCGCCAATGCACAAGGACAGGCAATGATAAGCACAGCCGTAAAAGCCAGTACGGCCTTACTGCCATCGTGCCAGGCCCAGTAAAGCCCCGTTAGCGTGCTAATAATGAGGATGGCCAAGGTAAAATACTTACTTACCACATTGAGGGTATGCGATATCATGGATTCCTTCTCGCCGGCTTCACTACGCTCCTTCCACAGTTCAGCCAGATAGCCGGTCTCCACCTTTTTCTCCACGGCCAGCATCAGGGCGTTACCAATAACACGACCTCCTGCATATATCAACTCTTCCTTTTCTTTACGCACCGGCACCGACTCACCAGTGATGAAACTGTAGTCGATGGCTGCCCCGGACGAAAGCAATCGCGCATCGGCCGGTATTATCTCCCCATTGCGCACCTGTATCACATCACCAGGCTCCAAATCGGCAATGGGTACAATGGATTCACTCTTATCATCAATGCGTGTGATGCCCAGCGGAAAATAAGCACTATAGTCGTTGTCGAAGCTCAAGGCCTCATACGTCTTGGCCTGATACCACTTACCGATCAGAAGGAAAAAGATCAGTCCCGTAAGTGAATCAAGGTAGCCCGAACCACTATTGGTGATGATCTCGAAAACACTGCGTGTAAATATGGCGATGATGCCCAACGCAATGGGCATGTCAATGGATACAATGCCCCGCCTTATATTTTTCCATGCCGTAATAAAATATTCATTACCCGAATACAACATGGAAGGCACCGACAACATTACACTAATCCACTTAAACCAGGCGATGATACCCGGATTAAGGGCAATATCGGCCGACAAATAATCGGGAAAGCTCAGCAGCATGACATTACCAAAGATAAAACCGGCTACCCCCAACTTAATCACCAAGCGCTTGCTGCGGGCCACACTCTTCTTCTGCGCCTCAGTCTTAATATGCGGTTTGTAATTGATGGAGGCCAGCAAAGCCATTAGCTCACTCAGCTTCAGTTCTGTCTCATTAAAGGTGATGGCCGCCTCGCGCCGGTTAAAATTAACCGATGACGCGATAACGCCCTTATGTAAACGATGTAGATTCTCAATGAGCCAAATACAGGAACTGCAATGAATAGCCGGTATATAAAGCTTAATACGGGCCAGCGATCCATCATAGAAATCCAACACCGAACGTTTTATATCCTCCTGATCAAGGTAGTCGTAGTACTCTGCACTGGCTTTGTTATCGCGTATACCGGGTGCCTGAGCTATATCGTAATAAGTACCCATATCATTGGCCTTCAGGATATCGTACACCATCACACAGCCTTCGCAACAAAAGTCTCTATCGTCGTGCCGCACCCACGATTGTGAGGGACTGCCGCAATGGTAGCAGGTTTTAGCCATAGTAAGAACGCTTAATGTGTGGCTATATAAAAAATAAAGGGAATGAATTGTTTTATAAACACGGCATCGCATTGACCCGGCGACTAGTAGCCAGTTTGAAAAGTTCCACCGTACACCTACTGCTTAAACACAGAGGCAGAATTGAATAGGTAAGGCATACAACTTGGCGATAACTTTTCCAAAGTTTAAAACTTTGGAAAAGTTAGATATATCAAAAAACGAAACTCCCACCGAGGCGGGAGTATAGGATCAATTTCCTTCGGCATATAGCCTTATTGTGATAAGAATCTAATAAGCATTTTTAAAATTCTTAGTTTCAAATATAGGAATAGTTAATTAACATACAAAATTTATCACATCTTTTTATTGTGACATAGAAGAATCTCTCTCCCTTTATTAAAAAGCTTACTGTAAGCCTATAAACTACAAATACATAATTTGCTCAACGATAAATTTTAACTAATTTTAAAAACATATATATGAAAAGCAGAAATAAACCCTGAAACAGAATAATTCCCTAACTTATGAGCAAGATATTAGGACTTGACCTAGGCACCAACAGCATTGGCTGGGCAATCATTGACGCAACATTCGAAAATAGTAAAGGAAAACATCGCGTCAGACATTACAATCAAATTGATGATTGTGGTGTTAGAATCTTCCCTGCCGCTGTAAGCGACATTGGTAAAGGTGAAAGCGAAAAATCCAACAATGCTACACGAACTGAAAACCGTCAGAAGCGCCGCCATTTTTATCGCAAACGCCTTCGTAAAATAAAACTCCTACAAGTTCTAATTGATCAAGGTATGTGCCCGTTGAGCCATGAGGAATTAAACACCTGGAAGAATTGGGATCGTAAATTAAAATCAGAGAGTAAAAAATTTCCTGATACTGATGAATTTAAGGAATGGATAAGACTCAATCCATATAAACTTCGTAGCAAAGCGCTTACCGAACCAATTAGCTTGCACGAGCTAGGAAGGATCTTCTATCACATTATTCAACGAAGAGGCTTTCTGAGTTCAAGAAAAGGAAGTGATGATCCAAAAACATTATTTGAAAAAGGCAAGCCTGATGAAAACATCCTACCGGTTAATGCAACAAAGGAAAAAGCCAAAAAATCCAGCCTAGGTGATTACCTACATTCTTTAATCCCACAAGAAGGCACACCATATAAGTCGATAACTGATGACAACGGACAATGCATACGAGCCAGAGGCAGATACACGACACGCGATATGTATATTGCAGAATTTGAAGCCATCTGGAACCAACAAGCCGGACACCTCCAGTTGGATAAACGTAATGCTGAATTTAAAAGAACCAGGGAATTAAAAGGTTCACCATCTAGCAAGCGAAACCAAAACAAATTAAAACACCTTAAAGAAATTTATGGTTCTGACAGTGTCGTTATCGGTCCAGAGAAGGATGGGCATATAACCAAGGTAACTACCAAGTCATACATTCCCTTAAAAACGTTTCTGGCAGGTAACATACAAGAAGTTACTTTGGAAGACGGAGAAAAAACACTTCAGTTTAAAAGTAATGAAAGTGTGCTTTTCTGGCAACGACCTTTACGTTCGCAAAAAAGTTTCCTAGCCAATTGCCGATTAGAAGATCAACTACCAGTTATTAATAATGAAGGTAATTTTGTGCATGACAAGAATGGTAAGCAAATCAAGCGAAGCAAAAAGCCTTGCCCGCTTTCTCACCCTGAATTTGAATTATTCCGCGCCTATCAATTTATAAACAATATCCGTTACGGAAAAAAACAGGCTCTAACAGATGAGCAGAGACACCAGGTACTGCAACTAATAAATAAGAAAGATAAAAACTTCAATTTTTCCGAAATACCGAAACTCCTAAAACTCACCTACGAAAAATTCAACTACGAAGATGATTTTAAAGTAGCTGGGAACACCACTTTTAAATTCTTAAAACCACTCTTTAAAGCTGAGGTTTGGGAGAAACATATGCTTGATATTTGGCATTGTTTCTATTTCTACGAGGATAACGATAAACTTTACCAAAAGCTTAAGAAAGACTATAACTGCGCCAAAAGTCTTGATATAATAAAAAAAATAAAGCTTAAAGATGGGTACAGCAATATCTCCTTAAAAGCCATTAGAAACATTCAACATTTTCTGAATATGGGCTTGCAGTTTGATCGCGCCGTAATTTTGGGTGGCGTAAAAAATGCCTTTGGACAACGTTATGCCCATTTTGAAGAATCGGAACAAGAACTTAAAAGAGACATTCTAAATATCCTCAAGGAAGAAAACAAGGAAGGTGAAGCCATTGCAAAAATAAAAGATTACTTATCAAACCCTGATAATCACTATGGTTTCGTAAAAGACGACCCGCACTTTTTCCACCTCTATCATCACAGCCAGGAGGTTGAAGTTAAGGATGAACTGGTTTTATGGGTACCGGAGCTTGAAAACCTTCGTAATCCTATAGTTCAACAAGCTCTGCACGAGACGCGACGCCTGGTAAATGCACTTTTAGTAAAATACAGGAAAGAACTTGGTGAAGATTTTGAATTTGCTCAGATTAAAATTGAAATGGGCAGGGATTTAAGAAATAACAAATCACAACGTGAAAAAATCACAAAGAACATATCCACCAACGAAGCTAAAAACAACGAAGCCCGTGAGCGTTTAGCCGAATATGGATTACGACCTTCCAGAAACAACATTCAGAAATACCTAATGTATAAAGAGATTGTAGACAGAAGCGGTAAATGCAGTTGTCCATATACCGGCAAAACTATCTCCATGAATGACCTTCTGGGCAGAGCAAACACCATTCAAATTGAACACATCATTCCATACAGCATTTCGCTGGAGGATAGTTTTGGAAATAAAACACTTTGCGAAGCACATTTTAATAATGATAAAGGAGAAAAAACGCCTTATGAATATTACACGGAGAATCCGGACCCAAAAATATGGGGAGCCAATAGCTGGGATGAAATTGCCGCTAGGGCATTTCGAACTTTACCATACCCTAAGGCCAAACGTTTCACATCGAAAAAGAAATTTGAGAAAGAAACCTTTATTGAACGTCAATTAAACGACAGCCGCTACATCGCAAAAAAAGCAGTGGAGCTATTATCTCATATTTGTCATGATGTGCGTGTAATGCCAGGTCAGTTAACAGCTGAACTCCGTCATCTTTGGGGATTAAATTCCATATTACAACCCACACAAAACATCGGCAATCACACGTTCGAGTTAGACGATGATAAACCAGTTCCTTATTTAGCAGTTACCAACGAGGCAGGAGAAACTGTTGCCATACATAAAAAATTCAATGACCGGCCTCATACAAACGATGACGAATTACTTCTATCAGGCTACGTAACTAAAAACAAATTTGACTCGAAATCTTTCAAAATTGATTTTAAAGACCTGAATATTAAAGACGGACATTATTGGGCAAAGCTACAGGTAAACAGTTCGCTCAAGCTAATGCCACAATTTACCGATAAACCAGAAAGCAATGAGCAAAACATTGTGCTGCGAGGCAAAGTGGAGAAAGGGGTGTTTAAAAACGACACTTCAGGTAATTATAAAACACCGGAGATAGAAGACGGAACCTATTGGGCTAAGTTTGAGATAACAAACACATATTTTAAAGCACCCGAAAAGAACAAACTACCCAAAGCCAAGCGTAACCAGCTAATGTTGTTTGGTACTGTTCACAACTGCCAGTTCAGTTGCTACATTTACAATTGCCAAACCAATTTGCCCGACGGAAAGTACTGGTTAATTGTTGATGTTTCGCCTGACAACATAGAGTTTATTAAAGCAATCAATCCGCGACCTCAAGCACACAACAATGAAGTGTGTATCTCTGCCACTGTAGATGAATCTGGCTTTATGGTAGCCGATTGCGATCCTCAATACAAACACAAAACAGAGAAGCAACCCGGAAAATACTATGCTACTTTAAGCATTGAATCAAAACCAGATGAATTGCATCCCATTGAAAAAGAATTACCCAAAATAGAGAAAGGCCAAAAACTGATAGAAGGATCTATTTGGGTAGATAAGTATACGGGTGAAATAAAATTCGATCCGAAGAAAAATCGTGATGATCACCGTCATCATGCAATCGATGCCATTACCATCGCCTTAACAGAACAAAGCTATCTACAACGCTTAAGTACAGAAAATGCGAAACGTAAGGATAAACAACGAGGCAAGGAAAACAGTACTGAAAAATTCCCAGAGCCATGGGTAGGTTTTAATAAAGATGGGCAAGAAAAAGCTGCTGGCATACTTGTTTCAATAAAGCAAAATAATAAAACACTCACTAAAAATAAGAAAGGCTTTAGCGTACGAGGGCAGTTACACAAGGAAAATATATTTGGTTTGAGACAAAGCCCTAATAAAGAAAAAGCTTTCCATCGCAGGACAAAAGTTACCGAATTAAAAAACAACAAACATGTTGCTAAAATTGCAGATACTACCATTAAGAATATCATCGAGAACTTTTTAAAAGCAAAACACGGTATCAATACCGATAATCCCAAAGGATATTCAATACCAAAAGATGCATTTGTCAGTAACGGTCAGTGGCAATTGTTGCTACCCAATAAAAAAGGTGGAGACAACGTACCCATAAAAAAAGTTAGAATTCGCGAAATTCTCGGAAATACTAACCACTTAAAAGGCCATTTAAATCAACACGTAAATCCCCGGAACAATCACCATGTATTGCTTTATAAAGATACCAAAGGTAATCTCAAGGAAGAAGCAGTGCAATTCTGGACAGTTGTTGAGCGTAAACGGCAAAATATGCCAAACTACATGTTACCCGAGGATGGCGCTAAAATTGTCACAACCATAGAAACAAATGATATATTTCTTCTGGGCCTGAGTGATGATGAATTCCATTCAAACAGAGACACCTATAGCTTTCTAAGTAAAAACCTGTACCGCGTTCAAAAAATTTCATCAATGGACTACACTTTTAGACATCATTTGGCATCAACCATTGCAAATAATGATGAAGAATGGCGAATACAAAGTTTCAAAGCCTGGGAGGAAGCAAATCCTATTAAGGTAAAATTGTCCCCTCTTGGCAAACTAGAACGTCTAAAATAACCTCTTCCACCTTTTCCAAAGTTTTTTTAACTTTGGAAAAGGTTTTCATTTGGACACGGCTCTATACCAAGCGTATACAACTCCATTTTTAAACCAAATATGGATTAACATGAACCCGGATACGCCACCATCGCCTCATACAGCGATTGATGCAGGATACCCACCTAACCCCCACAGCAAAAGTGATATACTGAGGTAATTACCTAACAAATACTAACCTATAGCAACTCATTTTTACCTTTTCCAAAGTTCAGAACTTTGGAAAAGGTATCGGCAACTAAGACAGTAAAAAATGCCATGATACCTTTTGAAGCCCATCGTTTTTACCACATATACAACCGTGCCAATGGCTCCGAAATACTCTTTAAAGAAGAGCGAAACTTCTATTTTTTCATGCAGAAATACAAACAACACATTCACCCCCAAGTCAGTACCCTCGCCTATTGTCTAATGCCAAATCATTTCCATTTATTGATTTCAACCGGTGATCATAAACAAGCCCAAGGTTTATCGAAATCATTTTCGAATATGTTTAGTGCCTACACCCAATCGTACAATAAAGTTTATAAACGCACAGGCAGCCTTTTTCAGAAAAACTTTAAAAGAAAACGAGTCGACTCTGAATTATACTTGAAGAAACTTATTAACTACATTCATTTTAATCCGGTAATCCATGGTTTTACAAATGCTCCCGGCCAATGGAAATACTCATCATACAATGCCATATTAAAACAGCATAATACCGCCATCAACTGCGCACTGGTAATTGAACTGTTTGATGACATTAATAATTTCAGATATATGCATCAACACCCCATGGACTTTTCATTCGATTATTAACGAGCACGGCTTTTCATCTTTTCTAAAGTTTAAAACTTTGGAAAAGGTTGAACACCCTCCATCTACCTTTTATCGCTGTTTTTCAGTATTTTATCAAAACAAAGCAACCTATCAGATACATGGATCGCATAAGGAGGTAGGACCAAAAACTTTCTATCATGCTCAAACGAACCCTATTCTTTTCCAACCCTGCCTACCTGTCGATACAACACAATCAGCTTGTGGTTAACCTTACTGATAAGGAGACTACACGCACGGTGCCCATCGAAGATATTGGAATGGTTATTTTAGAGCATCCGCAGATAACGATAACTATGCCTGCCCTTCAACAACTTAATGCCCATAATGTAGCGGTTGTATGTTGCGACGAAAAACACCTACCATCAGCTATGCTTCTCAACCTCGATAGCCACCACCTGCAGAACGAACTTTTCCGTAATCAGATCAATAGTACGCTACCACTTAAAAAACAACTATGGCAACAAACCGTTATTGCCAAAATAAGAAACCAGGCCTCCTTACTAAAATCAAAGGGCATTGATAGCGGTCCTCTGGCCTCCCTGGCAAGTTCAGTTAAAAGCAACGATAGCACCATGCGCGAGGGTATAGCTGCCCGGGAATATTGGAGCCGTTTGTTTGGATCTGATTTTATTCGCGATCGTTATGGCGATGCTCCTAATGCCTTCTTAAATTACGGCTACATCGTATTGCGATCCGCTGTAGCACGCGCTTTGGTTGGCTCCGGATTACTTCCCACCTTGGGCATCCACCATCACAACCGTTATAATGCCTACTGCCTGGCCGATGATATCATGGAGCCCTACCGCCCTTATGTAGATGATGTAGTGTATGGGTTATGGCGGTCGGGCACACAGGAATTGATTCTCGAAAAACAAACAAAAGCCCAGCTGCTAAAAACGCTCAGCTGCGATGTACAAATTGGAAAACTTAAGCGTCCACTAATGGTTGCCTTATCCATTACCACCGCCTCGATGGCGCGCTGCTTTAATGGTGAAGAAAAGAAAATCTCCTATCCCAATTTCTGATACCTTTTCCAAAGTTTTGAACTTTGGAAAAGGTTACATCCTTACAATCATGCAACACACCCGACTAAACGCCTATAAAATTATGTGGCTCTTTGTATTTTTTGATTTACCGGTAGGCACAAAAAAACAGCGAAAATTAGCTACGCGCTTTCGTAAAGACCTAATAAAAGATGGCTTTACCATGATGCAATGGAGTGTGTATACCCGCCATTGCGCCAGCCGTGAAAGCGCAGATGTACATGAAAAAAGAGTATTGAACTTCCTTCCCGACAAAGGCCAAATATCTATCTTACGAATAACAGATAAGCAGTACGGAGGAATGGTAAATGTGTGGGGTGCACAAATTATGGCTTCCGAAACTGCTCCGCAACAACTCGAGCTATTTCAGTAATTCCGCTCATAAAAAAGCACCCATGATAATCAGTTGTTTATAACAGTTAGGGAAATTATTTTTTCGGGAA
>CANLLN010000002.1 GCA_947491945.1 uncultured Carboxylicivirga sp. | reverse complement strand
ACTTCTTTTATTTTGGCGGTATCCATGGCATTTTCTCATTAAGTTACAAAATTAAAACGCTATTGTAAACTACAGCCTTCATTATTTATAATACGTTGAGGTTTTGTTCTTTAATTTTCTCGAGCTCGTCTTTCATGCGTATAACAATTTTCTGCAGGTCGGCATCGTTGGCCTTGGATCCCAGGGTGTTAATTTCGCGTCCTATCTCCTGCGTGATAAAGCCCAGTTTCTTACCCACGGCATCGCGGCTTTGCATGGTTTCTAAGAAATATTCCAGGTGATTGCTAAGGCGTACTTTTTCTTCTGTAATATCCAGTTTTTCCAGATAAAAGATGACTTCCTGCTCAAAGCGGTTCTCATCAATTTTGTTGTTTTGCCCCAGCTCTTCCAAATTTTCGCGGATGCGGGTTTTAATCTTGTCAATTCGCTGCGTTTCATATTGAGGTACCTCCGTCAGTAATTGGGCAATGAGGGCAATGCGCTCACGTATGTCATTTTCAAGGGCCAGCCCTTCGCGCTTACGAAAGCTTATAATATCAGTAATGGCGGCATTGAGTGTTTGAGCAATGGCCTTCCATTCCTCTTCGTCCAGTTCAGCCAGTTCTACCTTCACAGTATCAGGCAGGGGCATAATCACTTTCAGGTAGTCAGTGTTATTATCCAAGCCCAGTTCCTGTGCTACAGTCTTTAGTTGCTCGTGATAGTTTTTAATAACCTGCTGGTTAACCTTGGTTATCTTGTCTGATGTGGCGGCCTCCACATAAAAGCTAAGGTCAATTTTACCCCGCGATAATTTTTTACCCAGCAGGCTTCTTATTTCAATTTCTTTTTCCCGGTACAGGTTTGGAATGCGCGTGTTTAAATCCAGCTGCTTACTGTTTAGCGATTTTATTTCTATGCTGATCTTTTTATTCGGCAATTCACAAACAGCCTTGCCATAACCGGTCATCGATTGAATCATAAGTCTCTTGTATTTCTATAGTAAAGCGCAAAGGTAATGTTTTTCCATTATTAGGGGAGCTTAAATTCTGACTTGTATTTTTAAAATATCCGTCTAAATAATTTCACTAAACATCAAACAATCAATAAGTATTATTTAGAAGGAGTAATAATGTTTAATAAAAACTAAAAATGATTAAACAAAATTGTCTCATTACAGTTTCTCTTACAAATCACCATTTGAAAACCTATTAAATATTAAGGACATGAAACGAGTAACTGACATTTTAGGAAGAAATCTTTGGATTTTTATTGTTTTACTGGGCCTCGCCTTTGTAAACGTATCGTGTGACGACGATGATGATGATAACTCGGGTAACGAAAAACCCCTGCCGGAAGAATCAATGACCATCACTGACATTGCTGCCGGAAATGCTGACTTTAGTATTCTTGTGGCGGCACTTAAAAAGGCGGGTCTTGATGATGATCTGGCAACGAAGGATGCATCCTTAACTGTTTTTGCCCCCACCAATACTGCCTTTGAAGATTTATTAGAGGAATTGGGTGTGGCAGGTTTGGATGATATACCCAATGACGTTTTAACCGATGTGTTGTTGTATCATGTAACGACGGGTACCAACAAAGCTTCCATGATTGCAACTGGTTATTATTCTACTATGAGTTCAGGGCCTGTTGACGGCTATGGTTTATCATTCTACGTAGACATGGAAATGGCCATGATCAATAGCAGGGCTAGAATTACTGCGACTGACATCGAAGCGGATAACGGTGTAATACATGTTATTGATAAGGTTATGCTACCAATGAGTATCACCGATCATGCTGTTGCCAACCCTGCTTTTAGTTCTCTTGTAGCCGGTGTAACAAAAGCCGATTTGGCCGGCGCACTGGATGATGATGAGGCCTCTTTTACTGTATTTGCGCCAACGAATGATGCTTTCAATGACTTTTTTACAGAGTTGGGTATAGGATTAGACGACCTGAGTGCTGAAACCTTGTCATCGGTAATATTATATCACGCGCTGGGCGATGTAGTGCCGGCAAGTATGGTTGAGGCCGGTTATGTTTCAACGCTGAGTACTGCTTATGAGCGTGCGATTAATTTAAAGATTGATACTGAGGGAGGTGTATTTCTGAATGGAGATAGTGAGGTAATTGCCACCGATGTGGTAGCTACTAACGGTATTATTCATGCCATTAATAAAGTGATTATGCCGCCTACCGTCGTTGATATTGCTATCGATAATCCTGATTTCAGTACTTTGGTTGCCGCTGTTGTAAAGGCTGAACTGGCTACAACGTTGTCGGGAGACGGTCCGTTTACGGTATTTGCCCCTACCAATGCAGCCTTTGAACAAGTCTTTGCTGACTTGGGTGTTAGTGGAATAGATCCACTAACTAAAGACGACCTGACACCTATATTGTTGGCCCATGTTGTGAGTGGTAATGTAGCTTCAAATGGACTAAGCAATGGGAATGTTCCTACCTTAAATACAGAGAAGAGTTTGGCGGTTAACATTGATAATGGCGTAACAATTGATGAAACCATTAATGTTGTAGCACCTGATATTCAGGGGGTCAATGGAATAATTCACGTGATTGATAAGGTGATTGTTCCTTAATAGTCGGTTTCGACCTTGGGTTGATGGGGGCACTTGTTGCCCCCATTTTTGTTAATGAAAATGCGCGCAAGGCTGAACATTATTAGTCCCCCAACGTTTTAGCTTCAATAAATAAAGTTGCATTACAGGGAACCAGATATGGCATCTTATTCAATTAAAGATTTGGAGAAAATCTCCGGTATTAAAGCGCATACCATTCGTATATGGGAGCGTCGTTATAAGCTGATCGAGCCGCAGCGAACGGCCACTAACATACGTTTTTACAGCGATGAGGATTTAAAACGAATTTTAAATGTATCAATACTTAACCAGAATGGTTATAAAATATCGAAGATAGCCCATATGGATGAGGGCCAGCTGCGCGACCGCGTCATTGACTTATGTCTGGACACGCGCAATGTGGGGGTGCAGGTCGAAAGCCTTTTGGTGGCCATGCTGGAGTTAGACGAGAGTAAGTTTAGCAATGTGCTTAGCAACTCCATCATCAAGCTTGGTTTTGAAGCTACTGTTGAAGCTATTTTATTTCCCTTTCTTAATCGTATTGGCATCCTGTGGCAAACAGGCACCATTAATCCGTCGCAGGAGCATTTTATCTCCAACCTTATTCGACAAAAATTGATTGTGGCCATCGATAATGAGATGCAAAATTTTGTTCCGCAGTCCGATAAAACCATTGTCTTTTTCCTTCCGGAGCATGATTTGCATGAGATTGGCCTCTTGTTTTACAGTCTTATCGCCCGCAAAGAAGGCTATCAGGTAATATACCTGGGGGCATCAGTTCCTGTGTGTGATTTAAAGGTGGTCGTGGAGGTGCGTGGTGCCGATGCTTTGTTTACGTCTTTTGTTAATGCCACTGAAAAGGAGAATCTGGAAGCCATCATGAATGATATTGCACACAATATACCGGACATACCAGTATATGTGATGGGCTTGCAGGTGCGGGAGTTGCAGCCGCAGTTACCACCTCTTTTTCAGATAGTGAGTGCATCGCAGGAATTCAAAACCAAGTTAAGCCGTCTTTAGCGTCTTTGGGATGAGCTTGTCAAATTAGTTTGTTGTGGATACTGCCGATTATTGATTTCTTTTCACCACGCTTTTTAGTTTCCATCGTCCGGTGAAATAATAGGCGATGGAGCCTATAAGTCCCATGCTCCAGCCGATGGGTATGGCCCACCAGATGCCGTTCACACCAAAATGTTTCGACAGAACAATGGCAAAGGGGATGCGTATCACCCACAGAGAGAACAAGGTGATAAACATGGGAATAAGTGTGTCGCCGGCCCCGCGTAACACACCATGCATTACAAACATGGTGGAGAATATCATATAGAACGAGCTGACAATTACCAGATAATTGCTGCCATGGGCAATAACCGACGGGTCTTTGGTGAATACCTGCATAATATAAGCGCCAAAAAATACAACGATAAGCATTACCACCAGTGAGATTCCCCAAGCCATAAAAAGGGTAGCGCGTAGTCCTTTTTTGATGCGATCAACCTTTTGCGCCCCCAGGTTTTGGCCCACAAAGGCCGACAGCGCACTGGCCAGGTTAAGGGCCGGCATGGCGGCCAGTGCATCGATACGGCTGGCCACAGAAAAAGCTGCCAATACATTGGTGTCGAAGTTGTTGACAATGCGAATAAGGGCCATGATGCCCAGTGCCACAAAGGTTTGTTGGAAGCCTGTGGGTAAGCCAATGCGAATACTCTGCATAAATAGTTCCTTGTCGAAGCGAAACTTAAAGACATTAAAGGAAATGATTTCATGCTTCTTATTCAGGTAGATGGCACCCGTAATAAAGGCGCCTGCCTGTGCTATTAATGTGGCATAAGCTACCCCGCTGATGCCCCACTCAAACACCACAATAAATACAATGTCGAGCACAATATTCACCACCGTGGCCACCACCATAAAATAGAGGGGTGTCATGGAGTCGCCCAGGCCCCGCAGTATGGATGAGGTACCGCTAAAGCCGAAGAAGGCAATCATACCCATCATAAATACATTGAAATAGTCGGTGGCTAATGGTATTACCTCTTCCTCAACATGTAATAGCCGAAATATATCATCGCTAAAAACGATGCCGATGGTGGTGATGATGATAGAAGCGCCAAACAAGAAGATGTAACTGGTGTCGATGGCACGTTTTACCTTTTCCAGGTTTTTAGCTCCAAAATACTGGCTGATGATGATGGTGGCACCACTGCCAATGCCAATAACAAAGGCAATAAGGGCATAAAAGATGGGGGATGAGGCACCAATGGCAGCCAGCGCTTCTGTACCCAGGTAGTTACCTACAATAATGCTGTCTACAACATGATACATCTGTTGCAGTAGATTGCCCAATACCATAGGTAATGCAAATTTAAAAATCAGTTTCGCTTCGTTGCCTACGGTCAGGTCTCTCATTGAATTATTTGTGTTTTGTGACAAGTAAAACCAACAGTCATCGGTTTTGGTTTATATCTTTGTTAGTGGAATACAAAGCAAAGAAAAAAGAAGTGGGTGTGCAACGACAGCGTCAAAAAAGGCCGGCTCATGGGTGAACCGACCTTCTCTTAAGGGGCTTATTGCTCAATTTAAACGGTTTCCTTCAAGGCAGGTGTCAGCTCAACGGTGAAGTGGCGCATTAGCGGCGCTTCGTTCACGATGCGATATCCCGTGCTTATCTCAGATCGTCGATCATAAACATTTTTAAGAGCCACGGCAATTACATCCATATGATTATTGGTGTAAACGCGGCGGGGTATGGCCAGGCGCAAGAGTTCCAGTGCCGGGTATCTGTTTTCGCGGGTTGAAGGATCGCGATCAGCCAGCAGTGTGCCAATCTCAACACCCCGTATACCGGCTTCCTTATATAGCTCAACGGCCAGTGTTTGGGCAATAAATTCCTCCTTGGGTAGATGCGGTAAAAAGCGTTTAGCGTCAACAAAAATGGCATGGCCGCCAAAGGGCTCCTGCACCGGTATGCCAAATTCTTTGAGTTTATTGCCCAGGTAGGCCACCTGCTTGATCCGGGTGTCCAGGTAATCAAACTCCGTGCCTTCATCCAAGCCTTGCGCCAGGGCGTTCATATCGCGGCCCGACATGCCTCCGTAGGTTACAAAGCCTTCGTAGATAATATTAAACTGACTGGCTTTTTTAAACAATTTTTCTTCGCGTAGCGCAATAAAACCACCCATGTTCACAATGGCATCTTTCTTACTACTCATGGTCATGCCATCGGCATAACTATACATTTCTTTCACAATTTCTTTAATGCTCTTATCCCCATAACCTTCCTCGCGCATTTTTATGAAATAGGCGTTCTCTGCGAAGCGTGCCGAATCAAACAATACGCGAATGCCATACGATTTAGCCAGCTTGTATACTTCTCGCATGTTTTTCATGGAAACAGGCTGCCCGCCTGATGAGTTACAGGTGACTGTAACAATAATCATAGGGATATTTTCCTGGGGGTGACTCTGTAGTACATTTTCCAGCTTGTTAAGATCTAGGTTGCCTTTAAAGGGATGGTCAAGGGTGGTGTTGAAAGCCTCATCGATGGTACAGTCAATGGCTTGTGCCTTGCGAAACTCGATATGGCCTTTGGTAGTATCGAAATGGGTATTACCCGGTACCACATCGCCTTCTTTTACAAGCGCTGAGAAAAGCACATTTTCAGCAGCTCTTCCCTGGTGGGTGGGTAGAAAGTAATCAAAGCCAATGATGTTCTTAATGGCATTTTTTAGGTTGTAATAGGATGAAGCTCCGGCATAGCTCTCATCGCCCAGCATCATAGCGGCCCACTGACGGTCGCTCATGGCACCGGTACCGCTGTCCGTAAGGAGGTCAATAAATACCTGATCGCTGCGCAGGTTAAATAAGTTGTATCGTGCTGCCTTAATCCATGCGGCACGTTCTTCGCGGGTGCTTTTGCGGATGGGTTCAACCATCTTAATTTTAAATGATTCAGAAAAAGGAAGTTCCATTATCTTAGATTTTTTGGATTTTATAATTTACGATGCCGAGTACCAACAAGCCATCGCATAGTATTTTGTGCCATTGTATTAGTTGATGCAAAAATGTGCAGTAGAAAGTGTTACCAACGGTTGTTGGTATTAGAAGGTAAATTCGTCCCGGTTTTTAATGTTGAGAAACAGCCGGGTGGATAATACGGATTGTATGTTTGTATTTACCATTTTAGCATGAGTTACTATTGCAAATGTAAAAAACTATAGCACCTGACAAAAATAAGATTGACCAAAGTGAGATAAGTCATCTCTTAAGCGCTTTTCTTTTTCTGTTTAGGATAATGCTGCTATTTTTGTTTTTGAAATGAACGATACAATTATCATTAGAATATTATCAGTTTTCGGGCGCTTGGGTTTGACTTTATTTTGCGTCGTTTTATCAATGTGCATGCCGGCTAATGGCTTGGCGCAGCAGAAGGTGTCAAGTGTTTTGCCCGATCGGCAGGAGCAATCATTGTCGGTGGGTTGGTATTCTTCTTTCTATCGTTATCAAACTAACGAGGCCAAGACGACTTTAAAGCCCATGTTTCTTAAGGATTACATTATTAAGCATGTTGACCGGGAAAGTATTTTTGCGGTTCATCTTTTCCCGCCTTTAGTCGATAAGAAGGTTAAAACTTACAGGTTCGCTCCTAAATTTAGAGTGCCGTCCTATCCTGAGATAAAATTTGTGCCGCGCAATAGTGCTGAGGAAACATTGAATGCATATCAGGATTTTATGCAAGGGCAGCAATTGAGTAAATCCTACGCTGATGTGTTTTCGAAGCGGTATTTTATTGCTGAGGCTCACGATCGTTTTATGTTTACGCATCTGAGCAGTATGGGTGCCGTGTGGGACTCAATTCCTGATGCTCCCAAACTTGGCGAAGATGGTTTTTTGGAACGTCGTTCGGCACAAGCAGGTATTAGAACCTTGCTACATAATCATTCCTATGAAACACAGACGAATCTAGAAAAGATATCCATAAAAACCGGTCCCTGGACCTTTGAAGGAACCGAGAATATATTGCTGTCGCAAGGCTATGTGGATAATTGGGTAAAAGGAGGAGAGAGTAATGTGAGCCTTGGTAGTGACCTGCGTTTGACTGCTAACTATAAGAAAAATAAGCATGAATGGGATAATTACATCATTCATAAGGTGGGGATTGTATCTACCGAAACCGAAAAAGGAAAAGTTAATACCGACCTGATAGAGCTGAATACAAAATATGGTTTAAAGGCATCGCAGAAATGGTACTATAGTTTTCTGTATAATTTCAAAACACAGTTCTTTTATGGCTATGACAAGCCCGATGGAGACCCGGTATCCGGTTTTCTGGCACCGGCCTATATGTCGTTTGCCGTCGGTATGGATTATAAGCCCGACAAAAAGTTTACCCTTCTATTATCCCCTATCACCTCGCGTTTAACACTGGTTGCGAATACCCGTAAGTTCGATGAAACCGATTACGGCATCCAGGAGGGGCGCAATGGAAACATCGTGAATGGTATTTCTGTGGTGAATAATATCAGCCATAATATTAGCCGTGAGTTTAAGTTATCTTCGCGCCTCGATGCCTTCTACCAATATTTGGGAAAGCCGGATAAGGATAAGGACCGCCGTGTGCAAATTGACTGGGAGGTGATTCTGGATATGAAGATCAATCGTTTTTTATCAACCCGAATACTGGGGCATCTTCGTTATTTTACCAACGAATCGGACAAAGTGCAGCTGCGAGAAAATTTTAATATTAACTTTAGTTATAATTTTTAATGGTGGTTTTTGTAAAAGAATTGATTGTGAGTCTGTTGTTAGCTGGGGGTTTCGGATTTAATAATTTCTTAAGATGGCCTTTAACTTCTTTTAACGTTCCTTATTATGTGTTAGCGATAAAAGCGCTTACATTTGCAGTGTAAGAAAAAGGGAAAACAACGACATTTAGACGTCGCTTCTTACAAATCAAAAAGAAATTTCGACACAAGTGTGTCAACAAGATATTGAGTAAGTTTTCTCATAGTTTAGGGTTAGGTTTGGTTAAAAGTTGAAAGTCGTCTTAAAGAATGCTTTAAGGCGGCTTTCTTTTTGTGCCCATATGTAATCTATTCTGATGTGGGGATGTGAAGCTTAACTTGTATTATTAAAGTGAAACGCCGTATATTGAATGGGGTAATATTGGCGGAGGGATGAGTTAGCGTTTGATAAATAAATAATAAACACATGAAGAATACGATTTTATTGTTACTGGCCGTATTGCTGTTTGCTTGCGGACCAAAGGAGGTGCCATCAATTGGCGATAAGCACATGGTAGTGTTTGATAACGAGCATTTGTATTTCGATGGGGGCGCTTTTGATGCAGAACTGGATCAGAGTGATAAGGTTTACCGGATTATGGATGGTCGAATTTTAATGAAAAAGATTAGTTTGCCAAGCTATGATCGCGAGGTGGCTGCTTCGGTCAAAGTAACGGTGGCTTCAGCTGGTGATCGTTGGGATAAGTCGGGTTCCTTTTTTGTGATACCTGAGGGTGCCATGCCAAATTTTGTATCGCTTCAGGCGGGTGGCGACTTGCCCAAAGGTCTGGAAGAGCATGAAGGACTGCCCGGTGTGGTTGCTGCCGGTGAGTATCAACCCGTGGTTGAGCTGATGCGTTTTATGACACCCTTTGGTATAGGTTTTTATAATGATAAGATGGACTTGCGTAAGCCAGTTTATATTCCGCATTGGGAAGATAAAGTGGTGTGGGAGCAGGATATCACCGATCGTTTATCATTGCTGGAAGGCGATGTGTGGGTAGGGGTGTGGATTGATACCTGGACCAAAGAAGGGTATACTGTATCGGCCGAGTTGAAGTTCGATGAAACAGACTATCTCTACGCTGCTAAACCCAAGACAGGGGTTCAGCCCTTGTTGAATACCATTCCTTACTATCGTGGTCAAAAACATGTTGATTTGTTTAGTCGTAAGGACTTGGTGATGAAGGCGACTGTGCCGGCCGGTGTTTCTAATGTAAAATTGAACTATATTACCACAGGACATGGTGGTCACTCCGGTGGCGATGAATTTGTGAAGAAGGTAAATATTGTGAAGGTGGATGGTGAAGAGGTGATTAACTTCATTCCCTGGCGTGATGACTGTGCCGCTTTTCGTCGCTTTAATCCGGGTTCGGGTCTTTGGTTAATTAAGGATACAGCTACTTATATCGATAGCAAGGCGCGAAAGTATAAGGAGAAGGTTATTGAAGAGCGTTTGGCATCGTCCGATCTATCGCGCTCCAACTGGTGCCCCGGTTCCGATGTTCAGCCTGTGGTGGTGGATCTTGATGTGGCTGCCGGTGAACATACCTTCACTTTTAGCATTCCCGAGGCCCAAGAGATCGATGGTGATAAACTGAACCACTGGTTGGTTTCGGCTTACCTTACCTGGGAAGAGTAGGTAAATGATAAAGTTGAATTGGTGTAAAGAGTTTGGGAGTCAGCTCATCAGTATTAGATAAAAAATGAAAGCTCACTGGAAATGGTGAGCTTTTTTTATGAGTTTTACTTCGCGAGGATAAAAGTTGCCAATATGGCTTTGTGATCAGTGGGCCAGGTGCCGTCCGGCAGTATGATTGGATCCTGTGTATCTTCAGTGACCCGCCGGTTGCGTGCGATGGATCCGCGTGGCCCCACAATGCTAATATCTCTTAACTTCAGGCGTTTGTCAGCTTGGTAAAAAATATAATCTATTCGATCACGGTCATCGGCATCGGGGCTCCAGGCTAGTTTTTTTATGTCGACAAGCGGGTTATCAGCTGGATAAGTAAAGCCGGGATGCGTTAGTACATTGGGGTACTGTTGCCGGTAGGCATCAATGAATCCGGCCTTTTCAAGGGTCTTGGTATTGGGCCACTGCATTACAACGCCGTTATGATCATAGCGATCCTTGGTAGCACTCACCCAATCCAGATGGGAGGGTTCGTTCAGGTCACCCCCCAGCATTACCAAACGACCTTTTTCCCTTTCTTCACTAGCATCGGCAATGATTGCTCTTATGGCTTCATCGCGCATAGATTGATTATTGTAGGCCGCAATAAGCGCAGTATCGGTCACCGGTTTATCCAGTTTTTTCCAAGTGGTGCCATCATAAGAACGGGGTAAATATAAAGCGCAGTGGCGGTAATCGAGGTGGGCGCTGTAAAATGCCAGTACTGTGCCATTAATATCGATGAGGGCCTTGGTTACTGATCCCTGGTCGTTTTTCACAGGATACAGGTCTTCCTGTGAAAGGATAGGATAACGAGATAAGATACCACTATCCTGACTCTTTTGCGAATAGAAAGTGTAGCCGCGTTTGTTAAAGTCATTCACAAGGCGATCAGCCAGTATTTCACCCTTGTAGTTGCGTACTTCACTTAAGGCAATCACATCGGCCTCAAGGCGTATTACTTCATCGAGTATGGCTGGATAACCCTTTTCCACTACCGTTCCCTCTTGCCATATATTAAACTGCATGACCTTAATCTCTTGTTTTTGATTGCTTTTGCAGCCCGTTAGCGAGAGGAATAGTGACAGGCATATTAATAATATGCTTGCGATCTTTATGCTGTTTTTGGGGGATACTTGAACTTTGTTTTGCATGGTAGCTTTAAGATTTTATTGTGCTAAGGTAGTATTTTAAGCAGATTATCTTTCCTTGTTGGCCAAGTTTGCGCGTAGTGGCTTTCTTGTGTATATTTGCAACTTAACCGGTTTAGTAAAGTGTGTGAAACCATCGATTAAAACCATTGCAGAGCACTTGGGTGTGTCAAAAACCACCGTGTCGTTTGTACTAAACGGACGGGGTAATGAGATGAATATCAGTGCTGAAACCCAGAGGCGGGTATTGGACACGGCTCGAAAGCTAAATTATGTACCCAACCATCTGGCGCGAAGTCTGAGCATGGGGCGGTCTTATACACTTGGTTTTGTTGTGCCTGATATTTCTAATCCCTTCTTTGGTAAGATTGCGCGGCTGGTAGAGTATTATGCAGAGCAGCGTGGATACTCGGTGATGGTGGCCAGTAAAGATGAAAGGGCCGATAAGCAGGAAGCTATACTGGATGCTTTTGCCAAGCGACAGATCGATGGCGTTATTATTGCACCTTGTGCGCCCCTCGATAAATCGGCTATGATTCCAACGGTGTGTTTCGATCGGCTTTTTACGGATAGTTCTCCCGCAGCCCTGACAATTAATAATACCGAGACTGCTTTTGCGCTCACCGAAAATCTTGTAAAAAAGGGCTGTAGACACATCGGTCTGTTGCAGTTATCGGCTTTTTTGCCCACTATACAAGATCGTGTCAGGGGTTATAAGGAAGCTTTGAAAAAGCATGGTATGGCTGCGGATGCGTCACTAATGCAGGAGCTTGATGGGAAGGAGTTAAAGGCAGGTGTTCTGAAGGCGATGCATCATTTTTTTAGCTTGCCGCATCCACCCGATGGTATTCTGTTTTTAAATAATGTGATGACTGCCCATGCTTTGTGGGCGGTTAATAAATATTATCCTTTGGCCGTTGATAAACTTCACTTTGCAACCTTCGATAATCTTGATTTGTTTGATTATGCGTATCCGCGAGTGGTGTCTGCTTTGCAACCCGGCAGAGAGATTGCTCATGACTGTGTAGAGTTACTATGTAAGCAAATTGAAGATGGAAAAGTACCCGTGAACCGATGTTATTCGAGCAAAATTATTGATAGATAAAATCTTAATATTATTCCTTAATAAGAACCTATGAGTAGTATTTATTCCGACAAGAGAACCGTTATGACGCTGGATGCAGGCGGTACAAATTTTGTTTTTAATGCCATGCGTGGCGGGAAAAGCCTGCTGGCTCCCATTAAAAAAGCAGCCAACGGCGATCAGCTGGAGCGCTGTTTGAAAAATATGATCGAAGGCTTCGAAGCTGTGGTTGCACAGTTGGATCATCAGCCAGAGGCCATTAGTTTTGCCTTTCCCGGTCCTGCCGATTATCCCAATGGTATCATTGGCGACCTGGGTAATCTTCCGGCTTTTCGTGGGGGTGTAGCCTTGGGGCCAATGTTAGCACATCATTTTGGTATTCCTGTTTTCATACAAAATGATGGGGATCTTTATGCTTATGGAGAGGCTTTGGGGGGCATCCTTCCTGAGATAAATACCGCATTGAAGGAGCAGGGTAGCACAAAATGCTATAAGAATCTGATTGGTTTAACCCTAGGCACCGGATTTGGTGCCGGACTGGTGCACGACAATGTGCTGATTGCTGGCGATAATAGTATTGTGGCCGAGGTTTGGAATGTCAGTAATGCTGTATCGCCTGAGCGCAACGCCGAAGAAGGCGTGAGTACCCGTGCCATTATTAACGAGTACAACCGTTTGAGTGGTAACACAGCTTCGCTAATGCCCAAAGATGTGTTTGATATTGCAGAGGGTAATAAGGAAGGTAATAAGGATGCGGCACGTGAGGCTTTTGCGATTTTTGGCCGCCATCTGGGCGATGCAGTAGCCAATTTAATTAACCTATTTGACGGTATTGTAGTAATTGGCGGTGGCCTCACCGGAGCCAGTAGCCTGTACATGCCCGCTGTGATGCAGGTGATTAAAGGGCAGTTTGATAATGGTCAGGATCGCCTGGTACAAAAAGTCTATTGCCTTGATAATGCCGATGAAAAGGAAGCATTTTTTCATACCCAAAGTCATCAAATTACCGTACCTTTTACTGATAAGAAGGTGGATTATTCACCGGAGCAGAAAATTGCCATTGCAACCAGTAAGCTTGATGCCAGCGAGGCGATTGCCATTGGTGCCTATGCCTATGCACTGAGTCAACTGGATCAGTAAGCGGGAGAACTAAAATAGAATAATAACCATACAAAAGGAGAATATACAATGTTGTATCCATTAAAATTTCAACCCATTCTGAAAGAGATGATATGGGGAGGTAAAAAAATACCTCAGAAACTAAATGTTGAAGTGGCTGAAGACGTGAAGATCGGTGAGAATTTTGCTGTGTCGGGCTTGAAGAATGATTTATCTGTGGTGAGCAATGGTGAGCTGGCTGGGAAAAACATGCTGGAACTGATTGAGGCCTACAAAGGTGATCTACTGGGTGAGAAAGTATATCAACAGTTTGGCACTAACTTTCCTCTGTTGATCAAATACATTGATGCCAACGACGACCTGTCTATTCAGGTACATCCCGATGATGAATTGGCAAAGGTGAAGCACGATTCATTCGGTAAAACTGAAATGTGGTATGTGGTGGATGCCGAAAAGGGTGCCGGTTTGATTTCGGGCTTTAGCAAAAAAACGACGGCCGGGGAATTTGAGACCTATCATTCATCGGGTAAACTAATGGAGCTGATGGCCAAGCACCCGACCGCCGAGGGCGATGCCTTTTTTATTCCTGCCGGTAAGGTGCATTCCATTGGTAGTGGTAATCTGATTGCTGAGATTCAACAAACCTCGGACATTACCTACCGAATTTATGATTTCGATCGTCGTGATAAGTTTGGTAATCCGCGTGAGCTGCACCACGAATTAGCGATGGATGCCATGGACTTCTCCGATGATGCATCGGGTAAGGTGGACTATCAGGCAGTGGTCAATAGCTCTGTCAATGTGGCTTCCTGTCAGTATTTTACTACTAATATGCTGCAGGTAGAAGGTGGTTTACAAAAGGACTACAGTGAAAAGAAGTCCTTCGTTATTTTGATGAACGTAGGCGGTGCTTGCACTATCAAAGCCAATGGTGTTGATGTTGAGTTGAAAGAGATGGAGGCTACTTTATTGCCGGCTGCCATCAATGAAGTGGAGATAAGTGCTGAAGGGACGGCAAAGTTACTGGAAGTGTATATTGAAGCCTAAGCACAGTTAACTGAATAAAAAAGCGGTTCTCATCATCAGGATGAGAACCGCTTTTTTATATTCTGCCCAAGGGCATTGTTAAGGTTTTAATAAGTATCCTGAAGGCTGCGTATCAGTAGTTTCTCCTTGAGCTTATTAATGTTAGCCTTGGTTTCAAATACAAGGGTCTGTGATTGTCCGGGCAGCAAATCGAAATAATTGTCCGAGAACCAGCCTTCTGCATCGTCATAGCTTAAATATACATTTTTGGCCAGTTTGTCGGTGCTCACGGTAATTTTGTATCCCTCGGCAATCTTCTCAACTTCTGCTGTCAGCTGGGGTGTTGGCAGCGTCAGGTCTTTGGCCGCTTTAAAGTAGAAAGTGCTTGTATAAACTGCTTCGCCTTCAACCATTAATTTTGTTGATAATACAGCATTTTTGGTGTCAATGCCCTTCAGTACCGATTTAAGTGATTTTTTAAAGGCTATGCTGGATGTATTGGCTTTAATATTTATTTCTGAACTGTGTGCCCAAAGCTGCTTACCGTTGAAATCCAGTATCTCAAGTTCCAACTGTCCTTTCTGATCCTCAAACTGATCAGATACTGTGTAAATCAGCAGATCGTCTGTTTTGGTGTCGGGCACGGCGATGAGAGGAGCAAAAGCTTTGCGGGTGTAGTATTGCAGGGCTTTCCAGTTGCCGTAATAGTCGATGCTTGACCACGATGCTGCCGGCCACACATCATTCAGCTGCCAGTAAAGACTTCCCATGGTAGTGGGCATATTAATGCGGTGTCCCTCAATGCCGGTTCTTATACCTTCGGCTTGCAGCAATAGACCCACATACAAGAAAGATTCAAAATCCTTTGGATTACGATAGTAGTTATCCATATAACGCTTGATGGCGCCATTGCCAATAAAAGATCGCTGGTGCGACTTCATCACTTCGGAGTTGATGTTGTAATCTTCCGGTGTGGTATATTTTTTCACGGTTTTCAGCTCAGGGAAGGACTGAAATCCATATTCACTCACAAAACGTGCTGCCCCATCATGATAGGTGATAAAAGGTACATCCTGGAACCAGATACGCCAGTCGTGCTCGTCGCCATCGATCTTATTGGTGCGAATAGTATCGCCCGCCTGCGGGCTCGATGCCCAGTATTGTTTGGCCGGATCGTGCGCCGCCACGGCCTTGGGCAGTATGTCTAAAAAGATGTCTTTATAGGCCTGCCACATGGCTTTGGCGCCTTCGGGTTGCTTCTTCTCGTTATCCTCTTTCCAACCCCAGCCAAACCAGGCTGCCAGTATTTCGTTATTACCACACCACAGGGCAATGCTGGGGTGGTTACGTAGCCGTCGTACATTGTATTCAGCCTCGTGCTTCACACTTTCAAGAAAGGCGTCATCGCCCGGATACATATTGCAGGCAAACATAAAGTCTTGCCATACCAGGATGCCATATTGATCGCACAGGTCGTAGAAAATTTCTTTTTCGTAGATGCCACCACCCCATACGCGCAGCATATTAAAATTACAGTCCACCGCCGATTTTATAATGTGCTCATATTTCTCGGGTGTCACACGATCCAGAAACACATCGTTGGGGATGTAGTTAGCACCTTTCATAAATACAGGCTGTCCGTTCAGTTTAAAGTAGAAAGAGCGTCCTACTTCATCGTCTTCGCGCACCAGTTCAATAGTCCTGAGCCCCAACTGGTGTCCAAAGGTCTCGGTGCCGGCCTTTGTTTTTAGTTCTCCTTTTAAAGTGTAGAGGTGCGCTTCGCCCAGTCCATTTGTCCACCAACGTTTCGGCTGATCAATTTGAAAATCCACCGGGTAAGTGTGACGACCCTTTTTCAGCTGCACTTCTTCATTGGCAAGGGTTTCGCCATCTATACGCACTGTTAAAGACGCTGTTTCTTCATTCAGGGCTTCAATTTCAAATACTGCGCTCAGCTTTGCCTGCTCATCATTTAAGGTTTTTTGTTGGGTATGGATGGAGGTAATTTGTGCAGTATTCCAGGCTTTCAGCGTAATGGGTTCCCATATTCCCGACGTTACCAGGCGCGGTCCCCAGTCCCAGCCAAAGTGGTAGGGTGCCTTGCGTACATGTGGGCTTACCCATTTCTCGCCCGGCACTTTGCCAATTTTTGCCAGGTCGTTGGCAGATGACTGCACCACGTAGGGGTAGTTATCGTATATTTCGAGTCCCATCTTGATGGGTGAGTGAAAGAGTATACGAAGGTTGTTATCACCCACCTTCAGTAGCTGTTTAACGGTTTTGGTCCAGCCTCTGAACATATTGTCGGCCTTCAATATCAGTTCGCCATTAAGGTAAACGTCGGCATAGGTATCCAGGCCTGCAAAATGAAGCTCTATCTGATCTTTGTCGAGAGTTGATTGATCCAGGGTAAATGTGGTTTTATACTCCCAGTCTTTCTTGTCGATCCATTGCAGGTCGTGTTCATTTAAGCGGTAAAAGGGATCTTCAATCAGGTCGTGACTGAGCAGATCGGTATGTACGCAACCCGGCACACTGGCGTTGCGCCATTCGTTTTTATCAACTTCGCTAAATTGCCAGCCGCTATCAATGGTAATGCTTGTATGCGACTCCTTGGTGGCTTGTGGTGCGCACGAGTAGAGTCCTCCAAGGATGGATAATAGTAGTCCGTAAAAAAATAGTTTCATGTTTGCTGTGTTTTATGTGGTAAAACTAATGCATGATGGTTGGATTGAATGGGTTCATTTGTTTAAAAAGATGGAAAAAATCCAGTTTTATGGCCAAACCATTTTCAAGCTTTTCTATTTCTATCTTTTTTTTTCCATTATGCTTTCTAAAGATGAGAATAAGGAGTGAGGCGTTAACTGAACAACTCGTTTTAGATAATTTTTTGAGTGCTAAAAAGCAAATTAATTGAATAAAAAATATCCGCAGCGGATTAATAACGAACAATTTCCACTTTCAATATGGAAATATTTCTTCAATTTAGCATTGAAAATGAAAGTGTTGTTGTGGTTATTTTTATTAATTATAAATAGCACGGGTTTCTGAAAATTGTAATGTAGAGTTTGCAATTTATTCCGATAAGAGTTTAGATTTGCAAGTATAATTATTAGAAATGCAATCATTTTTTGAAACTCATCGATATCTTATAGAGCATCTTGGCACGCCTGTGCGCCGCGAATTAATGAATGAAATTGATTGGAATCAGCGGCTCATTGGTATTAAAGGTTCCAGGGGTGTGGGTAAGACAACTTTTTTGCTGGATTACGCCAAGTCGCGTTTTGGTATGCATAAAAGTTGCCTGTATGTAAATTTAAACAACCTTTACTTTACCGAGCGCAGCATTATTTCATTTGCCGATGAGTTTCGAAAGAAGGGTGGTAAAACACTAATACTCGATCAGGTTTATAAATATCCGGGTTGGTCTCAAGAATTGCGTTATTGCTACGATAATTTTAAGGATTTAAAGATTGTATTCAGTGGCTCGGCGGTCATGCGGCTTTTAGATCAGAATAACGACTTGAATGGATGTGTCGCTGTTTATCGTCTTGATGGCTTTTCTTTCCGGGAGAACTTGAATGAGGTGACGAAAAATAAATTTCCCATCTGCTCGCTGGACGACATTCTGACCAATCATCGCGAGATAAGTGCAGAGATAAGTTCGAAGGTGCGCCCTCTAGCTTACTTTAACGATTACCTGGAGCATGGCTATTATCCCTTTTTTCTGGAAAAGCACAACTATGCCGAGAACGTGGTGAAGAATATTAACCTGATACTGGAGATCGATATTTCATACCTGGAACAGATTGAATTGAAGTATTTGCCTAAATTGCGTAAATTACTTTACGCCATTGCCAAAACGGCACCCCTTCAACCTAACGTGAGTCGCCTGAGTCAGGTGATCGAAACGTCGAGAGCCACTGTGATGAATTATTTGAATTATCTGAAAAATGGTCGGTTGATCAATCTCCTGTATGAAGATAGTGAGTCATCGAAAAAGCCCTCGAAGATATACGTTCACAACCCTAATGTTTATTACTCAATGACGCATGGTGCTGTCAATCAGTTAAACATGAATCGCACCTTTTTTCTGAATCAGTTGAGTTACCGGCATCAGGTCAATGTATCTAAAGTAGGGGATTTTAAGGTGGATAATGAGTGGCATTTTCATGTGGGTGATGATTCCATGATGAAGCATACCCCGGGCGAGAAAGAGTTTTTAGCCCATCAGATGCTGGAGGTGGGCGATGATAAACGCATACCCTTGTGGCTCTTTGGTTTTCTGTATTGATAAACAACTGATTGACTTTTAGAATTAATATATAGGATAAGATATGATTAGGATGACAGATGGATCGCAGGTATTGAAACCGTTATCGGACGATGGTCAGATAGTTTCAGCTTCTATCAGTCTTTTAATCTACTAGAATAATAACCAATTAATTATTAGGAGTATATAAAATGGCTAAAGAAAAAAAGTTTATTACATGTGATGGTAACCATGCCGCTGCACATATCGCGTATATGTTCAGCGAAGTGGCGGCTATCTATCCTATTACGCCATCGTCGAACATGGCGGAAAATGTGGATGAATGGGCTGCAGCCGGAAAAAAAAATATCTTCGGTGAAACCGTAAAAGTTGAGGAGATGCAGTCGGAGGCCGGAGCAGCAGGTGCTGTTCATGGTTCATTACAGGCGGGTGCATTAACGTCGACCTTTACTGCCTCCCAGGGATTATTACTGATGATTCCTAATATGTACAAAATTTCGGGTGAGCTTTTACCCGGTGTCTTCCACGTAAGTGCTCGTAGTTTGGCTGCGCAGGCCTTGTCTATCTTCGGCGATCATTCCGATGTGATGGCCACACGTCAGACAGGTTTTGCCATGCTGGCAACAGGTTCGGTACAAGAAGTGATGGACCTTTCAGCGGTGGCTCACCTTGTTTCGATTAAGTCACGTGTACCTTTCTTGCATTTCTTTGATGGTTTCCGTACTTCGCACGAGATTCAGAAGATTGAAGCCCTTGAAAATGAAGACCTGGCTCACTTGGTAGATCAGGAAGCACTTCAGGCTTTCCGCAATAATGCACTAAGCCCTGAGCACCCTGTTACACGCGGTACCGCTCAAAACCCTGATATCTACTTCCAGGCTCGTGAGGCGGCCAACCCATTCTATGATGCAGTGCCTGATATGGTGGCTGAATACATGGATGAGCTGAGCAAGATTACCGGCCGTAAGTACCGTCCTTTCGATTACTACGGTGCTGAGGATGCTGAAAACATTATTGTGGCCATGGGTTCTATTACCGATACTATTAAAGAGGTAATTGACGACCTGACAGCCAAAGGCGAAAAAGTAGGATTGATTGCAGTTCACCTGTATCGTCCTTTCTCTGCCAAGTATTTTATGGAGGCCTTCCCAAAAACAGCCAAGAAAATTGCTGTACTGGATCGTACCAAAGAGCCCGGTGCTAATGGTGATCCTTTGTATCTTGATATTCGCGACTTGTTCTATGGTAAGGAAAATGCTCCTGTTATTGTGGGGGGTCGCTATGGTTTGTCATCGAAAGATACTACGCCGGCCATGATGCTTAGCGTTTTTGAAAACTTAAAGAAAGACGAGCCTAAGAACCAGTTTACTGTGGGTATTGTGGATGATGTAACGCATACATCACTGCCTTTGCTACCTGAGTTCTCATTAGGTGATGAAGGTACTTTCGAAGGTAAATTCTATGGTTTAGGTTCGGATGGTACTGTTGGTGCCAACAAGAACTCTATCAAAATTATTGGTGATAACACCGATAAATATGCGCAGGCTTATTTTGCCTACGATTCAAAGAAATCAGGGGGTATTACCATTTCTCACCTGCGCTTTGGTGATACACCTATTCGCTCGCCATATCTGGTTAATACACCTGACCTGGTGGCATGTCACGTACCGGCCTATTTGAACATGTACGACATGCTCAAAGGTCTTAAAGATGGCGGTACCTTCCTGCTCAACTGCTCGTGGAGCGAGGCAGAGCTGGAAAGTAACCTTCCTGCTTTCGTGAAGCGCTATATTGCAGATCATAAAATTAAATTCTATACCATTGATGCAACCCATATTGCCAAGGAGATTGGTCTGGGTAACCGCACCAATACCATTATGCAGTCGGCCTTCTTTAAAATTGCTAACGTAATACCTTACGATCTGGCGGTTGAACAGATGAAGAAAGCCATTGTAAAAACCTTTGGCAAAAAAGGCGAGACCATTGTTAACATGAACTATCAGGCTGTTGACAAAGGAGGCGCTGTGAATGAGATTACCATTCCTGCATCATGGGCCAATGAAGCCGCTGAGGTGGTATTCCCAACCAACGAAAAGGCGCCTCAGTTTATTAAAGACTTTGTGTTCCCTGTGAATGCACAAAAAGGTGACGACCTGCCGGTGAGTATTTTTAAAGGTCGCGAAGACGGTACTTTGCCTGCCGGAACAACAGCCTTTGAGAAGCGCGGTGTAGCGGTTGATATTCCTGAGTGGAATGTGGATAACTGTATCCAGTGTAACCAGTGTGCCTATGTATGTCCGCATGCTGCCATTCGTCCTTATTTGCTCGATGAAAAAGAGTTGGCAGGTGCCCCTGAAGGAACTGCTACTAAGAAAGCCAACGGTAAAGGATTCGACGGCCTGCAATATCGCATTCAGGTAAGTGCCTTAGACTGTACAGGTTGTGGTAACTGTGCCGATGTTTGTCCAGCCAAGAACAAAGCGTTGGAAATGAAGCCGCTTGAGACCCAAAAAGCAGAAGTAGCACGTTGGGACTATATGGTGGAAGAAGTGTCGATCAAAGACCATATCATGCCTAAAGACATGAATGTGAAAGCTTCCCAGTTCGCCCAGCCTTTGTTTGAGTTCTCAGGAGCTTGTGCCGGTTGTGGTGAAACACCTTATATTAAGCTGATTACTCAATTGTTTGGCGATCGTATGATGGTGGCTAACGCTACGGGTTGTTCATCTATTTATGGAGGTTCGGCTCCCGCCACACCTTACTGTACTAATAAAGAGGGTAAAGGTCCGGCCTGGGCAAACTCATTGTTTGAAGACAACGCCGAGTATGGTCTGGGTATGGCTACTGGTGTTAATAAGTTACGCGAGCGCATCGAGCGTAAGATGAATGAGTCAATGGCAGAGGTAAATGCTGAGACTAAGGCAGCCTTTGAGAAGTGGTTCGCAACCAAAGATAATGGTAACGAAAATGTTGCTGCATCTAAGGCGGTAGTAGCTGCTCTGGCCAATGAGTCGCATCCTGTGGCCAAAGAAATATTGGCACTGAAGGATTACCTGTCTAAGAAGTCAATCTGGATCTTCGGTGGTGACGGTTGGGCTTACGATATCGGTTACGGAGGATTGGATCATGTGATTGCTTCCGGCGAAGATGTAAATATTCTGGTAATGGATACCGAGGTTTACTCTAACACCGGTGGTCAGTCATCCAAGTCAACACCGGTGGGTGCTGTGGCTAAGTTTGCTGCTTCCGGTAAGCGCATTCGTAAGAAAGACCTTGGCTTGATGGCTACTACTTACGGTTATGTTTATGTGGCTCAGGTAGCTATTGGTGCCAATCAGGCGCAATACTTCAAGGCGCTTAAAGAGGCTGAGGCCTATCCGGGTCCATCGCTTATTATCGCTTATTCGCCATGTATTGCTCACGGTTTGAAAACCGGTATGGGTAAAACACAGGCCGAAGGTAAGGCTGCCGTTGAGTGTGGTTACTGGCATCTGTTCCGCTATAACCCAATGTTGGAAGAAGAGGGTAAGAATCCGTTTACCCTGGACTCTAAGCCTCCACAATGGGATAAGTTCCAAAGCTTCCTGATGAATGAGGTGCGATATACAGCATTGGCCAAGTCATTCCCCGAAGAGGCGAAGGTGCTCTTTAGCGAATCAGAGAAGAATGCCAAGTGGCGCTATAGCTCATACAAGCGTCTGAACGACATGGAGTATGAAGTGATTGAATAATAATTGTTCATATCTGATATAAACTAAGTCGCCTTGCCTCGTGCAGGGCGACTTTTTTTATCTCCCATTTCTTCTGTGCGGTAAAATTAACATTGATTTTACCAATTAAAGGCTGTACATTAAACTGTGTTAATTGAAAGATAAGTAGTTATGTAACCCTTTAATAGTACTTTTAACATGGATTTAAAAACCACTTACATGGGGATTGAACTGAAAAATCCCATTATTATTGGTGCCAGCAACCTGGTTTTAGACCTTAAAATGGCCAAGAAACTAGAAGATGCAGGTGCTGCTGCGATTGTTTATAAATCGCTGTTTGAAGAACAACTGCACTTGGAGGCTGCAGAATTGGAAGAGGAGCTTCATGAGTTTGACGACATCCATGCCGAAATGACCACCCTGTTTCCCAATATTGAACATTCTGGTCCCAAAGCTCACCTTATGGCGCTGAAAAAGTTAAAGGAGAGCGTTTCTATTCCGGTATTTGCCAGTTTGAATTGTACCTACGATGTTAGCTGGGTGGAATATGCCAAACATCTGGAAGACACCGGTATTGATGGACTTGAATTGAATTTTTACGCTGCCATATCGGATGTGGAAAAGACCCCTGCGGACATTGAAAATCAGCAAATAGAGGTTCTGAAAAAGGTGAGAGACGCAGTGAATATTCCGATAAGCGTGAAACTCAGTCCGTTTTACACCAATATGATGAATGTGGTATATCGTATGGATCGCAACGGTGCCGAAGCCTTTGTGCTTTTCAACCGACTTTTCCAGCCGGATATTGACATCAAGGAGGAAAAACTGAAAATGCCTTATAATCTGAGTCAAAAGGGCGATAATCGGTTGCCTTTGCGCTTTGCCGGTATGTTATCCTGTAATCTTAACGGAAATATTTGCAGCAATACAGGTATTCACGATGGTGAAGATATGATTACCATGCTGCTGGCCGGCGCTGATGCCGTGCAGGTAGTGAGTACTATCTATAAAAATGGTGTAATACAGATAACCCGCATGCTTGATGAGCTTCAGGAGTGGATGAAAGAGAAGGGCTATGATAAGATAGACGACTTTAAAGGGAAGCTGTGTAAAAAGAATGTTGATGATCCGCATGCCTACCGTCGGGCTCAGTATGTCGATTTTCTGATGAAAGCAAAAGCCTTTCTGAAAAAATACCCTGTCAATTAAAATTTAAAATATATTCACTACAAACTGCATTCTTATGTTACGTAATAAGGATGCGGTTTTTTGTTGTATCGGCGGTAATTATGCCCGAGTAAGCAGTTTTGCTATTTGCCATGTAAAAATAATTTCTTTGCCAAATTATTTTGTTTATTTGAGTTGTTTTTGCTTTTTTTAACAAACTCTTTTAAAATACTCGACAGTTAACAATTTTCAATAAAACTTTAAAAATCTATCTATGAGCAACAAACGCGTTTACACCTTTGGCAATGGCAAAGCAGAAGGAAAAGCTGATATGAAAAATCTACTTGGTGGTAAAGGTGCCAATCTGGCGGAGATGAATCTGATTGGTGTGCCTGTGCCTGCCGGCTTTACAATTACCACAGATACTTGTATTGAATATAATGAAATGGGTCGCGATAAGATTGTGGGTCTGTTGCGCAGTGAAGTTAAGGAGGCAATGAAAAAAGTGGAACAGACCATGGGCATGGAATTTGGTTCTAAAGAGAATCCACTGTTGGTGTCTGTGCGCTCTGGTGCCCGCGTGTCCATGCCGGGAATGATGGATACGGTTCTTAACTTGGGGATGAATGATGAAGCTGTATTAACCCTCGCCAAAAAATCGGGTAATGAGCGTTTTGCCTGGGATTCGTACCGTCGTTTTGTGCAGATGTACGGCGATGTAGTGCTAGGCATGAAGCCTGAGTCCAAAGAAGATATTGATCCGTTTGAGGCGATAATGGAGGATATGAAGGAGGCCAAAGGCGTTGATAATGATACAGACCTGGATGTGAATGACCTGAAGGACTTGGTGGTTAAATTTAAGGCGGCTGTTAAAAAAGTTACAGGCCATGATTTTCCTGTGGATCCCTGGGAGCAATTGTGGGGTGCAGTAGCAGCCGTATTTGATAGCTGGATGAACCCGCGGGCAATCTATTATCGTCAGATTAATCAGATACCTGCCGAATGGGGTACTGCGGTTAATGTGCAGGCCATGGTATTTGGTAATATGGGTGAAAATTCCGGAACAGGAGTGGCTTTTACACGTGATGCTGCAACTGGTGAAAACGTGTTTAATGGTGAATACCTGATTGATGCTCAGGGTGAGGATGTTGTGGCTGGTGTTCGCACACCGCAGCAAATCACCAAGGAAGGATCGATCCGTTGGGCTCAACTAGCCAAGGTTTCTGAAGAAGAGCGGGTGGCGAATTATCCCTCACTGGAAGAGGCGATGCCTAAGGCTTATGCGGAGTTGTTTGAAATGCAGGAGAAGCTAGAGAGTTACTTTAAAGATATGCAGGATCTGGAGTTTACCATTCAGGATGGTAAGTTGTGGATGCTGCAAACACGAAGCGGAAAGCGTACGGCAGCCGCCATGGTAAAAATAGCCATGGATATGTTACGCGAAGGCATGATTAATGAAAAAACAGCCATTCTGCGTCAGGAGCCTAATAAGCTCGATGAGTTGTTGCACCCTGTGTTTGACATGGATGCCATGGTGAAAGCTAATGTACTGGCCACCGGATTACCGGCATCGCCCGGCGCAGCTACAGGTCAGCTGGTGTTCCATGCCGATGAGGCCAACAAATTTCCCGTGACCATATTGGCACGTATCGAAACATCACCTGAGGATCTGGAAGGGATGGATATTGCTCAGGGAATATTAACAGCCCGTGGTGGAATGACCTCCCACGCTGCCGTAGTAGCGCGCGGTATGGGTAAATGTTGCGTGTCGGGTGCCGGCGAATGTAAGATCGATGCCAAAGCACGTACTTTAACGGCGGGTGGTAAAATCTTTAAAGAAGGTGACTGGATTTCGCTGAACGGATCAACCGGTGATGTGTACGAAGGAAAAATTGCCACCAAAGATCCGGAGTTGAGCGGCGATTTTGCTGCCATCATGGAACTGGCCGATAAATTCAGGAAGATCAATGTGCGTACCAATGCAGAAACAGAGCGCGATGCCAAGGTGGCACGTGAATTTGGCGCTCAGGGAATTGGCCTTTGTCGTACGGAGCACATGTTTTTTGAAGGCGAGCGACTGGTGCGCATGCGTGAGATGATTCTGTCGGATGATGAGACTGGACGTCGTAAGGCACTAGATAAGCTATTACCCATACAGCGTCAGGATTTTAAGAACGTTCTGAATACCATGATAGGCCTGCCGGTGACTATACGTCTGCTGGATCCACCGCTGCATGAGTTTGTGCCGCAGGAGACCGATAATCAGCAGGCCATGGCCAAAGAAATGGGTGTTTCCATTGAGGTAATTCAGAAAAAAGTGGAAGACCTGCATGAGTTTAACCCCATGCTGGGGCATCGTGGCTGTCGCTTAGGTAATACTTATCCTGAGATTACAGAAATGCAGGCACGTGCTATCTTGGAGGCGGCCATGGAGTTGAAAGCCGAAGGCAAACCCACTTTCCCCGAGATTATGATACCGCTGGTAGGTACGGTGAAAGAATTAAAGATGCAGGAAAAGATTGTGCGTGAAGTGGCTGATGCTGTTTTCCGTGAAAAGGGTGATAAGGTGGAGTATCTGGTAGGTACGATGATTGAGATACCCCGCGCTGCACTCACCGCCGATGAGATTGCCGAGGTAGCCGAGTTCTTCTCCTTTGGTACTAATGACCTTACGCAGATGACTTTTGGTTACTCGCGCGACGATGCCGGTAAGTTCCTACCCGTTTACCTGAAGCAAGGCATTCTGAAGAATGATCCCTTCCAGGTGCTGGATCAGGAAGGTGTGGGTCAGCTGGTGCAAACAGGTATTGAAAAGGGTCGTAAAGTGAACCCTATCCTTAAGGTGGGAATCTGCGGTGAGCATGGTGGTGAGCCCTCATCAGTAGAATTCTGTGTGAAGCAGGGCATGAACTATGTGAGCTGTTCACCTTTCCGGGTGCCCATAGCCCGTTTGGCAGCCGCGCAGGCCAGCTTGCGATGATGACATAATTGAATATTGGAAATAAAAGGTCGCTCAATGGGGCGACCTTTTATATTTTTAGCATCGGTGTGAATACAATGCATTATCTTTGCAGCAAATCATTAACATGGGCAGAATTTTAGCAATTGATTACGGGCGAAAGAAGAGCGGGGTGGCAGTGACCGATCCGATGCAGATCATCGCCAATGGTTTAACCACAGTGGCCTCGCACGAATTATATGACTTTTTGGTTAACTACATGAAAGAGGAAGAGGTGGAGCGCATTGTAATGGGTTATCCTACGCAAACCAGCGGCGCCGTCTCCGAATCGATGAAATACATCGAGCCTTTTGTAAATCGTTTGAAAAAGAACTTCCCGGACTTACCCATCGAGTGGGTAGATGAACGCTTTACCTCTAAGATAGCATTTCAGGCTATGATTGATGGCGGACTGAAAAAGAAGGCGCGCCAGGATAAGGGCATGATTGATAAGGTGAGTGCCACCATTATTTTACAAACCTATCTGGAGCAACAACGATGATTTTACCTGTAGCCCTCTATGGAAACCCGGTGCTGTGTAAAAAGGCGGCACCTGTGTTGCCCGATGATCAGCAGATTTCACAATTAATAAAGGACCTATGGGCCACCCTGTACCGAACCGATGGAATAGGCTTAGCCGCTCCACAAGTTGGACACTCCTTACAGCTTTTTGTGGTGGATTTGGATGTGTATAAAGATGAGCATCCTGAGTTGAAAGGTTTTAAAAAGGTATTTATCAATCCGCAGCTGGAGGTTTTACCTTCGCGAAGGGTGTGGATGACAGAAGGTTGCCTTAGTTTGCCGGGCATCAGTCGAAAAGTAAAAAGGAGCGATAAGGTGCGAATTCATTATTATGATGAGCAGTTTGTAGCGCATGAAGAGGTTTATGCAGGTTTTGCCGCCAGGGTTATTCAGCACGAATACGACCATCTGGAGGGATGCCTCTTTATCGATCGTCTTGGTCGATTTAAGCGCTTTCTACTACAAATATTTCTGCGTCAAATTCGAAGAGGGAAATGTAAACCTGCTTACCGCGTCATTCAGTAAATGAGCGAAACCACAAAGTGTGTGTCCGGCACATGTTCGTTTGTGTCATATTAAGCTCGGAGAGTTGGAATGTGAATAATCATGAGGCTGTCTCAAGAGACATTAATATTTTCTTTGACCTTACGAAGTGTTATCATGAGCCCAACACTTCTTCCCTTTGCGTTTAAGAGTAAGGGGAACTACGGCGCCACAGGCGGTGGAATGGGATTATCAATGGGCTAACTGAAAGTTGGAATGTTATTTCAAACGCTTTTGCGACAACTTTGTGGCAACTATCCATCTCTAAGCCCCAAACCCAGGGCTGGTTGAATAAACACACCCCTCCTATTGATTAATATTAATATTCCATTATATAATGATTATTTTCTATAATAGCACAAGTAGGCATAGAAACCCGAGAGCAGAAAGGCTTCAGCAGTAATTTTCAGGCTTTCCTCAACGACAATTCCCAGCTGGTGCAGCGCTGCAGAGGGAATCCGACCACTGAAAATGTCATCCCATGTGTTGCTATTGCCCAGGGTATCAAAAATTACCGATAGAACCATCACGCCAAAACCAAGCGAAAGCATGGCAACTCCTGTTTTGTGTCTTAGAAACTCAGTTCTAAAACGGATGAGAAACACCAGACCGATAAGGCCGTAACCCAATATCAAAAAGTCATCGATGCGATCGCTCAGTGCTGTCTCCTTCATGTTAAACAGCTCGTGTAGCATTGTATCCAGCTGCTCATGAATCAGGAATTTTTCATCGAGGGATAAAAAGACAAAGCCCAAAGCAACCAATATCCATATTAGTTTTTTACGCTTCAGGTAGGTAAAAAAGCTAATGAGCCCGGTTATAAAAAGTTGAATGAATGAGAAAGTGGTAATAAATCCGTATTCTTCAAATTTCATGGCTAGCTCATTTTTACCATAGCCCCACAGCAGGGCAATGACGATTAACAAAAGGTTAAAGCTCAATAAGCTTAGCAGGAAATGGAAACTGTCAAAGTGTTTTTTTTGTGTTCGCATTGGGCAGGTTTTTAATTGGTTGGCTAAAAGTAGAGAAAAGCGGTGAAGTAAAATCAAGCCATTGTAAACTTTAATACGGCAAAATCAGTCGTTCGTAAAAAAAGAGCAGGCTTTGTGCCGGCAAATGTTATTTTTACCCGTACCAAATGACTGAAATAATGACCGATAACCTCACCAACCTACAAAAAATTGTCGCCCTGTTGATACTTGTTCACATGGCAGCCTGTGTGCCACAGAAAAAAGTGGTTTATCTTCAGGAAGAGATGGCAGCAAGTCAGGAGCTTACTTTCCGCAATGAAAAAGGAAAGCAGATTATCAAGGCTTTCGATCAACTCTATATTCAAGTATCTAGTTTTGATAACGGCCAGCTTAACTTTATGAGTAATGATGCCAACCGTTATGGAGGTGGGCGCTCCGAGGCTGACATGGCCATGGTGTCGTATTCTGTGGATGAGCAGGGTAATATTAACTTGCCCATTATTGGTCTTTTTAATGTACTGAGCTTAACGGCCGATGCTGCAGCCGAGAAGATAAGAGCCGAACTGGAGCTGTATCTGAATACACCAAGCGTTAAGGTATCTTTTGTGAATAAGAATATTACGGTGCTGGGCAATGTTGAGCAGCCCGGGCGTTATTTCTACGCCAGTGAGCATATTAATGTGTTACAGGCTTTGGGCATGGCCGGCGATATAACTGAGTACGGCAATCGTGAATATGTAGTGCTTATACGGGAGCATAACAACGAAGTGACAAAGCAGCGGATTGATCTTACCCGCGTAGATCTGCTGGCCGATAGCCGCTATTATCTGCAACCCAACGATATCGTTTATGTTGAGCCGCTTAAGCGCCGCCATTGGGGTATGCAAACTTTTCCATGGGCCCTTATACTATCGGGCATTACCACTTTTATCCTTGTGGCCAATTATATCAATTAGGAATGTTGATGTGTGATTGATAATGACGGCACATGGCAGCGCCTTCGCTGCTTTGTACAATTTGACGCGAATTAAACCTATCTTTATGAAAGAGCATACCGATCAATATATTGATTTTAAGAAAGTACTTACGCTATTGCGTAAGAAGGCCCATTATTATCTGATTGCCCTTTTGCTTTGTCTGCTGGCAGCTTTTTTTGCCGGTAAAATGATTGCGCCCGTTTATGAGGTATCTTCCAGCATATACATAAAAGAAGAGGGCAGTGTGAAGGGACAGAAGGCCATGGAGTTTTTGCAAAGTTTCCAGCTCTTCGATCAGTCGCGTCATTTTCAGAATGAGATGCTGGTACTCAGGTCGAGTCCTTTGGTGCGCGAAGCCATTGATAAGCTGAATTTTGAGATAGAATATTACCGTGACGATGCCTGGATGGATAAGGAGCTGTACAAGGATGCGCCTTTTGTGGTGCTTTACGATTCCAGTCATGTGCAGCTGGTTGATGTACCATTTGCTTTGCGCTTTCATGCCGATGGCAGGCTGAGCATTAGTGCACAGTCCGATGAACACAAGCTTGTGAATTATCTCAGTGGCCGGAGCCGTATGAGTGAAGACCCTGTGATACTTGAGAAAACCTGCTTTCAATCAGATCGGGTGGAGGATAAAGCCTTTAAGTTTCAGGTGTACCTGAAGGAGCCGCATCGCGTGGAAGAGTTTATAGATCAGGAATATTACTTTGTATTTCGTGATAAGGAGAAGCTGGTGCGTGAGTTACAAGCTAGCCTTACTGTAGTGCCTGAAAATCCAGAAGTGAGCGTGATACGGCTGAGTCTGGAGACCAATTACCGGCAGAAAGGTCTGGATTTTATCAGTGCGCTGACCGATTTATACCTTGAAAAAAATCTGGAGCGTAAAAATCATTTCGCCCTGAATACCATTGCCTATATCAATGCACAGCTGGATGAGATTTCCGACTCACTGAATGTGGCTGAGAAGCAGCTGGAGAGCTTTAGGGCAGGCAATCAGGTGATTGATATCTCCAGTAAGGCGGGGCGCATCTTCGAGCAGTTGCATCAGATTGAGCTGGAACGATCCAATATCGACCGGCAGCTTCAGTATTACAATTACCTCAATGAGTTTTTTCAGGATAACGATAACCTGGCCGACCTCGTTGTGCCCTCTTCCATGGGCATTACTGATCAAACGCTCAATGAGTTGATACGGAATCTGATTATTCTGGTAAATCAGCGCAATGAGTTGATTGGTAAGAAGCAACAGAAAAGCCCATACCTGAGGAACCTGGAGGTGCAGATCGAAAGTCTCAAGAACCCTATATCTGAAAATATTCAGTTTTCCATAGGTACCCTGGAGCGTGCGTTATCCAATTTAGATAGTAAGATCGGACAGCTCAAGAGTAATCTGGAAGCGCTGCCCGAAACAGAGCGTCAGTTGGTGGGTTTTCAGCGTAAATTTAAGCTTAACGATGCCATCTACACTTTCTTACTGCAGCGTAGGGCCGAAGCACAGATTGCCAAGGCATCTAACCTGCCTGAGCATGAGATTGTGGAGCCGGCGCAAGTCGTTACCAGAGTGTATCCCAATACTACCATCAATTATGGCCTGGCCGTATTTTTAAGTCTGCTGTTACCTAGTTTGTTAATATTGGTGATGGATTATTTCGATACGCGCATAAAAAGTGAGGATGACCTGGTTGATTATAAATATTTGCCATTTATGGGATCCATCCTTCAGCATCAATCGGAGCATCATGATGTGGTGATGAAACTGCCTTCGGAAGCAGTGGCCGAAACCTTTCGAACCCTGCGCACCAACCTGTCCTTCTCACTGCAGGGCGAGGGCCATAAAACCATCCTGGTAACTTCCAGTGTGTCGGGTGAAGGAAAAAGCTTTGTGGCACTCAACCTGGCGCTCAGCCTGTCGCAGCTCAATAAGAAAGTGCTGCTGCTGGGTTTTGATCTGCGCAAGAATAATCAGTTTAAGGAGCAGGTTATGAATTCCGGACTGGGACTTACTTCTTTATATGTGCACCGCGCTACCCTTGATGAGGTGGTGCACCGGACCGAATGGTATGAGCTGGATGTAATCCCATCGGGGGTGGTGCCACCCAATCCCATGGAATTGATAAACAGCAGTACGACCGACTCGTTATTTGAACAGTTAAAGGAGCGGTACGACTACATAGTAGTGGATACATCGCCTGTGGGTGTGGTAAGTGATGGCTTGCTGCTTATGAAGTATGCCGACATAAAGTTGTTTGTGGTACGCGAAAATTACAGCGAGAAAAACGTTGTGAAGTCTGTGCTTGAAGAACTGGAAGGCAAAGGTATTGATAAGCTGGGGTTGGTGTTAAATGCGAGCCGCATGGAAGGGCGCAAGTATAAATACGAGTATTACGATAGCTATCGCCTGGGAACACCAGATAATAGGGCTTGATATGAAAGGGAAAGCGACAAATACAATTTGCTTTGTCATACCGTACTACGTGACTTTCGCTACGGGAGGCGCTGAAATACAGGTGCATTATCTTGTAAATGAATTTTTGCGAAGGGGCTGGCAGGTTGAGTTGATTTGTGGCGGCCGTGGGCAAGAGGATACCATAGCGGAGAGTCCTTACTTCGACACACGCATCCGTTTTCATTATTACCGCTTTCGCAAGTTCAGAAGCCTGGAGTTTTTTGGTGTGATGGCCTGCCTGTTGCGCACCCGGTCGAAGGTGTATTATCAGCGTACCGACTTTGCACTGAGTGCTGCCTGCGCATTTTATTGTCGCCTGCTTAAGAAAGTAATGATCTATGCCCTGGCGCAGGATACCGATGCCCTACGCGGGAAATATCGTAGTTTGATGCAGCAGTTCACTTACCGCAGCCATCTTAAGAAGTGCATGCGCCGGATTGATTTTGGTATGGTGGATGCCATGGTCAATTATGCCAAACAACAGGCCAACCTGCTGGTGTGTCAGAACAAGGAGCAGGAAGCGCTGCTGAGGACTCATTTTAGGCGACCTGCGCACATCATTCAAAATAGTTATCCCATTAATAAGCAGGAGCAAGCGCTAGACAAGGAAAAGCTGGTGCTGTGGGTGGGTAATATGCGAGCTGCCAAGCGTCCTGACCTTTTTTTATGGCTGGTAGATGCTTTGCAGACCAGGAAAGGATGGCACTTTGTGATGATTGGTGCCCAAGGGGATGATTATGCTCATTTGCAACATCCATCCGTCGAAATTATGGGCCCTCAACCCTATGAAACCGTGAATAGTTTGTTTGCTAAAGCACAATTTTATGTAAATACCAGTGAGCTTGAAGGAATGCCCAACACTTTTATACAGTCGTGGATGAACAAAGTACTGGTGTTGAGCCTGAAGGTTAATCCAAATGGTGTTTTTGACCACGATCGGCTGGGGCTGTGTTTTAAGGATGATATACAAGGCATGGCGGCTAAGCTCGATGAATACCTGAACGGGAATAACAGTTCTGAGATATGCGAACGTGCATATGCCTATGCTCATCAAACCTTCGATGTACGAAGGAATGTTGATAAGCTTACTGAATTAATTAAACCATTGTTATGCGAGTAGTACATCTTACAGGAAAAGATTTTTACGGGGCGGGGCGAGCCGCTTACCGGCTGCACAGCGCCCTGCTAAAAGAGGGCGTGGACTCGCTGATGGTTGTGGGTGAGAAGGAATCCAACGATGGACGTGTAGTGAATATCCAGGATGGCGCCGGCTTCCGCTTCTTGCGCAAGGTCTTCATCAGGATTGAGAAAATGCTGCTTCACCTCACGCCCGGAACCTTATTTTCCAGTGGCACCTGTGCCTTTCGACAAACGCGCCGCATTAACAAGCTGAAACCCGATATTGTGCACATTCACTGGATCAACCGCGGTTTTTTCAATATAAGAGCGCTGACTCGTATCAAGGCTCCTGTTGTTGTTTCTATGCACGATATGTGGTATTATACCGGTGGCTGCCACTATGCCACCAATTGTTTTAAGTATCGTAGTGGCTGTGAAGGGTGCATTCGGGCAGCGGATCGTTCCACCGCGCAGCGGGTGATGCGTTGGCACGGGCTGAAATCTACCATTTATAATCAAACTGATAAACTGGCATTTGTGGGATTAAGCCGATGGATGGAGCAATGTGCCAAAGAGAGTGCTTTATTACACCATCAGCATGTACTTAACCTGCCCAATTGCATCGACACAACAAAATATGTTGCCAATGAAAAGGCACGAAAGGATCTAGACTTTGGGGAAGATAAAAAACTGATTCTCTTTGCAGCGGTGGATGCCTTGTCGGATAAGAACAAAGGGTTTGACCTCTTGGAAGAAGCACTTTCCTATCTTCCGGCCGATCGTTATGCACTGCTCATCGTGGGCGATAAGGGAAAGACAAGCTTTGACCACCTGTCCTTTTCAATTCATAACACCGGCTTCGTTAAAGAGGAGGGCAAAATGATTGATTATCTGTCGGCTGCCGATGTGGTGGTTGTGCCTTCGCGCATGGAAAACCTCTCCAACATGATTATGGAAGCCCTGGCTTGTGCCACCCCGGTAGTGGCTTTCGCTACGGGGGGTAATGGCGATATGATTGAGCATAAGGTCAACGGTTATCTTGCGGAAGCCTTCTCTAGCAATGATCTGGCTCAAGGTATCGGCTGGTGTCTCGAGGATGATGAAAGACAGAAGGAGTTGTCTGCTCGCGCCCGATCCGCTGTTTTGGAAAAGTTTAACGAGACCAAGGTGGGTAGTGAGTACAGGGCTTTGTATCAACAATTAACAGCCGGGTATGCGCATTAACACCACCAAATTAATTGATTACCTCCTGGTGTACCTCCTGATAGCATTTTCGGGTATCCCTTTCTTCTACCGTGCGCGCGTGGAGGTTCTCATGGTGGGTTTGTTGCTGGCTTTGGCCGTATTTATCTATCGCCAAAAACAGGTGGACAAGCTTTTTGTAGGTTACCTGGTAGTGGTCTTGATCATACAAGCGGGTCAGATGTTGAAATTCTACTATCTGCCACTCACGAGTTTTTTGGGACTGCATATCCGTTTGGTGTTTGCCTACCTCATCTTGCGATCGGTGGGCACTAAACTGCCCGCTTATGTAGTCACTATTCTTAGTGTGTCGGTGCTCATTAGCTGGATATTCTATTTTCCATCTTACTTTGCCTCCTTCGAGTCCTTTTTAACCAATAAGATAACACCGCTTTTTGAGCATCCCTTTTATAAGGTCAGTAACTATAAAGTGCCCGATAACCTGATTGTTTACACGGCTAATACCAAGGGGGAGTCCATCGGATGGCTCAAACGCAATGCGGGTCCTTTTTGGGAGCCCGGTGCTTTTGCCGGATTTATCATGGTGGCGCTGCTGTTTAATTCCATTATCAGCGGGCGTTTGTTTAACCCTAAGGGTGTTATTCTGATGGCTGGTTTGATGAGTACTTTTTCCACCGCTGGTTTGGTGGTGCTGGGGCTGTTTATCCTGGTGCACCTGTGGCTCCGTTCCGGCATGCTGAAAAGGGTTTTACTCATACCCGTTTTGTTTATCGGCTTCGTATTTCTCTACAACGAAGTGGACTTTATTGGGGCGAAGATACATAGTAAAATGTCTTACACGGCCGGCACTTATAACACACGCTTTAAAAGTGCGCAGAAGGATTTACAGGATTTAAGCAGGAGTCCTTTGGTGGGCCTGGGGCAATCCAAAGAAACACGCTTCGATGGTAAAACCGATAAGCGAACCATCCATCGAAATAATGGTGTAACCAATTTTATGGCAAGCTTTGGTGTATTAGGCTTTACCCTTTATTTCTTGTTGATGTATATTTCTTTCCTCAGGATGTGCGGCTATTACGGTTTTGATCGTCGCTTTGCCTTGGGAGCCTTGCTTATTGTGCTACTCATTGGCTTCTCCGAAGAATACTTCAGTAAAGTTTTTTTCATGGCTTTAAGCATGATGGCCATATTGTTTACTAGTAAAAATGAATTAAGTAACCAAAGGACTAGCTGATATGAATGTTTTTGTAGTCATTGCGGTTTTTAACCGCATCGAACATACCTTGCACTGTTTGAGTCTGCTGGCCAAACAGCGTTTCAGTAATTTCAGCACTGTGGTGGTGGATGATGGTTCTACCGATGGTACCGCAGCACAGCTTACGAAGTTGTATCCGGAGGTGATACAGGTGAAGGGAAGTGGTGATTGGTGGTGGGCCAAGTCCATGAACAAAGGCTTTGAGCGAGCCCTGTTAGAGGGTGCTGATGTGGTGATTACCCTGAATAATGATGTTGTGTTTGATGAGTGGCTCATTGCCGACCTTGTGAAATTGCATCAGCGGCATCCTAAGAATATATTGGGTTGCTTAAATACCACCATGGATGGTCGTATCTTTTTTGCTGGAATACGTAAAATATCATGGTGGAAAGCCAAGGAATACAAATATTATAAAGCGTTTTCACAGCCGGAGCAGCCTATGAAAGGTGTGCGACCCACCCAATGCCTCAATGGGCGGGGTACTTTAATTCCGGCCGAGGCGCTGCGAAAAACAAAGGGCTTTGATGATGCGCATTTTCCGCAGTATGCTTCCGACTATGATTTTACTTTGCGTGCTGTCCGCTTTGCTTACCCAAGCCTTATCTGCTGGGATATTCGGATTCAGTCGGTAATAGAAGAAACCGGCAAGGGGCGAAGCTTTATATGTCAATCCTGGGGCGATTTCTTACGTTCGTTCAACGATCCTCACGCCTCAAGCAGTTTGCGTATGCTATGGCACTATTATAAACGCCATGCCGGATGGCAGGCGATAAGCGGCCTGCCCCTGCAGCTCTTACGCAGCATGGTCTCCTTTTATCGCAAACGAAATATTTTGGAGGAGGAGAAATGAAAGTCTCATTTGTTGTCATAGGAAAAAACGAAGCGACGACTCTGGAACGTTGCCTGCAGAGTGTGATTAATGCCATTGCGGTCAATCATCTGGAGGCCGAGTTGCTGTATGTGGATTCGCAATCGACTGATAAGAGCCTGGAATTAGCTGGGAAGTATTGCCGGGCGTTTTTAATTAAGGGAAAATGCAATGCTGCCATCGCCCGTAACATAGGAGCGCGTGAAGCAGCAGGGGAGACTCTTATTTTTTTGGATGGCGATATGGAATTAATGGCTGATTTTCTACCGCTCATTCTGACGGATGAAGGTGCCTTAATATATCCTTTTGTTTCGGGTAATTTTATCAATTACTACTACGATACATCCGGCAATTTCTTGTCGAAAGATTATTATCGCAAGATATTTTGCGATGAGGATACTTATCAGCCCACCACGGGCGGCCTCTTTGCCATCACAAGGCAGCTATGGGATGAGGTTGGCGGCATGCGCCCCAAATTTAAACGGGGGCAGGATTTGGATTTGGGTTATCGGTTGGCTCAACGCGGCATTTTGTTGTTACGAAAAAAAGATACCATGGCTATTCACCATACTGTGGATTATAAATATTCGGCTCGCATGTGGAAGGATCTGCTGAGCGGTTCCGGCATGTATGCCCGCTCGGTTTTGTACCGGAGTCATTGGAACAATATCTATGTGCTGAAACGTATGCTGAGCAGCGATCCCACTTTAATTGTGCTCCTATTCTCAATCGCTTTAGCGTTGGTGTTACACCCATGGCTGCCTTTGGCTTTTTATCTGATGATAACGCTGGCTGCTGTGGCTTATAGTATGCGCAAGGCCTTTACGTTCCTTTTTTTTGAGCGTTATATAGTGCAGCTGCTGCGCGATATGCAGATGCTGGGAGGTTTCTTTTTCTTTTATCCAAGCAATAAAGTGAAATATATTTATGAAGAATGCTAGCTCATACTTTCGAAAAGTGGCCTACCGTGCGGCGGCTCTTTTGCCTTTTAATAGGCTGCGTTCCTTAGCAAGGGCTGAGTTAGTATGCGTAAACTATCACAGCATCAAGGGGTGGAGGGGAGATGCTCTGCAGGCGCGCCAGCCCTATCGCACTGCTGAGGAGTTTGAGAAGGATATCCTCTTTCTCAAGCATAATTATCAGCTAGTGACGATGGAACAGCTGATTGCCTGGAAGAAAGAGGGCTGGCCGCTTCCGCCAAACAGTCTTTTTATTACCATTGATGACGGTCTTAAGGTGGTGTATGATAAGATGTTCCCAATTCTGGAAAAGCATGGCATTAAGCCTGCACTTTTTATCAACCCGGCCTTTGTTGATAATGCTGATCTGCATTACAGGCGCAAAGCCGATATGTTGCTGGCCTTCTGTAGCGCGCATGAGGAGAAGGGTCAGCGCTTAAACGCCTTTATGAAAGAAAAAGGTTTGAATGAGGAGTTTGATCATTTATTGGCCAACATAAAATACAGTGATCGGGCTTTGTTGGACGAGATGGCAGGAGTGCTGGGTTTTAGCTATGCTGAATATCTGGCCCGGGAGCCCGTTTATCTGAGTAGTACAGAGATTAAGGAACTGCGCAATGCCGGTTGGATAATAGGTGCCCACAGTATGGATCATCCGCCTTACAAGGAGTTGAGTATTGAGGAACAGGTCCAACAAACACTCGATAGCGTATCCTACGTTTCTGAACACTTCGATGCCCCATGTCGCTTAATGGCCTATCCGTCAAATGATAGTGGTTTAAGCTTAGCCTTATTCGATGAAACAGCAAGGGGCTGCGATCTGTCTTTTGGCGTTCAGGGACTGAAAAAGGATGTGGTACCCAATCACATTCATCGCATAGCCCTTGAGGGAAGTGGAGTTAGTGCGCCAACGGCACTTAAGACAGCCTACTTAAAGTATACGATCCAAAAACTATTTAACAAAACTGTACACCAGCGTGATGCTTGATTATGAGTGATAATAAAAAGATACTGCTCGAAAATACCATCTGGCTGTACATGGCCAAGCTAATTGTGCAGGCCCTGGGAATGCTGGCTTCCATACTTGTACTGCGCAAGCTGGAGGTAAATGTATATGGTACCTACGTGCTGTTGTTTGGTCTTTTTGCCATCTTTCAGTTGCTGGTTACCAGTCCACTGAAGCATGTTTTCTTGCGTTTTATTCCCGGTTTAAAAGAAAAATCGGCTTCCGGTGCCATTGGTAAGTTATTGCGAATTGCTGTGGGCATAGCCTTGTTATTGGTTGTGATAATGCTGGTTTCAGTGCTTGCTTTTCAGGTTCAGTTGGCGGCTTTCTTCAATATCCCGGATTTCGGCAGTCATCTCTACTTTTTTATACTGTTTGTATTATTTTATTCACTGCGTCATTTGGCTGAGGTTGTACTGATGGCCTTGCTCTTGCATAAGAAGATGGCAGTGCTTAATGTGCTTATCACTCTGTTTCGAAGTACTGCTTATATTATCCTACTTAAGCGCCTTGATGTAAACTGGCTGTTGAGCATCGATGCTTGTCTGTCATTGATTTATGTACTTGTTGTACTCCTTTTTATTGTTATGAGTTTGCGAAGCCTAAAGCGAGAGCCGGATGTAAGGCCTCAGTTGGGTTTGCAGCGACGCATACGGCGTTTCTGGCTGTATTCAATACTCACTGAGTTGGGGGCCGGTATGATTGGTCGTACCAGCGATACCTACATCGTGGCGGCTTTGTCTAATCCTTATAGTGTAGGTATTTACGGTTTTTCCGTAAAAATATATGAGATGTGCTATAAGCTGTTGCCCATCCGTGAGTTTGAATCGGTGGTGAAGCCGGTTTTCTTTAAAAAGTATGATGATAATGCCAGTGACGAGGTGCTGAACCGTGTATATAATTATACCGTGAAAGTGCTTCTGCCCCTGTTTATTCTGCCCTTTTTATATTTTTTACTTTTTGGCTCCGACTTTATTTATCATCTGTTTGGTGATAAATATGCAGAGGCCTATTGGGTAACGACACTGATTCTTCTGGGCTTGTTAACCAACGGTGTTTTCTATCCATTAATTATGCTGATACAGCTGAAAGAGCGTTTGCAAATCGTTTTGCTATCGCGCGTTGTGGTGGTGTTAAGCCTCATACTGGGTGTTGGCCTCATGAAATCCATGGGTGTTGTGGGGGTGGCATTGGCTACGGTAATTGGCGAGCTGGTTAAGAATTTATTTATGTTTTGGTTGTTTAGGCGGGGTTGTATAATTAGGTATGATCTGAAAATATTCAGCCGTTATGGACTTTTGATATTGCTTGCGCTCATGCTCTTTTTTCCAATGAGCTATATAGCGCAGGGTCTTGCTATGTGGATGATCAAGAGCACACTGTTTATTATTTACTTCGGATGGTTCATCATTCGTTTTCATCCCCTAAATATCAAAGAAACCGAGCTTTTCGTCAAAACCATGCGGTCGAATGTCAGCGTGGCCCGTATATGGGATAGAATGGTGGGCTTGACCAGGGAGTTTCGGGGCAAGCGCATCTAAATAATAATTGCATCCATCTGTAATCTTTTGAAGTTCAGAGGGGTATGGATTTGACTCACTCTCCTCCTTTCAAAGGAGGAGTCCCACGTAGTGGGGAGGAGGATGAAACTGTTAAATGCATCTGCAATGTTAAAGATTTATCAAATTACTAAGGTGAGCAGATTAAATGCCCAATTATTAATGTATTGTTATTTACGACTATGGAAATTTCCTATTACTCGGATCTCACCACTCACTACTGATTAAGCTCCATGAATCACCCAAAACCCCATATTGCATTATTCGGCCTTAAAGGCTTTCCGGCTATCGGAGGAACGGCTACTGTTGGCGAAAACCTGGTGCAAGTGCTAGGTAACGAATATCGATTTACTGTTTATGCCACAGAGTCTCATGCATCCAATCGGCGACCCTATGAGGGGGTACGCTTGTTTATCTTTAAAAAGTTTTTACCTCACAAGTTCAATATATTTTACTATAATCTTGTTGGGGCTTTACACGCCCTTTTATTTGGCAACTACGACTTGGTGCATACCCACCAGATTGATATTGGCTATATTGTGCCCCTGCTTCGTTTGCGTTATAAAGTAGTGGCTACTCACCACGGTCGCACCTACCAAATGGATAAATGGGGACGTGGCATGCGGGTGTTTTTTCGAATAACTGAGCAACTTATGTTTCGCTTTGCCAATCACATCACTTTTGTGTCCCAACCCGAACACAGACGGGTTAGGAATGTACCCGCCCATCGCTCCCATTATATACCCAATGGTGTGAACCCGAATCAGGCTGTTGCTGCTCTGCCATCTGACGACCACTATATTATGTTCGCAGCAGGTCGTATCATTCCCCTCAAAGGTTGTCATATTTTTCTGGAGGCGCTAACTCGTATGAAGTATAAGGGAAAGGTGCTTATTGTAGGCGATTACACACAGCTGGAGGCCTATGGACAAAGCTTATTGTCCTATCGCAAACACCTAAATGTTGAATTTCTTGGCATGATAAAAGACAAGGCCTTGCTGATGGCTTATGTAAAAAAAGCGCAGGTATTTGTTTTTCCCTCATCAACAGAAGCCATGTCCATGATGCTATTAGAAGTAGCAATGATGCGAACACCACTTATTTGCAGTGATATACCTGCCAATAAAGCTATTTTTAGTAATGATGAGGTGGAATATTTTCGCGTTGATGATGTTGCTGACCTCGCAAGTACCTTAGATAATTATCTTAAGACCCCTAAGCGCATGGAGGAAAAATGCAAAGCTGCTTATTCCAGGCTAATGGCAAATTATCGCTGGTCAAGCATCGCTCAGCAATATAATGATATATATCAGGTCTTGCTGTATAGGAATAGAGGCATCTGAAATTTGAACAATGAAGGAAAGACTGGCACGTTTGTTAATTCGATTTTCAAGAAAAGGATTTGTGTATTTTGGGCACGGTGTAGCTCCCAAGAGGCAGGATAGTTATATCGAGCGCCTTCATATTTTAGAGGCGGATTTTGTTGATTTATTGCACTACTGGAAACGAATGGGTGTGGATTTTATTAGCATGGATGATTTATGGCAGCTTAGTCGTGTTGGTTTTAAAGCCCAAAGGTCATGGGTGCATTTTACCTTCGACGATGGATATCGAAACAACCTGACAACGCTGTTGCCCATTATGGAGGCATATAATATTCCATTTAGTGTATTTGTAAGTACCGGATTAATTGAAGACGGGGAGCGTATGCCATCTTTTTATATTCGTTGTGCTTTTCAATATGCTTCCAAGGCTGCTTTGCATCGGTTTTATAGTCGCAGTACTTTTCAGCTAAAAAAAGGATTAACACGCAAGCAGGCTGCTGATTTTGTGGTTAATCATTTTAAATATTTGCCCTTTGCAGAAGGGCAGGTATTACTTAAAACAGCTGTTGAGATGCTCAGTCAAGCGCAGTGGACTGAATTATATGAGAAATACAACAATGATCAGTTGCTTACTGGGGGTGAAATGCAGCAGCTGGCAGCTCATCCGCTCGTACATCTGGGGGCGCATGGTAGTCGACATTTGATTCATCATGCTCAACAGCCTGCCTACCGTTTAGATGAAGAGCTGATGCACCCATTGCGGTATTTGGATGAGCACCCAGTGACTTTTGCCTATCCTAATGGTACTTTGCTAGATTACTCAGACAAGAGTAGGCAGATGCTGGTTAAACATGGCTATCAACTGGGCTTTACTACTGCGGCCGGTTTTGTTACGCAAGGTGAAGATCCTCTTTCTATTCCCCGTTTTCATCTGACTCCCAAAGGAAATTGGGTAGTAAGAAAATGGTTTTATGGCTTTGAGTAAAATATTGCCCATTGTTTACTCTGCGTTTAACTAGTTCTGCTCAACATTCGTCATAAAATAATTGACATTGATTGTTTTTTGCTGGAATTTAGCAAGATAATAAACAGGCGATAAGTGGAAGTAAGAGTTATCGTTTGTTCAAATTAGAAACTAGTAAATTTTGACGCTATGAAGTATACTTTTAACCTTATTGTGATTGCCCTAATGATGAGTTTTGCGGGCTGTAGTAGTGATGAAGAACAGGCAGGAGAAATACCTGGCATGGGTACTGCCGAAGGTGTATTGCAGGTAGTAGAAGATTATCAGGCTCCTGAGGGTTTTGTGATAGGTGATGGTATAGGAGTAAACTATGGATCATCAAATGCGGGAGTTAAATCTTATGTACCAAGTACAGCGGCTCTTAAAAGTGGTTCGGGATGGTTCAATTCTTATGGATCGGGGCGCTTTATTAAGATAAAATTGACGATCACCAATGTGAAAGATTATGGTCGTTGCTGCTGGTTGCCACGAGGCTTGGTCTTTGAAGTTTCCGACCCTGCATATCAACATGGTATGCTTATGTGCTGGACACCCATCTGGTTGCGTGCCAATCAAACACGTGATATTATTTTGGAAGTATTTTGTATTAATCGTGGTCGGTCAGGGTCAGATACATCTGTCACATATAAGGTGAAGGGAGTTACAAGCTCACCGGTAATGAAGCGCTTTTTTCAGCGCCTGGGATGGCGAAAGATCAATAAGGAGTTTTACTATGGTACTTCCGCTCATCAATACGAATTAAAGGCCATGGCGGCTGAAGACCTTGCCAAGTATGATGAAATAAGTGAGAACCTGCAGGAAGCATTGTGGACGCTTACAGATGGTGATGGTGATTTGACACAAGAGCAAATAGATTACATCAATTCCATACCGCTTATGCCTGAAGGTACATACCCTGCCTATCTTGACGATGAAGGAGCTATTCCTCCCGAAGACTGGCAAGAGTATCCGATGGGTTATTCCGGAAATTAAATTTGTTACACCGATTGGTAGTAAAAATATTGTAGAATCATTATTGAGTAGGCGACTCGTCGCCTACTTTTTTTGCGCTCGATTTAAACAAGTATTAACATATCTGGCGTTAGTGGGATAAAGGCAAGCTTGCAATAGTATCACTTGAAATCTTACTTTTAAAGCTTGCAGCTCCACTGTAACTGTTTGTGTGTAAAAAGTCATGCGCTTGTATAAGCATATTGTAAGTTGATCAAATTAGGTTCTTATAGTAAGGTATTTTTATTACTTTAGAATAGGGATTATTAAGAAATAAAAACATAAATTAATCATTCAAGGAAGTTGCGCTAAAATTGCGTAAGCCCTTTATGATACCTCTTTTCGCCGTTGTTAGTCACTCTAAAGGGTGGGACTGACCAGGCGGCAGCGTGCCGAAAGCCTTCATTATCTTGTGATAAATTGGTGTTGAGGTTTTGGGCAAGTGGTTGATAAACAGTTCTATATTATACTGTCAATAAAATTTTGATGAATACTTCTTCATACCAGTATCTTTTAACTTACTTCCTGTGCTTATGCTGCTATGGTTTGGCTGTTATATCAGCGCCGGCGCAAGTCGTTAATTTTAGTGCCAATGATTCTACAGTATGCACCAATTCAGATCTCACCTTTTATAATCTTACACAAGGAGCTTCGACCGAAGCTGTTTATTATTGGGAGTTTGGCGAATTGGCAAGCCCGGCAAGTTCAGATGAAGCAGGTTCTGTGACGGTGAGTTACGAAACACCCGGAAAAAAGACTGTTACGCTAACACTTACCGATAAGGGCGAAACCTATCGGATTGAGCAGGATTTTATCACCGTATTAGCACCTCCTTTGGCGTATGCCGGTCGCGATACAGTGCTAAACTATAAATTTGATTACGAATTAAATGCCCGCATACTGTCAAGTGGTGAGTCCGGAATATGGGAGTTATTCGAAGGCAGTGGAATTGTCACAAACCCGAATCAATCAAAAACGCTTGTTCGTAACCTCGGCATAGGCACCAATGTGTTTCGCTGGACGGTAAGCAATGAAGCCTGTCCATCGAGTTTTGATTATGTAACCCTTGTCGTTAATGATTTGAAGGTGCCGGGTTTTCTATCGCCCAACGGCGATGGTAAAAACGACTATTTTTTTCTGGAGGGCATTGAATCGCTGGGTACCGTTGAGTTTATTGTTTTTGATCGTCGTGGCGTGGAGATGTACCGTAATAACGCATATAACAATGAGTGGCGAGGCACAGATCAACGTGGGCAGTTACTGCCCAACGGAACGTATTTTTATTCCATCAAGGCATCTGCCCGCAGACAGCCCTTTTCCGGATTTTTTGTAATTAATAAATGATTTTTTTGAGAAAAAGCATCTTTCTTGTCATTGTTTATGGTGGGCTTTTATTGACAGCCAAGGCACAGTTAAATGCGGATAATTCGCAGTACTTGCTAAATCCCGTATCCATTAATCCGGCCATGGCAGGAGCGGAGGAGGCCTTGAATGTGTTTGCCTTTTATAATAAGCAGTGGGCGGGGATGGATGGGGCGCCATCGGGTATTAATATTAGTGCTGATGCTCCTTTCTTTAAGCGCAAGGTAGGACTCGGTCTGATGCTGACACACGATAAGATAGGAGTAACTACCGATAATCAGGTGTTTCTTTCTTATGCCTACCGTGTTTATACCGCAAAGGGCATACTTTCCCTGGGAATTGGAGGAGGGGTGAAGTTTAGTAATACGGACTATTCACAACTTGTGGCGCTGCATCCTGACGATAATTATTATTTGCAGAACGAAAAAATATTTGCGCTACCGGTCGTTAGTTTTGGAGTAAATTATGCACATCCTTCCTTTTTTGTTGGTTTGTCTATTCCTTCATTAGTTAATCACCGTTATTTGCCGGAGAAAGAAGCTTATGAGGTATATGATCAGTTGAAGTACGCTAATTATTTGCTGCATGCTGGCACAGAACTTAGGTTTTCCAATGATTTTTCCATTGAACCATCGGTGCTGCTGCGTTATGCTAACATCCCTGATGAAACAAAATGGCAGTTTGATGCCAATGCGCTATTTGCCTACCGAAGTTTTCTATGGCTGGGTGCCTCCTACCGTTATGAGCGTTCGTTAAGCGCATTGCTTCGGTTAAAGGTGACAAATCAACTGGATTTCGGATACATATATCATCATGAGTTAAGTCGTTTGGCACGTTATGCTGCAGCCTCACACGAGGTGATGATTAAATATACACTGCGCTTTAAAGCCGATGCAATAAGTCCTTTAGATTATTGAAGAGTATCGTGAACCACAGTATGAATAGATTTTTGATATTATTATTTTTGTCTTCTTTACTTGTTTTGCCTGTTTTTGGACAGGAAGCGCACTATCGTGTTTCAAAGCTGGAATTTTGCAGCGATCGCTATGATGAAATTGCTCCTGTACGCTTCCAAAATATGTTGATTTTTTGCAGCAATCGTAGTTATTCAAATTTTGTAAAAAATGTTGGCGGCAATCAAGGAGAGCCACTAAATATTTTTCAGATCAGCTTGGATAAAAAGAATCGAAAAAGATTTGTGAGGCTTTTTTCAAAGGCTTTAACAACAGCTTTTAATGATGGTCCGGTTACTTTTGGTGCTGATTATCAGTATATATTATTTTCCCGCAACCTAAATGTGGATCCGGCAAAAGGAAGTGGACATGCACAATTAAATAAGCTCGGAATTTTTTCAGCAGATAACCATAAAGGGGAGTGGTTTAATATACAGGAGGCTGCCTTAAGTAATGATTGGTTCAATGTAACAACTCCCTGTCTTTCTCATGACGGTCAGCGTATATTCTTTGCGTCTGATAAGCCGGGAGGCTACGGGGGAATGGATTTATATGTTTCGTATTACCAACACGGTCATTGGTCTGATCCGGTTAATCTGGGGAGTACTATTAACACCGCGGGCAATGAGATATATCCCTTTCTGAGTCGAGGCGGTGAGCTTTACTTTTCATCAGATGGACACCAAGGATATGGAGGTAAAGATATTTTTGTGACAACCAGTAACAATGATAAATGGACAACTCCTATGGCTTTGAGTGCACCCATTAACACCGAGTACGATGAGATTGGGGTGTTTATAGATGCCATCGATCACCTGGGCTATTTTTCATCCAATCGACTGGGCAATTTTGATATTTTTCAGTTTGAATATGATTATTAGTAAACCCTTAGTTAATTGTCGTCAAGAGTTAATGAGTGCAGTATAAACAGTTTTTGAGCCATTTAAAACAAGTTTGTTAATCACATCTCCCTCGGCTACTAAGGTTGTAATACAAGCATGCAGCTAAGATAAATTTGAAACGAGAAATTCACCGCGTAAAGCAAATATAATGAGAACATCCCATACCAGATTTTTATTTGTATTGATAGCTGTGTTCACTATAAGTTCCTGTGTATCTAAGAAAAAGCTGACTTATCTCCAGCCCGATGCTGACTTATCTAGGGAGTTAAGTGAGTTGATAAACCACGTAACGCCTGCCGACTATGAGGTGAAGCCCTATGACTATCTTTATATCAATGTGGTGACACCTGATCCTCGCTGGTCGGAGATGTTTAATGCCTCGGCGGGAGAAGGAACAATAAGTGAGGAATCTGCAGTTTTTATTAGTTACCCGGTTGATGCGCGTGGCTATATCAAAATTCCATATGTAGGTAAGATTTTGGTTGCCGGCGATACAGTTGAAGAGATCAGCGCTAAGCTAGATGAAGCTTTTAAAAGTTATGTGAAAGATGCCGCTATACGCGTGCGTTTAGTTAATAATACCATCAGCCTTATTGGTGAGTTCAATAATCCGGGGCGCTACCGCCTGGAGAAGGATCGCGTTACTATTTTTGAGGCGCTTTCGTTGGGAGGCGATTTGAGTGATTATAGTGATCGGATGAAGATACAACTGATACGTCCCACAGAATTCGGACCCGTCATCAAGGAGTTTCGTCTGCGCGATCGCAGTATACTCAGCTCAGAATATTACTACGTGATGCCCAATGATATTATTTATGCACCTCCGTTGAGGGGTCGTACTTTCCAGATGAATGCCTTTATCTATTCTTTAGCTTTGGGAGTAATCAATATGGGATTGGTTATTTATGCTTTAATAGAAGCACAGCGAGAGTAACACCATGTTAAAGGCATTACCCTCCTGAATTTTAGGAGGGTTGCCGGTAGGCGGGGAGGTCCACTAAAGGTTAAATTCATTTGTTCTGTAAGTAGTAATTGAATTGAACGTTAACGAATTAGGTATTGGGTTAGCTTGTTAGAACAGAAATAATTGAGATGCAGAGTTTAAAAAGAAATAATGAATTGAGTACCAAAGGTAATGGTTGGGGACTCGACCCAGGATTAGTTCTTAAAATTATATTCAAACGCTGGTATGTTTTTGTAATCAGTATAGGAATTGCCTTGTTGGGTGCCCGTTTTTTCATTGGTCATTCACTGCCTGTTTATCAGGTGTCTACATCGGTGCTTATTTATGAGGCTGATGATAGAAACACAGCCGATAACGAAGAGTTGTTGCAGGGTATGGGTTTGCCGGGCGGAGTTCGCAGTATCGATAACCAGATGATGATACTCACTTCCCGTGAGCTAACGCGTCGTGCTCTGGCAAAACTGGATTTACAAATGGAGTATTATTACAAGACAAAACGTAACAACCTTCCCCTTTATAAAAATTCTCCTATCGAACTGGTCATCAGTGAAAAATGCGCTTTGCCCATGAATGTAGAATTTAGTGTTATTTATTTGGGTAATGATGAATATAAAATGATCTCAGAATATGATGCTTATAACCATCAAGCGACATTTGGCCAAAAGGTGGATTATGGTGATGGTTGGTTTCGGATTATTTGTAATAATACGGATTGGTTTATTCAAAATAAGGATGTAACCCTTTGCTTTGTCAAGTATAATACGGAGAATCTGGTGCGATATTTTAATAATCGGTTACAAGTAGGGGTTGCATCCCGTTCAGGTTCTGTTTTGGAATTGAGTTTGATGGGAACTAACCGTGCCAGAGATGTAGACTTTTTAAACAGCCTCACAGACGTTTTTCAGGATTTATCGCTAGAGAAGAAAAATGCTGAAGCGGATCGTCAGATTCAGTTTATTAATTCTCAACTGGTAGGTATCACCGACTCACTTGTGATCACAGAAAATGAGTTGCAGCAATTTCGCTCATCACGCCGTGTGATGAATTTGTCGGCGCAGGGGCAGCAATTGATTACTCAGGTCAGCGATTTGGAAAACGAACGTGCCCGTTTGCGGCTAGAGGCCAATTATTACGATTATTTATCTGCTTATTTGGAAAATAATGAGGATGGTGAGGTGCCGCTACCAGTTAGTATGGGTCTTGAGGATGAGGCACTGACCACCTTAGTTACCGAGTTGGCCGAGTTGCAGGCACAGTTATCTAGTGCCGGTGGTGGTGATAAGAACCCTTTGCGTAATTTGTTAACAGAGCAGGTGAAGACAAAAAAGCAAGAGTTGTTAGAGACGCTTAACGGTCTTAAACGTGCCAATTACCTTGCCAAGCAAGAAAATCAATCTCAAATCGGACGCGCCAATGCTCAGGCAAGTGCCCTTCCGGTTACTGAGCGGCAGCTTTTAGGTATTGAAAGAAAGTTCAGGATTAACGATGCTCTTTATACGTTTTTACTGGAAAAACGTTCAGAGTTGCAGATGCAAAAGGCGTCCAACCGTTCTGACAGTGAAGTAGTGGATCCTGCCAGCATTGCCTTTAGTCAAATGGTATCGCCCAATCCTACTATGATTAACTTCGTCGCTTTATTTCTGGGTTCGGCAATACCGATGGTCATTCTCTTTATTTTGTTTAGCATGAATAAGCGTTTGCGAGAAGAGGATCTTTCAAGTTTGTCAACGCTGCCTTTGTTGGGAAGTATTCCTCGCATCAAGGGGAAAAAGAATATGACGGTCTTAGATAACCCCCAGTCAAATATAGCTGAGGCTTATCGTTTGGTGCGTAGTAAATTGCAGTTTGTCTCAAAAACACAGAAGAGTCCGGTGATTTTGATTAGTTCTGCAATGCCTGAAGATGGTAAAACAACAACAGCTATCAACCTGGCATCTGTTTATAGTTTATTAGGGAAGAAGACGATATTAATCGGGTTTGATTTGAGAAACCCTCAAACAGAAACTGTTTTTAATATTAAAAAAGACAAAGGTGTTTCAACTTACTTAATTGGCCAGCATAGCTTAGACGAAGTAATAAAAACTACAGATTACCCTAATCTTGATATTATTGGAGCCGGACCAGTACCGCCAAATCCATCTGAATTAACCGCTTCTAAAGCTACAAAAACCATGTTTGAACAATTAAAATCGCGTTATGATTTTATTGTCGTTGATTCAGCGCCTGTGGCTTTAATTTCAGATACACACCATCTATTGCCATTAGCTGATGCGAATGTCCTAGTAATTCGTATGGGGCATACTTACCGTAAGGCCATGGCACAAGCCATTGGTGAGATACAGACGCTTGGTGTTGATCATTTATCGCTGGTGGTAAATGAGACGATTGAGCAACATGGTAAATATGGATATGGTAAAAAGTATCAATCTTATGTAAGTGTTAAATCATAAAATTTTTCAGCATGCTTAATGAACGTACTACAAATGTTGCTCTAAAGCCTTTGTTGATTAAATTACCAAAATTCCTCGATCAACGGGGTAATCTGTCTTTTGTAGAAGAGCAGGAGCATGTTCCTTTTAAAATCAAGCGGGTTTATTGGATCTATGATGTGCCTGGGGGACAGCTCCGAGGTGGTCATGCTTTTAAGAAAACGCAGGAGTTGATTATTGCTTTATCGGGAAGTTTTGATGTGGTACTAAACGATGGAGAAAAGGAGTATAAATATTCTTTGAACCGCTCTTACAGTGGCGTATTTGTGCCGCAGATGATGTGGCGCTCACTTGAGAACTTCTCTACCAACTCATTGGCGGTTATCATAGCTTCTACAAATTACGAGGTTGATGATTATATTCGTGATTTTAAAGTTTTTAAAAAACTCACCCTATGCTAAGTTACGTATCCGACATCCACAATTGTAATGTGGTGGAATTGCCGAAAATACACAATCCTGCCGGTAATATTACCATCGTGCAAAATGGTGCCGACTTGCCCTTTGATGTGAAGCGTATCTATTATTTGTACGATGTACCCGGCGGCTCAGAGCGGGGAGGTCATGCCCATAAAAATTTATATCAGTTAATAGTGGCAGCCAGTGGCAGCTTTGATGTAATTATTGACGATGGTCAACAGAAAAAAATCATTCAACTGAATAGACCTAATTTTGGTCTAATGGTAATTCCCGGCATATGGCGTGAGATCGTCAATTTTTCATCAGGCGCCATTTGTTTTGTGTTGGCATCCCAAAAGTATAGTGAGGAAGATTATATTCGGGGGTATGAAGATTTTTTGGCATATAAAATGCAATAAATATGCTTATTGAAATAGATTATAACACCTACTGCGATCTTTTTCCTGATCAGAGAAATCCTTTTATAACAAGTTGCTTTATTGAATTAAATAGGTTTAAAGCAGATGAGCTGGTTTGTTTGGTTGAAGAAGTTGATAAACCTGAAATGGGTTTGATAGCTGGGGTGAAGGATAAGAATCTTTTATCCCCCTTTTCGGCTCCTTTCGGTGGTTTTCATTATAAAAAAGAGAATATTTATGTAGATAGGATAGATGCTTTTATTTCTTCCTTAAAAAGGTATTTCTATGATAATACAAATGAGCAGTTTCAGATAACATTGCCACCTGATATTTACACGCCTTCTTTTAATGCAAAATGCATTAGCTCATTCGTTAGAAGTGGTTTTACATATCAAATTCCTGAAATTACAAGTTGGGTCGATCTTCGCTTGTTTAATAATCGATACAAACAGAAAAATAGCCGTGAATATTACCGTCAGTCTTTGAGAAATAAGCTTGTATTTGATAGTATCTCTTCTGCGGAGGAACAGGAAATAGCTTATGGGATCATCAAACAGAACAGGGCGAGGTATGATCGGCCTATATTCATGACCTTAGAGGATATACGTCGAGTAAAAAAAATATGGGCTGTTGATTTTTTTAAAGTGACATCCCCTGACGGATTAATGGTGGCTTCCGCTATTTTTTATCGTTTTCATTCCGATATTGTATTTGCGCTTTTTTGGGGAGATAATGAGCATGGACGTTCACTGCGTGCTATGGATTTTATGCTATTTAACTTGTGGAAGCATTATAAAGAACTAAGTTACAAGTATGTTGACTTGGGAATATCAACGGAGCAGAGCATTCCAAACGTTGGGTTATTGCGCTTTAAAGAAACGCACGAAGCTATTTCTTCCCTAAAATATTCATTTTCTTTGAATAGTAATCCGTCCTAATGTTTATAATTAACCCTGACCCATATAGCTTGCCGTGTTATCGTATCGGTCCTTTTCGCACCAAAGATGTAGCGATCAATCATTGTTTACCGGATGACAATACAATTGATAAGTATTTCAACGAGCGCTTTGATGGAAGAAAGTTCACCTATACTGAAAATGGGCGACAAGCCATTAATTTTGCTTTGCAATGTTTAAACTTGCAGAAGGATGATGTAGTAACTATTTTAACTACATCCGGTAATTTTTACATCAGCGGATGCGTAACCAGGGAGATAGAGAAATTTTGTAATTGGTCGCGAGAAATTATGCAGGAAACCAAAGTCTTGTTTGTCAACCATGAGTTTGGCTTCCCGTATGATCATCCTGAAAGATTAAAGGAATATGGATTACCCATTATAGAAGATTGTGCCAACGCTTTTTTTTCCAAAGGCGTTGGAGCTGATCCCGGGACTGTTGGCGATTACGTGATTTACAGTTTCCCAAAAACCTTCCCGCTACAAGTTGGTGGTCTTTTGGTAGCCAATGATTTAAAATCAGTTAAACAGCATTATCAAATAGATGATAAGTTATTAAGGTATATTAAAAATGTATTGTCTTACTATATTGATTCTCGGCAAAAAATAATAGAAAAGCGTGTTAGTAACTACAATTATCTTAGTCAAGAATTGCATGATATGGGATTTAGTGAACGATTTGAATTGAAACAGGGAATTATGCCTGGAGTATTTATGTTCAAAGCCAAAGGTAGCGGAATAGACCTGCCTGAACTCAAAAAGCATTTTTATGCCCACGGGGTGCAATGTAGTGTGTTTTATGGTGAAGAGGCCTTCTTTATTCCTGTACATCAGGCTTTGGAGAAAGAGGATTTGGATTATTTTGTGGCAATAATTAAGGACTTTCTATTTAAGTAAAAATGCTTACAGAACCTGTAAATGATTAAGTTTTTAGATATAAAGAAAATAACGGCAAGCTTTGAGCCTGAAATTTCTAGGTCTGTGCAAGAGGTGATTGAAAGTGGATGGTACCTCCTGGGTAAAGAAGTCGATAATTTCGAATTGGAATATGCTAGATATATAGGTGTAAATCACTGTATTGGAGTGGGTAATGGTTTGGATGCGCTGCGTTTGATTCTGAAAGCCTATATCCAAATGGGCTTGATGCACGAAGGCGATGAGGTAATCGTACCCGCCAATACCTATATTGCGTCCATACTTGCGATTACCGACAATAACTTAAAGCCGGTTTTGGTGGAGCCGGATATCAATGGCTATAATCTGAATATTGACCTAATAGAGCAGTACATAAGCCCCAAAACAAAAGCCATTATGGTGGTTCATTTATATGGACGAGTTTGCTGGGATGAAAAATTGCAGGCCTTGGCCAATCAGTTCGGACTGAAAATTATTGAAGACAATGCACAAGCCGCCGGTGCCCAAATCTCATCACTCAATGCTCAATCACTTATCCGTTCCGGTTCACTTGGCGATGCCGCAGGCCATAGCTTTTACCCTGGTAAAAACCTGGGCGCCTTGGGCGATGGGGGTGCTGTTACCACCAATGATAAGGAGTTAGCGAATGTCATACGCGCATTGGCCAATTACGGATCCATGAATAAGTATGTAAACGACTATCAGGGCTTGAATTCCCGCTTGGATGAGATACAAGCTGCCATGCTACGGATTAAACTAAAACGCCTGGACGAAGACAATCAGCATCGCCGGGGGATTGCGAATTATTATTTGCAAAACATCATACACCCGGATGTAATTCTACCGATAACTAATCGCCAACAGTCAGCAGCTAATAATCTATCACACGTATGGCACCTGTTTGTTATCCGCTACCCCAAGCGGGATGCTTTGCAGGAATACTTAACGGAACAAGGAGTGCAAACTCTTGTCCACTATCCCATTCCACCCCATAAGCAAAAAGCATATAAAAACATGAATGGTTTATCTCTGGCGATAACTGAAAAGATACATCACGAAGTACTTTCTTTACCGATTAGTCAGGTAATGACTCAAAGTGAAGTAAAGTTTGTAGTGGATGTTCTCAATACCTTTCATGGATGATTTGGTAACTTTCACGAAAAACCCGTGTTGTATACAAGTTGGATTTGATCCAATACTTAGTAGTATATTTATTCATATTGTTAGAATAGTATAATCTCATGAAGCAATTTGCCCTAATAGGAGCTGCCGGCTATATCGCTCCGCGACACTTGCAGGCAATCAAAGAAACAGGTAACAATCTAATTGCAGCTTTGGATCCTTATGATGGTGTAGGCATTATGGATAGCTTTTTTCCCAATGCAGCATTTTTTGTGGAGACGGAACGTTTTGATCGTCATATCGAGAAGTTAAAATATGATAAAGGGATAGACTTAGATTATATGAGCATCTGTACTCCTAATTACTTACACGATGCACATATACGCATGGCCTTGCGCAGAGGGTCGGATGCAATATGTGAAAAGCCATTGGTGTTAAATCCATGGAACATTGATGCCTTGGCAAGAGTGGTTGAAGATACAGGGAAAAAAATATATAATATATTACAACTTCGTTTGCATCCAAGCATTGTGTCCTTAAAAAAACGTGTTGACAATGGTCCGAAGGATAAAATCTACGATATAGATCTCACTTATTTGACTTCGCGCGGAAATTGGTATTACACATCATGGAAGGGCGACTTGTCTAAATCGGGTGGTATTGCCACAAATATCGGCGTGCATTTTTACGACATGCTATCATATATATTTGGTAATGTGAAGCAAAATATTGTTCATATCCATACCCATGACAGGGCGGCCGGATTTCTTTATTTTGAGAGAGCTCGTGTGCGTTGGTTTTTATCCATTAACGATGAAGTATTGCCAGCAAAAGTTATTGCTAAAGGGCAACGTACATATCGATCCCTATTGATCGAAGGGGTGGAGCTGGAATTCAGTAATGGCTTTACCGACTTGCATACCCGCAGTTATCAAGAAATATTGGCGGGTGGTGGTTACGGGCTGGAAGCTCCAAGACAGGCTATCGAAATTGTTCATGCAATTCGTCATGAAAAGCCGGTTGGGCTAATTGGTGACTATCATCCTTTTGCTAAGAAACCTCTCGCAAAGCATCCTTTTGCAAAGTGATTTAAATAGGGAAATGTTATGATCAGGCAAGTTTCATATTCTAATATGTCAGAAATGTTGTTGATGAATTAGATATACGTCAGCCTGATTATAATCCTGGGATAGTTGGAGGTTCACATGGGCAGCAAAATGGATTGATTAGCAAGAGATAGAAAAAGTATTTTATTTATAGAACCGGTTGGCTATTTGGACACAATGGCATGGGAAATTCATGCCAAACTAATTGTTACGGATAGTGAAGGGGGGGTAAAAAGAAGCTTATCAGTTTGAAACAGGACGTTCGAGATTTAAAGGAAGATTTAATTGCTGAAAACAAAGAGCGTGCTACAACGAAGATGCAATCCGTTAATGAAGAAAAATCTTCATATCGCCAAATATTTAAGGCTACTTCTCTTTTTGGCGGCGTGCAGGTTTTTAACATCATTATTGGTATAGTGCGCGTTAAGTTTGTTGCTGTATTACTTGGTACAACCGGAGTAGGAATAATGGGGCTTTTGAATGCACCCATACAATTGATAATATCCATAACTGGTTTAGGTATTGCTTTTAGTGCTGTGCGGGATGTTTCTGAGGCCCATGGCAATAGTGATATGGTAGGAATTGCTAAATCAGTTATGACCCTTAGGAGATGGGCCTGGTTAACAGGTTTGCTAGGATCAATTGTTACTATTTCACTGGCTCCTGTATTAAGCAAGTGGTCATTTGGTAATGCTGATTATACTTGGGCATTTGTATGGTTATCAGTGACTCTGCTTCTCTACTCCTTAACTGAGGGGCAAAAAGCTATTTTGCAAGGTACACGGAGGTTAAAAGATTTGGCTAAAGCTGGAGTGCTGGGGTCTGCATTAGGGCTTGTAACAGCCATCCCGTTGTATTACTTCTATGGCTTAGAGGGAATTGTACCTTCAATGATTGCTAGCTCAATAATCGCACTGATTCTTTCATGGAATTATTCTCGAAAAGTGTCTGTTCAAAATGTACACCTGAGTCTTAGAGAAACAAGAGATAGAGGGTTTGATATGGCAAAGCTTGGTGTTTCAATGACCCTTGCCGGTTTTCTGGCAAGTTTATCTACTTACCTTCTCAGTGCATTTATTAGTAACCACGGTGGAGTAGAGCAAGTAGGACTTTATAATGCAGGTTGGGGAGTGGTTGGGCAATATACTGGAATCGTATTCACAGCTATGGCAACAGATTATTTTCCGAGACTATCAGTGATACAGTCAGATAATCAGAAGATTAGGGTTTTGGTAAGTCAACAGGCAGAGGCGGCCTTGTTAATTATGGCACCGTTATTAGCACTTTTAATTGTAACCATGCCTCTCGCCGTTAGGGTACTCTATACCGAGGCTTTTTTGCCAATTGTTATGTTTGCTAATTTAACAGTTCTGGGAATGCAGTTTAAGGCTGTATCATGGGCAATGGGCTATGTGTTTCTGGCCAAAGGGGATGGTCGTATTTTTCTGATTTTAGAAATTGTATCAGGAATACTCATCCTGACATTAAATCTTCTGTTCTATTATTTTTATGGGTTAAATGGTCTTGGCGTTTCGTTTATTTTGTCATTTATAATTGGTAGTTTAATTGGATATCTTGTTCTTAATAGAAAATATGGTTTTTTTTATCCAAAAAAGTTTTACGGTAGATTTGCTACTACCTATGGACTTGTGCTTATGTCTTTCTTATCCGTATTTATCCTCAATGTATTGGTTAAATATATTGTCGGGATTTGCTTACTCGTGTTAATAGTTTTGTATTCTTATGGTCAACTAAACAAAATGATAGACATTAAACAAATGATTAGAGATAGGTTGAAGCGGAAGTAATGTATAAAATTTAAAGAATTAATATTTAGTGGGTTCCTTTGTTTCTGTTATTGTTGTTACTTATAATTCTTCCTCTTTTGTTGAAGAAACTTTGAACAGTATTAGTCAGCAGACATGGCCCGATATTGAATTGATAATCACCGATGATTGTTCTACTGATAATACAGTTTCTATATGTCATGAATGGATTAAAGCCAACGGGCATAGGTTTGTGTCTACTGAAATAATAGGTTCTAAAATTAATACGGGTGTCGCAGCAAATGCTAATCGTGGACTTAAGAGGGCAGGTGGTCAATGGCTTTGTTTCCCTGCAGGTGATGATGGGCTTAAACGTGATTGCATAGCGGATAATATACGGTGGGTGAACGAACATCCTGAAATAAGGGTGTTATTTTCAGCTGTTGATATTTATCAAAACACTTTTTCGAAAGAAAATTATATTAAAACAACTCCAACAGAACCCTTTAATCCCAATAGCATTATGTACCCTGGGAGGACAGTTCAATCGCAATACCGACAGCTCCTGGTTTCCGATAGGATTCATTATACGCCTTCCTTATTTATTCATAGAGAAACGCTATTGTCGGTGGGTAGTTTTGATGAGCGTTTTAAGTTATTGGAAGACTACCCGCTTTGGCTAAATCTAACCAGGAATGGGCATAAACTTCATTTTATGAATAAGGTTACAGTTAATTATCGGCAACACCGTGCGGCCATTAATAATAATAGTAACAAGCTTTTAATTAATCCCAATTACTTCAGCCAAGAGGCATTTAGAAGGATATATATATATCCTAATATACCAATTGATATAAAGCTAAATTGTCAATATCAATGGATGGTATCACAATTGTTTAGGTTGCCTTTCTTTAATAAAGATATCCCTGCTAATAGGTGTCTGCATTCTGCTTTTACTATTTATCTTAATCCGTTCAAGTATTTTGTTAAGTTTAGGAAAATGTTGAATCGGAATTTACAGAAAAATGAATTGTATAACTAATCATTATTACAAAAACAGCAAAGGCTAAGCCAGTAGTATGAAACGATTGTCGGTTATTATCCCCATGTATAACGTCGCACCCTATGTTGAAAGATGCATTAGAAGTCTCGAAGATCAAGATGTTCCACAAGAAGATTACGAGTTGATTTGTATTAATGATGGTTCTCCTGATCATAGCAAGGAGGTGGTGCGAACTTTGCAGAATGAATTTAGCAATATTGTACTCATTGACCAGGAAAACCAAGGTGTTTCTGTTGCTCGGAATAATGGAATTGATCGGGCAACAGGAGATTACCTTTTAATGATCGATCCGGATGATTATGTGCTGCCTAATGTATTTGCAGAGAAATTGAAAATCCTCGATCAGTCTAAAGTGGATATAGGCTATACCGGCTATGTTATTTTAGATGGCCAGTTAAAAGAAGAATATCGTTATGATCCAATTTATAAAGAAGACAAGGTAATATCAGGAATTCAATATTTCAATCGTTACGAAAAAGGGAAAGTAGAAATCAGGGATCCTCACAGGTCTGTCGCGATTTTTTTCAGGAGGAGCTTTTTTAATCAGCATACCATTCGGTACCTTTCCGAGGTACCTTATTTAGAAGATGGAGAGTTGATAACAAGAGCTGCCTGTTTGGCACAACGGGTTATATTTATTAATACTCCTTTTTATATGCGCACTACCCGCCCGGGCTCTGCGACGCATAGCAATTTGTTTAATACCGATAGAGCCAGAACAGGGTTTTTGAAAGCAGCGAATAACCTGCATATCTTCAAATTGAATAAATGTATTGAAACCGGGCAAAAAGAATTCGTAAACCAGTCTATTATTCATTTTACTTTTATGTTTTTGGTAAGCGTAAAAATAAAGGAGTATATAAAGTATTACCCTCAACTGCATGCATCTTTAAAAACAGGATCATTAAGAAAATTAGATAATGCAGGTTGCAGTCGTTTTTATACAAAAATAGCCAGATATTATAATCTCTCCATTCATTTTGTGTATTTATACTGGGTATTATTTTCTATAAGGCATTCTCTGAAATTTAAGGCGGAAAAATTGTTCAAAAGTGTCTGAGTTAGCGGTATGTAATAAGATAGGGATTTTTTGCAAAATAAAATTGTAAACTGAGATGAAGGAATTTAGTGGTGCTTATTTTTATTCGAAATTAAAACCGCAAAAAATTACAATCAACAATCGCATTGTCTATATTCAGGGTAATCCAATGCGTGCGAATTGGGATGACGGTGCAGATAAATGGATTGAAGATACGATTAGATCAATAAAACACAGCGGAACACAAATAGAGACATGTTTGATTGAGCGCTTAAAGGTAACAACAGGACTATATTTATTAATAGTTATAAGTAATAATAGAATCTTCTTGGTATCTGATGCTATTAGCAGCTACCCTGTGTTTTATGGTAATTTTCGTAATCAATTTTTTATTACGGATAACCTTGAGGCGTTTCAGAAGGAAAACGGAGCTTTTAGGATTGATATAAATAGGTTTGAAGAGTTTTTAGCCTATGGAAATGTGCTTGGGAATCGCACTTTGTATCAAGGTGTTTATCGGGTACAATCAGGAGAGTTGGTATCAATTGATGAAAAGGAAATGGAATCTCATCGGCATTTCATATTTAGGCCTTCCAAGAAACCAGATTTTTATAAAAAACAGGATGATTTTATTTCGGCTTTTGATAAACTGTTTCTATCGGTTTTTTCTCGAATGGTTAAGAACAATCCACAAGTCAACAATTGGTTAGTCCCTTTAAGTGGTGGACATGACTCACGCCTTGTTGTTAACTATCTGTATCGTTTAGGTGTTAAAAATGTGATTTGTTTTACTTATGGTATTCCTAATAATACACAAGCACAAATTAGCAAACAGGTGGCTGAAGCTCTCGGATATGAATGGCATTTTGTGGAATATACAGCTGAAAAATGGCAAGCCCTGCATAGCAACGGCCTATTTGGGGAATACATTGATTATGCTTTCAATGGTGTTTCTACACCACATATCCAGGATTTTTTGGCAATTTATGAGTTAAAGCAAAAGGGAATATTCAACAGTGGAGATATTTTTTTGCCGGGACATACAGTAGTAACAGAAACTGAAACGGTTTTTGGTAATGAAACACTGCAACTGAAAAATAAAGAATCGGCACTTACTTATGTGTATTCGAAGATTTTGGCTATGAAGCGAGATTTAGAAGATGATTCACTTATGCATGATGCACTTAGTGAAATGTATGATGAGGCAAATGTCGAACCTAGAAATTTTATGGCCTATTGTGATTGGCAGGAAAGACAGTCGAAATATATTACTAATAGTGTGCGAGCTTATGAGTTTTTCGGATTCAAAAATTATCAACCCATGTGGGACTGGGAGATTTTTAATTTTTGGATGAAAATGCCTGTAGAAAAGAGGGTTAAAAGGGATCCACTGTATCAATTGGAAAAGAACGGAGGGCTGGTTGAGCAGCTACTGGAAATTCCATTTGCATCTGAAACGAAGAAATCTGTAAAAGCAGCACTTATAAAAATAGTGAAAAGGAATATCCCTGAGAGCCTTTTACAACGGTTTTTGCGGCTATTAAAAAGAAAAGCGAGACTTAACGAAGGCTTAAATCAGGTATTTGCCTTGTCGGCCAATTCAGTTAAGGACATGCTCGAACCGATTGAGGATTTTCCACCAAATACGCAAGCTTATTTTATAAAATTTATTGATAGATACCCATACCAGGTTAATCCCATTATATTGACCACATTATATTCTATTAGAAGACTTCTGGATAAATCGAAAGATTCCGATAACTAGCAAATTAATTTTATTTAGTAAACATTGGCGAGCTATGAAAATTGACTTAGTTAATAAAAGTTGGATAAAGTTTGAGACTTCAGAATTTTCAATCTTTTTTATTGGATATATTGAATTTAGATCTACACTTTTTTTAAAAGCATCTGAATTAGCAGTTCTCTTTGCACAGATAAAAGAAAAAGAAGTGGAATTGGTAAGTTTCATTTTGGATACCTTTTTGCCAAACGGCAATGGAAATTTTGCACTTATTTTAAAGAATAAATCTCAGTATCTAATTGCCTGCGATTATACGCGTAATTATCCACTCTACATTATTAATGACGCTTCTAACTTAATTGTCACAGATCATATTGGCCAATTAATCTTCAAAAAAGAACATGATAAACTGGCCCAGGAGGAATTTTTACTCGCTGGGTTAGTAACAGGAAACAGAACTGTGTATAAAAATGTAAAAGGCATTCAAGCCGGAGAGATGGCCATTGTTTTAGATGGTAATATTATTTTTAAAAGATATTTTGTACTTAAATCAGATCCATTAAGGAAGAAGTCAGCTTTACATTTCGAGCATGTTTATGACCAAATCGACAATTTATTGATCAAAACCTTCAAACGCATGCTTAAAAGCTGTCCAAATGTAAAGAATTGGATAGTGCCGTTAAGTGGTGGTTTAGATTCTCGGTTGATTATTAGTTATCTATATCGATTGGGTTGTAAGAATGTTATTTGTTTTACATATGGTATTAGATCATCTCAGGAGGTTGCTTATAGCAAACAGGCAGCTGAAGCGTTTAGCTTTAAATGGTATTTTGTTGAATATTCTGAAAAGGAATGGGAGGTATTACACAGAAATGGGCTTTTTGATAAATATGTAAGATATGCTTTTAATGGCTGTTGTTTGCCTCATTCTCAGGATTTTCTTGCATTGAAAAAGCTAATTGATGAAGGTGTAATCTGTAAAAATGATGTTGTGGTACCCGGGCACACGGCTTTTACAGAGGCTGCAAATATAAATATCAAAAATATTTCGACTCAAGCAGAGGCACTGAAATTTGTATTTAATAAATATTACACCTTATTTCCGAGCATCAAAAGTTACCCGAAATTTGTATCAACATTAGCTGGTCTGTTCGATGAGGGTGAACAATCCAATAAGAGCTTTCCTGAGTTTTTTAACTGGCAGGAGCGACAATCCAAATTCATAATCAATAGTGTCAGGGCATACGAGTTTTTCGGATTAAATTGGCGTATCCCATTTTGGGAAAAGGAGGTGATTGACTTTTGGCATGAATTAGACTTTGACGACCGGATAGAAAGAGAGATCATGTATCATGTTGCTAATAAAAGACTGTTCCATAATAATATTCAGGAACTGCCTGTTATTAATAAATACAAAAAAGTTGTGCCCCCCAAAAGTAAAATGGCAGATATGGTCCCTCAGCTTTTAAAGAGCTATATTGTATCGGTTTTAAAACGAAAGGTTGTAATCGGTGAAGGAACAAATAGCATATTTGCTCTTAAAGCCAATTCTGTCGGAGCGATTTTATATCCAATGAAGTTATATCCTTTACATATAAAGAGGTATTTATCGCCTGTTTTAATCCGAAAGCCCTATCAGATGAATGTGAATGCGCTTATGGCCATTTATACTTTAAAGGAAGAAGTTTTTATCGAAGAAGTTCCCCAAATCAATGGATAAGAAGAAAATACTTTTAGTATCAAACGCATTTCATCCCGAAGTGTCACCACGCAGCTTTAGAGCTACGGAGTTGGCTAAAGAGCTTTGTAGACAGGGATATGAAGTAACCGTCATTTCAAAGTTTAGGGATTTTGATTACACCGATTTTCTTAAAATGTATCCGTTTAGCTTAAAGATGTGGAGTAAGCCTTATTTTTCGGGGGGGGGTACATTAAAAATTAAACCTCTTGCTTATGGGCTGAAGATATTTTTAAGAGTCATAGCTGTTTTATTTGAGTATCCGGCAATAATTGAAATGTTTAAGGTGAAAGAAATGCTCCGCACAGAGCAAGGGTATGATATGATGATATCCTTTGCAGTTCCATTCCCCGTGCATTGGGGCGTGGCCTGGGCCAGGCGTAAAAAGCATACTATAGCCCATACGTGGGTGGCCGATTGTGGAGATGCTTATATGTTTGCAAGATTGGATACTTTTCGAAAGCCCTTTTACTTCAAGTATTTAGAAAAGGGTTTTTGCCGCAGGTGTGATTACATTTCTATCCCTTTTAGTCAGTTGGGTGATCAGTTTTACCCCGAATTTAAATCCAAGATGAGGGTTATTCCTCAGGGCTTCAATTTTTCAGATATTCACTTAAGCGGGCAAGCAGTAAATAACCATCGCCCGTCATTTATTTTTGCGGGTTCTGTTATACCTGGAATTAGAGATCTGGATAAGCTGCTGGAATTTCTTGTGAGTTCTAATCTTGATTTTTTATTTATTGTTTACACAAATCAGCCCGACTACTATTTGAAATATAAAAGTAAATTGGGTGACAAACTGTTGATTAAAGAATATATAGATCGTATATCTCTTATCTACGAAATGAGCAAAGTTAACTTTTTAGTGAATATTGATACGATACATGATAGTAAAAATAATGTCGAAGCAATTCCCAGTAAATTAATAGATTATGCTTTGTCTGGCCGCCCCATTTTGAACATTAATTCAGCTCACCTGGATACAGAATTGGTAAAGGAATTTTTCGATCATAATTATTCAAAACAACGTATAATAGATAAGTCTAAGTTTGATATAAAAATAGTAGTTTCCAAGTTTATTTCCTTGATCAAATAGATGTAATTTAATAATATGTGGGTGTCGAGAAATGGGTGATGAGATTGATTTACATGGAATCAAAACACCACAGTAAGACACTCATTATTGCTCATATGTAAGTAATCAAGGATTTGATTAACAAAAGTACCACTCTGGCAGTGATCAAATATACAATAGTTTCATTATTATAATGATTAATGCAATAAGCTTCAATGCTAACACTCTTTCTAGGGGAGTAAATAATTATTGGCAGTTTCTGATACTTTTTATTTTGTGGCCATTCCTTGCGTTTTGTGTTGCGTTATACAATTACAATAGTCGGGTTGCAAAGTATATTGTATACATGTTTGTTATTTATTATGGCTTAACCTTTAATAACCAAAACGAGTTTATGGATTCTTATAGATACGTTTTGTCTTTGGAAGCTAACTCGATGCGGCCGTTTTCTGAAGTTTTTAATATTATCGGAGGTTTGTACAGTGACACTACGATTGATATTTTTGAACCCTTAATCTCCTTTTTAGTTTCAAGATTTACAACAAATGCAGGGGTGTATTTTGCAGTCTGGACTGCTATTCTGGGTTTTTTTTATTTAAAATCCATTAACTTGCTATATGATAAATATACAAAGCAACCAGGATTGAACTCGCTTGTCTTATTGGTGTTTTTTATGTTTATATTGCCCTTAACTTCGGTGAGTGGGATAAGGATGCCAACAGCAACATGGATATTTTTTTATGGAGCCTGCCAGGTTGTTTTAAATAAGGATAAAAGATTTATAATTCTCGCCTTATCAGCAACACTTGTTCACTGGAGTTTTGTAACAGCAAATGTGGTTCTTTTGGCTTATGTTTTTGCGGGCAATCGTGATAAAATCTATTTGCCAATTGTAATAGCTTCATTCTTTGTACCGCATTTTTTTGCACCTGTTTTTGAAACCATCTCAATGAGTTTAGGAGGTGTTATACAATCGCGGTATGAGGGATATTCAAGTGAAGGGTATATTATGGGAATGCAAGATAACGCCCAAACGGCTTCTTGGTTTGTGTTCCTAAGCGATGATTTGGTATTTTACTTTTTGTTAATTTGTATTTCTCTTATTCGTTTAGGGTATCAATTTCAACCCGGCATACAGAAAAGAGAAGACGCTAATTTATTTAGTTTTTTGCTCGTGTTCCTGTCTTTTGTAAACTTTGGTAAGGTAATCCCAACTTTCGGAGGCAGGTACCAAACTGTATTTTACCTGTTTGCCACGGTTTATGTTTTTTTAGGTTCTGTTAAACGAAAGACTGGTGCCAAAATAAATTGGATTATTTTATTTGGGCTTTTCCCGATGCTTTTATACAGTCTTATGCATTTTAGAATTGGTTCAGAAACTATTAGTGCCTGGCTATTTACGCCTTTAGTTGGATCTCCTTTAATAGCTTCAGGTCTTTCTCTGGCAGAGGTATTGTTTTAAGTTCTATTCATTTTCTAATTACTTGCATTGTGTTAAATGCTGTTAAAACTTATTTTTCCCAAAATCTGATCAACCTACCCGGGTTCCGTACCCATCGTAAAATAGTGGTGATTGAAAGCGATGACTGGGGGAGTATCCGCATGCCTTCCATTGAGGTTTATCAGTTGTTTAAGCACAAGGGGATGGGTGTAGCTGATTCGGATTATAATCGTCTCGATACCCTCGAAAACAATGAGGATATGACGCTTTTATTGGAAACCTTGAGCCGCCATACCGACGCCTATGGGAAACCGGCTGTTTTAACGGCCAATATGGTGGTGGGCAATCCCGATTTTGTAAAAATCCGTGAAGCTGAGTTTCAGACCTACTTTGTAGAGCCAGTGGAACAAACCCTTAGTGTCTACCCGCAGCGTGATCAGGTGTTGCAACTTTGGCAGCAAGGTAATAAGCTAGGATTGTTTCATCCGCAGTTTCATGGGCGGGAGCATGTGAATGTGGTGCGCTGGATGGAGGCTCTGCGAAAAAAGACGCCCGAAATCATGTTTACTTTCCAACATCGAACCACTTTCTCTGGCAATGGCGATTATAATTTTATGGAGGTGTTGGATTACAATACGCCTGCCGACATGAAGCTAATGAAGCAAGGTCTTCGGGAAGGGCTCGATATGTTTGAAGAACTGTTTGGCTTTCGTTCCAAATCCTTTATTCCGCCCTGTTACACCTGGGATAGTCACGTGGAAGAGGAACTGGCACTTGGTGGAGTTAAATACATTCAGGGATTGGTGGTACAATCTGTACCCACGGGTACCTTCGAAAACTACAAACGCAAATATCATTATATGGGTAGCCGCAACCGGCATGGGCAGTCTTACCTGACGCGCAACTGCTTTTTTGAACCGGCATTGAATAAAATATCCGATCCTGTAGGGGAGTGTTTGCGCCGTATTAATATCGCCTTTAAATGGAATAAGCCGGCTATCATCGGCTCACATCGAATTAACTATATCGGCGCCCTCGATCCGAAAAATCGAGCCGGCAACCTAAAGTTGCTCAATGCTTTGTTAAAAAAAATAACCCAAAAATGGCCCGATGTGGAGTTTATGACATCCGATAAGTTAGGGGATTTTATGAACGGAGTGTTGGGTGATGAGTCGTGAGTAATGAGCGTTGAGTGTTTCAATCTCCTTCAATCCATTCAATTTTTTGTCTCTTATGTATGGCATTACGCTTTATTCTCTCTGCCAAAACAAATGTTAAATACAGGAAAATCAAAATATGCAGCAAACTGTCAATATCCTCATCACTGGCGACTTCGCTCCGCTAAATCGGGTGGAAGAATTATGCCGTAAGGGAGATTTCGCATCCGTGTTTAACAATTTTATCGATGTGTTTCAGCATAACGATTTGAATGTTGTGGATTTGGAATGTCCGCTCACGCATGCGCAATATACGCGCCCAAAAACGGGGCCTTATCAAAATGCACACCCCGATACCATCGGAGCTCTCTCCTATGCAGGAGTTGATCTTGCTGCCATGGCCAACAATCATATCATGGATTTCGCTACGCGGGGGGTAGAAGATACGCTGGAACTTTGCCAACAAAACGGGATAGCCACCATTGGCATTGGCACATCCCAAGCAGAAGCAGCCCGGCCTTTTGTTTTGAAACATCAGGGCAAAAGGATAGCCATTATGAATGCAGCGGATAATGAATTTCTGACGACACCCGACGGTGCTTACACCTGTAATCCTATTGATGCCATTCAATGCCACTATAACATTAGTAAAGCAAAGCAGGAGAACGATTACGTACTGATGATTATGCATGCCGGCAATGAGTTTTATCGGCTGCCCTCGCCACGTACAAAAAAACTATACCGGTTTCTCATCGACCAGGGAGCTGATGCTGTGGTTTCGCACCATACCCATGTGTTTTCCGGTTACGAAATATATAAGGGCAAACCCATCTTTTACGGACTGGGTAACTTTGTGTACGACTGGCCCAGCAAAAAGTATTCCGATTGGAACAGGGGCTACGTAGTTAGGTTGATGATAGGAGAGGAAATGCAATTTGAAATAATTCCTCTAAAGCAGGGCAACGAGCAACCTGGGGTTTTCAAACTAAACGACGATGAAAGAAAGCAGTTTGATGAAGATATTAAAGCGTTAAACCGAATTATTGCCGATGATGCCGCATTGGAGGAAGCGTTTGCACAGTATTGCCAGTCAGTGTTTCCCATGTACAATGCATTTATTGAACCTTATTGGGGCAGGTATATAGCCGCACTGCAAAAAAGAGGCTGGCTCCCCCGTTTTCTTAATCGTAAAAAACGATTGTTTCACCTTAATCTGTCGCGCTGCGAATCACACAGGGATGTTTTATTGCGATTGCTCAAAGAAAATGAGCAGCTCATATAATATTGGTAAACAGAATAGTGTAATAACGAAATTTGCGTATATCTTTAAGGTAGAAGATGGGACTGACCCGGGCGATAGCCGTAATAAACGCCGTTTTTAAGCCATCACTCAACACTTGAAAACTTTAGACGATTAGACAATAGACTTTAGGCATGAGATTGAAAGGATTGAAGGAGATTTAGATAGATTGAAAATACCTTACGCTCATTACTCAAGCTTATCACTTCAAATTTTAGGTTTGATATTTAGACAAGAGATTGAAGGGTACTGAAAGTCCTCTCCACTTTACGCTTTATACTCACAACTCATCACTCACAACTAAAATATGTGTGGAATCACCGGATATATTAACACCAATCAGGCTGGCATAAACGACACTTCGCAGATTGTTGCTATGCTGAAGGTACAGCGGCATCGTGGTCCGGATGATTCGGGGGTGCGGGCTTTTAACCTGCAAAGAGGCTGTTCAGTAGAGGTGGATAGCCGTAATCCGGCTCCTCTCGAAGATGGCTTCGATGGCATGCTGGGGTTTAACCGGCTGAGCATACTCGATCTCTCCGAAAATGGACATCAGCCCATGCTAAGTCCTGACAGTAATGTGTTACTTGCCTTTAACGGGGAAATATACAATGCCTTCGATTTTAAAAATGAGCTTGAAAATTGGGGTTATCGTTTTAAAAGTAATACCGATACAGAAGTGATTCTTGCTCTTTACCTGAAATATGGCCTCGAAGAAACTCTAGGTAGGCTAAATGGTATGTTTGCCATAGCCATTGCTGACTTGAATAAGCAGACTTTTTATTTGGCACGCGATCGCTTTGGTATTAAGCCCATGTATTATATTAATTCATCCAGGCGCTTTGCCTTCTCTTCAGAGCTGAAGAGTTTTGGATGTCTCGAGGGCTTTTCTTTTGCGTTAAACAGTGATAAACTCGACGAGTACATGCTTTTTAGGAATACCCTGCATGATACGCTGTTTGAGGGGGTTCGGAGCCTACAGCCTGGCAGTTATATTTGTTACCGACCCGGAAAGGAAATCAAGCATCACTCGTTTTTTAATGTAAACAATTACGAACGTTGCAGGAGAGAGGGGCATAGCGCGGCTCTATTGCAGCATGACTTAAAAGGATGGCTTGAAAAAAGTGTACATGGTCAGTTAATGAGCGATGTAAAGCTGGGCTGTCAGCTGTCGGGGGGCATCGACTCCTCCTTAGTTACCTGGCTGGCCAACCATCAGAGCAGCAGCGGTAATTTTGAGTCGGTATCCATTGTTTTTAATGATGCCCGTTTTTCCGAAGAAAAATATATTAACCGCGTAAGGGATACCCTCGGCATTACGGCTCATAAATTTTTGTTGAATTCCGATTATTACCTGCAGCACATCGAAAAGGCTACCTGGCATCTGGAGGCGCCACTGAACCATCCCAATACCATTGGTATTTATCAGCTGTCGCAACGGGCTAAGGCCTATGTAACCGTCCTCCTTAGTGGCGAAGGAGCCGATGAAGTGTTTGGCGGTTACGAGCGCTTCCACGGCATTAAATACCCTTATGCCGGGCTCAGGCTGTTGCGGCAAGTAAAAAATAATATAAAGCAACCGGCGCAGATGCTTAGCTATTTTAAGGAGGCTCATCGTGCCGTTATGGCCACGGCTTATATGCAGCCCCATCTGGCGCTGCAGCTTTTGCCCGGGTTTACTACCAATAAAGCAAGTCACGACCGATTACAAAGTTATGCCTCTTTACGCGGTACGCGCTTCGACCGACAAGTGAAATATGAGATGCAAACCTATTTGCCCGACCTGCTGATAAGACAGGATAAGATGTCGATGGCACACTCCATTGAAAACAGGGTGCCCTTTCTCGATAATGAGGTGGTGAGCCGTTCTTTTTCTATCCCCGAGAAATTTTTGCTGAGCCGAAATAATGGCATGGGTAGCAATAGTCAAAAGTACCTGCTAAAGCAGATGACAGCCGAGGTGTTTGGGCATCCCTTTGCTTTTCGTGATAAAATGGGCTTTGGAATACCCCTTCGTGAGTTTTTCATGAAAGACGATTTCTCGCAATATCTCAACGATAAAATCGTGCCTGGCATAAAAAGCAGGGGGATTTTTAATGGTAAAAAAGTACAGCATTGGGTGGAACACATTAAAACGATAAAGCCCTCCGAACTCGATGCCTTGTGGGTAGCCATGGCCTTCGAAACCTGGGCTTCCGTGTATCTGGATGGAAAGTAAGCGTAGTTTCTCTCAAGTAGGATAGAGGATCTTCCCATCTTTTGTCTGATATCTAATATCTCATTTTATGCGAATAGCCATACACAGCGCCAAAGGATCGTTTAGCGACAGGTGGATTCCTTATTGCGATAAAAATAACATCGATTATAAAATCGTGAACTGTTATGCCAGTGATATTATGCAACATCTGGCCGACTGCAATGCGCTAATGTGGCATTTTAACCACAAAGGTGCTCGCGAGAGTAAATTTGCCAAACAACTGTTGCACGCTGTACAGCATGCCGGTAAGGTTGTGTTTCCTGATTTTCATACCGCGTGGCACTTTGACGATAAGGTGGCGCAGAAATACCTTTTGGAAGGTATTGGAGCCCCACTCGCACCTTCTTATGTTTTTTACAGCAAAAAAGAGGCTCTTAAATGGGCTGAGAGTACACTGCTTCCCATAGTTTTTAAGTTGCGGAACGGTGCAGGCTCGGACAATGTAAAACTGGTCAAAAGCCACAAGCAGGCTGAGCGGTTAATACGCAAAGCCTTTGGCAGAGGTTTTCAGCAATACGACGCCTGGGCAAACCTAAAGGAGCGATTGAGAAAATACCGCAAGGGAAAAACATCAACGTGGAATGTGACAAAAGGAATTCTAAGGCTAGGGTATACTACGGAATATGCCCGGGTGACTGGCAATGAGAAGGGCTATGTTTATTTTCAGGATTTTATTCCGGGCAATGATTCTGATATAAGGGTTTGTGTGGTTAACGGAAGAGCGTTTGCTATTAAACGAATGGTGCGCGAAAATGATTTTAGAGCTTCCGGTAGCGGAACGATTCTATATGATAAAAAATACTTTGATGAAGATACAATTGAAACTGCCTTTCAGGTATCAGAAAGGCTAAACGATCAGTGTATGGCTTATGATTTTGTGTTTGATGATGGAAAACCGCTTATTGTAGAAATAAGCTACGGGTTTGCTATGCATGGTTATGATGATTGCGTAGGATACTGGGATAGAGATATGAACTGGCATTCCGGGTCCTTCAATCCCTATGGCTGGATGGTGAATGATTTGATAGACAGCATAAAGAATAGGGAGGTATAAAATTTTATAATGGTTTTGAAGCGAAAAAAAAAAGTATGCTTAGTGATTCATTCTATGCAAGCAGGGGGGATGGAAAGGGTAATGGCGGAACTGGCATCTTATTTTTCCTCGCAGGAAAACATCGAAACTCACTTAGTACTGTACGGCATTAGTCGCCAGATTTTTTACGATCTACCTAACAATGTGATTATTCACAAGCCTAAGTTCAAGTTCAATAATAATAAACGGCTCTACTCCACCCTTCAAACTGTCCTTTATATTCGTAAGGTAGTTGTGGATATTAACCCCGATGCCACCCTCAGTTTTGGGGAATATTGGAATAGCCTAGTGTTGATTGCTCTGTTGGGAAAAAGAACTCCTCTTTTTATTTCGGACAGATGCCAGCCCAATAAGTCCTTTGGAAAACTACACGATAAGTTGCGCAAGTGGCTTTATCCTTTGGCTACAGGTGTAATTGCTCAAACCGAAAAAGCAAAACAGATTTACCATACTCAATTTAATCATAATAATATTCGTGTTATCGGCAACCCAATCAGAAAAATAGAAAAACGTGGGGATGTTGGCCGCCAAAACATTGTACTGATGGTTGGCCGTTTAATAAAGACAAAACATCACGACAAGCTGATAGAGATGTTTATTAATATTGCCAATCCCCATTGGAAGTTGGTTATTGTAGGGTACGATCACCAAAAACAAAAAAATTCTGAAAATTTAAAAAGAATCATAGCGAGAAGCAACGCTCAGGATAGGATTACCCTAGCAGGTAAGCAGTCTGATGTGGAGGCTTATTATTTAAGCAGTAAGATTTTTGCCTTTACGTCAAGCTCCGAAGGATTTCCCAATGTGATTGGGGAAGCACAGTCTGCCGGTCTTCCGGTAATAGCATTCGATTGTATTGCCGGACCGTCGGAAATGATTAATGATGGTGAAAATGGCTTCTTGATTCCTCTTTTCAATTATAGAGAGTTCGAGGAGAAATTAAGGGCACTCATGGAAAATGAGGAAATGAGAAGGGCTTTTGGAAAAAAAGGGCGTATTGACATAGTAAATTTTAGCATTGATAAGATTGGGGCGGAAACCCTGAATTTTATTCTTCCGAATTAATTATTGTTGAATCACTAATATAAATCCCACATTATGAAAACTTTAGTCACAGGAGGAGCCGGTTTTATCGGATCAGCAGTAGTCCCCTTGCTTCAAAAGGAAGGATACGATGTATTTGTACTTGACAACCTTTCGTTTGGTAGCCGTGATTTTATTGATGTAAACGATGACCATTTTTATTTGACTGATATTCGGGACAAGAAAGCTGTTGAAAAGGCGATACTGGAAATTCAGCCGGATATAGTTGTTCATTTGGCAGCCATTCACTTTATACCATATTGTAACCAGCATCCTTACGAGGCAGCAGATACCAATATCAGGGGCACCATGAACATTTTGGATGCCATCAAACAAGTGAAGGGACTGAAAAAACTATTTTTTGCCTCAACAGCCGCAGTGTATCCTATCTATGATGAGGCGGTAAGTGAAAAACACGAGCAACATCCGCTTGACATATACGGTTTGAGCAAACTTACCGGCGAACATTTATGTTCGGGGTTTTATTTGGACACGGGGATAGATACAATCGTATGCCGTTTTTTTAACGCCTTTGGTCCCAACGAAACAAATCCACACCTGATACCTGAGGTTGAAAAGCAGCTAAGGGAAGGCTTGCGCACCATAAATCTGGGTAATCTTACACCAAAACGTGACTTTATTCATACCCACGATATGGCCAACGCTGTAAAAACATTGCTGGCTCAAAAGGACATTGGTTTCGACGTTTTTAACCTTGGGAGAGGAATAGAGTATTCGGTTGTTGAGATAGTGGAGGCATTTGCGCGTCAATTAAATGAAAAGGTACAGATAAATGTTGATCAGGCAAGGGTTCGAAAAGTAGAACGTCAGCATTTATTGGCAGACGTTACCAAGTTAAAGAAAATTGGATGGGAACCAGTTTGGGGGATCGATGAAGGAATCAAAAACCTTATTGATAACTGGAAATAGAGACAGAAACTAACACTTAAAATTATGCATAGAGAACGATTGAAGCTAGGTATACTATTTAACTTCCAGCCATCCTGGATGGGAGGCATTATATATATCATCAATATTGTGAAGACTTTAAATTTTCTTGATGATGAGGAAAAACCTGCTATTACACTTTTTTATAAGCCAGAGTTGGTTAAGTTTTTAAACGAATTTGATGAATACCCATATCTGAAAAAGGTCGAATACGATTATCCTTCTCTTGTAAAGGGAAATGTTAAATCGTGGCTATTGAGGAAAAATCTTTTTGTAAGTCCACTATTAAAGAAGTATGAATTAGATGTAATATATCCGTTGCAGGATTATCCAGTACGGACGAAAACAAAGGTGAAACTCGTTTCATGGAGCGCAGATTTCCAAAATAAACACTATCCCGAATTTTTTACTAAGAAAAACCTTATTGGAAGGCATCAACGGGTTAATAATGCCCTTAAAAATACGGATAATCTGGTTTTATCCAGTCATGATGCACACAAAGATCTTAAGCATTTTTTTAAGGTTCGTGATGGTATCAATGTTCACATTTATCATTTCGTTTCAATTATTGATAAAGTTGAAGATGTGAATATGAAGGAATTACGAGCCAAGTATGACCTTCCAGATAAGTACTATATCATCTCGAATCAGTTTCATCGACATAAGAACCATAAAGTTGTTCTTTTGGCATTGGCTAAAATGAAAAAAATGGGTATTCGTATTCACCTGGCAATGACCGGTAAGATGCCTGATGCATCAGTTTCCCCGTATATGGGTGAGTTGCATGCTATAATTGATGAGAATAAACTTAATGATCAAATCAGCCTTCTTGGAATTATATCTCGAAACGATCAGTTACAATTAATGAGACACTCACAAGCTGTTATTCAGCCGAGTTTATTCGAAGGGTGGAGCACAGTTATTGAAGATGCAAGGTCGTTGCAGGTGCCTGTTATTGCTTCCAGCTTAGGTGTGAATATTGAGCAGTTGGGAGATGATCACGGTTACTTTGATCCGCATAACGTAGATCAATTGGTGGAAATATTGAAGGATTATCCAGAAAGGAATATGGGTGATATGTTGTATGATCCTTATGAGAAGCGGGTTAAAGAAGCTGCACAAACCCTTATGAAAATTTTAAGTCCAGTTTAAAGCCAAGAAGTATATTATCTGATTTTGAGAGATTCATTACGAAATGGTACGGAGCTGTTATTTTAATGGTGATTCAAAAGAAAATACTGTTTATCTCCATTGCCTGGCCCAAAAGGGGGCAGGCTAATTTGTACACCGACCTTATGGAGGAATTTGTAGCCCAAGGACATGATGTTTTTGTTGTTGGAACAAAAGATGCGGATCTGAAAATGGGTTCTGATTTATCGAAGGAAAGGGGTATGAAGGTCGTTCGAGTAGCTTCCGGTCAAATTCGAAAGGCATCGTATTTAAGAAAGATTAGATCTTTGATTGTGCTGGGTACGAAGATGAAGAAAGCAATTAATAAGCATTATTCACAGTATAATTTTGATCTGATTATTGGTCCCACACCACCAATTACATTATCATATTTATACAAAAGTTTGAAGAAAAAGTACAACTCACCATTTTATTTGCTACTTAAGGATATTTGGCCACAGGGTTCCGTCGATCTAAAAGTTTTTAGGAAATATAGTTTGCCTTGGTTTTTCTTTAGATCACATGAAAAACGTATCTATAAAGAGGCTGACTTTATTGGTTGTATGTCACCTAAGGGAGCAAAGTATGTAATATCCAATAATGGTTACATAGAACCGTCAAAAGTTGAGGTATGTCCCAATTCAATTAGACCCAAAGAAAAGCATGTAGTGATCGCTAATAATGATATAAGGCAAAAGTATAACATTCCATCCGATGCTTGTGTGTTTTTGTTTAGTGGGAATCTGGGTATTGGACACGGACTACATTTTATAGTTGACACCCTAAAAAAGCTGCTTGATTACCCCAAAGCTTATTTTGTTATCGGTGGATCAGGAACGCAGTATAATTATTTGGAAAATGAGTTGAATAAATTGCAATTGAAAAATGCACTTCTTTACAGTTGGCTGCCAAGAGAGGATTACGAGCAAATATTACAAACCAGTGATGTGGGGCTTATTTTTCTTTATCGTTATACCTCACCACAATTTCCTTCGCGCTTATTAAGCTATTTAGAGTATGCAAAACCTGTTCTTTGCGCTGTAAATAAAGAAACTGACATTGGTGAGATTGTAACAGATTATGGTTGTGGTCGTTCGGTAATTCATGGTGAAATGGCTGATTTTATTAAAGAAATCAAATTCTTTTCAGAGAATAGTGACGAAAGAGAGCAGATGGGAGAGAAGGGAAGGCAGTTACTATTGGAAAGATATACAGTTAAGCATAGTTACGATATAATAATGAAGCATTTGAATGCGTAAGCCTCATCTAAATATCCTAATTCTTGATGCAGGAAGACAAGCTCTTCCTTTTTTGAAGTCGTATGCAAAGGCAGGACACCATATAACTGTAGTGTGCAATACAAGGCTTAATGAATGTTATTTTTCAAGATATCCTAATCGAAAACTTCTGTGGCCGAATTATGTCAACCAAAGAGATGAGTTTGAACAGAAATTATTTGAGTATTTAGAAAATAATACGGTTGATGTTACAATAAGTGTTGGGGATATATCATCCGATATCTTATCTAAAAACAAGAGCAGGATTGAGAAGTTCACTCATATAACTTCACCTGAATATGAGACGTTTTTACAAGGAGCAGATAAGCTGAAGCTAATGAAATATTGCATGGCGAATCACCTGCCATGTCCTAAAACATTTGAATTGGATGAATCTATCCTTGGCAAACTTGAAAGTCTTATCGGATTCCCTGTGATTATCAAACCTCTCCGGGGTGTTGGTGCTGTTGGCGTGAAAAGGTATAATAACATTCATACTTTAACACAGGAGTATTCCTCTCTTAAGCAGGAGTTTGGATCTTTGCTTGTGCAGGAATATATACCACAAGAGGGTGGAGTTCAGTATCAGGCCGAAGCCTTTCTTGACGAAAGGCACATGCTGAGGGCTTGTTTGGTTATTCTCAAACCGAGGTTTTTCCCGGTGACCGGTGGAACCAGTACGGCAAATGTAACAGTTGAGCATACCGAAATTCATGAGATCACCAAACAACTTTTGGAGGGATTGAAATGGCAGGGACCTGCAGACGTTGATTACATTTTTGATCCACGAGATAATACTCCAAAAATTCTCGAAATTAATCCTCGTGTTACGGCAGGTATTAAAATAGGATTTGTGGCCGGAATTGATTTTGCTGATTTGCACTTAAATCTGGCACTTAAAGAAGAGGTTCCTTTGATTCGCGATTATCGAAAAGATGTCTTGTGTCGTAATGTATTTCTTGAGATACTATGGTTTTTGTTCTCGACCTGGGAAATGAAACATAATATGCAGCCTTCACTTTTAAGGTTGTATGGTAAAAACTCAGTTGATCAATTGTTTAGCTGGGATGATCCTTTTACCGGCCTGGGATTCTTTTTACATATGATTAAAAAATATTTGAGTTTTAAAAATTTTAAGGCGAAGTTTCTTAAGTAAATAAATTATGAGAAATTCTCACTTATCTGCATTGACTATAGATGTCGAGGATGGCATTAATATTTCCATGTATGATAATTTCAAAGTAAAAATGGAACCCACTTCCAGGGTTGTAGATAATGTAGAGGTTATATTGGATATTTGTGAGAAGAATAGCGTCACAGGAACCTTCTTCATATTAGGAGAAATTGCTAAGAATTACCCGGAATTGATAAGGAGGATAGATTCTTTAGGTCATGAGATTGGAGTACATGGATACAGACATCATCAAATATTCCGCTTATCACCTGAGAAACTACGCGAGGATCTGAAACGTGCACGGGGGCAAATTGGCGAATTAATTGGAAAAGAAATTGATGGTTTTCGAGCACCAGCATTTTCGATTAATGCAAAAACTGCTTGGGCGCTTCCAATTATTGCAGAGTCTGGATTTACTTATGATAGTAGTATCTTCCCTTCATTATCACTGAGGTATGGATGGAAAGGATTTTCTAAGGATATTTGTCGAATAGAGCTGGATCATTCAAATTCTTTGGTTGAGGTTCCTTTGTCTGTTGTTCGATTGTTTGGTAGGGACATTCCTGTCGGGGGAGGTGGATACCTGCGCTACTTCCCATATGACTTGACGCGTAAAGCCATATCGAAAATTGTAAGGCAACGGCCAGCTATTTTCTACTTGCATCCCTATGAACTGGACACCAAAAAGTATCCGGATTATTTTCATGAGGCTGTTTCTAAAGCACCAATGAAAAAAAGAGCATTGCTAAGTTTATATAGATTTAAAAAGGATACAGTTGCCACCAAACTTGATAGAATCACGAAGGAGTTTAAAATCACTTCAATGAGAGAAATTATTCAAAAGATGGATGAAAGGCAGAAAATTCCAAATGTTAAACTCAATATCTGGCAATAATGGGACTTCCGGGGATAAAGGAATCAATTATACGCAATATTAAAAACATACCTGGACCTAAGGTCTCAGAGAAGATTGTTGTTATTGAATGCGATGATTGGGGGGGAATACGAACTCCATCAAAGGAAGTATATGACAACTTAGTTGATAGAAACCTGGTTGACCCACATTGTCGTTATCGGTTCGATACATTGGCTACTGTAGAAGATATGGAGCAGCTTTTTTATACCCTGGGAAGTGTTAAAGGTCTAAATGATAAGCCAGCAGTGATGACTCCTATTGTAAATGTTGCAAATCCGGATTTCAAGAGAATTGAAAAGGATGATTATCAAAACTACTATTTTGAAGAATTCTCAAACACTTTGGAACGCTATGGTAGAGGGAAGCAAGTGTTGGATTTATGGAGGGAAGGCTTGAGTAATGGTGTGTTTGTGCCTGAAATACATGGAAAGGAACATATTGCAGTTCAACTTTGGATGGAGAAATTAAGAGAAGGCCATGATGACCTGCGTTATGCATTTAGCCAGGAATATGTATCATTAGAAATGAGTAGTGTGCCTCCAGCTGCACGTGGTTTCAGGGCTGAGTTTTATTTTGAAAATGAAAGGCGCATTCCGTTTCTTCGAGAGTCAATAAAGGAAGGGGTTACAATTTTCAGAAAGAAATTAGGTTATAGCCCCAAATTGTTTGTGCCAAGTAATGGCATATTTCATCCTCAATTTGAAACGACATTAGCAGATTCTGGTATTCAGTATTTAAATGTTATGCATCTTAATCCAATACCAGAGAAGGGAGACATTCGGCTGAAGTACTATAGAAATGGAAAGCAATCCCAGTCGGGTTTAACATATTGTGTTAGAAACTGTGCGTTTGAACCATCAGATCCAAAGTATATTGGAGTTGATGCCACATTGAAGCAAATTGAATCTGCTTTTCGATGGCGAAAGCCTGCGGTAATAAGCACCCACCGGGTCAACTTTGTTGGAGGGATAGATCCCCAAAATAGGGAGAAAGGCTTGAGAGAATTGCAAAAGCTATTGGAATTAATTCAAAAGAAATGGCCAGATGTGATTTTTATGAGTTCAAGAGATTTGTTAAACTGCATGTATAAAAAGGCGTAGATTTGATTTTTTTAGGTGACATTGCATCCCCCAACCGGCAGACCAATAATATCATTGGTGAATTTTTCGAAACCTATTCACAGGTATTCAGCCAGAATAAGGTTGTTTTTAATCTTGAAGGATTGCTGGCCGACCATGACCCCAATAGCGATAATCAGCCAGTTTTATTTAACCACCCACATCTTCCTGAGCAATTGAAAAAGCATATTGATCCAGTATTTTGTCTAGCCAATAATCACACATTGGATCTTGCCGATCAATTTGAGAACACGAAACGAATACTTAAAAATGAAGATATTCCATTTTGTGGTGCTGGTAATTCTCCTGCAGAAGCAGGTAAACCAGTGAGGTTTTACGAAAATGAGAATGAAATTTTACTGTTTAATGCTTGTTGGAATTTCCTATTATACAATCACAAGAATCCAACAGGTAATGTATTTGTTGCAGAAATTAAGGAAAATCGATTACTAAAAGAAGTAAGGAAGTGGCGAGAATCTTCACCTAATGCTCATATCGTTATCTATTTCCACTGGAGTTTGGATCTGGAGATTTTACCATTTCCTATGTATCGCCAATTTGCAATGGATCTTATTGATGTAGGAGCAAATTTGGTTTTAGGAACTCATTCTCATTGTATTCAGGGAGGTGAGAAATACAATGGCAATATTATCTTTTATGGATTGGGTAATTTTTTTATACCCAGCAGTATTTATGCTCAAGGGAAACTGAAGTTCCCTTCTCTATCAATCATGCAATTGGCTCTGGACTGGAATGTGAGTGAAAATAAAATGAAATGCCATTGGTTTGAATTTAATGATAGCATTGATAATTTTAGTTGGCAGCTTAAAAATTCTGATGAGTTTGAAACCTCTGAATTATTGCACAAATATTCGCCATATAAAGGGTTGAATAGAAAAGAGTATGTAAATTTTTTTAAAAAAAATCGACGAAAGAAATTTCTAATTCCGACATATAAGAATTACAAACAGATTCGGACAAATGCCATCAATACATACTTATTGAAAGGAAGAGCAACAACAGCACGTTTTTTAGCCAAGATAAAGCTTATTGGTTGGCAAAATTAGTAATATGATATGACTTTTAAATAATGAGAGTTTTGGAATATATACGATATCGTATCTTTTGGATATTTGATTTTCTTCGCGGTAGTAAAGTATTAAAGCACTACAAAGAAGTAAAATTTGTGATGGAAAATCCGGGTTCAAGCAGGGCTAAAGAACTCCATGCACATAACCTGAGACAACTACTTAAGCATGTAGTAAAGCAGTGCGATTATTACAGTAAAAATGCAGGAAGTCTTGAATTGAGCTCCTTCCCTGTTGTGAATAAGAGTATTATCAAGAATAATCAAAACCGCTTTAAAGTCCAAGAATTATCCGAAAAGTCCTTTGAGGTAACTACCAGTGGGTCAACTGGTACGCCGTTTAGGTCCTATCAAAATCAGAATAAAAAGTATCGTAACAATGCAGATACAATTTATTTTGCTGAAAGAGCAGGATATAAAGTGGGGCATCGGCTGATATATATGAAAATTTGGGTGAAGCAGAAAATGCGTAATAAACTCGCTTATTGGGCTCAAAATATTGTCCCCATAGACGTAATTCAGTTTAATGAGAAGGATATAGCCCGATTGTTAAATGCCATTAGAAAGAATAGCTGCACCTATGGAATACTGGCCTATTCCTCCGTACTAGATTTGATGTGTACGCATTTAGAACGGGAAGATAAATCATATTCGCACGTAGCGGTAAATTCTATTATTGCCATTTCGGAAGCGCTTACTGATCATACAAAATTGGTCATGGAAAAATATTTTGAGGTACCGGTTGTTTCCCGGTATTCCAATCTTGAAAATGGTATTCTAGCCCAACAAGAGGTGAATGGATCAAAAGGGTTTTTGATTAATACCGCCAGTTATCATATCGAGATATTAAAAATGGATTCTGATGAACCAGCCCATGAAGGCGAAATGGGTAGGATTGTCGTTACGGACTATTTTAACTATTTAATGCCCTTTATCAGGTATGATACGGGAGATATAGGGGCTTTGCAAACCGATCCGACAACACCGGGGCTAAAGTACCTTTCAGTTGTAGAAGGAAGAAAGCTCGACTTGCTATATGATACATCTGGTGAGCTTGTATCTTCATATATAGTCTACAAAAATATGTGGCAGTATCCCGAAATTGATCAGTATCAACTAATACAGGAACGAGCCAAAGAATACTGTTTTAAGATAAATGTGAAGGGAGCATTTTTAAAAGAAAAGCAGTTGGTTGAAGAGTTTAAAACTTTTTTAGGTACAGATGCTTTGTTGAATGTTGAGTATGTGGATGAGATACCATTATTGGCATCAGGAAAAAGAAGGAAGATAGTTAATAATTACAAAAATTATTAAGCCACAATGGAGCGTTTATTAATTTACGTTAAGCATAAATTTCCATTTCTTTGGAATGTAATTGATTGGTTTAATAATCATTTATTTAGTGCGTTTTTTAAGTCTATTTTTAATCAGGCTTTGGAAAATGCCTTAACCAATATAAATCCAGGAGAATTAAGCTGTAGGGAGTTGCGCAGAGTAGATTTGCATCAGTTATATTGTTTAATCAATTCGCAAGATGTCAGCGATCTTAAATATTTTAAACCTCATGGTTTTGATATGAAATCACTAGAAAAACAATTTAGTAAATCTGCTTTTTTAATGATGGGTGTTTTCGATAAAAATACTTTGGTTGGTTATTTCTTCCTCCGACTTTTTATCAATAAAAAGTGTTTTGTGGGACGTTTAACTGATCGTAACTATAGAGGTAAAGGGCTTGGTAAAATAATGAATAAGGTAATGTATGAACTTGCCTGGCAGATGAATTTCCGTTGTCTTTCCACCATTTCACAAAATAACAAGGCTGTTATGCAGGCTCACTCAAAAAATTCGTCTATGAAAGTCTTAAAAAAGCTTAGTAACGATTATTTGCTAGTGGAGTTTGTGCAAAATAGCCAATAGCACCGGTGGTATGATTCTGTTGATTGATGGGTAGTGGTTTAGATTTGTAATAGGCAAGTTATGTCATCATTTTTCGAATTTATATATGATGCAAATGTTTCTCACTACTCAAATCTCAAATTACTACTGCCTAATAACTAATAGACCGATATGAATTTGGGAAAAAGAATTTTTGACGTGATGTTCTCTTTGCTTGGGCTCATGCTTTTATGGCCCCTATTCATTCTGATAGCCATACTAATAAAGGTTAAGATGCCCGGACCTGTATTGTTTCATCAACGGCGTGTGGGACGGTATGGCAAGCCTTTTACCATTCATAAGTTTAGGAGCATGACAGTGGGGCACGGGGGAAGTACTGTTTCGGTGAAAGGCGAAAACAGGATTACTCCTCTAGGAGCTTGGATGCGCAAGTATAAATTCGATGAGTTGCCCGAGTTGTGGAACGTGCTGATAGGGGAAATGAGTTTCGTGGGGCCGCGACCTGATACGGCTGAATTTTATGATCGTCTCCGTGGGGAAGAGAAGCTGATTCTGGAATTACGCCCTGGCATCACTGGACCTGCATCCTTAAAATATGCCAAGGAAGAAGAAATATTGTCTACCGTATCCGATCCGTATAGGTATAACGATGAGGTTATTTGGCCAGATAAAGTGAGGATGAACCTAGATTATTACTATCACCGAACATTCTTTTTGGATATAAAAATCATTTTGAAAACACTATTCCGTTGGTAAGCCAATGAGTTAATAATTTAGATGTAATGGCGAATAGTAAGGAACGAATTTATCTCTCTTCCCCGCACATGTCGGGGCACGAACAGAAATATATACAAGCGGCCTTCGCGCAAAATTGGATAGCACCATTGGGTCCAAATGTCGATGCCTTTGAGCAATCATTAGCACAGTATTGCGGAGTAAATCATGCTGCGGTCCTGAGTTCTGGTACGGCGGCCATCCATTTGGCATTAATAATGCTTGGCGTCCGGCAAGGAGATGAAGTGTTGGTATCCACCTTTACTTTTTCAGCATCCGTGAACCCAATTATTTATCAAGGTGCACAACCGGTCTTTATAGATAGTGAAAATGTGACCTGGAATATGGATCCCGAATTGTTAGAGCAGGCACTGGCAGATCGCAAGGCAAAGAATAGTTTGGAGAGGGTAAAAGCCATCATTGTGGTGCATTTATATGGCATGCCGGCGCAAATGGATCGGATAATGGATGTGGCCGATCGTTATGGAGTACCCGTTGTAGAAGATGCGGCTGAATCGCTGGGGAGTAAATATAAAGGAAAAGCCTTGGGTTCCTTTGGCAAAATAGGTATTTTGTCTTTTAATGGTAACAAGATTATAACGACATCAGGAGGAGGCGCCCTTCTTTGCAACGAAGAGCCATATGCCGAAAAGGCCCGTTTTTTGGCTACTCAGGCGCGCGATCCGGCACCACATTATCAGCATAGTGAGCTTGGTTATAACTACCGAATGAGCAACGTGTTAGCAGGGATTGGTTTGGGGCAAATGGAAATTTTAGATGAAAGGGTTAGGCAGAAAAGAGCGATCTATCTTTTTTATAAAGAGAATTTGAGCAGAGAGCAATGCTTAACTTTTTTAGCGGAGCCTGACGGTTCATTCTTCTCCAATCGGTGGTTAACAACCATATTAATTGATGAGCAAAAGTATAAGTTGTCCAGAGGGCAAATACAGCAGCATCTTGAAAAAATGAATGTTGAAACTCGCCCCTTGTGGAAGCCTATGCACCGGCAACCAATCTTTAAGGATTATGACTGTTATATCAGTGGTGTCTCGGATTGCTTGTTTCAACATGGCCTATGTTTACCATCGGGTACAAATATGGCAGAGTCTGAAAAGCAGCATGTATTAGTTGAGATTTTAAAAGTTTTACAAAGGTAAATTACGCTAAGTAAATCAAATAGCGATTCCTGAGTATGCGCAGTATAATATCGATAAAGGGCGCAAAGTCGTAAAAAAAATAGTGTTTTACAACTTGCGCCCTTTGACTGAAGTTTAGTTTGAGATATGTCCCTTGTGGGTTTTTATTTTTGGCATCTATCAACAAATAGAAATACCTTAATTATCACAAGATTTCTTGTCTGGTAATTGGAACTCTTATTTCTTCATCTTCCATATTAAGGATGATAGTGTAATTTCCCGTTTTTAGTGTGGATAAATTTAGTACAAGTTTGTTTCGGCCAATATCTGTTTCAATATGATCCGATAAAGCATTACGATTGAAAATATCCACTACATTAATTCCAACCTTAGTGGCTCGCGGGCAGGTAAATTCTGCAGTAATAATATCCACGGTAGGGTTCGGTGATGTGTTGAGTATTTTGAAATAGATGACCTGATTATCTTCCTCAATAGTGATGTTAACCTTCTTAGAATTGGTTTGTGCATTCTGATTGTCAGTTGCTATGGCCCATATCTGGTATTCACCCTCTGGCGTATTGGTCCAATCGTATGACCATGGGGCGGCTGTGGATTCTCCTATTTTTTGAGAATCTCCAAAGTAATAGCTTACTTTTTCAACTGTGCCATCTGTATCAGATGCTTCAGCACTAAGTTTTATGGTTTGTCCAACGGAAAAAGAACTACCTGACTGGGGCGATGTTAATTGTACACTTGGGTGAGTATTCGTGATACCATCATTGTACTCAATAGCACCAATATCGGGACTGTTTCCGTAATAAGTCAGACCTACATCAGTACCTGCATCGATCAAATCACTACCGGGTGCCAGTTGCATAAAAGTGATATCCGGCAATGAACCATCAGCCTTACGCGCTTGTGCCAGTTGATTAACATCCAGACTGACAAAATCGTTATCGCTGACCGTCACTGCCGGGTTGTATTGAAAATAAGGGTAGCCACTGTCATAAATCCAGGTATTATTACTTTCTTCGTAAGGTGGTTGTCCCAAGGCGCATTCATAAGGTTCTTGAATAGCTGATACATTAGTGCTACCATAAACAATGTTATTGCGAAATATACTACCATTGGGTGCCGGTTCGCCAAAGTAAACATTGGCAAAACCATAACCGTTTAAGTAAGACGTGTTATTCAAAAAAATGGCATTGTTATAAATCTCCGATTCAAGGTTATTATAAAATCCCCTGCCTGGTACATTGGCCGCTATACAATTGCTCACCGTCGCATTGCTATAGGCATCATAGGGGGCGTAAGCAGCTGCTCTGCCTCCTATCTTAAAGCCGTTACCTTCCATCGTATGCCAGGCTCCCTGATAGAAGATTCGATCTTTGGCATTAAAAGCCCAACAGTTGGTCATATCCATACGGCCAAAAGGATTAGGATCAAAACCATCATCTGAATAATCCCAAGCACGACACCCGTCAAAAACCAATAGATTTCCATCGTAATTAATTAATTTATAACCATCGGCGGCATTACCCGGTGTATTGGACTGGGTATGATCAATACTGTCGCATAAGCTATAGGCATCACAATTGATGTATCGGGTTGTATCCGAGGTAAAAGGTGCACCGGGGCCATATTTTTCTGTCCAGGCACCACTCTCATAATAAAAACCTCTGCCGGATACATGGTGAACCACACAATTTTCAAAAGTCATGTTGGCAACGGCCAGCGTTGAAATACCATGTGCCTGAGCCGGATGATAGTACTGATAGATATTTCGAACGGTAAGCCCTCTAAAATGAATGTATTCAGCATATTCAACGCCAATAGCCATATTCCAGTTCCCATCCGGTATATATTGACTGCCATCTAATATAGGCGTTTCGCCTGGATAAGCAAAATAGCAAATGGGATTTGCTTTTGTTCCACTTTTTCCAATACCATTTCGAGGGCGAATAATCATAAAGGCTCCGGTGCCATGTGCATGCCTTTTGGGTAAGTACACACCCCCTCTGATGTAAACCGTATCACCCGGTAAAGCTACATCAACCGCTCGTTGCCATGTGGCAAAGGGTTGTTCGTAAGTTCCGGGGTTGGCATCATTACCATTGACTGCAACATAATAATCTCCCCCAATGTCTTGGGCATTACTCTTCCAGCATAGAAGCAGTAAGGCCACTAATAAAACGTTCTTCATGTTAAAAATTAACCTCCATCATTTATATTGCTGCATCATTGCAAATTACACTGCGAATAAACGTTTTTTTTACGAAAAGGTTATGTTTTTTTTCTATAAAAAAACTAATCAAGTATAAAGATACCAGAATAAAACAGTCTAATTTATAGGGCAATCCATGCTCAGATTCCTTGCTGTTAGTACGGTTTTATAGGGGTTTAGTCAAAATTGTAATAGCTGATTATAATTAACTCGATGTATTTCTATATTTTTCTTTAACAATTGCGTTAAAATCAATATTGTATGGATATTTTGTCCCCAACATTTGTTTTAGTAACGATCACTGCTGCTTTTATATTAAATTTTATAGCCTTAAAATACAGAGTGCTTTATCTAGTTTTATTAAGCAGTGTGTTTTTAAGTTTGATTGATCTAAAGTTGCTCGTGTATGTGCTGGCGTATAGTGGCATTAATTTTTATTGGGGTAAGCGTATTGCTCAGGATCGAAAAAATGCTACGTTTTATCGTATCGCTATTGCATTTAATCTTTTACAGTTAGTTCTTTTACATTATGCCGATTTTATTATCGATCCTGTTTTTGAGTGGTTTAATAGTAGTGTGAGAGTTTCTCTTTTGTCTGAATTGTTGGTGCCGATTGGGATTTCTTACTTTACCTTACAGGGCATAGGTTACATTATTAATGTTAAGATGGGGTGGGAGAAACCTGAAAAGCGGTTTGACCATTTCTTCTTGTATATCTCATTTTTCCCAAAATTTTTGGCGGGACCTATTGAGCGTTCAAAGCATTTTTTGCCTCAGTTAAAAGGTAAAATGCAATTCACAGAGTCTAATTTCATAAATGGCTTGCGCTTAATTTTATATGGTCTTTTTAAGAAAATAGCCATTGCCAATGAGTTGGCACCCTACGTAATGGATAGTTTTCGTAATGTAGAAGAATTCAATGGAGCTTCCCTATTGGTTATGACCTTGATTTTACCACTTTATCTGTATTTCGATTTTTCAGCTTATACAGATATGGCCATAGGACTTGCCCGATGCTTTAACATTGAGTTGCTTGATAATTTTAAACGACCTTTTTTTTCTGAAAATATGACAGTTTTTTGGAGACGTTTTCATATCACCTTAGGAAGCTGGTTTAATGAATATGTATTTCGGCAATTTAGTTTTAAGTTCCGAAAATGGGGTACTTATGCTACGGTGTATGGGGTTTTTATAACATGGATTTTATTCGGTGTTTGGCATGGAGCAGGATGGAACTTTTTTGCACTAGGTGTTCTACAGGCTGTTGCTATATATTATGAGTTTTTTACTAAAAAATGGCGTTATCGTATTTATTCCCATTGGCCCAATAGCCTTCGAATCTGGTTTGGACGTGTAGTTACCTATTTATTCTACAGTGTTTCATTGGTCTTCTTTTTTGCGCCAAATTTGAAGTATGCTTTTGATTATCTGGCTAAATTATTAAGCTTTAGTGGTGAGTTACCATTGGATGCACTTAGTACGAAACCGATTTTTTTATTAATTTATGTGCCTGTGATTTTTTTATTAGAACTGCTTGAAAATGATTATCCCGATTATAATGCAAAATTGCGAAATGTGTGGTATGCCAAAACAAAAAAGAGCAGAATATTGCGCTGGGGAATTTATTCTACTCTCATTACGATTATGTTTATTCAGGGGCTTAAGTCCGAACAGTTTGTATATGCCAATTTCTAAAAGAAGGAATTGAATATGTTATAGCGGTGGAATTTAATTTTAGCTATATGAAAAGTCTAGTACGTAGAGCAGTTAGTTTCGTTATTTACTTTCTTTTATTTTCCATTCTTATCAATGGAATTTTTCTCTTAGTCATTTTTAATACCGACTGGGATTTTGTTAAAAGAATTAAGTCCTTACGTTTTGATCAGCCAAGTTACGAAGTGTTGGTGTTGGGCTCAAGTTTATGTGAGTACGGTATTGATACAGAACTGATGTCAAGCAAGGGCATCCCTTCCTTTAATTTATCGTTGGTGGGGAGTTCGATAAAGACAAATTATATTCAATTAAGGGAGTACCTTCATAATTATCAGTCACAACCAAAAGTTGTGATATTGGCTGTAAATGCTTATTTGGAAGCTTTTCATCAGGAAGGAATACAACCAGTTGTCGAGTTTACCATGCAAGGACATCGCTATGGAATTAAAGATGTACCCGTAAGTAAATTTGGATGGGCAGGGATGGAGCTTTTAAAAAAGGCCTTGTTCTCAGATTATAGAAAAATGAGCATGACCAGTGGTCACAAAAAAAGTATTCGAATTGAACCGGATGAGACGCAACATCAAGCCTTACAATTAGATATCAAAAAGTATCGGGATGCCAAATGGATACAAAAGACAGCTAATCTATGTCATGATTATCAGATAAAGTTAATTCTGATCGAAATTCCAGGGGTTCAAAATACTCAAAACCAATGTGAAGTGGGCCCTTTCATACTGGAATTTGAAAATGGATCCTCTGCCAAGTTATATAACTTTAATTCACGATCTTTTTGTGAATTTATTGACCCGGATAGGGACTGGTCAGGACTCTCGCATTTTAACAAATATGGTGCAGTGAAGTTTACCTACCGACTTTTAAATGAGATTCAATTAAGAAATCAATTAAGTTCTATGGATTAGAAATAATCTTGTTTACTTTTTGTGTCCTGTTAGAAGGGTGTTTTTGCCACTATTTTCTGTTATATCTATTATTCTTTCAAATAAAAGCTTAGCTGCTTGGGTTGAAAAAGTTTTGTTGGGATGAGAATCAGTTGGAGATACGGCATGTTCATCTTTAAAAAATAAACCACCTTCCGTTTGGAGGGCATATAAATCCCACAAGAAAATGTTATCATCGGGTTGGTCCCACTCACTAACTACCCAATCATAAAATTTTTTAGCTCTAAGAGCTTCTTCTGTTTCTAAATTTGCCTGTACTTGAACTGGCCCCGTAAATAGTATAAACTTAGTTTGAGGAAAGGTATGCAGCTTATCACGTAATGCTAAGTATTGCAGTTTATAGTTGCCAAGTGTTCGTTGATATGATTCGATATTATTAGAATCGGTTGTACTTACAATGCTGCTGACCGGATAGCAATGTTTAAAAACAATGACATCGTATTTTGGGCTTAGGAGTTCAAGCGTTGGTTCTTCCTTGAACAAGTTGTTACCCGCATGTTTCACCCATATATTGTAATAATCAAAGGGATAGTTGTTCCAGCCGTAAGGGGATACCTTAGGGAAATTTTGTTCTACAACCTCGTAATTCGTTTTGTGCGTCTCGTTGTGTGTATTGAAAAGCGAGGGAAGTAGTCCTTTACTATTCAATTTTTTATCTAACTGAGGGCTTAGTTTTCTAATAACTTTCCGGGAGAAGGAGGGAGGCTGTCCGTTCCAAATATGATCACCTGTACTGTGGTGTAAGAAAATAATATTAACCTCGTTTTCTGTCATATCTCCTGTCGAGCATGACCCCAATAAAAGAGCTAAAGCCATAAGGGCAGAGATAGTAATTTTTGTAGACATTGTTTAAAAGTTTGTTCTAAAATAAGTTATAAATGGATTTATTTCAATTTTTTCCAGAAATTTATTCATGATTTTTAATTAGAAGTACATTTATCATGAGAAGATTATATTTTTTGTTTTTGTTTTGCTTTCACCTTGTAATTGTGAATGCTCAGGTGATTGCAAATCATGCTATTGTAGATGATTTTGATAATATTCCGCAGGAGTGGATTGATTTGGTAAAAAAGCAACTGGTGTGGGTACCTGGCATGTCGCATGGCTACGGTTATTTCTACGGAGCAGAACTGCTGGAGGTGGTCGATAATCGCTTTCAGGTGGATATCTGGTATCATACCGATCCCCTTGCACCACAGACCAACGCCTTACGTCTGGGACGACCGGGCTGGGGCGGTGCCACCCAATGGAGTGAGACCCCTTTTAGGCGAAACACCATGATTGATATCGATAATTCCTATACCGCCAATAACCCTATTCATGCCTATTGGATCGCCCACAGCTATGAATCGACCTGGGAGAATCCCCCCGGCGGCACCATCGATCCCGTGTATAATGTGCATTGGGGGGGTAATGTACTGGGTATATGGGGGCTGGATGCGGGTGATGAAGCCCTGACAGGTAACCCCATCTGCATGGATTATTATCTGGCTACTACGGACACTTTTATCACGCATACCCTTACCAATAATTATGACACTAAGTTCTTTATCACCACGGGTGCCATCGACGGTAATGCCGGTACGGAAAACGGTTTTCAGCGTGAGTTAAAGAATCAGCATATCCGTAATTACGTGTTGAATAGCAATGATCCTAATATCTTCTTTCTGGATTATGCGGATATATTGAGTCATAATGCCGCAGGAGAGAAGCATCAGGCCGTTTGGGATGATGGGGGCACACCCCGTGCCCACGATCAGATACACCCGGATAATCTGGAAGCTATACCCGGTGTGTCACTTCCCCCCGGTGAGATGGATGATCATATTGGTGATGCGGGAGCGCTGCGTATCGCCAAGGCCATGTGGTGGCTCCTGGCGCGTGCCGCAGGTTGGGATGGAGAATCTACAGGAATAGAACCAAATGATAATGGAGTTGAATCAGCCAAAGTATTCGTGCATGATCGTGAGATTGTGATTGAGATGGATGAGTCTGCAGGATATACTTCTGTAACGTTAATCAATTTGGAAGGCAAATGTGTGGATGAAGTCGTTGTAAGAGGTGGTAGCTGTCATATCCGGACAGATCGCCATAGAAGAGGAGTTTATTTTGTGAAATTAAATAAATCTGATGCTTCAGAAACAAGAAAGGTAATTTTGTAGCTGTGCCTAATAGGTTGATGCGTTGATAACCCTTAGGAACCGATATGATTCTTAATGTTCATAGGTGGTGTTATTTAATTGATTTCAATTGAGTGTTCTTTTTTTCACGGAACCCGAGTTTGCTTTTTGGTTGGTTTTGATAGTTCCTTGGGTTTACTCTTAATTCTAGCGTATTGGTTGGACTGTTCTGTTCATGGATCTAATGACACCTCTTTTGAACAGCCTCCTTGTTTTAGTTATAATCCTCACAATTAATCGCTAGCGATTAGCCCTTTATTTTATATCATTCATCACAAAAAGCTGGATTTAACCCCATATTATCTGACATTCTCTCTGACATGTCATAAATTAGCTATCAGTCTGTTGGTATGGGAATGCTGCAAAAGAAGGTCTGGGCGCTATTAGGAACTGACGAAGAGATGCATTAAGCCAAACAGATTGGGCTATGGATTAATCAAACTTTTATGCGAGCATTACTCTTAAAATTATTCAAAGGCCGCATCGTGTCGCCTTGGTGGATATTCATGATTGATATGGGGATTGTTGCCAATGTGTTTATTGTGATTTATCTTTTAAGGATCAACGTTTATTTACCGGACTATTCCTTGTCAAGTATCTCCTTTAGTGGATTCGTAGTGCTCGCCTGTTATGGGTTTGTGTTTTTAGCAACGGGATCTTACCGGGGGGTGGTAAGGCATAGTAACTATCAGGACTTCAAAATGATGTTGAGGGTGAGCTTTTTGGCCTTTACTTTTCTTTTTATCGGCAATGAGTTACTTATCTATTTTAATGTGGAGTGGCTGCAGATATCACGTTTCTTATTGATTTTTCATTTCTTACTCACGGCTCTGCTCACCATTACATTTCGTATGTTTGTGAAAGAGGTATATGTCTTCCTTACGCCTAAGAAGACCACGACTGATGTGTTGATTTTTGGTGCTGGTGAAATGGGTCAAATTACCTACGAGGCAATTTGCAATGACAAAGATAATCGATATAATGTCATTGGTTTTGTGGATGATGCAGTAAGAAAGCAAAGTATTTTATTGCATGGGCGTCCGGTTATGAGCTGGAGCAGGGCCATGGATCTGTGTGAACGAAAAAATGTGCAAGAGATGATTTTAGCCGTTAACCACATCAGTGTGCAGCGAAAGCATCAGATTACTATGGCATGCCTCGATAAGGGGTGTAAGTTAAAAGTAATGCCTTCGGTACGCAATTGGGTGAATGGAGTATCTAACCAGCAGCAAATACGGGATATCCGTATTGAAGATATTTTGGGGCGTGAAGAGATTACTCTTAACCAGCGGCGTATCACTGATGGACTCAGTGGTAAAACGATTATGGTAACCGGAGCCGCCGGATCCATTGGTTCAGAAATTGTACGTCAGCTATTGCGTTTCCCTGTGCGTAAGGTGGTAATGGTTGATATGGCAGAATCCGCCTTGTATGATCTTCAGCAAGAGTTATTGCTGGGGCATGAGGATCATCCCTTCGAGGCAGTGTTGGCTGACGTTACTAACCATCGACGGATGGAAGAGTTGTTTATTCAGTACGCGCCTCAGATTATATTTAATGCTGCAGCGTATAAGCATGTTCCTTTAATGGAAGCCTACCCTTATGAGGCCGTTCGTGTTAATATTGGAGGACTTAAGAATTTAGCTGATCTTGCTTTAAAATATCAGGTAGATAAGTTTGTGATGGTATCTACTGATAAGGCCGTCAATCCAACTAATGTGATGGGCGCCAGTAAGCGGGCATGTGAGATCTATGTGCAGGCGCTGGCGCAACGTAACGATATCAAAACAGCTTTTATTACCACGCGTTTTGGTAATGTATTGGGATCCAATGGTTCGGTGGTTCCTTTGTTTAAGAAACAGATTCAGAATGGTGGTCCGGTTACCGTCACGCACAAGGATATTGTACGCTATTTTATGACCATACCGGAGGCATGTCAATTGGTTCTTGAAGCTGGATTTATGGGTGCTGGTGGCGAGATCTTTGTTTTTGACATGGGAGATCCAGTTAAAATAGTTGATCTTGCCAAAGAGATGATCCGTTTGTCGGGGTTAAAAGTGGACGAAGATATTAATATAGCCTATACGGGCTTGCGACCCGGTGAGAAGCTGTACGAGGAGTTATTGGCTTCTAAAGAAAACACTCTTCCTTCTCATCATGATAAAATCATGATTGGTAAGACGCTTTTGTTTGATTATGATGAGGTAAATGGGCAGGTCGAAGAACTATTGTTAGCCTTGCAAAGCGAGACGGATGTTGATTTGGTGCTGCGTTTAAAAAAGTTGGTGCCTGAATATCTGAGTCAGAACAGCAAGTATACTGAAGTGGAAGTTCAGGGTAGAATAGTTCCAGTACCTATTGAAATGATATCTTTCCGATAAAAAAATATCGTCCCAACATTATTTAGAATTAATTAAGATAATGGCTTAACAGGCTCAAAATGTCTTAAATGCGATTTATTTCACATCAAAAAAATAGCTTCATAATAATAATTTATAAATAATTATTAGTTGGCCATTATTGCTGATTATATCAAACACAGGAAATTGTACTTTACAGTAATGTTACACACTAAGCGTTAGTTCGATTCATAATATCTCATCATTTGCACATTTGATAAAGGCTATTGTACTGCCTGCGAGTGTGTTATTTTAGGTGATTAAGTGATTGTTATTTGTGATAAATGACAACATTTTTAATTTTGCGCCGTAGAAAGCAAAAAAAACACCTGAATTATAATATTGTGATGAGAAAGATTTTGATTGTGGCGGCCTTGGTGGCGTGTTTTAAGCCCATTGGGGCGCAGCTTGAATTACAGGCGAAAGGCCTGGGAAGTGGTCAGATTGTAGAAATATCAGATAGCTTCTACTATCGGCTGGATTCAGTTTATACCTATATAGTACAAAATGATATGTGGTCGCTGGTAGGTTGCGAATCATTTGTGTATAACGATGAAAAAGACCTGATTAATTCACAGGTACAAACTAAGGCATTGAATAACTGGCAGGATGCAACACGTTTACAGTACATCTATACAAATGAGAATGTTGTTCAACAGTTGGAGCAGCGATGGGATGAGAGTAATGATACATGGAAAAATACATGGACTAAGTATTACGACAATAATCCGGTTAATGGACAGTTGAGCATTCGTTATGCCGAGTGGAAAGATAATGCCTGGCAGAACGTTTGGCAGCAGAAGCAGTTGTATAGTTCTGCCGGACATTTTCAGGCCTATAACACGGATTATTGGGATGCCGGGACCAATTCATGGATTTCTTACTGGAAGTACGATAGGGTTTATGATGAAAACGGAAAACTTGTGGAGGTAGTCAATCAGTCCTTCGATGCTGATACAAGGCTGTGGAAAGATGAATGGCAGGTGCTGCAGACTTACGATGCATCCGGAAAGTTACTGCGTCAGGAAATCATAGATCGGGATGAGAGTAATCAGCAGTGGGAGAATGTGCGCCTGGTGGAAATTAATAACGCTCAGCCTAATATACGAATAGAAGTGCGAGAAAACTGGGATGTCGCATTAGATGATTGGGCACCTTCAGTGAGACAAAGCGACGAGTTGGGGAATAATGGACAGTTGTTGGAGCGAAACCTTGAGCAATGGGATGCCATTTTAAGTGATTGGCTGCCCTATAAGCGAATTGTCCTTGGGTATAACAAGGATGGTATTAAGACAGAAGAGTCAATTTATTACTATAATTCGCAGACTGAAGACTACGATAAGTATTTAAAAACCGTTTATCATTATCAACCCATGACAGCCTCAGGCGAGGATGTGAAAGAGCAGGAGGATTTTGGTCTAAGCGTTTATCCGAATCCTGCTGAAAATTACTTGATAATGAATTATAAGGGCGAGGCACGTGAGTTGGCTATCTGTTCGATGGATGGCAAAGTAGTGCACACACAGGAGGTGATGGCAAGTGGACGTAGCATTGATGTTAGTCGTCTTAAAGCGGGTGTGTATATTCTGCTTGTTAAGTTTGAAGGAGGGGAAAGCACAGTGAAGTTTATCAAAAAATAGCAAAGCTTATCAGTGATAGGTCATTGATTGTGATAAACAGACGGTTAGTCTATTAAATCAGGCACTTGGGCAAAGTATTGTTCAGGTGCTTTTTTTTTTTGATATATTTAATTGGTTAACACATCTTTTACCATATGAGTGAGCAACATAACGAATGCTAATCCAATCATAAAATGGCTTGAACTATGAAAGACAAAATCCGTGATTTTATTGCAGAGGCAACCTATACCGATCCTGGGATTATTAAAGACGATACCCTCATTTTCGAGGAGGGAATTTTTGACTCCATGGCATTATTAAATTTAATCACCTTTCTGGAATCAGAATTTGGTGTAGTAGCCGAGGATACTGACCTGCAGGAAGAAAATTTTGGTAGTGTGCAACGCATTGCTGATTATCTGGAGCGAAAAAGGGCATTGGTAAGCTAAAAAATAGCTATGTGTGGTATTGTAGGTTTCACCAATTATAAGGGAGAGGCAGTGCAACATGAGCGCCTGCTCAACACTATGTTGACCCGCATACAGCATCGCGGGCCCGATGAAACGGGTCTATATATTTCACCCCAGTGTGGCATGGGCAATGTGCGCCTGAGTATTGTGGACTTAGGAAGCGGACAACAGCCCTTGTGTAATCAGGAAGGTAGTTTATGGATTGCCTATAATGGCGAAGTATATAATCATCCGGAACTGCGTGATGAACTGCGCAAAAAAGGACATCGTTTTCGTACAAATTGCGATACTGAGGTCGTGCTGCACATGTATGAGGAATATGGTGCTGATTGTTTACAGGCATTAAACGGTCAGTTTGCCTTTGCGATATGGGACGAGCGTAAAAAAATTCTTTTCTTGGCGCGTGACCGTTTCGGTATTCGCCCCTTGTACTATACGCAACAGGGTGATGAACTGATATTTGCCTCGGAGATAAAATGTTTGCTAAGTCATCCAAATGTGGCTCGCAGTATTAACTATGCCGCCCTTAAGGAAAGCTTTGTGCATTGGGCACCACAGTCACCCAATACGTTTTTTGAGGGCATTTATGAGTTGCCGCCCGGGCATTACCTTTCTTTTGACCAAGGCAGCATAACAAAAGCGTCGTATTGGCAGTATTCTTTAGGTCATCAGGGTTTTAAAGGCACTGTGAATGAGGCGGCTGAGGAATTGCGTAGCTTATTGAAAAGTAGTATTTCTCTGCGCTTGCGTGCTGATGTACAGGTGGCTGCCTATCTCAGTGGCGGACTTGACTCGAGCGTTACAACCGCCTTGGTGAAGGAGATAGATCCTTCGGTGCTGAATACTTTCTCCATCTGCTTTGAGGATGCCCAATACGATGAATCGGCCTATCAGAATAAAGTGGCTTCATTTTTAAAGACACGTCATGAGCATGTGACCTGTACCAATGAGGACATTGCCAATTGGCTGCCTCAAGCCGTGTATCATGCAGAAGCGCCCATTTTGCGCACTGCCCCCATCCCCATGATGTTGCTGTCGGGTCTTGTGCGCCGGCAGGGTATTAAAGTGGTGCTGACAGGCGAAGGAGCTGATGAGCTGCTGGGCGGCTATAATATCTTTAAGGAAACTTTGATCCGCCATTTTTGGGCGCGTCAGCCGCAGTCGGTCATTCGCCCCCTGTTACTGAAGAAGCTATATCCTTATATTCCACAACTGGCCAATGCAAGTCCCATGATGCTAAAGCTCTTCTTTGCCTACCGACTGGGCGAGACGCAATCACCGGTATATTCACATTTGTTGCGCTGGAAAAATGGCACGCAGCTTACCAAACTGTTACACCCTTCCTTGTTGGAGACCCTGGATGGATATAATCCAGTTGAAAAGATGGCAGAGCAATTGGAGGGTGAGTTTCAAAATTACACGGCTTTGGAAAAGGCTCAGGCCATTGAGTCACGCCTGTTCATGTCGGGCTATCTGTTGTCTTCACAAGGCGATCGTATGGCCATGGCCAATTCGGTGGAAGGGCGTTATCCGTTTCTTGATCATCGTGTGGCTGAGTTTTGTGCTTCTCTGCCTGATAACTTTAAGTTGAAGGGGCTCAACGAGAAATATGTGCTTAAGCAGATGATGGCTCAACAGCTCCCTGAGGCTGTGTTGAAGCGTTCTAAACAGGCCTACCGTGCGCCCATAGCGCAGGCTTTACTTCGCAATAAGGTATTGATTGATGAATATTTGAATCCGGATAGTATTCGTGCGGCACAACTCTTTAATCCTCAGAAGGTGGGTGCTTTATTGATCCGTATCAGCCAGAGCCGTGATGTGGCCGAGCAGGATAATATGGCGCTAATGGCTGTGTTATCCACCCAAATTTTGCACGATAAGTATATTGCCGATTTTAAGCCATCTGATGAAGGGAGTGTGCTGCGTGGCATTGTTCGCAATAAAGAAAAGGTAACCTATTAATATTCTAAATATGACCAAACCCGTTTTTTCAAAAGATCTCATAAAAATCAATGATGTTCAGGCTACCATCAACCATATTGTTGAACGTCTTAAAAATGATGTAACTCGTGTGTTACGAAGGCAGGGAGCTGTTGTGGGCATTAGCGGTGGCATCGATTCATCGGTAACATTGGCTTTGGCAGTAAAGGCCTTTGGTGCCGATAAGGTTTTGGGGGTAATGCTGCCTGAAAAGGATTCCAGTGGCGATAGCAAAGCCTTTGCACTTAAGTTGGCGAATAAGTTTGGGATTGAAGTGGTGGAAGAGAACATCAGCGCTGCTTTGGATGGCTTTGCCTGTTACCAACGGCGCGATGAAGCTGTTAAGCGAGTGATACCCAGTTATAATCCGGATAGCGACAAGATGAAGATTGTCATTCCGGAAGAATTTATTAACTCTAACCTGCCACCTGTGTTTTACCTTACCGTCATTTTTGCTGATGGAAGGGAGCAGAGCGAGCGCCTGCCCATGGCCGAATATCTTCAGATTGTGGCAGCTTCTAACTTTAAGCAGCGTAGCCGCATGACCATGCTCTACTATCACGCAGAAGCACGCCATTATGCAGTGATAGGAACACCCAATAAGCATGAGGTGCAGCAGGGATTTTTTGTGAAGTACGGCGATGGAGGGGCTGATGTGATGCCCATTGGTGATTTGTATAAAACACAGGTGTATGAGTTGGCGCATGCCCTGGGAGTGCCCCGCGAGATTATCGAACGAACGCCAACCACCGACACCTACAGCGCCGAACAGACCCAGGAGGAGTTCTTCTATCAAATGCCTTTTGAAGCGATGGATTTACTGTGGTATGCCTGGGAGAATGGTTACCAGCCCGAAGAAGTAGCATCGGTGATGGGTAAGGAACGCCTAGATATTGAGCGCATTTTCCGAAATTTTGAGCGTAAGAAAAGAACCACAGACTATCTGCGACGACCACCCATCCACAACTATAACTGATCGTATATGAATTGTGTTGATTATCTATTGCAAGAGCACACGGAAAGATCTGATAATTTTATTTTGGGACGAGGTTCTTCATTGTCCTACCGCGACTTGGCCGATGGGGTAGCCAAGCTGAGCGCGTGGTTCGAACAAGCGGTGGGCACCGGCAACAATATTATTTTGATGATGCCCAATAGCCATTATTCAGTAATAAGCTACCTGGCCATTATGAAATCGGGTAATGTGGTGGTGCCCCTTAATCCGCAGCTTGAAAAGGCGGGTTTTGAGGATATTATCATGCGTTGTGGAGCCCAATATGCAGTTTTATCGCGTCAGGTGGAAGCACGTATCAAGCCAGACCTAAGGCAGGTGTTAACAGAACCCAATCTGGATGAATTATTAAAAGCAGAATCCCATGTGCCCTGGCAGTCCGGTAAGGTTGGTAATGATAAGCTTGCACAAATTATATTTACCTCCGGCTCTACGGCTTTGCCAAAAGGTGTGATGATTTCACATCGTAATATCATGGCCAATACACAATCCATCATCGATTACCTGCATCTCACAAGTGCAGATGTGATGGAGGTGGTATTGCCTTTTTTTTACTGTTATGGCTTATCGCTCTTGCACACGCATCTGAAGGTGGGAGGGGCAATTGTACTTAATAACACTTTTATACTACTCAACTCTGTCATTGAGGATTTAATGAAATATCGATGTACCGGTTTTGCGGGGGTGCCCAGTCATTTTCAGATACTATTGCGCAAGACTGATGCCTTTAAAAATTCAAGTTTTCCGGCATTGCGTTATGTGACACAGGCGGGTGGTAAGCTGCATACGGCTTTTATTGAGGAGTTTCAAAAGCATCAGCCAAACATTTTATTCTATGTAATGTATGGGCAGACAGAGGCTACCGCTCGCTTATCTTATCTTCCACCGGATCGTTTAAAGGATAAGCTGGGCTCTTTGGGAAAAGGGATACCCGATGTGACATTAAAAGTGGTGAATGAACAAGGTGAATCTGTTGCGGAAGATGAGGTGGGCGAAATAATAGCACAGGGTGATAATGTAATGCTGGGCTACTATCAGGATCCGGAAGAAACTGCGCACACCCTACGTGATGGTTGGCTTTACACAGGTGATCTGGCCCGGGTAGATGCTGATGGTTTTATCTATCATGCGGCTCGTAAAAAGGAAATTATCAAAGTGGGGGGGCGTCGCGTGAGTCCCAAGGAGATTGAAGCGGTGATTGTGGGGCTTGATGGAGTGGTGGATTGTACCATTTCAGCTCAGGAGGATATTGTGCTGGGCGAAGCCATCAAGGCCACCGTAGTGATTAATCCCGATGATGATAAAGTCACCGAATCTGCTTTAAAAATGCATTGTGCACAACAGCTGGTTAGTTATAAGATACCACAGATTTTTGAGTTTACTCAACGCTTGAATTTTAATGCAGCCGGTAAAAAGGTGAAAGTCGAAAAATAGCTTTTTTTGTTAGTTAATGTAGAAAAATAGCCCTGTTATCAATTAGTTTTCAGTGTTATATATAATTTTTATATCATTACAGTGAAGCAAGATTGTATGACAAAACAGACTGAGTTATTGCAAAGCATTACTGACCATTCCCCGATGCCTGAACAGAAAAGCAAATTTCCTTGCGAAGCACTGTTGCAGCAAGTAGGAGTGGACGTTTGTAGGTTTATTACACAGAATATCTCGCCTTATGCTGGCAATGCGCATATTATACCTTCCAATGAATCGGATAACGCTTTTGAGTGGCATGCCAAGCAGGTGCAGGTGCTTATTGATTTGCATCCTCTCGATGCTAGTGAGCAATATCTTTATCATCTGAATTGCGGTTTGCCCGACTCAGGGATGTACATTGGCTGCTGCCTGATTGATGAAACAGATACTATAATGCCAAGAAAACCTGGATTTGCAAACAACCAAAGGTATCCGAATACACCCAGGTATGCCAGAGCCGAGGCTTTGGGGCGTATTGCTCAGGCAGGCTTTGAACTTATTGAGCACCGTTTTATTAACGGTCTTCTCTATTATTGTGCCATGAAAACCAGTGAAGCGCAGCTGTGTGATGATAAACATGGCTGGGTAATTGGTTTGCAGCGCATAGGTCTTCATAAGCAAGTAGTGAAGGTGTATAAACTCAGAACCATGCATCCTTTTTCGGAGTACCTGCAGGATTATGTGGTTAAGCTCAATGGCTACAATGCTGCGGGCAAGCCGGCCAATGACTTTCGTCTGGTTCGGTGGGGGAGATTTTTTCGTAAATACTGGTTGGATGAATTGCCACAGCTCATTAATGTATTAAAAGGGGAGCTGGCTATTGTAGGCGTACGTCCCTTAAGTTCTGCTCGTTTCAAGGAATTGCCGCGTGATGTGCAGGAGCAACGGGTAAAGTTTAAGCCCGGATGTATTCCGCCTTATGTGGCGCTTAACATGCCGGATAGTGAGGGTAATATTGAAGCCGAACGCATTTATATGGCCGAGAAAAGTAAGTCTCCCTTTCTAACCGATGTACGATATTTTTTCATGGCGGTCAGCAATATTTTAAGGGGTAAAATTAAGAGTGCATAAAATTATCTGATGCCGCTAAAGGGGTGATAAGTAATTGTTTTCGCCTTTGTTGTACTTGCGTATTTTTGGCTAATGTACTAACTTGATGTACATGTTATCCCAGCTTTCCATCTTCTTTAGGAAGTCGCCCTTTATGCGTTTGGTGCTTGCACTGTTAATGGGATTTTACATCGCTCCTTATTTGTCACTGTCGCATTTCTTGATCCTTTCGCTGCTTACTTTCGGCGCTTACTGCTTTATTGTTATCTGGCAGCGGAAACATGCGGTTTATAAGTATCGGCATCTGTCAGGCATTGCGGGCGTGCTGATGTATGTGTCCCTGGCGGCTTTTTACGCTCAACTGCGGCAACCTGTTCAGGTGTCGGTAAACGAGGCGTGTGCCATGGATGTAAGGGTGCTGTCAGGCATAGGCAGCAGTGCGAAAAATAACAAATACGAGGTGCGGGCACATCAGTGTGCCAATGATACGCTCGGCATCCGGCAGGGCATGAAGGGCATTGTTTATATTTCCAAGTTGCATGACACTTTGAACATTGTAAGTGGTCAGCGACTTTATTTGTCGGGTCGTTTTCTGCCTTTTACACCACCCGATGGTCCTTTCGATTTTGATTACAGCCAATACCTGAAGAATCAGCGTATTGCCTTTCGTTTCGTTGCCCGCGAAGCAAAGCTTTATGATGACGATACCTTACCTACTCCTATAATTATCAGCGAGCGGGTAAAGAATTACCTGCGGAAGCGTTACGTTGAGGCAGGACTGGATGAAGCACAGGGAGCCCTGCTGAATGCCCTGTATCTGGGTGATAAAAGTCGGCTTAGTTACGAGCAAAAGAGTGCCTTCTCCGATGCCGGGGCTATGCATCTCTTGGCCGTCAGTGGTTTGCACGTCGGGATTATCTATCTTTTATTGGTTGGAGGAATTGGCGCCTTGGGCATACCGAAGGATAGTGGCTGGGTTGCGCTGTTCATTATTTTTTGTCTTTGGTTTTATGCTCTAATAACCGGCTTTTCCCCGTCGGTACTGCGTTCCGGGCTTATGTTTACCATATTAGAGGTGGGACGTATTTCCAGGCAGAAAACGGGGATTTTTAATCTGCTGGGCGCCTCCATGTTTATTATTCTTCTGATAGAACCCTTGTCGGTTTATAATGTGGGCTTTTGGTTAAGCCACTGTGCCGTGGCGTCCATCGTTAGTTTCTATCCAAAAATAAACAAGTGGTTCTATTTTCGTTTTCCTCCTTTTCGCTGGTTGTGGTCCATCGCGGCAGTTTCTCTGGCGGCTCAGGTGGGTACTTTGCCGCTAAGTATTCATACCTTTAATGAGTTTCCGTTATACTTTATGCTTACCAACCTCTTATTAATTCCTGTAGTAACGCCTATTCTTATACTGGCCGTGCTGAGTTCTTTGTTTTCCTTCTGCGATGTCTGCCTGAAGCTGATGATACCTGCGTTGGGCGATTTACTGACCTACATCGAGGGCGTGGCACTGAGTGTGGATCGGCTACCTTTTTCATCCCTCACCAATTTGTATATCGATCGTTGGCAGATGTATCTTTTCTATGGTTTCCTCATTCTTTTTCTGCTGTACAGCGATTATCGTTTTCTGCGTTATCTCAAGTATCTCACAATAATGCTCATCGCCTTCTTGTTCAGTTTTCACCTGCGTGCTTATTACCAACCAGCTGAAGTGGTTTACATCGCTAAGGTACGTGATAAAAGTGTGGTTAATTACTTTACTCAGCAGCAGAATATTATTTACGCCGATGGCATTATCAGCGATAAGGATATTGAGTTTGCTTTTAAGGGGGTGTGGGCTCGATACGGGGCACCAGCCACTTACTCCTTTTCTATAATTGATGCTACAAACAATAAACCACCGCCAGTATTAAACCCCGGCGGCAAGAGTATGGTACTGCTGCCGGCTAACGCACAATGGTCATTATCAAAGCAGGCTGTGCAGGTTGATTACCTGGTTTTGATGGGGCAGCCACGGATGAGTTTGGATGAAGTGCTTAAAACGGTACATACAAGGCTAATTATTATCCCCACCGGATGGAAATGGTATCAACGCAAGTGGTATGCTCAATCGGCTATGACGCTTGATTATCTGCACGATGTATATGAAGAGGGTGCTTTTTTATTGACAGCGGCAAAACACAGGTAATTAATTATGCGTTTTTATTTTGAGGATTAGCCTTATTATCTATTAATTTGCGGTCTTATTGTCATTTATCTCAACACACAAACAACACGCTAGGCTATGAGGATATTTATTGCAGGAGCAGGGGAGGTAGGAACCCATTTGGCAAAGATGCTATGTTCAGCCAATCATGATGTCATCCTGATGGATGAGGAGGAGGAGAAGTTAAAACAAATTGACTCTCACTTCGATCTGATGACCATTGTAGGGAGTATTTCATCCATTGAAGACCTGCGTGAAGCAAACGTAAAATCATGTGATTTATTTGTAGCAGTGCCTCCCTATCAGGATATGAGTATTCTGTCGTGCATACTGGCCAAGCAGTTGGGTGCTAAAACTACTGTGGCAAGGGTGAACAACCACGAATATCTGATGGCGGAAAACAAAGAGTTCTTTGGTAAGCTGGGTATCGATGAGTTGATTTATCCCGAACAATTGGCTTCGGAGGAGGTCTTTGCCTCGCTTAAGCAGGTGGGTACGCGTCAGATGTATGAGTTTACAGGTAGTAAGCTGGTTATGTTTGCTTTAAAAGTACGTGATAACGCCCCTATCGTTAATAAAACACTGGCGTACATTTCCTCGATGTACGAAAAGCAGGAGTATAATATTGTGGCTATTAACCGGGGTGGTGAAACCATTATTCCGCGGGGTAAAGATACGCTTCAGCACAATGACCTGGTGTATGTGATTACCACTAAATCGGCTGTTAAGCAGGTGATGAAAGATGCCGGTAAGAAGCAGTTTGACATTAAGAATGTGATGATATTGGGTGGTAGCCGTATTGGCAAAAAAGTTGCTGAGAAGCTGGAGCGGCAGTATAGCATTAAACTCATAGAAATAGATAAAGAGAAGGCAGCACGCCTGGCCGATGTATTGGCCGACACTTTGGTGATTAATGGTGATGGACGCAACCTTGAGTTATTAAAGGATGAGGGCATAAAAAAGATGGATGCCTTTGTAGCCGTAACGGGTAACTCGGAGGTGAACATACTGGCGTGTCAGCTGGCAAAGAAGATGGGTGTTAAAAAAACGGTGGCCGAGGTGGAGAATATTGATTACATCGATCTGGCTGAGAATATTGGCATTGGCACCTTGGTGAATAAAAAGCTGATATCGGCCAGCCATATCTATCGTTATACCTTGCGGGCGCATGTGTCGCATGTGAAGTGTCTGACAGCTACTGATGCCGAGGTGCTGGAGCTGGTGGCGCAGCCCGGCTCTAAAATTACCAAGGGCTCATTGCGCAAGCTAAGTCTTCCTAAAGATGTTAATGTGGGTGGTGTTATACGAGGCGAGCAGGCGATTATTGCCAGCGGTGATACAGTAATTGAGCCTCACGATAAGGTGGTGTTATTTGCTATGCCCTCCAGCTTTGTGAAGATTGAGAAGATGTTCAGTTAAGTACCCTAGAGATCTTTTTTTGTTTAACCTGTGGCGCATATTCTACAATTCGCAGCGGGCTATTTTTTTCTAATATGAAGTCTGGTGGGTGTTAGAATTTATGTGGGTGCGTGAAGTAAAACTTGGCACCCTCACCGGGCAGGCTTTCCACCATTATTTTGCCGCCCAGCAGCTCAACCAGGTTCTTGGCGATGGAGAGGCCCAAGCCTGTGCCGCCCAGGTTGGCACCAAAGCGCTCTTCTTCTCTGAAAAAGCGATCGAATATTTGTTCCACGCGTGCCTCTTTAATCCCCACGCCAGTATCTTTCACATAAAAAGTAAGTGATGGCTCATTGGCTGTGGGATAAAGGCCAAACTCAACGATTCCATGCTCAGTAAATTTTACGGCATTTTCCAGCAGGTTGGTTAGTATTTGACGCAGGCGCGTCAAATCAGTATGTAGCGTCAGTGTTTCAATGTCAAGGCGCTCATCGATATGGAAGCGACACTGCAAAGAATTTTTTGAAAGGCGTGCAATGCGGAGTTGAAAAACATCCAGTAATGATTCAAAAAGATGCTTAATATTAACCTCGCTTTTTGCTATTTTTAGTTGTGCAGCCTCAATTTTAGAGATGTCTATGATATCTGAGATAATGCGTAGTAGTTGTTGTGAGTTTTCTTCAATGATATTTAGGTAGCGCTTGCGTTCCTCTGCATTAAGCGGCTGATGTTTCAACAGGTCTGTGAAACCCACGATACCATTCATGGGCGTGCGTATTTCATGGCTCATATTCGACAGGAAGGCAGTTTTCAGGCGGTCGCTCTCCTCAGCTTTCAGCTTGGCCTTTTTTAGCTCTTCGTTAATACCTTTAAGAGCTTCGTTTTGTTGTCTCAGAAGTATCTCTGTAAACTTCAGGTCGTTGGTGGTGCGTTTCAGGTCGGTAACATCAATTAATGATACGATTACCTTGTCCCAATTTTTTTCGTATCCGTTGGGTATTTTCACTGTTACCGAAACATGTATTTTATTCCCCTTAAAGGTATATTGTTCCGATTCCGTCTCGTAAAGGTATTGCCCTTTATAAAAACAAATCAATTCTTCGGCAAAATTCTGCAGGGCCTCATCGCTTAGTACGTCATCCACATGTTCTAGAATACGTTCTTTGCTGCCAGCTTCCAGATACTGTACCGTGGCCTTGTTGATATTGTTGATGCGCACACTATGGGCACATCGGCGCAGGAAGTCATGGTTCGTTCGGATGTATTGTTCTACATCACTTATGCCATCTGTTTGTAATTGGTCAATCATTTGCTTGGTGACGCTAAAATCCTCTTCCCACAGTGATATGGGTGAGTCTTCAAATAGTAATTTGAAACGTTCTTCGCTTAGTGTGAGGTGGGCATGTGTGCGTTGGCGGTGTTTGATTTCCTTTTTTAAATTATCGTTGGCGCGTGAAAGCTCAAGAGTGCGTTGCATTACGGCTTTTTTCAGCCGCTGATTAAATAGGAAAAATACAAAAATGGTTATTAGCGAGGCCACTACAATGGCAAGCAGTATGTAAAGAGTTTTTTGAGTGCGATGGGCATCACGCAGCTGATAGTCTTCATACAGAAAGCCATCGAGGCTGTAGAGAGGTTTTAGCAGGCCTATTTCCATCATGGATCGGGCAATGGCGTGCCAGCGCTCGGTATTCATATGCCCTGGTTCAATAAGCCTGGGCATCACCAACTGCTCCATCATCTTTGATTCATAAACAAGTAACTCACGAGAAAGACTCGGATCGTATTTGTTAAGTATGATATCGATGAGTTCGTGTTTATTGTTCATGGCATAAATCCATCCTTTTAGGGAGGCATCAACAAATTTTTTTGTGACTTTATTGTGCTGCTCTACCATGGTTTGAGAGGTAAAGAGGATATCGCCATAAAGGTCAATACCATAGTCTCTGGGATCGAAAATCATTGGTTCAACGCCTGCTTTCTCAAGCAGGTAGGGGGAGCTGGTGATATATGTGGCAAAGGCATCAGTTTTGTCTTCCATCAGGTCGTTGAGATGACCTGAGGCAGAGCTGTAGCTGATGTTTTCTTCCGGAATATTAAATTTGTTTAATAATGCCCTTGGCGCAGCCAACTTATTTCCGCTAAATGTGATGCGTTTGTCTTTCAGGTCGCCCGGATAGCGTATATCATTGTCTTTTCGGGTTATTATTACTTCGGGCGAGTGTTGAAAGATAGCCGCCAGGGCTACCACAGGTGTTCCATTGTTACGAGCAATTAATAGATTTGATGACTCAATGGCAAAGTGTGCGCGGCCCGATATTACTTCATCAATATAATTACCTTCTGTATTTCCCTCTATTAATTTAAGAAACAGACCTGCCTCGCGATAATATCCCCTTTCAACGGCAGCATAGAAACCGGCAAATTGAAACTGGTGTTTCCATTTCAGTTGTAGTACCACCGTATCCAGGGCAGCTGTGGCTCCGTATGTTGGTACGGCAAAAAAAAGTTGAATTAATAGCAGTAGCTTAATTATATGTCTCATCAATCAGCCTATCTTCCACATTTTAAAGACTGAATATACAATTTTTTTAGTAAACACTTACCTCGTCTATAAAGAGCCAGGCTTTATGGCCTTTTCCGGTGTGCCAGTCCGGGCAGATGCCCATGTTTTTAACGTGAACCTTTAAGTAACGGGCATGTATATCCTCCTGCTGAATGCTAAAGCGTTTAATGGTGTGATTTTGCGGTTTAGTCGGTGTATTTACCGGTAGTACAATGGGTTGTGAAAAACTCTGCCCGTCATCGGACCAGCTTACTTCAATGGCTTTAGGAAGGAAAATCCACGATTCGGGGTTGTGCATGGCACCAACACGTACTTCATTCCAGGTAACCGGTTTTTCAAAATCGATGACCAGTATGGCATCCTCTCCTTCAAAGCCGACCCAATAGCCATCGGTGTAAAAGCGGGTGCCTGTTTCGCCATCCAGAAGTGATGCAGCCCCCGTTGCGCTGTGTTTGGGGTGAGGTGCATTGATCAGGGTCGCCGGTTTATCAATTGCTCTGTGCACAAGGCGTTGACGCTTTTTGGGTATATCATCGGGCGAGGCATAGGGCCATTGCAGGTAGGCAGCCTGAAGATCTTCCACCTTATCCGGGTAGTCAGCCGCCAGGTTGGTCATTTCTGTACTGTCTGTTGCCAGGTTAACCAAAAACAACAGGTCCTTGTCCGGATCCAGCTCGCCTTTACCGCTATGATCCTGGGGATAGCCCAACAGTTTCCAGTCTCCTTGTCGGATAGCCCAGCTGCCACCGCTTTTCCAGATGAATTGCTGGTGTTGGCTAGGAGCGTTCTTTTCAATGATGGGGCGCAGGCTTTTGCCTTCAATATGCCCGGGCAATGCTTCAAGTTGACAGTAATCGGCAAGGGTTGGAAGCCAGTCGATATTAAAGGCCATCTGATGGCGTGTTTGTGCCCCTTTGATTTTGTTGGGATAACTGATAATAGCCGGCACACGTATGCCACCTTCGAAAAGCGAAAATTTTGATCCGCGGAACGGTCCGGCATTACCGCCGCCACCAAAGGTGCGAGTCTCGTTACTATGTCCATGATCCGATTGTAAAATCACAATGGTGTTATCGCGCAGTCCATGCTCGTCGAGGGTGGTCAGCAGGCGACCGATGTAGTCGTCGATTGTGGAAACAAATGCGGCGTAATCGCGGCGGGGCATATCCAGATGTTGATAGTGTTTGCGCCATTTTTGCTTGGGCTGCAGCGGGTAGTGCGGCATGTTAATGGCATAATATATAAAGAAGGGCTCTTTTTTATGCTCGGCAATATATTCATCGGCTTTTTGTGCCATTAAATCTCCAAAGTATTCGCCGTCGTGCCACACTTCCTCACCATTTTCCCATAAGTCGTGGCGGTTGGGGCCATTCCAGTAAAAGAAGTGAGAGTAATTGTCAATGCAACCGCCCATGTGGCCGAAGGTGTAGTCGAAGCCTTGTGCCCGGGGTCGGGTGGCTGGTGTGTATCCAATGTGCCATTTACCGATATGGGCAGTTTGATAGCCGCGCGTTTTCATCAGCTCGGCAATGGTGATTTGTTCACCCGGCATGCCGGCATGACCTTCCTGCGACGAGGCGTTACCGGGCAAGCCTGCCTGGTGCGGATTCTGACCGGTAAGCATAGAAGCCCGTGAAGGCGAACACACCGGTGCCGCTACATAAAATTGGGTAAAGCGCACACCTGATTCTGCCAGCGCATCCATGTTGGGGGTGTACAGATCATTGGCGCCGTAGCAATTCATATCAATACTACCTTGGTCATCGGTTAGTATTACAATAACGTTGGGTTGCTTGTCTTTTTTAAGGCTGGCTTCGCTTGAAAATAAGCAGGTGGTAATGGCTAAGAGAACCAAGACGTAAGGCATCATATCACTGAGGTTTTTTGTTCAAGATAAAAATACACCTTATGCTGCAATTAGCGGCTACATTTTGGTTCAGAAAAAGGGAGTGATGTTCAGATCAAACTATGGAACGGTTCTTATAAGTGTCTTGTGGTAGAGAACTGTCCTTTAAAACATCCTTTGGGTTATCTCCGACAAGGATTTTTTGGATCGCATCTTACCAGGTGAGGTGGCTATTAAGATGCGATCCTTATTGTTTTTGGCGATAGTTTTTTAATCAACGTAGATTAATTTGTCTTTCTGCTCGCTTAAATAACCAAAGCATTGCGCTTCGATGTTGTTTTCATTTAAGATCTTCTCGACCTCCGCGATGGCTGATTCTTCCACGGCAATCAGCAGTCCTCCGCTGGTTTGGGGATCGCACAGAATAGCTTTATGTGCTTCGTCAGCCAGGTGTACGCCTGCACCATAGCTGAGCCAGTTGCGGTGAGTGCCGCCCGGTATGCAGTTCTGGTCAATGTAAGGCTGTAGCATAGGTAGTTTAGGTATTTTATCGTAGTTGATGTGCGCCGATAAATTACTTCCTTCACATACCTCGCTGAGGTGACCCAACAGGCTGAAGCCGGTAACATCGGTCATTGCTTTTACGCCTTCTATCTCTGCAAGTTGCCGACCCGGAAGGTTCAGTCTGCTCATGAGCTCCGGTGCTACGGCTGCATGCTCTTCTTGCAATACGCCTTTTTTTTGTGCTGTGGTAAGGATGCCCACGCCCAAAGGCTTGGTTAAGTAGAGTTGGCAGCCTTGAGTGGCCGTATCATTACGTTTTAATTTCTTTAGCTCTACACGTCCCGTAACGGCCAGTCCGAAAATGGGTTCGGGGCTATCGATGCTGTGACCACCGGCCAGCGTTATGCCGGCTTCTTTACAGGCCTGACGTCCGCCTTCCATCACCTGTGCTGCCACGTCTGGTGCCAGTTTATCAACAGGCCAGCCCAGTATGGCAATGGCCAACAGGGGTTGTCCGCCCATGGCATATACATCGCTAATGGCATTGGCAGCGGCAATTTTTCCAAAGGTAAAAGCATCATCAACAATGGGCATAAAAAAGTCGGTGGTGCTTATGATGGCGCTGCCATCGCCCAGGTCATAAACGGCAGCATCATCGCGACTGCTATTGCCAACAATTAGTTTTTCATCCTTGATGGGGATTAGATTGCTTTTGAGGATATCACTGAGTACCGAAGGGGCTATCTTGCAGCCACAGCCGGCACCATGACTGTATTGTGTGAGTTTAACGTCAGACATGTTGTTCGTTTAAAGTTTTAATTAAAGCTTGTGCATTTTGTTTCGCATCGGTGTTATTCATTGTAATAAACCGTATGTCGCTGGTTTCGCGTTTTTCAATGCCGCGCTTATAATATTTATCGTAGTAGCCCAGCGTGAGCATTGCTACTTCGTAGTAGTTATTCTCATCCAAGAGCCTAAGCGCCTGTTGTGCCTTGTCATAGCCCAAGCGTTTGGCAATGCGTTGTATAGCATTGGCCAGCTTGTCCTTGTCGCCCAACACGTAGTCTTTCACCAGTAACCGTGCACGTTCCTCTTTGCTTATCTCTATAAATAAAAGGGGCGACTGTCGCATTTTTTGAAACAGGTGCATGGGGATATTTACATCGCCAATGTTGGGACTTTCATCTTCAAGCCAGATGGGACGTTGAAAGTCAAATTGTCGCCATTGCCAGTATAGGTCGTTTTCAAACTGTTCGGTGGTGGGCTGTGCCGGCATGCCGATATTGCCAAAGGCAGAGCCTTTATGGGCAGCCAGACCTTCCAGGTCAAGCACCTGATGGCCGGCCTCCTGCAGGCAGTGAAGGATGTGTGTTTTACCGCTGCCGGTATAACCTCCCAAAATCACTAACTGTCCTTTGTCGAAGTTGTTTTGTGCTTCATGCCGATAGGCTTTGTATCCTTTCTCAATCACATAAACCTGCTTAAAGCGATTGTCTTTAAGGTGTTGGGCAAATGCATGGCTGCGCATTCCGCCCCGCCAGCAGTGGATGACAATATTTTTATCAGGTGCTGCACGTCCGGCTTCATCGATAAACCATTGTAGCTTAGGATTTACATAAGTGTATCCTAGGTCGATGGCTGCGGCTTGCGACTCTTGCTTATACACTGTGCCTACGTGGGCTCGCTCCTCATTGCTGAACAGTGGTATGTTGATGGCAGTGGGTATGTGTCCTTTCTCATATTCGCCCGGTGATCGTACATCAATCAGAGGCAGATGAGTGTAGTGGTCTAAATAGCACTTTATGCTTATATCTTGTGGCATGATGCAAAGGTAGTGATATTGTTGAACAGCAGGGCGGCATCCTGCATTTTTGCATCATCGTCTGTTTTGTTTATCTTTAATTTTCACCCGGCAAAAGGATGTATTAAAGGGTTAAATCAATTCAACTAAGCGTTTATGAGTAAAATTTTCCGCCTAAGCTTTAGTGTTTTATTATTGATATTTCTTGCTTCTTATCAGGCATTTTTTCAGTTCGATGCGTCAGATTTTATGTGGGGAGTTACCGAAAGGGTGCCCCTCAATAAGATGTTGATGATTGCCTGTGTGGCCTGGTTGCTTATCGAAAGCATCGGTCTGTTGAAAAAGATGCTATTGCGCAAATTCGATATCACGCGCGAAGATAATCTGAAGTCGCGTAAGCTGCACACGCAGATTAACTTATTGGAGAAGGTCATTGTTTTTATCATTATCATCACTGCTATGGCGGCGATTATGATGTCTATTGACAGCATTCGGGAAATTGGGATCGGTATTTTTGCCTCGGCCGGTGTGGTGGGTATTATTGTGGGTTTGTCGGCACAGAAAATTGTGGGTGCGATCTTGGCAGGTATTCAAATTGCCATCACCCAGCCTTTTCGCATTGATGATGCCGTAGTGGTTGAAAATGAGTGGGGATGGATTGAGGAAATAAATCTTACCTACATTGTTATTCGTTTATGGGATAAGCGTCGTTTAGTTCTTCCTTCTACCTATTTTTTAGAAAAGCCGTTTCAGAACTGGACCCGCAGTAATGCTGATATTATAGGCTCAGTTTTTCTGTATGCCGACTATAGCCTGCCGGTGGATGCTTTGCGCCACGAGCTGGATCGGATCTTGGAGAATTGTGAACTGTGGGATGGCAAGGTAAAGGTGGTTCAGGTTACCGACTCAAAGGAGAACTACATGGAAATAAGGGTGCTGGTAAGTGCCAAAAATTCGCCCACCGCCTGGGATCTGAGAGTGTATGTGCGTGAACAGCTCATTGCCTTTATTCGCGATAAATATCCGCTTAGTCTGCCGCAAACGCGCATAAGTTTTAAGCCGGAAAAGAATACAATTCATTCTCCCCAAGGGGAATAAGCCAGACCCGAATTACGATCCGGGTCTGGAGGCTGATTACCCAGCATGAATAGTACTTTTGTGAATTAATAGGTCACAAGTTATTTATTGACCACTCTGGCGCTTAGGTTCTTTAGCGTTTGATAAACTTCTGAAGAGATCTTGTGTTTGTTCCCTCAAGGCTGACGAAGTAAATGCCCTTTGATAGGTGGTTCACTGCTATGCTTATATTTTGTACTCCAGAGCATTTCTGCTTGTGCACCACCCGGCCGGCTGCATTTAGCAACTTAATTTCTTGTGCTTGCAGTGTATTACTTAACTGCACATTAAGTGTTGACCGGACTGGATTCGGATATATGGTAAAGGCTTCAGCATTATTTGTAGTCAGGCCTGTGGGTGTTGCTTCACTAACCGACACGGTCCAATCTTGCGTTACCTCATGTGTGCTCGATTTGCGTACCGTAAAACTTTGCGGAGTGCTAAAGTCAAAGGCCTGTGTGCCGCTTGCCAAAGTGCTTGCGTTGGCCACTACCTCGCCATAGGCCGGGATGCTGAATTCAGGTGTTAAGCCGCTCAGATCGGTTCCGGTAGGTACCGTGGCCGTGATACTGTGTGTAGTATAGTCGATAGCCACTTCTGCATCAACGCCAGCAAAGCCAAAGGACTTAAAATCGGTTTGGTGATATAGACGTACGTCCAGATCATAGGTGAAGTTATAGGTGTTCCATTTGGATACCACAATGTAATAGGTTTTCACCGCATACAGGTAGGCATCGCTTACTGAAACATCGTGGGTGCCGGTGCCGTATCCCACAGTAGAAAATGTACCATTGGGGCAAGCTGTGATAACGTGCACGGCCGGTTTTGGTGCAAAATTACCAATGTAATTGGAAACCAGCTCCACATCCAGGTAGGAGTACTGCTCCGTTGTCTGGAAAGCATAAATAACATCCCGGTCCTGCAAGTAGTTGGGAGCGCTAAAGTTAGATGAATAGCCGTAGTCATTGTCGTAAACGCTGATGTCGCGCATTTCGGTATAGGATATGCCGGCTGTCAGGTTCAGTTCGATGGGCTCGTCGCACACATCACCAGCTACTTTGTTTTTTATGGCTACCGTAATGGTGTTATTGCTTGTCTCCGGATCCGGGGTGTAAATAATTTTTCCGATGACATCGTAGGTGGCTCCATCAGTGGAGAAATCGCCCAGTGTAGCAAAAGTATGCACGCGGCTTTCACCGGCCGGTACCGTGGTGGCAAAGTCTTCTTCAACAAAGGTTTGACCGCCATCCAGCGAGTAGGCTACCTTAAATCCTACAGCATCAACGCTTCCCAGGTTCGCAATCTCAAAGCGTACTTTTTCGGTGGCATTTAGCAGACCTTCCGACTGTGGTAGGAACCATCGCGATATTTTCAGATCATGATCTGCTGCTTGTAAGCCAACACAGGCTAATAAAAATAACAAAGGTAAAATTCTTTTCATGTATATATGTTTTTAAAAAAAATGATGGGGTTCTTTACGGGGGAGCGTGAGTAAAAGTTGTGTTTTTTTTCGTGCCTTGGGCGTTATTTTAATTCAGTTTCTACTGAAAATTGTATAATGCCCTTGTATAGAAGTTTTTCTATCTTGTGCCAATGAAGAAGGAAATTCTAAATTAATTGAGAAAATCGTATTTTTACGGTAGAGCCTTTCTCCCGGGCTGCTCTCGCGTAACAAATCAAAAAATAATTTAAAAATGATGATAAAAATAGTTGTGTTGGCCATGAGTGTTTTGATGAGTGCCTGTGGTTATAATGGAAATCGTAAAAAGCAGCAGCAAGCGCCTGCTGCAACGGACAATACCGATAGTAATGCTTCAGAGCAGCATTATGCCACTTGGGATGGGAGTCGACGATTTCAATTCACTAGGAAAGGAAGCGATGAAGTGCTTATAAAAGAGGAAACCAATGGCGAGGTTTACCTCATGAAGCGCGTTAAAACAGCTAGTGGCGAACGCTATGTCGCTGATGATGGCTATTCATTTTGGATTAAGGGTGACAGTTTTATGTTTTTGAAGGATGAGGATATCATTCTAAAAGGTCAACGTGTTGAGCAGAAAGGTGGTGCAGTCAGTTTTAAACAGTCACTTCACAAGGAGGACATCGAATTTCATCTTGAGGCTACAAAAGCGGACTATCATCATCGGCTGGTGGTACGTACGCAAGGCTTAGCGGCAAGGGATTATAACGAATCGTTTGATATCATGGGTTATCGGGTGATCGATGCCTTGCTGGCGGATCTGAATAGTGATAACTCACCCGAATTATTGATCATCACACAATCAGATGGCAGTGGTAGCTATGGTGAGCTATTGGCTTTTTCGGTGAATAATCTTCGATCTATGAGTCAGGTTTATGTGGCGCCCATCGTCGATCATCCTGCAGCCGAAGGTTACATGGGGCACGATGAGTTTGTTGTGGAAGAGAATGTGTTGAAGCGACGTTTTCCTGTTTATCTGCCGGATGATGCTAATGCACTGCCCACTGGTGGCACGCGTCAGATTACCTATCGCCTGGAGGAAGGGGAGGCCATGCGCAAACTTGTAATTGCCAACTATGAGGATTTATAGCCAACTATGATTAAATCCGGACGAGCTTTAAATTGTTTTGTATTTTAGCTCGTCCGGCATGGAATTACTTTTTATCCTTAAGCAATAGGGCCACTAACAATGCCCTCTCAATAAGGCTGTGCCGTATGATGCGTTCGTTGTCAGACGGCAGGTATTCACCCACGGGGCCCAGACCGTCAATAATGGGCATTTCCTTATTAATGTGACAAATATCGGCCGAGCTCCAACGGTGCTCCTTGCTGATGCGCACATCAATTTGTTTGGCCAGATGACTGATGTCGTTGTACAATTGTTTGGTTTTATCGGATGTTGCCAGAGCCGGGCGTTTTACACCGCCTTCTAACTTTACCTGATAGATTTTACTGCGTTTCTGAAGCGATACAATTCGCGTTAGTTTCTTTTCAATTTCATCAAGTATTTCCGGGGTGTTATAACGAACACTGATGCCGGCCGTTCCATAAGCGTATTTCTTAAAAATATTGCTCTTAAACTGAATATCGTAGGGTGCAATTATGTTATTTTTATCATTCTGCGATATATCCGCAATAGCCGCCAGTGTTTTATTAAAGTTCATGGCAGTTAGGGATACATTTTCCGGGTCGTTTTTTTTCAGCATCTTCATCTCCAGACGATACATGGCCGATCCGGAGCGCGACAGGATAAGACCACCGTTTTTAGAAGAGCCGCTAAGGGAAATGACGGACTGTGCATGAGCTGCTTTCTGCTGTATGATAGCCTTGGAGTAACGTCCGTCGATGGCATTATCGGTGACCAGCAGGATGCCGATGTTCAGTTTTTTTAAGTGGCGTGAGAATTTAAGGGCTTGCAAAGCACTGATAAGAATGGCGATGCCGCCTTTATTTTCCCACACGCCGGTACCCTCGAGGTATTGCTCCTGCTCATGGTAATTCTCGTGCTGGGCCAGCTTAATACGGTTGTCCATCGGCTGCACAATCAGATAATCTACGGCCTGCCCAAAGGCGTTGGAGAAATACAGGATGTTACCCACTTCCAATTGGGGGTATATTTCCTGTGTGAAGCCCAGTTGGCTCAGCTCAGAACTTATCAGCCCACTGCAATAGTTAACACCTTCCACATTGCGTACGTGAGTATCTGTGTCAACCAGCTTTTGAAGCAGGCGCTCGGTACGTTGTTGCCTTGTTTTAATAAATGTACGTAGGCGCGCCGTTTGGTTGGCTTTGGTATTCGCCTTTGAGTGGTTGGGTATTAATGAGTTGGTAAAATAGCGTACCGAGGCCACATCCAGCATCTTATTTACCAGGCTTTCGAAGTTATAACCAGCCACGCGTGCCGCTGTGGGGTAGGAGCCCGACTCGCCAAGGCTGGCCATAGAATTGATTTCCAGTAAGTAAATATTACCTTCTACGTCCAAGCGGATATCTACCCGGGCAAAGTCGCGTAGGTTGAGTGCTTTAAAGGCATCGATGCTCAATTTCTGCATTTTTTCAGCCAGCTCCTCGGGTAGGTGAGCAGGGCATACCTTACGCTTGGGCTGATGCTTTTTATCATCTACCGTTTGTATGGCATCCGGATCGCCCTCCAGGTCAATTTCCAGCACCGGGAATGCCTCCACCGGTGAGTTACCAATGAGGCCTACACAAAATTCACGGCCGCGTATAAATTGTTCCACCAGCGCTTGCTGCTCAAATTCTGTAACGATGAAGTGAATGGCTTCTTTCAGATCCTCTTCATTGTACACTACCTTTAGTCCGAAAGAAACGCTTTCCATCTTGGGCTTTACGATCACAGGGTATTTTACCGACGATAAATCTTCGCTGTGACTGTTAAAAACCCAAAAGTCCGGTGTGGGCAGGTTGTTATTTTTCCAAATTACTTTGGTTAGCACCTTATCGAGTGCCAGGGCATGACCCGAAGGTGATGAGCCCACGTAAGGCAGACCCAGCATCTCAAGCATGCTGGGGATGTGAGTGTAGCGCGATTCGCCCTGTATACCGTAAGCCATATTAAACACCATTCCCATTTGCTCGCCTTCATTCACACGGGGCATAAAATTTTCCAGTCGTTCAATAATTTGCTTGTTGCCATCCAGCACTGCCACGTTGTGTCCGGCCTGTTCCAGGCTGTCGGCTACTTTTTTGACAGTCTTTTCATTATAAAACTCCTTATTCTGCATGCCAAAGGTGTTGATCACCCCGCTAATATCTTTGTTGTATATTAATGCTATTTTCATTTGTTTAATTTTATTTTTCAACGATTTGATGGAACTCCCTGGTAGATCTGATCTTCCGCTTGCGATTCAATATGGATAATCAAATTTGCAGGGTATGTTTCATACTTCGATCTTACATATTTTTAGAAAATTCTTCACCATAAGCAGTCCGTCTTCGCCTGAAACTTCAGGGTGCGATTGAAAGCCATAGATAGGTTTTGATTTGTGCCTGATGATTTCGTTCCTGCATGTGTCGGACTGGGCCAGGCTCTCAAAGGACGCAGGTATCTCCGATACATGGAAAGCATGACGTTTAACTAATGATACTTCCGTTTTATTCAATCCCTGAAATATGGGATCCTCAGGCTTACTGATACTGATCAGTTCCTTTTTGCCATGGTATTCCGGCAGCTTTTTTATTCGCCCACAGTAGCTTACGGCGAGTATTTCGTGTCCCAGGCAAAAGCCTAAAATGGGCACATCAAAATTCATTAAGGCCACATAATTACTTGTAAGGTTGAGTGGTTCGTAGGGGTTACCCTTACCACCTGATAAAATAATGCCCTTAATTTTTGTTTTGGCCGATAAAGTGATGGGTTGGTTATGATCAAAAAAGATATAGTCAAAGTCCTGCTCGGCAAGAAACTGGCGCTTAAATTTTTTGATAAACGCACTTTGGTTGTCGATGATTAACAGCATTTTACTAATTGCATAATAGGTATAACATAAGTTGTAAATACTGCAAAATATTGCGTATGAAAAATACGTCAAAAAACCATAAGATGCGAGCTGTGGGGGAGTTCTTTTTGCACCCGATGATGATTATTTACAGGCCAACTATGCCCGCGCACTCGTATGCCGATGATAAGTATTTAACTGAGTGTTAAATATAATTTTGCTAGTTTTGACCTTCCAATATCAAACCCTACCGCTGACTGCAACTGATTCGGATTTATGATCGTAGCAGAAGTATATCTTTAATTATTTAACGAATGCAAGAAACAAAAAACAAACGCATCGCTTACCTCGATGTCTTACGTGTACTGGCCACTTTTATGGTGATTATGGTTCATGCCGGGGATGCTTATCTTTATGAAGCAAGCACCTTAACATTTCGCACAGCAAACTCATTATATGCTGTCCTTCTGCGTGCTTCCGTTCCCTTATTCATTATCATGTCATCTATTTTATTGTTACCAATTAAAACAGATAATCAAACATTTTTTAAACGTCGTTTTGTAAGGGTGGTGATCCCGTTCTTATTTTGGTCGATTATTTATGTGTTTCTACCGGTACCCAATAAGTTAGCTTTTGGTGGCCCTACTAATGCTTTAACCGATGGGGGAATGAATGTGTATTTATATAACCTGCTGATGATACCGTTGAATTTTACCGGTAGTAATGTGCATTTCTGGTTCATCTACATCATATTGGGCCTCTACCTGTTTATGCCTGTCATTTCGCCCTGGCTGAAAACCGCTTCAAAAAAGGCTTTGTTATTTTATTTAGCAGCCTGGGTTGCTACCTTGTTTTTTCCTTATTTGCGCCTGGTTTTCCCTCAGATCCATGGCGAGTGCGACTGGAATAGTTTTGGTATGCTTTATTATTTTGGAGGTTATCTGGGGTATATCATACTGGGTTACTTCTTGCATCATTACAATCGTTTGAACACCATTTATTCCATAGGCATGGGATTGTTGCTTTATGCGGCTGGTGCAGGTTTAACTTATGTGGGTTTTATTGCCGATCAAAATGCTTTTTTGCATAAGCTGGCCAGCCACGGTGTTGAAGATTGGAAGTTAATAGAATTCAATATCAGTTATTTGGCTCCCAATGTGGTGATGATGACCACAGGTGTTTTTATAATGGTGCAAAAACTACACATTCCTGAAACGATGCGGAAAGTGTTTGCCCACCTATCCATTAAAAGTTACGGTATATTTCTGGTGCATTATATTTTATGCTTGTGGTTAAGTGCCTTGCTAAAAGACGTATTGATGCTGCATCCGGGCGTAGAACAGTTAGTTGTGGCCGTATTGATCTCTATCGCATCCTATGGAGTAGTCAGGATTCTGTCGTACATGCCTTACTCTAAATACATGGTAGGATAGAAGTAGTTAATGAAGAAGTGCGGATTTCAAAATCTTAACGTCCTGCGCCATGCGCTTTACAAAAGTTTAAAACTCTGGGAAAGTTGGAGTCCTCAATAAATAAAGCGCCTGCCTCGTGATTCGAAGCAGGCGCTTATTATATACCCTTTTATTGATTTCTTGCTATTTCGTATAAACGCGGTTTTCCTGTTCGGCTACACGAATAAAGGTAGTTCTTTTTGATAATTCTTTAAGCTGCGCAGCGCCCACATAGGTGCAGGTGCTTCGTACGCCACCCAGAATATCCTGAAGGGTGTTTTCTACGGGGCCGCGGTAGGCTACTTCCACCGTTTTGCCTTCGCTGGCACGGTATTCGGCAACGCCACCGGCATGTTTGTCCATGGCTGTTGCCGAGCTCATACCATAAAACTGCTTGTATTGTTTACCATCTTTTTCCACTACGTTACCGCCGCTTTCATCATGACCGGCCAACATACCACCCAGCATCACAAAGTCGGCACCGGCACCAAAGGCCTTGGATACATCACCGGGCACGGCGCAACCGCCATCACTAATAATCTGACCGCCCAGTCCGTGAGCAGCATCGGCACATTCAATAATGGCAGATAGCTGTGGGTAGCCTACCCCTGTTTTTACGCGTGTAGTACAAACCGATCCCGGTCCTATGCCTACCTTAATAATATCGGCACCGGCCAGCAAGAGCTCTTCTACCATTTCGCCTGTTACCACGTTGCCGGCCATAATAACCTTATCGGGAAACAGGGAGCGGGCTTTTTTAACAAAGGCAACAAAATGCTCCGAGTAGCCGTTGGCCACATCAATACAGATAAATTTAAGATGAGGGTTGGTTTTAAATATCTGCGCTACCTTATCAAGGTCTTGTTCTCCCGTACCGGTACTCACGGCAATGTAGTTTTCGATGCCGGCAGGAGCCGAGGCTAAGAAAGTATTCCATTCTTCCAGTGTGTAGTGCTTATGAATGGCGGTGAACAGCTCTTTTTCGGCCAGCTTAAGCGCCATTTCAAAGGTGCCTACCGTATCCATATTGGCGGCCATTATGGGTACACCTGTCCATTCAATGCTTGTGTGCAAAAACTTAAAATTGCGCTGTAGCTTCACTTGTGAGCGACTTTTCAGGGTCGATCTTTTCGGCCTGAACATGACGTCTTTGAATCCCAACTTAATGTCGTATTCTACTCTCATTTCTCAAATGCTTTTTTGATTACAGCCAAAGATACAAGATAATTATTAATAAATGCACAATGGGGCTGGCGCAAAAAGGCAAGATTATTGAGTCTCATTTTTAAATTGAAAGTGGCTTTTTAAAGCTCTTCTTTTAGGCGTCAATATCCTTCAGAATTTTTTCTACTTCCTCCTCTGTTTTGGTTAATTTATCTTTGCAGGATTTAATCAGTACACTAACGCGCTTTACCTTTGTGGATAAATCATCCACATCCAGTTCTTCATTCTCTATCTGCTGGAGTATATCTTCAATTTCGTTAACGGCTTCGTTATAAGTTAGTTTTTTCTTGGTCATGTCTATTTGTTTTTATGCTCGTGTAGCAAAGGTAAGGTAAAATAAAATGTACTGCCTTTTTCCAACTCACTCTCAGCCCATATTTCGCCTTTGTTTATTTCAACAAACTCCTTGCAGAGGACAAGACCCAGTCCTGTACCTTTTTCATTTAGTGTGCCTTTAGTACTAAAAGTTGCATCCGCCATAAATAGTTTTTCCAGATTTTCCTGCCTGATGCCCACGCCCGAATCGGCTACGGATATTTCAATCATGTTATTTTTAATACCTGCCGTTACATAAATAACGCTACCTATCCGCGAAAACTTTATGGCATTGCTGATAAGGTTGCGCAAGACAGTGTTATAGAGATTCTCGTCGGCCCAGGCCACCAGGTTACGTTCTATTCTAGGACTGATTACGATATCTTTCTCCTCGGCATTAAGGCGCAGCAGCGATACAATATTGTGGGTTTGTATGGAGATATCGAGTTGGGTAGGTCTGTATTCGGTGGTGCCCAGCTGTGTGCGCGACCACTGAAGCAGGTTTTCCACGAGCCCCAGCAAGCGCTTGGTGGAGTTATGTATGATTTGGGAGTATTCAATAACGGCCTTGGTGTTTTTCGATTCGGCGTTGAGCATCAGCATCTCGGCAAAGCCCATCAGCGAGCTAAAGGGACTTTTCAGGTCATGAGCTATGATGGAGAAAAATTTGTCTTTGGTGGCATTCAGCTGTTGCAGATCCATATTTGCCTGTTTCAGCTTGCGCTCAGCTCTCTGACGACTTCTATAACTCAGGAAGAGCAAGAATAACAGACTCAGTAGTACGCCCATGATGATGAAATAAATGCTGCGGTTGTGCAGTGCCAGCTGAAGCCGTTCTGTTTTATTAATGTTATCCTGTGCCAGCATGCTTATTTGCTCTTCTTTACTTGGCAGTTTGTAGGCGGCTTCCATACGAGCACTGCTTAGCAGAGCCTGTTCATCAGTAATTGCCGTTTTTATTTCGGCATATTGGGTTTTGTAATTCAGTGCTTCACGGTAATCGTTATTCATCTTGTACCACTCCGATAGGCTGTTGTAACAATCAGCCAGTAAGGCTTTTTCATCGAGTGACAATGCTAGCGCCTCCGCTTTGTTAAGATAGTCAAGTGCTGAGTCATATAAATTATTTACCATCAGTGTTTGTCCCAGGTGGAGGTAGGTTTCAGCTTTCAGCGAAGGATCGTCAAAACTGAGCATCAGCTTAATGGCTTTCTTGAAATAGGAGATGGCTTTGCTGTATTGTTGTCCCTTCTGGTGTGCCCGGCCAATATTTACATAGGAAACAGCCATGCTGGCACTGTCGCCTTGCTCTTTGAAGATGCTTAGTGAGGTGTGATAGTTTTCGATGGCCTGTAGAATATTGCCCTGTTTCAGGTAGGCTTCGCCCAAGTTGTTGTAGCAGCTGCTAATGCCATTTTGATCGGCCAAGGTGGCATAAATCTTCAGGGCATCATTGTATTTTTGTATGGCTGCCTTAGGTTTATTGAGTACTCCGTAAATATTACCAATATTATTAAGCAAAATGGCACGGCTGCGGGTGTTATTATCCAGCTGGCTTAACTCCAGGGCACGTTCCAAACAAATGAGCGCCTCGTTGTATTGTGCCAGGGTATGCAGCACTACACCTTTATTGGTAAGTCCTTTGCACAGTAAAACGGTATTGTCCGTTTTTTCGCCGCTACTCACAACACGCTCAAAGTACTCAAGTGCCATGGTGTAATTGCGCAAATACCAATACATGGCACCCAGACCGTTATATACGCTACCCAGTTTATTGAGTTCACCGCTGCTTTTAAAAACACGTTCTGCCTGCAGAAAATAGGTTATAGCCTTCTCGTGATCAGTTGCCTTGCTTTCTGTCCAACCCAGATATTCATAGAGGCTGCCCAGTTCTTTTTTGTCATTAATAACGTCTGCGTATTTAAGTGCTTTTAGTAAGTGCGATTGTGCCAACTCATGTTGCTCTTGATCATAAAGTGTAATGCCGGCTTTTTTATAAATGTTGAAATGAAGTAGCCTGTTGTTATTATCATTAAGTGCTTCCACTGCTTTGGAACAAAGGATGATACAGTCTTCAGTAGTGGCTGAGTCGGCCTGTGCCAGTAGCCGATAGGCAAGGTGTTGTTGAGGTGAGGTACTTATTTGGGCCATCAGAGTGGGGAGCATGCCAAGGGCTAATAGGACAAGCCATACCTTGTACCTCACGTTTTGAATGCTGGGTTTGGTTATCATTTGAACGTTTTGAGTGCTTAGCGTCGGTGAAACTGAGTACAAAATAGAAAAAGCGTGCCAGAAAACGTTATTATTTGGCTGATAATTTTTCTATCCGGCTTACTATTTTTCCATTAGCCGTTTGTGTCAGTAGCTCATCACCCACATTAAGGTTTTTTATATGTTTCACTAATTTATTATTACTATAGGCGATGGAGTATCCGCGCTTAAGAATTCTCTGAGGGTCACTGAGTTGCATTGTTCGCTCTGATAGTTGCAGCTGCTGTTCTTGATTCTTAAAATAAGCACTCAGCTCAAGTTTTAAACGGGTTACATAAAAATTTTGGGTCTTTAGGTGGCTGCGCAGCTGTTTGTTGCTTAGGTAGTGAATGGATTCCTTCAAATGGGCAAAGGATGAGCGTTGCTTATCGAAATAATTTTTGATACTAAAGTTCAGACGATGAGCTACATCAATGTGTAGCTGCTGCTTCTGTTTAAGTACCGCCTTAACAGCGGGCTGAAAATTTTGAGCTGCCATCTCCAGTCGATGTCCCTCATGGCTGAGAAGCTCCCTTGTCTCTGCTACAAATTGGTCCTTCAGATCGTGCAGGTAGTCATTGAAATGGCTGATGCGTTCAATGACAAACTCGGCAACAGCGGTGGGTGTTTTCAGTCGTGTATGTGCCACCATATCGGCCACCGACTCATCGCGCTCGTGACCAATGCCCGTCAGTACAGGTAGGGGAAATTGTGCAATGTTAAGTGCAATCAGGTAGCTGTCGAAGCATATCAGGTCTGCTGTGGATCCACCACCGCGTATGATTACAACGGCATCAAACAGGTGCTCGTACTCATAAACCTTATCCAGGGCTTCTATAATGGAAGCCTCCGCCTCGTTGCCCTGCATAATGGCCGGGAATAGCTTATGGTATATTTTAAATCCTTCACTATTTTGATCCAGCTGTTTGATAAAGTCTTCGTATCCGGCAGCTGTGGGCGAGGATATGATGGCGAGTTTCTGGGGTACTTCGGCCAGCTCCGTTTCCTTGTTCATGGACAGTACGCCGTCTTGTTCAAGTTGACGTATCACCTCCATTTTGCGTCGTGCAATGTCACCCAGGGTGTAGGTAGGATCAATGTCTTTTACATTTAAGCTGTAGCCATATATCTCTTGAAACTCGACGCTTACTTTTAGTAGTACCTTTAACCCGGCACTGAGAGTCTGTCTTGTGGTTGTTTCAAAGTATGGCTTCAACAGGCGAAATGTATAAGCCCATATGGTGGCTCTTGCCTTGGCTTTTACCTGATCCGATGTTTCGTCTTTTTCAATGAGTTCGATATAGCAATGTCCGCTACGTACCGTGCGTATTTCGCTAATTTCGGCAACCACCCAATAGGTGTACGGGAAGGCATCTTTAAGCTGCTCTTTAATTTGGCAATTTAACTGGTATAAACTAAGGTGCTCTTGCGACATGCTAGCGGTTTTTTATCACTTTAATATGTTGTTTGATGGCGCTGTTTTCGATGATAACCAGGTATATGCCATTGGCCATATGGGCCACTTCGTTGATTATAATCTCTTCCTGCATTGGATGGTCTTTATAATACATCAGATTGCCTAAAATATCATAGATAGCAATACTGACGGGCTGTTTGCCTGTGCCTATTAGTTTTAGCTGTGATCCAAAGGGATTAACAGCCACTTTCCACCGGGCTGGCGACTGTATTTTTTGCTTTATGTCAGTGAAAAGGGCGATTCTGAAATTAGGTATCCCATAACCCAGTGCATTGTTTGGAGCATTGGCCTGGTGTGCGCTTTCAATAATAAGCTGACGTATCTCGGCTGCGTTTTTATGGGGCATTGCCTGCCATAAGCAGGCAGCCAGTCCGCTGATGATAGGTGCTGCAAAAGAGGTGCCGTTACCATAGCTGATGGAGCCACGTGTGCCTTGCACCGCCACAGAATCGCCCAAGGCGCTAACATCGGGTTTGATGCGTCCGTCGTAGGAGGGGCCAAAGGATGAAAAGCTAGCTCGCGTGCTGTCTGCCGTAATGGCGCCTACAGCTATCCCGTAACGAGCATCGGCCGGCGCTCCAATGTAATGCCAGCTGCTGGCTCCTTCGTTACCGGCACTTGTTACCATCAGCATGCCTTTGGATGATGCTATATCGCAGGCTTGCGAAATGCGGGTAGATCCATCCATGTGGGTGTAGGCATAACTGGATGATGGTGGGTCAAATTCGTAGTAGCCCAGTGAGGTATTCACCACATCGGCTCCTGCACTATCGGCAAACTCTGCGGCACATATCCAGTAATCGGCCTCTATGGGATGTTCCGATGCTGCATCTTCGGTGCGCAGAAGCCAATAGGATGCATCCGGAGAAGCACCACGGTATATCCCATCCTGGTTGCCGGCCATAATGGATAGCACATGCATGCCATGGCTGTGCGTAGTAAAAATATTTGATAGGGGATCAACAAAGTCCTTACTGCCTAATATTTGCCCATTTTGCCATAAGTGACTGAATAGGGGTAGGTTATCTGCTTTGAAAAAGCCCGCATCAATCACGGCTATTTGCATGCCCTCACCGCGGTAGCCTTTTTCGTGCAGATGGTGGCCGTTGACTGTACCTAGCTGCCTGTGCGATGCCCCATAAAATGAGCTGCTTGTTTTTTTGAGCGATGGGTAGCTCGTTTCAAATTTGTGCCGGGATGATGGCAATTCATTTGAAGGTTTTGTTTTTTCTACCGATGCGATAAATGATATGCGTGTTAAGGTGTCCATCAGTGCTGTATTGGCACAGAAAAGAATGGCACCATTGAGCCACTTTGTCGTATGGCGCACATCAATGCCGGCTTGTTTCAGACTGTCGATATAATGGGGGTTAACCGGTAGGTCGCTCTCAATAAGGCTTATATTTTGCCTTTGACGCCGCTCAATGGCGCGTGCTGATAAGAATTCCTCTGGACGATCAAGACTGTATGGCGTATTGTTTTTATCGCTAAAGGAAACAAAGTAGCCCTCTTGTGCGCTTGCGTCGGCAAGACATACACAAAAGAATAGTATGGCTACTGCTTGTTTTATCATGGCTATCGCATATACATCTCCGGGTTATTCTGCATCTTTTCCGGGTCTTTTAATTTATCTTTCTGTTTCTGAAATTCTGCTTCTTCCTTAGCACGTCGTTCCTCCAGCACTTCGGGGTTCAGTAGTGTACCTTTGTTGTATTTCAGCACGTAGTTAACCTTGCCATCGGCCAGGTAAAAAGTCCAATTGCCATCTTCTTTGTTATCAATGTAGTTAGCATCTATCTCGAGCTGCCCGTTTTTGTAGTAGTATAGGTATTTACCTTGTAATTGATCGGCCTGATAGCGGGCTTTCAGCAAAGGCGCTCCATCTTCGAAGAATTTCAGCCATTCTCCATCCTTTTTACCATTGCGCCAGTGAATTATTTCAGCAACTGCACCACCGGGGTAAAATACTTTATATTGTCCATGGGGTCGGCCATCTACAAATTCTTCGGTGGCCAGTATTATCTCTTTCTCGCCATAGTAGGTCCAGGTCTCTATTTTTTGCTTGCCCCGGTACCTTCCACTTGAATTAAGTTTGCCATCCTGATCAAACAAACGGGCATCGCCGTATTCGCCATTTTCATCATAAATAATTTCCAGGCTTTTTTTGCCATTGGGGTAGTAGCGGGTGTATTTACCCACCGGTTTGTTGTTTTTAAAAGTAGCTTTGTATAAGGGAGATCCATCGGTATAGCGTTTTTCCCATGGGCCTTGTTTCAAACCCTCAGCATCCGTTTGGTTATAGTGCGCCGGAATGGGTTTTACCGTGGTCTTACGTGTGGGTATGCGGTTGCCAAAAACATCGGTTTGTGCCGAAACTGTTAGGCTGGCGAGAACAAATAATACGGGTAGAAGAAATAGCTTCAAGCTCATCATTATAAAATAATTTTAAGAATTAACAGGGTTACGCTGCCAATGGTATAAAATTCGATACAAAACAAAAATACAAAAAAAGTCCCCGTAAAACGGAGACTTTTTAGGAATCATTTATGTTTAACTGATGTTACTTTACTTCTTCAAAGTCAACATCAGTTACCTCATCATCTTTACCACCCTGGGCACCTGCGTCTGGTCCTGGTTGTGCACCTGCATCCGGTCCGGGCTGGCCACCTGCCTGTTGGCTGGCGTTGTACATCTCTTGCGAGGCAGCCTGGAATACAGTGTTCAACTCGGTAGTTGCCGCGTCGATAGCTGCGATGTCCTGTGCTTTGTGCGCTTCCTTCAGCTTTTCAAGGGCTGCCTCGATAGGCTGCTTTTTGTCGGCTGGCAATTTGTCACCAAACTCTTTCAGTTGCTTTTCAGTTTGGAAAATCAAGCTGTCAGCACCGTTCAGCTTATCGATTTTTTCTTTCGCTTGCTTGTCTGCGTCAGCATTGGCCTCGGCTTCGTCTTTCATGCGCTTGATTTCGTCATCAGACAAGCCTGAAGAAGCCTCGATGCGGATGCTCTGCTCTTTACCGGTTGCTTTATCCTTGGCTGTAACGTGCAGGATACCGTTGGCATCAATATCGAAAGTAACTTCGATTTGAGGTGTTGCACGTGGTGCCGGTGGAATACCATCGAGGTGGAAGCGACCAATGGTTTTGTTATCCTTGGCCATAGAACGCTCACCCTGCAGCACGTGAATCTCTACCGATGGCTGGTTATCCACCGCTGTGGTAAAGGTCTCCGACTTCTTGGTTGGGATAGTGGTGTTGGCTTCAATCAGCTTGGTCATCACACTACCCATGGTTTCAATACCCAATGATAAAGGCGTTACATCCAATAGTAATACATCTTTCACCTCACCGGTTAGAACACCACCCTGAATGGCTGCACCCACTGCTACCACTTCGTCAGGGTTAACACCCTTTGAAGGAGCCTTTCCAAAGAAATTCTTAACGATTTCCTGGATGGCAGGAATACGTGTTGATCCACCTACCAAAATCACTTCGTCGATGTCCGATGGGCTCATATCTGCGTCTTTAAGCGCAGCCTTACAAGGCTCAAGGGTACGTTGAATCAGCTTGTCAGCCAGCTGCTCAAACTGAGCGCGCGACAAGGTGCGTACCAAGTGCTTTGGAATACCGTCAACCGGCATAATATAAGGTAGGTTGATCTCGGTGCTTGTTGATGATGATAGCTCGATCTTGGCTTTCTCAGCAGCATCTTTCAGGCGCTGTAATGCCATTGGATCTTTGCGTAGGTCGATGTTTTCATCTTTCATAAACTCATCGGCCAGCCAGTTGATGATTACATCATCAAAGTCATCACCACCCAAGTGAGTATCACCATTGGTTGACTTTACTTCGAATACACCATCACCCAGCTCAAGAACTGAGATATCAAAGGTACCACCCCCTAAGTCAAACACGGCTACCTTCATGTCTTTGTCCATCTTATCCAAACCGTAGGCAAGCGAGGCTGCTGTTGGCTCGTTGATGATACGGCTCACTTTCAGACCAGCGATCTCACCGGCTTCCTTAGTGGCCTGACGCTGTGCATCGTTAAAGTAAGCAGGTACGGTAATAACGGCCTCACTTACTTCCTGTCCCAGGTAGTCTTCCGCGGTCTTCTTCATTTTCTGAAGCGTCATGGCTGAAATTTCCTGCGGTGAATACAGGCGGTCGTCGATTTTAACACGCGGTGTGTTATTATCGCCTTTCACCACCTCATATGGCACGCGTTTTACTTCATTTGGAATCTCGTCGTACATAGATCCCATAAAGCGTTTGATAGAATAAATAGTTTTATGCGGGTTGGTGATTGCCTGACGCTTGGCCGGGTCACCTACTTTGCGTTCGCCACCTTCAACAAATGCTACAATTGATGGTGTTGTTCTTTTTCCTTCGCTGTTTGGAATCACAACCGGCTCGTTTCCTTCCATTACAGAAACACATGAGTTGGTTGTTCCTAAGTCGATACCAATAATTTTTCCCATTGTTATATAATTATCTTGTTGTTCTTATAAATAATTTCAAAATCACGATGAGCTATTCTTCAATTGGTGTGCCAAAAGAAAAAGTGCTGTTTTTTACGCAAAATTGACAGGAAGACATCCAAAACTAAGAACGCTCTGTCAGGAATTGTGACAGATTGACAAGATGACACCATGGGCTAGGAAGGCAAGCGTTCAATTTCCAGCTCGGCTAAATTATCCGGACTTTCAATCAGTACTTTTGTATGTTCCGCAAGACCTCTTTTTATTTCGAAGAATGACTCGTTCTCCAGTCCTGTTTCCACCTCTTTCTTAAGTAAATGTAGGCCCTCTTTAACAATGACGTAGCGTAATGTATCATTGCCAAGCACCGCACTTTTCTCCACAAAAAGTGTATTTTCAATGCGTTGGGTGATGATGGTGTTCGACGTGGTCATGTTGGGTAATAAGTCCTCTTTATAGTCATTGATGCGTACTTGTACCTTAAATCCGTTCTGAAATTCGCCCGGCATTGACTGCCCAATATTGGCAATGCTAAAGATGCTGCCCTTAAATATTTTTTTAGGAAAAGCATCGATGGTGATATTGACCGTTTGACCTAGTTCAATCTTAGCAATGTCAATCTCCTTCACATACATTTCTGATATCATGGTTGATAAATCGGGCAGGGTTGCAATCATGGGCATCCAGCGTCCCACCCGTGAGCCAACTTTTACCTTACGACCATTGTAACCACGCCCATAAATGATCATACCGTCAGCGGGTGATTTAATGGATAATTGGCTACGCAGTTCTTCCAGCAGTCCTTTGCGCCGCTCAAAACGCTCCACTTTGTTTTGGTTACGTATGATCTTTGTTTTGTGCAATTGTCGCTGCGTAATTAAATCGCGTTGTGCCTTGGCAAGCGCGCGTTTGGCTTTTTCAAGCTGTATCTGCGTTTGTCGCTGCACGGCTTTGGACTCAAAGGTTGATTGTTCTACTTTTATTTCGGTGTCCAGCACCCGGTCTTTTTCTTTTTGTATCGTCTCGCGCTGGGCAGCCAGTGTCAGGCTCGAATCTATTTTGGCATCTTCCAGTAAGGTGTAGAGTTCTTTTAGTCTGTCGTTGACCTGCTTCAGATTTTCTTCTACTTCGGTGGGTTCCAGCTTGGCCACTTCCTCGCCTTTCTTTACGATTTTGCCTTCCTCTACAATGCTCATAATTTTCATGGCCCAGATGTCCACCTCTTCGTTAAAGCTAACCTCGGGCACCTGTATGTCCACGGCTTTCTCTGCTTTAAGCTCCCCGGTTACTTCCACCACGGCCTCAAGGGCGCCACTTTTTACCGATACCACTTTATGGGTATTTCCCAGCTTGGTCCAGGGGCGCCAAATCATTACGATGATGATAATGGCAACACCTGCTGTTAGTGCTATTTTTTTCTTGTTCATCGCTTAGTTTTCAAGAAGATAATCGAGTGATTTAATCAGGGATTCGTTGCGCTCAAAATCGAAGAGGGTAATCTCCCGTATGGCGTAATATCCGCGCCAGAAATCCGAAAGGGCAATGATGTATTTTCGTCTTGCATTATCCAGCGAGTTACGGGCCGCATTCAGCTTGATTACATCTACTTTATCAATCATAAAGCGCTGTTTGGTAACGTTGTATCCTAGTTGTGCTACCGTGTCGGCCTTGGCCGATATCATCACTTGCTCTTCCTGTAGGTTGAACTGCAGAATGTCCATGATTACATCCTGTTCAAAGTCGATGAGTTCCTGCTTTACCACTGCCTCAGTCACCTGTCTGTTTGATTTGGCCATCTGAATTTGTCCGCGACGGGTACCCCAGTCAATGATGGGAGCATTCAGGCTGATGCCTAAACCCCGATCATCGTTGAAGGGCGGTCGGTATAGCTTATTCATTTCATCGGACTGTTTATTGATGCCGATATTGGCACTTAAGGCAGCACTTAAGCCACTGGTTGATCGGGTAAATGCCACCTTCCGGTTAGCCTCAATAAGTTGAGCCTCCAGCGCCAGTATTTCAGGATTGTTTTCTTTGGCCATTTCCAGCGCACGGTCAGCATTTACTTTCAGCCCGGGTATTTCATCCGGTATAAGGGGCATGATGATAAGATCTTTGTCGAAACCCAGAAATGAGTTCAGCTTGTTGCGTGACTGTTTTAAGGTCACCTCCGCCATTGTTTTAGACATTTTGGCATTCAGATAGGTTAGCTCCAGGTCAAGCAGTTCATCCTGCGTTACGGTTCCTATTTCAAAACGGCCACGCCCAATATTATATAGCGTGTCGGCATTAGCCAGGTTGGTAGATGCTATTTTAAGGTCAATTTGGGCAGCCACAGCTTCAAAAAAGATTTGTACCGTATGTTTTGACAAGGCTTCCATTTCGGATAGAAATAGCTTTTTTGCCTGTTCAAATTCCAGCGGCTTTAACTTAGACTGCCACTTAAATTTATTATAGCCATTAAGGGGTTGTGTGAGGCGTATGCTGACCGGAACCGAGTTATATTCGATTGAGTTTTTGCCATCGCGTTTTTGTTGAAGCCTTGTTAGGTCCGAGGTTACGCTCAGTTCACCACCTGTAAAAGTAACGTTTTGTTGGATGGCCAATCCCAGTGACGATGATAGTGTTTCGCGACCCACATAGCGGTATGATCCGTCGGAAATATACTCGAGGGATAAGGAGTGACTATAGTCTATGGGTTTTGCGTTGAGTCGCAGTCCGGGTAATTGTGAAGCCTTAAAGCTTCGAAAATCCCAGTAGCTTGCCAGGTACATGTTTTTGTGGCGGAAGCTGGACAGCGACTGCAGCTTGGCCATTTGTATGGCTTCGTTGAGCGTTAGCTGCATGGATTGCTGCGAGAGGTCAGGTGTTGTTTGTGCTTTGCCACTAAGGCAGTTTATTAGCAGTAATAGATAGATAATATATCGCATAGTTTAATGTCTTAAGGATTCAACAGGATCTTGCGTGGCAGCGCTTTTGGCAGGTATATAGCCAAAGATGATGCCCACGGTGGCCGATACGCCAAAGGCCACAATAACAGAGAAGAAGGAAACAATGGTTTTAATGTCAGCCATCAGGTGTATCAGGTGTGCCAGCAACACCCCCAGGCAAATGCCAATAAGGCCGCCCGATATACTGATGAGGATGGACTCGGCCAGAAACTGTACAATGATATCTTTGCGCGATGCACCAATGGCTTGTCGCGTGCCAATTTCGCGTATCCGTTCCCATACCGAGGCCAGCATGATATTCATAATGCCGATTCCTCCAACAATTAGGGAGATACCGGCGATAGCTCCCAGCACAATATTAAATATTTCGTTCGTTTTTTGTTGCTGTTTAAGGAGTAGTTCCGGCACGGTTACCTCAAAATCGTAGATGTTGGCATGGCGGCGCAGTATCAGGCGTTTGATCACATCGGCAGTGGCTGATAGATGCTCAGTATCTTCCACTTGTACAATGATTTTGTCGAGCTGATTCTGTGTTTTACCCGATGGCTGGTTTCCTTCCTCGTCGGGGTTACCACCCATGAAAAACCGGGCACCTCCTCCGGCCATATTATCCATTAATTCAGGATTGATGGTGCCTCGGTCTTTAAAACGCATGAGCATGGTTTTAATGGGAATGATGATGGTGTTATCGCTGCTGCTGATACCCATCTCGTCTGAAGCAGATGTGGTAAAGTCGCGCTTAGCAATGGTGCCAATCACCTGTAGCCATACCTGTCCGCACTTGATGTATTGCCCTACGGGATTACGCTGATTAAAAAAACGTCGGCGGATATTATCACCAATAATACATACCGGCAGGCCTTTGTCGCTGTGCTGGTGACTAAAATGTTTACCCTTGTCGAGGGTAATATTAAGCATGCTAAAATAATCGGTGGATACTCCTTCCAGCGTCACCGGGTAGCTCTTACCTTCCTTAATGGCATGGTAGCTGAGCGAAACCACCGGGCTAACGGTTTTTACCGTGGGGATATTTTCCAATATGGCGCGGGCATCCATCTGATGCAGACCGCGTGAAAATTTCTTTTTCTGATCGCTGTCCTCACCGGTTTGTCCATTGGCCTCAATAGATTGGTCGTTGGGTGTTATTATTATATTGTTGACACCCACTAGTTTAATTTGTTCAAGCACCTCTTGTTGCGCTCCTTTACCAATGGCGAGCATACTAATTACGGCTGCCACACCAAACATAATGCCCAGTGCCGTTAGGAAGGACTTTACTTTATTAGAGAGGATGGCTTCAAAGGCGATCAGCACATTGTGCGAGTAACGCCGATAAAGCTGATGGGGAGATTTTCTCATCGTATGAATTTAGTTGTTTGATTCAGTGTTCAGTGTATCTGTTTCGGCATTTTTTATACGCTCATAAATAGCCATGCCTTCAAAGGGTTTTTTATCGGCATCAACGGGTTGGTTCATTAGCAATATCTCATCCTCCATCACGCCATTGAGCAACTGAATCTGATTTTCGTTACTGATGCCAGGCTGTATAATTTGTTTTCGGTAGTCGTTGCCTTCTTTTATAAAAACATAGCTCAGGGTGTCGTTGCTGAAGATGCATTCCAGGGGTGCATAAAGCACATTGGTGAGCTGCGCTGTTTGAATGATGTTACTCGTGGTCATGGCCGGCCGCAAATCCGGATCAGTGCCTTCAATTTTGATGGAAACTTCAAATACCTTGGCATCACCGTTGGGAATTACCTGACCGATGTTGGCCACACTGGTTACCACGCCCTGAAAGCTTTTCTCGGGAAAGGCGTCAATGCCTATCTGTGCCCTTTGGCCCACTTTTATCCTGGAGATATCAATTTCGTTGATAAAGGTTTTGGAGAGCATCGTGCTAAGGTCGGGTAGTTCAGCTATCTGAGGCCTCCATCTAATAATGCTGGAACCTGCTTTTATTTTTTTGCCAAAGCGGTCGTAGCTGTATATAACCATTCCCGGCTTGGGAGCTTTTACATCCAGTACGTTAAACAATTTCTCAATGTCATCCACCTTGTCCTGTCTTCGTTTTACATTTTCCCAGGCACGAAAGACTTTGAATTCATCCTGTTTCTGTTTCAGCTTATAGTTGCGTTTTTTCTGCTCCAAATCGCGTTGGGCGCGCTCCACATTGAGGCTGGCCTGTCGTTTTACTGCGGGTGACTCATAAATAGACTGTTCCAGAATCAGTTTCTTCTCTTCCAGATCCACATCGGCATTCAGTAGTTCATCGCGCAGCGTACTCAGATTTAGGTTAGTGTCTATCTTGGCATCTTCATAAGCATTTAATGCGGTCTCCAGTTCGTCTTCGGCCTTGGTGCGTAATTCCTCCACGGCAGCATGGTCAAGCGTAGCCACATAACCACCCGAATCTACCACAGTGCCTTCTTCAACAATGCTGGATACTTTTATTTCGTATAGGTCAATGTTACGGCTCGACATCTCTTTGGGCAGAACAATCAGTTCCGAATTCTCTGTTTGCAGCTGACCGGTACTGTAGACCTGAGCAATGAAATCGCCTTTTTGCACCTTGGTGTAAAGGTAGTTGTCTGTATCGCTGTTGCCCGGTATCAGCGCAATGGCAAGCACTGTTATTATCGCGGCAAGAAGGATGATGATGTTTTTTTTCTTCATAAGTTTATTTACTGCGGATTATAGCAACTACGATTTTAGTTAAAACATTAGACTTTTGAGCATAAAAAAGCCCGCTTTTATACGGGCGTGACGTTAAAATATGTTAACATCTAAAATTATATTAAAGATTTTATGTCGCTGATAATGGTTTCTGCCAGCTGCTCAGCGGCTTCTGTGCTTTTCCCTTCTGCATAAATGCGAATGATGGGTTCAGTATTTGATTTACGCAGTTGAACCCATTTATCAGGAAAATCAATTTTTAAACCATCGATGGTGTTGATTTCTTCCTGTTTGTATTTTTCTTCAATACTTTTGAGAATGCCATCCACATCAATTTCGGGTGTTAACTCAATTTTATTTTTTGAAATATAGTAGGCAGGATATTTAGCTCTCAGTTCGGAACATTTCATGCCTGATTTGGCAAGGTGAGTCAGGAATAGTCCGATACCCACCAGGGCATCGCGGCCATAGTGACTCTCGGGGTAGATGACACCGCCATTGCCTTCGCCGCCAATAATGGCATTGCTTGCTTTCATTTTGGCCACTACGTTTACTTCGCCCACGGCAGCCGGTTCATATTGCCCGCCATAGCTGCGTGTTACATCGGCCAGGGCGCGCGACGAGGACAGGTTAGAAACCGTATTGCCTACCTGCTTTGATAAAAGGTAGTCGGCAACGGCCACCAAAGTGTATTCTTCGCCAAACATAGTGCCGTCTTCGTTAACGATGGCCAAACGATCCACATCGGGGTCAACCACAAATCCGAGATCTGCTTTTTTATCCTTTATAAGGGCTGAAATTTCAGTGAGGTTTTCGGGTAGGGGCTCCGGATTGTGCGGGAACTGACCATTGGGTGTACAGTATAGTTCAATAACATTTACTCCCAGGGCTTTTAGTAGTGGAGGTAGTGCTACGCCTCCTACGCTGTTCACACAGTCGATGGCGACTGTAAACTTGGCTTTTTTAATGGCTTCAACATCCACCATTTTCAAATCCAGGACGTGCTGAACATGGTAATCGGTGTAATTATCCTTCTCACATACCTGGCCTAAGTCATCGACCTGCGCAAATTCAAAACTCTCATCTTCGGCTATCTTTAGTACCTCAGCACCATCGGCTGCCGTCAGAAATTCGCCATTCTCATTCAAAAGCTTTAGGGCGTTCCATTGCTTTGGGTTGTGGCTGGCTGTTAGTATAATACCGCCTTGTGCCTTCTCTTCGGTTACCGCCAGTTCAGTGGTAGGAGTCGTGGCCAGGCCAATGTTAATCACGTCAATGCCCAATCCCTGAAGACTGCCTATTACCAGGTTCTTAACCATTTCTCCGGAGATGCGAGCGTCGCGTCCTACTACAACTTTTAGTTTGCCATTATGGCGTTGCTTGGCCCATTGACCATAGGCCGATGTAAATTTAACAACATCTAGTGGAGAGAGGCCATCGCCGGATCTACCGCCTATTGTGCCTCTAATTCCTGATATGGATTTAATCAGTGTCATAAATCAAGTGCTTTTGTATAAGTATGCAAATTTGCTAGTTATTTTTTTAAAAGCCAAGTGCTCTTACGAATCATTTTATAAAGTGCCGAATTGATTATAATGGTCTTTCAAATGCTTTCGAAGTAATTTTATTCCATTTGTTCATAGTTTATGGAGCTTATTGGATTTATTTTCTCCTTAAACTGCTGTTATTAATTGCTTTTTTATCAACTTTGCATTTTTAATTGAAGTCGCATGCAATATCTTGTGTGTGAACAATGTGAAGAAACAGAATGAAGAAAGAACAAAATAGGAGAGGCCCCGGAAAACGCTTTGAAGGCAGTCGCGAAGAGCGTCGTGATAAAAAGCCTCATATAAAGAAGGGCGGTTTTACTGGTACAGGACGATCGGAAGGCAAGCCGGTTCGACAAAAAAAAGAGGATGAGCCTGTAGTTAAGGAGACAATGCGCTTGAATAAATACATTGCCAATGCGGGTATCTGTAGTCGTCGCGATGCTGATGAGCTGATCGCTAAAGGGGAGATAACTGTTAATGGTAAGGTGATTACCCAGTTAGGGGTGAGTGTTAGCCCTAAAGACGACGTTCGCTATAAGGGTAACAGGCTGAATCCTGAGGAAAAAATTTATGTACTTCTTAATAAACCCAAAGGGTACGTAACAACGGTGGAAGATAAGCACGCCAAGCTTACGGTAATGGACTTGGTGGAAGATGCCTGTGAGCAGCGTATTTATCCTGTTGGGCGATTGGATAAGCAAACCACTGGATTATTGCTTCTTACCAATGATGGTGATCTGACAAAAATGCTGACCCATCCCAAGTACAATGCCAAAAAGATTTATCACGTATTTACCGATAAGCCTGTATTTGCCAGTCATCTCGATCAATTGGCGGCCGGTATTACGCTTGATGACGGGCCTATTCACGCGGATGCCATCAGTTTTGTGGAGAAAGAAGACAAAACTCAGGTGGGCATAGAAATTCATTCTGGACGTAATCGTATTGTGCGCCGCATGTTCGAACACTTGGGTTATAAGGTAATGAAGCTTGATCGTGTTTACTTTGCCGGATTAACTAAGCAGCGTATACCGCGTGGTAAGTGGCGTTACCTCACTGCAAAAGAAATTACCCGCCTAAAGGCCGGTATGTTAAAATAAAATATTTGCATGATATCGTCCCTTGTTTTCGTGAAGAGAGCAAGGGATATTTTTTTATTTACAATTCTGTTTTTTGTAAATTCGGGAATTAAACCAAACTGAGTTGTCTTGTCCATGATGCATCGTTATCTGATCTTATTCGTGTTTTTCTATGTCCATTTAATCACTTGGGGGCAGGAGCAGTACCTTAGGGGGCGCGTGGAAGACGCACAAACGGAAAGTCCGATCGCCTTTGTGAATATTGTGTATGGTGATGGTGCCGGCACTGTTACTGATATCGATGGGCGCTTTGAAATACGAACCTGGCGAAATGTGCAAGAACTCAAGCTCAGCTGCCTTGGTTATGCGCCTCTTGTACTTCCCATAGATGAATTGCAGCCTGATGGTGTAATTTATCTGAAACCTCAAAAATACAGTCTGGCAGCTGTCGATGTACTGCCTTCAGAAAATCCCGCATTGGCTATTATGCGCGGTGTGGTGGAGAAAAAGGATCTGCATAATCCCGATAATTACGCGCCTTTCAGCTGTATCCTGTACCATAAGATGACCCTTGATTTTGAGTGGCCTGCAGTACTCAACGAAGAGGAGCGTGCTGAATTAAAGGATTCTCTGGGCATTCAAAACGACAGTTATTTATTTTTGTTTGAGTCTGTATCAGAAAAGAAACACCTGAAAAAGGGGGTGGGTAAGGAGAGAGTAATCTCGGGACGAGTGAGCGGTTTGAAAGATCCCCTGCTGGCGTCTTTTCCCGCTATGCTACAACCTTTTTCGTTTTACGACCCGACAATTAAGCTCTTGGGTTATTCGTATCTTAACCCGGCCTCACGGGCAGGTTTGGGAGCCTATCAGTTTATATTGCAGGAGACGTACAGCGAGCAGGGGGATACAGTGTTTTACATCACTTATCGTCCCCAAAGAGATCGCAATTTCAGAGGCTTAACAGGTGCTTTTCATATTGACGGGCGCACAATGGCTATCAAGACGGTGTCTGCGACTACTACCGGTACCGAAAATGGAATGCGTCTGTTTATTCGGCAAAAATATCAGCCTGCCAACAATGGCAAATGGTTTCCCAAGCAGCTGGAGAGTAGCCTTCAGCTTGGAGGGCTCGGGCTTGCACGGCGTCTTCCTTTTCCTATTGTAGGTAAGGGAAAGAGTTATGTAACAGCCATTAATACACAGGCCAGCTTTTCGCCGAGTGAGTTTGATAATATTGTGCTCGAAGATCTTTCGGGCGATCGGGATGCTCCGGATCTGGAACGTTTCCGATATTCACCCCTCACGGCGCGCGATTCGTTAACCTATCAATTCCTAGACAGTATCGGTCGCCGAAATCACCTGGATGCGCTGATAAAAACGCAGGTGTCCATGATCAAGGGGTATCTGCCAATTGGTAAATTACAGCTGAATCTATCCAAGCTGATTGATTATAATAATTTTGAGGGCTTTAAGTTGGGGTTGGGCCTCTATACCAGCCCCGAGGTGTCGCCTTATTTTTCCACCGGCGGATATTTTACCTACGGTTTTGGCGATAAGGACGAGAAGTATGGTCTTAGCTTATCGCTTACGCCCTTTGAGAATAAGGAAAATCGTTTTTTTGTGAGCTATCAGGATGATGTACATGCTACGGGTTCATACGCCTTTTTGGATGGGGTGAAGGCAATGTCGAGCGAGCGTTTTAGTCGTTTCCTTACTGAGACCATGGATCTGAGTAAGGGATGGCGCAGTGGTGCTGAGTTTCGTTTTCTCAAGTATTGGAAAGGAGGTCTTTACTTTACTCATTTTGATATAGCACCGCAAATGCCTTATCGTTTTGCCGAAGCGGGTGATGTGGCAGCGGATTTTACAATGGATGAACTGGCGGTAAAGCTTAAGTGGGCGCAGAGAGAAACTTTTGCCCGTACGGCCTTTGGTAAAATGTCCAATGGAACCAACTGGCCGATCATCTGGCTGAATGCGGCTTCCGGAAAGTGGGAGGCTGCTGAAAGTTATGAATATCGGCGTTACGAAGCCCGTGCTCATAAACAATTCAATTACCCCAATGCCATGTACACCGTGCTGCGGGTTGAAGGTGGGTTGATGAATGGGGATTACCCCAGTACCTTACTTTATAGCTCATTGGGAAGTTATAAGTCGTTTACCGTAAGGGTGCCTTATACATTTGGTACCATGCGCTTAAATGAGTTTGGTGCTGATCGGTTTGCAGCACTTTATTTCTCGCATGGCTTTCCGATGGGTTTGAATACTAACCGGCGTATTAAGCCCGAGATTGTTGTTAGTACCAACGTGGCCTTTGGTGAAGCACCCGATGGGGTTACTTCCCTGAATAAGGGGTATTATGAGTCGGGTCTGTACCTTAAAAATCTGTTTTCAAACTTTGTATTTCAGTATGGGCTTTCAGTGCATTACCGATATGGACCTTATCGCTTGCCCGATGGGATGGATAATTGGGCTATTAAGCTGGGGCTTGAGTTTTCTTTTTAGCGACGCGGGTGTTTCTTATTGATATGGGATAGGAAGCAGGTTAGGTTATTTTGGTGCTAACCAATGCGGCTGATATTACTAAGGGTTGCGAATGAATTTATTTTAATATGATTGCCTGCGATTGTGATAATGCCGTTTTCCTTAAAATCCTTCAAAACCCTGATTAGGCTTTCTTTTGATACGCTGGATAAATCCGCTAAATCCTGTCTGCTAAGCGTAGTATGAAAGCCTTTCGAATTATATATTTGAGATAGGTAAATGATGGTGCTGGCTACACGGCCGGTCATTTTTTTGTGCGATAGGTTGATTAATTGATTATAGAGTTCATTGGTTATTTCATGATTTAGTTTAAGAACATTTTCAGCAAAACGGTTATTGTTTCTGAAGGCCCTCGTAAAAGCCTCAATACTAATCATGCAAGTGCTAAGGTTGGTAAGCGCGCTTACCGAAAAATGATTGAGATTATCGGTAAAAAGGCCTGGACTAACAATAAAATCACCCTCTTTTAAAACTTTAATAACAATATTCTTATTTTCAAGACCTTTAATAAAAAGCTTAGCATATCCCTTTTTAATGCATATTATATTGGCACATCGTGTACCTTCCTTAATAATGGTTTCGCCCTGCTGATATACCACCTTACAATGTGATTGCTTAAAATTATACAGTTCACTTTCATTTAAGGCATCGAAACCACTGAACTTGACGTGACATTTTTCACAGCCGGTTATGTCAATTATGCTATTAGTCATTTAGGAACTAGAATGGTGAATTAGTAGATATGAATGTATAGATTTTTTTTTATTGATGCAAATGTTATCCGTTAACTATTTTAAACGAAAACGATTAAAGATCAGTAAATCAATAGGATGTATTTATGTTGAGTTGGATTAATTCTAAATAGCGAGACGTTTATTAATTCAGAAATGCACTTGTAACTAATTGGTAGGTAGTGTTATGGTCTTGATCTATTGATTTATATCAATCTGAGTCTGTAGAACTTACATTGCATAACATTCAGGGGATTTGTTTAAAATTGTTAAAAAGTAATGACTCATATCCTTCATTAAGTCGATATATTATGAAAAAGTTGAAGCAAATCTTATTACTGACAGTTATGGCTTTGGGAGCCGTATTTACAAGTTGTACGAAAGAAGGGCCTCAAGGACCTCCGGGAGCTGACGGCACCAATGGTGCTGATGGTACTAATGGTATTGATGGTACTGCAGGTTGTATTAGTTGCCACACCAATGATAGCGAATTGGCCATTAAAACGGCTCAATTTGAGCATTCTGTGCACTTTACTGGCGGTATGGAACATGTTGGCTATGCCAACTATGCCGGAGGCTCATGCTCCATGTGTCATTCGCATAATGGTTTTATGCAAGCTGTGGAGCAAGGAACTAATCATGGTGGCTTGCACCCCGAAGCTGCAGCCATGTCGTGCTACACTTGTCATCAGGTTCACACGAGTTACACGCGTGAAGATTATGCCATGCATTATACCGATGAGGTTGATTTGTTTTTGAATGAAAATAGTGTTTTTACAGGCCTTATGGTTGATGCTACCAACCAATACAGCGATCCGGAGGGTATGAGCAATACCTGTATTAAGTGCCACCAACCGCGTCATCGTGGCGATGGGCAGCCTGATCCAACAAAGGAGGGTACGATGACAATTGATGAACGTACCGCTTCTCATTGGGGACCTCATTATGGTGCGCAAGGTGCAATTTTCGGCGGTGTTGGAGGTTATGTTGGTCTTAACGACCCAACAGTACCATCCGGAACCAAAGGACATCACAGCTGTAAGAGTTGCCACATGTCGTTCAATTCTCTGACGGGTAATTACGGAGAATACGTGGGAGGCCATTCTATGAAAATGGCTGCCACCGAAGGGGGTGATCCTGTATTCACATCTTGCGACGAATGCCACAGCGGACGCGATGCAAACATCGACCTGCCGGGTATAATGGCCGCTAATAAAGTATTGCTTGAGGATTTAAAAGAGGATTTGCTGACGATTCCTATGATTGATGAGGAAGGACATTTGCTTGCCGGTACATGGACCCATCAGCAATTGGCAGCCTACTGGAATTTCGCATTGATTAAGAATGATCATAGTTACGGAATTCACAACAGCGAGTATACGCAGGATTTAATTATGGCGGCTAAGACTTATTTAGGAACCAATTAATAAAAACACTCAAGGGGCTATGGCTGCATAGCCACCTGAGTTTTTGTTTAACCCGCTAAATAGGCAATATGAAAGCATTTCAAATAATATTCACGGCCGTATTACTGTTAGCTGTATTCATGGCTGGTTGCGATTATAAATTTATCAAACCAGATGAAGGTGAGCCTGTTGATCCTGAGGTACCCATTAGTTTTTCAGAGGAAGTAGAGCCCATCTGGGCTGCGCAGAGCTGTACAAATTGTCATAATGGGAGTGGCTTGTTTAGCTTGCAGGAAGGTGAGGCTTATCAATCACTGATTAATAACAACTTGTTGGATTTAGAAGATGCCAATAACAGTAAAATAGTAAGCACACCGGGCTCTGGCGGTATACATTCCAATTACACCTACTCGGGTAATCAGAAGCAGCTGATCATAACGTGGATTGAGCAAGGAGGCGAGGATAACTAAAAAACGATTACAATGAAAAATGTTATATATCTGATTGTTTTGGTGTTGCTTTCCGGTCACCTTGTTAGTGCGCAGGAAACGACGACCGAGAAAAAAGTGGATAAGCCCGTTCGATCGCCCTGGGAGTCGGGTACCCTGATAAATCATCAGACCAGTGTTACACAATACAAAAACACCTTGGAAATGGTGATCAGCCACCGTTTCGGTACTGTTGAAAATGGTATTAGTGATGTGTTTGGTGTGATGGCACCCGGAGCCAATATACGAATTGGCTTTAACTATTCAATTTTGGACGATTTACTGGTGGGTTTTGGTACCAATAGTCAAAAGAAATATCAGGATTTTCAGGTGAAGTATACGCCTTTTGAGCAAACACGCGAGAATACAATGCCGGTAAGCTTAACCCTGTATGCCAATGCTGCCATTGATGGGCGTGAAGAAGCTGTTTTCGGACTGGATTATGAATTCTCCGATCGTTTATCCTACTTTTCTGAAGCCATTGTTGGGCGAAAGATCAATGATTGGTTATCAGTGCAGGCAAGCGTTAATTTTACGCACTATAATGCGGTTGACAGCTTGTTGGATAATGATAAGATTGGTTTGGGTTTTGGCGGGCGTATTAAATTTAGTCCGCAATCTTCATTGACGGTTGAGCTTGGTGTTCCGCTTAAAATTGAAAGTATTGCCCAATATACATCATTCACCGATCACCCAAAACCTCATTTTTCCATTGGTTACGAGGTGTCAACAAGTACTCATGCCTTCCAAATTTTTCTGACCAATGGCATGGGAATTTTGCCGCAGGAACTATACATGTATAATCTTAGTGAATTTGACAGTGAAAGTATCCGATTTGGATTTAATATCACGCGATTATGGAATTTTTAATGGAATAATTGATAAAAATAGATAACATGAAAAAAGTAAAGATGTCTTTCGTGGCAAGTGCTGTTTGTCTTGCGTTAAGTTTTGTTTTAATGTCGTTTATACCAGAAAAGAAACCTTGGGACATTCCGGCCGAGTACCAAAGTATGAAGAATCCTCAGGCCGCCGATGATGCGGATATGCTTAAAGTGGGAAAGATGAATTATTCTCGTCATTGTAAATCGTGCCATGGTAACCTGGGTAAAGGAGATGGTCCGAAAGCCCGCAGTATTGATGCCGACCTGGGTGACTTTTCGTCGGCCACTTTTCAGGCGCAAAAAGATGGTGTCATCTATTATCAGTCCTTTGTAGGGCGCGACGAAATGCCCAATTTCGAGAAGAAGATTCCGGATGAAGAAGACCGTTGGGCTATCGTAACTTACATTCGCACACTTAAAAAATAAGAAGTTCATTATTGTTATAAACTGTCTGCATAAACTTTATAAGGCTTTGTGCTGACAGTTTTTTTGTTTATTAAAAGGTCAATACGATGGTGAAATTAACAAAAAGCCTTGTCTGCTTATTGCTCCTTAGTGTTCTTATCGTTCATGCCCGGGCTACAGATGGAGCTGATAATAGTCAGTGTTTACAATGTCATGGACAGGTATTTTATGAGTACCATAATGAGTGGACCGATCAGGTTGATCGAAAGCCGCTTAATCCTTTTCATTATATCGATAGTGTAAAGATGAAGTCCTCTGTTCATAAAATGTTTGCCTGTATTGATTGTCATTCGATGGACTATCAGACTTTTCCTCATTCGGGAGAATTGCGACTCGAGGAGAAGTATCAGTGTATGGATTGTCATGGTGGAGACGAGACCTATGCCCATTTTAACTTCGAAGGTATTGAATCGGCTTTTCAGGAGAGTGTGCATTATAAATCCAGCGACGAACGCTTTAATTGCTGGATGTGTCACGACCCGCATGGGTATGAGTTGGCGCTTCGGCAGGATAAGCCCATTGTTGAAGTGGTGACGCTCAGTAATAAAATGTGTACAAGTTGTCATGACAATAAATTCAAATATGGCCTGTTAAGCCATGATGATCCGGTTGATATAGCCGCCACGCATGCATGGTTGCCCAATCGTGAGCAACACTTCAATAAGGTACGCTGCATCGATTGTCATACTAAGGTGGATGCTGATTTATTGATTTCTCATAATATTCTACCTAAGGAGCAGGCCTTACGTAATTGCGTGGATTGCCATAGTGCTAACTCTGTGCTTATGGAGTCACTCTATGCACATCGTGCTAAGGAAAGCAGGGCGAAGTCCGGATTTTTCAATGCGGTGGTGCTCAATGAGGGGTATATTATCGGTGCTAATCGTAATAAAACTTTAAATACGATCAGTGTTATTTTGTTTGGAATGTTATTGGTGGGCTTGTTGGTGCATGCTGTGTTACGCATGATATTCTCTAAAAATAAGTAGTATGAGTGATAAAATGTATTTATATCCATTATGGGTTCGAATATGGCATGGTTTTAACGCCCTGTTTTTCCTGGTGCTGTTAATATCCGGCATTAGTATGCAATATGCCGATCTTAAGTATTCCTTTTTACCCTTTGACTGGGCCGTATTGAGTCATAATATATCGGGTGTTGGTATAACATTAGCTTATTTGTTTTTTCTTGTTGGCTTTGTGTTAAGTGATAATAAGCGACATTATAAAATTGAAGTAAAGGGACTGTGTGGTCGTCTCATCAGGCAAATGCAGTATTATTTATTTGGTATCTTTAAAGGGGAAGGTAGCCCGTTTCCGGTTACTGCTGAGTCGAAGTTTAACCCTTTGCAGCAGACGACTTATGTGGCTGTTTTGTTTGTTTTATATCCAATGTTGATCCTAACAGGTTTTCCGCTTATGTTTCCCGAGATTATTATTGATAATTTCTTTGGCATCGGAGGAACTCTATTAACCGCTCTTTTGCATTCTGCAGTCGGTTTTTTGTCAAGTTTATTTTTAGTTATTCATATTTATTTTGCTACGATTGGCAGCACCCCAACTTCAAATTTTAAGAGTATTATAAATGGATATCATGAAAGACATTGATATGGAGCAAGGTTCAGGTTTGCGAGCGATGGGGCAAGGAATTATAGTAGCCCTTTGTATTTTAGTACTAGGTTATGTTTTAAATCCATTTTTTGGGGCAGTGGGACTGGCGCGCTTGTCGTGGCCCAATAATTTGTATTTGCTGATTTTAATGGTTGCAATCGGCCTTATCGTTGGATTTGTCTATCGTTCGCCATTATTAAATTGGATGGCCCGGGGTTATTTTGTCACTACCCTTTCGGGTATCCTGGGGTTGGGTGCACTGACTGTATTTATATGGCCCTCAGGTGTAACAAATAGCGTAGTTCAGGAGCTGTTGATGACACCATTTTTTTTATTGCTGGTTATCGTGTATTTTATTGGAGGTATTTACTTCGCACGAAATATTGTACAGATTAAGCACAGATGGACACGTCTGCTAATGCTTATTGCTTTGTTGGGTTTTTCCTATTCTACCGTGGCATCGCAACGCGATTATTACAGCCTAAATATGCGCATTGGCAGTGAGCGGGCGCTGTTTGAGGCCGATGATGCCTACGGTAGTTATTACAGGTTACCTTTTGCTATTAAGCTGTTGGCTGACGAGGAAGTGACGTCGAAAAATACAGAAGAGCAAGTGATTCGGTTTTTTAAAACGGTAAGTGATTATGAGGATGTGCGCATGGCAGCGAATGATGAGTATCGTCTTAAAGGATGGAAAGTGAAAATAAGCAGTGATCAACCGGGAGTACTTCAGGAGAAAAAGTTGGTGGATTTAGATCTGGTTTTTGATCGGTGGATGGAGTTAAAGTACATCAGTTTGCTGGTGCTATTAGTAGCGTTGTTGTTGCGCGTAAAATATTAAGGACAGGAGACAGGATGACTTCCAACAGAAGAGGGTAGCCTGATCAGACTACCCTCTTTCTTGTTAATTGATGCTTTGCGTTTTAGATTACGCTAGCAATCTTATCGCTCTTATATTTACCCTCTTTCAGTTTTTCCTGTACTTCACGGAAGGCTTTAATGGTATATTCTACATCTTCCATAGTATGTGAGGCAGTAGGGATTATACGCAGCATAATCTGATCTTTTGGGATTACGGGGTAAACCACAATGGAACAGAAGATGTTGTAATTCTCGCGCAGATCCATGGTCAGCTGAGTAGCTTCTGCCACGTTACCTTCCAGGAACACAGGTGTAACCGGCGATGCTGTGTCACCCAGGTTAAATCCTACATCTTTCAGTCCAGACTGTAACTTGTCAACTACTTTCCATAGGTTAGCTTTGTGCTCTGGTTCATCACGCAGCATTTCAAGGCGTTTAAGTGCTCCAATTACCATTGGCATTGGTAATGACTTGGCAAAAATTTGTGAACGTAGGTTGTAGCGAAGGTAGTTGACTACTTCCTCGGTACCGGCCACAAAACCACCAATGCCGGCCATTGATTTAGCAAAGGTACTGAAGTGTACATCAATCTGGTCAACTACGTCGAAGTGCTCAGCTACACCGGCACCTGTCTTACCCATAGTACCAAATCCGTGTGCATCGTCTACTAAGATGCGGAAGTTATATTTTTCTTTTAGCTTAACAATGCCTTTCAAATCACCCAGGTCGCCGGCCATACCGAACACACCTTCTGTAATTAATAGGATGCCACCACCAGTTTCTTCAACACGCTTGGTAGCAAACTGAAGCATTTTTTCGCACTTATCCATTTCGTTGTGGGCAAAAACAAAGCTTTTACCACCTTTGGCTTTGTGCAGGAATACACCGTCCATGATGCAGGCATGCGACTCCGAGTCGTATACTATAACATCGTTACGCCCTACCAGTGTATCAATAATCGACACCATTCCCTGATAGCCGTAGTTGAGCAGGTAAGAATCTTCTTTACCTACAAATTCAGCAAGTTTAGCTTCCAGTTCTTCGTGCTTGCTGGTTTGGCCCGACATCATGCGTGCTCCCATTGGGTAGGCCATACCATATTCAGCTGCTGCATCAGCATCGGCTTTACGCACGGCAGGATGATTAGCTAAGCCTAAATAGTTATTTAAACTCCATGTTAGTACTTCTTTACCACGGAATTTCATCTTTGGGCTTATTTCGCCTTCCAATTTTGGAAACATAAAATAACCGTGTGCTTCCTTACCATATTGCCCAAGCGGGCCCATGTGTACTTTTATTTTATCGAAAATATCCACTATACTGAATTTTTAAAATTTTCGCTGCAAATGTAATGTTTTTACTTATGTTTTTGAAGGAAACAATCTTAAAAAAGAATCAGGTCAACAAATGGCGCTTGTGGCTTGAGGTCGCAATGGACATATCACACTGTTAATGAGGCTTATGGGGTTAGTGGGTTGTTTTGTGTCTTTTATGATGCTAAAAGATGATGATTGAGAGTAAGTGCTTGTTAATGGGTGCAAACTCTTGTGCTTGTTGAATATATCGGTGGCGATGTTGCGTGGTTTAATACGAAAGATTATCTTTGCACGTTGTAAAAACTGTTGTCTTTTTCGGCAGTGTAATATCTAAACAATAGAACCTCATGAATTTCAAATCTATGAAATTGAAATACTTAGTGATCATTTGTACCTTTTTAGGGCTTGTGGGTACCGGCTGTAGTAAATATCAGAAACTGCTTAAGAGTCAGGATTATGAGCTTTGGTATGAGGAGGCGATAAAGTATTATGAGAAGGAAGATTATACGCGGGCTGCCACTCTATTGGGGCAGTTGGTAACTATTTATCGGGGTACTGATAAGGCCGAGGAAGTGAACTATGTTTACGCAAGTTGTCTGTATGGTCTTAATGATTATTTAACATCAGGGCATTATTTTCGTCAGTATGTTAAAGATTTTCCGGCGGGTGATTATGCCGAGGAGTGTCAGTACATGAGTGCATATTGTTATTACATGCAGTCACCTAAGCCGCGCCTCGATCAAACGCCTACTGAAGATGCTATTCAAGAGTTTCAGTTATTCATTAACATGTATCCCAATAGTGCTCGTGTTGATGAGGCTACTCGTTTGATGGATGAATTGCGCGATAAGCTTGTGTTTAAGTCATACCTAAGTGCAAAACTATATTACAATTTAGGCGATTACCTCGGTAACAATTATCAGTCGGCAGTAATTGCAGCCCAAAATAGCCTGAAAGACTTTCCGGACACCAAGTATCGCGAGGAGTTGTCCTTTTTAATTCTGGAGTCGAAATATATTCAGGCAGTCAATAGTGTGGAGGAAAAGAAAGAGGAGCGCGTGCGAGATACCATGGATGAATATTACTCATTTGTAAATGAATTTCCAGAGGGTAAGTACCGTAAAAAAGCGGATCGTATCTTTGAAGATACCGATCAAATGCTCAAGAGTTATAACAAGGAAGTTGCAGTAAATTAAATTTTATAATATGTCAATCGACTACAAAAAATCAAATGCACCGGCATCAACCGTAACATGGGATAAAAACGAATTATCCGAGCCCACCGGTAACATCTACGAATCAATCGTAGTACTTGGTAAGCGAGCCAACCAAATCAGCACTGAAATGAAAGAAGAGCTGAATAAGAAATTGCAGGAGTTTGCTTCTTACACTGATAATTTGGAAGAGGTTTTTGAAAACCGTGAGCAGATTGAGATCTCACGTTTCTACGAGCGTCTGCCAAAGCCTGTTTGTATTGCTACCCAGGAGTTTTTGGAAGGTAATGTGTATCATCGTAATCCCGATCGTGAAGAAGCAGAGGAGTAAGCCGCTTTTGATTATTTCGGGTAATTGACGATATTAAAAATATAAAAGGTAAAGGAGGCTTACGTGTTCTCTTTTATCTTTTTTTAGTTTTGGAGTATGCTAAAAGGTAAGAAGTTTATTTTAGGAATATCAGGAGGTATTGCTGCCTATAAATGTGCGGCATTGACACGACTCTTGGTAAAAGAGGGGGCTGAAGTGCAGGTTATTATGACGCGTCTGGCAAAGCAGTTCATCACACCTTTAACGATGGCTACGCTATCCAAACGCCCCATTTTGGTGGATTTTTTTAATCCCGAAAATGGTGATTGGAACAGTCATGTGGATAGTGGCTTGTGGGCCGACGCCATGATTGTGGCACCTGCGACTGCCAATACTATGGGAAAGATGGCGAATGGAATTGCTGATAATCTATTGATTACAACTTATTTGTCGGCACGATGTCCTGTGTTTGTGGCACCAACGATGGATCTGGATATGTATCAGCATCCTTCTACCCAAAAAAATATGGCTACACTTCAATCCTATGGCAATCATTTAATCGAGCCCAATGCGGGGGAGCTTGCCAGTGGTCTGGTGGGCAAGGGTCGCATGGCGGAGCCTGAAGAGATAGTGGCGGCCCTGAAAACATATTTCGAAGGGAAAAATACGACTGACCTGGCCGGTAAAAAAGTGTTGGTAACAGCGGGACCAACACATGAAAAGATCGATCCGGTTCGTTTTATTGGTAATCATTCTTCCGGGAAAATGGGTTATGCGCTTGCTGAAGAACTGGCTCAAAGAGGTGCCCGGGTAACGCTTATCAGTGGTCCTTCGCAGCTGCAGGTATCACACCCTGGTATTGAGCGCATCGATGTTATATCAGCGCAAGAAATGAGTACGGTGGCTAAGCAGCACTTTAAGGGGGCTGATGTGGCGATTATGTCTGCTGCAGTTGCTGATTACACGCCCACTGTTAAGGCCAATGAGAAAATAAAGCGTACTTCTGATAATATGAGCATACAGCTCTCGCCAACCGAGGATATTGCGGCGGCCTTAGGTAAGGCAAAAAAAGCTGAGCAGATCGTAGTGGGTTTTGCTTTGGAAACACAGGATGCTTTGGCCAATGCCACGAAAAAGCTTGGTAAAAAGAACCTGGATTTTATTGTTCTTAACAGCCTTGAAGATACAGGAGCCGGCTTTAATGGCGACACCAATAAAATAAGCATTATCGATAAAGATAATAAGCAACAAGAATATCCGTTAAAAACTAAAACCGAGGTGGCTCGCGATATTGTTGATAAATTAGTAAGCTATTTATCTGATAAAGGGCTGTTGTAACTATTAAGCTATGAGATATGTAATTGTTGTACTATGCCTATTGTTGGGGGTTAATTTAGTGGCACAAGAGTTCCAGTGTCGCGTTCAAGTGGTTTCGCCACAAGTTCAAAGCACTAATAAAAAGGTGTTTGAAACCATGCAGACAGCCATTATGGAATTTATGAATAACCAAAAATGGACCAACGATAAGTTTGCACCCGAGGAGCGTATTGATTGTAATATCATGATCAATATATCTGAGATGATTTCTATTGATGAGTTCAAGGGTTCTTTTCAGATACAGGCGCGCAGACCCGTGTATGACTCCAATTACTATACGGTGTTGCTCAATCATCAGGACCAGGATTTTCATTTTAAGTACGTCGAGTTTCAGCCTTTGATTTATAATCCTAATAATTTTGAATCCAACCTGGTGGCGGTCTTGGCCTATTATGCTAATATTGTGCTGGGACTGGATTACGATTCTTTTCAAAATAACGGGGGAACGCCTTATTTTCAGGAGGCCGAGCGGATCGTTAACCGTGCACAAGGCGCGCGAGAGACAGGTTGGAAATCCTTTGAGGGACAACGTAATCGCTATTGGCTGGTTGAAAATATACTTAATGAGTATCATCGTCCTTTGCGACAGTGTATGTATGAGTATCATCGTAAGGGGCTCGATCGGATGAGTGATAAGCCCGAAGAGGCTCGGGCTGAAATTGTCAAGTCGCTGGAGTTAACGCGCAAAGTGCACCGGCAACGTCCCGGTTCATTTTTTGCACAAGTATTCTTCACGGCTAAATCCGATGAGTTAGTCAATATCTTTTCAGAATCTTTTTCCATGGAAAAAGGAAGGGTAGTGGAGTTGCTGCAAGAGGTGGATCCGGGTAACAATAAAAAATACGAAAAGATATTGTCTTCAAAATAAGCCGATATACTTATTAAAAATCCGATTCGTTTTAGCAAGTGGCTCTGCTGTGGATGTTGAAACTACTGCTCAAGCCTAACTACTTATCTTTTTTATAATATAACTAATAGACTATTCATGCTTAAGTCATTATCTATTTCTAACTATGCATTAATTGATAAGGTTGAGGTGCAATTTGACAATGGTTTAACTGTAATCACCGGTGAAACGGGGGCGGGTAAATCGGTATTGCTGGGTGCCCTTTCATTGGTGTTGGGTCAGCGCAGCGATGTGAATGCCTTGCTGAATAAAGAGCAGAAATGTGTGGTGGAAGCAGAGTTTTACCTTGGTCATCATGGTTTGGTTGAGTTGTTCAAGGATTACGACCTCGATTACGAGGAGCTCACCATTATACGCCGTGAGTTGCTACCTTCAGGAAAGTCACGTGCCTTTGTGAATGACACTCCTGTTAACCTTAGTTTTTTGAAGAGCATCAGTGATCAGCTCGTCGATGTGCATTCGCAGCATCAAAACCTGTTGTTAGATGACAGTGGATTCCAGATGATGGTGGTAGATACCCTGGCTGCTAGTCAGGACTTGCTGGTCGATTATCGTAAGCAATACAGTAATTATAAAGATCTTCAACGTGCCATTGATAAGATGGTGGAGGAAAACGAGCGGCAACGAGCCGATTTGGACTATATGCAGTTTCAGTTTGAGCAGCTTGACAAAGCCAAGCTAAAGTCGGGTGAACAAGCAGAACTGGAGCAGCAGCTGGAGCAGTTGGTTCATGCCGAAGAGATCAAAACCAATCTTGTTGAGGTGGTGAATAATATCAGCAATGAGCCGTCGCCGGTGCTTGATCTGTTGGCTGATTCGATTACTAAATTGTCACGCATCAGCAATTACCTGCCCGACGGAGAAGCCTTGATGCAGCGGATTGAGTCGGCCCGTATTGATCTGAAAGATGTGGCAGATGATCTGGAGGCGCGTTCGGAGGATATGGATTTTAATCCTGAACAAACGCAGCAAACGCAGCAACGGCTCGACTTGATATATGGTTTACAGCAGAAACATCGTGTAGATAGCATTGAGGAGTTGTTGAGTATAAAGGAGGATTTGCAGCACAAGATTGAGAAAGTAAATTTCTTTGATGAAGACCTAAAGGCCCGTCAGGAGCAACTGGAAAAACAGCGTAAGGTGCTTGATAAGCTTTGTGATGCCCTTACAGCATCCCGCCAAAAAGTGTTTGCAAAAGTAAAGGAGGGCATTGAACAGCAATTGCGTGTCCTGGGAATTCCACATGCCAATTTTGTGATTCATCATACTGTAAGTGCCGATTACATGGCCGATGGTAAAGACGTGATTGAATTTCTGTTTGCCGGTAATAAAGGCGGACAGCCGGCACCAATTAATAAGGTGGCATCCGGCGGAGAAATATCGCGGGTGATGCTCTCCATAAAATCACTGCTCTCAACATCCAAGGGCTTGCCTACTATTATTTTTGATGAAATTGATACGGGTGTTTCCGGGGAGGTGGCCGATCAGATGGGAAGCATTATGAGTGATATGAGTGTTGGTATGCAGGTTATTAGTATCACGCATTTGCCCCAAATTACCGTTAAAGGTGATCATCATTTTAAAGTGTTTAAAACCGACAGTGCCGATAAAACCATTTCTAACATACGAAAGCTCTCGCACGAAGACCGTGTGGTGGAGGTAGCTAAAATGTTAAGTGGTTCAAGTTTATCGGAGGCTGCCATGGCCAACGCCCGTACCCTGTTGAATAACTGATATGGTATTCATAACTTGCACACTGTCAGTGGGCAGGTTTGATAATGATGAATATTTAAAACTTTTTGTCCTTTAGCTCGTTGAAGTGGGGTGTTAACTTGATTTATGAAGTTAAGGACAGAATATTAACGTTGAAACTTGTGTTGTGCAACTTATGCAGTATATTTGTGCGCTCAAAATTAAATTGATATGGGATTTGATCTTTTAAAAGGAAAAAGAGGGATTATTTTTGGTGCCCTTAACGACATGTCTATCGCATGGAAGGTGGCTGAAAGAGCCTACGAAGAAGGAGCACGTTTTACCTTATCCAACACCCCTGTAGCCTGTCGTATGGGTGAAGTGGTTGAGTTGGGTAAGAAATGTGAGGCGGAAATTATTCCTGCTGATGCTACCAATGTAGCAGACCTTGAGAATGTTTTTGAGAAGTCGATGGAGGTGCTTGGTGGAAAAGTAGATTTCGTACTACACTCCATTGGTATGTCATTAAACGTTCGCAAAAAGAGGGTTTATCACGATTTAGACTATAACTATCTAAATAAAACCTTAGATATTTCGGCCATTTCATTCCACAAAATGTTACAGGTAGCCTTTAAAATGGATGCCGTTAACGAATGGGGATCTATGCTGGGATTAAGCTACGTAGCAGCACAACGTGTATTTTATGGCTACAACGATATGGCCGATGCCAAAGCCTTGCTTGAATCCATTGGTCGTAGCTTCGGTTACATCTACGGACGCGAGCGCAAGGTGCGTGTTAATACCATTTCGCAGTCACCTACTGTAACAACAGCAGGTAGCGGCGTGAAAGGAATCGATGGTTTAATTGACTTCTCAGACCGTATGTCGCCACTGGGTAATGCTGATGCGGCCGATTGTGCCGATTATTGTATTACCATGTTCTCGGATCTTACCAAGAAGGTAACCATGCAAAACCTGTATCACGATGGTGGTTTCTCCAACGTGGGCATGAGTCTCAGGGCCATGACACAATACAATAAGAGTTTTGAAATTGGTGATTTAGATACCAAATACTAAGAGATTCTAAGGGGTGCGCTAAGCACCCTTTTTTATAGGGGCGGGGTTTGAGAAAAAGCATCGCCCTTAAAATTTTTAAAGTCTTTTATTAATCGCTAAATTTGGCGGTGTTTTTATCAAAAAAATGGCAGATGTTTTGTTGCTGCCGAGTTAAATTGTAGGACTAATCAACTAATCATGGATCAATACCGAATAAATCACCTTAAGGAATTAGAAGCAGAGTCTATCTATGTTATTCGTGAGGTAGCGGCTCAATTTGAAAATCCTGTGATGTTATTCTCCGGAGGAAAGGACTCTATCGTCATGTTTCATTTGGCCCGTAAGGCTTTTTGGCCCGCCAAGGTGCCTTTCCCTTTGATGCACATCGATACGGGGCATAATTTCCCCGAGGCATTGGAATATCGCGATCGCCTGATGGAAGAGACAGGTACGAAATGCATAGTAGCATTGGTGCAGGACTCGATCGATCAGGGGCGAGTAGTGGAGGAAAGAGGCGTGAATGCCAGTCGTAATAAATTGCAGACTACCACCTTGCTGGATGCCATAGAAGGTAATAAGTTCGATGCGGCCATGGGCGGCGGTCGTCGCGACGAAGAAAAAGCGCGTGCTAAAGAGCGTTTCTTCTCTCACCGTGATGAATTTGGTCAGTGGGATCCAAAAAATCAGCGTCCTGAGTTGTGGAATATCTTCAACGGGCGTAAGAATATGGGTGAGCACTTCCGCGTGTTCCCTATCAGTAACTGGACCGAGATGGATGTGTGGCAATACATCTACATGGAAAAGATTGAGTTACCCAGCCTTTATTTTACGCATAAGCGCGAAGTGTTTAACCGTGATGGCGTGTGGCTGGCAAAGTTGCCTTTTATGCAGCTGAAAGACAATGAAGTGGTGGAGACCAAAGATGTGCGTTGTCGTACCATTGGAGATGTGACCTGCACCGGCCTTACGCTTTCAACGGCCAATAGCCTGGAGGATATTATCCACGAGGTGGCCTCTACACGCACTACTGAGCGAGGTGGGCGCGCCGATGATAAACGTTCTGAATCGGCCATGGAAGATCGTAAGCGTGAAGGTTATTTCTAAACTTTGTTAAATCTGAAAAATCAATAATATGTCCGGAAAAGAATCAGGATATCTCGATATGGAGCTTTTGCGCTTCACCACTGCCGGTAGCGTGGATGATGGTAAAAGTACTTTAATTGGTCGCTTGCTATACGATAGTAAAGCCATCTTTGAAGATCAGATGGAAGCCATTGAGCGCGTGAGTGAGCGTTCGGGCCATGAGGAGGTGAATCTCGCCCTACTGACCGATGGTTTGCGATCGGAGCGTGAGCAGGGAATCACCATTGATGTGGCCTATCGTTATTTTGCAACGCCGAAGCGTAAGTTTATTATCGCCGACACACCGGGTCACATACAGTACACACGTAACATGGTTACAGGTGCCAGTACGGCCAATGTGGCATTGATATTGGTGGATGCCCGCCATGGCGTGTTAGAACAGACGCTGCGTCATGCTTACATCGCTTCTTTGTTGCAGATACCCCACGTAATCTTCTGCATCAACAAGATGGATTTGGTAGATTATAAACAGGAGGTTTTTGATAAGATTAAGAGTGATATTGATGCCGTAGCCTCCAAGTTATCGGTTAAGGATATCCGTTTTGTACCCATTAGTGCCCTGAAAGGTGATAATGTAGTGGAGCGATCAGGTAGTATGGATTGGTATGATGGTCCCACCCTCATGTACCTCTTGGAAAATATACACATCAGCAGCGATGTTAACCATGATGATTTCCGTTTCCCGGTACAATATGTTATTCGTCCTCAGTCGGCCGAGTGGCCTGATTACCGTGGTTATGCGGGTCGCATAGCCAGTGGTGTTATTAAGTTGGGCGATGAGGTGAGCGTTTTACCCAGTGGCTTTTCGTCTAAAGTTAAGACCATTGACATGATGGAAGAGTCCCTCGAAGAAGGCTTTGCACCGCAGTCGGTATCCATTACCCTGGAGGATGATATTGACATTAGCCGTGGCGATATGTTGGTGAAAAAGAATAACGGTGCCGAGCCGAAAAACAGTCAGGATATTGAGGCTATGGTATGTTGGTTCAACGATCGTAAATTAATGCCTCGGGGTAAGTATGTGATCAAACACACATCGGCCGATGCACGCTGTATGGTAACCGATATTCAGTATAAGATGAATATTAATACACTTGAGAAGAATGAAGAGGATAAAGAAGTGGGCATGAACGATATTGCACGCATTAAAATTCGCTCTACCAAGCCATTGTTCTTCGATTCATACAGCCGTAACCGCATTACAGGTAGTTTAATCCTTGTGGATGAGGCAACCAATGAAACGGTAGCTGCCGGTATGATTATCTAAAAATTGAATTCGCCGGATAACTTCCGATGAATATATAATGAACTAAAAAGCCGCTTTTCTGCATCGAAAAGCGGCTTTTGTATGTTTAATGGTGTTGTTGAAGAAGGGAGGTAACACAATGCTAATAACATTGTGTTATGAGGTTTAAAACTTCCAACCAAAGGTAAAGCTGGCCTGGTGTTGCCTATTGTTCAGTTCAATACCTGTGAAATACAAGGGGTCGAGGTGAGGATGACTCAGGCTATTTTCATTGGCATTGATGTTATAATTTTGATCGCTTATCATTAGTGCATAGGCCACATCGAAATAGAAATTTTTGTTACGAATCCCCAGTCCTGCTGTAGCCATCCACTTCGTAAGTTCTTTGTCGGTATATTCTTTTTTCAAAGGGGAGTCGAAATAGGCAGCTCCCGCTCTGATGGCGAAAAAAGGAATGGGCTTTAGCTCCACACCGGCTCTGAAGTCATGCGTTACCTTCATTTGCTCATCCACCATTCTGTTTAGCTGATCGAAATAGGTGGCAAACCCGTTCTTAGGTGAGAACTTCGATGCGGTATGATCCGTCATTTCATAGTCAAGCGATAGTAGGGCTATTTTACCCAGTACCATAGCTAAGCTACCACTTGCGCGATAGGGAGTGCGGTAATTATAGCTGTAATCGAAGCGGTAGCTCGACAACCAGCGCTGCGTGAAACGATCTTTGAAGAAGGATTCCATTCCGTAATCGAATTTCTCATCGATGTCGTAAAAAGTAGGAGTGTGAAAAGCAGCCCCCAATCTGATGGGGTGGAGATTAAGGATGAGGCCGAATTTACCATTCACGCCAAAGCCTTTCTGTGATAGATTGGTGTATAAATCGTAGTAATCAAGGTCTTCGTTATAGGCAGGATCGAAACCATAGGCGTTGACTTCTCGAAAACTCTCTTTCTCCTCGAACCGGTAAGTCTGAAAGTTTAATGAGGCTCCCAATAGCAATACATGGCTGATGTTGGCACCAAAAGTAAAGGCGTATTCACCCCCATATCCGTCGCGTTCAATGATATTGTATTGATCAATGCCATTGAAATTTCGATAGGGTATTTCACCCGGCCGGTCGCTGTCAGTATAATGGTACTGACTCAGATAGATATCTTCTTCTCCATCCACCAGGCTGGTAAGGTAGGTCTCGTAAGCCCAATAGGAGCTATGTAGCGGATCGAATTGACTGGCACCGTTCTCAATGTCTTCCAATTCATAGGGGGCATAGCCATTGGCATCCAGCATAATATTGGTAAGTAGGGTGTTGATTTGCCCCATTTCATGGTTGTCCGTTATTTTCTGTCCCAGCAGCATGCTTATGTTTTGATTAAAATCAGCAGTGCGGTTGTAGGTAAAGCCAAAGTGAGTGCTTATTAAGCCTTTATCCTTATCACGCAAGGAACGTATGGTTGTTACACCCCCTATTTGATTAAATGGGAAGGCATACTTATCGTCCTTACTGTTCATCCCCAAGAAACTGGATTTAGTTTGATTCAGCGACACGGAAGGGGTAAAGGCAAAATCAGAGTTGCGATATACCGCAATACCGGCCGGGTTAATGCTTAGGGCACTTAAATCGCCACCCAAGGCACCAAAAGCATTGGCCATACCTAATGATCGTGATGTACCTGTTAACTCGCGTTTATTAAAGCGCAGGGCATCATCGATGGTCTGACTCTGGAGTAAACCAATACTAGTGATGCAGACGAATATGATGAGAGATATTTTTTTCATGGTAAATGGTTTAACAAGGGTTAATTAGTTCCTTTTATCGTCGTGTGCTTGAGCTACGGCTACTTCCACTGCTTCCGCTACTACTGCGTGATGAACTACCGGAGCTGCTGCGCGATGAGCTACCACTGCTTCGGTAAGAGGAAGAGCTTCCTGAGCTTGATGAGCGACCCGATGAGTAGGAGCTACGGCTTGAACCACTTGATGAGCGACTTGGCGTGTATGAGCTGCGGTTGCTGCTGCCCGAAGAACTACTTCTGTAGCTGCTTCCGGAGCTTCTACCTGCGCTTCCAGAGTAGCTTCTGCTGGCGTTGTTCCGATAGGAGCTTTTAGTGCTGACGCTACGTGTACGTGTTGCTGAAGAACGGCTAGTGTTTGCCGAACGGTTATACGCCGGACGACTGCCACTGCTTCGGCTATTTGAATAGCTTGGGCTATAGCTTCTACGGGTAGTGCGGATCGTATTACCTGATGAATTATTTCCGCTATTATTGTTATTATTTACGGTGGCCTTTTTTTGTGGTGTCTGACTGTTAGTGTAGTTGTAAGTGCGTCCACTGCTTCGACTGGTTACGCTACGTGTGCGGGTAGTCGTTTGAATATCTCTGCTTTGATAACTGCCGCTTGATGATTTGGTGTCGCCACCGCTGCTTCGCGATAAGGATGAGCGTGAAGAACTCCCATTTTGTCCGCGAATACTGCCCGAACTGGTGGACGCACCACCGCGAGGCGCGTTAATTCTTCGTTGAGCATAAGTGTCATCAACAGGGCCGTATACCGGTGGATAATACCCTCCTCCATAATGAGGATAGCAATGGTAGTGATGACTATAATAAGGGCCGCACCATGGGTTGTACCACGATGAGTACCAAGGGTCGTAATATCCGTATCCGTAATAAGGATAGCCCCAGTTCATGGAGAAACTCCAGCGGCTGCCAAATCCATAGTTATATCGGTAGTCGTTATACCAGGGATTGCTCCAGGTGGGGAAGGCGTAGGCGTAGTTGCCATCTACATAAACATTCCAGTCCCAGTTGTTGAAGTAAACCATGTCGTTATATAGTGGCGACCAATAGGGAATGCCATTAAATGGGCCATGAAACTTAATGAGGCGCTCGGCATAATCCTGATCCATTGAGGATCCATCAAATCCATCTACCCAATAGCCTGTTTCTTCGTTAAAGTAAACTAAGGTGTCCAGTGTTTCCACGCTGTCAGCAGCCAGCAAGCTCAAATAATCACTTTGAATCTGCGAGAAGTTGCGATTATCTTGCTGAGCCAAATCTGACTGTTCGTAATTGCTTTGGAGCTGCTTAAGCTCTTTTTGATCTTCCTTCTGCAATTCCTGATTCTGCTGAATAGGTGCATACTTATCTGCAACCGTTGCAGGGGTGCTGTTGGGTTTGTAATACAAGTCGTCTTCGTAATAGCTGCTGTTCATCCATTGTGATGAGCTACATGCATTTGCTAAAAGAAGAATAAATAAGCCGATTATTGTATAGGTTCTCATGGCGAATCCTCCGCTTTTTGGGTTTGTAAAACTAATAATCAAAAGGCAAAAAACGTGCCGCGATATTAAAAAATGTAAAATTGTTTCGAAAAAGAAATACTTCCTACTCGTGGTTTTTGACCCTTGACCATAAAAGGGCAATGTTTAAAAATCACAGTGACTGACCTAATATTTTGCTTTAAATTTTCTTATTTTTGTGCCTCTTGTTATTGAAATGCATACAAATTAAGAAAAAGAACATGGCAAAAGTATTAACGCCGAGGAGTGAAAGTTATTCACAGTGGTACAACGACCTTGTGCTGAAAGCAGATTTAGCTGAGAATTCCGCGGTACGTGGATGTATGGTAATTAAGCCTTACGGTTATGCTATATGGGAAAAAATGCAGCGTGTGCTAGACCAAATGTTTAAGGATACAGGGCATGAAAACGCATATTTCCCGATTTTTATTCCCAAATCGTTCTTTAGCAAGGAGGCCGACCATGTTGAGGGCTTTGCCAAAGAATGTGCTGTAGTTACACATTATCGTTTGATGAACGATCCGGAAGGTAAGGGTGTTGTTGTTGATCCTGAAGCCAAGCTGGAAGAGGAGTTGATTGTTCGCCCAACTTCTGAAACCATTATCTGGAACACCTATAAGAACTGGATACAGTCATACCGTGACCTGCCTATTAAATGTAATCAATGGGCCAATGTGGTGCGCTGGGAGATGCGTACGCGCCTGTTTTTGCGAACTGCGGAGTTTTTGTGGCAGGAAGGACACACTGCGCATGCCACTAAACAAGAAGCGCTGGAAGAGACGGAGACCATGATAAATGTGTATGGTGATTTTGCCGAGCAATTTATGGCAGTGCCGGTTATTAAAGGATACAAAACAGCTAATGAGCGTTTTGCAGGTGCTCTCGAAACCTTGTGTATTGAAGCGTTGATGCAAGATGGTAAGGCTTTGCAGGCTGGTACTTCGCACTTTCTGGGACAAAATTTTGCCAAAGCTTTTGATGTGAAATTTGCCAATAAAGAAGGTAAGGAAGACTATGTTTGGGCCACCTCATGGGGTGTATCAACCCGATTGATGGGGGCGCTTATCATGGCTCACTCCGATGATAATGGTCTGGTATTGCCTCCTAAATTGGCTCCTATTCAGGTGGTGATTGTGCCTATTTTCCGCAAGCCCGAAGAATTGGAGAAGATTAAGGAAGCAGCGAGTGGACTGATTGCCAAGCTGCGTGATAAGGGCGTTGATGTGAAGTTTGATGATAACGATAATAAAAAACCGGGTTGGAAGTTTGCCGAATATGAGCTGAAAGGTGTGCCGGTACGTTTGGCCATGGGACCACGCGATTTGGAGAATGGAACCGTTGAGGTGGCACGCCGGGATACTTTGAGTAAAGAGGTGGTGAACCTGGAAGGCGTTGATGAGCACATTGTGAACTTGCTCGATGATATTCAAACCAATATTTACCAAAAAGCCATTGATTTCAGAGCGGAGAAGACCGTGTCGGTAGATACCTACGATGAATTTAAAGAGCGTTTGGAAGAAGGTGGTTTTATTATGGCGCACTGGGACGGAACGCCCGAAACGGAGCAGAAGATAAAAGAGGAGACCAAGGCTACCATTCGTTGTATTGCTTTGGATCAGCCTGATGAGGAAGGCGTTTGCATATATTCGGGCAAACCCTCGAAGAAGCGAGTAGTTTTTGCTCGTGCCTACTAAAATATGATATGCTGGAAGAATCTTCTTTTCGGCTGAATTGTAAATTACACCGTTAAAAAATAGGGAGACCATGATAAAGGTTTCCCTATTTTTATTTAAAAAAACTTACATTTAGCCTAGCGAAACACGATAAGCGAATTCTAAAAACATATCGTATGAGTAAAGATGCCATCAAAAAGGAGATTATCAATGTATTGCAGAGCAATGCCTTGGTGAAACAGGATGTGTTTGATTCTACCAAAGCGAATTTTGAGCTTTTGAAGGAGGTGCTTCAAAAAGTGGAAAAAGAATACAATCAGCAGCTGGGTCATCACGACCGTCGAATCCATCTTTTGTTTGAGGATAAAGGTGAGTTTGTAATGCAGCTTAAGGTGGCAGGCGATGTGCTGGTTTTTCACATGCATACTAACACTTTTGAGTTCGATCGCGATCATGAAGTGTGGAAGTGCGAATATGTGAAGAAGGACGAATACAATTCATATTGTGGCGTGGTCAATATTTATAATTTCCTTCACGATTCATTTCGTTATAATCGAGAGCAGGATGCGGGTTATCTTGTGGCACGTATTTTCATTAATAAGGAAGGTCATTATTTTGTGGAGGGGAAACGACAAAAGGGTACGGGAATTAACCACTTTGGCACTTCTGTTATCAATCAAGACAGTTGGCAGAGTATAGTGGAAACCGCCATGTTATATTCTCTCGAGTTCGATCTCCTGGTGCCTCCTTACGACGATGTTAAGATAATTTCGATGATGCAGATGAATGGGGAGATATTAAGCTCACGCATGCAGACGGGTAAGCGAATGGGTTTTGTGTATAAGGCCGATGATGTGCAGCAGTGATGAGTAGAGCGTTCAAGATGTTTTATGGAATTGTTCTCTATCACTAGGTGCTTATTAAGAACCATTGTGTAAACTATTAATTAATAAGGACTTGAAAAAGTCAATAACAGGACTTAGGTGAATAAAGCCGGAAGGCTTCGCGTATAAGTATAAATAGATAAATTTTAGTAATTATAAGCTAGCAGCTACGTGCTATTAGCTATCAGCTTTTATAATATGGAACAAGTACTTGAACGATTTTTGAAATATGTAGTGGTTGATACCCAGTCGGATGTGGATACCGACCTGACTCCATCAACACCCGGACAGATGATTTTTGCCGAGTCCCTGGCAGAAGAGTTAAAGGCTTTGGGATTGAGTGAGGTAAGCCTCGATGAAAACGGATATGTGATGGCTACAGTGCCGGCTACCAGCGATGAGGAATTGCCTGTGGTAGGATTTGTCGCTCACATGGATACCAGTCCTGATTTTTCAGGCAAGCATGTAAAGCCCCGGGTTATTAATAATTATGCTGGTGGTGATTTGGTGCTGAATGAGGAGAAAAATATTGTGCTGAAAGTGTCTGATTTTCCTGAGGTAGAGCAGTATGTTGGGCAGGATTTGGTGGTAACCGATGGCACTACCTTATTGGGTGCCGATGATAAAGCCGGGGTAGCTGAGATTGTTACTGCCGCCGCTTATTTGATCGATCACCCTGAAATTAAGCATGGTAAGATACGCATCGGCTTTACGCCAGATGAAGAAATAGGTGCAGGTGCTGATCACTTCGATGTTAAAAAATTTGGTGCTGACTTTGCTTATACACTCGATGGATCGCAGATCGGCGAGTTGGAATTTGAGAATTTCAATGCTGCCGGAGCGAAGATTACTGTGCAGGGGCGAATGGTTCATCCGGGCTATGCTAAAAACAAGATGCGTAACTCCATGCGCATAGCCAATCAGATAATGACAATGCTGCCGCGTCATGAAACCCCAGAACATACCGAGGGGTACGAAGGTTTTTACCATTTAATGTCTTTCAATGGCGATGTGGAGAAAACCGAAATGATGTATATTATCCGTGACTTTAAGCGTGATCGTTTTGAAGACCGAAAGCGCGAGATGCAGCATCTGATTAATAAGATTAATGCCGAATATGGAGAAGGAACGGCGACTGTAGAAATAAAAGATCAGTATTACAACATGCGCGAGAAGGTAGAGCCTGTGATGCATGTTGTGGATTACGCTAAGCAGGCCATGGAGGAAGTGGGTGTAACGCCTATTGTAAAACCCATACGCGGTGGTACGGATGGTTCACGCCTTTCATACATGGGCTTACCCTGCCCTAATATTTTTGCGGGTGGACATAATTTCCACGGGCGCTTTGAGTTTGTGCCGGTACAAAGTATGCAAAAAGCTGTGGAGGTTATTTTAAAGATCGCTGAGCGGGTAGCAAAAAAGTAAGGCACTAATAAAATGTAGTTGTGTGTCAGTGAGATAGTTTATTATCTCACTGATCACACATCCAAATTTACTCATATAAGAAGTATTGTTGCGCTTTTTTTCTAAAGTCATCAATATCACTGTACCACATGTCTTTTATGTCATCCACGCGCCAGTGCTTCGTAAAAGTCTTTCGCACCTTGTCGCTACCACTTACCTTATCAAACATGCTTAGTCGCGAAGGGTCACACATTTTAAATACATCGTGCTGTGGCCATAGTTGATGGGCTTCTTGCAGCACATAGAATTGAATGAGCGATAGGGGAGCCTCTTTGTAGTTGGTGAAGTGAACTTGTACACCATGCACAAGGGTACCTTTTGATACGCTATAGTAAGGTTTAAAATGAACCGGGCGGAATGTGATGCCAGGCAGATCGAGTGCATTCAGCTTATTTGTCAGGCTGTCGGCATCGATCCAAGGGGCTGCAAAAACCTGAAAGGGAAGGGTGTAGCCGACCCCGATATTATAAACATATAGCTCACCTAATATGCCGCTCACCGGGTAAAAATAAGACGAGTGAGCATGGGGTATGTGTGGTGATGAAGGAACCCAGGGTAGTTTGGTTTCCTCAAATGACATTTTTCGTTTCCAGCCCTGCATGCTGATGACTTCCAGGTCGCACTTCAGGCCATCCTTCAGTAATCCCTCTTCATTAAGAAAAATAGCCAGCTCGCCTACTGTAAGTCCATGTACATAAGGGATAGGAAATTGGCTGACAAAGGAGGTGAATTCAGGCTCTGTAATCATTCCTTCCATCTTTTCTCCTCCAAGCGGATTAGGCCGATCCAGCACCACTAATTTAATATTGTTTTCAGCGGCTGCCTCCATAGCCAAGCCTAAGGTGCTGATATAAGTGTAGGAGCGGGAGCCAATATCCTGAATGTCATAAACCAACACATCGATGCCCTTGAGCATTTCGGCTGTGGGTTTTTTGTGTTTGCCGTGAAGACTGTAAACAGGCACATTGGTTTTGGGATCCTTAAAAAAGCCCACCTGATCGCCGGCCGAGTAATCGCCACGTACACCGTGTTCAGGACTGTACATTGCTACCAGTTCTACGTGCGGCGCCTTGTGCAGGATGTCTATGGTCGACTCAAAGGTACTATTAATACCTGTTGGGTTGGTAATGAGGCCGATGCGTTGATGTTTTAGGGGATCGAAGTTTTGCTGCTGAAGAACCTCAATACCGGTCTTTACCTTTTGGGCAGATAGAAGGCCACAGATTAATAACTGTAAGGCTAAAAAAACAATTTTCTTCATAAAATTAACACAATTTTAGTTTACACAAGCTTATAAGATGTAATACAAATATACTATCTATAATTTAAAATTCCCTATAAATATTGATATTAACGCTGAATGAGGGTATAAGCCTGAAAGGTGGTTATTGTTTATTTGGCACTTTTAACCAAATAATTTTTGGGTTTTAAGCGACTTTATTTGGTCTTGTAAATGATGTTTAGGGTTGATGGTTGTTGGTGTTCTTAAGGCCATGTATATGAAATACAGTGGTTAATGGCTTTATTGAGTTGTTATTTACTTTTTTTACTTAGTGGTTGATATGAAAAAGTGTTATGAATATTTGAAAATATTTAAAAAGCACTATCTTTGCTATGTGTAAGATGTAATACAACATACTTCAAAAAAGCATTGATTAACTAGTGCATGTATGGTTGGATAAAAGAAGGGTTCAAAAACTCAAAAGTATTATATAGGATGAATAAGCGATTAAGTTTAGGTTTTTTAATTTTTGTATTAGTTTTTTCTCAGTGCAGTATATCTCGTTTTGCTAATGATAAAATGACCGGCGAACAGTATTCCGCAACGCCCGATGTGAATCGTGAATTCAGAGCTGCCTGGATTGCAACCGTGGCCAATATTAACTGGCCCAGTAAGCCAGGTCTTTCAGTGGATGAGCAAAAGAAAGAAGCCGTTCATTTATTAGATTTTTTAAAAGAGAACAATTTTAATGCGATTATTTTTCAGGTAAGACCGCAGTGTGATGCACTTTATGATTCTTCGTTGGAACCATGGTCTTACTATTTAACTGGTAAACAAGGACAGGCGCCTGATCCCTATTATGATCCGCTCGAATTCTGGATTGAGGAAACTCACAAGCGTGCAATGGAGTTTCATGCTTGGTTTAATCCTTATAGAGCTCATCATACGAGTGGTGGAGAGATGAGTGACAATTCAATCGTTAAAACGCATCCTGAACTAATTACTGAACTAGATAATGGCTTTTATTGGATGATACCCACCGAGCAAGGGACGCAAGATTATTCGTTTAATGTGGTGATGGATGTTGTAAAGCGTTATAATATTGACGGCATTCATTTTGATGATTATTTCTATCCCTATCCGTCTTATCATGGCGGGAAAGATTTTCCGGATGATAATAGCTGGAACAAGTATCTTGATAAAGGAGGACGGTTGTCGAGAGCTGATTGGCGACGCGATGCTGTTAATCGATTTATGAAGCGTGTATACAAAGGTATTAAGACAGAAAAACCCCATGTTAAGTTCGGACTCAGTCCTTTTGGTGTTTGGCGGCCTAATCATCCCGCATCCATAAAGGGTCTTGACCAGTATGATGTATTGTATGCAGATGCCAAGCTATGGCTGAATAAGGGATGGATTGATTACTGGACCCCACAATTATATTGGCCGATTAACCAAATGCCACAAAGTTTTCCTGTTTTGGTTAACTGGTGGGATGAACAAAATGTTAAAGATCGCCATTTTTGGCCCGGTATAAGTCCCAAAGCTAAGCAAGGATCAAGCGAGGCTGATGAGGCGTTTAACCAAATAATGATAGCCCGTGGGATGTTGAGTGAGAGCCCCGGAATTGTTTATTGGAATATGAATGCTATGCTTAAATCTGAAGAATTAACTACTACTCTAAAAAGCGGTCCTTTTAGGCAGGCTGCTTTGGTGCCTGCGTCACCATGGCTTGGAAAGAAAGTGCCTGAAGTGCCTGTGTGCCAGATTGAGGAGCATGATACTAGGATCAAGGTAAGTTGGGAAGATTCCCATAAGCAGCAAATGGCATCTTATGTGATTGGCTTTCAATATGGCGATAAGTGGGATTATGAAATAGTGGGAAGATACGAGCGCTCCTACATGTTCGATCCTTACCGTTGTAAAGACCTTACGCCGGAAGAGTTATCAGAAAGTTCGGATATGCAGGATTTAGTAGAGATGTTGAATGTCATTACTATTCAATCGGTGAATGTATTCGGACATGTTAGCAAGCCGTTTTCATTTAATGCGGAAAGTATGAGTAAGTGTTTATTACCCTCATTAGATGAGCTTAAATTATTGATAGGAGAGGAAAATAAGAAGGTAGCAGCCTTGGAGCAGGCCAATTGCGAGCGGCCAACTAATGAGGATGTGCTTGAAGTGTTGCCTGAATAAGTTGAGAAAGTGAAGTTGATTTAAATTTAAAACAATGAATCAGGATATATCAAAAGCTTTTATCGCTAATCTCGAGCAATCACTGCCTCACAATCGGTTATATAAAAAGCATATCGATCGTTTTGCCAAAGGCACTGACGCCGGCTTTTATCGACTCGTTCCTCAGTTGGTCGTTGTAGTTAATAGTGAGCAGGAATTGCAGTCGGTTGTCAGATCCGCCTATCGGTATAATGTGCCAATAACCTTCAAAGCAGGGGGTACAAGTCTTTCGGGTCAGACCATTACAGATTCAGTATTGATTGAAATTGGCTCCGACTTTACTAAGTGTGAAATTCTCGATGAGGGGAAAAGAATAAAGTTACAACCCGGTGTCAGAGGTGGATTTGCCAATGCTTTACTCGCGAAATGGGGCTATAAAATAGGACCAAGCCCGGCCTCAATCAATGCCGCCAAAATTGGGGGGATTGTAGCCAATAACGCCAGCGGAGCCAGTTATGGAATTGTAACCAATAGTTACAACACCGTTGAAGCCATGCGCATTGTAATGGCCGATGGAACCTTACTGGTTACCAACGATGAAAGCAGTCGGGCTCAATTTCGACAATCGCACCATGCTTTGTTGCTGGAGCTGGCGGCTATCAGGCAACAAATTCTGACTCATGGAGCCATTCATGATAGGATCAGATCAAAATATGCACTGAAGAACACAACCGGTTATGGCATGAACTCTTTGGTTGATTTTGAGGACCCCATTGATATACTCATGCACTTGATGGTTGGTTCCGAAGGAACTCTTGGCTTTATATCAGAAGTTACGTTTCGAACCGTCAAGGAGCATCCCCATAAAACGTGTTCACTTATATTTTTGCCCGATATTAGAGAAGCAGCAAGGTGCATTATTCCATTGAGAGAGTGTTCGGTGAGTGCGGCAGAGCTGATGGATAGGAATGCGCTTAAAGCAGTAGAAGATGTGGATGGCTTGCCTGCTTTTTTGAAAGAATTACCTGATGGAGCGGCAGCTTTATTGGTGGAGACGGCCGCAGAGACAGCCGCAGAACTGGAGAAGCAACAAAAGGAGATTGAGGAAAAACTTGCAGCGATCCAAACTATTTACCCAATCAGCTTTACAGATAATAACAAAGATTACGCAACTTACTGGAAGGTACGCAAAGGGTTATTTACATCTGCAGCAGCTACCCGGCCAATCGGTACTACTTGTATTATTGAAGATGTGGCATTTCCCGGTGAAGTGCTTGATGAGGCTTTGCCGGCTTTGCAACTGCTTTTAAACAAATACCATTACAAAGATTCGGTGATGTGGGGCCATTTACTGGATGGAAATATTCATTTTTTGGTGATGCCCGATTTTGATCAGGACTGGCAAATGGATAATTACAAGTTATTTATGCATGAATTGGCAGACTTGGTGGTTAATCAATTCAATGGCAGTTTAAAGGCCGAGCATGGTACCGGACGAAATATGGCGCCATTTTTAGAGTTTGAATGGGGCAAAGAGGTGTATGGCTTAATGAAACGCCTTAAAAAGGGAATCGATCCAACTGGTATCTTAAACCCGGGAGTATTGATTAATGAGGATGCAGAAATATACACCAAGAACATTAAAGCTTTACCGCAGGTGCATCCGTTAATTGATACTTGTATTGAATGTGGCTTTTGCGAAAGCAGTTGTCCTTCGCGCGACCTGACCTTGACACCGCGTCAGCGCATCACGGTTTACAGAGCGCTGAATACGAGCGAAGCAATTGGTTCTAAAAAAGAATACCAATCAGTTGCTAAAGCTTTTCGGTTGAAAGGGGAGGAGAGTTGCGCAACAGATGGTTTGTGTGCGGTAAATTGTCCGGTAGGAATAAATACGGGTAAATTGATTAAGGAGTTGCGTTTCGAGTCCAAGAGTAATCTGGCAGATGCAAGCGCTTCATTTGTAGCGAAACACTACGGAAGAGTTAATGGTGCTGCCCGAATCGCGCTAAATGCTGTAGGGATTATTGCAAAAGTTTTGCCCGATGTGGTGATGGAGAGCGGAACACTACTGGTGCATAAAGGTTCGCGTCGAACCATCCCGCTTTGGAATAGAAGTATGCCTCTTGGTGCTCCTAAAGTCGATGTTTCGGCAGGTAATGCTGGTGCTGATAAGGTGGTTTATTTCCCGGCTTGTATCAACCGAATGATGGGAAATGATGCGGCTACACGTGATAAGGAAGCTTTAACGGCGGTAACAAAAAAGTTGCTCAACAGGGCTAATTATAACGTCATCTATCCCGAGAACCTGACAAATCTTTGCTGTGGAATGGCTTTCGACAGTAAGGGGTTTCCAAAGCAAGGGATGATGAAACTCAAAGAGTTGGAAAAGCAACTACTAAAAGCGTCTGATAATGGGCGTTATCCGGTTTTGTGTGATATGAGTCCCTGCTTATTGCGCATGAAGGAGCTAATGGATAAGCGACTGAGCTTGTATGAGCCGGTTGAGTTTACGCTAAAATACCTAAAAAGCCGTTTAAATTTTCAGCCTCAAAACGAAACCGTAATGGTGCACGCAACTTGCAGTAGTACAAAAATGGGAATGGATGAGCAGCTGGAGGAATTAGCGCGGATGTGTGCCAAAGAAGTTATAAGGCCGCAGAAAACAGGTTGCTGTGGTTGGGCTGGCGATAAAGGATTTAGCATGCCGGATCTTAATAAAAGCGCACTGCGTTACCTCAAGGATGAAGTACCGGAAAGAGCCATTGCTGGGTACAGCACCAGTCGAACCTGCGAAATAGGACTTTCACTTCATAGTGGAGTGACTTATCAATCTATTCTGTATTTGGTAGATCAGGCCACGTCAGCAATCGTTTCTAAGTAGTATAGTTTAACCTTATCATAATTAAATCCATGTTTTTAAAATTTCGTCAAACAATAGTGCTGTTACTGACTGTGGTGTTAGTAAGTGGCTTTGTATCGTGCAAACAAGAAGGAAGTGTACGTTTTGCATTTTTAACTGATTTACATGTTGTTCCTGGTAATGACAATGAGCATGTGCTTGATTTGGTGGTGGAAGAGATTAATAAGGGTGATTTTGATTTTGTAGTCATCACTGGCGATTTGACCAATATGGGATCAGATGAGGAACTGCATGCAGTTAAGGATGGCGTCGATGGCCTGACAATACCTTATTATATTTTACCTGGTAATCATGAAACGAACTGGTCTGAAACAGGTGGTGCTACCTATAAGAAGCTATTTGGAGCGGATCGATTTTACTTTGAGCATAATGGCTATGGATTCGTGGGTTTTAATGCGGGGCCTTATATGAAAATGGGCGACGGTCATGTAAAAAGTGAAGATCTGAAATGGCTTCAAAGCGAGTTGCCTGAAGCTAAAGATATCAAGCTTATTTCAATGGCTCATTATCCAATAGCAGACGGTCTGGATAATTGGCCAGAAGTGAGTGAAGTGTTGAAAGCCAAAGGGGTATCATTGGCTTTGTGTGGACACGGTCATCGATTGAGACTAATGAACTTTAATGGCATTACAGGCTTAATGGGGCGGGCGCTTATTGGTAAGAACAAAGAGGATGTTGGATATACGATTGTAACCCTGAATGGTGACCAAGTGTTTGTTGAAGAGAAGAAATGTGGGCAAGCAGCTCAGTTATACCGTGATTGGAACTTATGTGGAGTAAGTCAAATTGATACATTACCTGTGTCTGTAATGCCCTCAATGCAGATTAATGAGAAATACCCGAATGTAGCAGCGCAAATTATTGTTAATGATGATGCGTCTGTAATGGGCGGATTTGCGATGGATGGCACTATTATTAGCTGGTTGTCGTCAGATGGTTATCTTAAAGCTTTTGATGCAGAAACAAACACCGTCCTATGGCAGGAGTTCCTATCGACGCCTCAGTATGCAACTCCAACGATATATAAAAATAGTGTTATTGTTGGTACATCACTAGGGGATTTAAAGGCTTTTGATTTGACTTCAGGTACGATGAAGTGGGAGACGAATGTTGGTTATCCAGTTTTTGCAGAAGGGGTCATTGATAATGGTTCGCTTTACATTGCTTGTGGTAAAGGAGGATTCACAAAAATAGACCCACAAAATGGGAGGGTTATCTGGACCTATAATAATATTGGAGGCTTTGTTCAGGCAAAGCCTTGTATTACAGACAAAGAATTAATTTTTGGTGCTTGGGATAAATACTTATACTGTCTTGATAAGGCAACCGGCAGTCTAAACTGGAAATGGACCAATGGTCACGGAGCTATATTGTACTCACCCGGAAATGTTGTGCCTGCCGTAGCGAATAATAAGGTGTTTATAGTAGCACCAGACAGGTACTTTACAGTATTAGACCTAAATGATGGGTCGGAGATTTATCGTACTAAGTCTCATCAAGTACGTGAATCAATGTGTATTTCTGGCGATAAAAAGCATATTTACGCTAAGCTGATGAATGATTCTATTGTTGCTTTCCCAACGCATGGTAAGACGCATCAAAGTTTGTGGACCGCTAATGTTGGCTTTGGTTATGAGCATAATCCGTGCCCGTTAGTTGAAGTAAATGGTGTCGTTTATGGAGGTACACGCTCAGGTGAAGTTTTTGCAGTAGATGCGAAAACACAGACTACATTATGGCGCCATAAGATCTCTAACTCTTCCGTAAATAAGTTGTTTTGGAACGATGGTTTGTGGTTTAATACAATGGATGGCAAGATTGCTAAGATGAAAGTCCAATAGAATTTCTTTCAGATATTAAGTGACTTAACAATGATAGGTGTTTCTATATAGCATATAAATGACAAGTGTTTTTCTGCAAAAAAATCACTTGTATGACATGTTATAAAACAGTAATTATCGCCATATATTCCTTATCTATCAATTAATCAGCGATATATTATTTATTGACAAAAATTAAAATAAATTTGAATAATGCATTAAATTGTTTAAAATTGTAAAATAATTGAATGATGTATGATGTATATCTAAAGTCATTTAATTACAGTTTTAAACTAGCTAAATAAGTCGAATCTAAATCAATAATTAATGAAAAGTAGATGGAAAGATCGGGCAGGAAGAGGCCTTAGCAATGTAGCTAAAGCTTGCTTGTGTCTAAGTTTATTTTGGCTGACTAACCAGGTTGCTTCAGCTGAAAGTAATTTGTCCACAGTTAATGCTAGTGTTTCTCAGCAGAACCTAGTAATACGTGGAAAGGTAGTTGACGGAACAGGGTTTGGTTTGCCTGGTGTAAACATTGTAGTGAAAGGAACTACAACGGGGGTAATAACCAACATGGATGGAGAGTATAAAATTGAAGCTCCAGTTGGGTCAACGCTAACATATTCATTTATTGGCTTCAAGTCGCAGGAGGTTTTGGTTGGAGCGAATACCACAATTAACATTACCTTAGAAGATGATTCACTGGGTATTGATGAGGTTGTAGTGACTGCAATGGGGGTTTCAACAGAAAAGAAGAACCTAAACTTTGCAGTTCAAGATGTAAAAGCGGAGGCAATCAACCGGGATAAGCAGCCGAACTTTGTTCAGGCTCTTGATGGTCGTATTGCTGGTGTTACTTTGGCTGGACAGGGAGGTTCTCCAAACGCATCTTCACAGATGTACATTCGAGGAATTACTTCTTTCGATACGGGAGCAAATAACGAGCCTATTTTTATCTTGAACGGTATGTATGTTGCCGGTGGAGCTTCCAAGGCGGCTGAAATTAACCCATTGGATATCGAAAGTGTAACTGTGTTAAAAGGAGCTGCCGCCGCCGCCCTTTATGGAGCTGATGCGGCTAACGGTGCTATTGTAATTACTACTAAGCAAGGTGAAGAAGGCAAAGTATCTGTTAATTGGAATAGTTCTTTTAGAGTAGAAGAAGCTTACCGTACACCAGAGATTCAAGACTCTTACCTTCGCGGTGGATTAGGTGTTTACCGTGAGCAATCAAAAGGTGGTTGGGGACCGCTTAAACCAGAAGGAATACAAACGTATGATAACGTGGATAGTTATTTACAAACGGGAATCTTCCATAAGCATGATGTTGCTATTTCTGGTGGTACTGAAAAGTTTCAATCATATGCATCTGTAACGTATACCGATCATGAAGGTATTGTGCCAAATGACAATTTGGAGCGTTTAGGTGTGATGTTAAAAAATGATTATCAAATTCGGGACAACTTAAAGGTTTCTCTTATGGTAAACCTAACAGATAAAACGTCTAGAGGGGGTGGTAATATGGCTAGTGTGTATACATGGCCAATAGATGATGATATTTCTAACTACAAGAATCCTGATGGAAGCATTCGTTGGTTGTATGAGAATACTAATAATAAATATAAGTCACCAGTAAATCCATTGTGGGGACGCCATGAGGATCAGGCTGAAAGTAAAAGCTTAAGATCTTTAACGCAGGCAAGTATTACTTGGGAGCCTATTAATAACCTTAACCTTACAGGACGTGCAAGTTATGATATAACTAATAGCGAAAGCCAAAGTGTGATTACTGAAAGATGGCCATTAGGCCCCAATGAAACAGCGACATCGGAGTCGCTTCCATACCTTGGACAAATGTGGTATTCTGATGGTCGTTCAGAGTTGACTAACGTTAACGCTATTGCTAGTTATTCATATGATATTAATAGCTCACTTAAGTTGGATGCCTTGGTTGGAGCTGATTTCTTAAAACGACGTGGAAGAAGTTCTAATGCCGGAGGATATCATTTTATAATACCTGGCTTCTATAGTATGAACAATCTTGGTGTTAAAAATAAGGAAGATCAAGAGATGTATCGTAGCGAATATGCCAAATATGGTGTGTTTGGAGAAGTTAAGCTTGACTACGATGGTATTGCACATATTAGTTTTACAGCGCGCAATGATAAGTCAAGTACATTAGCTAAAGATCAAAACTCATATTTCTATCCTTCAGTAACGGGAGGTCTTGTTTTTACTGAGTTGTTAAACATTGATTCGCCCCTGATTAGTTTTGGTAAAATTCGTGCCAACTGGGCACAAGTAGGTAAAGATACATCACCATACCGTAATGCACGAGTGTTCAAAATGTTTAGCCACCCAGACAGTGGTTATGGGGTAGATCCTACTGTAACAAGTAACCCATATTTAAAGAACGAAACTGCAGAGTCGTGGGAGATTGGTGCTGACCTACGTTTGTTTAATAATAAAACTCGTTTAGACATAGCTTATTATAATACAAACGTAAGCGATCAGATTGTAACAGTAAGGGTGTCACCGTCAACTGGTAGTATCTTACAAGTACGAAATGAAGGCGAAATTACAAACAAGGGTTTTGAATTTGTTTGGGATCAGCAGATGTTACAAAGAGCTAACTTTCGATGGAATATGGCTGTTAACTTCGGAACCAACAAAGGTCGTTTAGGGGATATGCCAGAAGGTGTTCAGGAAGTTTATCATTATGCTGGTCAGGTAGGAGATATTCGCCCAACTTCATATGCTAACGGACCTGTGTTCGCTATTAGCGGTAAAGACTATATGCGAACAGAAAGTGGTGAGGTAATCGTAAATGAAGAAGGATATCCTGTCATTGATGCAACGCCTTCTCTGCTGTTAGGAAACAGGGAGGCTGATTTTAAACTTGGTATTGATAATCGATTTAATTATAGAAACTGGAGCTTTTCTGCTTTAATCAATGTGTCAGTAGGTGGTGATGTGGTAAATGGAACACGTCGCACACTCGTATCGAACGGAATGGATGGTCGTTTAAGTGAGTATCGTAATAGAGAAGTGGTGATTGAGGGTGTAGTTGAGCAGGCTGATGGTAGTTATGCGGCTAATACAACGCCAGTAATTTACGATCAATTGTTTGCAAATAATTATTACTCTAACGTTGGTTCTAATTTTGTTGAAGATGCTTCTTTTGTTCGCCTTCAAAACGTAACTGTTGGTTATGATATTTCAAAATTTGTGAAGAGTAGTGGGATTGAGGGATTAAGGGTATCTCTAACAGGAAATAATTTGCTGTTATTAACGAATTATTCAGGAAGTGACCCACTAGTGAACTATACTGGTTCTTCAAATGGAGCGGGAACAATGGGGATCGATTATAATGGAATTCCTATGACACGTTCAGTATTATTTAATATTAGTGCCACATTTTAATGAATGAATCATGAAACTAAAATTAGTAAATATAAATAACATATTTGGCAACATAAAGCGCACGGTGTTGGTTAAGTCGAAGGTGAATGCAGTTATTCTTTCGGGCTTACTAATTGCTTGTAGTGCTGGGTTAGCAGGTTGCGAAGATTTTTTAGGAGATAATGTCAACCCAGATAAGTCCGAAGATGTAACAATTGATCTTGTAATGCCAACGGCTCTTTTTTATTCTGTTGTACAGGATTATGACCATGCAGAGTATGGTGCTTATTTAGGTCAGTGCTTAACAACAGGAGGTCGCAGTCAAACTGGATCTTATGCGCATCGAAGTGGATGGGAATTTCTTGGTATGACTCGCCACCCACAGTGGCGTCGTCACTTCTTTGATGTTGGTACAAACTTGAACGTTCTATTGGAGAAGGCAGAAGAAGAAAATTCTGTAAATTATCAGGCTTTGGGAGGTTTACTCCGTTTGATGTCTAACCAGAAAACAACAGATGCATTTGGTGACATACCGTTATCAGAAGCATATGGAACAACTGGAGCTCCAAAGTATGATAGCCAGGAGGATATTTATAAGTGGATGCATCAAGAAGTAGATAGGTTAAGTACACTATTTGATGGTGAGGATATTAATAAACCAGATAATAGAGCAATGAACTCGCGTGTTGATCGCGTTTTCGCGGGAGATATGGCAAAGTGGAGACAGGTTTTATATGGTGTAAAAGCACGCTTGCTGCTCCGCAATTTGCCCAATATGAACACTGATGAAGCAACCTGTAATGCTATTATTGCAGCGGCAGAAGAAGCTTTAAACGGATGGTCTGACCCAATGTATCAATTTGATGGAGGTTCAAGTGTAGAGCAGAACTGCATGTGGGGGCGTACCAACAAAGGTGTAAATGGTTGGGAGAGCTGGAATAATAATTTGATTCAAGCGATGCCAACCGCATACTTCATAGAAGATGTTATGGGCTACGACATTGCTAACGACACATGTCCGGATCCTCGCCTACCTTACATGATGAAAAAAAGAGCTGATAAGAGTGGAAAAGCAGTATATCGCTACTTAGAGGCTAACTATGGAATGCCGGCTACTCATAATGTTGAGTTTTATCCGGATCTTCATGAGTCTGTTTTAACCACAGACCAATCTGCTATTTGCTTGCTAACAGAGGCTGAGTTGCATTTTATTATTGCAGAGGCCGCTTATTGGGCCGGTAATAAAGCAAAAGCACATAGTCATCTTATCGAAGGGATTCAATATCATATGAACCGCTTAGGTGTTCCGGCTGAAAGTATTAATGCTTACGTCACTAATGCTGAATTAGTACCAGGGAGCTCTAATATTACACTTACTGACATAATGCGTGAAAAGTACAAGGCAATGTACTTGCAGCCAGAGTTATGGAACGACTTACGTCGTTATGGCTATAGTAATAGTGATAATGGTGTGGTGTATAGTCCGCTTGGTGAACCAGAGACTGTCTATCCAGGATTGCGTCGACCATATAATCTTTATGAAGCGTATTGGGCTGAAGATAATGATTGGATTCAGCGTATTAATTACGACCCTGAAACAGAGGAGAAATATAACCGTGGAGAATTAGAGCGATTAGGTGCTTTTCGTAATCCTGAATGGTTAAAGAAGCCAATGATTTGGGGAAGAAGTAGCAAATAAGCTAATATCAATGTTTTTCAAAATGTTATTTTCAAATGAAAAGAAGTATATTAAAATATATAGGTTTTAGCCTGGCAGCCGTTTGGTCATTGTCGTCTTGCGAAATCAACGACCCAATCAATGACTTGGTTCAAACAGGTGAGAAAGCAGCTAATGTTTACATGGAGATTCCTGTAGCTAATGTGAGTGCAGGTGCTGAAGCTGGGTTTTATACAGAATACTGGTCTGAAGATGATCAGTACGAAAGCTTAGAGCTTTGGTATTCTATTCATGCTGCTATGAAATATAGCTTAACAGCTAATTATAACGGCTACGTGTTTGCGCTTGATTCAGCAGAGTTAGCACGCGAATTTCAAAAGATTGAGGCTTATGAGCACAGTGCTGATAACTACAGAAAAGAAACCTTCTCGTATGTAATTGAGGACGCATTTCCGATTAGTTACACACTATCATCTTCGCAGATCAATAATATGTTGGAATACGATCAAAAGCAGATCGATCGCTTTTTCCCGGCTTCTGTAATTGAAAGCTTCTATGTAGGCTTTTTTGAGTCGATGGATTATGATTTACTTAAAGGTCTTTTGGTTGATAAGCAGCAGAGTGTAACTGCCGAAGAGTATGAGACCTATTTCGATGTTAAAGAGGTTCCTGATCCAGATAATGAAGGAAGTACTATTGAGGTTAAGGTGATGAAAGAGGTGGCTGTACCTGTTTTAACTCAGTTGGTTAAAGATATACCTCTTGAAGAGTTGATTTATAACCCTCATAAAATGGAATACTTTGTTGGTTATAGTAAATCTTACCAATTAAAGTCTAAGTTCAGAGTGGTTAATGGCCTAGGTGTTGAGAATTTCTCAGAAGAAAAAGTGGTTACAGTTTTATAAAATTATAATCCAAGTTGAATTATGAAAAATTTTAAGAAATGTATTAGCTTACTGGCTGTAACATCGTTGCTTTGCCTATCAGCATGTGAGCAAGATATTGATGTGGAAGCGTTTCCGCCTAAAGATGTTGAGTTTAGTTATCATTCAGAGTCATTGCATTATGTGATTGGTGAAGAAATTACTTTCGTAAACGAATCACAAGTCGGTTCAACCTACGAATGGCACTTCGGCGATGGAAGTAAGTCTCAAGAGGATAATCCTGTTCATAAGTACACAGTACCTGGTACGTATAATGTGAAGCTGATTGTTGATGGAGGTAAATACGAACTGGTTAAAGCGATTATGATTAGTGATATCGTGCCAATTGTATCTTTCAAATCAGATGATGCAAGTATTGTTTTTAATCAATCAGAGGTGTTGTTTGATGTATTTGTAATGAATCCGGAGGGACTCGACGTTAGCTATAAATGGCGATTCCCAGAAGGAACAACTGGTGATAAGATTGATGATGCATTAATGTCAACAGCTAAAGATCCTAAGGCTGTATTTGGAACATTAGGAAGCCAGGTGGTTAACCTTACTGTTCAAGTAGGTGAGAAGGTGCTGGACCCGGTTACTGTAAATGTTCAGGTGAACTACAATAAGCCTGTTAAAACATTGTACTATGCGGTTAAAGAAGGTAATATTCTCGCTAATAAGATTATTGAAGGTGTCGATCCTTCGGTAAATAAGCCTTTTGACTTTAGTTACCGTTCAGGAAAGCACCCGTTAACGCTACAATTTAATGGCGATTACTTGTATGTGTTTGATGCGGGTACCTACACTAGTTATACTGCCGGGGCAGGTACTGCCGGTGATGGCGAAATATTTGCCATCACCCATGATGGTTCACGCCGCGAAACGGTCATTGATAACTTTGGAGGTCATACTTATAATGATTTCTATTATGGATGTGTTGAAGGAGAGTCTATCTACTGGACCGATAGAAATGCTGGTGTTTACAAAGTTTCTGCATCAACACGTAATATGAAGTTCTCTACAGAGCAATATTCGCATTATTTTCACCACTCATGGTTATGGTACTATGGAAACGGAATCGGTTGGGGGCGTGTAAATGGACCTTTCTTAAAGGCTGATGATGTTTTCTATTATGGTAAAAACTCAAATGGGTCAGGTATTTTCCGATTTAGAGAAGAGCATATTGGTGCTCCGGGTATGCCGGGAAGCGATCCTAATGCTGATGGTTTAGGTGCTATTGCAATAAGTTCAAGTATTAGAGGTATGGCTATTGATAAAGTAAATGGTAAAATATACTACTCAAATGCTAAAGAGGGCGACTATAAATTGTTCAAGAGTAATTTAGATGGTACTGATGAAGTGGTGGTTGATGCATCGCCTGGCGACGGTGAAGGGGCTGGTACTGAGAAGTTGTATATCACAGGTATTGCAGTTGATGTAGACGAACAAGGTAACGGCTATGTATATTGGGCTTACCGCGGACCGGAAGTTCCTGCCGGAGTTAACCCAGAGGAGTATTATAATCAAAATCCACTGCATAAATCAGGTATTAAGCGTATCAGCTTAACTGATGCGACTGCAAAGGTTGAGTATTTTGTTGAAGGAGTTGAAGCATACGGTATTGCAATAGACAATACTAAGAGATAGTCAGTGGCTAATTAAGGGTATGAAAGAATCCAATACGTATATTACCTTAATTACCGTAAATTGTATCTTACTTAAGTAGGATGCTGCGAAAATAAAGGGTGTTGACAATGATTAGTCAACACCCTTCTGTTATTTATTTACATTGGTTGTTTTGTCCAAATAGTGTAATGAATTTTCTATCGTATATCGAAAGGTTATTAAACAATTATAAAAAGTTGTAAGTATGAATAAACTTCTACATATATTAATGGTATTACTAGTTTCTCAGTTGGCAAAGGCTAATGCTGAGGCGCCCAAAAGGGAGATGCGTTCTACTTGGCTAACGACAGTTTGGGGCTTAGATTGGCCATCTACAAAGGTGTCTTCTACGGGGAATCAAAGCGAGATTACTGCGCAAAAGAATGAGCTTATTGCTTTGCTTGACAACATGAAAGAAGCGAATATAAATTCGATATTTTTTCAGGTGCGCTCGGAGTGTGACGCCATGTATAAATCGTCATATGAGCCATGGTCGGCTCACTTAGTTACAACAAGAGGTCTCGATCCTGGTTATGACCCACTTGCTTTTGCAATTGAGGAAGCGCATAAGCGAGGAATGGAATTGCACGCCTGGATCAACCCCTATCGATTCGAATCATCGGCAGGGAAATATCAAGGTGCTGCTGGTGATTATAGAAAAACTGAGCCTAAATGGGTGTTAGAATACCCCGATAAAGAAGATGGTAAAAAAAATGTCGCTATTCTTGATCCAGGAAACCCTGAGGTTCGTAAGCGTATTGTGGACATCGTAAAAGAAGTTGTAAACAATTACGATGTGGATGGTGTTGCATTTGACGATTACTTCTATGCTTATGGTGGAACACCAGATAATTTGGATGCTTACTCGCAGGGGTTACACAAACCTGAAGGCTTGGATTTGCATGATTGGAGACGAGCTAATATTAACGAAATGGTTAGCGATGTGTATGGGGCTATTCAGGATGTTAAGCCTTGGGTTACTTTCGGATTGTCGCCATTTGGCATCTATACGACGGATAATAAAGTGGCAGCCCAGTACGGTTTCAAACTGCCTGATGGAATAGTTGGTTTAGATGCATACAAAGATATTTATTGCGATCCGTTGGCGTGGTTAAAGGCGGGAACTGTCGATTATATATCTCCTCAAATTTACTGGCCTACAACAAGTACAGGTCAGGATTACGATAAGTTAAGTCCTTGGTGGTCTGATGTGTGTAATGCTTTTTATCGTCATCTATACGTTAGCCACAGTTTAAGTAATTTAAAGACCGAATCATTTTCGACTGTTTTGAAGTCGGGAAGTAACAGAGATATTGCTGTAGAGTTAAACGGTATGTCAATGTTGGAATATTTGGCAATGAAAAGCAATCCTCAGCTTAAAAATACGGCTTCTGAATATGGAATGCAGATACAGGTAAACAGACAGGCCGATAAAATGGGTGCGCCAGGTAGTGTATTTTATCGAACCGATAATTTTAGTAAAGCTGGCTTTGTCGATTACCTTAAAGCAAATGAGTTTAAGTACGAGGCTTTGGTGCCAGCTATTAATTGGAAGTCGGCTGCTGACAGAAGTTTGTCAAGTAATCTTCGTATAGAGGAGGGTAAACTGATGTGGGAATCTACAGAAACGAATGTTAGGTATACTGTTTATGCTTTGCCAAAAACTGAATTATCAACAGTTACTAATTTAGTGTGTGCGCAAAATTTATTAGGTGTAAGTTATCAAAAAAGTTTTGATCTTTCATCTTATACAGAGTTATTAGAGACACATGTTTTTGCGGTTGCGGTGCTCGATCGCTTTGGTAATGAGTATCCACCAGTATTGCTAGATGGTACAATTGGGAGTAATCAGCCATCGCAATTAATAGAGCCTGTTAACAAGGAAGAAGTGCAATTGGCTAAGTTGTTTCGATGGCAAAATAGTGCAGAAGTGATAAGCTATGTGCTTGAGGTGGCAAAGGATGAGGCTTTTACAGATATTTTATATAAGCGAGAGTTGTTGGAAACGCAATTTGATATTTCAACGATTGCTCCAAAGGTAGGCGAAATATATTATTGGCGCATAAAATCACGCGTGTTGGGGGCTGGTGATGAGTTGTCTGAAGTTCGCTCGTTTACAATGGCAAATGCCTCACCGACTATAATCAGCTCGCCGGTTAATAACGCCACAGAAGTATCACTAACACCAACTATTAATTGGAATAATGCGACTATGGGAGGTATATATACCGTTCAGATTGCTGAGACTAGTGATTTTACATCTATTCTATTTGAAAAAAATGGGTTAATGGCGGCATCATTAGTCATGCCCGAAAAGGTGTTGTTACCATACTCAACTTATTACCTTAGGGTTAAAGGTGATTTTTCTGATGTGATGTCAGGGTGGAGTGAAGTAATTGCCTTTTCAACGATCGAAGGAGTGCCTGATGTGCCACGAATTATTTCGCCGATGGAGAAGGAAGTGTTCGAAGATAATTCGGTAGAGGTTTTGATAGAAGGGAGTAATCTGGCATCGTCTTATACTCTTGAGTTGAGTGAGGAGCTTCATTTTCCTGAGATTGGACTGAAAGTGCTAAGCCTTGAAGCTTTTACATATAAAGGAGTATTCGAAGATTTAGGTTCTAAGACGTATTACCTTCGTGCTCGAGCTAACTATGGGGCTAACTTATATACAACCTGGTCTGAAATAAGGACGTTTAGTATTGGTGCCACAAACATTGGTGATAATATAGAGGATCTTTTGAAGTTGAGTTGTTCAACTCAATTAAGTAATCATTTAGAAAGAGTAGAAGTTAGTGTTCCGGGTTTAACATCTGTGCGTTTGGTTGTGTATGGTTTGAATGGTGTAGAATTAATGGTTTTGGATAATTCACAGCGTGCAGCGGGCGATTACGAGTACTTTATACCTGCTTCAAAACTAACACGAGGGATATATATATTAATGTTGCAAACGCAATTGGGTATCAAAACCCTTAAGCTAGTAAAATATTAAATAGAATGTCATAAGTAACCTCAATTGCAAACAGATTGAAGTCGAAAATGGAAGAAAAGCGATGTTACTACTCGTAAATGAGCATTTTGATGAAAATTTTAACAGCGAAATGGGGTATACCATGGTTTTAAATAATTACTAAATCTTAGGACTTGCCCCTTGCTGGTAGGTCCTTTTTTTAAAAAAATAATGTTATGCGAGTACTAATAAGTTTAATAGTTGGAATGATTTTAATTGGTTCGGCCATGAGTGTGCAGGGGCAAAAGCAAGTAGACGCCGATAATAAGGCCTTTGTTTATTCGGGGCGCTTCGATTTTACAAATCCCAAGGCGGTACGATATGATTGGCCTGGTACGTCTATATATTTTCAATTTACAGGTAAGCAGCTGTCGTTTGTGATAGAAGGCGGAGCGCGCAATTACTTTAATGTTTTTATCGATGATAAGCTGCACGAAGTTGTGCATGCACCTAACGATACTATATATGGCATTGCTAACATTAAAGGCAATGGTTGGCATACCTGTCGCCTTCAAAAGCGTACGGAAGGAGAGATGGGAACCGCGATTTTCAAAGGAGTGCGCATCGGCGGGAAGGAGCGCATGGATGTATATAATCCCTTTGGTGCGCGTCGAATCGAATTTATTGGTAACTCCATTACCTGTGGGTATGGCACCGAAGGAGAGCGTCCGGAAGAGGATTTTTTGCCCAAAACAGAGAATGTAAACAAGTCCTATGCCTTTATTGTGAGCAGAGCCTTTGATGCGGAGTGTTATGTAACTGCGCACTCGGGTTTGGGTGTTGTGCGCAACTATGGTGATAAAAAGAAAGTATCTACTACTTTGGCCACCATGCCACAGCGTTATCATCAGGTTTTGGATATGGATGCAAGCACAGGGTGGGATTTTTCTGAGTGGCAACCCGATGCGGTAGTGATAAATCTGGGAACCAATGATTACTCAACAGGTTTACGTCCCGATAAGGCCGTGTTTGTAGATACTTACATGAAATTTATTCGCCGGATACGAAAAAACTATGGCAGTATTCCTATTTTTTGCCTCAACGGACCCATGCTCGATGAACCTGCTTATTCGAGTGTAAAAGAGGTGGTTGAAAACTGCCGCCTCGTTGGAGGCGATAAGGCCATCTTCTTTATCGGTATCCCTACTGTCTTGTTGAATAAGTCAAGCGATCTGGGTTCCGATTATCATCCTTCTTACCGGGGACAGCTAAAAATGGCAAAGCATGTTATTCCAACTATTGCCAATGTGATGCAGTGGGACTACGATGATGTTGAGTTTAAGGAATTAAAATATTGATACCGTGTAGTTGTAGCATAAGGCCCGGCTACGTGCATGTCGGGCTATTTCACGTATTCATCAGATGATTTCATAATCTTCTTTGTAAGTAACTTAGTCGGCCGTCTTCCGCACTCTAATTTTTTTTGAGTACTTTTGCGGTGTGTTCCGTTGGGGCACAACACTTGGCGATATAGAACATTCGGGTATTAAAGTTCATGATAACTACTTAAAACACTTTGCCCACCAGGCGGTTATGATGCCTATCCTTCCAATGTTTCCATTGCGCTTAGGTTATTATAAATGGAAAAATAAAGTATGAAATTTGAAGATTTGAAGTTGCATCCGGCTATTCTCAAGGCCTTAAAGGATGAAAAATATACTGCAGCCACCTCCATACAGGCAGCAGCCATTCCACTGGTGCTCGACCGTGAAGATGTGTTGGGTAGCGCACAGACCGGCACCGGCAAAACAGCTGCCTTTGCCATTCCCATTATTCAGCATTTGATCTATGAAAAGCCGCCGGTGGGCAAGCACAAGATACGTGCTCTTGTGGTAACGCCAACGCGTGAGCTAGCCATTCAGATTGGAGAGAGTTTTACAGTGTATGGTAAATACACGCAGGTGAGAAATACTGTAATTTTCGGGGGTGTGCCGCAAACCTCGCAGGTGCGTAACCTGCGCAAAGGGGTGGATGTGTTGGTAGCAACACCCGGCCGTCTGCTCGACCTGATGGATCAGGGCATAATTAGTCTGCGCGATATTCAGTACTTTGTGTTGGATGAGGCGGATCGCATGCTTGATATGGGATTTATTCATGATATTAAAAAGCTGCTGGCGAAACTACCGGCTGAGCGTCAGTCGTTATTCTTCTCGGCGACCATGCCACCCAAAATACTGACCCTCTCGCAGCAGATATTGCGAAAGCCTAAAAAGGTAACGGTCAATCCTGTTTCGTCAACGGCCGAAACCATTACGCAGAAGCTTTATACCACCAATAAGGATACGAAGAAGAATCTGTTATTGCATATCCTTAAGGATGAAAGCATGGATCAGGTACTTTTGTTTTCGCGCACTAAGCACGGTGCCGACCGTATTGTGCGTAACCTGAAGCAAAAAAAGATAGAGAGCGCAGCCATTCATGGCGAGAAAAGTCAGAATCAGCGTCAGAAGGCCTTGAAGGCTTTTAAAGAAGGAAATATCAGGGTGTTGGTAGCTACTGATATTGCGGCGCGGGGTATTGACATCGATAAGTTGCGGTACGTCATTAACTATGATATCCCCAATGAGTCGGAGACTTATGTGCATCGCATCGGTCGCTGTGGAAGAGCCGGCGAAGAAGGGGTAGCCATCGCTTTGTGTGAGCCGGAGGAGAATGCTTATGTGCGCGATATTGAGAAGCTGATCAATAAGAAGATTGAGGTGGTGCGCGACAATCCTTATCCGCAGACTGATAAGCCCATGAATAAGGAGGAGAAGAAGGAGTTTGAAAAGGAAAAACAGCGTAAGAAGCAGGAGTTTTTTGCCAATCGTAATAAGAAGCGAGGGGCGCAAAATCCTAATTATCGACGTGGCAAGCGTTAGTACTACTAAGGATGGCTTTCTATTGCAAGGTTCTTATAAAGAGTCGTTTCGAAGAAATCTTTTTAAAATGAAATTTTCAGAACTCACTTTCAGTGTTGAGGCTTGTTAAGCATCGTTCTGTAAAGAATTAATTTGTGGGCAAAAAAATTAGGGTAACGGCATTGGGGCTGTTACCCTTTTTTTATGCGTTTGAAATAATGCTGCGAATCGCCCCACTCATCAAAACCCACTTGGCGACCAGCCATCTCCACACGCATGCTCAGGCAGTTGGCGCAGTCCTCGGCACCCTCATCGGTGCAGGGTTTATTTTGGTACAGGCTGTAGTCTTTCCGGTGGAGGGTGGGAGTAATGTTGGGCATAATCACATTGGCACCATAGCGCAGCGCCTTTTCCCGTCCCATGGGATCGATGGCTTGCAGGGCTGTGGCCGCGGCTATGTTAATATCGGGCATAAGTAGGCGCAATGTTGCGATCATGTTTAAGGCCACCTCAAATCGTCGCTGTAGCGGCCATAGCTGATGTCGATATTGGTAAAGCGGTGTGTCGCTGTGTTCAATATAGGGTCCCATGCCCACCATGTCGATATTCATGTCTTTGAAAAACAGCAGGTCATCGGCCAGGTCCTCGTAGGTCTGAAAGGGGAGTCCGATCATCACCCCGGTGCCGGTCTGATATCCTGTGTCTTGCAAAGTGTGCAGGCAGTTAAGGCGTCGGTCGAAATCATGTTTTTCATCCCGGGGATGTATTTTGTAGTACAGTTCGGGCTTGGAGCTTTCTATTCGTAGTAGGTAGCGATGGGCGCCGGCATTAAACCATTCCTGATAGGTTTCGGCGCTTTGCTCACCCAGCGATAGGGTGATGCCCAGTTCACCATTAGTGGCTTGTTTTATGGTCTGCAATAGTTTACTTATGCGTTCTGTAAAAGCCTTATCACTCCGCTCTCCTGCCTGTAATACCAGCGATCCGTATTTGTTTTCATGAGCAAACACAGCGGCTTCAACAATGGCTTTATCATCAATGTCGTAGCGATCTGTATGTGTGTTGCTTTTTCGTATGCCGCAATAATAGCAGTCTTTGGTGCAGAAATTAGAAAACTCAACAAGACCTCTGAAAAAAACCTTAGTGCCCAGTAGTGCCGTGTATCGTTTGCCTACAGCTCTCAGAAAATAATCCCGCTCCTCATTACTAAGTCCTAGTAGGTAGCTGAGTTTATCTCTTGTAAAGATTTGATTATCAATTATGCTATCTGTTTCGTGATGTTTCATTGTGGGCTCTTTAGATTGCTTAAAAATAAGAAAAAAAGATAAGCCCGGAGTTTGAAAGTTTAATCATTCGTGTAAATTTGTGCTAGTTACAAATTGTTACCTTTTTTGTGTAGCTTGTTTATGAGGTGTGTTGATGTTCTTGTGCAGTAGTGGGTTTTAGGAGCTTATGATTTTCATCATGTAAAAGTGTGATTTTCTTTCATAACCAAAATACAAATTAGGTGCCGGCATTTAAAACAGACATACTAATGATAAACGAACAACTGCTTAATCCAAAAAGTATTGTGGTGGTGGGGGCATCTGAAGATGTGACCAAGCCTGGAGGTAAAATTCTCAAAAACATAGTGGATGGTAATTATAAGGGCAAGCTCTATGTTACCAATCTAAAGAGTGACGAAGTGCAGGGCTTACCGTCTTATCGCGATGTGGCTGATTTGCCGGATCAGATTGATTTGGCTGTTTTGGCCATTGCGGCCAGGTTTTGTCCGCAGACGGTAGAGGTGTTGGCCAAAGAAAAAGGTACCAAGGCATTTATTATTATATCAGCCGGATTTAGTGAGGAAAATGAAGAAGGAGCAGCCCTGGAGTGTCAGGTAGTGGAAACGGTTAATGCTGTGGGTGGCTGCCTGATAGGCCCTAACTGTGTGGGGATGCTCAATACCAATCATAGTAGTGTATTTACGACGCCCATTCCGGCACTCGAGCCTCAGGGCGCAGATTTTATCTCTGGCTCCGGTGCAACGGCTGTATTTATTATTGAAGCGGGTGTGGCCAAGGGTCTTAAGTTTAATAGTGTTTACTCGGTAGGCAATAGTGCTCAGACGGGGGTTGAAGAAGTACTTGAGTATCTCGACGAGAGTTATGAAGAAGGAAAGAGTTCAAAGATAAAGCTACTTTACCTGGAGAGCGTAAATAAGCCGCAGAAATTATTGAAGCATGCTGCTTCGCTAATACGCAAAGGATGCCGCATAGCCGCCGTTAAGGCCGGGAACTCTGAGGCCGGTAGTCGTGCCGCCTCAAGCCATACGGGCGCCTTGGCAAGCAGTGATCTGGCCGTGGATGCCTTGTTTCAGAAGGCGGGTATTGTGCGTTGTCACGGGCGTGAGGAGCTGGCCAATGTGGCTGCTGTTTTTATGCTGTCGCCCCTTAAAGGGAAAAATATTGCGGTGATTACTCATGCAGGTGGTCCGGCGGTAATGCTTACCGATGCTTTATCCAACGGAGGGCTTCACGTGCCCGCCATTGAAGGGCCTAAGGCCGAGGCTTTGCTTGAGAAGTTGTATCCGGGATCGAGTGTGGCCAATCCCATTGATTTCCTGGCTACCGGAACAGCGGAGCAGCTGGGGCACATCATCGATGCCTGCGAGCACGACTTTGAGGGTATTGATGCCATGGCGGTTATTTTTGGTAGCCCCGGTTTGTTTAATAATGGTGAGGTGTACAAGGTGCTTCATGGTAAGATGAGAAGCTGTAAGAAGCCTATTTATCCCATCTTGCCTTCTGTGGTAAATGTAAAGGAGGATATTGAGGATTTTATCGGTATGGGTAATGTTAATTTTCCCGATGAGGTCTTGTTTGGGAAGGCGCTATGCAAAGTGTATAAGACCCCTGATCCTTCAGAACTGCCCGTTACCGATGATATTGATGTTGCAGCATTGCGACAGCTGATAACAGCACAGCCTGATGGGTATGCAAGCCCGGGGATTGTGCAGCAGCTCCTGGATATGGCCGGTGTGGCAAGGGTAAAGGAATTTGTAAGTGATCGTGTTGAAGATTTGCTGGCTACCATGCGCGAGGTGCAGTATCCGGTGGTGATGAAGGTCGTAGGCCCAGTGCACAAATCCGATGTGGGTGGTGTAGTGCTGAATGTTGATTCTGATGCGCAGCTGCAGGCCGAATTTGAGCGTATGATGAATTTGAAGGATGCAACGGGAGTTATGATTCAGCCGATGATTAGTGGTAAGGAGCTGTTTGTGGGGGCTACCTATGAGCCAGGATTTGGGCACATGGTGCTTTGTGGTATGGGAGGCATTTTTATTGAAGTGCTCAGAGATGTGAGTGCGGCGCTGGCACCCATCAATCATAACGAGGCACTGCAAATGATAAAAAACCTGAAGAGTTATAAGATGATAGAAGGTGTGCGCGGACAAAAAGGTATTAATGAGGATAAATATGCCGACGTGATTGCGCGTCTCTCGGCACTTTTGGTTCATGCGCCTGAAATTAAAGAAATGGATATAAATCCGCTCCTGGGTGAAGGTGATCAGGTGATTGCTGTGGATGCCCGTGTGCGGATTCAGAACTAACTGTTTGTGTATTGATAATGATGAAAGAGTCGGCGCTTCAAAGGAAGGTCGGCTTTTTTTGTTCACGTATGCCTTGGCTGCGATGGTAGTATGGCTATTTTGTCAAACTTGACGTAAATCATAATACACGATCATATATTCTTTCTAAAAGCTATTATTTTTGTAATGACTTATGGATTGATAGTGACTTGAAACTATTGTTCAATAAGGGATACTGTTGTTTTTGTAGGATGGAATTTGGGGATGGTAATAACAGATTGTAGAACAACAGCCTTGCTGTGTCGAAAATCCTTAAAAATGAATCGTCAATTATCAAACGATATCTTGTTTAGCGGAGCGCTGATCATCTTCTTCCTGCCGTTCTTTATCAATGCATCCGTGTTTGATGCCTACACGCGATTCAATCTTCACCACCCGCTGATTATGAGTTTTATAAAGTTTGCCGTGCTGGCCACCCTGGGTGAGGTTATCGGTTTACGCATCGCTTCAGGTAGCTACTCAGTAAAGGGGTTTGGCCTGTTGTCAAGGGCGGTAATATGGGGCTTGTTGGGTGTCACTATTAAGCTGGCCTTTGTGGTCTTTGCTGCCGGTGTCCCTGTTTTTCTTTATAAAATGGGTCTGGAAAGTGCCCGTGAGGTGATGTCTCAGCCCTTTACCATGACTAAATTATATGTGGCATTGAGTATTAGTGTAGCTATGAATCTAATTTACGCACCCCTTATGATGACTTTGCATCGCATTACCGACACTCATATTATTCAACATGGAGGCCGTTTACAATGCCTAGTAAAACCCATTGCTTTTGGTGCTATTCTCAAGGATATGGATTGGCACAAGCAATGGCATTTTGTATTTAAAAAAACGATTCCCTTCTTTTGGATTCCCGCTCACACCTTTACTTTTTTAATGCCTGCAGAATATCGTGTGCTATTTGCTGCCTTGTTGGGTATTGTATTGGGTGTGTTGCTTGCCATCGCAGGGAATAAGGGCGGTACAGGCAAGCAGTAGCTTGCATATATCGGGTAAAAAAAGCATATTTGAACTTACATAAACCTATTGTTAAAAGATTTACTATGTCAAAAATTGGTGTTTTTTATGGTCCAGAATTGGGCAGTGTGGAAAAAGTGGCACGCCTGATCCAAGATAAACTGGGTGCCGATAAGGTGGAGCTGATACCGGTTAAGAAAACCGATGAGGCTGCTCTTGAGCGCTTCGATAAATTAATTTTTGGGATGTCTACCATTGGTAAGATCAATTGGAACTCCGAGCATAAAGACACCGATTGGGATGTGTTTGTCACCCATTTTGATAAGGTGAAATGGCAGGGTAAAAAGGTGGCCATGTATGGTTTGGGTGATCACGTTCAGTATCCGCAGCATTTTGTTGATGCCTTGGGCTGGATGTATGAGCGCTTGGAAAATACCGGTGCTGAGGTATTGGGCTTTTGTGCTACGGAAGGCTATACATACGAGGAGTCGGAGGGTATTAAAGAGGGTCAGTTCCTCGGTCTTCCGCTGGATGAAGATAACGAAGCCGATAAGACGGGTGAGCGTCTCGATAAGTGGATCGAAGGACTTGTTAAAGAGTTTGGCTTTTAAAGATAAACATCAGGAAAGGGTGATACTTGCGTATTGCCCTTTTCAATTTTAGGCCTTGCGGCTGAGTTTACAACTGTTTAAAGAAAAGTCCCATGCAAGCAAATAGAAACACGCCCATCGACGCAGGCATTGTTGATCGGGTGTTAAGCAAATATCAAATTGAGGATTTGAACCAGGCCACAATCCGCGAGGTTGTTTCCATAGTGAACGATATTGAAGAGGAGAGTGGTGAGCAATTTATTCGTATGGAAATGGGCGTTCCCGGCCTTGAGCCGTCCCATATTGCCACCAATGCCGAAATTGAGGCCCTCAAAAAAGGAGTGGCATCAAAGTATCCGATGCTGGATGGTATTAAGCCACTGAAGGAAGAGGCCAGTCGTTTTGTCAAAGCCTTTCTGAATCTGGATATCGCACCCGAATGTTGCGTGCCTACAGTGGGTTCCATGCAGGGCTCCTATGCCAATTTCCTGGTGTGCGGTCAGCTTCATAAAGAGCGGGATACGTTGCTTTTTATCGATCCGGGTTTTCCGGTGCAGAAGCAGCAGCTCGATGTGCTGGGGTATCAATACGACTCCTTTGATGTATATAACTACCGGGGAGAGGCCTTGCGCGATAAACTGGAAGCGTATTTCAAAAGCGGAAAAATTGCTGCGGTAATATACTCCAATCCCAATAACCCCAGTTGGGTGTGTTTTACCGAGCTCGAATTAAAGATAATCGGTGAGCTGGCCACCCAATACGATGTGGTGGTGATTGAAGACCTGGCCTATTTCGCCATGGATTTCAGGCAGGATTTGTCCAAGCCTTTTGAGGCGCCCTATCAGGTGTCCGTAGGGAACTATACCGATAATTACGTCTTACTAATCTCCAGTTCCAAGGCTTTTAGTTACGCCGGGCAGCGCATTAGCATTACGTGTATGTCAAATGCATTGTATAAGCGGCGTTACGATCATCTGAAGGAGCGCTTTGGTGTGGCAGCCTATGGTCAGGTGCTGGTGACCCGTGTGCTCTATGCATTGTCGTCAGGTACTTGTCATTCGGCGCAATATGCATTGGCAGCCTTGCTTAAGGCGGCCAACGACGGGCAGTTTAACTTTCTGGCTGATGTAAAAGCGTATCAGGAGCGGGGTAGGGTGATGAAAAGTTTATTTTTGGAGAATGGCTTTCATCTTACCTACGATAAGGATATTGATCAGCCCCTTGCTGATGGTTTTTACTTTACGGTATCGTATAAAAATTTAAAAGGCGGTCAATTGCTTGAAAAGCTGCTTTATTATGGCATTAGTGCTATTACCCTGGGAAAGACTGGTAGTCAGCAGGATGGCTTGCGTGCTTGTGTGTCTCAAACAGGCCCTGAGCGCTTCGATGATCTTCGTAAACGACTGGAAGCTTTTCATGCGGATAATCCATAGTTTCAGGTAATTGGTGATAAGTTGTAAGCTTGTTTATATCCTTTATAAACAAGTGAATACTGATGGTCGTCATATAGAAAATCGAAGGATAAGTATAAATTTGTAACAACTAATAAAGACTCAATAATATGGCAAAAGCAAAAGGTGCAATTGTGGTTGACGAGGTAAAATGCAAAGGCTGTGGCGTTTGTGTAACTGCTTGTCCCACAAAAGTAATAGAATTAGCTGCCGAAGTTAATGGCAAAGGATATCATTATGCCTACATGGCGCATCCTGACAACTGCATTGGTTGTGCTAATTGCGGGATTGTTTGTCCCGACACTTGTATCACTGTTTATCGCGCTAAGGCAGGTGCAACTGCTTAATGTAAAACTCATAAAGGAAATTTAGTTACAGATGAGAGAACTGAAATTAATGAAAGGCAATGAGGCGATTGCTGAAGCCGCTATCCGTGCTGGTGTGGATGGTTACTTCGGTTACCCCATTACTCCGCAATCGGAGGTGATGGAAACGCTGATGGCCGAGAAGCCCTGGGAGACGACCGGGATGGTTGTACTGCAGGCCGAAAGTGAAATAGCATCAATTAATATGGTATATGGCGGTGCCGGTTGCGGCAAGCGCGTAATGACTTCTTCATCAAGTCCGGGTGTGAGTTTGATGCAGGAAGGCTTAACTTATCTGGCTGGTGCCGAGTTGCCCTGCGTGGTGGTTAATGTGGTGCGTGGAGGCCCTGGACTGGGTACGATACAGCCGGCTCAGTCCGATTATTTCCAGTCGGTGAAAGGGGGCGGACATGGCGATTATAAGTTAATCACCTTAGCCCCGGCTTCCGTGCAGGAAATGGCCGATTTTGTAGAGACAGCCTTTGACTTGGCCTTTAAATATCGTAATCCTGTTATGATTCTGTCAGATGGTGTAATTGGCCAGATGATGGAGAAAGTAGAGTTAAAAGAGTTTAAACCACGATGGACCAGTGAGTATATCGAGGAAAACCATCCTTGGGCTACCACCGGTAAGAAAAAGGATCGTGGCCGTAATATCATTACCTCTGTGCAACTCGAATCTTCGGTACAGGAGGCCTTTAACCATAAGTTGCAAAATAAATATCAGCAGGTCGAAGCCAGCGAGGTGCTGTTTGAAGAGGTACTGTGCGAGGATGCCGAATATCTGATTATTGCCTATGGCTCAAGTGCACGTATTTGTCAAAAATCCGTTGAGCTGGCCCGCGAGAAGGGCATTAAGGTGGGGATGTTACGTCCCATTACTTTATATCCATTCCCGGTAGAGCAATTGCAGAAATATGCTAAGCAGGTAAAAGGTATGCTATCGGTGGAGATGAGCGCCGGTCAAATGGTTGAAGATGTAAAACTAGCTGTTAACGGAGCTGTGCCCGTCGAGCATTTTGGTCGTTTTGGTGGTGCCGTGCATTCACCCGGTGAAGTGGTGGAAGCCTTGGAGCAAAAATTAATTGGAGGATAAGCAATGTCAGATATAAACACAATTATAAAACCTGAAAACATCATCTACAAAAAGACTGATGTTCTTACCGATAATGTGATGCACTACTGCCCCGGATGTAGCCATGGTACAGTGCATAAATTAATTGCTGAGGTAATTGAAGAAATGGGAATACAGGAAACGACAATTGGTATTGCACCTGTTGGATGTTCTGTACTGGCCTACAATTACCTGGAAATCGATTGGCAGGAAGCCGCTCACGGTCGTGCGCCTGCCCTCGCAACTGCTGTTAAGCGTTTGATGCCCGAAAAATATGTTTTCTCCTATCAGGGAGATGGTGACTTGGCTGCCATTGGTACCGCCGAAACCATTCACGCTTGTAACCGTGGCGAAAACATTGTGATGGTGTTTATCAATAACGGTATCTATGGTATGACAGGTGGCCAGATGGCCCCTACTACGCTGCCCGGTATGCCGGCTTCTACCTGTCCTGCCGGACGGGATGTAAGCCACGATGGAGCGCCTATTAAGATTTCAGAACTGCTGGCTCAGCTGCCCGGTACCTGTTACGTTACACGTCAGTCGGTGCACACGGCTGCCAACGTACGCAAAACCAAAAAAGCTTTGCGGAAGGCCTTTGAGAATCAGGCGGCCAACAAGGGTACTTCGCTGGTAGAGGTGGTATCAACCTGTAGCTCAGGTTGGAAGATGACACCTACTAAAGCCAACGAGTGGATGGAAGAAAATATGTTTCCCTATTACCCCTTGGGTGATATGAAAAACGAGTAGTTCGGTTTAATTTTTTAAAATTTTAAGAAATGAAAGAAGAAATAATTATAGCCGGATTTGGTGGTCAGGGTGTGCTCTCAATGGGTAAAATACTGGCTTACTCGGGTGTGATGCAAGATATGGAAGTGTCATGGATGCCCGCTTACGGCCCAGAGATGCGCGGAGGTACAGCCAATGTAACGGTTATCTTAAGCGACGAGCGTATCAGCTCACCCATCCTGCACGAATACGATACGGCCATCATTCTTAATCAGCAGTCGATGGATAAATTTGAGAAGGATGTGAAGCCGGGGGGTACCCTAATTTACGATGGTAATGGTATCACACGTCATCCCGAACGCACCGATATCAATATTTTCCGCGTGGATGCCACCGAAGAGGCGGCTCGTATGCACGCTGTTAAAACCTTTAACATGATTGTGTTGGGTGCCTACCTGAAGGTGAAGCCGTTGGTGAAAATGGAGAATGTAATAGCCGGCCTGAAGAAATCCCTGCCAGAGCGTCACCACCATCTTATTCCGATGAATGAGAAGGCCATTGATCAGGGAGCCCAGATTATTAAAGAAGTATCGTTGGTGGAGTAATCCAACTTGTTCATATCCAAGAAAGAGCACATCATCCCTGGTGTGCTCTTTTTGGTAGAGTGTTATGCATATGAAGTCCCTCCGGAATCATCTTTGAGGTGTTAGCTTAATTGGCGGAATTAAGAGATTTTGTGATAGCTAAGTGTGCTCCCTGGGAGCTGCACTGTTGGAAAATACTTAACTCATTTTTTCCTACTTTTGCAAAATGCGTAAATACCTCGATATTCATCCCGAAGATGGTGAATTATTCAAGCAGCAGTTGTGTCAGGCTTCTATCGGTGAAGGGCACGCTGTAGTGTTGGATAGCAATGGTTTTAAAGCAAGGGGCCATCAGCAGGGTAAGCGGCATTATGATTTTATTGCCGGCCTACAGGCACTTGAGCCTCCTTGTCAGGATTTTCATCAGCTTCATTCCTTCCATCATCAGCACAATGATTGGCTGTTGGGATTCCTGTCCTACGACTTAAAAAATGAGTTGGAGGATCTCAGCTCCCAGTTACCTGATCGTATCGGGATGCCGGTGCTTAACTTCTTTCGTCCGCGCTATCTCTTCTTGTACGATGGCGATAAGTGGCAGGTGAGTTATTCAGAACCTGAAGATGATGAAGCATCGGTATTAGCTTACATCGATTCCTTGATGCCTTATCGTCCCGCTGGTGAGCTGCCGGTCAATCTGAAATTAAATCAGCAGGTTTCGCATGCTGAATACCTTGAGGCTATTGAGCAAATATTATGGCACATTCAGCGGGGAGATATTTATGAGCTGAATTATTGTATGGAGTTCTTTATTCAGCACCTTGATACTGAGCCCCATTGGGTGTATCAGCGCCTAAGGGAAATATCGCCCACGCCATTTTCCGCTTTTGTCAAGTGCCACGATAAATTTTTAATGGGAGCTTCGCCCGAGCGTTACTTGAAGAAGGAGGGCTGCCGCCTTGTTTCGCAACCCATAAAAGGCACTTCGCCCCGTCATTCCAATCCTTTAATCGATAAAGGCAATAAGGAATATCTCTTGCAGTCAGAGAAGGAAAGGGCAGAAAATATTATGATCTGCGACCTGGTACGTAACGATCTGTCGCAGGTAGCGGCTCGAGGGACGGTTAAGGTGGACGAGCTGTGCGGCATTTACTCCTTTCGCCAGGTTCATCAGATGATATCTACCATATCGGCAGAGTTGGATGAGGGAAAAACATGGCTAGATGCCATCAAAGCCTCTTTTCCCATGGGATCCATGACTGGGGCGCCAAAAATTAGTGCCATGCAGCTGATTGAAAAATATGAGAAAAGCCGGCGGGGACTCTATAGCGGAGCTGTGGGCTATGTCTCACCCAACGGTGATTTTGATTTTAATGTAGTGATTCGCAGTGTTCTATATAATCGCAAGAAGCAGTGTGCTTCCTTTATGGTGGGGGGAGCTATTACGAATCAATCCGATGCACAGAAAGAATATGACGAATGCCTGCTAAAAGCATCGGCCATTATGAAAGTGTTTAATATTAAACCCTGATACAATGCAAATCCTCGATACAGAAGCAATTAGAAAAGTGATGACGGCACGCTGTGGAGCATCGTCACACGATAAGTTACTGGTGGCCACCAGCGGCGGTGCCGACTCAATGGCTTTGCTCAATGTGCTTGCCGATGCTGGTTATTCTGTGGTGGCAGCACACTGCAACTTTCAGCTTCGTGGTCAGGAGTCTGATGCTGATGAGCAACTGGTCACTAGTTTTTGTCAAGCCCGCGCCATTCCCTTGCACACCCGCCGTTTTGACACCACGGGCTATGCTTCACGGTATAAGGTGTCCATTGAGATGGCAGCTCGCGACTTGCGTTATAGCTGGTTTGATGCCTTGATGGCAGAGCATGGCCTTGATGCTGTGGTGACCGGCCATCATGGTAATGATGCCATCGAAACCTTCTTTCTGAATCTGGTTCGGGGTACAGGTGTACGAGGATTAAGCGGTATCCGCTATCGTCACGGTAAGGTGTTGCGTCCTTTACTCAGCTGCAAGCGTTTGGTTCTTGAGCGTTATTGTTCCGAGCAGCAAATTGCTTACCGGCACGATGCCTCTAACGATGATACTAAGTTTATGCGCAATAAAATTCGCCACGAGCTTATTCCTGTATTTGAGCAAATGAATCCAACTTTTTTTGAGACCATGCAGGCCAATCTGAGGCACCTGAACGATGCGGCTTTATTGTTGGAGAGCGAGGTGTCGCGTTTTATCGATACGGATGTAGTAGTAGAGGATAATAAGGTGATGATTCCTATTTCAAGGCTGGATGATTATCCGCATTGCGCCTCCTTGCTGTTTGAGGTTTTAAGGCCTTATGGTTTTAATTCAGCCGTGGTGGGTGAAGTGGTAAAACAGCTGCATGGTCGATCAGGAAAACAGTTTTTTAGTAGCACCCATCGGTTGATTAAAGACCGGCATAACCTGTTGGTGTTGCCAATTGAAGACATCGGTGTGCAGCATTTTTGGTTGGAAGAAGGAACTACCAAGGCTGCCTTGACGATGGAGGTGAAGGTGTATGAGAAACCGGATGATTTTCGCTTTTCACGTCAGTCAACCCTTATTCATTTGGATGCCGATTTACTAGATTTTCCTCTTTTAGTGCGTAAATGGAAGCAGGGCGATGCCTTTGTGCCGCTGGGCATGAAGGGCTTTAAGAAACTAAGCGATTTCTTCATCGATGAAAAATACAGTTTGAAAGATAAAGAAGATGCCTGGTTGCTGCTGAGTGGCGAGGATATTGTGTGGGTGCTAGGTAAGCGTATTGATGAGCGTTACAAGGTGAGCAATCGTACCCGTCGCATCGTGGAAATAGCCTTAAAATTGGCAGATTCTTTATAGGCTAAGGGCTAAAATATAAAGAGGGTGTCCGGCAATATATAGCGCTCGTGTCAAGCTTAATTACCGGACATCCCCATCTTTTCTTTACATATCGTGCTTAATAACCGGATAGCTATTCAGTAGCTCTTCCAGTTGTGCTAGTACATCTTGTTTTTTGTCCTTAAACAGACTTGTGTAGTAGGCCACACCGTCCATAATATTTTTCTGAAACGCTTTAAGCTGCTTTTGCTCTTTGGCATCATCCGGCTGTCGCAGATAGTTTTCCAAGCGATTCTTAAAAATATCCAAATACATACCCAGCTCCTTGATAAACATGTGTGGGCGCGGGCGGTCATCCAGTACATTCTTACGACCATAGATATGATCCACCATGTCCTTAAGACTCATTTCGTTGGAGAAATAGGCCAGGTTGGGTCCCGGGCAAACTGTTACCTTATCGCTGGTTCCAATCTGTATCCCTTTTGACTCAAGCAGTGAAACTCCCAATCCCACACACAAGCACTCTTTCTCGATAATAGCATCGTAAGCACGCTTATAATCTGCTTCCGGTAGGTTTTGAGCCTCCAGTTCAGCCAGTTTCTTGCTCTGGTATTGCTTAGAGGCCGTGCAGATTGGTTTATCGGTGTACTCGGTGTTGTATTTTAAATATTGCTTAGTGCAAGGCATGCCGTGTTGTCCTTTTGCGGCATTTGCCAAGCGTTGTTCGCTCATGGAAGCCCATTTAACGCTGTTAAAGGGAACACCCAGGGGTGACAGGCCACTGAAGTAAAGGTCTTTCTCCTTGGCTTTTTTTAGCAGGTCAAGGGTTTTCTGATCGATACTGATGGCTTCAGGTACCAACAGGAAGGGAGTGCCCCAGCCAACGCCGTCCATGCGATAGTGATCCATTAGAAGGCGATGTTCCTCGTTAGTACCTACGCCACCTTGTGCCGTCACTTTCATGACAGGTGTTTCGGCAGGCACCGGAAGATTTTTTTTACCCAATGCGGCCTCATAGGCGCTTTTACAGGTTTCTATTAGCTTGTCGCGGTTGTTCCTGAACTCGTCTAAGATGGGACCAAACAGAACGCCATTGGTGGGGAAGGCATGACCGCCGCAGTTAACACCGCTTTCGATGCGGTATTCCGATACCCACAGTCCTTTGGCAGCCAGCATTTTTCCTTGTACCAGTGCAGAACGAAAATCACTGACCTTCAGGATGATTTTCTTTTTCAGCGTTCCATCAGCATCCGGAAAAAAATCTTTGAATCTTTCCAGGTAGCTAAAGAGCCGTGGACTCATTCCTGCCGACAGCACCAACGATGAGCTAAGCTTGCTTTGGGCAAAGCCTCGAACGGCAGCATGGGCATCATTGAATTCGATGGGCAACTGCTCACCATCCTTATAATTTACCTTGTCCAGTTTGGTCATGATGTTCACATCAATGTCTCCCACCGGCAGGTGCTCTTGTATCCAGGTGCTAAGCTCACTCTTAAGTTGGCGACTTTTTTCACCCAGGTTAAACTTTTCTTTGACGGCTGAGAAGTCTGGCAGCATATTAAAATATTTTTCAAGCTCGCTGCCCTTTTCAAAAGCTGATTTTTTAAGCTCCGCAACTTTCGCACTCACCAGATCATCTACCATATTCAGGTACAGTGTGATGCGTTTGGCTCTGAAATCCTCTACCTTGTCTGAGATGGCTTTGAATGGCAAGTCAAATTTATTGCAATAAAACTCGCGCATCTGCTCCATCAGTTTATCATCCACAAGCGATATTACCGACGAGATACCGTAGGGTGCCACGTTGATGGGTGTATCGAGGGTATATCCCAAGCCCAATACCGGAATGTGAAATGAATGTTGTTTTAATAAATTCATTGGCTTTATGATTATTTCAAGCAGCGAAGTTAGGGGAATAAAAGGGATAAAAAAAACGACCCGAGGGTCGTTTCTTCTTTAATATCAGATGTTTAGAACATTAGTATCCTTTGTTCTAATTTACTACTTTAGCTTGTCTTCTATTAACTTCTGAATATCAGTAACTAATTCTTCCACATCCTTACCTTTGGGGTCTATGGGCGACAGGGCAGTGTAGTTTATTTTTTCACCAAATTTTAAGGGGAACATTCCTTTATACATCATACGGCTGTGCCCATCGATAACAAAAGGAACGATCAGTGCATTGGGTGCGGCACGCAATAGGGTATTGATGCCGGCACTCATAAATTTTTTAACACGACCGGTTTTGCTTCTGGTACCCTCCGGGAAAATGCAGGCTGCATAGTTATTGGCCTGGATTAAGCGACCCAGTTTAAATATTTCTTTCACCGACTGGGAACCGTTATTTCGATCAATAAGGGCCGATTTACCATGTTTTAGGTTATAGGAAATGCTGGGTAGGTTTTTACCCAGTTCAATTTTTGAAATAAACTTCGGATAATGTTTTCTGAAACCATGCACCACCGCTGGTATATCGTATAGGCTTTGGTGGTTCGATACGATAATGAGTGGACGATCTTCGGGTAAATTGTCGAGGCCTGAGAATTTAATCTGGCAGCCCATTAGGTGAAGCCCCTTCACCAGGCAGAAATTGAGTGCATCAACTACCTTGCGTCGTGCGTGGTCGCCCAATAATTTATGAGCGAGCACCTGGGGCAAATGAAAGATGACCAGTACCAGTCCGAAATAAAGATGGAAGATTGGGGTGAGGAGGTAGCCAAGAATGGTTTTCATGGTAATACTATTATGGTTTTATTCAGGGCGCAAAAAAACAAAAAAAAGGGGTAAATAGCTACTTTTACCCCCTTTTCTCCAAATTGTAGTATATTGGTTTGTTGTGTGCCTAAGCGTATTTACTGTCCCGTACAGCTTTGATGCTCTCATCGGCCAGGTACTCCTCAAAATCCATGAGTTTATCGACAGTACCATTGGGCGTTAGTTCAATAACGCGTCCACAGGTGGTACGAATAAACTCGTGGTCGTGAGAGGCCATGAGAATCTGTCCTGGGAAAGTTTTCATATTATTATTAAAAGCCTGAATCGATTCCAGATCAAGGTGGTTGGTGGGGTGATCCAGAATGAGCACGTTGGGCTCTTCCATCATCATACGTGCAATCATGCAACGCATTTTCTCACCTCCCGACAGTACGGTTGCCTTCTTCTCAATGTCGTCATTAGAGAACAGCATTTTTCCCAGAAAGCTGCGCATGTAATCTTCTGAGGTATCCTTGGCAAACTGAGCCAGCCAGTCGTATAACTTCACTTCCTTTTGAAAATACTCGGTGTTGTCCATGGGCAAATAGGCGCTTGTAATCGTCTGTCCCCATTCAAAGTTACCTGTATCTGCCTTTTTCTCGCCGTTAATAATCTGAAAGAAAGCAGTTACGGCCCGGTTGTCACGCGAAATAAAAACTACCTTTTCATCTTTCTCAATGTTGAAGTTGATGTCTTTAAACATTACTTCTCCATCAATCGAATAGCTCAGGTTTTCTACTTTTAATATCTGATCGCCTGCCGGACGCGAAGGTTGGAAGATAATTCCGGGATAGCGTCGGTTTGATGGCTGAATTTCAGTGATATTAAGTTTATCAAGCATTTTTTTACGGCTAGTGGTCTGCTTACTCTTGGCCACGTTGGCACTAAAGCGCGAGATAAACTCCTGTAGTTCTTTCTTCTTCTCTTCCGCCTTCTTGTTTTGCGCCGCCTGCTGACGTGCTGCCAGCTGACTTGATTCGTACCAGAAGGAGTAGTTACCCGAGAACATGCGTATTTTTCCGTAGTCGATATCAACAATATCGGTACATACATTATCGAGGAAGTGACGGTCGTGCGATACAACAATCACTGTATTTTCAAAATTGGCCAGGTAGTTTTCGAGCCACAGTACGGTTTCCAGGTCAAGGTCGTTGGTGGGCTCATCCAGCAGCAGGTTGTCAGGATTCCCAAATAAAGCCTGTGCTAAAAGTACGCGCACCTTTTCTTTACCCGTCAGGTTTTTCATTTCCTGATGGTGCAGATTTTCTTTAATGCCCAGTCCGCTTAATAATTCAGCGGCATCGCTTTCAGCGTTCCAGCCTCCCATGGCGGCAAAGTCATCTTCCAGCTTGGCAGCCTTCATGCCGTCTTCTTCATTGAAGTCGGGTTTCATATACAGGGCATCTTTTTCCTGCATTAGCTCCCACATCTCTTTATGGCCCATCATCACCGTGTTTAAAACGGTAAATTCATCGTAGGCATAATGGTCCTGTTTTAGTACCGACAGGCGTTCGCCCGGTTCCATTTTTACCTTACCGCGTGTGGAGTCCAGTTCGCCGGACATAATGCGCAGGAAAGTGGATTTACCGGCACCGTTGGCACCAATTAGACCATAACAATTACCCGGCGTAAACTTAAGGTTAACGTCAGAGAATAAGGGTTTTTTGCCAAATTGAATGGCTAAATCAGAAACTGTAATCATGTTGCAACTCGATTTTTCAGGGCGCAAAATTAGAAAGATTTAATTAATAAAGCTTTAAGTGAGTGTTAAAAAAGGTTTTGACAAGGCCTGAAACAGTGTGCTTATTTTAGTTACAATAAATTATTTGTACAAGCGTTCTGAAATATGTTTACTAAATTAAAAAGAGAATGAATCGTATCCTTAGTTTTATGCTTCTGTTGCCATTTTGCTTTTACATGGCGGCTCAGGAGAAAACAGTGCTTACCATTGGAGATAATCATTATAGCCTGGATGAGTTTAACTATATCTATGAGAAAAATAACACCCTTACCCAGGAGCCGATGAGTCGGCAGCAGTATCTTGAATTATTTGTGAATTATAAGCTAAAGGTGGTGGAAGCTATGCAGCAGGGCTTCGATACGCTAACATCTTTTAAAGATGAGTTAAATTACTATCGCAATGAGCTGGCTAAACCTTATTTGAATGATAAAAAAGCCATTGATGAAGTAGTGCGTGAGGCATATGAGCATAGCCTTTACGAAGTGGAAGCCTCTCATATATTAATTAAATTTCCGGCATCCCCTACGCCGGAGGATACCTTAAAAGCCTATACAACGATTGCATCTATTAAAAAACAGTTAAACGAAGGAGCTGATTTTGTGTCGATGGCCAAAAAATATTCTCAGTGTCCGTCGGCACAGCAGAGTGATGGTCATCTGGGATATTTTGGGGCTTTTATGATGGTGTATCCTTTTGAAAAGGCAGCTTATAACACGCCTGTTGGCAGTGTTTCCGATATTACACGTACCAGCTTTGGGTATCACCTTATTAAAGTTCATAATAAACGCAAGAATAAGGGAGAGATAAAGGTGGCACACATCATGAGGTCCTTCCCTTATCAGGCCGATGAAGCGGTTCGGCAGCAGGCCAAAGTTATGATCGATTCTGTTTATCGACAGCTGCAGGCCGGTGCCTCTTTTGAGGATATGGTAGTAAAATATTCTGACGATCGGCAAACGCTGGATGCAAAGGGAGAATTACCTTGGTTTGGTACAGGTCGGATGGTGCCTGCTTTTAGCGATGCTGCCTTTGCTTTGAAGACCAATGGGCAGATGTCTAAGCCTGTTATGACGCGTTTTGGATGGCATATTATTAAACGCCTTGATGTACGTCCGGTAAAGCCCTTGGAAGAGGCTCGTGAAGAGATATTACAAAAGATAAAACGGGATGAAAGGGCTTTTGCCGGGAAAAAGGCAACGCTGGAGCGCTTGAAGAACGAGTATGATTACCGTGTAAATGAAGAGGCATTGAAAAAAGTTGAGATGTTTTTAGGTAAGTATGGTTTAGATTATGACGATGCTTCGTTTAAGGCGAATGGTGTGTCTAATCTTAAACTTGCAAGCTTTGATGATCAGGTTGTTAATGCTAATGATTTCATGCATTATGCCACCATGCATAGTGGTGGGCGCCCTGAGGAAACGAAAACGGGTAGGATTACTCAATTATGGAATTCATATGCTGATGATGTCTTGATTAATTATGAGAAAAGCAGGCTGGAGGAGCGTTATCCTGACTTTCGTTTCTTGATGCAGGAATATCATGACGGACTTCTGATTTTTGAAATTAGCCAAAAAGAGATATGGACCAAGGCTTCAGAGGATAGTGTTGGACTTGCAGCCTATTATGAGAACCATAAAGAGCAATACCGTGCGGATGAGTATTTCAAGGGCCGTTTACTCTACTGTAAGTCCAAGACGGTGTATAAGAAATTAAAAAAGATGCTGCGTAAAAATACGGGTCTGTCGCTTGACTCACTCGACCAGGAAATGCGTGAGGGGATATTGGAAAAGAAAGGTCCTTTCTTAAAAGGAGAGGAGCCCAAATTGGATGCTTTGGTTTGGAAGAGCAAAGGAAAGGTTATTGACGCTGATTATCCCTACGCTGTGCCCGATGGTGAAATAGTACCTTCGCATATTCAGCCGCTGGATGTAGTGCGCGGACGCGTAATATCTGACTATCAGGAGGCACTGGAAAAGCAGTGGGTAGAGCGGCTACGCAATAAGTACAAGCCGCAGGTGAACACTTTTGTTTTTCAATAGACAATGCAGTACTTTAGCCAGAGAATTTATAAATATCCAACATAAATGAATGTAGCGTTAAGACTCTCTGGTACAGTAATAATGATTGTGTCAATACTGCTGTCAGCGTGTAATCAATCCGGTGATTCCATTAATGAAGAACCGCTGGTGAAAATAGGAGAAACCATACTTACCAAAGGAATGGTTTATCAGGCCATACCTAATAACTTAACAAAAGAAGACAGTATTATCTTTACGCAGGATTATATAAACCGCTGGATCCGCTCTGAGCTTTTGCTTAAGAAAGCCGAGCTTAATCTAACTCCGGAGGAGAAGGATGTGGCTGCGCTGCTGGAAGAATACCGTCGATCACTGTTAATTCATCAGTATCAGCAAAAGCTGTTGCAGCAGAAATATAGCCCGTTAATTACAGGTTCCGAAATCCAAAAATATTATACCGAGATGGAGGATAATTTTATGCTATCGGAGCCCATTATTAAAGGTGTTTTTGTTATTGTGCCCCAATCGGCTCCCAATATTGACAAATTAAAGGAGTTATACAGGTCGGATGAGGCCGAGGATCTGGTGCGATTGGAAGCCTACTGTTTTCAAAATGCGCATCGTTATGAGGTGTTTCTTGATCATTGGTTGACTATGGATAACATCAATAAACGACTCCCAGAGCCCATCAACCGTCCCGAGCGCTTTATCCGTTATAACAATCATCATGAGACGGCTGACTCCTTATACCATTATTTTTTATCTATTAAAGAATATAAGTTAAGTAATGAGCTGGCTCCGCTGGATTTTGTTGAGGGTAAGATTAAGGCTATCTTATTAAATAAAAAACGGCTTAAGTTCATCAAGCAGTTGGAAACAGATTTATACGAAGAGGCATTAAAAAATAAGTCCATCTCCTTTTATTAGAGGTGTGTATCTGTCTTTTTGTTGCTTGATTTGTTCTCAATTGCCTTCATTATCCCTGGGTGAGAATGGCATGGGTAGATAGGCTAAAAACTTATAAACTATTGATAATAGCAGCAAAAAATTATGTAGGTTTGCATTTGCCTATGGTTTAAGGCCGGGTTTTGGGTCTAAATATAAGTAGACTTACGCCATAAAAAGTATAAAGAATAGATTTACAAATAAATGAATATGAAGAGATTCATCAGGTTGAGTGTGCTGATAGTCACAGCCTCCCTTTCTTTAACAAGTTTGAATGCCCAAACCAACGTAATTGATGAGGTAATTGCTGTGGTGGGCGATAATGCCATTCTTAAATCGGATATTGAACATCAGTATGAGCAAGCCCTGGTCGAAGGGGCTAACTATGCAGGTGATCTGAAGTGTCATTTATTTGAGCAGGCTTTGATCAGTAAATTGCTTTTGAATCAGGCCAAGTTGGATAGTGTTGAGGTGGGTGAAAATGAAGTGGTGAACCAGGTGGATCAGCGCATTAACTTTTTCATACAGCAGATTGGTGATAAAGATAAGCTGGAGGAGTATTTTAATAAGTCACTCTTGCAGATTAAGCGCGACCAAATGGAGATGGTGCGCACCCAGATGCTGACTCAGCGTATGCAGCAGGAGATTACCAAGGATATTAAGGTGACACCAGCTGAGATACGAGGCTATTACCGTAATCTTGATAAGGACAGCCTTCCCATGGTTCCTACGCAATATGAGCTTCAGCAGATTGTACTGTATCCCAAGGTGGAGCAAAAGGAGATTGATCGTGTGAAAGCGCGGTTGCGTGATTTTCAGAAGCAGGTGAATGAAGGGCGTGATTTTGCAACCCTGGCAGTGCTTTACTCAGAGGATCAGGGTACAGCTACCCGCGGTGGTGAGCTGGGCTGGATGCCGCGCTCTGGTCTGGTACCGGAATTTGCCAGCGTTGCCTTTAATATGCAGGACAAAAAGAAAGTATCGAAAATAGTGGAAACAGAGTTTGGTTATCATATTATTCAGCTGATCGATCGTAAGGGCGAGCGGATTAATTGTCGCCATATTTTGCTAAAGCCCAAGGTGACTGCCAAGGCGAAAGAGCAGGCAAAGACTAGTTTGGATACAATCCGTGGTCTGATAAGTGATGAGACCATGAGCTTTGAAGAGGCGGCACTGCGTTTCTCAATGGATAAAGATTCTCGTACCAGTGGTGGTCAGATGGTAAATCCGCAAACAGGAACCTCCAAGTTTGAGCTGGCGCAGATCCCTGTTGATATAAATAAGCAGTTGCAGACCATGAAGGAAGGCGATATGTCTCCAACATTCTTTATGTTGGACGAGCGCAAGGGAAAAGAAACAGTTCGTTTGGTTAAGCTCAAACGTAAGTCGGATCCGCATAGGGCCAACCTAAAAGAAGATTATCAGCTCTTGCAAACGATGCTGGAAGGCAATAAACGGCAGGAAACGCTGGATAAGTGGATTAAGACCAAGCAGCAGGAGACCTATATCACCATTGATAAAAATTGGGTGAACTGCGATTTTGAATACGATAACTGGATAAAGGAATAGCAGCCTTAATGGCGCGACTTAAAACTCCGGAGCAGCTTTTGTTCCGGAGTTTTTTTATGGAATAAATATGTCCGGTAGTCGATCGTTCAATAAGTATTTTGGGAACGGTTCTCTATGGTAAGGTGCTTATAGAGAATCGTTCCGTGGAGAAAATGTATATGAGCAAAATAGGCCAATAGTTACAGACGCAGGAAGGAAGTGAAAAAAGTAGCTGAGGGGCATTGCCATCCTATAAAATTGCTTATTTTTGATGATATTCAACTGATAAGGTGTGAAACGAGTAACCTACAAGTATAAAAACTCCCATTTAGAAGCTTATTTTTGGTTAATTGCCCTTGTTTCATTAGCCGTATCTTCACCGGGCGAAGAAACGCATTTTAGCCTGTGTATTTTCAATCATCTGGGCTTTGATTTCTGCCCGGGTTGTGGATTAGGACGTGCTATTATCTATCTATTGCACGGACAATTGATGGCTTCGTGGCAAATGCATCCCCTGGCTATTCTGGCGGTTTTAGTGCTAATACATCGTTGTTATTCAATTCTAAAAAAAGATATAACTATTATTAATTAACTGTACTATGAGTAAGATCTACACACTGTTACCTGAGGTGGAAGGTGAAGAAGCCATTTTTTTAGACTCACTGATTAAAGACATGAGTGAGGAGCAGATACAAAACTTTTTGGTAATCTATCGTGGGCGTCGCAAAGACCCGCAAACCATTTTACTAACGGCCTTGTTGGGCTTCTTTGGCTTTGCTGGTATACACCGCTTTTTTGTGAATCATATTGGCATGGGCATATTGTATTTTTTTACAGCGGGATTGTGCTTTATTGGTACCATTGTGGATTTAGTAAACCATAAAAACCTTGCCTTTGAGTACAATCAGCAAGTGGCACGCGAAGTAAAAATACTTATTAAGTAGAACGCTTCGTTCTAACGGTGATGTGCTGGCTATGGTAAGGCGAAGCTTCAGTGGCTTAAGGTAATGTTATGATAATAAATTAAATGTAATATGAAACGTGTGGCTCTGATAACTGGTGCCTCCTCAGGTATAGGAAAGGAGCTGGCTTGTGTGCATGCCCGGCACGGTGGTGATATGATTGTGGTGGCACGGCGTGTAGATAAGTTAGTTGAGCTTAAAAACAGGCTGGAGACTGAGTATGGAATCTGTGTTAAGGTTATCGAAAAGGATCTAAGCGATATGGCGGCTGTTCGCTCTTTGTACGATGAAGTGCAGCAGGAAAACATTGTGGTTGATTACCTGATCAATAATGCCGGCTTTGGTGGATTGGGGGCTTTCGATGGTCGTGATGCATCCTTTCATTTACAGATGATTCAACTCAATATTGCCGCACTGACCCTGCTCACTCGTTTGTTTCTTCCGCAATTTAAGCAGCGCAGAAGCGGTAGGATACTGAATGTATCTTCTACGGTGAGTCGTATGCCGGGACCTTATCAGGCGGTGTATTTCGCTTCCAAAGCCTATGTTACTTCGTTTAGTAACGCTTTGCACGAGGAATTGCGGGGCAGTGGTGTTACCGTTACTAACCTGATGCCGGGTGCAACAGAAAGCGAATTCGGCGCGCGATCGGGCATGGATAAAACTCCTGTTTTTAAGAGAACAGCCAAGGCACAGCGCGTGGCAGAAGCGGGCTATATTGCAATGATGAAAGGAAAAATTAACCATACTGCCGGGCTTACCTTTATCCAGCAGATATTAATGAAGTTGCTGCCTTTTTTACCTATAAAAATTATTTTGCGCCAGGTGCGTAAAATGCAGGAGGTTTAATTTTCAAGCATGCCTCACTCATCGGATGGCTGATTGTTTTTACAAGTAGTCATCCGATGAGCTGTGTGTGATTGAACAATCTTGCTGCTAGCTGACTATACTAACTCGCTTAAGTCCTTTTAGATTAGTGATTTTGATAGTGTCGCGATCCATTTGAATGAGTCCTTCGCGCACAAAATCGTTGAGTGATCGGCTTACCGATTCTTTAGAGGTGCCAATCCAGCTGGCCATGTCTGATCGGGTGATGCGTATAGGGAAGTTGTGACCCTCTTCTACATTGAATAGCTCCATTTGTTTTACCAAAATGTTGGCCGCACGTCCGCGCACGGTTTTCTGACTCAGATCCATAATGGAAGCACAGGTTTCTTTAATCTCTGTGCAGGCTTTGCGAAGCATGGAAAGTGCCAGACTGCTATCAGTTTTAAAGGCCTCCTGCAGGCTGTGTTCCGATAGCTCGCACAATACCGTATTCACCAGGCACTCGCATCCGGTAATTTCCGGCTCATTGGTAAACTGCGAATAATACCCAATGATTTCGCCTTCAGGCACCATGCGCACTATTTGCTTATTGCCTTTAGCGCCAATACTGTATAGTTTAACCATGCCTTTTTTAACAAGGTAGGCCGTTTGTGCTTTGCTATTAGCATTGTAAACAACCTCGCCACTTTCGTACATGGCACATTTGTTAAATGAAGAGAATAAATGCTCTCTGCTTTCCCTGGTTCCTTCCATTTTTTTGCATTTATATAGGTTATGTAGCGAAGAAGTTAAGGTTTACGCCAACCTTCAAAAAAACGCTCTTCTTCGTCTATGATAACAGACACCCATAAGCTAAAAAAGGGTGACAAGCGGGAAAGTATTGGTTGAAAAACAGAGAGTGTGATTTAAGTTTCCTGAAAAATATTGCTTAAATATCCCGCATGCTCAGTTGAATACGGTTTCTGCTGCGATCTATTTGCAGTACTTTTACTTGTACCTGTTGTTGCAGTTTCACTACATCGTTAGGATCACTCACATAACGATCGGCTAGTTGAGAGATATGCACCAGGCCGTCTTGCTTAACACCTATATTCACAAACGCTCCAAAATTGGTGATGTTACTTACCAGCCCCGGCAATACCATCCCTTCATGCAAGTCGTCGATGCTGTAAATTCCTTCGGCAAAGGCGAAAGTTTTGATTTCGCTGCGCGGATCCAGTCCTGGCTTATCCAATTCCTTCATAATATCGTTAAGGGTGGGCAGACCTATGGTATCGCTCACATAATCCTTCAGGTTAATTTTTTCGCGCAGTTGCTTGTCGGCAATCAAATCATCGACTTTACAGCCCATATCGGCTGCCATTTGCTTAACTACTTTGTAGGCCTCCGGGTGAACTGCCGTATTGTCAAGCGGGTTTTTTGCCTTATGTATGCGTAGGAAACCGGCAGCCTGTTCAAAGGCCTTGGCGCCCAGGCGGGGTACTTTTTTTAGTTTATCGCGCGTTTCAAAAGGACCATTTTCGGCGCGGTAGTTAACGATGTTTTGTGCCAGCTGAGGTCCGAGCCCCGACACGTAGGTGAGCAAATGCTTGCTGGCAGTATTCAGGTTAACACCAACGGCATTAACGCAGGATTCCACCACTGTATCCAGTGATTTTTTGAGGGCTGTCTGATCCACATCGTGCTGATACTGCCCCACGCCAATGGATTTGGGGTCGATTTTTACCAGTTCAGCCAAAGGATCCATCAGGCGACGACCGATGGAAACAGCACCGCGAACGGTCACATCATGATCGGGAAATTCTTCACGCGCCACTTTGCCGGCTGAATAGACCGATGCACCGTCTTCACTCACTACAAAAATCTGTGGATTATTACTTAGAGGTAGCTTTTTAGCAAAGGCTTCGGTCTCGCGCGATGCTGTACCGTTACCAATGGCGATGGCTTCTATTTGGTATTTTTCCACGAGTTTCTTCACACGCTGTGCAGCTTTCTCATGGTCGTTTTGTGGGGGATGCGGATAAATTGTGGTATTCTCCAGTAGGTTACCCTGCGCATCGAGGCATACCACTTTACAGCCGGTGCGGTAGCCCGGGTCGAGAGCCAACACGCGCTTTTGTCCCAAGGGAGATGCCAGCAGCAGTTGACGCAGATTCTCGGCAAATACACGAATGGCCTCCTCATCAGACTTTCCCGTGAATAGATTAGTAAATTCGGTTTCGATGGAGGGTGCCAGCAAACGCTTGTAAGCATCGCTTACGGCCAAAGCTACCTGCTCCGAGGCGCTGTTGTTGCCCTTTACAAAAAATCGCTCCAGTCGCTGTATCCCATTCTCAGCATCGGGCGATATGGATAGTTTTAAGTAGCCTTCTTTTTCGCCCCTGCGCATCGCCATGAAACGATGGGATGGACAGCGGCGTAAGGGTTCACTCCAATCGTAATAGTCCTTGTATTTGATGCCTTCTTCCTCTTTTCCCTTGGCAACTTTTGAAGTGATGACGGCTTCCTTTTCAAATACTGAACGAACAATCTCGCGTCCTACCTGGTGTTCATTCACCCACTCGGCAACAATGTCGCGGGCGCCCTGTAAGGCTTCCTCACTGTTCTGTACCTCGTCGTTAATAAAGGCTGAAGCGCGACTTTGGATGTCCCGCTCGTACTGTTTCATCATGATTTTAGCCAGTGGCTCCAGGCCTTTTTCACGGGCTTTAACGGCTCTTGTTTTGCGCTTGGGCTTGTAGGGTAAATATATATCCTCCAGTTCGGTGGCATTAAAAGTGCCTTTGATGGCAGCTTCCAGTTCAGGTGTCAGTTTGTCTTGCTCATCGATCGATTTGAGAATGGTTTCCTTGCGTTTCTCAATCTCCAGTAGCTTATCGTATCGCTCTTTGATGGCACCTACCTGCACTTCGTCGAGGCTGCCAGTCATTTCCTTGCGGTAGCGGCTGATAAAAGGGATAGTAGCGCCTTCGTTAAGAAGCGTTACTGTATTTTCTACACTTTGCAGGTTTAGCTTCAGCTCCTGCGCTATCAGTTGAGGTAATTGCATCATTGAGTGGTTCGTTATGGGGTATAAGCAAAGCATCGCCTACCGGCTCCATTTATAAGTAAGCCGGTAAGGAATTTTTTTCTGGGTAAGGTGTAGGTAGATATTAGTTTTTACGTGGTGCTCTTTTCTTTTGTGGCTTGCGCTTGTTATTGCCACCTCTGCCTTTTCCTCCGCCACCTTTTCCTCGGCGTCTCTTGAGGAGTGCCTCAGGGTTGTATTCAGGCGCTTCCCCCAGCTCGGGGTTTAAAGGTATTTTATAAACATCCTTTTCAATCAGGCGTTCAATCTTATGGAACTCCAGTACCTCCTTGTCGTTGATGAGGGTGATGGCTACGCCCTGTGTTTGCGCACGTGCAGTACGACCCACCCGGTGCACATAATCCTCGGCATCGCGGGGTACATCAAAGTTAATTACCAAGTCAATCTTTTCAATGTCGATGCCTCGTGCAATAATATCGGTGGCCACCAGTATTTGTATATTCCGGTTCTTAAAGTCGCGCAGCACATTTTCGCGTTCAGCCTGTTCCAGGTCAGAGCTAATGGCAGCACTGTTAAATCCATTTTTACTCAGTGAACGGGCTATTTCCTTCACCTTCTGTTTGGTGGATGAAAAAATAATAATGCTCGGTAGATCCTTGTCCTTCAGTAAAGTGTTCAGCAAGGGTATTTTCTGTGTATCATACACCATATAGGCGGCTTGCAGAATGCCTTCGGCCGGTTTACTGATAGAGATATTCACTTCGTCGGGTTCGTTCAGTATGTTCTTGGCCAGCTCCCTGATCTTTGGGGGCATGGTAGCCGAGAACATGAGTGTCTGACGTTTTGCCGGCAGATGTTTCACCACTTGCATGATGTCGTCGAAGAATCCCATATCAAGCATGCGGTCGGCCTCATCGAGGATAAGGTGCTGCAGGGTGCCCATGTCAACATAGCCCATGGTAAGGTGCTGAATAAGGCGTCCCGGCGTGGCGATAACGATATCGGCACCGGTAGTTAGCGCGGTTTTCTGTCGGTTCCATTCACCGGAATCATTACCACCGTAGATGGCGGTTGATGACACATCAAGAAAATAGCCAAAACCTTCCATCTGCTGATCAATCTGAATGGCCAGCTCACGTGTTGGAACAAGGATTAAGGCGTTGATGTCGTTGTGGCCATACTTAACCAGTTTATCCAGTACGGGCAAAAGGTAAGCCGCCGTTTTACCGGTACCGGTTTGTGCGCAGGCAATTAAGTCTTTGCCTTCTTTTATGATGGGGATTGTTTTTTCCTGAACAGGTGTGGCTTTCTCAAAACGCATAGCATCAAGGCCATCCATCAATTCATCTGAAAATCCAAATTCTTTAAATTCCAAAACGTTACATTTAGTCTTATTCAACATAAACAACCAAGCCCTTGAGGTACTCTCCTTCCGGGTGGTAAATATCAACCGGATGATCGGCCGGTTGCGTGAGTTGCTGCAGTATTCTAACCTTACGATCGGCCCGTGCAGCAGCGGAAAATACCATGGTCCTGAATTGCTCTTTACTAATTACCTGAGAGCATGAGAAGGTGAACAGTATGCCGCCGGGACGTATCTGCTCCAGTGCCTTGGCATTTAGGCGGCGATAGCCCTGCAAGGCGTTTTTCACCACGTTTACGTGCTTGGCGAATGCCGGTGGGTCGAGAATAATCAGGTCGTACTTATTTTTGATCTTATTCAGGTACTTAAAAGCATCCACGGCAAAGGCCTCATGGCGTGTGTCATCGGGGAAATTGAGATCCACATTTTCTTTGGTGATCTGTATGGCTCGCTCCGAGCTATCGACAGAATGTACTGATTTGGCACCTCCTCGCATTGCATAAAAGGAGAAGCCTCCCGTGTAGCAAAACATGTTGAGTACCTCACGGTCTTTGCTATAGTGTTCTATTAGTGAGCGATTCTCGCGCTGATCAACGAAGAAGCCTGTTTTTTGTCCACGTTCCCAGTCCACTTTAAATTGAAGGCCGTTCTCCAGAGCAATTTTTTCTGAGCTTTTGCCGTAAATATAGCCATTGACAGCTTCTATATCTGCCTTGTAGGGCATGGTGCCTTCGGATTTGTTGAAGATGGATTGTAAACGATCACCCAGTACTTCCTGCAATGCTTTGGCAATGTTATCTTTTTCGAGATACATACCTACGGTATGCATCTGCACTACGGCAGTGCCATTGTAGTAATCAATGATTAAGCCTGGCAGATAATCTCCCTCGCCATGTACCAGGCGAAAGGCGTTGGTATTTTTATTATCGATAAGGCCTACCGCTTTGCGCAGTTCATAAGCTTTCTGTATTCTGCTTTTCCAGAATGAATAGTTGATAGGCAGTTGCTCAAAGCTGAGTATTCGCACGGCGATGGAGCCGATGATATAATGTCCCAGCGCTAGAAAATTATCCATACTGTCGCGCACTTCCACTATATCACCTTCTTGTAGCTCGGGTCCTTTTACGCCTTTAACGGCACCAGAAAACACCCAGGGGTGATAACGGTTGAGACTTTGTTCTTTTCCTTGCTTAAGCACCAGTTGCGGGCGTTCTTCAATCACTTCTGTCATGTTATATTGTTTGTGCTTTAAAAGCGGGAAACTTCTCTGATAGTTGATGGGCCAGTTCCAGCGCTACCCAAGCATCGGTGGCAGCATAGATTACTTGTCCTTCGGTTAGGTGATGCGCCTCCCAGTTAGACAGACGCTGTCGTTTGCTCACGCGGATATTAAGTACCAGACCGGCCAGTTTTTTAAGGCTTGTATCTTCAATGCCTACCTTTTTTACTTGTTCCTGCATCTCTACGAAACCGCCAGCCTTAAAAGTAGTCAAGCGATTCAGTCCTTTAATATCGTCGCGTATGCCCACTCCAATCTTCTTGACTGCGGGGTTGGCCAAGAGGCGGATAAGTGCCGGGTGGAAACCGGTTTTATTAAGTCGGAATAAGTAGGCTTTGGTGCGTGTGGCCAACTGAAGTAAGGCTACCTGATTCATCTTGCCCTTTTGAAAGGAGGGTTTGGTTTCGGTGTCAAATCCGATGCAGGTGTGTTGTTCCAGTTCCTTCACGCAGGCGTCTATGGCAGCGGCGTCTTCCACCACATCCACAGCGCCCTCAAAATGTTTTAAAGGTAATTGGCTAAGTGCTTCTTTCGTTATGGTTTTCTCCATGTATCTCCTTCACTTTTAAAATACCGGGGTTTCATCGTCCTGCTCATCTTGCCAGTCTTGCTGCATACGATTGTACCAGTTTTCTTTCTGCTGGTTGTCGCGGTAGGCTTCTTCGCCCTCTTCTTCGTCCAGGCTGTCGCCACTGTATAGTATGGCATGCAAAGCACGGAGGGTGTTTACAAGTCGCTGCCCCCAATATAATTCAAAATTAGTGATCACCGCTGCCACTGCATCGTTCATTACCTCGGTAACGCCCAATCGGTAGGCCGAAATAAAATCTTTGATGTCCTGATAGATATCGGCCATGTCTTCGCCGATAAACGCTATGATGGGTGAATCGCTGCGCTCCATGTCGGGGGTGAACACTTCCAGGTAATCGTTAAATCGTCCAAGTTTGGCACTTATGCTCTCTTGTATTTGAGCATAGCTTAAGGCATCAACAGTTTTTTCGATTTCTTCCTCTAATTCGAATTCTAGCTTGGGAAGTACGGCCGCTTTTATATAAAGCAGAGGAATTATGCGCGTGGCAATAGTAACAAATTCTTTACGGTCAAAATTATCAGCAGACTCTAGAAATGAGCAGTATTCCTTAGCAACCGTAACAAATTCAATAACATTTTTTGAATAGACGATGTGCTCATAAGTTTCTTCCATACGCATTAATGTTCACCTTTTACAAGAGGCTGTATTATTATAATATTAATGGGCAAAAGTAAGAAAAATTAGCGATTATTACTTTAGTAAGCTGCAATTCATTTTATGCCATAAGCCTAGCATGTGTCTACAGGTCTTTAATTGACTTTGGTTTGCGTTGGTTCAGCTCAGTATCTTATAACTATTGGAGAAATTTGCTACTTTTGCAGTATATGGTGCAACAAAAATCGTTCGCATGGATAAAGATTCAATTAGCATAGGTGGCTTGTATAAAAATTTGATAGTTAGAGTTAAGGGTTTGGCTGTGAGTCCTCAAAAGGAGTGGAGTGCTATCTTATCAGAAGGAAAAACGCTGAATGATGTTCTTACAAACTATAGTCTTCCACTAATTGGCATTTATACTATTACGGTATTTATTGGTTACCTGATGGGACTTCAGCAGCTGGATTTTCAACTGGCTTTGCGGGAAGCGGTGTTTACCTTTTCATCATGTTTTTTTGGCCTATATGTGAGCTATTTTTTATTGCTTAAGGCATTGGCTATGATGGGGCACGCCCTGGATAAGATTAAGGTGTTTCAATTGGTGGCTTATTCATCCGGAGTACTATACATTACAGGTAGCCTTGTGGCCATAGTGCCGGAGACCATTGTTATTGCCGGTATTATTAATTTGTATGTTGTTTACCTTATCTGGCAGGCCTTGCATGTGCTGAAACAAATAGCGAGTGAAAACCGCATTTGGCTAAGTATTGTTATTGGTCTTGTGGTGTTGCTTATGCCTTCCCTGATAAGTCGATTGTTTATGTTTGTTAGTAACTTAACTGTATGAGTTTACCATCATCACGCATCAATATAAGAAATAAGAGAGCTACTTTTGACTATGAGTTAATCGAGCGTTTTAAGGCTGGTATTCAGCTGGCTGGCACTGAGATAAAATCCATTCGCCTGGGCAAGGCGAGCTTAGTAGACTCCTACTGTTATTTTGTGAAAGGAGAGCTATGGCTCAAGGGGATGCGTGTGTCGGAGTATTTTTATGGCACTTTTAATAACCATCAACCAGAGCGTGAACGTAAGCTTCTGCTGAATAAGAAAGAGCTGCAAAAGCTGGAGCGTAAGACCAAAGAGTCGGGTCTTACAATTGTGCCGATTCGTTTGTTCTTTAACGAGCGTGGTTTTGTGAAAATTGAGATTGCCCTGGCGAAGGGTAAGAAACAACACGACAAACGTGAGACTCTCAAGATGAAAGATGCCGGGCGTGAAATGGATCGTGTGCGAAAAAAGTACTAATTCTCTGTGGTACGCAACCCTGCGTTTACTTTTCCATCTAACCTGCGAAACCTGAAAGTATGAGATGGATTTATTTAAGCACACAGGGCAATCTTTGGTTCAATTATTGGATACAAAAACGTTTCTCAAATAAATGACAAAGGATTGCAGTGAATGATCTAAAGGCTATAATAAAAGGATGTCAGAACCGAAAAGCTAAGGCGCAAAAGGAACTCTATCAAACTTTTGCACCTAAGATGTACGTGGTGTGTCTGCGATATTGCAAAGACAGGACGGAAGCTGAAGATTGTTTGCAAGAGGGTTTTATTAAGGTGTTTAATAATATTCATCAATATCAATTTAAAGGATCTTTTGAGGGCTGGGTGCGGCGCATCATGGTCAATACTGTCATTGAGATGTATCGCAAGAAGCAGCCCGAGGTGCTGGTGGATGAATTTCCCATGCTGGCTGAGCCCGAGGATAGAAATACCTACGACTGTGCTTTTAGTCATGAGGAGCTAATGAGCATGATAGGAGACTTGCCGCCCAAATATAAATTGGTATTTAATCTCTATGTGCTGGACGGTTTAACACATGCCGAAATTTCCGAGGTAACCGGCGTGTCGGTGGGTACCTCTAAGTCCAATCTGGCGCGGGCACGTCAATGGCTTAAGCGCAATGTTGAAAATCGTATGTTAGAGAAAAAACAAGCCGTATGTTAAAGGGTGGTAAAGATATCGATGCGCTGTTTCAGGAAGGCCTGTCTGATTATCAGGAGGCACCGGCAGCTTATGTGTGGGAAGGTCTTGAAAAAGGTCTTGGTGAGCAACGCAAGCAGCGCTCAGTCTTGCTTGTGTGGCGTACATTGGCAGCTGCCTGTTTGGCCGCGGTAGTACTCGTGTCGCTGGCCTTACTCAAGGATCGGGGCGCGCTCCGTAACGATGCTGTTATGTCCCTGCCTTTGGCTTCTGTGCATCAGGAGCGTACGCCGCTGTTAGCGAATGATCAGGGTGTGGTTAGCACGGTAATGCAGGAGGTGGCGAATCCAAGCCTGGCGGATGCTAGCGAGCACTCAGGAGCAGTTATTTTACCGGTGCAGGAAGAAGCAGCGGAGCCTGTACTTAATGTAATAAGTAATGACAGAGTAAGCGTATGTCAGGCCTTGGAAGGGGAGCGTGCTGTGGTGCTGGTCGATAAATATACTGTTAGTAGTCAGTTGCGTTATGCAGAGAAGGAAAAAGTGTATTACCCGCTCTATGCAGCTTCGACACAGGTCTCCGCGACGAGGAATAAGCCGAGCCTTATCCTTGGCGGAGTAGTAACACCTGCCTATAGTTCTAAATATTCAGGGGGCGATGGGGTTCAAACTTTTTCCACCGGCACTAATCAACCCAATGAGCAGGGTATCACATCTTTGGGTGGTGGTTTGCAGCTGCGTCTGAAAACGGCTTCACGTTGGAGCTTTGAAACCGGTGTGTTATATGCACGTGTTGGGCAGTCGGTGGAAAATACGCAGATGTATCAAGCCTACAGTAGCTCGCCCATTCACACGGCGGAGGGTGCTCAGGTTACCAATTTACACATCACTAATTCTATGGGTTCGGTAGCGCTCAGTAAGATGCCGGGTGCTGTTGGTAATAATTTAGATAATGTGGGTTTTGTGACCAGTTCAACGAAGGGTACTGTGTCAACACTGGGTAATATTAAGCAGACCCTGGAATATGTGGAGGTGCCATTAATGGCGCGTTATACCTTGCTGAAGAGTTTTCCATATCTCTCTTTATCCGGTGGTGTTAGCTCTAATATTTTGGTGGGAAACACGGCTTATGCCGAGGCTGGTGGAGATAAAGAGGCCGTTGGTCATACGCGGGACATTCGCCCTTTTGTAATGAGTAGTTCTTTGGGCATTGGCATGGATGTGCCGCTGAGTAAGCGCATTCGTTTCAATATTGAACCGCGCATCAAGTATTTTTTAAATTCGGTGAGCGCGAATAGTGATTATAGTTTTCAGCCCTATTCGGTGGGCGTGTATGGCGGTGTTAGTTTTGTACTTCGCTAATAGTCTGATCTTTAAGGTCAGCTTATTACTTCAGTGACTCAATCATATTATAGTACATGCCTTTTTGAGCCATGAGTGCATCGGGTGTGCCTATTTCTGCAATACCTGCATCCTGCATTACCACTACAATATCAGCTAGCTTGATGGTGGATAGACGATGGCTCACTATAATGGCGGTTTTGTCTTTTGTAATGTCTTTAAAGTGCTCAATCAGCCGTGCCTCGGTGAAGGCGTCCAGTGAGCTGGTGGGTTCATCCAGAATGATCAGCTGGGCATCGGTATTGTAAAAGGAACGAGCAAGGGCTGTGCGCTGCCATTCGCCCCGGCTAAGCATCTGACTGCCCTTAAAAAGCGTGCCCAAAGGGGTGTTGTAGCCTTGGGGCAGATCAGAAAACAGGTGGTGGATACCGGCTTTATCGGCTGCCTCGGTGATAAAGCGCTCTTCTTTATTGCGGCGTGTATTGCCGTAGCGTACATTGTCCTGCGCGCTGACATTGTACAGCATAAAATCCTGAAAAATCACGGAAATATGCCTGGCCAGTGCCTCCCGCGAAATGCTTGACCAATCTTGTTGATCTGCTTTTATTTGACCTTCGTTGGGTTGATATAGTCCGCACAGCAATTTCACCAGGGTGGTTTTCCCGCATCCGTTACGCCCCACCAGAGCAATTGTTTTTCCCTTTGGTATGTGCAGACTGATATCTTTTAACACCCACTTTTCGGTGTTGGGATACTTAAAGCTCACCTTGTCGAAACTAATGCCATCGCACAATGGTGTGGGGAAGGGTGCCTGAAGTTTTTCTTCACTGCGGGCCATGGTTCTGAAGGCGAAGAAATTCTTGAGGAAGAGGTTATCTTCATAAAGAGAACTCAGTCCACTCAGGAGTCCCTGCAGCACGGCATAGGCCCTTTGCAGTGCCAGGAAATACATGGCCATGGAGCCGCTGCTGATTTCCCCCTTAACGGCCTGCATCACCACAAAACCAATGATGAAGAGCAGAATGAGGGTGGCAAAGAGCTGTACGAATATCTCACTCAGTGTTTTGGTTTTGGAGAGCGACCATTGCTTCTCACGCAGCTCGTTTTTAAAGGTTTCATACTCATTTTTAAAGGTTTCACCGAGATTAAAAACACGAAGTTCCTTGGCAAAATCTTTAGCCGTTAACAGGCGGTTGAAGTAGTGCACGCGCCGCTCATCCTCCGTATGTTCTCGTCGGTAGCGGTAGAGCTTGCGCGTGTAGCTAATGCGGTAGTAAAAAATAGGAGCACCGGAAATGACCAACAAGGGTACCATGCCCCAGTGTATGTTGGTAAGTACCAGTACCACCAAAATGAGGGTGAGACTGCTTTGTAGGGTTTGTAGCAAGTTGTAAAATACGCGCGCCGGCCGGTAGCTTGCATCGTTCAAGGCCCGGTAAAAGGTATCCTGAAAATTAGCATCTTCAAAGTATTGGTAGGCCAGGTGTATGGTTTTTTTGTGGATGATGTTTTGCACATAGTCGTTGACAAAATGACTCTGTCGTTCACGCACCAGGGCAGCCACCGATCCGCTGATAGCATTGAGCAAAAAGAAGGCGGCTGTTAATCCAATGGCGGTATATATTTGCTGAGCATCAATATTAGTTCCCGTAAGCTGATGGCTGACCACATCGATCAGTTGCTTTACCACATAGAGCAGTAGCAGCGGCACGATACCCCGCACCACGGTGACGGCAGCATTGATGAGTGTCCACTTTTTCGAACTGTGATAAACAATGCGCAGGGACTCGAGGAGATGGCTCAGTGATAGTTTATTGATGATGTTCATTCGAGGAAACGTGTGATTATGGCACTAAAGTAATAAAAATGTTGCCTTGCATATGCAAGGGCTCATTAGCAATGCCCGGTTTATTTATTTTGAAGCCGTAGACTGATTCTGCCCAGATAGAAAAACAAGCGTCCGCTGAAGGCGTGTGTATAGGGAATAAATCGCTTAAAAAGGCGAAAGGAAAATGTATTACAGCTGATTGCCCTGTTTTTGCGTGTGCATTGTGTTACAGTGCCCAATACTTTGCCGGACTCAACGGGAGCATCAGGCATTATCAGGCCATCGCCCTTAAAATAGTAGATGTTGCCTTTTTGATGAAGCAAGCGATGCGCCACCAGGAGGCCATTGTGGTAAAATACCCCAATGTCGCCGATCAGTGGAGGCCGGGGTTCAACCAGCAGTGTATCGCCCGGGCGCAACAAGGGGTACATACTCATTCCATGGGCGGGTACGGCCACGCGCTGTCCTTCTTTCAGGAGTTGCATCAGGGCGCTTTGTAGTTGCTGCTTAACCAAGTTCACGGAGTATTAGTTTCACAATCTCCTCATCGGGTTTAAAGCCACAGCGGTATACGCCAATTTGCTCCGTTAGTTTATGCAGGGTGTTGAGGCGTTGCTGCACCTGTGCCTCGTTGTACTGAAACTGCATGCAATTGCCTAAAAGCCCCAGGGTACCCTTTAAAACAGTTTGCTTGTCCAGAAAGTTAGTGGGCGATTGATCAATGAGAAAAGCCTTGTGCAGGGGCACTTTTTTGCTTACATCCTGGTAATAGGGCATAGGCGTGTTATAAGCACAGAACCCATTGCCTTCGGGTAGCACAATCAGGCGGTCATCATTAATGATGGTGGCGCCATATGCCTGCCATAAACCTGCCATGGTGGATTTGCCGGTGCCCGACACGGCCGTAAACAGATAGCCTTTGCCATGATAGCTAACCGTGGATGCATGAATAACAAAGCCGCCGTAGTAGTGTACGATGTATTGTAGTATGAGGATGCCGATGGGGTGCATAAAAGGATCGATGAGCAGGGCTTGTTGCTTGTGCAGGCAAAGCTGAATGGTAACTTGCCGTTCCGCTGTATTGATGATGGCCAGGGCCTCGCGGATGCCTTCGTCCTGTTCAAACTCCACCAAAATTCCTTCGTGGCTTCCCTGCTTTACGACTGACCATTTATAGGGCAGCTCATTGTCAAATTCTTCTACGCCGGAAAAGCAATTTGTATGGTGCTGCCGCTCAATCACCGAGGCTGCATCTATGCTCATGTTCCAATCTCCGGCTTCTGTGCTATTGCTTACGGCAAAGGGGTAGCTGCTGGCCTTTGTATCCAACTCAAAAAGGGGGCATAAGATGTTTGTGTTAAATCTTATGCCCCCTATTGTATATTTTTTGTTTGGTTGTGTATTGCTCATCCACTACATGTTTGAGTAATCAGGCGAATCACCACCAAAGGGATTGGGCTGTTGTGCCGGGTTGGAGTAATTGGGGGCTGATTTCAGGTAGGGTTGCTCGAATTGGACTGATTGTGATCCTGGTCCAACCTCTACAGGAGGTGTCGGTGGTTGTTCTGATTGAATTCCTAAATTGATTGCCATATCTAAAAAATGCTCCTCAATTGCCGGTTTTATATATTTTTTCTTAATCCTCATTCTTATTGGCTTCCCCGTTTTTAAAGTACTGTAATAATCCCTTTATTAACCGCTTCCTGTAAAAAATGTTTAAGGTCTGCTGCGGCTGTTTGTGGGCTTACGTCAAAAGTATTGAGTACTAATGTCAACAGTTCATCGTTGGTTTTTGCAGCACTTAAATTACTGTATATTAACGAACCTACTTCATTGAGTGAAAACACCTTTTCCATTTGTGCCACGCTGCCTACCAGCGGTACCACAACGGTTTCGTCCCCGATGTGTTTTTCCACAAAGCCGTTCTTTTTTATGTATTGTTTCGTTCCCACAACAATCCTTATAATAATGTGCGCAAAAATAGTAAAAAACAACATTTAGGCACTCTTTTGTGAGAAAAGAACCGAATAATTTGATAAAAGGTTCCGTTTATTTGCCTGATGTCTAACTCTGTTTTGAATTAAAAGGTAGTTCGGGCAAAGGGTGCCGCATCTTGTCCTATAAATTCACTTTTTAAATATTTATAATAGCCGTTAATGGCAATCATGGCGGCATTATCGGTGGTGTACGCAAACTTGGGAATAAAGGTTTCCCATTTTTTCTCGGTAGCCAGGGCGCCCAGTCGGTCGCGCAAACCTGAATTGGCCGATACGCCACCGGCCAGTGCCACCTGAGTAATGCCGGTGTCTTCTGCCGCTTTAATAAGCTTATCCATTAATATGTCGACAATGGTTTTTTGGAGGGATGCACAGATGTCGGCTTTGTTCTCCTCAATAAAATCAGGGTTTTTCTTTAATTCATCTCGAAGAAAATATAGTACCGATGTTTTCAGTCCGCTGAAGCTATAGTCGTAATCCTTAATTCGGGGTTTACTAAAGCGAAAAGCTTCAGGATTACCTTCCCGGGCCAGCTTGTCGATAAGTGGACCACCCGGATAAGGGAGTCCCATTATTTTGGCACATTTATCGAAGGCTTCACCAGCCGCATCATCAATGGTCTGGCCAATGATTTCCATGTCCAGGTGATCGCGTACTACAATAATTTGACTGTTACCCCCCGATACCAAAAGGCAAAGAAAGGGAAACTGAGGTTGGTCAGTATCATTCTCATCTTCCTTAATAAAATGAGCAAGCACATGGGCATGTAGGTGATTCACCTCGATAAGGGGTAGTTTGTTGGCCAGGGCAAAGCCTTTGGCAAAGGAAGTACCTACCAGCAGAGAGCCCATAAGACCCGGACCACGGGTGAAAGCCACCGCATCGATGTCGCTGCGCTGTATGCCGGCATCATGGATGGCTTGCTCAACTACCGGAATGATATTTTGCTGATGTGCGCGCGAGGCCAGCTCGGGCACCACACCACCGTAGGCTTTATGAACATCCTGATTGGCAACGCGATTGGAAAGGATCACATCATCTTTAAAAACGGCGGCTGAAGTATCGTCGCACGACGACTCGATTCCCAATATTATCACACTCATAATTTTTGTCAGATAGAATTCTTCGTAATCAAATTATTATTCCCACCTTTTTGCTAATTTTGGTGGGTTAAAAACGGGATAAAAGTATAAAAAAAAATATCAAAATAGGATTGTATGCTTTAGCGGGACTCATAATTGTGCCGCTTTTGTTGTATTCAGTGCTTTTATTGCCTGTTGTTCAAACTGCTGTGGTCAATTATATTACGGGCGAGCTCAGCGAAGACCTTAATACAGAGATTTCTATTGGGCGCGTGCATCTGCGTCCTTTTAAAAAGCTTGTGCTTGATGAGGTGGTTATCTTCGACCAGCAGCAAGACACACTGGTATCGGTCGGCCGACTTGCTGCTAATATCGATTCGGTGTTTTTCAAGCAAAAAAGATTATACATTAGTAGTCTTGGCTTGCAAGATCCTCAGATAGGCGTGGTGAAGTATGACTCCACCTATAACTATAATTTCCTGATTGATGCCCTCAAAATCAAACAAGATACTATGCCGGTGCAGGCATGGCAGTTTCGTCTTACTGACTTGGATTTATTGGGTGGACATCTTAGTTATAAGGAAGACAGCCTTCCACCTAAGGTTTTTTTTAGTGATATTAATGTGGCCTTGCATAACATTGCGCGCGATAGTATTTGGCATTTCGATATAGAAGATTTTAACTTTGATAATCGCCTCAAGGGTTTATCGCCCAAGGGTGTGAGTGGGCGTGTGCAACTGAGTAACACTGCCCTTCACTTGCTTAATGCCAAGGCACACACGGCTTACTCCTCCTGCCACATCGATTCGCTGAGTGTTAATTTTATAGCAGGTCAGCAGGGTTTGGATCAGCTGGGAGATTTCTACGTCAAGTTGCATCAGTCTCACCTTAGTGCCCGCGATATTGTGCAGGTTACCGAGCTAAATCGCGCCACTAACTTGGCTTTGTCGGGAGAGGTATATGGGCGGCTTGATAATATAAAGGGTCGCAATGTGCGTCTGGATTTTGGTCAGTACTCGAACTTGCTGGCTGATTTTGATATTAGCGGCCTGCCGCATCTTGACGAGACCTTTATATATCTTGGTGTGAAAAGGCTTAAAACAAGTCCTGATGACCTAAGCATGATCTTTTCGCATGTGCGGGGGCGAGCGCTTCAACTGCCGGCCGCCATTGGTAGCTTGGATGATATTAATTACCGGGGTAGTTTTACCGGCTTCCTGACCGACCTGGTGGCTTATGGCGAATTCTCCACGGCTTTGGGTAATATCAGCACCGACTTGGGGCTTAAGATTGATGAAGAGGATAACCTTTTGTTCTCCGGTCAGTTATCTACAAGGCAGTTTGATATTGGACGCCTAGCGGGTGCCGAAAAACATATTGGAAAGACATCCATGTCGGTTTCCATAAAGGGACGGCGCAGTTCGAAAGATGATTTTAACGCCTACCTGAGCGGTATAGTAGATACCTTGCGTGTTAACAATTACGACTATAAGAATATCCGCCTTAATGGCTTGTTTGCCAATAAAAAATTTGATGGTGACTTTTTAATAGACGATCCCAATGGACAACTGGGTTTTAATGGTAAGATTGATCTGTCGGGAGCCGTCCCTAATTTTCGTTTTGCCGCAAAGCTGACTGAGCTGAGGCTTGATCGTCTCAATTTGCTTAACAAGCATCGTAATAGCGTTCTTACTGCTGATATTAAAACTGATATCTCAGGTGCCGATATGGATGACCTGGTGGGTTATCTTAATGTGAAGGGGTTTCACTATCAGGCCGAAGGACACGACGTGAGCGTGGACTCTCTTCTGCTTGTTTCTGTTCGCGAAGAAGAGCGTAAACGGCTTGTCCTGCAATCAGACATTGCCGAGGGTGATCTGGTGGGGCACTATAACTTTACCCACATCGGCAATCGCTTGAAGCAAAACCTGATGCAGTTTCTCCCATCCCTTAAGCGCTATATCAATATTAAGGATAAGGTGATTAAGGAAAATGATTTTACTTTCTCCTGCACCCTTAAGGAGATGGCTGATATAGTCGCCCTTTTTGAGCCGGAGATGGATATCTCAGACAAGGGATTATTACTGGGTAGTTACGATTCGCAAGCCGGAAAAATGGATCTGGAAGCAGGGGTTGAGTATCTTAATTATAAAGGAATCAGTCTTGTTAATCCTGAGGTTCACCTGGTTGCTGATGATAACGAGAAGCTGTTGATGATTACGCGCATGAAAGAATTGAATTTGGGTAGCTTTGGTGCGCTTCATAACCTGAGTCTTCATCATACGGCAACTCACGACACCTTGCAAATGAACCTGTTTTGGAATAACTGGGATGAGTATACCAACAGTGGCTCCATTATGACAACCACTGCTTTAAAGGATCGCAATAATGGTTTTTATGCCACCACAGAACTGCACCCGTCATATATAATGGTGCGTGATAGTCTGTGGGAGATGCAGCCCACCCGTCTTCATATGCATCCCGATGGTTTTTCAACAAAGAACTTCAGGGTTCATCATGGCAATCAGGAAATTGGTGTCAATGGTTTTGTGCATCGTCATGTGAAAGATGGCCTGCGCATTCATCTACAGAATATCAACCTGGCGGAGATCGTAGGATATCAGGGTTTAAAACAGGTGGAGATAGCGGGTGCTCTCAGCGGTGTCCTCGATATTCATAAATTATACACAAGCCCCATTATCAGTGGTAATATTCATATTGATGACTTTCACTTTAACAAGGATAGGCTGGGTGACTTTGTGATTAATGCCGATTACTTGCCGCAGGATAATCAGGTGCGTATAGGTACCACTGTTACCAAGGATGGGGCAAGCCCTTTACAAGGAGGAGGAATCATCGATTTGGCTAATCAGCAGCTGTATCTTAATTACGATCTGGATAAGTTGGAGATTGGTTTTTTAAATCTGTACCTCAGTAAGGTGATGCAAAATCTGTCTGGAACTGCCAGTGGAGAGGTGTCCGTAGCCGGTTCATTGTCTCGTCCTGCCCTTTTGGGTAAGGTTAATATCGACAAAGCCTTTTTTGACGTGGGCCTTTTGCAGACCAGCTATTCCATAAGCGACTCTGTGTTTTTAGAAGCCAATACGATCCGTTTTAAGGAGCTTAAAATCGCCGATCGAAATAATCGGCAAGGAAGCTTTAGTGGCACCATTGTCCATGATGCCTTTCGAGATATGCGTTATGACTTAAAGCTGATTGCCAATAATATGTTGGTGCTCGATACGAAGTATAGCGATAATCAGTTGTATTATGGAGAAGTGTATGCCGATGGCAACTTGTCGGTTAGCGGAACCACCAAGGACTTGGTGATTGACATTGCAGGGCAGACAAAGCCGAATACTCAATTCTTTATTCCGCTTAGTGACGAAGAGAGTGCCGAGGAGAGTAATTTTATTCGTTTTGTAAAGCACGATATCAAAGGGGATGAAAATGAGGTGCCGGATATTGCAACATCGGGCGATTATGAAATAGACCTCAAGGGGATGACGGTGAGTATGGATCTGGACATAACTCCTGATGCCCGCTGTCAGGTTATCTTTGATTCTACCGTGGGTGATATATTGCGAGGTGCCGGTAATGGTAATTTGCAAATTAAGATGGACAAGGAGGGAGGTATTAACTTTTTTGGTGATTTTAGTTTTGACGAGGGAGACTATATGTTTACCCTGCAAAATGTACTTAATAAGAAGTTTGTTATCAATCCCGGCTCTTCAATTCATTGGGATGGAAATCCTTACGATGCCATCATTGATTTGAATGCTACTTATCGCCTGAAAACCAGTTTAAATGACCTGATGCCCACGCCCGAAGAGGGGTATAGTCGGCGCATACCGGTGAACTGTAATCTATTGCTTACCGACCGGCTTACACGACCTAATGTGCAGTTCGAAATCATCACGCCCTCGGAGCAGGACAATAACCAAAATGTCATTGATGCTTTTATCAATACCGAAGAGGAGTTAAACCGACAGGTGCTTTCCTTACTGGTACTGAACCGTTTTTATTCGCAGGAAAGTCAAGCTGCCGGCTCGTCGGGTAGTAACCTGGCCGGTAATAATGCGGCTCTCGTTACCACCACCGAGATGCTGTCGAATCAGCTGAGTCACTGGTTGTCGCAGATCAGTCGTGATGTGGATATTGGTGTGAGCTACCGCCCGGCCAGCGAAATGACGGACGATGAGGTGGAGGTGGCGCTCTCTACTCAGATATTTAATAACCGTGTGATTGTGAACGGTAATGTGGGATATATGCAGGATCAGACGCGCCCCAGTAACCTAATTGGTGATTTTGATGTAGAGGTGAAGCTGAATAAATCGGGTAGCCTGCGTGCCAAGGCCTATACAAAAACCAACAACGATCTGTTTTATTCTACCAATACATCGCCTACCACACAGGGAGTTGGGTTTTCTTTTAAAGAGGAATTTGACACCCTGGAAGAGCTGATGCATAAATATTGGATGAAGCTGTCAGGTCGTGCAAAGAAAGCCCAAGAAACTGAAGATGAGGAGGAGGTGAAAGATTAAATTATTTCTTTCTTAATTGAGGCGCTATTTTACTATTTTTAAAGCCAGAATTACCAATGGCACAAGTGTGCTGACAAACACGGAATGAATTAAAGAAAAAGAAATATGCAGTTACAATTGTTCATACAGGCAACAGCCGAAAACCTGCCAGCCGAAGAGCTGGTCGAAGGAGCCGAAAAAAGCATGAATTATATCGAGATGGCCATGGCCGGCGGATGGATTATGATACCGCTGGCAGTATTATCAGTGGTTTCGGTTTATATCTTTTTTGAGCGTTATTTCGCCATTCGACGTGCCAGTAACGAAGATGCTGGTTTTATGAATAAGATCAAGGATTATATTCACGACGGTAAAATAGAGTCGGCGCTGGCGCTATGTCAGTCACACGATTTTCCAGTGTCGCGCATGATTGAAAAGGGCATCACCCGTATTGGTCGTCCGTTGAGCGATGTGAATACGGCCATTGAGAATGTGGGTAACCTGGAGATTAGCCGCCTGGAGAAAAGCTTGCCTACGCTGGCCACAGTGGCGGGTGGAGCGCCCATGATTGGTTTCCTGGGTACCGTTATTGGCATGGTAAAGGCCTTTTTTGATATGGCCAATGCCGGAAATAACATCGATGTGCAGCTTTTATCGTCGGGTATTTATACGGCCATGGTAACCACCGTAACCGGTCTTGTGGTGGGGATTATTGCTTATTTTGCCTACAATATACTGGTTGCCAAGGTGGAGAAAGTGGTGTTTAAGATGGAGGCACGCACCATGGAGTTTATGGATTTACTGAACGAACCTGCACATTAACATGGCTTTAAAGCGACGAACAAAAATAAGCGCCGCCTTCAGCATGTCGTCCATGACGGACATCGTGTTTCTGTTGTTGATATTTTTTATGATCACATCAACTATGGTGCACCCCAACGCCATTAAGCTGCTCATCCCGAAGAAAACCACCAAAAAAGTGTTGGTGGAGAATTACCTGAAGGTAAGGGTAACGCAGTCAGGGCGTTTTTATGTGGATGGTAAGCGCTATGGAGTAGATGATGTAGAGTCGGGACTCTTGCAGGCATTTAATCGGCATGATAACAGCATTGTACAGTTACGTAGCGATCGTAATGCCTCAACAGGCAATGTGGCGCGTGTGCTAGATATTGCCGAAAGCAATGGAATTAAAGTAATTTTAGATATCCGATAATGGGATTAAAAAAACGAAATAAGGTAGAGGCCGGTTTCAGCATGTCGTCTATGACAGACATCGTGTTTCTGCTGCTTATATTTTTTATGATTACCTCTACCTTGGTTACGCCGCCGGCCGTACGCGATATGATACTGCCCAAGAGCGATCATCAAGTGTCGGCCAAACCCAATACGACCATATCGGTAACGGCTGATTTGCGTTATTTTGTGGAAGGAGAGCAATTGCCCTTCTGGAAGATTGAGCGACGCTTAAAAGCTATTATCGAAGCTGCTCCCGATACCTATATCGCGCTGCATGTTGATGAGTCAGTGCCTTTTTCGGTGGTGGGTAAAATACGCGACATTGCCATTCGTAACAAATATAAATTGATACTGGCTACCCAAGGTAAATAATATGGACGATAAGGATAAAAAATACGGCATAATCGGTACTACTGTTTTTCATGTAGGGATGCTTTTGATATTGATTTTCTTTGGCTTATCTACGTTACCGCAGGAAGAGGAAGGCATCCTGGTGAATTTTGGCGATACGGTGCTGGGCCAGGGCGAGGTGGAGCCTAAAGAATCGCAGGCGCCGGTAGTGGAGCAGGAGAAAACACCGCCTCCACCACCCAAAGCGGAGACTTTACCACCCCCGGCTACTGCCGATCCGGAACCGGAAGAGGAGTTAAAGACGCAGGATTTTGATGAGGCGCCGGAGATTAAATCAGCAGAGCAGAAAAAGAAGGAGAAAGAAGAAAAGGAGCGGCTGGAAGAAGAACGCAAAAAACGTGAGGAACAAGAACGCCTCGAGCGGGAGAAGGAGCAGGAGCGTCAAAAGGAATTAGAGCGTCTGCGACAGATAGAGGCCGAAAAGGAAGCTCAGCGCCAAAAGGAATTAGCCGAGCAGCGCGCTCGCGAAGAAGCGGAGCGTAAGCGTAAGGAGGAGCAAGCGCGTCAGGCTGCCGAAGCGCGGAACCGGGTATCCGGCGCGTTCAGTGGAAAGGGTAGTGGTGAGAGTACTTCGGAAGGCGATACCGGCGGAAGCGGTAATCAGGGCTATATAACCGGCGATCCTAACTCAAAAAATCGGAGCGGCTCAGGCTTGGGTAATTCGGGCAACGGTTTCGATCTGAAGGGACGTTCCTTGGTGGGTAGTTTGCCTTTACCTCAGCATAACTCTAACAAAGAAGGTATTGTGGTGATTAAGATTACTGTAGATAGCAATGGTAATGTTACATCGGCCCGCTTTGAGATGAAAGGGTCAAACACACAGGATCGCGAATTGGTGGATAATGCAAAGGCGGCCGCCATGCGGGCTAAGTTTAATGCCGATAAATCGGCCAATGCCTACGCGCAAGGTACCATCACCTATCATTTTCAGTTGGATTAGGGATAATAAGGATGTGATCTTTATGTTCGTTCAGATGCACATAAAGATCGTATCCCTGTAAATAAAAGAGCCGCCTTCTATTTGGGAGGCGGCTCTGTATTTTAAGCGTCACGTAAATCGCTGGCAGCTAAAAGCGAAGCGATCTAACAGCTGGTAGCTTTAACTTACCATGCAAACATTGGCTTGTCAGCCATCAGTGCATTTACTTTTTTGCGTGTTTCGGCAATGGCCGTTTCGTTGTCGATGTTCGAAATTACTTCATCAATCAAACCAACGATGGTGCGCATATCATCCTCCTTCAAACCACGTGATGTAACTGCAGACGTACCTACACGGAAACCAGAGGTTGAGAATGGCGAACGGGTATCAAAAGGCACCATGTTTTTGTTAATGGTAATATCGGCTTTCACTAAGGTGTTTTCTACTTTCTTACCCGATATATCAGGGAATTTAGTACGCAGGTCAATCAGCATTAAGTGGTTGTCGGTTCCGCCAGAGATGATTTTATAGCCCAGCTTCACAAACTCATCGGCCATGGCCTGAGCGTTTGAACGTACCTGGTCAACATACACGGCAAAATCATCCGAAAGGGCCTCGCCAAAAGCCACAGCCTTAGCGGCAATTACGTGCTCCAGTGGTCCGCCTTGCTGGCCTGGGAATACGGCAAAATCCAGTACGGCACTCATCATCTTGGTTTCACCTTTTGGTGTTTTGTAACCAAATGGGTTTTCGTAATCTTTACCCATCAGAATCATACCACCGCGGGGTCCGCGCAATGTTTTATGCGTAGTAGTAGTTACGATGTGGCAGTGCTCAATTGGATTGTTTAAGCGACCTTTGGCAATTAAACCGGCGGGGTGAGCCATGTCGCAAAGCAGCAAGGCACCAACCTCATCAGCCAGGCGGCGCATGCGGGCATAATCCCACTCGCGCGAGTAAGCCGATGCACCGGCAATAATCATTTTAGGCTTGTGCTCACGGGCAATGGCTTCCATCTCGTCGTAATCTACCAGGCCGGTATCTTCTTTCACATGATAACAAACCGGGTTGTAAGTAACACCCGAGAAGTTAACCGGCGAACCGTGTGTTAAGTGACCACCATGAGCCAGATCGAGCCCCATAAAAGTATCGCCCGGCTTAAGAACAGCGAAGAATACGGCAGCGTTGGCCTGAGCACCTGAGTGGGGCTGTACATTGGCATACTTGGCACCAAATAGTTCGCACGCACGGTCGATGGCCAGCTGCTCAGTCTGGTCTACCACCTGACAACCACCGTAGTAGCGCTTGCCCGGATACCCTTCGGCATATTTATTGGTCAAGCAGGAGCCTTGGGCTTCCATTACCTGCTCGCTAACAAAGTTTTCTGAAGCAATGAGCTCAATACCCTCTTTCTGACGAGCGTATTCCTTCTCAATGAGGTCGAAAATTACTGTATCTCTTTTCATTTTATAGATATTTGATTCGTTCGGAGGCGTCAGAGTCTTTTGTTAGTCAGGTATATCTGGCGCCGACTAATTATGAATATTTATTAAATGCATTTTCAATAAGCATGCCCGCCGTTACGAGTCTGCCGGCTTTGTTGCACCAAGCGATGCAATAGCTTGTTTTTCTGTCAGGGTTCACAAATTTAAGTGAACTGCCCGATAAAAAAAACAATGCAGTTTATAACTTTTCAGGAGATGCAAAAATGACATAAGGCAGATTTGATATTATTCATGTTCTGTTTAGTCGTCCGAATAGTGAATCAATACCCTGCGATAGACGGAGAATATTTTTGATTTAGACACAAAACCCAGGTATTTGCCATCTTCAACCACCGGCAGGTTCCAAGCGCTTGTTTCCTCAAATTTACGCATCACCTGATCCATATTTTCATTGATCTCAATCATGGCCGGCGGTATCGACATCAGCTCCTCCACACGCGTCTCCTGATAGAGCTCGTGGTTAAACATGATTTCCCGGATATCATCCAGTAAAACAATGCCGCGCAATTCGTTGCGATGATTGATAACCGGAAAAATATTACGCTTGGAGGTGGATATTGTTTTTACCAGTTCTCCTAGGGTCATCTCCGGATAAATGCATTTAAAATCAGTCTCAAGCACTTTTTCAAGACGCATAAGCGTTAGCACGGCCTTGTCCTTGTGGTGGGTAATCAGTTCTCCCTTTTGGGCCAGTCGCTTGGTGTAGAGCGAGTGAGATTCGAAATATTTAATGGTTAAATAGGCAATCGTTGCCGTAATCATCAGTGGAATAAACAGGCCGTAGCCATTGGTGATTTCTGCAATGAGGAAAATGGCGGTGAGAGGTGCATGCATCACACCGGCCATCATGCCGGCCATGCCCACCAGTGAAAAATGCGATGAGGGCAGATCGGTAATGCCTAATGTGTTAATTATTTTGGCAAAGACGTAGCCTGTTACTCCGCCCATAAACAGGGTAGGAGCAAAAATGCCGCCAATACCGCCGCTACCGGTTGTGGCTGCCGTGGCAAATACTTTAAACACAATGAGTAGTACCAAAAAAGTGATGAGCGCCCAGGCATTCTCGTGCCAGCCATAGAAGAAGCTCTCGCCCATTACGGCCTGGCTATTGCCATTCAACAGGTCTATAATGGTCTGATAACCTTCGCCATAAAGGGGTGGAAACAGGAAGATGAGCAGACTCAGCGACAGGCCGCCAACGATCCATTTAGCGTAGGGATTTTTTAGTTTTCCAAATTGATTTTCGATATTCATAACGCCCCGTGTAAAGTAAAGCGAAATAAAACCGGCAATAATACCCAGGAGAAGGTAGTAGGGAATATTATTGAGTAGGAAGGGGGCTTCAAGGGTGAAGGCAAACTCAGCTCCCTTGCCCAGGAAAAAGTAGGCAATGGTGGAGGCTGTGATGGCCGATATAAGCAGTGGAATAAGCGAAGCCATGGTAAGGTCCAGCATCAATACTTCCAGTGTGAATACCAGGCCAGCGATGGGTGCTTTAAAAATTCCGGCGATGGCACCTGCCGCGCCACAGCCCATCAGTAAAATAATGATTTTGGTATTCATGCGAAATAGGCGCCCTAATGATGACCCGATGGAAGCACCTGTGAGCACGATGGGAGCCTCAGCACCTACCGAGCCACCAAAGCCTATGGTGAAAGTGCTGGTAAGTATCGAAGAATAATTATTATGTGATTTAATATGACCGCCCCGTTTGGAGATGGCATATAATATTTTGCTCACTCCATGACCCAGACTGTCCTTAATGAAAAAGCGTATGATTACTACGGTTATCAGGATACCAATCATGGGGTAGGCCAGATAAAGATAATTGGTATTTTCCAGCGAGAAGTTTTCAGTGAGCCAATGGTGGGTTAAGTGAATGGTATTCTTGAGAATGACGGCCGCAAGACCACTGAAGACACCTACCATGAGGCTAAGCAAAAGAATAAAATGTTTTTGGCTAATATATTTTACACGCCAAATAAGAAGTTTTCCGATTATCCGATTGAAATTGTTCATAGCGAAAACAAAAGTAATACAAATAAAGGAGGATTACCGGTAGGCACTTGTTTTTAACGAATCTTAAGACGAGGGAAGAGATTTGTGCTATAAAGATTATTTCTATGTTAATTAAAATAAAATCTCTCCTTTTATAAGCGTGGCTCTACTTCGGGCCAGTTTTCCTTACGGGCAATGCGGCTTATCTGCATCTCGCTCACACAAAACATTTTGGCAATAAGGTTTTGTTTCACTCCCTTTTCGAGCATCCCTTTAATGGCCGCCACATCATTGGCGTTCAGCTTGGAACTGGTAACCACTTTGCCGGCTTTTCGGCGTGCCTCCTGCAATACCTTGTGCATGCGCTTGTAGCTCTCGGCCTTGGTTACCCACTGCAGGTTGGTGTAGTAGTTGTTTTGCTTGTTCCAATCCAGGTGAATAACCACATCCTGATCATCTGCGGTTTTATCAACAAAATACTCAGCGGTTAGTTTGTGTACTAAAAAAGATTTTTTCTGGCCGTTAACGCGCAGACTCACGTTAAAGAATCCTTTAATATTACCCAGCTTTACGATACGACCATTCTCCTTATCGTAGCAATAACTTTTGATGCGACCATAGTTGCTTATTTCGTATTTCTTATCGGTGAATGTTAGCTCTTTCCACTGTTCATCATCGATCTTTCGTAGCTTGCGTTCCTTTATTTTTGCTTCCATTACCATGGGTTTGATGCCATCCGATTGTAAGCGCATGCCGTAAATGCTGTTATGGATGTTATTTGAGCTTACTTAGGGAGTTTAACTAACTGTTAATAGGTAATAGCAAAATTAGAGAATTTAAGGAGGCATATCAAGAGGAACCTGCAATTGTATATTGTTAAAAAAAGTTAATAACTCAGTAGGCTGTCGTTTGCATGAACGGAGTTGTTTGTGTTTACTCGCTTGTATAATAGGGGTATAAGTGCGGGTGTTTTGTTTGTAGCTTACGTTTTTATATTGCTATAGATAAGGCGTTGCTTTCGGGCAGAGTTCACTAATTTAATATCTTTGCGGTTTTATGATCTTGTAATCAGGCCGGAAGGTATACGCAAGTAAGTTATTTTTTTATAGAATAAAGAATTACAACAATGGGGGATAAGGTAATAACCAACAAAGAAAATTACTGGAAAACACAAGAAAAGCCATTCTGGGCATTGGCACCCATGGAAGACGTAACCGATACTGTTTTCCGCGAGGTGGTGATGCGCCTGGCCCAACCAGGACACTTAAATTTGTTGTTTAGTGAGTTCTTATCTACCGATGGGTTTTGTCATCCGGTGGGGAAAGATAAAGTGGTGCATCGTTTTAATATTAACGATAGTGAGTTAGCGCTGGCACGCAAAACAGGGGTTAAACTGGTGGCCCAGATTTGGGGTACTGATCCTGAGAAATTTTATAAGACTGCCAAATACATTTCTGAAGAAACCGAATTTGATGGTATTGATGTGAATATGGGCTGCCCCATGAAAAACATTATTAAGAAGGGCGCCTGCTCGGCCTTGATAAATACCCCTGAGCTGGCGCGTGAAATTATTACGGCGGTGCATGAAGCCAGCGATTTACCGCTGAGTGTGAAAACACGTGTAGGTTTTAAGTCAGTGGTGACAGAGCCGTGGATTAGTACGCTGTTGCATTCCGAAGCCGACGCGTTGATTGTGCATGGTCGTATCCAGAAGATGATGTCGGAGGGAGAGGCCGATTGGAATGAGATTGGTAAAGCCGTTCAGCTACGTAATCAAATTAATCCGTCCATAAAATTACTGGGTAACGGCGACGTGATGTCAATTGCTCAGTCGGAGGAGAAAGTGCAGGATTATGGAGTGGATGGTGTGATGGTGGGTCGCGGTATTTTTCATAATCCTTGGTTTTATAATCCGGATTATATGCCAAAGATGGAAGAGCGCATCGCAGCCTTGCGTCTGCACGCCGGTCTTTATGCGCAAACATGGGAAGGACAAAAGCCCTGGGCCATTCTCAAGCGTTTCTTCAAAATCTACACCAATAGTTTTCCTGGAGCGGTACAGTTGCGTGCTCAGCTAATGGAGACCAACGGTTTTGATGAAGTGGAGCAGATACTCAACGATTTTCTGAAGGAACAGGAACGCCGCCGTCAGGCAAGTGAGGCTGATGGCGAATAGTCATGTGTTAATAGGCTTCTCTCTTTTGTTTAGCTTAGGCTGAGAACATCTTCAACTGATTACGATAAGCGGTAAATGCATTGGCACGTGAAATAAAGCCGAGGTATTTGCCCTTGTCGATCACCGCAATATTAAAACGGCTCGATTTGCGGAACATCTCCACCAGATCTTCCATGGTGTCATCGGGACTAATGTAGTATTCAGGCATATACATCAGATCCTTTACCAGGGTAGTTTTGTAAAGCTCAGGCTTAAAGATGATTTTTCGAATGTCATCCATCTTTATCATGCCATGTAATTGTCCCTCACCATCCACCACCGGAAAGAGGTTACGGTGTGCCTCTGAAATGACCTTCACCAGATCCCCCAGGGTGGCATCCGGCTTAATCATAGCAAAGTCTGTTTCTATCAGGTTTTTTACCTCCATCATTGTTAGCACAGCATGATCCTTATCGTGGGTTATCAACTCGCGACGCCTGGCCAGCTGATGGGTGTATACCGAGTGTTTCTCGAAGGTTTTGGTAGTGGCAAAAGAGGCTGTGGCCGTAATCATGAGGGGCAGAAACATTTCATATCCTCCCGACAGATCGGCAATGAGGAAAATACCCGTTAAGGGTGCTTGTAATACTCCGGCAATAAGTCCGGCCATGCCAATAAGAGCAAAGTTAGGCGTGTGTAGCTGATGGATACCTAGTTTATTGATGATGGAGGCAAAGAGTAAGCCCGTATTGGCACCCATAAAGAGTGTGGGAGCAAAGATACCGCCTACACCACCGCTGCCAAAGGTGAGTGAGGCGGCTACTACCTTCAGCAAGATGATGACGCTAAGGATGGATATCATGGCCACATAGTTATCGGTTAAGGGTGCCAATAATGATCCATCAAAAACATGGCTTGCATTACCTGCCAGTGCCTGGTTAATATAGTCGTATCCCTCGCCATACAAGGAAGGGAAGAAGAAGAGTATGATCCCCAGGAGCAGACCGCCCACCAGCAGCTTCACCCGGCTCTTTGTGAATTTCTCAAACCATTGTTCGATGAGTATGTATACACGTGTGAAATACGTGGCAACAAAACCCGCAATAATACCCAGTAATACATAATAGGTAAGATCCTGCAGCTCATAGGTCTGGGTCACATCGAAAGGGTATACCACTTCCTGCCCCATAAATAGGTAGGAGGTGACAACCGCCGATATGGAAGCCATGAGAATGGGTACCAGCGAGGCCAGCGTCAGATCCAGCATAATGACTTCCAGGGCAAATACGATGGCAGCAATGGGAGCTTTAAAAATGGCTGCCATGGCACCGGCGCAGGCACAGCCCAGCAGTAGCTTTATTTGCCGGTAGTTAAGTCGGAATAACTGCCCTACATTACTTCCGATGGCTGCTCCGGTGGATACCGTAGGACCCTCCAAACCCACACTGCCACCAAAACCGACCGTCAGGGCACTGGTGATGATCGATGAGAACATATTGTGAGGGTTCATCTGCCCCTGATTCTTGGAGATGGCGTAAAGTACATTGGGAATACCATGGCGTACCGGTCGCTTAATCACATATTTAATAAATAATACGGAAAGCATAATGCCGATGGATGGGGTAATTAGGTAAAAATAACCCTTACTGTTTAAGGTAAACTGATGAACCAGCTCGCTGATGAAATGAACCGAATTTTTGATGATAACTGCCGCCAAGCCCGCGCCGATGCCTACTAAAATACTTAGTATCATCATAAACTGACGGTTGCTGACATGGCGCAGGCGCCAAACTAAAAACTGTCGGAAGAGCGATTTTCGATTCATGGGTTTTGTTTGTGTTAGCAAGGTAGTGAAAAAGTATATTTACACGCAACCGTGCGAAACTAAGCAATGCTGTTGCCATCGTAAATGAGTAATGTCAGGAGTAAACATTGAGGAGTGAGAAATGAGCAGTAAGGAGTAAGGATACAGTGCTATCGTATTAATATGCCCAGCATTAAATGCAAGACCTATCATTTCCAAAAACTATAAAAAGCCATCGTGTGCTTGAATTTTAAATGCGGTTACCCTGAGACGGTAGTGAGTTGTGCCTGGTTTATTGAAAAACTTTTTATAATTGTGCTTGTTTAAACTTGTGGGTGAAAAAATGAACGTATGAAGAAACTTTTAGTATCGCTGGCCTGTGTGCTGTTTTATGGTGTTGTATCGGCTCAGAAAGGATCTGTATCGGGTATTGTTAAAGATGCTTATACTAATGAGCCACTTCCTTTTGTAAATGTGGTGTTGTATGAAACCAACGTGGGCACGGTAACCGACACCCTGGGGCGCTTTGAATTGAAGAATGTGCCGGCTGGTTTTATTCGTGTTCAATTGTCGTCCATTGGCTACAAACCACTTATCACCGAGCAGATCAATGTATCTCAGATCCGCAATAACTACCTTGAATTACGGCTCGAGAGTAGTAGCGAAGCATTGGAGGAGGTGCGAATAACGGCCTCGCCCTTTGCTGTTAATCCAAAGGCACCGGTGTCCTTGCGCCGCATAGGTATCGATCAGATTGAGAAGAGTGCAGGTGCCAATCGTGACATATCCAAGGTGTTGCAGTCATTTCCCGGAGTGGGAAGTGCCAGTACTTTCCGTAACGATTTATTCGTGCGCGGTGGAGGCCCTTCCGAGAATCGCTTTTTTATCGATGGCATTGAAATACCTAATCTTAATCATTTTACTACGCAAGGTGCCTCGGGTGGCCCTGTGGGCATTCTGAATGTGGATTTTATTCGGGAAGTGGATTTTTATTCCAGTGCTTTCCCTGCATCACGTGGTAATGCCTTGAGTTCGGTTTTCGAATTTAAGCAGATTGATGTGCGGGAGGATAAGCCGCGTTTCAAAGGAAGTATAGGCGCATCAGATTTGTCACTGACTACCACGGCACCCCTCAGCGAAAAGACCGGTCTGATTGCTTCCGTGCGACGCTCTTATCTGCAATTTCTGTTTGATGCGCTGGAGCTACCCTTTTTACCAACCTTCACTGATTTTCAGTTTAAAACGCAAACGCGTATAGATGCGAAAAATGAGATTACTTTTATTGGGGTAGGCGCTATTGATCGGTTTAAGTTAAACCTTGATGCTGAGCCTAGCGATGAGAATAATTATATTTTGGACTACCTGCCTATTAACAATCAGTGGAACTACACCCTGGGAGCTGCCTACAAACATTTTTTTGAGCGTAGCTACATCTCCATGTTCCTTAGTCGTAACCATCTGAATAATGAGGCCTACAAATATCGTGATAATATTGAGATACCCGAGAATCTGGTAACGGATTATTCATCGGACGAGATAGAGAATAAATTCAGGATAGAATATACAACGCGACCCAATGACTTTACCATTAACGTGGGTGCAGGTACTGAATATGTGCAGTATCGTAATCGTACTTTTAATAAGGTATTTGAAGATGATGTGCCCAAGGTTATCGACTATACCTCTACGCTCGATTTGTTTAAGTGGTCGCTCTTTGCCTCTGTTTCACATCCTTTTTTTAACGAGCGGCTTACCTTATCCGCAGGACTGCGGATGGATGCCAACAGCTATTCTTCGGATATGAATAATTTAATGCAGCAACTAAGTCCACGACTTTCTGCTTCATATATGTTATTGCCCGATGTGTATGTGAATATGAATATGGGACGCTATTATCAGCATCCGGCCTACACCAGCATGGGCTACCGCAATAACGAAGGCGAATTGGTGAATAAGACCAACGGTTTGAGCCATATCAAGGCCGATCACTGGGTGGGTGGGCTCGAGTATCGTCCCAATAGTCGGACCCGTATAACGCTGGAGGGTTTTTATAAGCGCTACGATGATTATCCTTTCTCGCTGCGCGACTCCATTTCCATGGCAAGTAAGGGCGGCGATTTTGGTGTTTTTGGCGATGAAGCGGTCAGCTCTACTTCAAAGGGTAAGGCCTATGGTGCCGAGCTACTGGTGCGTACACGAACTAATAAGGGGCTTAACATTATTGCGGCCTACACCTACGTGCGCAGCGAATTTACCGATGGGAAGGACAATTATGTGCCTTCCTCGTGGGATAGTCGCCATATTTTTACCTTCACGGGAAATCGTCCGCTGGGTAAAAATTGGGATCTGGGGCTTAAATGGCGTTTTGTGGGAGGCTTGCCTTACACGCCTTACGATTTTGAGAAATCGTCGCTGGTGCTGGCCTGGGATGCACAAAACAGGCAGTATCTCGACTATTCGCAGTTTAATACGCGCCGCCTCGATAGTTTCCATCAGCTGGATGTGAGGGTGGATAAAACCTGGTATCTTAATAAGATGAGTATTGGCTTTTACATCGACATTCAAAATCTTTATAACCGTAAGGCCGATCAGGCTCCTGAACTGGTGCAGTCACTGGATGAGAATGGTCAGGCTATCATCATAAATCCCGGGGCGCCATTGGATCAGCAGCGTTACCTTTTAAAGGAGATTAGTACCACATCGGGTACAGTGCTGCCCACCCTGGGTCTTATGATTGAGTTTTAACCGCCATGTTGTGAAAAATGCCGATATTTGAGGTGTTAACAAAGAGAAAACAACACGATATTATGAATATTGTTTTTATCGGATCGGGAAATGTGGCTACCCACCTTGCCAAGGCTTTGTATGCTTCCGGACACACAGTGATGCAGGTTTTTAGCCGGCAACTTACTCATGCTAAGGAATTGGCCGATCAGGTGGCTGCATCGGCAGTGAGTGATCTAGACCTGCTTACACGGCAGGCCGATCTGTATATCATTTCTGTTAAGGATGATGCCTTGTTAACGGTGGCAGCAGCGATGCCCGATGTAGAGGGGCGTGTAGTGCATACTGCCGGCAGTGTTGCCATGGACGTGTTGAGTCGTTTTAAGCAGCATGGTGTTTTCTACCCTTTCCAGACCTTTACGAAGCAGCGTGCTACCGATTTTAAACAGATACCCATTCTGGTGGAGGCATCGGATATGGCCAGTGTTCATAGCTTGCTGGAGCTGGCTCATTCGCTTAGCGAGACAGTACTGGAAGCCTCTTCGAAGCAACGGGGCGACTTGCATATTGCGGCCGTATTTGCTTGTAATTTTGTAAATCAGATGTATCGGGTTGCGGAAGAAACACTGGAAGCCAGCGCACTGCCCTTCGATCTGCTAAAGCCGCTGATTGCCGAGACAGCCCAGAAAATAATGGCCTTATCGCCGGCACAGACTCAAACGGGCCCGGCAGCACGTAATGATCAGGACGTGATCAATAAGCACCTTGATGCCCTGGCGCATCAGCCCGAGTTACAAAACCTCTATCGGGTGCTGACTGATAGCATAAGCAGGCGGTCTAAGTAGTGGGCTGTCCGGCCAGTATATCCGCCAGATGAATGGTTTTGAGTGCTATGTTGTGAGCCTTGATGTAGCTTTGGATATTAAGCAGGCAGGAAGCTTCGCTGGATACTATATAATCAGCACCGGTGGAGAGCGCGTTTTGCACCTTTTGCTCTGTCATGGCCGTTGATATGGGGGCATACTTCAGCATAAAAGTGCCGCCAAAGCCGCAACATTCATCACGGCGGGGCATTTTAATCAGCTTCAGTCCGGCCACCTCGGCAAGCAGCTGCCTTGGTTCATCACCCAAGCCATATTCCCGCAGCGCCGAGCAGGCATCGTGATAGCATACTTTATGCGGGAAATGTGCGCTGAAATCCAGTTTTTTGACTTGGTTAACCAGAAAATCACTCAGCTCAAAGGTGTAGTTTTTAAGCCGTTGAGCACTTTCAGTATCTATCATATCGGCATAATGGTTGCGAATGTAGGCAGCACACGAAGCCGAGGGCGTAATAATGGGGCGTGTATGGGGAAAATCACGGATGAATTTATTGGCCAGTTTAGTGGCATGCAAAGTGTCGCCTCCGTTATAAAGTGCCTGACCACAGCAGGTTTGCTCTGTGTTGTAGTGTACCTCGCATCCGGCCTGCTCAAGCAGCTTAACGGTGCTCCAGGCCGTGTGGGGAAACATCTGGTCAATAAAACAGGGAACAAATAAATCGACTTGCATGCGTTTTGTATTTTGTGCTTCAAAGTTACAATTCCCCTTGTAAAGCCAGCTAAAATGGCAACAGAATGTGTGTATTTCTCATGTCTTGATGTAACTGTATTGGTTTTTCTGCGTTGAAGGTCATGTGCTTGGAAATTAAATGAAGGATGAAGAGGTATATTGAGCAGTTGATAGAGGATTTGGAAAGCGCACAGGCAAAGGCGAGCGAGCGTTTATATTCGTTTTTTGATGCAGCCGCAGGCAATGAGGAACAGCCCTTGCAGGACGACGATGAGGAAGGAATTAAGCTGTGTGACCTTATTGGTATCGAACAGTTTTATTTCCCTGATATTGATTATGCTGACGACGAAGAGATTGAGATGCTCGTTGAGCGAATGCAGTCGCTTTACACAGCCTATGGACTTAATCCGCTTTTTGAGCAATGTGTCAATGCTCGTATTAAGTACGGGCACCTTCGCTACTATCTGGCGCAGCCTGTTTATCCGCTTCAGTATCAGATGGTGGATATCGAAATGTGTGATTACCTTTCGCATCATTGTCCCCTGTTCGACCTGTGTTCGCAACATAATACCCATGGCGTATGTTGTGCCATTAAAAAGAGGGCGTAAAGTGCATACTAGTAAAGTTGCGCTTCAAAACTAACCTCAAAAAGCTGTTTAATATACTAAAGTAATGTGTGCATAATTAATTGAGTTAGGTCATTCAAATTTAATAGACACGCCGGACTGTTTGTCGCTAATAGCTATCATCGAGTTGCTATTCCTTAGCAGGTACAAACTTCAAAGAAATAGAATTGACACAATGTCGTGTGTTTTTCGAAGTGAAACCTTCGCCAATGAATACATGCCCCAGGTGGCCTTTGCAGCGGGCGCATATTATTTCAGTGCGCCGGCCATCGGGGTCGGGCACGCGCTCAACAGCACCGTCTATCTCATCATCAAAACTGGGCCATCCGCACTGCGAATCAAACTTATCGCTTGAATTATAAAGGGGTGTATCGCATTGTTTACACAAGTATTGACCCTTTTCTTTGTGATTATTGTATTCACCCGTAAAAGGGTATTCGGTTCCCTTGTGTAAAATCACCCGTTGCTCTTCTTTTGTAAGCGGGTTAAGTTGGTATTTCGTCGAATCTTGTGCCATAATGTCGATGGTGAAGCAAGCCAAAAATAATATTACAAAAACCTTTAACATCTCCGTAATTTTTTTACTTAAACTCATTTTAAATAGAGCAAAACGAATGATTTTTTGTTCAAACGCCCAATCACCTCCTTTTGTTGAGTTTTAGTTGGTGTGAATGCAGGTCTAACCTATTGGTTGTGTTGGATATCGAATCGATATTTTCACATTTAGTAATAATATTACTTTTATCGTTGTGTATGTGTGTTTCTGTCTAATATACAGTGGATCAGGGCTCTGTGTTAAACTTTGTTAATTGCGCTGATTTTATATATTTGTCAACCGATAATAATTCTTTACCAAAAAATGAAGCAATGGGATTAAAAATTGTAGTTCTTGCCAAGCAAGTACCTGATACCCGAAATGTAGGCAAAGATGCCATGAAAGCGGATGGAACCGTGAATCGCGCTGCTTTGCCGGCAATCTTCAATCCTGAGGATTTGAATGCCCTGGAGCAGGCCTTACGATTAAAAGATACTTACCCGGGCACTGAGGTGTCCATATTAACCATGGGACCTGGACGAGCTGCCGATGTTATCCGCGAAGGACTTTACCGCGGTGCAGATAATGGTTTTCTTCTAACTGATCGTGCCTTTGCCGGTTCCGATACGCTGGCTACCTCTTACGCCTTATCCTGTGCCATCCGCAAGATGGATAAATATGACTTGATCATCGCCGGTCGTCAGGCCATTGATGGCGATACCGCCCAGGTAGGTCCACAGGTGGCAGAAAAGCTGGGCTTACCCCAGGTAACCTATGCCGAAGAGGTGCTCTCGGCGGATAAGAAAAAGATTGTCATCAAGCGTCGTCTTGAGCGCGGGGTAGAAACTGTAGAAATGCCCTTGCCCGGCGTTATTACGGTGAATGCCAGTGCGCCTGATTGCCGTCCCCGTAATGCTAAGCTTTTGATGAAATTCAAGCATGCCAAAACCATTACCGAGCGTCAGAGCGAATCGGAAGATTACATTGATTTAACAGCTGATCGTCCCTATTTGAATATCGAAGAGTGGAGCGTGAATGATATTGAAACAGATGTCAATTGGTTAGGCTTATCCGGCTCACCTACTAAGGTGAAAAAAATCGAAAATGTCGTGTTTCAGGCCAAAGAAGCCAAGCGCCTGACGCCTGCCGATGAGGAGATTGATGAATTAATGAAAGAATTAATTGCTAACCACACTATAGGCTAGAAAGCTGATGGCTAATAGCCTTTAGCTAATAGCTTTTGTTTCACCGACCGGAATTTCCGGTAAAAAATCGAAAAAATGAACAACGTATTTGTTATTTGCGAAATAGAGGAGGGAAAAGTAGCCGATGTGTCGTTAGAATTAATGACCAAGGGACGATCGCTCGCCAATCAATTAAACTGTAAACTGGAGGCCTTGGTGTTGGGACACAATCTCAAAGGAATTGAAAAAGAGCTATATCCCTACGGCGCTGATGTGGTCCATATTGGTGATGACGAGCGCCTGGAACCTTATACAACCTTGCCTTTTACAAGCATTATTGTAAATCTTTTTGAAAAAGAGAAGCCGCAGGTGGCCCTTTTAGGAGCATCTACCTTTGGTCGCGATTTAGGTCCCCGCGTGTCATCCGCTTTAGTAAGCGGCTTAACGGCCGACTGTACCTCATTGGAAATTGGGCCGCACGAAGATAAAAAGGCCGGCAAAACCTACGAAAATCTCTTGTATCAGATTCGTCCCGCCTTTGGTGGAAATATTGTGGCCACCATCATTAACCCCGACTGCCGCCCTCAGATGGCTACGGTTCGCGAAGGGGTAATGAAAAAAGAAATTTATGATGCGACTTACAAAGGGAAAGTCAATAATCTGGAGGTTGATAAAATACTGAAACCTGAAGATTTGGTGGTGAAAGTGATTGAGCGCCATATGGAAAAATCAAAGGTAAACATCAAAAACTCATCTATCATTGTGGCCGGTGGATATGGTGTGGGCTCAAAAGAAAACTTTGCCCAGCTGGAAGAATTGGCCGAGGTGCTGGGAGGTGAAGTTGGGGCCTCGCGTGCCGCCGTGGATGCGGGTTATGCTTCACACGAGCGCCAGATTGGGCAGACCGGAGTAACCGTGCGCCCAAAATTATATATCGCTTGTGGTATCTCCGGTCAGATTCAGCATACCGCCGGAATGGAAGAATCGTCAATGATCATTGCCATTAACAATGATCCGAATGCACCAATTAATAAGCTGGCCGACTATGCTATTACTGGCGATGTGGGTGAGGTGGTGCCAAAATTAATTAAGTTCTATAAGCAGAACACCAAGTAGCAAAAAGCTAATGGCTGGCAGCCGATAGCTATCAGCTAACTAAAATTATTGTTGGATCAGAATTCCGCAAGGAACTCAAAATAAAATAATACAATGGCAAATTTTTTCACAGATAACCCGGATTTAAAATTCCACTTGGAGCATCCGTTGATGAAGAAGATTGTGGCTTTAAAAGAGCGCAATTTTGCTGATAAAGATAAATTCGATTACGCACCCATGGATTTTGAAGATGCCATGGATAGCTACGAGAAAACATTGGAGATTGTAGGGGAGATATGTGGTGACATTGTGGCGCCCAATGCCGAAAGCGTGGACCAGGAAGGGCCAAAAATCGTGAATAACGAGGTAGTGTATGCCCGCGGTACACAAGAAAACCTGGATGCCTTGGTGAAGGCCGGTCTCATGGGTATCACCCTGCCACGTAAGTACGATGGCTTAAATTTCCCGATTGTACCCTACATTATGGCCGCCGATATTGTGTCGCGTGCCGATGCCGGTTTTGTTAACATCTGGGGCTTACAGGACTGCGCCGAAACCATTAACGAGTTTGCCGATGAGGATCAGAAAGAGCGCTTCCTGACCCGTGTTTCAGCCGGTGAAACCATGGCTATGGATTTGACAGAGCCGGATGCCGGTTCAGACTTGCAGGCCGTTCAGCTGAAAGCCGAGATGAAAGATGGTCAGTGGGTGTTAAACGGTGTGAAGCGCTTTATCACCAATGGCGATGGACACATTGCACTTGTTTTGGCCCGTTCTGAAGGTGGTACGCAGGATGGACGTGGCTTGTCGATGTTTATCTACGATCGCAACCATCAATCAGTGATCGTTCGCCGCCTGGAGAATAAGATGGGTATCAAGGGCTCGCCAACCTGTGAGCTGGTGTTTAAAGATGCCCCGGCCGAGCTGGTTGGCACGCGTAAAATGGGACTCATCAAATACGTGATGGCCTTAATGAATGGGGCGCGTTTGGGTATTGGTGCACAGTCGGTGGGTGTGTGTGAGGCCGCCTACCGCGAAGCTTTGGAATATGCCAAGGAGCGCGAACAGTTTGGTAAACCTATTATTCAATTTCCGGCGGTGTATGAAATGCTGGCCACCATGAAAGCCAAGCTCGATGCCGGACGTACCATGCTATACGAAACATCGCGTTATGTGGATGTCTACAAAACATATATGCACATTTCGGAAGAGCGCAAGCTGGAGCCGGAAGAGCGTAAGGAGATGAAACGCTACCAAAAACTGGCGGACATCTTTACTCCGTTGTTGAAAGGAATGACCAGTGAGTACAGTAACCAGTTGGCTTACGACGCGGTGCAGATTCACGGTGGTTCAGGGTTTATGAAAGATTATCCGGTGGAGCGTATTTACCGTGATGCCCGTATCACGTCGATATATGAAGGAACAACTCAGTTGCAGGTGGTGGCCGCTATTCGAGGAGTGACTACAGGTGGTTACCTTGATAGAATCCGTGAATTCGAGATGATGGAGCTAAAACCTGAATTACACGCCCTGCGTCGTACCTTAATTGGCATGACAGATGAATATGAGCGTGCGGTGAAGGCAGTTGTGGCTGTTAAGGACAACGAATATGTCGATTACCACGCCCGCCGAATGGTGGAGATGGCTGGTAATATCATTTTTGGTTATTTGCTGCTGCACGATACGCAACGTGATGATAAATTCCGTACTTCAGCCGAAATATTTATTTCGAGAGGAAAAGCCGATAACCATGCTAAAGCCGGTTTTATCTTCAATTCATCGATTGATGATTTAGGTTTCTATAAACCTGATTTGGCAAAAGCCTAACAATGTTTAGATATAAAATAAAAACGGCTGTTCCTGATGGAGCAGCCGTTTTTGGTGGTTGTAATTGTAACTATTTGGCCTCGTTGCCGGCCTTATAGGGGTGTAGAAGAGCATTGAGCTCCTTTACAATTTCCGAATATTCGCTATATAAATTGTTGGTTTCGGCCTTATCTGTCTCCAGATTGTAAAGTTGTTGAGGGGGAGCCTCCGGGCATTTATCTTCCGGTAAACTCCAGCCGCCGGAACCTTTGGCGTCAATCAGCTTCCAGTCCCCTTTGCGGATGGCAAAGGTTCCATTTACAGAATGATGAACCACCACTCTTTCTTTGTTGTTACTAGGATTACCTTTTAAAGCGGAGAGGAATGAGTAACTGTCCACAGCTGTTTCTGGTGTTGCCTGGCCGCTTAGTTCAGCGCAGGTAGCCATTAAGTCGGTTGAGCAGATGAGTACATCACTTTTTTGACCCGCTTTAATGGCTTTGGGCCAGCGGGCAATCATCGGCACACGATGGCCGCCTTCCCATACATCCGATTTCATGCCATTATAAGGTCCGTTGGCGCGATGCTCAAATTCTTCAATTTCAGCTGGTAGCCACGAAGCTCCATTATCGGAAGTGAAAATCAGTAAGGTGTTATCGGCTATGCCTGCTTTTTCCAGAGTCGTCATAATTTGGCCAAGCACATCGTCGGTCATGGCTACAAAATCGCCATAAACGCCAGCGTCTGATCGACCTTTGAATTCCTCGCTGGGAAACCATGGGGTGTGGGGCGATGTTAGTGGAAAGTACAAAAAGAAGGGTTGAGAACGTTCGCTGTTGGTTATAAAATCAATCGCTTTTTGGGTGATTGTTTGCAACACCTTGGTGTGATCAAAATCTTCGGCTACATCGCCTCTGCGGTACCAGATGCCACGGGCACTTTCATCCTTGAAAAAAGGAACCTGACGCGTGACAGCTGCCGTTGGACGATCATTTTCCAGGTAGACATACGGGGCAATATCCAGTGAGGCCGGAATGATGAATGAGTAGTCAAAGCCCAAATCACATGGGCCGCCGCTTACACGAGCCGCATAGTCAACATTTTCGGTGTGGAAGATGTCCCACAGGTTACCACCGTGAAACAGGGGCTGGCTTGTGTCTTTTTTGGCCCAGTTGAGTCCCAGGTGCCATTTGCCCACACATGCTGTTTGGTAATCAGCTGCCTTTAGGAGCGTAGCGACAGTTGGCGTGTGCCTTTCAATCAGTGAGGGTTCATGCCCAACCAATACGCCACTTTTCAAACGGCTTCGGAAGCTGTATTGTCCGGTTAGCGTGCCATAGCGGGTGGGTGTACATACGGCCGAGTTACTGTGTGCATCGGTAAATGTGATGCCTTCTTTAGCCAGTTGATCAAGGTTTGGCGTCGGAATCTTTGAATTGGCATTTAAAGCCTTTACATCGCCATATCCCATGTCATCGGCCAGAATATAAATGATATTAGGTGCTACTGTGGCCGTTTTCTCCTGGCATCCGATGATAAATACCGCAATAAAAGCAATGAACAATATTAAGAAGCGTAGTTTCATTAAGTCAAATAATAGGATTCAAGAACAAAGCTATTAAATGAAGCGTTAGCGCACGGCATGCTGGTGTAAGAATCGGTTAAATATTGTTTAAAAGCAATGGTTCTATCGATCATGATACTTTATGTAATAGCTTGTTAACTAGTTCGCTGTGCTTCTAATCTATGAAAACACTATGTTTTTATGGTTGATTATTTACCATGCCGCTTAAAAACTTCTATTTTTGTGGCTCAAAGAACACTACGTTACTATGGTTAAAGAATTCAAAGCAACGCCTTACAAGCTGGAGTCGGTTAAAACCGGTGTACAGTTTGAAGACAAAGGCTGGACACTGGATGCGCCCAATGAGAAAGAGCCCAGTTTGATCAGAGCCATCTATGAGAAAAAACAAATAGAGGTGAAAGACCCATCGTACGGCGTATTTCGTTTTGCCGACTGGCTGCCTGTGCATAAGATGCTGCAAGGCTCATCGGCACCGGTTACCTACAAGAGTGAGGGGCTGGCGCAGTACCTTGGGCTATCTGATTTGCACATCACCTTTAGTGGTTACTGGCCCGAGAAAGGTGCTAATTTTCGTACCTGCTCCTTTAAGGAAACCGAAGCTTTTTCGGTAGGAGGAAGATTGCATACTGAAGATGGCACCGTATTGGTAGTGGCCTCAGCGGGTAATACTGCCCGTGCTTTTGCGCGTGTTTGTTCCGATAATAACATACCCTTATTGTTATGCGTGCCCGAGGATAACCTGAATGCAATGTGGTTCGATGAGCCGATAAATGACAACGTAAAGCTGGTGGTGACTAAGTCAGGAAGTGACTATTTTGATGCCATTCATTTGTCGAATATGGCTTGTGAACTGGATGACTTTGTTGCTGAAGGAGGTGCTAAAAATGTGGCTCGCCGTGATGGTATGGGCACTACAACCTTATCGGCGGTAACTACCATTGGTCGCATTCCTCAATATTATTTTCAGGCTGTGGGCAGCGGTACGGGAGCCATTGCTGCCTGGGAAGCTAATAAGCGCCTGATTGAAGATGGGCGATTTGGTAATAATTTGATGAAGCTGATGGTGTCTCAAAACACACCTTTTATACCTATTCATAATGCCTGGAAAGCTGATTCGCGTGCCATGCTACCCCTCGATGATTCTGAGGCGCGTAAGCAAGTGGAAGCGATTGATGCTAAAGTACTGTCGAACCGTAAGCCCCCTTATCCTATTAGTGGAGGTTTGTATGACGCTATGAAAGAGGCCGGGGGCGATGTACTGTTGGCTACCAATGAAGAGGCGGCTGAAGCAGGACTTCTCTTCCGTGATAAGGAGGGCATTGATATACACCCTGCAGCGGCCGTGGCCACAGCTACCCTTATAAAAGCAGTGAAAGAGGGTACGGTGAAGAAAGATGATTGCATCATGCTGAATATTACCGGTGGTGGTGAAGAGCGTTTTAAGGCTGAGAAAGAGGTTATTTACCTGAAGCCCGCGCATGTTTTTGACATCACGCCTAAGCAGGCCGATGTGGAGAAGGTATTGAAACAATTGTTTAAAAAATAGATAAAATGAGTATTGAAAAGGCGCTGATGGCGCGAAGCGAAAGCAAATGTGAACTATGTGGAAGCAAGGAAGGCCTTGGCGTGTATAAGGTACCACCCGTAGAGGGTGAGGATGTTGCCAATTGCATTTTGTGCTGTGAAATATGCCGTTCGCAGATTGAGCAACCTGATACGATGGATGCCAATCACTGGCGCTGTTTGAATGACAGTATGTGGAGCACTGAGCCTGCTGTGCAGGTGATGGCCTATCGCTTGCTGAACAAGCTTGAGGCCGACTGGACTCAGGATTTGCTGGACATGCTGTACCTGGATGATGACACACTGAAATGGGCCAAAGCGGAAGAGGAAGAATTGAAGTATATCGATAGTAATGGGGTAGAGTTAAAGGCAGGCGACTCTGTGGTATTGATTAAAGACTTGAATGTTAAAGGTGGTGGTTTTACTGCTAAGCGAGGTACTCCCGTTCGAAATATCGGGCTCGCGGCGGATGACCCGGAGCATATTGTTGGTAAGGTTAATGGTCAAACCATCTTCATTCTTACGAAATATGTGAAGAAGAACTAGTTAATGAAAAATTGGTGAATTGTTAAACTGAATAACTGAGTTTATATTTTAGCAGAGAAGCAATTTAACGATTCACCAATTCACCAATTCATCAGTTTCCCAATTCACCAGTCACCAATTCTTCAACCTTTTCACCTTCTCCAATATGCTCCTCAACATAGCCTTAATCGTCACCCTGGCACTAATACTTTATTACGTTTTTTCTTTAGTGCGTCTGCCCGGTATTCTGGGTTTAATTGTGGCCGGTGTTGTGGTGGGACCCGGAGTGCTCAATGTGGTGGATCCGGAGGTGTCGTTGCTTCTCAAAGAGTTGAAAACAGCTGCACTCCTTGTTATTCTCATCCGGGCGGGTCTTGGTATTAATCGAGAGACGCTGCATAAGGTTGGCCGTCCTGCCATTAATATGAGTTTTATACCCGGCGTGTTCGAAGGACTAACGGTGATGGCCATGGCGCATTATATTTTCCATTTCAGTTGGATAGAAGGAGGGATGCTGGGCTTTATCATAGCGGCTGTATCGCCTGCCGTGGTAGTACCCACCATGCTTGATCTGAAAGATAAAGGCTGGGGAAGGAAAAAAGAAGTGCCTACTCTGGTGTTGGCAGGTGCCTCGGTGGATGATGTATTTGCTATTACTATCTTCAGTGTTTTTGTGGGCTTAGCGGCCGGTGCCGAGATACATGTTGGACAGTTATTGTGGCAGGTGCCTGCCGGAATTGTGATGGGTGCTTTACTGGGGTGTTTGCTGGGCATCGCTTTGGTGGCCTTCTTTAAACATTTCCACATTCGCGACACCAAGAAAGTCATCATCTTTATGATTGTAGCTGTGGTGTTTTATGAGCTGTGCGAGTATGAGGCTGTAAAAAGCATGATCCCCGTTGCAGGCCTTCTGGGCATCATGGCCATTGGTTTTATCATATTGGAGCGCTATGGCAAGTTGGCAAAACGTCTATCGGCCAAATTTAATAAAGTATGGGTACTATCTGAGATACTGCTGTTTGTGTACATTGGTACTGAAGTGCAGATTAATCAGTTGGATACAGAGTTGTTGGGTGCCGGATTGTTGCTTCTGGTGCTGGGGCTTGCTGCTCGTAGTGCAGGAGTGTGGATCGTCTTGCTGAGCTCGGCACTTAATAATAAGGAGAAGCTGTTTTGTGTGATTGCCTACTGGCCCAAAGCAACGGTGCAGGCCGCCATTGGTGCTGTGCCCCTTACTTTAATTGAGGCCGGTAAGCTAGGTTCTGTACCCATCGAAACAGGGCAGATAATTCTGGCCATGGCTGTACTAAGTATTGTTACTACAGCACCCCTCGGTGCGATTGGTATCAAAGCGTTTGGCCCAAGATTATTGTCAAAGAATTAAGGTTCGCATCTTTATTAATACGATTCCAATAAAGATACGAACCTCTATTATCGATTTTCCTTCTGCTTTCTAGGCTTAGAAACCCAATCCAAATCGGGTCCAGTATTTTTCTTCCAGCTCTTTCCAGCGCAGCATAGTGGCACCTGTGAAGTCTTTCGTGTAGCGGTTGAGCAGCGCCTTGGCTTCTGTCTGCTTATTCGCTTCAATGAGTTTTGCTATGCGTGCTTCTAATTCTTTTGTTTCTGTCAGTCCTTTCTCTTCAAAATAAGCGACTTCTTTCAAAAAGTCGTCTTTGGTAGATTGCCATGCCAGCGTAGCCAGCTTATTAGCCTTGCGGTATTGCCAGATGGCTGCATCTTCGCGGTAACGCTTCTGACCGCAAAAATTAAAGCTCTCAGGTAGCTGGGTCGTGCCCGAGTAAATAGGGATTCGAGGCGACTGACCGGGGTTGTCAAAGCTGAACCATGCGATGCCACCAATCTCGTCCGGTAACCAGTCGCGCAGTTGTATAATCTCTGAATAAGAGCACCACGCAACAGCCACGGTACGCTGGAATTCAACCGTTCCTTCATTTAGTTGGTTGTAAAGGTTACGCTCACTGCGTCCCATCCATGGGTTGGCAATGGGTGACTTAATGGTGTCAACGCCAATCTCTTCTTTTTTGTCGTTGTATTTCTTTTTGGTCACTAACAGGTTTTGTGTCATATCGTAGGCTGTACCTTCGTAGGTCTCACGGTAGAGTGCCATCACATCCTGCACCGACACTTTTTTATCGGGCTTTACTGAAAAGGGTAGTTCATTAGCATTAAAATCAAGATTTAATGAAGGAGCCAATGCGTTCAAAATGAAATATTCGCGAATTTTAAAAGGCTTCTCCACATCGCCATAGGCTTTCCAGAATTTAAAGGGTTTCTTTCCGTCCCAGCGCCCCAGCTTCTTGGCGGCCGTTTTCACATTCTTCGAAGCCATATAATGGTCTTTGTCTTTAAGGTCTATTTCGCCGATGCGCGATATGTTGGCCGATACGCCCACATGCCCGTCAGGAATGCGCTGCGCCGCCCAGATACCACCAATCTTATCTGGCCCTTCGCCCACAATTTCCATCTGCCATACTTCCTTTTTGTCCGCTATGGTAATACATTCGCCCCAGTCGCCGTAACCATATTCTTCAATCAGTTCACCAATTAGTTGAATGGCATCGCGCGCAGTCGAGCAGCGTTCCAGCGCAATGCGCTGCAGCTCTTCAATCAGGAACATGCCTTTTTCATTCACCAACTCTTCGGGTCCCACAAAAGTCGTTTCGCCAATGGCCAGCTGCTTTTCGTTTAAACAGGGATAGGCTGTGTTTAAAAAGCTGTAAGTTTCCTTTGCCTGTGGTATAGTGCCTACCTGCTGCATCTTGCGCATATCCCAAGGGGTTTCAGTTTTTAGCTTGCCTTTATAAATAGGTGTAGTAGTGTCGTTGTCAAAGGTTTGGCCTGTTTCAATTGTAAGCCAGGTACGGTAACGGCCATCGCAGGTGTGCGAGGTAATGACTGAGCCATCGGTGGTGGCGGCTTTGCCCACCATTATACTGGTGCAGGTCTCACCAAAAAAGGGATTGTTTTTTTGTTCTGATAAGGTTTGTGCTTGTGCGATAATGCTGCCCAGAAAGGCCATTAATAGCAGGCACGATGTTTTTTTAATCATGATTATGCATCTTTAATTTTGAGTATGTAGCTTTCAAACATATTTTATTGCGCTTAAAACTAATAAAAGCTAATTTTATAAGGCCTAACAACAATCATAATAAGGTTATTTGGGTGAAATTAGCCCTTATTTTTTCCTACACTTATAGTATAATACAATATTCATTGCCATGAGAGCATATATTATTTTAATGGCTTTTGCCTTGGGTTTATCGGCCTGTTCTTTAATTAAGTTTGAACCACAGTATGGCACGGATCCCCTTCCTGCGCAGCATTTGAATAATCGATTGGCTGTTCGTTCCTATTACAAAACCTTTAGTGGCTTGGTGGTGCAAACAGCCGATTCCATAGCAGGTCTCAGCAGCGATTTGAGTATACGTGCCGAAGCCATTAAATGGAAAGGTGCCGCCACATCGGCTTGCACGCGCACGGCTTTTCAAACCGACCCCGAGATATCGCTGGTTGATACCTGGTTGCTGGCTCGTCAGATGAAGAACTATTTTGATGGGGAGGGCGCTGAGGTTTTTGGCGAGCACACTCATCTGGCGCAGGACTGTGCCCATGATCTTTATGTTGAGATCGATGATTTGGCACGAAGGAGCAATGATCGTAGCCGCTATCAGCAGTTGGCATCTTTTGTGGACAACTATCCCCTGCCTAAAGCAATACAAGGCTGGCAGTTTACAAAATCGGATACGCGTCCCCATCTAATAAAGCACCTGAATATCCCCGATTCGCTTTATACTACTACCATAGGTACCGGTGCCGAGGTGGTGAATGATTTTACCGACCGCATTAGTGTGTATAACGAGCAGATTAAGTCGCAGTTGGCCTGGGAGAAGGAACTGCTATTACTAACCTTTGAGAATGATACGCTTGTGGAGCCTTATCTGGCGCGCATCGATTCCTTGTCGCAGATGTTGAATCGCCTGGCCATAGTGGCTCAGGAGTCGCCCGAGATGATGGGCATCATCGCAGTGCGGCTGCGTGAGGAGCTGACTCCTCTTGTGCATGATTTCAACCGGGGCATGGAATCTAGTATCTATGAGCTATCCAATGAGCGCGATGCCTTGCAAAAGTATCTAAATGAGCAGCGCGTATTGTTGAAAGAGGATTTGACCGTCTCGGGCAAGGTGCTGATTGAGGAAACCACCGATAATCTTATTCGTTTTGTGCGACGTATATCATGGCTTATTGTATTCGTGGTCATTGTATTGGTGGCTGTGCTCTTTGGTATGCCTTTCACGCTGGGATATTTGTTGGCGAAGGCAAGGTTTAAGCCCAAAAGTAAAGGGGTGAATCACGAAATTTAGAATGTAATCTTTGGTAGATCTCCCTGCCTATGGGCACCTTTCCTAGTCTACAGGATGGGAGGAACCTAATGGACGGGGCTGATGTTGCGCTTAAATAGCATTTTTCCTGCGTGCGCAGCATACTGGAGCGGATGTGTCAATGGCTTTTTCTATCTTTAGCGTTCAGATGATCTAAGAACAATAAAATAAGAAGAACGCATGAAGAACCTATTTTCGCTGATATCAATACTATTCCTACTCTGGTCGTGTAGTGATAAGCCTGATGGGAAAAGCTATACATACTATTTGGGCACTTACACCGATGGCGAAAGTGAAGGGATTTATCAAGGTGCGCTGCGTGCGGATGGTACCTTTGATACCCTGCGCCTGGCAGCTTCCATGGTTAATCCTTCTTACCTGACCTGGGCCAATGGGCGTCAAACGCTGTTGGCCGTTAGTGAAGTGGACGATGAGGGAACGGGTATTATTCACTCCTATCAACGACAAGATGATGGACTAAAAGTGCTTAACACGGCCGCCACGGGCGGGGCGCATCCCTGTCATATTGCGGTTGGGTCGGCTGGTGATGTGCTGCTGGCTAATTATAGCGGAGGCAATGTAGGATATGTTACAGTAGATGCCGCAGGGCAGTTGTCACCCTTACTGGATGTGGCACAACATAGATCGGATGATTCAGATGTTAGCTCCCATGCGCATTCGACCTGGTTTTTGGATGCTAAAAATGTAGTGGCACTGGATCTAGGACTTGATCAGCTTATTTTCTATGAACTGAAAGATCAAGCTATGCACCGGATGGATAGCTTATCGCTAGCTAGTGGCAGCGGACCACGGCATTTAGCCATTCATCCCAATGGCAAGCTGCTTTATGTGGTCAATGAACTCAACAGCACCGTGTCAGTTGTAAGCAGGGAAGGGCAAGGATGGCAGGTGATGGCCACCTTATCTACCTTACCCAATGATTTTACAGGCAAGAGTTACTGTGCAGATATCCATCTGTCGCCCGATGCGCGTTTTCTCTATGCTTCCAATCGCGGGCATAACTCCATCGGCATCTTCAGCATATCTGATTCCGGAAAAGAGCTGCAAGCCATTGCTTATGAGCCTGTGCGCGGCGACTGGCCCCGTAACTTTGCGCTTACTCCGGATGGCGCCTTGCTGGTGGTAGCCAACCAACGATCGCACAACCTTGCGGCCTTTCAGCGTGATGCTCAAAGTGGCTTATTACAGTACATGAGTGAAATAAAAGCAGATAGCCCTGCATGTGTGCTGTTTCATTAGACCTACTTACAACATGATACTGCGGGGTAATAGTGACCTAAAAGTATTATAATATTAAGTGAAAAAAAGAAAATTATAACTACAAACTTTTGATTTGCTTAAAAGGGCAATAGAAGGAAAAGGTGAGTCAATAGAGAAGTTACAAACCATTAAAAATGAAAACACAACTAACCTTAATTATTACCTTAGCCATCATTGTTTCGTGTAATACTCAACAAAGAAACTGTCAACTCAAAGGGACATTAGAAAATGCACCTGATTCAACGACCTTGTTCTTGACGAATTACGAAAACAAAAAGTTAGTTGATTCAATAAAGGTTTTGAATGGGAAAATTGATTTCAAAGTTCAATTAAGCACCCCTCGTAAATTTTATTTGCATAATAGAAGAAATAAATATGAATTTAGGGATCGAAAAATCATTTGGCTTGAACCATCAGAAATTACAATAAATGGTGATTATAGATTCCTCAAGAACTTAGAAGTTTTAGGTTCCGAAATGCATTCTGAATTCGAAGACTATATTTTACTCATAAACAATGCTAATAAACAAATCAACACTTTAAGAGAACAAATTCACTTCAAATCAAATGAAGAGAAAAAAAAGGATTCACTAAAAATTGAATGGTTACAGGAAAACTTAATCGACAGTATTACTAGCTTTCTACTAAATAAATCGAATTCATATGTTACTTTAACTTCTTTGTATGAAGAGTGCTGTATGGCTTATAGACATTTGAATAAAAAACAAATTAAAAACATATACCAAAACCTTTCAGAAGAATTAAAATCATTAAAACAAGGTGTTGAGATAAAAGAATATATTAATTTGCCAGATCCTCCGAAAGTTGGTGACATTGCACCTGAAATACAGCAAGTAACTCCAAAGGGCGATACAATCAGTCTTTCTGATTATAGAGGAAAGTATGTTTTACTCGATTTTTGGGACTCACGTTGTGCACCTTGCCGTGGCTCTCATAAGTGGTTAAGACGGATATACAAGAAATTCAACTCAAAAGGTTTCGAAATTATAGGCATATCCGGAGATACTGAAAAACGGAGGTGGGTAAATGCGATTAAACAAGACTCTATAGAATGGGTAAATATATCAGATTTGAAAGGTTGGAGAAATGAGGCATTTCTTATTTATGATGTGAAGTTTATACCTCAGAATTATTTAATAAATCCAGATGGTAAAATAATTAAGTATAGGCTATGCAATGAAAGTTCAGCGGATTATGAGTTAGATCTAATTTTTAGCGAAAACAATAACGGTTTGTAACAATGGCTCATAAAGCATGCTTGCCGCAGGCGCAACACAAGCTAGGCTTCATAGCCTGACCGTTGGCCACAGGCAAAAGCACAATCCAATAAGAAATGAAATTGCTTAGTATGTACTCCCATCAATGACTAATAATTAATTTTTAACTTTAGAGAGTTTTATAATGCAATAAAGGAAGCATCATGACAGACAAAAAAGATATAAGATGGGAACAAAGATTTTCCAATTATAACAAGGCATTAAAGAAGTTATCTGAAGCTATAAATTATATAAAAAAGGAACTCCAAAAGAACGAACTGGAAATTGAGAATGAAGATGCAGAAGGTGTTCTTGAAGAGATTATAAAGGAAGGATTAATTCAACGTTTTGAATATACATATGAGATGGCTTGGAACGTAATGAAAGATTATGCTTTTTATCAAGGAAATTCTGAAATAGGAGGTTCTAGAGACGCTATAAGATTTGCTTTCTCTACAAAACTTATTGAAAATGGAGATATGTGGATGGATATGATAAAAAGCCGAATTAAAACATCACATACCTATAATGAAGAAACAGCTAATGAAATATATTTAAAAATTATAAATGAATATCATTCTGCATTTCTGAAATTTCAAGAAGTAATGGAAGGAAAAAGAACTGGAGAACAACAAAGTTTATTTGATAAGGAATAATGTACGGATTAAATGAATTACATATAAATAAAATAATATCAGTATTTGCTAATTATCCTGATATTTACAAAGCTATTCTTTACGGTTCAAGAGCAAAAGGTAATTATAGAGAAGGTTCTGATATTGATATTAGCTTAGTTGGTGATAAATTAAATTTAAATAAGCTTCTGAGAATTGAGACTGAACTAGATGATTTGTTATTACCATATAATATAGACATTTCAATATTTGATAAACTTGATAATCAAGAGTTAATACAGCATATAAAACGAGTTGGGATCATATTATATGAGAAAGGAATAAAGCCCAGTGGCCAATTGTATAAGTAATGGCAGGCGATGTAGTAAATTTAGAGGCCTGTAGCACGCTCAATCATTGTAGCGGTTTGACAGGAAATAACCACGCAATCTGTCACTACTCATACAATTTACTATTAGCGCCATCCCTCCCTATAAACCTGCAGGGTATATTTAAGATCAGGGTAATCGATACTTTATAGAGTTTATTGAAGTCTGAAGCTACCTAAAATTGGCTAGCAGAATTTAGCTGAAAAACTGACAATCGCGAGTGAGATATAAATATTTGATTTTTAGGGGATAATATTTGTTTTGGTCAGATTTTTTTTCAAAATTATACTCATTAATGCAAGCCAAAATATTTGTATTAATAACGAATACTGTTAAATATTGAGTGTTAGCTTTGTTCAACCCCTTTAAATCAAAGCAATGAAGAGAAAGTCGCTTTTGCCACTGGTTCTGCTTGTCCTTTCAATGGGCTTTGCAAGTAATTTACAAGCACAAAAAAAATGCAAATATAAGGAGCGTAAAATCAATCCTGTAACAGGAGAGGTGATTAAAATGAGTGAAATAAAGCTTATTTCTATAAATAATCCGCCTCCTAAGGTACTTAGTGATAATCTACCATTTACATTGGGTATTTTGAAATTCCACAACATCGGTGGGGTACTTCAAATTGAACTATACATTTACTTTCACGGAATATTGCATGAATATGTAATCCCAGCGGGAACAGAATTGGGAATGCGGTTAAATTCTGGAGAGATGTTAAAGTTGTATTCTACAAGAGATGAGGTTAAAAAAGTAAGAGCCCAATCAACTGACGTAAGTTCCGTTTACAGTATTTTCTTTGATTGTTCAAGGGAACAAATGCAGCAAATATCGAGTATCGGTGGAATTACAGCTTTAGCAATAGAATTTGAAGGAAAAAATGAAGCTTTTTCAGTTAAAAGGAGGAATGTAATAAAGACGGCAGAAATGGCGCGATGCATCATGGAAGACTAAATCAGTAAAGTTGTAATTGAAGATGAAACATCCAGGATATTATGGTATTTGCAATTACTGTATTTGCAGTTTATAAGATGCAGCAAGTGCTAATTGATAATTGAAATAGAGATGTGGTTTGAGGATTTAATGGGATTTGAAGAACAAAGCCCGGATAATGTAAGAAATAAAATTTCCATCATAGGAAATAAACTCCTCTCACTTGTTAATAATGAGTCATACCAATTTGGAAGACTTGAAATACCTACCTTGAAAGAGCTTAAACAGCAAGCACAAAAAGTGGGTAACAAGGGAGTTATGAGTATCAATGAAATTGTGAGTGATGTTCAGGATTTGCACAGCAAGCCAAGCAATCGCAATGCCCTTTTTCAAGCGGCTTCCCAATTTAATTTATTGGAAATGGTTGGGCCGCATATTTCACCCGAAAGAGGAGTTGGAATTTATGAGCATGATTATACGCAGGGGCCGGCATGCGCCATTGCCTGTGGTGCCGGTACTATTTATAGGAACTATTTTGCCTCTGTAAACAATCAAATAGGGCAGTCTTCAAGCAATCAAATTAATTGCTTGGAGCTTATTGAAAAAGAATTGGGGAATGATAAGGAAGCATTGTGGAGTATGCGTAATGGTTATGCCTTAGCCAGCAGAGGAGGGATTGCCAAAATAAATGCCCAACTCAATAATGTATGCCAATCACAACGCGAACAATTAAAAGAGAAGCTGAAAATTGGAATACAGTGGGATACAGAGGTCACGATTGGAGAATCAAATCATTTGGTTTCGCAGGCTTACTGCTCGGCTTTGCCCGTAGCCTACTCAGATATTGCATTCGTATATTGGGAAAGTTTTGCGCGGCTAATTTTAGAGGCAAGTTATGAAGCTACCCTTTATGCAGCGTTAATTAATCATGGACGAACAGGATGTCCAAAAGTATTTCTAACACTCGTAGGCGGTGATGCCTTTGGAAACAAAGCAGAATGGATTCTGGATGCGCTTGAACTGTCTGTATCAAAATTCAAAAACACGCCATTGAAAATTAACATTGTTAGCTATGGAGCTTCCAATCATGAGCTTGTGGCATTGATAAATAAATTAAATGGATAGCTCGCATGAGCGAATCTACTAAATGATCGGTATAATTTATACCTTTGCCGCCCAAAATACAACAGTTATGCAATATCCCTGGGGGCACGAGAAGCGATATAACGATTATAGTTCATACATAAAACGCACTTTTGGCGAGCGGGTACAGAAGGTATCGGTCAATGCCGGTTTTACTTGTCCTAACCGCGATGGCTCAAAGGGTACCGGGGGCTGTGCTTTTTGTAATAACAGTACTTTCAATCCTTCGTATTGTGGTCCTGAGCTGACGATTACCGAGCAAATAGACAAGGGTATTTCATTTTTTCGACCCAAGTATCAAACGCAACAATACCTGGCATATTTTCAGGCCTACAGCAATACCTATGGCGAAACCGAGCATTTGATTGCCCAATACCAACAGGCATTGAGTCACCCTAAAGTAAAGGGCATCGTTTTGGGTACCCGACCCGACTGCATCAGCGATGAGCTGTTGGCAGTTTTGAAGGAGTGGCGCAAAGATTATTATATCGCCATTGAGCTGGGTGCGGAATCAACCAATGATGATACCCTTGGACAGATTAACCGTGGCCATGGTCATGCCGAAACGGTGGATGCTACCAAGCGTATCGCTGCGGCCGGTATTCCTGTGGGGCTTCATCTGATTCTGGGCTTACCGGGGGAGGACAGACAGCAATTGCTGCAGCATGCCCGTGAAGTATCTCAGTTACCCATTAGTTTCTTAAAACTCCATCAGCTGCAAATCGTTAAAGGCAGTGCCTTTGCCAAGCTATATGATGATCAACCGGACTATTTTAAGCTTTATGAGGCAGAAGAGTTTGTGGATCTGGTGCTTGATTTTCTCGAACTGATGAACCCTCGCATTGTGATGGAGCGTTTTATCAGTCAGGCACCGCACAACCTACTCATTGCACCACGCTGGGGACTTAAGAATTTTGAGTTTGTAACAAAAGTGGAGAAGCGCCTGGCAGAAAAAGATACCTGGCAGGGCCGTTTGTACAGCTCGCTGAATCAATAAAAAGGAAGATAGAGCGGTGGAGAGGTAACTCTTGCGCCACTTTTCTAATCTCTTTGGCTACCTATTTTGATTACCTCTGCCATTTTACTCATAATGTGGTCGTAGCCTCCTTTACTATGGGGTATGGTGCATGCGCTGCAGTCTTTTACTTCATTGAGGTAGGTGAAATTCCCGCCGCATTTGTCCTTAAGCATATAAAGAGGGCAGAAGCAGAACAGGCAATTGAACTCCGCCACGTTTTTTACTTTGTGACAGGGAAAAAACTCACATTTATTGTGCTGAATGAACTTGTAATTTTCTGTTTTGAGTTCCATGCGGCCTGTTTTAGTGTGTCTGAAAGATACAACTCATCGTATGACTAAACTGATAATCAGTAGTTTGGTCATACGATGAGTTTATTGTAAACTTGTGCAAAAGTATCTAATTTACTTCTCGTAAACAAACCAATACGCCGTTCCCACAAAGAGTGCCCCACCAATGATATTACCCAGCGTAACGGGCAGCAGGTTGCTAAACAGGAAGGTAGTCCAGCTTACGTCAGCACCGTAGAAAATGGCGGTGGGGATAAAGAACATATTGGCCACACTGTGCTCAAATCCCATGGCCACAAAGGCTGTGATGGGAAACCAGATGCCGAGTATCTTACCTGACACATCCTTGGCGGCATAAGCCAGCCACATGGCCAGGGCTACCATCCAGTTACAGGCAATGCCCTTTACCATGGTTTTTAAGAAGGGTGATGCTGTTTTGTACTCGCCAATGCTAATGGTGCTGCTTAACCACGGCTCCTTGCTGAAAAGTCCGCAGTAGTATGCGAATAGAAATGCCACGATGAGAGAACCAATAAAGTTGCCAACATACACGATGCCCCAGTTTTTAAGTATAGTTTTCACCGAGCGCTTGCCAGACAGCAGTCCCGGTATAAAATAGGCTGTATTGCCTGTGAACAGATCGGCACCGGCAATGGCACAGAGGATGAGACCCAGGGGGAAGACTGCACCGAATAGCAGCTTCTGAATACCCGGATTACTAGCACTGATACCGGGCAGGCCGCCGCCCACTACGATGGCCAGGAGTCCGCCCATGGCAATGTATCCACCGGCCAACAGCGCCAGTACAAAGGTTTTATTGGCATTTGTGTCGGCCTTGGCCTGTGCCACTTTATTTACTTGTTCAACAATTTCTTTTGCTGAATAATAATTCATTGTTAGTATTTTAATGGTGAGTAGCTTGTTGGATTAGTTGATTACCACGTCCTTAAAATATTTTTTCAGGATGGCATATGCCGCATCCAGTTGTTCGGGTGTGTTGGCCTTTACATGCTTCAGTTTATATTCCCAGCCCATGTGTTCATATTTGTGGGCACCCAGTTCGTGGTAGGGTTGTATCTCCAGTTTTTCAATATTATGGAAATTTTGGAAGTGCTGCCCCAGTTGATGCAGGTGTTCAGGATCATCGGAGTAGCCCGGTACAAGCACATAGCGCAGCCACACCGGCTTGTCAATGGACCTAAGATAATCTATAAAGGCCAGGGTGTTGTCATTTTTTTTGCCGGTTAAAAGTTGATGCTTCTCGTTGTTAATGTGCTTTACATCGAGCAGCACAATATCGGTATGTTCAAGTACGGCTTTTACATCGTCGTTCAGCAGGCTGCCATTAGTGTCGATGCAAATGTGAAAACCTGCCTCTTTTAAAGCTTTAACTACCGGCACTAGTTGTTTGGCTTGCAGAAGTGGCTCGCCGCCTGAAAAAGTGACGCCGCCTTTCTTCCCAAAGAAGGCTTTTTGGTTGTTGGCCATGCTAACAAGTTCTTCAACCGTTGTTTCGGAGCCGCCCTTTGCCGTAATGGTGTCGGCATTGGCACAATACAGGCATTTGAAGTTACAGCCCTGTAAAAAGATGACCAAACGAATGCCGGGGCCGTCGTAGGTGCCTAATGATTCAATGGAATGTACTCTTAGCATATTTTTTTGGTTTAAAAAGTAAGTAGGCAGAAGCAGAAGATTAACCTTCCAGCTTCTGCCTTTGCCTTATAACTAAAAAGCCTATTATTACATATTACTATGGAAGCTACGCGAGATAACTTCTAACTGCTGCTCACGTGTTAGGCGAACAAAGTTAACTGCATAACCCGATACACGGATGGTCAGCTGTGGATACTCATTGGGGTTCTCCATGGCATCTTCCAGCAGCTCGCGGTTTAGCACGTTCACGTTCAGGTGGTGTGCATCTTTCGAGAAGTAGGCATCCATCATGGTCACCAAATTCTCGGAGCGTGTTTCGGCATCGGCACCTAATGATTTAGGGATAATGCTGAAAGTGTTGGAAATACCATCCAGGGCATTTTTATAGTCCAGCTTAGCTACCGAGTTCAGTGAAGCGATAGCTCCGTTTTTATCACGTCCGTGCATGGGGTTGGCACCGGGAGCGAAAGGAACTCCTTTGGCACGTCCGTCCGGTGTAGCGCCTGTTTTTAATCCATACACCACGTTAGAAGTAATGGTAAGAATCGACATGGTCGGCTCAGCGTTTTTATATACCTGAAGGCCGCTTAACAGTTGGTTGAAATGTGTTGAAACATCAACTGCCAGGTTATCCACGCGGTCATCATCGTTACCGTAGCAAGGAAATTCGCCATCAATCAGGAATTCAGATGATAATCCTTCTTCGTTGCGAACTACCGTTACATTGGCGTGTTTAATGGCCGATAGTGAGTCAGCTACAATGGAAAGACCCGCCATACCATAGGCCAGGTTAACGCGTGGGTTCGTATCCACAAAAGCCATCTGAGCTTTCTCGTAGTAGTATTTATCGTGCATGTAGTGGATGATATTCATCGACTCGTTATACACGCGGGCTACTTCTTTCATGGCAATCTTATAGTTGGCCATTACCTCGTCAAAGTCCAGCTTGTCGCTTTTCAATGGAGGAATACCTTCTACAATTAGCTTACCCGACATCTCACAGCGTCCGCCGTTGATAGCCAATAGTAAGGCCTTGGCCAGGTTGGTACGGGCACCAAAGAACTGGATGTGCTTACCAATTTCCTGGAAGGAAACGCAGCAGGCAATACCGTAGTCGTCCGAGTTGCGTGTTTGGGTCATCAAGTCATCATTCTCATACTGAATAGATGATGTGTCGATGGATACCTGGGCACAGAAAGCTTTGAAGTTCTCTGGCAATGAATTGGACCAAAGTACAGTCATGTTGGGCTCGGGTGATGGCCCCAGGTTGTATAAGGTTTGCAGGAAGCGGTATGAGGTCTTGGTAATCTTATGACGACCGTCCATCAGTTTACCACCAATAGCCTCGGTTACCCAGGTTGGGTCACCGGCAAAAATCTCGTTATAAGCGTTCATGCGTAAGTGACGCACCACGCGTAGCTTCATTACAAACTGATCGATAAATTCCTGTGCCAGCTCTTCGGTAATGTTGCCTTGCGCGAGGTCATATTCCATGTAGATGTCAAGGAAAGACGATACGTTACCCAGCGACATGGCAGCTCCATCCTGCTCCTTAACGGCAGCCAGGTAAGCCATGTAAACCCACTGAACGGCTTCTTGTGCCGACTCCGCTGGACGTGACAGGTCAAGACCATATTTATTACCCAGCTCTTTAATCTGAATCAGGGCTTTGATTTGTTCAGCCACTTCTTCGCGCAAACGAATCTTATCGTCGCTCATGGGGCCCAGTAGGTTTACCAGGTCTGCTTTTTTAGCTTCTACCAAACGATCGATACCATATAGCGCTAAACGACGATAGTCACCAATAATACGGCCCCTTGCATAGTTATCAGGCAATCCGGTTAGGAAACCCAGTGAACGGTATTTGCGAATTTCTTCGGTGTAAACATCAAAAACACCATCGTTGTGGGTTTTTGCGTAATTACGGAATATATCTTTTACACGGTCAGATACTTCCAGGCCTTGCTCGCGGCATGCTTTCTCCACCACGGCGATTCCTCCGTAGGGTTTCATGGCACGCTTCAGTAGTTCATCCGTTTGCAGACCTACAATTAATTCGAGGTCTTTTTGGATGTAACCTGCTTCGTGAGAGGTGATTGATGATACTACTTCAGGGTCTATGGAGCGAACACCGTTATTAGCTGTTTCCTCCTTGATAGCTTCTAAGCAGATGTCCCAAAGCTTTTTAGTTCGATCAGTAGGACCGCATAGAAAAGAGCTGTCGCCATCATAAGGAGTAATGTTTTTCTGAACAAAATCCCTTACGTTTACCTGCTCGTTCCAAGCGCCTTTTACGAATGTCTCATTAATTTTACTCATAATTTGCCTGTTAACCTGTATTGTATTATAAAATTATACCTTAATGCAATTTGATGGTACAAAGTAAAGCGCTTTTATTTTGCTGTGCAATCCTCATTACTAGGGATAAAGACGAGTAAGGGGTCTGAATTGTGCAGGATTTTAAGCTTTGAATATTAGAATCTGTACTTTGAATATTCTAAGCAAAAGTGTAATGTGCAGATTACAAATGACATTTAAGAGTGTAAATTCGACAATACAATCGAACCGTATTTCATCACTGCCATAAATAGCATTGCTGACTTCACATTTAAGAGAGTATCACTTTTATAGTTTTTTAACATATTTGACAGATACTTCCGACCGGCTTCTGCGAATTTTAGCAATGAATGGTAAATTAAGTATTCGTAATTATTTTAATTTGAATGCCTTTAACCTACAAAATCAACCCAATAAAAATCAATGATAAGATTCATGCCTACTAATAAGATAGCCTTTCATGTGGTGCATCCGGCCGCTTTAAGCGCTATCGTGAAGCCGCCCTTGAAAAGGCTTTTATGATGATGCTGGAAGGGGGTGAGGGGTAGATAATAAAAAGTAGTGAGCGATGAGTAATGAGAAGGAGTGATCAGTACGCAATTTCAACGATTGAACATGCGGTTTCTTTATGAATACAGTGGTATACGAAACCCAATGTGCTCAACTATTCTTACTCCTCGTTATTTCGTGGCACTCCTACTTTAAAAGGAGAGGTGTCGATAGGCTTAGGGAACATTTCTCTATCACAAGGAGCTTATAAAGAACCGTTCCGTAAATGCTTTATCAATAAGAAACCCGTCAGTTTGAAGAATCTGACGGGTTTTATTTATTTTCTTATTGCTTAAGTGGTTTTACCTTTTTGCTAACCACTTGTGATGGTTTTATAAGGAGTTCAGGTAGTCTGTTACGTTTTTCTCAACGCGATCAACTACTTCTGATACATCAGCCTTTACAAATTTATCGCCTGTAATGCTTTCGTAGAGCTCAATGTAGCGCTCAGATACTTCATTCACAAAGTCATCGTTCATGTCGGGCAGAGTATCACCATCGCGTCCCTGGAAATTATTTTCCATTAGCCATTCGCGTACAAATTCTTTCGATAACTGCTTTTGGTTTTCGCCTTTTTCAAAGCGTTCCTGATACCCATCGGCATAGAAGTAGCGTGATGAGTCCGGTGTGTGAATTTCATCAATCAGATAGATCTGACCGTCTTTTTTACCAAACTCATATTTTGTATCCACAAGGATTAAGCCCATCTCCTTGGCGATTTCGCTGCCCCGCTTGAACAGTGCCAATGAGATGCGCTCCAGCTCTTTATATTCTTCTTCGCTTACAAGCCCTTGTTTAATAATTTCCTCGCGGGTAATGTTTTCATCATGCGCGCCTTGTTCGGCCTTAGTGGTGGGCGTAAGGATGGGCTGAGGGAAGGCCTCGTGTTCGCGCATACCCTCAGGGATGGCCACACCACAGATATCGCGTCCGCCATCTTTGTACAAACGCCATGAGCTGCCGGTAAGGTATCCGCGCACAATCATTTCAACGGGATAAGGGTCGCACAGGTGACCTACGGTAACGTTGGGATCGGGGGTGGCGATTTTCCAGTTGGGAACTATATCGGCTGTGGCATCCAGGAATTTGGCTGCTATTTGGTTAAGTACCTGCCCTTTATAAGGTATGCCCTTGGGCAGTACTACATCAAAGGCCGAGATACGATCCGATACTACCATCACAAGGTAGTCGTCGTTGATGTTATAAACGTCGCGTACCTTTCCTTTGTACACGTTTTTCTGTCCCGGAAAATTGTAGTCTGTCTTTACAATTGCTTTGCTCATAATAATTAGTTTATATCAATAGTTATCCCTTTGTTTTATTTATAACTAAAATAGCGTTTAAGATGTTTTACGGAACGGTGCTCTATTATAAGGCGTTTCTAAAGAACCGTTCCTTAACTTGTTATTTAATATAGAACTTCCAAAACTTAATACTGGTCTTTTTACTCCTTGTCGTAGGCTTCCACAATGTCCTGCACCAACTTATGACGAACAATATCTTTTACCGTAAAGTTCACCCGCTGAATACGCTCAATGCCCTTGAGTATGCGCATGGCCTGTACCAGGCCCGACTGCTGCTTGTTGGGAAGATCGATCTGGGTTACGTCGCCCGTAATGATGAATTTGGCATACTCACCCATTCGCGTCAGGAACATTTTCATCTGGTTATTGGTAGTGTTTTGTGCCTCATCTAAAATAACGCAGGCGTTATTGAGTGTGCGACCCCGCATAAAGGCCAGGGGGGCAATTTGTATGGTGCCGTTTTCCATAAACTCCTTCAGCTTAACAGCCGGTATCATGTCTTGCAAGGCATCGTAGAGGGGTTGTAGGTAGGGGTCGATCTTTTCTTTCATATCACCGGGCAGAAAACCCAGTTTCTCGCCGGCCTCCACGGCAGGGCGGCTAAGGATAATGCGACGTACCTGTCGGTTTTTAAGGGCAGCAACTGCCAGCGCAATAGCCACGTAGGTTTTACCCGATCCGGCGGGTCCTACGGCAAAGAGCAGGTCATTCTTTTTGAAGCCCTGTACCAGTTTCTCCTGATTTTCGCTGCGCGCCTTGATCGGTTTTCCACTGGTACTAAAGAGGATAATATCGCTGTCGCTGCTGGCTGCACTAAGTCGATCGCCCAATAGTAACTCATTTAATGACTTTTCGCTCAGTACATTGTATCTATTGTAGTGATCCAGTAAGAGATTTACTTTTTCTTCAAAATCGGCCACCTCTTCGGCATCGCCCATGGCCTTCAGCCAATTACCCCTGGCCACAATGTTTAATTTCGGAAAATGGTTTTTGATCACTTCCAGCTTGGCATTCTTAATGCCCAGAAACTCCACTAAATCAACCGATTCGAGGTAGATCAATTTTTCTATCATAGAGTGCTATAAATGCTTAAATTTGTAAGCTGCAAAGTAACAATATTTTTTGCATTTGTAAATCTATATTAGCCGTATTCCTTAGCGGTTCTTACGGTAGAGGTTTTGCAATTAGCATGCCTTGGTAATTTTAAAGCAACACAAGATATGGAAGAGAAGCAACACGCATCGACACTTAAGGTATTTAAGGAGCTTTTAAATATAATGGATGAATTAAGAACTAAGTGTCCATGGGATAAAAAGCAAACCAACGAAAGCCTGCGTACCCTAACCATTGAAGAGACCTATGAGCTGGCCGATGCCATCATTAAGAATGATCCTGCATTGATAAAGAAGGAACTGGGTGATTTGTTGCTACACATTGTTTTTTATGCCAAGATTGGCACTGAGACGGGTAGTTTCACAATGGCTGATGTGATTAAAGCCTTGAATGAGAAGTTGATTTACCGTCATCCGCATATTTTTAGCGATGTGGAGGCCAATGATGCCCGCACGGTAGAGGAAAACTGGGAGAAGCTGAAGTTAAAAGAGAAAGATGGTAATAAATCGGTGCTGGATGGTGTGCCTATGTCTTTGCCCGCATTGGTAAAAGCCAATCGAATACAGGATAAAGTGCGGGGTGTAGGCTTCGACTGGGAGCATAAAGAGCAAGTATGGGACAAGGTGAAGGAGGAGCTGGAAGAGCTGAAGGCTGAGATTGATGCCCATGATGAGGACAAGATGGAAGCCGAATTTGGCGATTTGCTGTTCTCGGTAATTAACGCGGCACGTTTATATGGTGTGAACCCGGAAAATGCGCTCGAACGAACCAATCGCAAGTTTATTAAGCGCTTTAATTACCTGGAAGAGAAGACCATTAAAGTAGGTAAGGATTTGAAAGCTATGAGCCTTGCCGAGATGGACGAGATATGGGAGGAAGCTAAGAAGCTGTAAGTTAATGGAATATATTCGTTCGTTCGTCACCAAAAAGTGTAATTTTATCAATGCAATATAACTTATTGTACTGTAGGGTAGTAAACGAAAGTGAGTGCAGAAATTAAGAAGCGCACTTAATAGGAAACTGAAACGGACGGTTTCTTTTACACCCAACACTATTCAACATCCTTTTACCTCTGCAGCCAAACTCTAACCCTGGAGACTCTGCAGAGGTTTTTTATGCCTTAAACTCTTCCGTTTCCTCATAGCAAGTTTCAGCCCTTAAATTTTACCCTTTGTGCTGTGCTTATTTAAAAGAAATTTGTATGTTGCCGTGGGTTTTAAATAATTAATACAATTATGCCACTAAGCAGTATTCTTAAACAGATTCAGGCAGACGATCAGCTATGGGATGCCACTCTCAGTCAATGTTCATTCTATAAAAGCGGAGAAGTTGTCTATGAGCAGGATACACAGATGAAGCACGCTTATTTCGTCAGTAAAGGCCTATTAAAAATATACCGTGTAGGATCTAGAGGTGAACAGCAGATTGTGCGTCTTATTAAAACGGGTGATTTATTTGGTTTTCATTCTTTGTTGGGAGACGAGCCCGAGGTAACGGCCTGTGAAAGCCTCACCGATAGTGAGGTGTGTCTTATTCCAGGAGAGGCCTTTAAGAAGTCCATCAGCATGAATAAGGACCTGGCGGATTTACTGATTAAGAAAACCTGTGATGAGCTGAAGCATTCCTACAACTCATTGGTTGAACTATCGCAACGCACAGTACGCGGACGCCTTGCCAATTTGCTGCTCAAGCTGCAAGACCTGTTTCATACCGCTGCCAATGAGCCTATACCGCTGGTAATCTCCCGTCTGGACATGGCGCGTTGGATCGGCACCTCCAAGGAGTCGGTGAGTCGCTTAATTACTGAATTTAAGAATGATGAAATTATTCGTTTCGACCGCCGTGAATTGATCATTATGAACAAAGAAAAGCTGGAGCGGATTATCATGCTGTCCTAAGTGTGCTTAATAAGCCCCTGATATTTAAATACCCAAGGCGTATTACATGAGCCGCTTTTCAGCTGCTGAGGTTTTGATTAGGTTTGTTGCCTTTGTGGTTCCCTTAGCCTTAGTGTTTTGTTCTTAATGTTTGCCGGTGCTTCACGACCCATTCCATTGCCATAAAAATAGCTATTACAGCAAACAGCCCCGCACTGTTGAGCAATTTCCACAGGGTGTCCTCGTTAAGGAACGACGTTGCAATAGTGGCCAGGGAATAAACGAGGAGCAATCCAAACAGTCGCTTCATGCTTTGTTGCATCATTTCTATTTGAAAGGGATGAAGATTAATACCCCTCATATAACGCTGTGTCATTTGTAGCATCAGGTTCCGTTTTGAGAAAGCCGAGAAGCCAATGAAGCCTGTTAGCATAAGGCTGATAATGCCGGGCTTTAGTTTGAAAAAGATTGCGTTATCAAGTGAAATGGATACAATACCCAGTGCCACTATGAGTCCCACATCAATTAGTATCAACCCTTCGATACGTTGCTCTTTGATGTAACGATAGCCAAGCTCGCCCAAACCAATTATCACCGCAGTGATCAAACCATAGAGGGTACCCCAAAGCTCGTCTACCATAATAAATACGATGATGGGCATAAAGCCGGGTAGTAGACGTTTTAGTAATTGAATTTTATTCATGTTTGTATTCATCGGCTGCGAAGATAAGAAAAGTTGCTGTAAAGCCCAGTGGCGGTGCTGTGCATGAAGATGGTGCAGTACTTGTCAGCCCTTTTAGTCACCCATGATAATGCCTTTGTGCTACCCTAGCTCTCGTTCTTTTTACTATTTTTGTGCTCAGATTTGATGAAATAATTAATATGAACGGTTACACTATTCAGTTGCTGATGCCTTTCGCATCGTTTTTGTCTTTCATGATGGTTTTTTTGTCCATTCCCACCATCTTGCGCGTGGCACACTCCAAAAGTTTGTTTGATGAACCTAATAAGCGAAGTGTCCATCGCATGCGCATTCCCACCTTGGGCGGATTGGCGATTTTCATAGGTTTCCTGTTCACCTACTCTCTGTTTGTTGATTGGTTTGAGTTCATAGAAATTCCCTTTCTTATACCTGCCTTACTGATTATTTTTGGCATTGGTATAAAAGACGATATTTTGGTGACAGCTCCCATGGTTAAGCTCGGGGGGCAACTTATTGCTGCTATTATCATTGTGGGCTTGGGAGGTTTACAAATTACCGATTTTCATGGTTTCTTCGGTTTACAACCTGATCCATTCTGGGGCACTATACTCACCATTGTGGGCATGGTGTTTATTATTAATGGCTTTAACCTGATCGATGGTATCGATGGCCTGGCTGCCATTACGGGTATTGTCACTACCGTTTCCTTTTCTGCCTGGTATTTTATTAATAATGAGTTTCACATTCCCACGCTGGCTGCTGCTTTGGTAGGAGGATTGCTGGCTTTTGCCTATTACAATATTTTTTCTAAGCGACAAAAGATTTTTATGGGTGATACGGGATCGCTCATTCTTGGTTTTCTGGTGGCTGTTGTAGCCATCCACTTTAGTGAATTTAATCGCCCCGATAATCAGTATAAGCTGCTGTACACAATGAATAGTGCGCCGGCCGTTGCCATTGCCATTCTGATAGTGCCCATAATAGATACATTGCGTGTGTTTATGCTGCGCGTGTCGCAAGGTAACTCGCCCTTTATGGCCGATAAGAATCATATTCATCACCGCATGCTAGCCTTGGGATTCAGTCATCTACAGATTAGTTTGATCATTGGTGGAATCAATATTGCCTTTGTCATCTTGGCTTTTAGCCTCCGTAATTTGGGTATGATTAAGCTGACAATCCTGATCCTGTCATTGGGTTTTGCCGTAGCTTATTTGCCCTCCATCGCTCTTTATCGGAAGCGGCGTCACTTTATTCGTCGCCTCAGGAAGATACGGAAGGTGAGCAAGTAATCCGCTTTTAGCATCCTTAACAAGAGCTGTATCAACGCTGCCTGACGTAAACATTGGTGGGCTTTAAGTGTTATACAATCTCATCATTTACCGTAATAATGGTAGGTGCATTGAGCGTTTTAAGGGGAGTATTCTTTTAATGGTAAGAAGGGTATAATCCTTCATTTTTGAAATATAATTAAATGAAACGACCATGCAAATTTGATTGTCCAAGTTAATACACAGGCGGATGATCTAATTTATTTGGAAGTTCCATCTGAACATTGATAAATAAATTTGAGCAGATGAAAGAGCAATCAGATATAGGCTTGATCGGTTTGGCCGTTATGGGTGAAAACCTGGTTTTAAACATGGAAAGTAAGGGCTATCAGGTAGCCGTTTATAATCGATCTACCGATAAGGTAGATAATTTTGTGAACGGAAGGGGTAAAGACAAAAATATAGTCGCCACTTATTCGCTGGAAGAATTGGTGGGTAAGTTGGAGCGTCCGCGTAAGGTGATGATGATGATTAAGGCTGGATCGGCTGTTGATGCTACCATTGAGGCCTTGTTGCCACACCTGGAGCATGGCGACGTTATTATTGATGGAGGTAATACGCATTATCCCGATACTGATCGACGTATTAAGCAAGTAGAAGCTCACGGAGTGCATTATATTGGTGCAGGCGTATCAGGAGGCGAAGAAGGTGCCTTACTGGGGCCTTCCATCATGCCGGGCGGCTCAAAAGCTGCATGGCCTGCTGTAAAGCCTATCTTTCAGGCTATCGCCGCCAAGGTAGAAGACGGATCCCCCTGTTGCGATTGGGTAGGTGAAGACGGTGCCGGCCATTTTGTAAAGATGGTACACAATGGCATCGAGTATGGTGATATGCAGCTGATCAGTGAGGCTTACCACATCATGAAAGAAGTGCTGGGATTGACGGCCGATGAGATGCATAATGTGTTTAAAGAGTGGAATGAGCAGGAGCTGGATTCTTACCTGATTGAGATAACGCGTGATATAATGGCCTATAAAGATGAGGATGGCTCACCCTTGGTGGAAAAGATATTGGATAAGGCCGGTCAGAAAGGTACAGGTAAATGGACGGGCATCACCGCGCTTGAGCTGGGCGTGCCCCTGACCTTGATTGGAGAAGCTGTTTTCTCGCGCTGTCTGTCGGCCATTAAGGACGAAAGGGTAGAGGCTTCCAGCGTTTTAACCGGGCCTACGCCAGGTTATGATGGTGATAAAAAGGAGTTTGTAGCTGCCATCAAGGATGCTTTGTATGCGTCAAAGATTGTGTCTTATGCACAGGGATACGCGCTAATGCGAGCGGCAGCCACTGAGCATGGATGGAATCTAAACTATGGCGGTATCGCCCTTATGTGGCGAGGTGGCTGCATTATTCGATCGGCCTTTTTGGGCAAGATAAAAGAAGCATTTGATAAGCAACAAGGTCTAACAAACCTTTTGCTCGACCCTTACTTTAAGGCTGCCATTGATAAGGCACAGGCCGGATGGCGCAAGGTGGTGGCTACCGCAGTGATGAATGGTATTCCCACACCTGCTTTTGCCACTGCATTAAGTTATTACGATGGATACCGCGCAGCCACATTGCCGGCTAATCTTTTGCAGGCACAGCGTGATTATTTTGGTGCCCATACCTATGAGCGCATCGACAAGCCCCGCGGCGAGTTTTTTCATACTAACTGGACCGGGCGGGGTGGCGATACATCGAGCACTACCTACAATGTGTAGAAAATTTTATTGAATGAGGCTGTGTGGAGGGGCTGATGCCTTTATCCCGCAGCCTTTAGTTTTGGTCGGGCCAGATTGGCTTCTCCTCATCATCATCCCAGAAGGGACCCCATTGAATCTCGGTTAGTATGTCATGGTCGAAAAATAGATTGAGGCTAAAGTCGGGGTTGGCTGCCAGTGATTGGTTGGGAACGCCTTCAGTCGACAGGTCCTCCAACTCAAAATCCCCCAGGTTAAATACTTCCATCTGCTCCATCACTTCGCCCTGACTAAGGCCGATCAGGTCCAGTCCTTCAAAAAGAACCTCGGGTGATGCTGTAGTAATGGACGTGAGCTTCCAGTTGCAGTCTTCTTCGAATGATAACGATAGGTGTAACTCATCATAGTGCCAGGCTTCCATAGCGCCCGAGTCCTTGTCGCCATCCATACCTTCTACCTCGCTGGGCTCGCCCAGTAGATCCAGTACCTGCTGACGGTTCAAACCAAAGCTTATCTTGCCCAGTCCTTGTCCTAAAGTGATGTCTTTCATTGTTTTGTGTAATGGTTATTATAAAAATGGGCTACAAAAGTAGTTATTTTAAAAGTCTTTGAGTCGCCTGCTTGCCTTTTTTAGCGACTGAATCTTTTTTGTATTAAGCCTTTTCTCAATAGATGACTTCGTTCGTTTGGTTTTTCGGCGCTGCTTAATGGGGCGCAAAGCATTCTGTAGAATGGTATAAAGCTGCTCGATAGCCCTCAGTTTGTTCTGTATTTGCGACCGACTCTGCTGGCAGTTTATTATCAGTTCATTCTGTGTGCTAAGCTGAGCTTTCAGGCGTTGTAACAAGGTTTGCTTCTCCGCTTCGGTCAAAAGAAGGGATTTCGTTATGTTAAAGCGTAAAGTAATCTTGGTGTTTACTTTATTTACATGCTGACCGCCGGGTCCGCTGGAACGGCTGGCCACTATCTCCATTTCTTTTTCAAGGCCTCTGTGTTTGAGTATGCTCGACATTTTATTTTTTAAATTATAAAGTTACTCAAATAAGTTTCATAAAGCATTAAAATGCATTATTTTGTAGTACTAATACCGATCCATGAAACGCCTTATCTATTCATTAATACTGGTTTGCTTTGTTGCTACTCCAACTTATGCTCAGGAATATAAAGGAGTGCACTCCAGTTCTTACCTGCCTTTTGTTGGCCTGGTCAATCAACCGGGCGATCTGATCCGCAACGATGCCCGGTGGAATGTTAATTTACTGTCGGCCAACATTGCTTTGATGAGTGATATGAATTTTGCCTCCCAGGACTTTTGGGATGTTGTAGGACGTGTAGGACTATCTGATTTGAAACACTTTTTAGGGTCGGAAGAATCTTTACTATACGTAAAAGGGCGGATGATGCTTCCTTCGCTTAGTTATCGTTTGAATGATCGTCATGCACTCGCTGTGGCAGTTAGTTATAGGGCAGATGGGGTTTATAACTCATCCAATGATGATCTGTTAAAGCTATTCAAGGGCTTGGAGAATCCAGAATATCTGGAGGACATTAAAAGTGAGTACTTTCGTTCTTTACTCAATAGTTGGGTCGAATATGCCTTTAGCTGGTCATCATCCTTGATTAAAACCGATACTCACTGGTTAACGGGTGGTTTAACACTGAAGTTGTTAAATGGCTCAGGATCGGGTTACCTTCAGATGGATGATATCGACATCATGTTTGATAAAGAGCAGATAGAACAGTTTGATTTCCATCTCACCTATGGCTTTAATGAAAGCCTTGGGAAGACGGTGGATGGAGGTGATATTGTAGAGCAGTCAGGCGATTTTGGCGTAGGCGTCGACATTGGACTTAGCTACTCGTACTTACCTGACCACCTGCAAGGAATTAAGGGAATTCCTTACCGATATAAGGTGGGTTTAGCCATTGCCGACTGGGGTTATATCAAGCACAAACAAACAAGAGCGCAGGCATCGTATTGGGTGCGTATGCAGGATGTTCCTTATAGCCGCTTTCAAGGGGTGGAAAGCTTACAGGCTCTAAAAGATTCCATTGAGAAATCCGTTGACTTTGAGGAGCAAGACGGTGGTAGTTTTAATACAAAACTGCCCTTAACGGTGGGTGCCACACTTGATTATTGCTTGCGTCCGAGCTTTTTTGTCAATACTTCTTTTTCTTATAGCCCCAATTATTATCGTTCTCAGGTTCGATTGGTCAGTCGTCAGGTTTGGCGAGGTAATTTAACTTTCCGCTACGAAAAACGGAAGTGGGCTGCATTTTTGCCCCTTAGCTATTCATCGGTGAAGGGTAGCTATGTGGGAGCCGCGGCCCGTTATGGACGCTTTTTTGTGGGTTCACCAACCATTTTCAGTGCGCTTTTTGATTCGCATCTGGAAGGCCAGGTCTTTTATGTAGGGATGTCAATACCCATTGGCCGATCATTTAATGAGTAGTTGAGTAATGGCTTGTATTTCCGGTGTAGAAGCATAGCAGATTCCACCTTGGTGCATAAATGTGGTAAGTGGGTTGTTAAGCGCTAGGGGTTGACCATGGGCGTCTGATACATGCGCTTTTATTTCATGAAAGATGCAGGCCGAAGCGCCGTAGTCCCATAAGCTGCCACCACCCTCTTCAGCCTTGGGAAACTTGAAATATACAGCCGGATGGCCTTCCAATACCCACATCGCATTCATCGCTGCCCCTCCGTGACTTATTATTTTTAGTTCTCCTTGACTACGGGCTTTTATTTTAGAAACTACTTCTTCGTAGCGCGGATGATTTAAAAAACTACGGTCGCATACCAGCGTCATGCTGTTCTTTGGATGCAACTGCCATAAGGTGTGGTTTCTGAAGGCACCATGTCCTTTAATGGCATGGTAGAGGGTGTTATCCACCGGATTGTATATCACCCCAATATGAGGTATTCCTGCTTTGCTGATCAGGGCTATAGAAATTGAATAGCCGTCGCTGTGTTCGATGAAAGGCAGGGAACCGTCCAGGGGGTCGATGCACCAGAAGTAATCTTTTTCAAAGCGGCTGCCATCGTCCTTGGTTTCTTCGCTTAGTAATGCCAGGTCAAAGTCCTTGAGGGATGGCTTTAGGCAATCGAGAATAATTTTTTCGCTGGCGAGATCTACCTCTGTAAAAACTTGAGCTGCCAGGTTGTGTGTACCTCCTTTGTGTTGCACTGTCTGTGTATACCTGCTCTGAGAGTTAATGTACGCACCTGCTTTTCGCGCAGCATCAATGGCTGCCTCGCAGAGTGTTTTTAAATGCGATGGTTGCAGTATCATACCGTGGTTTTATGAATTGTAGCCAGTGTTTCGCGTGCCACCCGTTCGCTGTAACTGTTTATTTTCCAGTGGTCGGGGCTCCATCCTTTTAGAAATCGATGAAAATCGGTCCACGCTACCGGGTATAATGCCCGCCATTCCTGCTCCAGAGCGATACCATCAATGTGAGGATGATGGTGTTGAAGTGCCTTTTTCAGTTCCTTGAAGTAGGTATCCAGAATCTCTTTTTCCATGGATTCGCATTCTTCTTCGTAGAGGCAGCTGCCCACAAAATAGGCCAGATCCTTCATGCCACATCCGCCACCCACGTATTGAAAGTCAACGGCTGCCACCGAGCGGCCATCGGGGGCAAAACAAAAATTCGCCAGCTTGGCATCGCCATGAACGAAGGTCTGAAAGCGCGCTGACCGCAGTTTCTTATCGATGGCTGAGGCGGCTGCTTTCAGTAACTGATCATCCATAATGCGCCACTCATCAGGTCGTGTGTCGAGGTGCCAATAAGTGCCAATAGGCCATAATTGATCGGGTTTTTGATGCAGGAAGGTGGCATGAAAATTAGCGAGCCAGCGCAGGCAGGTAGTAATGTGCTGCCAGCTTACCGCATTCAGCCGCAAGGGATAGCCTGCTTCATCCAGGTCCTCCAGCACCATAATCACTTCATCGCCGTGCTGTGTCAGGTAAAGGCATTGTGGGGTGCGGCAGTCTTCCGTGCACAGGTAGTTCCATTCAGCGTACCAGGCTGTCTCTACCTTGTAGGAGGTGAGCTTACGCTGATGTGATAAGTCGGTATTCCATCCACGGGGATGCTTCGTTTTATCCGGCAGCTTCACGTGCTTTACCACCACCGATGTGTGATTACCACCCTGTAAGGTAACGCGCAGTATCTTACCATAGCCGCTCCATAGGTTTTGGAGAATATCAGTAGTTTTAATGGTACTGGCTCCTGTAGCCTTTAATATAATGTTATGTAGTTGCTGTTCCATGTATTAGAAATATGTGGCGCAAAGATAGTAAACCACTTTAACAAAGGAGCGTTTCGATTTAATCATCACTTGCTGATTGGCCAATTGGTATTGTCTTGATGACTTATTCATTTCATCTTGATGAAGGGCTGCTTCATCAGTGACTTTTAATGATTGGTTATTTTTTATTAATAGCCTGATGTTTTGATCAATATATTTGCCATTGGTTATGTAATTCTGTTTAATACTAATGAGTTAATAAAGGCATCGTATGATTTTGAATGTGAATAGAAAAGTGTTGATCATCAGTTTTAGCCTGCTTCTTCTGCTCTCGTGTAAGGATATAATTGAATACAGCCCCTACGAGAACATTGTGGAGTCAAAATATAAGCGCCAAAATATAAGTCATTATAATCGGCTCCTGCCCTCGGCTGATCACGAGTTTGAACCCTTTAGGGTTGCTTTAATCGCCGATTCGCATACATACTACGATGAGTTTTTAAAGCAGGTGGACTATATCAATAGTCGCGATGATTTCGACTTTGTAATTCATCTGGGGGATATAACCCTTAGTGCCAATGGAGGTGAGTTTAACTGGTATAGCGACATAATGAATCGCATTGAGGTGCCCGTCATCACCATTATCGGTAATCATGATTGCCTGGGTAATGGCTATGATATCTATAACGAGATGTTTGGCGCGTCAAACTTCTTCTTCAACTATCGCGATGTTAAGTTCGTGTTCTTTGACAATATAGTGTGGGAGAAGAAGGTTACAGATCCGGATTTTGAGTGGTTTAACGGGGCGTTAAGCAATGGCGAAGCTTATCAGCATGTAATACCTTTTTCGCATTTGCCTCCCTGGTCAGAACAATTTTCCCTTGGAAATGAATATCTGTTTAATGAGCTTTTGAAAAACAACGCCATTGAATTATCGGTACATGGGCATGATCATTCTTATAAGTTATCGCAGCCTTATGGCGATATTCATTACCTGACCGTGCCGGCTCCCATCCGTGATGAACTCATTATCCTGGATATCCAGGCTGATACGGTTAGGGTAGAACGTCATTATTATTAGCAGTATGGGAAAGCAGCAATATATACTCAAACTTAGAACCTTGATGGTGGGTTTTTTGGTGATGTACGCCAGCAAAGGAGTAGCTCAGGACAGGGAGGAGTCTGACTCCACGAATTATCCCAAGTTGCTACACAAAGCTTATAAGGAACGTACATTGGTAATACAAGATGATACAGTTGCCTACCGCCATCGTTGGTTTCTGCCCGGCCAATATAAATTACAGTATGCGGGTAGTATTGGCTTTATGTCTGTTGGCTTTGGCTATGCCATTGGTGAAATTTATCAGCCGGCCCTTTTTTTTGGATATTTGGGTGAACATTTTGGGGGAAGTAAAAATAGTGTTTTCAGTGTTTCGTTGAAGAATAGCTTTAATTTTACCCGTAAGGCCTTATTTGAATATTTCAGGCCCTATGGGGGCTTGTCTATTACCTGGGGGAATACGCATAATACCTTTCGTAAACTTCCTGATTATTATCCACAGAAATATTATTTTCAGAATAAAGTTCATTTCTCGCCTTTTGTAGGGGGTGAGTTGCGCTTCGACATTAAGGGTGCCTACTTCGAAGGATTCGGCGTATATGCCGAAGTGTCTTCGTTGGATGCCTATCTGCTGGAGGCTATACGCACCAAGTATGTTAAACCCTATATGACCTTGTCACTTGCTGTGGGCGCTACTTTATATCTTCGATAGAGATTACTTTTTATAAATTAGGGGGTGCACTGCCCTGATTACTCATGATTCAATGTAAGGGATTGTTTACAAGGGAATCCTACCTACTTTACAAGTATAATAGCTCAGTTTCTTATGCTTATTGATGGAATAAATGTGTGTCTATATCGTTCAATCGCCGTTTCTTTTTTCTATTTTAGTTCAGTTAAATTGGGATGAAGTATTTTATTACGATCAGCAATCTGTATTGTTAAGTGGGTAATAGACCTTAACAACCTGATTCGACCGTTAGAAAACATACATTTTTATGAATAGAAAAGCGATAAGCATTATTATCATATTTATTTTGGCAGTAATAGCGGGAAACTGGGTTTATGGAAGCATATTGGCCAAAAAGATTGAGCAAAAGCTGAAAGCGCGTGTAGCCGTTTTGGGGGAGGATGTGCAGCTGGATATTTCGGAGCTGAACGTGAATCCTATCCTGTCGAAGATGCAGCTGGACGGTGTACTTATTAAGGGTGCTGATGGAATGCAATTGGCCCATATTAAAAGGGTTAAGCTTGACATACCCTATCGGGAAGCCATGCGTTGGCTGAATAGTGAAAAATACGGTGAGATTAAGTCATTCCGGCTGAAGGCCCATGATTTAAGTCTTTATGTACCGGTAGCCGATGACAATTTGTTGGTGGAGGAGCTCATACTCGACTTTGATGGTCATCTGACTCAGGATAATATGGTTCGGCTAGATCATAATTTTCCCGAAACTCGTCAGCATTTGAAGGTCAAGGTGAGCCATGTGGAATTTGCACTGACCCCTTGGATGGACGCCCTGGGATTTACTGCTGAGCAGCGAGATCAGTTTAACCATATTGATAAGGTGACTTTGGATTTGCATTTCGATCCGCATAAGCGAGAGTTGAATATGAAAGCCATACACCTTGATGCGCCCTTACTAAGTATGCAGGCTCGTGGTCACCTCACTTATGTGGGAGATGGTTTGCAAGGCATGCATGTGCAAAGTACTCAATCGGCTTTAGAATTGAAACTTAATAAAGAAGGTCTTGTATGGGGCGATCCGACAGTTAATGGGAAGTTCTCGCTGGGAAAACTCCATATTCAAACTGAGAGTGAGCTCGACTATGCCGGCGATTATCCTCTGGTGAAGTCGCAGGCATCGAGTTTTTTACTTGAGGATCTGTCACTTTCGTTTGAAGGAAAGAAAAAGGCGCAGCTGGAAGCTCAAACTGCACTGCTGGGGCTTGATCTCAATACGCTTGGAGTGAAGCGATTTGCCTTATGTACAAGCCTTAATAATGAAGTGTTAACCGTTTATGATACAGAGATTATATCGTCTTTGATTGATGCGAGCCTGGAGGCAAGCGTGGCGATGAATGCACTGGATCCCATGCAATCTTTGATTAATGAGGGACGTCTGGAGATTAATAAGTTACAGGTCGGATTGCAAAATGCCCTATCGACCTTTGAGTTGATGACCGGACAGACCCTGCCCCGCAAAGGCGACGCCATCATTTTAGAGATGAGTGGCCCCGTGGGACGTCCCATTATTAAAGGATTTAAGTATTAATAACCTATGGTTGATTTAAGTAAAACAGCCCTCGTACTCGAAGGTGGTGGCTTTCGAGGTATGTTTACAGCCGGGGTGCTGGACGCCTTTCAAGTGAATAATTTGCACTTTCCTTATGTTGTTGGTGTGTCGGCAGGTGCTGCTTATGGCATTTCTTATGTGTCGAAGCAATATGGCCGAAATAAGGTGGTGAACGAAAAATATACGGCTGATCCGCGTTATATGAGTTGGCGCAACCTATATAAAAAGGGTAATTTATTTGATTGGGATTTTGTGTATGGTGAAATACCCAATAATTTGGAACCTTTTGACTTTGAAGCCTTTTACCGGTCGCCTTGTGATTTTGTGGTGGGCGTTACGGATGTAATGAGCGGACAAGCCGAGTATCTTCAAACCAAAAATATGGATCGTGCAGCCTTGTTAAAAGCAATAACTGCCTCCTCGAGCCTGCCTTTTGTATCTAAGATGGTTCGTCTTAACGGACATGAATACATGGATGGCGGTCTGGCTGATTCAATACCGGTGATGCATGCCCTCAACAGTGGTTATGAGCGTGCGGTGGTAGTGCTAACCCGCAATGAAGGCTATCAAAAGAAAAGTCCTAAGTTTCGGTTTCTTATAAAATGTATTTACCGTAAGTATCCTAAGCTGGTGGCCTCTATTCTTTCGCGAGCCGAGCGATATAACAAAACCCTTGTGCAGCTGCATAAGCTGGAGCAGGAGGGGCGAGTTTATATCATCAGGCCACAACAGCTACTGGCCGTGTCGCGCATAGAAAATAACCCACAGAAGCTCGATGCGTTGCATCGACAAGGTATGGACGAGAGCGAAGGGCATATGACAGCTCTTGAAGCATGGTTGGTTAAGGGATAGCGTAGTATTCCTTAATTTGACTACTCAAGCTTACATGGGCTCTGTACCCAGTGGTCCGCGTGTGAGTTCAATTACGGTTATCTCGGGCGGCATACCTACACGTGCTGGCATGCCTAAATAGCCCAGGCCACGATTTACGTATAGGTATTGCTTATCAATATTGTATAAGCCTGCCCAACGGCGAAATTTGTACTTGGCAGGGCTCCATTGGAAATTTTTAAATTCAATGCCAAACTGCATTCCGTGTGTATGACCGGCCAGTGTCAGGTCATGATCAAATTTTTTTGTTACCTCGGCATCCCAGTGATCAGGGTCGTGCGACAGCAAGAGTTTAAAGGGTATCTCTTCTGTTCCTTTGCTAGCCTTCTGTAAATCGCCGTATTGCGGAAAGGGAGGATGCCCCCAGTTCTCAACGCCGGTCACAGCTATCTTTTCGCCTTCGCATTCCAGTAGCTCAGAGCTGTTGTTTAGTAGCGTGAAACCCAGGCGCTCATGGGCTTCCTTGATCTTACGCAGGTTATCAGCTTTCGCTTGCTTTGAGGGCCATTTGGAATAATCGCCATAGTCGTGATTGCCCATTATGGAATATTTCCCAACGTTGGCCTTCATCTTGCTAAAGATTTTCTCCCAACCGATCGTCTCTTCATAGAAGTTATTGACCAGGTCACCGGTGAAACAAATCAAGTCAGGATCTTCATCGTTAATCAGTTGAACGGCTTCTTCCATCTCCTTGTAGTTGGCATTAAGACTGCCCAGATGAAGATCGGATATCTGCACGATTTTAAGGCCATCGAATGCGGCCGGTAAGTTGGGGAACGATAGTTTGGTGTAGCGCTTGCTAAAGGCGAAGCGTCCTTTCATAACTCCAAAAAGGAGGGATATAAAGGGAGCTGAGGCCATAAGGATGCCCACCTGACTAAGGAATTTTTTACGTGAGATAGTTGGGTATCGGCCTTCGTTCATCTTTTTAAATTGGCCATTACCCGCAAAGCGACTTTTAATTCTTATGGCATGGTGTGTTAATCGATGGCCCAGGTAATAAAATAACTTGGGCAGATAGATGGCCAGGTAGGAGGTAAGCAACCATTGAAATACTACATAAATAAGGGCTGATTCAGCTGTTTGTATCAATGCAAATATCGTAGAAAAAGATGCAATGTAGAAGGCCGGAACACTGATGAACCAGAAAGTGCCCAAGGGAAAAGCAAAGCGGCTCAAGGGCTGCTCTCTGTCATTATGAATTAAGCGATGAAGTAAGAAATCAATAAGGATGGTGAAAATCAGAAATCCCACGTACGCTTCCAAACTATATCTCATTCCCTGTTTTTTTGGTTAGCACTCAACACGCCATAGCATTGTTTTCGTAACGCAAGATTACTACAAAGGTTTTACTATCGGCCTGTATATAAACATCTTTTAAGCTTTTTTAGCGTACAAATTGGTGAGAAACTTCTGCTTCAACAGACTTATTGTCGACCCACAACAATACCTGACAACCCCATGGATACCAGTATTTCGTGATGATTTTTATTGTAGGCGGGTACGTGGGCATAACGGTAACCCAGGGTGATGGGAAATACAAAGCGCAGCGGGTGTAATTCAGCCCTTAGCTCTGTTCCAAAGGAGCTAATATCCTTTGTGTCAGTAAGCCAGGCCCCAGTGTCATTTCTTTGCATCTTTTGCCTTGCCTGCGAGAAATCATAAAATACATTGGCCGATATGCGTTTTAAATAGATGAGGCCGGGAATATTCAAATCCGGATTGATAAGAGGCAGTATGTAATCACCCTTAAAGGTGTAAAGCTCATCGTTATAGAAGGAATCCACACCGCGGGGGAAACGTAGGTAATCGGGATACATCATATAATAATTAAAAGGCCCCATGGTACCATATTGCTCTCCTTTTTGCTTAATTTGCCAGCCATTGTCGATGCGTATGGCATGATGGCGACCAATTCCTGGAAAATAGAGGCGAGTATGGACACCCAGGATGCTACCGTAGTCCCAGCCACTGAAGGGCATTGTACGGTAGCTTAGCTCCAATACCTGCCCCCAGCGATTGTCTATATCGCGCTGGGTCGATCGTAACAGGTTATATGCAAATATGTTGAAATCAAGGGATTTGATGTCGATTCCCGGCACGGTATTTACTGTTTTTTCCTTTTCAACAATTTCATCATCAATAATACTAACATAGGTTATCTCTTCCTTGTAGTCGGATGAGTGGTGATAACTGAAGGCCATTGAGGGCTCAATACGACGCAGGTATTTGCCACGCGACAGGTTCAGGGGTAGTGTTACTTCCAGTTCGGCCTGAATGTGTTGAGGTTTGGCGTTGGCCACCACCCGAAAGGTATCCGTATTATTGGTATAATAACCATCGTAGTTTTGTTTCTCGTTACCCATCTTAAGGTCAAGGCTAAACTCCGGCCACCAGGCGCGGTGGGTCAGATTAAGGCTAAACTTCTCACGCGAATATTGCTGATCAGCCCTGTACCCCAGTGAAGTGAAGGTGGTGCCCAACAGGTTTTGGGATAAGAAACTCACACCACTGCCCACCTCGCCGTCGCTGACATTCATATAGACGGGTGCCCAACTGTGAAAGTTAAACAGATTCCATTTGCTGTATTTTTTGGATTTATATCCGCTTGTATCCACCGATTTCAGCTGAGGTAGTCCTTTTTCCTGTTCGTGTAGCGCTTGTAAAAAAGGCTCTGAGGGTAGAGACCCCGGTGTGATGGTCTGTGCTTTTAGTGTCTGTAAGTCGCGCTCAACCAGTTGGTATCCATCCGATGTGTAGTCCTGATAGTAAAGTAGGTTATTATAAACGTTGGCATAAGCAGCACCAAATTTCGAGGTGGTAATTTGCTCTATTGATCCACCTTGCAGCGCTGTGCGATAGATATTTTCAATGCCGCTGTACGATCCTGTAAAGAACACTGAGTCCTTGTAGATCTTCGGGTAGCGTATCTCGGTAAAACCGGCAGGCACTATGGTCTGCCAGCTTTCCGATAAAGGTGTAAACAGGGCAATCTGTTTTCCTTTTTTGTTCAGCAGTACCATAACCAAGGCACTGCCATCTTCGTTCCAGGCCGGTGTCATGGGAAAGGCATTGTCCGGAATGGTATATTCCCTGATGAGGTGGCCATTGGAGGCTTGTAGCAGGCGTAAACTGTATTGATTCGTAAAGCTGGTGTAAATGGCAGCTATGGTTTGTCCATCGGGCGATAGGGCGGGTGCTGCATAGCGCCCCCTACGACTTATTTTGTTAATCTTGCCGGTACTCAGGTCGTAGGTTTTTATTTCCGAGAAGTGTTGATTCTCCCATCGGGGGTGCTGCTCAAGCTCCACCCAGGCAATACGTTGATGGCTGTAGGAGAAAGGACAGCGGCTGCGCACTCCCGTACTTAGCAGATGCTCTTCAGCGCCGTTATGGCGATTGATTTTCACGAAGTGGTTGCGCTCGCCTGGTCCGTTTACTTCGGCCAGCAGGTAATCATCATCCAGCGGAGTGGGATAACGATAGCTTTTATAGCGTTTGTTGCGTTGTGTAATGCTGCGGTGATTACTTGCCTGAAGGGTGTCGTTTTGCCGTTGCCAGCGTTGCTGCCAGTCACTAAATACCTCATTGTATAGGGGAACCTTATTTTTGCCGCTTACCTTTTTTATGCCCCGGTTGAAAGGCGTTACTGACCAGCTTTTGCGGCCGGCCTCATCCAGCGCTTTCTCCCATATTTCGGCTCCATAGCGATGACGGGCGCCGGCTGTAAAGAGGTAGCCCATGTGATAATGGTTGGGTACATAATCTTTATAAGAGCCAAAGTAGGCTTTGTCGTAATTATAGATTGCCTTTTCGAGCACCTGAGCGCGTATTTCCTGCTCAAAGGAAGGTCTGCGTCCACGACCGGAAGCCGACAAAGTGGTTTCTGTAAGCGTAGCATCGCCCTCTAGAAACCACAGGGGCGCATAAAGACCCAGAACGGCACCCACAGCCTGTTGCCCGAAAGGGTAGGTCAGTACCTTGGTGAAACCGCGATTGAGCTTATCGATTTGTACCACGTGCCTGAATTCGTGTATGGCCAGCTGCTCCAACCAGTCCTGGGGCAGCATGTCCTGATGGGGCATAGGGTATATTTCCATGCGCTTGGGTGCCCATGATACAAAGCCATTGGCGTAGGCCGATTGGCTGTGGATCAGGATATTGATGGGTTTAGGAGTGTGGTCGAGCGTGTAGCCCCCATAGGTGTATAGCGAATCGAGCATAGCAATAAAACGCTTGGCTTCAGGCTCAAATTCTTTGGGATATACTACTTTAAAGGTTTCTGAATTGACCTGATGCCACCGGATGCTGGCAGGATCGGCACCAGAGCTGTAGTACTGTGCCATAAGGGGGGTGGCTAGGAGTAGATATGTTAGGGTAACAATGAATTGTCGCATGTTGCAAACTTTGCCTATAAAAGTAGCAAGAAATTATTATTTCTCTTGCCATCATCCCAATGTGGACAAAAATATTTATTTAGAATGAAGATAAATTGCTTTAATAATTCATGGCCATCTTTACTTCGTTGAGGTGATGTCGTAATTTGTGTGATACCTAAACTAAAAGGAGGTATGCCATGTCACAAGTTAGTTTCACATTTACCGTTTCATTGGATGAGAATGAATTTGTTCGTGTTGATGATCATCTCTATACAACGCGATGCTCTTTGCAACGGGAAGAGCCGAAAATTCACATGATAGACAAATGTTGCCTGAAGGTATTAAAGGAGTTCGAGGGAAAACTCACCCAGCCCATGGTGGAAGAGTGGTTATTACTGTCTAAGGCCTTGGATCAATCGTGCAGTTTCGAAAGTAAATGGGACGATAAAAAAATTATTAGCGAATTGATTAGCGGGGCACAGCATCCGGTATCATGGTACGCAAAACATTGTCGGCTGTGCTAAGAGTATCCTTTTCATGAGTAGTAACGGCATCTCGGGTAGGTGCCGTTTTTTTTGCATCGCCTTATCAGACACAGTGCTTTTGTCCGCAAGGTATATTTTTCACTTTAAAAATTGTATTTTCGTGAGCCGGATGATCCGCCAAGAAAATAAATTAGTGAATGACGATGATTGACTTTACACAAACTGCTATACAAAATATTGTAGTACACCATATTGGTTGCCGTGCCGAGGGTGAAGAATTGCGCTTCTCCAAGGGCGAGCTTCAGCTGAATGATGATGAATTGGTCATTGACGTTTTAAAGCAGTATTTCTTTAAACCGTTTAAGACTGAGGCCTATTTTAATTTCCATCATGAGGAAGGGCTATCACAAAATTCCATGTATGGGCTGGTTGAAGGAATCTTTAGCAATCCATCCTGTTTCTATGATAACTCTATCAGCATCGCCAATCTTCTTTATGAGCAGTCCAATCATCCGAAGATTAAAGGTGGTGAATTTTACATGGTGCTGTTCAATAACTGTGTGGTTGACGGTGAGATTGTGGATGCGCTGGGTATCTTTAAGTCTGAAAATAAAGATACTTTTCTGAAGGTAATGCTGCGTGATAATAATTTTGAACTGGGCGCACAGGAGGGTATTAATATCAAGAAACTGGATAAGGGTTGTCTGATCTTTAATACTGAGAAGGATTTAGGATACAAAATATGCTCGGTGGATAATATAAATAAAGGCAACGAGGCGCATTTCTGGAAAGATGACTTTTTAGGACTTAAGCCACGTGAGGATAACTATTATTTTACTAATAACTACCTGCAGATGTGCAAGGGTTTTGTGGGTGAGGTGTTTAATGAGGATAATGATGTGGAACGGCCTGATCAGGTAGATATGCTCAATCGATCCATGGAGTATTTTAATAAGCATGCTGCTTTCGACGAGCGTGAGTTTGAAAAGGAAGTGATTCGTCAGCCTGAAGTGGTGGATGCCTTTCAGGATTATAAGAGCTTTTTTGAATCGGAGAAAAACATGCCTCTTCAGGATAGTTTTGATATCTCTAAGGACGCTGTTAAATCGGAGAAGAAGCACTTTAAATCAGTGCTTAAGCTGGATAAGAATTTTCATGTGTATGTGCATGGTAAGCGGCAGTATCTCGAGAAGGGCTTCGATAGTCAGCGGGGCTTGAAGTTCTACAAGCTGTATTTTGAGTATGAAGAGTAGTATTTTAAGGAACGGTTCTCTATCACAAGGCCCTTTAAAGAACCGTTCCGAAAATGATTAATTGATAAGTAACTTACAAATTCTTCTAACTTATGGAGGAAGATGTAGCGTTAACAGCACCTTCCCCGGTAAAAATGCCGGGGTTCTATGTCGGCCTTAATACCCGTAGAAGTCATCGTTGGATGTTTGGGCTAGCTCAATCAAAAAGCGACTGATCACGGTTGTGAGGTCACTGAAGAAACGTTCGCCTTTCTCAGCGGTGGCCTTGGAAGGATTACCAACACCCGTGTCATTGCTTATTTTGGTCCATTCGCGCTCTGCCCATGCCCATGCCTGATTGAGTGCCTGCACCTTAAACTGCTTATTTTGTCCATTGCCTGCCTCGCTTAGCGGACGTACCAACTCAGGATAGAGGTACATCATTAGGCTGGTTTCCATCTCATCGGCATGGTCGCCCGGCTGGTGGAAGTACTTGCGTGTGTCAAGTGCCTGAAACCAGTTACAGGACAGTAGTTTTTTACCAGGATGCTGCAAGCCCAGTTCGCGTATGATCGTCTTAAAATCATTACCGCCATGTCCGTTAAAAATCAGCAATTTATCGCATTGTTTAAACACCGAGTTGGCCACATCGCTAATAATTGCTTGTTGTGTTGATGGTAGCATATTAATCACAAAGGGGATATCGGCCTGACCCGTATTTACACCGTAGGGTATTTCAGGCAATACCAGTATTTTGGCGCCGTTATCGGTAGCTAGCTGGGCCGCCTGTTTAATTATCACGCCATTTTGATAATTGTCGGTACCATAAGGTAGGTGCAGGTTATGAGCCTCGGTGGCACCCCATGGCAATATGGCAACATCAAAGTGTTGCTTGTTGATATCCTGTAGGTTTAGTTGTTCCAGTTGCATAGGTGATTTTTTGAAATATATGAGGATGCCCAGTAAAACGAATTACCGGACATCCTCTGGGTATTATCTTATTGCTTATTTTTGAGGTATTTTTCTAACCACTGATCTTGTTCCCACAACATGTGCAACACCGATTCACGCGCGCGGTATCCATGGCTCTCAGAGGGTAGTAACACTAGGCGCACGGTGGCACCAAGACCTTTCAGGGCGTTGAAATAACGCTCACTTTGCATGGTGTAGGTGCCCGAGTTATTGTCTTCCACACCGTGTATTAAAAGCAGTGGGTGCTTCATCTTATGAGCATTCATAAAGGGCGACATGGTGTTGTAAATGTCGGGTGCTTCCCAATAGTTGCGCTCTTCGCTTTGAAAACCAAAGGGCGTTAGTGTTCGGTTGTAGGCACCGCTGCGTGCAATGCCGGCAGCAAACAAGTCGGAGTGGGTAAGCAGGTTGGCAGTCATAAAAGCCCCGTAGGAATGGCCACCTACCGCCACTCGGTCAGGGTCAATATATCCCTTTTCATCCAGATAGTCGATGGCTGCCTTGGCGTTGGCTACCAGTTGTGGTATGAAAGTGTCGTTGGGTTCTTCTTCGCCTTCACCAACAATGGGGAAGGCGGCATCATCCAGCACTGCATAGCCTTTCATCACCCAGTAGATGGGAGAGCCATACCAGGGGTATATAAATTCATTGGATGAAGCGGTAACCTGTCCCGCACTCTGTTTGTCTTTATATTCGGTAGGATAAGCCCACATGATTAATGGCAGACGTTTTCCGCTGTTTCTATCGTAGTTGGCCGGAAGGTATAGGGTACCCGATAAGGGCAGCCCATCTTCACGCTCGTATTTCACCACTTCTTTATATACCCCTTCCAAACCTTTAAAGGGATTTTCAAAATGAGTGATGGGGCGTGGTGCCTTGCGCGATTTAATATTACGGGCATAGTAATTGGGGTAATCAGTGGGTGATTGCACGCGGGTGATGACCTGGCCTTTTCGAATATCAATAATCTTGGATATGGTTTCCAGTTTATCTGTATTATCCGCCTGATAAAGTCGTGTGGTTTCCCCATTGCTCAGGTTTAGCTTGTCGATAAAGGGCTTCCGACCCTCTTTTGAGTAACCATCGCCCTCGAGGTAGAGATGCCCTTTGTCGATGACCAGCACATTGCGTTGATAGGCATTGCGCTCGGTGATGAAATTGCCCGGGTCGTTGTAACGATCCTGGTAGTTACGATCGTGCAATATCGTTGGTTCTGTGTCGGTCTTGGATGGGTTGAAGCGGTAGGCTTTGGTGTTACGCGTGTTCCACCAGTAGTCATAAGCAATAGCTATTTCGTCGTTGCCCCAAGTAATGCCACTAAAACGATTGATCGTTTTTAGTAAGGGAGCGGGTGTGGAGCTAAAGGGAGCTGCTAATTCAAATACCTGGTCGCGGAACTCGACCTCATTGTCCGGATCGCCCTTGTCCAGCGCTTCGCCCCAGTATAGTGAGGCCGGTTTATCGGCGCGCCAAGAGATACCACGTTTGCCGGTGCGAACGGCCATAAAACCCTTTGGGAGCTCCTCGATGAGGGGAACGGATTCAATGGTTTTGAGAAACTCACCTTGTGCATTATAAATTACGTAGTCGGTGGGGAAGCGGCGATAGGTAACCAGGTAGGAGAAGGGTTGCTTCACCTTTGTGATAAGCACATAATTACCGTCGGGCGAGAAGCTGATCCTACGATAAATGGCTTTGGGCGCCCAGTCGCTTATTTTTCCGTCGAGGCTGATCATTTTAAGCTCCGACTCGGCCAGTTTGATGAAGTTTTCTTCATCTACCTTGTCCTTCAATAAATCCTGGTAGGTTCTGTTTTGTGCCTTCTGACCTTCATTCACCGATACGATGGGGCCTTGTGGTATGGCTTTGCTTTTGTCTACCAAGGCATCGCGATTGTCAGGTAGCATTTTAACCAGCATGGCTTCGTTGTTCTTCATCCAGCTGTAAGGGCTTCCTAAATTGCCGTTTAGCCGTGCTTCGCTCAACTTGTGTGCAGTGGCCGTGGCCATGTCAATATACCATAGCTCGGTGCCATGGCTCCGTGTGTTGGTAAATGCCATTTTACTTTGGTTGGGCGACCAGGCAAAATTGGCCAGACGAGCCTTCTCAGGCATGCCTTTCACCTCCATAATGTCGCCTTTTTTCTTCATTATCTTCACGCTGTTAGAGAAACGTGTGCGAGATGACATATTGGTGGTGGGGTTAGTACGTATGCCCGCCAGCTTAATTTCTTTTTCCGACAATTCTTCAATGCTTTTGTATTGACTGCGGTAGAAGAGCACGATGGTAGTGCCATCGTCGCTGATGGAGGTGCTGGGAGGCATGGGCACATCGGCCAGTTTCATTATTTCAGGTGATGGTTCCTGATACCTCAGGTCGAGTTGTGCCTGCGCAGTGAAGCACGCTACAAGCAGTAGTAAGAGTGTGGGAAATTGTTTCATAAATGTATTGGGTTTGATGTAAATTCCAATGCTGGAAAAGTGTTTCATTTTGTTGAACGGTAAGTTACTAACTATCTGATAGGCCAACAACATAATTTTTAAAAAAGTATTTATGTTGGGGATTTAGTTGACCGAAAGGCCCGAAAGTGATACATTCGCAAATTCAAAAAAAACACAGTGATATGCAGCCCGAGCTACTGATGCAATTGACCCGTATGCGCATGCCTTACGGTAAATATAAAGGACGTATTTTATGTGATTTGCCCGAGCCTTACCTGGTGTGGTATCACAATAAAGGCTTCCCGGAAGGAAAGCTGGGCATGCTACTGCACACCCTGTATGAGATTAAACTAAATGGTTTGGAGTACCTTTTAAAGCCACTACGTTAAGCCGTATTTCTCCATCAGCACTTTTGGTAGTGACTTTATTATTATTACTTATCACCAAATTTATAGCTGATGCCAAAGCCAAATAGCTGTTTGAACTGCACCCGTGGCCCTTCTGTCTCTTTATCTTTGTTGATGTACTTAATATCATCGTCGTAGATGAGGTTAAAAGTGGCTACTGCACTCAAGAAATCATTGACTTTCATTTTAAAGGCCAGTTCCCAGTCTACATCTACATTTTGTGGCTTATCACCCAGGTTGGAGAATAGGTCAAGCCGTGTACTTACGTCCACATTTTTCACAATATCAGCTTTCTGTGCCTTTAGCTTTAGCGAGGCACCCCACTCACTGCGGATGTGTTTATTGGCATCTACCCCAAAGGCACCATCCCGCGACAGCGAATCATCGCGCACCACCGTCATTTTACTGGTAAGGGGTGAGAGGTAGAGCGAGAAATTGTCGTTGGGCTTGTAGTCCATACCCAGGGAGAAGTTTATATATGCAGGTGCCATAAACTCCGAGAGTTTAACGGTGTTTTCCGGTGGATCGTTATAGCCAGTGGCAAACTGAGTTTTGAAATCCAGCAAGGCAGAGTAAAACCACTTACTTCCATCCACCCGGTAGCCAAACTTAGAGCTCAGGTAGAGCTTATCCTCTGTTTTTACCAGGTTATCGCTACCCTGCTTGGTTAATCCGTAGCCTAGGTCGAGGGCATTGTCCCAATTGACGCGGTCTTTGCTGTAGTTAAAAAAGGCATCGAGCAGAAAAGTACCGGCCACCGAGTTTTTACCACCCGCCGACCAGTTGGTGAGCGAAACCTGATTGAAAGTAAGCGATGAATTGCCGCCTATTTTCCAGTTGCTTAAACTGTCTTTGCCTGCCGTCTGCCCATGGACACCCAAAGGTATCACAAGCAGAGCGAGCAAACATAAATTGATTATTTTTCTCATGTTAGGGTAGCTTATTATTTTTGGTTGTGTATGTGTACATCGCGCTGTGGATACGGAATACTGATGCCTTGCTTGTCAAATTCTTTCTTAACAAACTCCATCATATAAAAATAAACCGACCAATAGTCGCTTGTTTTAGACCATAGGCGGGCGACCAGGTTTACCGAGCTGTCGCCATGTTCTTTTACGGCTACAAAAATAGCGGGGTCCTTCATGACGAGTTCGTTATTATTGGCCACCTCAATAATAATGTTGCGTGCCTTATCAATATCATCGTCATAGCCAATGCCAAAGACAAAATCCACGCGGCGTGTGTCCTGGGCAGAGTAATTGATCATGGCTCCGGTTGCCAGGCCGCCATTGGGTATGATTACCACCTTATTGTCGGGAGTATGCAGTATGGTGTTAAAAATCTGTATCTCCTGTACTGAGCCGGAATGCCCTTGTGCTTCAATGTAATCACCCACCTTAAAGGGCTTAAGGATGAGTAGTATAACGCCACCTGCGAAGTTTTGCAAGGTGCCCGATAGCGCCATACCCACCGCCAAGCCAGCCGCACCCAGTATTGCAATAAACGAAGTCATTTGTATGCCCAGGTAGTTTATTACACTGATAAACAGAAGCACTTTGAGGGTGACAGAGGTAAGGCTAATAATAAAAGGCACAAGGGTTTCATCAATTTGGCGCGCGAGTAAAAGGCGTTTGAATCCCTTAACAATCCTATTGATAATCCAAAGGCCGATGACTGCAATAAGTATGGCTGCCAGTATTTTAATGCCATTGGCAATAATCCAGTCGTAGATGGGTTGCCAGCTAAAGTTGGTAATGCCGATTTCTTCCATAGTACGTGATATTTAATTTAAAAATGTAATGATAGTATTAGCAACAAAAAGTGATGGCCTTATGTTCTGTTAAAGTAAGTGAATGTTGCAATGCAAAGGTACTATTATATGAAGTAAATGCTTACTTTCGCGGCTAAATTGGGAGGCATGGCAGAAACACATAATCAACGACAGAAAGATATTATTATATCCCGTGATATTAAGGGGCTGATATTTGATATGGATGGTACTTTGCTAAATAGTACGCCCGTTCATTATCAGGCATGGCTGTCAGCCTGTCAGCCCTTTGGTGTGAGTTTCGATTACGATTTTTTCATCACTTTAACAGGCCGTCCCGTGATTGAACTGGCCAGGGATTTGATTGCTCGCTATGAGCTGGCTGTTACGCCCATGGATTTGGTAGCGCACAAAGAGTCCTTAGTGGAGGATAATCTGAATAAGGTGACCCTGATTCCCGCAGTGTTTGATGTGTTGGAGCGGTATCGAGGATTGTTGCCCATGGCTGTGGGCACTGGCGCAAGCCGCCAAAGGGCAGAGCGCCTGCTGCGCAGCAGCGGTATCGAAGATCGTTTTAAAGCTATTGTTACTTCTGATGATGTAAGCCATTACAAGCCGCATCCTGAAACATTTTTAAACGCTGCTGCCGCTTTGGGAGTGGCACCTGCTGACTGCCTTGTATTTGAAGACGGGCACCTTGGTATTGAAGCGGCTAAGGCCGCTGGCATGCAGGTAATTGATGTTAAACCTTACTACGATTAATTCATTATGCCTTCATTCGATCTGATACTGCTGTTCGATTATATAGGAACCATGGTGTTTGCCATTAGTGGCACCCTTACTGCAGCACAAAAGCGGCTGGATTTATTTGGCGCTATCTTTATAGGTTTTGCGACGGCGATTGGTGGCGGCACGCTTCGCGATATGATGCTGGGCAATTTGCCTGTGGCCTGGATACAATCCAATAATTATTTCATTGTTATTATGGCAGGTGTATTCATCACCATTCTGTTTAAGAAATATGTGCTGAAGTTACGAAATACGCTTTTTTTGTTTGATACAATTGGCATTGCTGCCTTTACAGTTATTGGTCTTGAGAAGGCACTGGATTTTGGCATATCGGCGCCCATTGCCGTTATGATGGGACTGTCGACCGCTGTAGTAGGCGGTATCATACGTGATACACTGACCAATGAACTACCGCTTATTTTTCATAAGGAAATCTATGCCACAGCCTGTATCACCGGCGGTATTGTTTTTTTAATCCTGCATTATCTGCATTTGCCGCAGGTGATTAGTGAAGCGGTAACGGTGCTGGTGATCATCGCCATCCGTGTGTGGGCGGTGCGTTATAATATTACCATGCCACCCATTACATTGGGCGAGAAGGATAAGTCTGAATAGCATAGTTTTAAAAGGATAGTGAATGCTTGCGATTTATTTCGGCATAGACGCAAGTGGCTGATCATCGTTTAGTCCTCAAAGCCCAGATGGTTGGCAATGGCCTTGTATTCTTTTGCTTTGTCCATTTCACCCATCTTCTCGCAGGTTTCGCCCAGGTAGAAATAGGCAGCCGGCTTGTCGGGTTTCAGGGCAGTGGCCTGTAGCAGATCGCTGTATGCTTTCTCGTATTTCCTGAGCGCCAGTCGTGTGCGCCCCCGGTTGTACTTCACTTTGTACGATCTGTTATTTACCTTGTTAGCTTTGGAGTAGTCTTTATCGGCGCTCTTTAAATCGCCCGATTCAACATGCAGGGCAGCACGGCGCACGAGAGCATCAAAAAACTGTGGTTTTAACTTAAGCGCCTTGTTGAGGTTGGCCATGGCAGCCCCGGTATCATTAAATTTTACCATGCATTCGTTGGCCATCAGGTAGTACTCGCGGGCAAAATCAGCCACATTCTTCTGCTGTCGCTTAATGGCCGCATTGAGTTCCTTTATTTCTTTCTCCAGCTTATTTATTTTATTAAGCTTACGGGATATCAGGCGCTGTACAGGAACTGCCGACAATGCCTCTTGCTTTTCGTTGGCGAGGGCAAAGGATGCCACGGCCTCCGCAAACTCGTTCTGTTCAAAGCGGGCAATGGCATTGCGGTATAAATCCTGGGCGGCGGCTTTGTTCAGCTCTTTCTCAATCAACACTTTGTTATTGGCGGCCTTAGAGAAGCGCACCACCTCGCTGTTGACGATCACGTCGCGGGGCGATATTTTCGTTTTTAGCACGATTCCCTCCAGGGAGATGCAGCGCGACAATGCCACGTAGAGCTGTCCACCGGCAAAGGCGCCACCCGAGAAGTCGAGCATCACCTTGTCGAAGGTAAGCCCCTGGCTTTTATGTACCGTAATGGCCCAGGCCAGCTTAAGCGGATATTGAGTGAATGAGCCCAGCTCCTCCTCAGTGATGCGGTTGTTTTTCTCATCGTATTTGTAGCGTATGTTTCGCCACACTTCTTTCTCCACCAAGTAGATCTGATCGTTCTGCAATCGCACATAGATGCCCTGCTCGTCGATATCTTCCACGCGTCCCAAGCTACCGTTATACCAACGTCTTTCCATGTCGTTCTTTACGAACATTACCTGGGCATTTTCCTTAAGTACCAATTCTTTAAGTGTGGGTAGACCCGACTCTGGGAATTCACCCGATATTTTGCCGCTAAAGGTATGTTCCTCGCCATCCAGTAGCTCCAGTTTGTTATCATTGATATAATCCACTGTATCACGCCGTGTGGCCAGGGTGATAAAAAACTCGTCTACAGGACTCTGAAAAGTGGGCTTGTAGCGTGCGTTGATGGCCGTTATATCGTTATTGCCGGCCTGCTTTAGGCGAATACGATCCAGCAGGTTTACGAAGGTGGCATCATTTTGCCGATAAACCTTCTTGAGCTCTATCTGTACCAGGGGAATTTTGCTGAATACCCTTGCTGAGAAGAAGTAGGGTGAGCGATAAAAGCGGCGCAGTATCTGCCAGTCATCACGTTTCACCACCGGCTCCAGCTGAAAAACATCACCCACCATTAGTAGCTGCTTACCGCCAAAAGGCTGATTCATATTTTTGGTGAATACGCGCAGCACGCGATCGATAAAATCAAGGATGTCGCCTCGCACCATGGATACTTCATCTATGATGAGCAGTTCCATCTCCTTAATGATCTGTGTGTGTGATTTGCGGTATTTCAAAAAGTCAAAGATGCGTCCTTTGTTTGTTGACAGGTCCGGATCATCGGGTAGGATAGGACGGAAGGGTACCTTGAAAAAGGAGTGAATAGTAACGCCTCCGGCATTGATGGCAGCGATGCCCGTAGGAGCCACTACCACCAGTTTTTTATGTGTATGCTGGCAGATATAGCGTAGAAATGTTGACTTACCCGTGCCGGCTCGCCCGGTAAGGAAGACCGATGAGTTAGTGTGCTGAATCAGTTTAAGGGCATCCTGAAATTCAGCATTATCCGTATCAAAATTATCGGGTAATACACTCATTTATTTCACTTCTTCTATGCGGTTTTTATCACTCAGCTCCTCTGCGCCATAGCGTTTTATTACGTTATAGGCTTTGTATATCCCCAGCTCACCGGCCTTGCTCAAATCGGCTGTGCCTCGTGCTTCTTCCTCCAGGTATATGAGGGTAAGCCCTCGGTTAAAATAGGCTTCGGCAAATTCAGGGTTGCGTTCTATGGCACGTGTAAAGTCCTCTACGCCCTGCAGGAAGTTGCGTTTGATACAATGAATTATAGCCCTGTTGTAGTAGGCAGCCTCAAAGTTGGGCGATAATTCAATTACCCGGTTCAGATCCTGTAGGATCAGCTCATAATCGAGTATGCTTGTACTTTCATGATCCGGGATGTTAGTTGATGATGTTCCCCGGCTTTTTATTGGCCCTTGCAGCATCACATTATTGTCTACTTTGGTCTCCGCCTCCAGTGCTTTAATGATCTCTACCATCTTATGGCGAGCGTAGGCACGATTGAACAGTGCCACCACATTGTTGGGATCTGATTTAAGCAATTCGTTATAGTCTGCCATGGCACTGCTGTAGTTCATCACCATGCTGTACAGCACACCGCGTGTGATGAGTATGGCCCGGTCGGTGGCATCATCCTGCAGTTCTTCGGTAATGTTGTTAATGGCATTGGTAAGGCGGATGTATTGAAGGCCTTCGGCTTCCACCTCGCGGTTGGTAATTACCAGAGGTCGCTCGTATAACTCCTTTTTATTGAAAGCCATTACCTCTTTTTCGTAATAAGGCGGCCGGCTCAAAAGAGTGTCGCCCGGATAATAGGTAAGACCAAATACGGGCTCCAGATCGATGAAGATGTCGCGGTTCTGTATTTTGCCACGTATACTTTCAAATTCCTCCTCCTCCTGCTCTTCTTCACCAAAATCATCCAGTACCGCCAGTTTATCGTAGTTGCGAATATCTTTATCGGATTTTTTACGGGTGGCCTTACGTCCGTTCTCTTTAGTTTGCTTGCCGGCACTCTTGTTGTCTTTGGCAGCCAGCATATCCTGCTGATTACGCTTATCAGCATCCAGCTTAACCGCCGTAGAGTAGTCCAGGCGGGCTCCGTTTATATCACCCAGGTTCTGTTTGGCAAGACTGCGGTTGTAGTAGGCGGGCCCAAAGTTGGGGTAATTATCGATGATGATATTAAAATCGTTGAGAGCCCTTTTGCTTTGCCCCAGGTCGAGAAATAGCAAGGCTCGGTTGTAGAGGGTGAGTAAATCGCTGGGGTCGAGCGCCAGTACTCTTGAAAAATCCTCTATGGCTCGGTTTTTATCGCCTATTTGGGCACGAAGAATACCCCTGTTATTGTAGGCCACACTATTTTTTGGATCCAGCTTTATCACTTTGTCGAAGTCGGCCATGGTGCCCCGCAGGTCATCCAGCTGATAGCGGATAACACCTCGTGTCATGTAATAGCCCGGATAATCACTTTTCAGCTCAATTACCTTATTATAGTCCTGTAGCGCCTCCTGGAAGCGTTGCATCTGATAGTAGAGTATACCACGGAAGGCAAAGCCGTCTGACAGATAGGGGTTGAGCTTAACCACGTGGCTATAATCGGCCAGAGCGCCTAATGAGTCGCCGGCATGTATTTTGGCAGCGCCACGGCTCAGGTAGGCGCTCAGTAATGAGGGTTTTTTCTTAATAATACGATCGAAATCTTCGATGGCCGCCTCGTAATTTTCACTGGCCGAATGGCTGTTACCCCGGTTGATCAGCAGGTTGATGTTACCGGGTTCAATGCGAAGTCCCTGACTGTAGTCTTTGATAGCTCGCTCATGATTGTCTTTCTTACTCATGATGATGCCCCGCACATTGTAGGCATCCACTAAAAAGGGATTTTTGCGTAGGCAGGTGTTTAAATCCAGTTCGGCACCGTTATAATCTTCGAGGTAATACTTGGCCAGCCCACGATAAAAATAGGGATCGGAGAGGTAGGGCTTCACCTTTATTACTTTGTTGAAATACTGAATAGCCAACACATAATCCTCGAAGTAAAGGGCGTTTTTACCGATTGTCAGCATCCTGTCGGTGTTGATTTGTGCCTTAGTAAGTGGGCTTATCAGGCTAACTAAAAGGAATATAAAAATGGTGAATTTTCTACTCATACGTTTGTCATCATACTATGAATGCCAACAAATATACAACAGATAGTTTGTTTGCGGCCATCAAACATCAATAATATGGCTAATAGCTAAAGGTGTAGGTTTTGGTACTGGTGTTGTTTTTGTTGTCCCTTACTTTCACGCTAAGTTGATGCTCTCCTTTGGTAAGAAAGGGAATATTTTTCAAGTGGCCGATGAGGCGATCATTTTTGGCATCGTATTCAAAAAGTGCCCATTGTCCGTCAATACGACACTCGTAATGTTGAATACCACTAAATGAATCGCGCATGGTAAATTGTATGGTTTTTCGACCTGCGTAGTTATTGTTTTGGGGCGCCTTATGCAGCTTAATAAGCGGAGGCACTGAATCAATGGCAAGGGTGAACCGGCCAAAACTGCGCGTGCTGCATATTAGCTCCTGACCCTCGCACTGGCCTCCAGCCGAAAAAGTCTTTCCCTGCGGGGTAACACCGGCCATCAGTAGTTTATCGCGGTGCTTAAGCAGGGAATCGGGCACGGGAATGCGCAGTGTGAAGGCTTTGTGCAAGGGAATGTGATTATCGCCTATGTGGTAAATGGGTGTTACAAAACCGGCTTTCTCCTCCTTGTGTATAAACAGATCAATGTCGGTGTAAAAGGTATTGGCCGGTATGTGTAGCTGCATGTCCAGGGTATCCAGCTGAAAGGATTTTTTACAGTTTACTTTCAGCAGTGGTGAAGGGGCTAGCTGGAGGGGATTAGGTGCTTCTTCGCCCTTTATGGTGAAGTTAAGGCGTGAGACATTACCGGCATAATCAATAATTTTATAGCTGCATTCTTTGATGTCGCCTGGCTTAAGTATTGTCGTGTAGCTATTTTTTTTGTTATAGAGACTTAGTCGGTTGTTGGCTTCAACAAAGCTCTTTTGTATGACTTTACCGCTGCGTCGTTTTTCAGCGTAGTCGATGTGGGCATTTAAATAGCGGGTTTCAGCAAAGCTGAATTTGTCGATGTTAAAATTGTACACCAGCGTGTCGTTGACCCATAAATCGATGGACGTGATGCCGCACTTGCGCCAGCTACCTGAAAAGTAGTCGATGACTTGGACACCCAGACCGATTTTGCCATGGGCAGTAAAAATTTTGCTTCCCTTGGGATGAAAGGCTTTATCGTAAAAAACGGTGGGTACATACTTATCCTCACGGCGTCCACTCACACTGGCGTTTTCATCCAGGCAGTAGAACTTAATGCCTTGTATCTGGGGACGAACATTATCTGCAATATCGTTGCGAAAACGAAGGGGGTTGATGGGCTTTTGAGTGGCTTGCTCGCGTACCTCGTAATGCAGGTGGGGGCCGCCCGACCCGCCCGAGTTACCACTGTAGGCTATTACCTCGCCCCGTTTAACGGGTAGCTCACCTGCCTTGAAAAACAATTCTAGGGCAAAGGATTCTTCAGCGTATTGCCGGGCCTGCACCAATGAGTCGATGCGTGGGGCATAGTTTTCGAGGTGGGCATATACGGTAGTGTAACCATCGGCATGGTTTATGTAAATAGCTTTACCATAGCCATAAGGAGATACTTTGATGCGTGCTACATATCCATTGTCAGAAGCATACACACGATAGCCTGTTTTGCGGTTGGTAGTCAGATCCAATCCCGAATGAAAGTGATTGGAACGCAACTCACCAAAGCTGCCACTTACAAAAGGTTTAATCTTCAGTGGTTTTACAAAGCGGCTGCTGTCAGGTACTTGAGCAGCAAGGCGGGGTAAAAATATTGTAAGAACAAGAATGTATATAGTGAATTGCCTCATAACAATGCTTCTTTCCGTTTTTAAAATCATCCAAAAATAGCGTTATGTGGCTAGAAAAACAATGGAATATTACAGTGAATGGCAGGTAGCACGCAACCACTCCTCGAAATAGTCCTCTAATAGTTAATCAATGTAAAAGTTGTTGGTCTGGCATGATATTTATTCTTTAGACAAGCATGTAAATTATTAATAATAAAATAGAATCCTATGAAAAAGTTAAGACTTGGACTTGTATTGGCGCTAATTGGTGTAACGCTGTTTAGCTGTTCAAATGATGATGGTTACTCATTGGGTGATTTTTGGGTGACGACTGGTACGGTTGTAAAAACCAGCGATTATTTCTATGTGGTTACCGATGGTGGTGATGATTTATGGCCGGCGGCTACCAATGTATCGCCCGAGAGCCTAGAAGATGGCATGCGCATTATGCTTAATTATACCATTCTAGGCGATGACCCTGATGGAAGCTACGATTATTATGTGAAAATTAATGGATACTGGGAGTTACTGACAAAGCCTGTTTTTAATTTTGATGAAAATACATTGGAGTCAGTTAAAGATTCAATAGGTAACGATGCTGTATCTATTACCGACACCTGGTTTACCAATGATTATTTGAATGTACAGTTTGAATATGGTGGAGCCCCGGGTTATGTTCATTTTATTAATATGGTGAAAGATACAGAGGATTTACTAACCGAGAATGGTGAGGTAATTCTTGAGCTGAAGCACAATAAGAATGGAGATCCTTACAATAATCTGCAGTGGGGAATTGCCTCCATCGATATCTCTGAGTTAAAAGAGGAAGGGAAGGAGAGTGTGCAGTTGATATTGCGTAGCATTAATACAGCTGGTGAGCTTATTTATACTGAGCCCTTGACTTACCGCTATGATCAGCCCGGAGTTGAGCCTGTAGTGAAAGCCTTTTCAACAACACCCATGGCCGACTTGATTGAATAGAGAATATATTATAATGGAGAGGTCGCATTATACGTGCGGCCTTTTTTATTGTTTACTGTCTGCTTTTTAAAGTATATGTCGTTTTAGATCTCATTTTTTTAGTGTACCTAAATTGCTAAAAGCCTTGGTATTGCTACAAAAGCTCAAAAAAAGCTATGTTTTTTATGCCTTTAGATTTGGTGTTTTATCTGCATTATCCCTATATTTGCATCGCAATTGAGAACAATGGTTCACAAGCAAACAACAAAAACTGGTTCTGTAGCTTAATTGGATAGAGCACTGCGTTACGGCCGCAGAGGTTGGGGGTTCGAGTCCCTCCAGGATCACAGAGAAGCCTTCAAGTAATTACTTGGAGGCTTTTTTTATTTTCAGGATCGTATCTTTATTGCCGTGATCCCTCTTCAATACTTCATCGATTAATCATTTTTTCAACTTACCGCTAATCTTTACATCGCTGTTAAGCCGCCATCTATAATAAATTCTGACCCTGTTGAATACAGGGATTCGTCAGAGGCTAGGTAGAGCACCAAATTAGATACTTCGTTGGGTTGGGCAATCCGTTGTAACGGGATGTGCTTGGCAAACGCTTCTACGGAATTTTTGGTATCTCCCTGCTCGACCATTGGTGTAGCAATAACCCCAGGATGCACTGAGTTTACCCGGATACCATATTTTGCCAGTTCTAAAACAGCAGCTTTTGTTAAGCCGCGCACCGCAAACTTTGTATCGGTATAGCCAGCTGCACCCCCAACAATACCATTAATCGACGAGATATTGATAATGGCGCCCCCGTTATTATCCTTCATCGCTAATGCAGCGTTTTTTATTCCCATAAATACAGATAATTGATTGATTTTCACAATGCGTAAATACTCCTCCTCTGTCATTTTCAGGATGGACTTGTTCATGGTGATGCCTGCATTGTTTACCAGTATGTTAATTTTTCCAAAGGCTTTTTGGGTCTTTTCAATAACCCGTTGCCAGTCCGTTTCCCTTGTTACATCTTGCTTAATAAAAAGAGAATTGTTCCCCAGTTGATTGGCTAGTGCCCTTCCTTTTTCTTCATTCAAATCGGTAATAACCACTTTAGCACCTTCCTTAATAAATCGCTCGGCATGTGTTGCGCCCATACCTTGGGCGCTTCCTGTTATTATTGCTACCTTGTTTTCTAACCGCTTCATGCTCCATTGGTTTTTGAGGGAAACAAGCGTCATAGGGAGAAAGTTCGAAGAGTAATCATTTAGGAGGTGGTATCCGCTTGTTTGTATTCATTTAATTTCTGCACCAGCAAGGCATGTAGCTTCTCAAAACTTATTTTCAGAGAATGGGTTGACAGGTGAAGGGGAGAACCGAGAGTTTTATAGTTTAGCTCCATGGCTTTCCTCTTAAATTTGTTGGTCTCTCTTTCGATATAAGCGTCAGGATTTTTAACAGTTATAACTATAATTTTCTGACCCGGCGTGTTTATGGGTTTGATTTCTAATATATCTGACCATGGGATTGTTGTGGCTTGAGTTTCGTATGAATAATTTGTAAGCCCTTGTGTGCTAATAATAAGGCCGTGCTTATTGTGCAATGTTTTTCTGATATTAACGATGGCTACCGTGCCGAAGAATGCTATTGTTGCCAGCCCAATGATAGATGTCAGGGTGCGATTTCCCACCGCGGCAATATTGAGAATCGCAGGGTAAAAGATTATTCCCAATCCAAGAATGACGAATATAATGGCACCCACAATTGTCCAAGCCAATTTGGTATAGCTCAAGGGAATCTCTATCAGTTTGTTTTGTGACATCCTTTAGCTATGTTAGTCATTTGCTTTTAAGCTAAATTTCATTTTCTAGCTACACATGCAAATATAAAAGTGCATTTTGTATTGTTCAAGTGTATGGCACCTTAAATTCTGCTCCCAAAAAGTAGTCTATTCAATAATCTGAACTTTAAAATTTCAATAGTATTCAGGTTGATCTGGTTCCTGTTATGTCACGTTTGCTGAGTTCTGATATAGGGTAGGAGGCATTGGTAGGTTATATATATTATTTCTTATGCAGGCGTCGTGCTTTATTTTTTACGTAAATAAGTTTGTGGCGGCTGTTGGGGCTGTCGCGTTGTTCAATTTCAAAGCGTGCGGTAGCGTCAATCAAGGGTGTCAATTTCTGAAATCCGTAGTTGCGGGGGTCAAAGTTAGGGCGTTTCTTCTGTAGTAAACTACCCACATCGCCCAGAAAGGCCCAGCCGTCATCGTCCGAAAGGTCGTTGATGGTGGCGGCGATCAGTTTGATTTCCTTAGGGGTTATTTTATCGTATGATTCCTTGTCGTGGTCTTTGTCATCTTCTGATTCTTTTTCTTTGGCTCGATCTTTTAATATTTCGACATAGATAAATTTATCGCAGGCTACGATAAAGGGGGTAGGGGTTTTCTTTTCTCCAATGCCAATTACTTGCATTCCGGCTTCGCGCAGGCGGGTGGCGAGTTTGGTAAAATCACTGTCGCTCGATACCAGGCAGAAGCCATTTACTTTCTCAGAATACAGGATGTCCATGGCATCAATGATCATGGCTGAGTCGGTGGCGTTTTTCCCCGAGGTGTAAGCATATTGTTGTATAGGGGTAATGGCATTCTCCAGCAGTACTTTTTTCCATTTTGACAAATCGGGTTTGGTCCAGTCGCCATAGATACGTTTTATTGTTGGGTTGCCATATTTGGCAATTTCTTCCATCATCTCTTTCACATATCCTGCGGGTATATTATCGCCGTCGATTAATACAGCTAAATTATTATTCATAAAACTGATTTTTGTTTTTACCCTTTAATCCGGATGAGGCAATGCAGACAGCTTGGTACTGCTGATTGTAAATATTTGTTTTTGCTTTTCCCAAATTAAGGTGGTTAACGAATCTTTCTTTGTGAATTGTGAAGATAGTGATTTTAAGGCTAACTATGAACCGAAAATAAGTCATCGTTTAATTCGTGGAGATCAGTTTAATATCAAAATAAAGCCGCCCTTCCGTAGTATTACTCGAAAATGGGCGGCTAAAATTAATTCTGATAGATGTACTTTTTGTATAAGAGTAATATTAGTTTAACTCTTCGGGCACAAAAACGACATCTAATATATCTGCTTTCTTAAAAAATTTCCTGGCAGCTTTGGCAATATCTTTGGTTGTCACATTATTAATGACATTATCAAAGTACTCAGGCGACATTCTGTTTTCTCCCGTCTCATAGTATTTTTTCAGAACAGACATCCAGTATTTGTTGTTTCTTAAGGCCTTTCGATTGCCTTTTTTCATGTTAAGTACTACCTTCTCCAAGTCTGATTGCACTACATTTTTTTGAACATTTTTCAGCTCATCATAAACCAGCTGCTTTAGATAATCAGCCTTGGCCGGATCGCAATCAAACTGAATGTCCAATCCTAATTTCATTTCAGGTATACTGGATCCGGTTGGGCGTACTCGAACACCGTACGTACCTCCTTCTTTTTCGCGAATATTTTCAGTAAAGCGAAGGTTTAAAATTGACCCTAAAATATTGTGATAAATTACTGTCTCTCGCGAATATTTGGCATTTCCTTTCAGCTTAAGAAAGACAGTAGCTTTGGGTTCCTGCATCGGCAAGGCAATACGGTGTTCATTTTTTCCGGTTGGGAAATAATCACCATTATCAACCCACTTTTCTACTTCGCCTTTAGTATTAATCGCTCCAATGTACTCTTCAACCAGTGGCTTAAGTGTTTCTTCATCGACATCTCCCACAATGATGAAAGTAAAGTCAGCCGCGTTGGACATCCTTTCCAAATAGATCTCCTTCATGCGCTCAAAATCCATTTGATCCAAAAAGGCTTTATCAAACTTTAACGCGCGAGGATTTCCATTGGCCGTTAATAAAGCTATTGTATCACGCATGATAGTTTTCGTTGTTTGAATCTGGTTTTTAGCATTGTAGTAGTTGCGTTCCATGAGCTTATTGAAGGCCATGGGGTCAAAACGGGGTTCTTCAAAGCGCATGTACACCAATTGGAACATAGTCTCGAGATCCTTCACCTTTGCGCTGGCAGTTATCGACTCATTAAATTCCCCCAATTTATAACTACAGCCGGCTGTTGTACCCGCTGTTATTTTCTTCAACTGAACAGGATCGTGTTTACCAATACCAAAGCCGGCTACAAAACCAGATGCCGCCCTAAAAGAAGGTAAATCATCAATATTGTATAGTGAACTCCCTCCCGGACTTGTAGCTTTAAGTATAAGGCCATTGGTATTATTATCCACTCGCTTAAAGACTACTTTTGCACCATTAGAAAGTGTCCACTCCTTGGCCTTAAATATATCAATGCTCTTCTCACTTACAATTTGACCTGCTTCTGGAGTCGTACTCATCAGTGAAACATTCACGGGTACGCCATCTACATAGGGCTCAAGAGGTCTTTTCTCCAGTCTGGCAATAATGCTTTCAATCTCAGCTTGTGAAATGAATGAGTCCTTATCACTTGCAGGTGCAGTAACCACATAAGCCCGGTTGCTGTCAGTTAAATATTTACTTGCCACAGCAGACACTTCTTCTACTGTAATACCCGGAATTATTTCCTTAGCAAATTCGTACTTGAATTTAGCATCGGTAATAACTACATCTTCCAGGTAGGCTCTTTTAATAGACTTACAGTAGGTATCGGAATTAATGCCTTTTCTGTTATTATAACTGTTCGTAAGGGAAACTAGGGTATTAGTTTTTAAACGATTCAACTCGGACTGGGTGAAACCATGTTGAATGACACGTTGCAGCTCGGCATAGGCTGCTTCAAATGCCTCTGACTCTTTACCTGCCCTGGTTGTTACATATACATTAAAAGCTTTATATCCTCTTTGTAAGGCTCCGTATGAGGCACTGGCATTCAGGTATGGCGCTTTACCTTTTAACATCTGCTCCTTGTAACGTCCCTTCATCAAGGCGTTAAAGAAGCTATTGACATAGGACTCGCGCAAACTTTTTAGTGTATTGTCAGAAGTATCTTCATGTCTTATTTTCAGGTTGATATTAACGTTTTTGTATTCTTTATCAGTGACCTGAACAAACATTGGTTCTGGGTTATCCGGAATTAGGACTGCTTTGCGTTCTTTTGGATTTTCAATGGCCGGGATGGCAGAAAATAGTTCCTCCACTTGTTTCTCAACAGCATCTACATCAATGTCCCCAACAATAGCTATGGCCTGCAAATCGGTTCGATACCACTCATGATAGAAGGATCGCAAGTCTTCAGGATCAAAGTTTTTGATCACATCAAGTTCTCCAATTACATCCCGATAGGCATAAATACTGCCATTATAGATCGTTGGTGCAATCTTATTTTGTATTCTAAAACCAGGAGTTCTGCGTGTACGCCATTCCTCAGATATCACACCTCGTTCGGCATCTATTTCTTCGTCAGTCAGTGCCAGTTCATCACACCAGTCACGCAAAATTAACAAGCACGAGTCGAGTAATCCATTGCGACTAACCGGAACACGACTAATGTTGTAAACAGTCTCATTCTTTGAGGTATAGGCATTTACATCCTTACCAAACTTAACGCCATTTCGCTCTAACATATCCAGCATCGATTTGCCGGGGAAGGTTGTAGTACCGTTAAATGCCATGTGCTCCAGGAAGTGGGCTAAACCATCTTGCTTATCGGTTTCCAGCACCGCTCCAACATTCTGGTAAATATAAAAGCTGGCCTGACCTTTAGGAACTCTATTGTGTTTTAAATAGTAGGTTAAACCATTGGGTAACAAGCCTTTCCTGATGGTTGAGTCAAAAGGCATTGTTTGTGATAAGTCTGCAAATTGTTGTGCATATGCTACTGAGCCAATGAGAAAAGTTCCCATTAGTAATATAATTATTCTTCGCATGTTATTTGTATTTTTTTGTTGATTATTCAATTATAAGTTTCTATAATCAGCATCGGTGTAGCGACAAGCGTTTAATGCCTTAAACTATGTTGTTCAAATGGCTATAGTTCAAACATCTTAGTTCGATTTTCCTTACTTAATTGGTACAACAGTTATTGTTTTGCCTTGCTTCATTAATTGCAATTGATATTCCAGGTTTGGCTTCTTTTTAAAGTTAAATGGTACATTATCAATGGCTGTCTGTTTTAAATCGATTGCCTTTTTCACCTGGCCTTGAGTATAAATAAGGTCAGCTTCCAGGTTGTTCACTTCCCAATATCCCGGAATGAGTTTGTAACAATATTTAATCCAACTTTTTAAATGCCTGTAATCTTCTTTTGTTTCGCACCGCGACCAATAGAGGCGGCAGACTTCCATTATGTCCTTAACATTGCGAGTTGCAATTTTTCCTTGTTTCATCATCTTTCGCTTATACTCAATATAAACACCAGACTTATCTTTAGTAAACTCCAGGAACTTATTATAAGACTCAGCATCATCCTTTTTAATTTGCTTTACTGATTTCATGTCAATAATACTATCAACATAGGCTACCGCAGCCTTTTTATAAGCCTCATTATTATTAGCAAGCCTTAAATACTCCATCTCATAAAAGCCCAATTTCCCATTTTTTGCCGCACCGATATTATTTTCTTTACACTTGTCTAAGTAACGCCGCATCAGTTCTGGATCCTGCATATGATAAGCTCTTTTGAGTGTAGTCATAGCGATGAGGTTTTCAATTCGTTCCAACCTTATCTTATTTTTCTTTGGTACAATCGTTAAATAATGATTGTAGTTGGCTCTCAATACTGTTTCTGCTTGACACCCTAAATAAATACTATGGCCGTATTTCAATAAAAGGTCTAGCATTTCCCCGCTTGATTCTTCGATATCTGTTTGCACACTTAACCAGGCATCAAGCGCCTGAATAGGATCCATTTTGTATTTAACCAATATGTTGAGGTATTTTTTCAAGAAAGCTTCGTCGTTTAGTTTTTCAGGAAAAAGCCTCTGCATATCTTCCAGTGAATATTCATCGCTTGTTGCAGCTTTTAAGGCCAACTTGGCAAAGGGTATCATACCCCCACTCTTAATCATTGTTGACCCTGTACCTCGATACACCATTTGGGAGTCGCCGTCAACAAATATTAATGTTGGATAACTTCGTACCGTAAAAAGCTCTGCCGCTTGCTTTCCTTCTCTTTCAGCATCTAATTTTAGATTAATAAAATGCCGGTTGTAATAATCCCCTACTAAAGAATCCTTAAACGGTCCTTTGGCTAATTTTTTACAGGGACCACACCAGGCAGTATGGAAATCAATAAAAATGAGTTTATCCTCTTTCTGTGCCTTTATAAGTGCCTCTTCGAAAGTAATATGCTGGAAATCGATGCCTTGCGAAAAAGTCAATGGCCCAATCAAGATGAACAGCAACAGTAGTATTTGAGATTTATTCATAAACTTTATATTATAATTGATATTTTATTTTTCACCCTTGTCACCAAAAGGTATGAATTGCTTTATTTTAAGACTTCTATAAGAAGGAACAGGGTGACAAATCGCTATAAAAAAAAAACGCTTCGGATCTACTATTAAGACCCGAAGCGCTACCATTAACCACTATTAAACTTAAAAATGATTTATTCTTCAGGCAAAGCGTTTGCTTATTACTTTAAAACAATACTTTCACCGGCTTTCATCAGTTCCAGATCTTTCTTGATGCCTTGACTTCTTTTATCGTCCTTTTGTGAGGCATGCTGATAAGCTTCTTCCATTAGTTTAATGGCTTCTTCCTTGTTCTCATCCAGCTTATAGAGAATCGTTGCATATTGACTGGTAATAGCAGCATTGCCCGGAATAATTTGGTAGGCAACCTTCATCCAGCGTTTTACATCCTTTTTTTCCTGTTCTGTGCAGGCAAATTTGGCATAACTATTAACCATTGCAGAAATTTGATGGCTAATTCGCTCCGAGTGTGGCCTGGAGGCTAAAGCTATAGCATCGCCTTCAGCCTTTCGCTTCATCAAATCTAAATAGGCATTGCGCATTTGTTCTACATCAATTGACTGAATAAAGGCCTCATTATCTTGTCGCACCAATGCTTTGTACTGTTTACCCATACCTGCTTTCTCATAAAAATAAGTATAGGCTCTTTTACGCTGCTTATCATCTACTTTTACGCCCGCTTTCTCAGCTCTTCTCATGGTCATTTCCAAGATGGCAGTGTCTTTTTTAGCAACGGCATAATCGGTTGTTTTTTCTATCATGCTCTTGGGCAACTTCTGAAATGCTTCTCGAATATCTTTACGCACATATTGCTTCCAGGCATCCGACCCAAAATTTCGCTGAATAATCTCATCAGCCCGTCCACCAAATATGATCTCTTCGTAATGATCGGCCAATAGAAGAACCATTTCCCGGCTCGACTCATCAATGTTTTTCTGAATGCTTAAATATTGCTCAAGCACATCGGTATAATTAGTCGAATTACTCTCTTTTAACTTAGCCAGATATGTTTTTAAAAATGCTTCGTCATTCTTTTCTGTATTATAACGTTCTGCTAAACGACCTAAACTAAGAGAGTCTTTTGAGTACTTTACTGCCAACTTTACTTCTTTCATAAAACGATCTGTTGGCATCGACGCAGAGAAGCGATACACCACATTACCATCTCCATCTAAGAAAACATATCCTGGCAAGCCCTTAATATTATATTTTCGCTTAATCGTGGGCCCTTCACCGCGTTCAACATCCACTTTTAAAGCCACCAGGTGGGCATCAAAGTACTTTCCTACTTCTTCTTCCATAAAAACAGTTTTAGCCATGTGCTTACACGGGCCACACCACACGGCATAACCATCAATAAACAAAAGCTTGTTTTCGGCCTTTGCTTTAGCCAGCGCGTCTGAAAGACTACTGTTTTCGAAATTAATACCCTGCGCAACAACACTTACAACCGTAAGTACTAATAAAATTGTACTATATAATTTTTTCATTGGTTTAATTTTTAACTATTGATCGCTTTTCAATTCATTAAGCTGTCGCTCTATAACGCCTCTTTTTTTATCGCGCTCCGGCAACTTATTTAATGCTTGCTCCTTGTATTGAATGGCCTTTTTAGTCTTGCCTTGTTTATTCAGTACGCTTGCCCTCAGGTTATCCATATTATAATCACCCGGTACCAATTGCGCACCATAGTCAATCCACGAATGCAGACGTTTAAAGTCCTTTTTACTCTCACAATATTTTAAATAACTGAAGCCTGTTTTTTCTATGATCTTGGTTTGTTTCCGCGCTTCACGTCCTTTTTCAAGGTTATTAAGGATAGAGTTAGCAATAAGACTTGGTCTATACTTATTAGCCTTGTAGTGCTCATAATATGCCTTGTCTTCCTGCCTGATTTGCTGCAGGCTTTTAGCCGACATAATACTATCCATATAAGCCTCGGCCATTGCTTTATAGGCATCAATATCCTTTGCAAATAATAGGTAGTCCAGTTCATACTGCGTTAAGGCCTCCATGTTAGCATCTTCGCCGTGCAACTCTTTCCAATTGTTGATGAAAGCACGCATTAATTGAGGATCTTTTTGAGCATAGGCGGCAGTTCCAGTATTATTCACCATTTTGGATTGCATCTTTTTAAGAACGCCTTCTTCCTGACGGGTAGCAATATCAAAAAACTCATCATAATTGCTAATTAATATTTCCTCGGCTTTACCATCCACTTGCATGTATTTCACATATTTGAGCATAAACTCAAACATATCCACACCATTCTCTTTTATCTCAGTTTGAATCTTTAACCAGGCTTCAATACCATCAGCAGGATTCTGGCCGTACTCTATCATCCTATCGATGTATATCCGCAGAAACTTTTCATCATTTTGCTTTTGTGGAAACATTTCTTGTAAACTCAACAAGCTGTAATCACTATTGGCTGTTTTTATAACATCATGTCCCATAGCCAAAAATTGATCGATATTTATTCCGCCCACTTTTCGATAAAGCATGTCTCCATCTCCGTTAACGAAAAGCAGTGTTGGATAAGCATCGACCTTGTAGTTTTTCGCTATTTCCCGGCCTTCTTTTTCTGCATCGAGTTTAAGGTTGATAAACTCTTTGTTGAATAATTCACCCACTTTTGAATCTGGAAAAACTGTTTTGGCCAACATTTTACATGGGGCACACCAGACTGTGTAAAAATCAATAAAAATTAATTTATTTTCTTTCTTAGCCTTGACCAATGCCTCTTCAAATGTAATATGCTCAAAATTGATCCCCTGCGCATACAGATCAGCTCCGATTATTGAAAGGCACATTAATAAAGCTATAGCTATTTTTTTCATAAAGATTATTTTAATGATATTTTGATTATAAAGGCATTTCATCCTTTCAGAAAACCTCCTTTACATTTAATTAAGGACGCATGAATATGCTAGCAGAGTGACAGGGTGCATACAAAAAAGTTGCAAGGGTAGAACCATTGCAACTTACAAACTAAAATCAATCCAAACCTTTAAAAAGCTATTACTGTTTGCGTAATGTGAACATGATAATAAGTCCCTCTATAGGATACTATCTTTTATGAATCACACTCAGATCATTTCTTCAGGCAAATGTATCTTTAACTCAAATCGCTCCAAATCAATTATTTCATGCAGGTATTTTTCTAATTTCCTAGGGCTTAACGCTTTAATTATAGAATCCAACTCTTTTGCAGAATACACTTTACCATATTTCAGATAAGCTTTTAGCCATTTATCTCTTATGCGCTGATCTTCATAAAAAGACATTACGTATAAACTACGTACCAAGGCCTTTATCTTTTGTAACTCAATATCGCTTAGCACGGCTTTATCCAATGGGGCCAAAACTTCATTTGTCATTATATCATATGCCCGTTCGATATTGGATGTATCGGTCATAAAAGCCAGTCTGAGCATACTATAATTAAAAGGCACCTTATAAACCTCTGCATTCCTTCCGGTAGCATATACTAATCCATACTTTTCTCTGATGACACTGAACATTTTTAAATGCGCGTACTCCTTAACACCTTGCAGTAGTAACTCATCCTGAAGCGTGAGTGTTTTTTCAGATGGCTTTCTAAAATTATAAGCTATCTTAGACAAATCCTGTTTCCAAGCTATTGGGTTATAGATGATAGAATCAGGTATTATTCCATCCGCATCAATGTTATTTAACTCACTTGTTTTTGTTGATGGCAAACTTCCAATGTATTGTGAAACAATTGCTTCGATATTATCAGGTAAATTGCCTTCTACCAGTATAATAGCTTCTCCAATTTGGTTTTTTATGTTGCGGTCGTATTCGTATAAACGCTTCACCAATGCTTCGCTTAACGCTGCCTCAACATTATTATTGGCATCGTCATTCACTTTTTTTCTTTTGTTCCTCCGCTCTAAAGCTTTCATCACTTCTTTGGCTTCCGGATAGTTCGGTTCTGCAATCAGCAAGTTGAAACACTTCAACGATTCTTCCAAATCTACTGATTTACTATTCACGTTTAATTCATAAAAATAGTCATCGATGGATGTCTTTTTTGTGATGCCCCTGCTTCTCTCAATTACTCTGGCTTCTTTATCATCATATTTACCATAAGCTGAAATCATATAGCGGATGGACTTTTCATAACTATTTCGTTCTTCGACTGGAAGATAACTCAAGCCCTTTGCCGAAATCATTTTTACAGTAGCCTTTTCGTCATTTGAATCGTATAGCACTACCTTTACTCCTGAAGGATAAGTCAATACTTTTAAGCCCTCATCCAATTGTTTCTCTTTTCTTATCACGGCAATATTACGAGTCTCCAATTGAAAACTTCTTACTTCCTTTGGCTTTCTCTGCACTGCTAATTTACCCTCAAACACAAATTCCGGTGTTGAAATGGTATCTAGAAGCTTTAGTTTACCAAGAATGGCAGTTTCATTAAAATCCGGAGAACAGGCAGTGCTTGTTCCGTTGTACAGGATCGTCTTTTCCAAATCAAGCATATGATTAAACAAGGCCAGATAATCGTCTGCAGTTATTTCTTTCAAGGCTTTAAGTGTAAAATTCTCATATTGCTCTGTCTCGATAGGCATATTCCCGCTAATAAAAAAGTTTTGCACTTTATTAATCATATCAGGCTTAATCTTACGTCGCCTTTCCAAAAACTGTGTCTCTATTGTGTTTACATATTCTATTTCTTCAGGGGTGAAACCATACTGTTGAACCTGTGCTAACATTTTGCAAAACGAATCAAAAACTGCTTTATAAGACACATTATTTAAAAGCTGTAACCTGATATTATAGACCGAATTACCAGGAATAACAGAACCCATATTCACCGAAACCTTTTTAACTGAGTTGCCCATTAACTGGTTTATTCTCATGTCCAGCATACGGCTCATCAGTTTCGTTTTAAGAAAGGCCTTAAATGATTTATAATCTATTACCTCTATGGGCTCATCTTTAAACTGCACTACAAGTATATCCGGAGCATGATCATTTTTTTTCGGATACTGACCACTTACCACGGTTGTATTATTAATATTAATGTAACGATTGGGCTCATGACCTGCGGCAGCCGTTTCTTTCGAGAATAGTCTTTTAATCTGCTTTTCTGCCCACTTCTGATCCATTTTACCATGTACAATCAAGGCCATATTAGATGGTATATAATTGTCTTTATAAAATTGGTATAATCCATTAATAGAAGCTGACTTTACAGATTCCTTCGTACCTAGTGGATCATGCCCTTCAAGGCTGGTTCCAATTAAATTCGGCGCTCCAACCGGATCGCCACCTGCCCGGTTAATTTCTTCAATAATGACTTTCTTCTCATTTTCCAATATGTCTTCATCCATTTGCAAATGGAACATCCAGTCTTTAAGAAGGCGCAGGCTTCTTTCAAAATAATCTTTATCGTTTTCAGGAATAGTCACAAAATACTGGGTACTACTACTCCCTGTATAACCATTAGAATCGATTCCACGACGCATGCCCATCAATTCCAGTTCGTCCAGGCAGGCTCTACCCGGATAGTTTTCACTTCCTTTAAACAACATGTGCTCTACCATATGAGCATAACCATGCTGGTTTGGTTTTTCAAGGAGTGCGCCCACTTTAGTTAGCATCGTCAGTTTAACTTTACCCGGATTACCATCCGGGATGATAAAGTAGGTCATCCCATTTTTCAAATGTCCCATTTTCACCTCATGCGGCATTTGCAACTCCTGGGCATTGCCTGTTTTGCATAAAAACAGTAATAAAAGTAAGACGGCTGTCTTTAATGATTTCATATGATTATATTTTCTTTCAATTGCCATATGGAACTTCCAACTAAATTTGATCATCGCCTGCATATTAATCCGAATATCAAATTGGTATGGTCGTTTCATATCAATAGTTTATTTTTCTTGCTGAATAATTGCTCGTAACATTGGCTCCAACATCCCGGTTGACGCCCTGGGCAGGTTAATACGTACAACCTCACCAGCAGGATTAACCAGCAGAGAGTATGGTAAGACCTCTGATTTGAGTTGCCTGCGTAAATTTTCTTCTGAAGCCCATACAACCTTTGGAAAGGCAAGCGTATCTCTTCCTGAAACTTTCTTATCGGCCAGGGATATAAACATGTAATCCAGATTGTTCACACGTTCTTTAACCCGTTTTAGATAGTATGTTTCAAATGGGGAATACCCCAAGCTGCCCTTGGTAATTTCTAAATACACCCAAGTTCCCCGGTAAGACTCCATTTCAATAGGTATATTTAACAAAGAGTTTTTTGAAATGGTAATTTGTTTGTGATTATCTTCTAAATTTAAACCGGAAGGTATTCTGTTACAAGTCTCTTTGTATTCCGATAGTAGAAAAAGCTTCCAATATCCCGTGTATTGATTAATGGCATATTCAAAATTAAGGTTACATCCAACGTGAAATATTGCTTTTAAACTCATGGCCATTTGATACTCACTAAGCTGCTTACTACTTAACAATGACGATAGTGCTAATTCATTTAATATGGGATTATCATCAGGTTTTATTTTATCTACAAAAAGTCTTACACGATAATAATCAATGTATATTTTTAATAACTGACGATAATAAGGCGATAAGTAGGCCAATTCATAATTTGAATCCTTAATCACATTATTCAGGATATTGAGCTCATCACCATTAAAATCACGATAAATGCTTGATTTGACTGACTTTTCACCCAGCAGTTCAGTATATAAGAAATACTGAATATTAAACCTTATAAATCGAAGAAAAACCGTGGAAGCATCCGGATTATCATTTGAAAATTTGGAAACCAATTGTTCCAGGATTTGATAGTTTGGCCATTTTTCTAACTCCTTTTGACTACTCAACAATGTCATTTGTTGATCAACTTTCTGAAGCAGCATGTTTTGTCGTGCTGCGATTGAATTACCAATGATCGTATACTGATGAGTTTTGTAAATAACATTTAAAGTTTGACCAGGTTCTAAATAACAACGAAAAGTTTTATATGAGTTATTACTTTTAATCAATAATAAATCAGCTTCTTCTATATTGGCTTTAAACTGCACACGACCTGTACTATCCGGCCATTTCACCTGCCATTTACTCCATAATAGTTCTTTACCTGTTACCGAGGTTGAACCCATTTCTTCTTCATCCACCAGAAGGTTTATCGTGCCATTTGTCTCCGCAGTATTCGTGTGGTTACATGAAGTCAGCGCACATAGGTGCCACACCAGCAAAATAGGTAAAACTAATTTGCAACACCTCGTAGGTTTGTCTTTTATTCTTTGAATCATTTTACCAACAATCTAAATTACATTGATCGTTTAGTTTTAAGACGCATAAAAATCAATTCAGTGTGACAAGTTCCTTTATTCCATATTCATTTTTCAACGTAAGTTCCCAACTTATAACAAAGAAAAAGGGTGTTGCACTGCAACACCCTTAAATTAATATATCAACGTGTATTTACTACCTTACAATTAACTTCATGGCTTTACTTAAGGTACCATTAGCTACTTTAAGAATATATACTCCTTTACTTACATTATAGTTAATGATATCGTTGTTAAGCATACCTCTTTCAACAAGCTGACCACTTAGGTCGTATAGCTTATATTCTGCTGTTTCGCCATTAAAACCTGTTACATTAACATGGCCATAAGATGGATTTGGAAAGATATCAATCTCATTCTGATTACGCACAGGTTCAATAGAAGTAGGTGTTCCGTTAGGATCGTATACAAATAGCTCTTCGCCTGAACTTGTAAAAGTTCCGTCGCCATTGTCAATCAACTCAGTATCTTCACCTGCGAAATAGATTTTACCGTTAAAAGCCAATAGCTCTACAGGGTAAAACCCAACTGATTCACTAACAAGCTCAACTGATGTACCATTTAGTTTATAAATGGCATTGGTTGTACTGTCGTATGTCTTATCGCCTTCTACAAAAGAGTATTTAGCGTAGAAGTATAAGGTATTATCCAAAACGACAAAGCTTTTAGGGTCAAAATTTATAAATACCTCTTCCGGCGCAGGAAGGCTTGCTTTATAGGCATCCAACAATCCTGAAATACGGGTCAAAGTGTTGGCAGCTGGGTCATACTCATACAATTGATCCAACGCATCTGTAGCTGAGTTATCATCATCTCCCTCGAAATACAGTTTACTATTAAACAAAAATGGCTGTCCGTTAACATCAACTGTCCATTCAGCATCGCCTGGGGTTACTCTTACTGTACCAGCCGAGGTACCATCTGTTTTCCACAGAGCATAAGTACCACTGCCATCGTTAGCCATAAAATATACGATATCATTATGCTCAACAAAATATTTTGGTGAACTACTACTTGTACCTACGCGGATATCCTTAAGGAGCTGAGGTCCGTCGGTACCAGCTGGGTCATAAACAAACAACTCAGTCCCTATAACATCTAACGTTGGATCCACATAAGAGCCGGCAAAAACAATTTTATCCCCCAGCAAACAAGCTCCGTTAGATGAGTTTTCAACCTTAAGGGTTGTACCATCGGCTTCGTATTGGTTCGGCAACACCACCAGCTCACTTAAATTAACACCATCCCATGTCTTCCATGGCGACGCTGACCCTTCCGTGAGGTATACTATTCCATTGGCCTGATCAGGCAGCACTCTGGCCCAGGAATTTTCAAGTGCCATAACCTTATCCCCACTAATGCCATCAATATAATATACATGAAAACCTTCACCATTATTGGCGTTAAAGTAAGCTTTATCATTAAAAAGGATCTGATCAGAAAAACCGGCACTGTTGTGCTGTGTATATTCAGTTCCTTCAGCATCGGTTGCCACTGTGAATGTTGCATTGATTTCGAGCATGCGTGTATTTGGGGCTGTACCATCCGACACCCAAACTTCACTATCGGTATAGTCGTAATAGTAAATACTTCCGGCAATAGACCTTGCAGCAGTCCATGTATTAGCACCATTACCAGCGTATACCATAAAAGTACTGTTAGCAATCATCTTGCCGGGCGCAGTTTCGGCTTCTCCCTCGTGAGAATCAACAACCAAGTTAACCGTTTGGCTATAGGCCAAAGTTGTTAACATTACAGAGAACAAAAAAGAGTAAATTTTTTTCATAATTGAGTAATTTAAAAAAATTAATGTTTGCATACGTTTATGCTGTTTAACAACATTTTTAATGAATTTTAACGTTGTTATAAGCAGGACGCAAAGAGATGGGAGGGAGGGTGACAGCAGGATAAAAAAAATCTGTTTTTCATTAAATTTTGCTATCGCACCCAATTATATTTCACCTTTTTCTTTCTTTCAGGAAATAAATGCATTTGACAGTAAATGACTGCTATTGCGGATTATGCATAAAGCTACACTATCTAATAAAATAACAAAAGGCCATCTATGCAGATGACCTTTCTGTTGATAAATATCAACGACTTAATTAATATTTGAATGTGTATACATATGCTCGGGGCTTCCAGCCATTATACAAATAGTTTTTTGTAAAGGTAATTAGGTTGCCATCAGCATCCGTTTCATATTTATAATTAGGCTCTTCAAGATATGTTCCGGTGTACTCATCGCTACTATGTTGGGTGCCTGTAAACACATATTTACTGAAAAAGATATCGCTGAAGTACCTTTTATCGCTTAAACTTAAGAAGGGTGGTAAACCTTCTAAATAAGATGGCATGTAAAGAGGTACAAAATCAGTGCGGTGTTGCCGGTTTTTATCTAGTATATTATAATAATCAAATTGCCAATAATCGGCAAATATAAACTCTCCGGTATTAAAAGGATCTGTGTACTGCATTTCATGCGTTGCCGATTCGCCATAATAGGAAGTTAATATACCATTTTCGTTATATTGGAAATTTTGACTTTCTATTTCATAATTGCTTCTAATTTCAACTGAACCATTGTCATTATAAAAAATATCGAAATATAAAATCTGATCCAGCTGAGCTGTTCCTTCCTTGTATTTATATACGTGACCATACTGGTTCAACCCATATTCTTGATAATAATCACTTTCGTATCGAGATAGGTAGGTTATGGTATCAACACAGCCCATTTCATTATAAGATAATAAATAGCTATCAATATCATCTGAATTCTCCCATTGTTTGGTAATTTTAGATACCCGATGTAACTCATCGTATTCGAGGCCAAAATAAAGATTTCGTCCTGAATATGTGTACACATTTATTCCGACAGGCTGTTTTAATACATCGCTTTTACGTACCATTATGGTTGTAATACTTGTTTGTCCTTTCCGATCTTTAATTATAATATCTAAAGGATACTCTTCGCCTGCAACCAAAGTACCAAATCCTATTTGCTCCGATAAAATATACTCATATACGGCTTCATTTGCGCCAGGAATATATGCATATTGCTCTTCGTTTTTAAACAATACCTGAACAGACTCTAATTCATTTAAACCTGTTGAAATAAGACCTTTTAGCTGATAGACAGGTACTACCACGTTGAGCGAGGTTCCACCAACAAGTCGGATTTCCGGGAATGACAACCGTTTAACCGATAATGTAAACCCACGATTAAACGAACGCTTATCTTGATCTGTTACCTTAAAAATATAATACAATACGGTATCCTTTTCAAAAGAACGTAGGTCTATTTCGTAATTAAACTCAAAATTCTTTTTCCCGGCGTATGCCGAAATAGACTCGACTAACTCATAATTGGTTGCATTCAACACTTCTATGTTATCAACACCGTTTGGCACTTCCATCTGCATTTTTACAGTATAAAAATCAGCCGTGTCACGCCTTACTTCCACGTCCTGATTTTCCAGCTTGAAACCAGGATCAGGAAAAGTCGGTACTTTCTGACAAGCATAAAAAAGGCATGTTACTAGGCAAAGCAATGGTAATAAATATTTTATTTTCATAATCTCAACATTTAAGGGTTTAACCGACACGAACAATTTCCAGATCCGGATTAAAAGCTTTCAAATCCACGCCCCATTCTTCCATTAAATTCATCAGAATCAGCATTTTTGATTTAATGGAATCCGGAAAGGCTAATAGTTCTGCCTCGTTACGGTGCAACATTTCATTCAGATAACTTCTTACATCTGCCTTCATGTCTTGAACGAATACATATTTCTTTTTAATTGCCTTCGGCTCACCATCAATAGTGGTTAAACCAATGGTTCCATTATAGAAATAACGGGCGTCAATAAATCCTTTTGAGTAAAACCAATCTTTACTTACCACATCGGGGACTGTTTCTGCACCTTCAGAATCATCTTCCAGGTCAATTCCAAATTCTTCGGCATAAACTGTTTCTATAAGTCTTCCATAATTTTCTGAAGACATAGCATAAAAAGCTTCGGGTATATAGGCATAGAGGTCATGCATTTCCATTATTCGACAGAGAAAAATATAAAAATTATCTCTCCTGTATTGCTCGGAATTATACAAAAGTGCATCCTGATTTGTACTAATGGCAATTGAATGTTCATTGTATAAACAGTTAAGGACACCTATTGCTTGTTCGCCAATACGTGAATCGGATTCTGTAAAAACATTATTCCCTTTCACCTCTGTAGGAGTCTCGATTATATTACATACAAGTACCTTGAATGGCATTTTTTGAGCCATCAGTGCATCATCGGATATGTACTTAAATATGGTTGTATCGATAAATGTTAAGGCTTTGTCGACGTGTAAATTGTATTGATCTTTGCTTTCAGCAGGCATGTTCCCATTTTCATCGAGATAAGCATCCTGAATCATCGATAACTCGATTTTCGCCCATTTCTCCGAAGCATCGCTATTAGCAGCAGTATAGGCAAAATCCAAAACTGCATCATATTCATACAGTAATCCACAATTAAATTTTTCATAAATAGATTTTACGAATTGCTTATCAGTACTATTTACAAAATCGCTAACTCTATTCTTATCCATGTTAGAAGGCGTTAGCATATCTTCAGATTCACACCCTGTCAATAACAACGATGCAACTAAACCTATATATATAAACCAGTTATTTTTCATTACTATGTTTTTTATGGTATGATAACTACATCATCAACTTCAGGAATTTTCTCGAAACGCTCATTATTCCTTATGAGCGGATTATTTTCTCTTTCCTTTAAAGGTATCGGTAAGGTATAATTATAGTCATCGGGGAGCAGTGTGTATGTCTCGGTTCCCAGAACAGTACCTTCATTTGACACTAAAGTAAATACGTGCTTAATTTCCGGCCTGTCACTCATTCTTCTTAAATCAAACCATCGATGATGATCTTCAAAACACAACTCTTTTCTACGTTCCTCTAACACAAACGCGAGAACTTCTTCAGCTACTGCCGGGTATGTAATTTCATCTACATTGTTATAACGAACAGCGTGTAACTGCTTAATGTCGTTAATGGCATTTTCAGTCTCTCCCTTTTGCGCATAAGCTTCGGCTCTGTTTAGGTAAACTTCTGATGTCCTGAAATTATTGTACCCGAGGGTTGTATAAGTATTTAATGCATACTTATTAACACCATAGGCTATGTTACCTGTACCATCGTCTATTTTTGTAAAATATACTTCTCTGCGTTTATCTTTCTCACTAAACAGATTTACCAATTCTAAGCTTGGCCTATATTCACTTTTGTTAGCTGGAAACACAGGATTTGTATTGTGATAAGAATACAGTATTTCTTTATTATCTTCAGAAATAAAAGGACGATGGGTATACATGTATCCCAACTGAGTTTCATCGATTACCTGCGATGCATAGTTAATAGCGTCATCCCACTTCTTCTGGTACAACATAACCCGTGACATTAGTAAATCGCATGCAATAACTGTGGGGTGCCAAACAGATTTTTCAATCCCGCTATTTAGAATTAAATCGCGTGCCTTAAGAATGTCTTTTTCAATAAATTCGTAGCACTCAGCTACCGTATTACGCGAATAGTTCATTTCAACCCCAATATTATCTCGGATGGGAACACCGAGATCGACATTGGCCGTTAATGCATCATATGGTTGACCATATAAATTCAACAAGTTAAAATATGAGAAAGCTCTGATAAAAAAGGCTTCACCTTTCACAAAATCGTTTTCTTCCTTTGAACCTATTGCCTCATCGACTAATTCGATAACATAGTTTGCTATTGCAACATCTTCATACATTTTTTCCCATGCATTATTGATACGGGAAAGCGCGTTACCGTCCTCATCAATTTCTATTTCACGCTGCCATGTATAGGTGGTTTTATAATCAAACTTTTTAGACGTTAGTGCACTAGCGTTCTCCACTACATTATCCGTCATATAATCCACTGTTCTGAATATGGGATAGTTGTAATTAAATTCGTACAAAAGCAACGCGGCATAATGATCTGTTTTTTCCGGGACTAACTTATCCTGGTCTACTTCGTCCAGAAAGTCGCCACAGCTACTAAAAAATGGTAGTAACAAAATTATATAAAGTATTCTCTTCATCTTTTTCCTTTTAGCAGTAACTCATTAAAAGCTCATATTTAAACTCATACTATAGGTAGGCAAGCTTGGTAAACCAATACCATTAACCTGTTCAGGATCTTGTCCGCGAAGCTCCTTGTCAAAGGCCCAAACCGCAACATTACTGGCCTGGACGCCAATATTCAGATTTGATATACCAGCGCCCTTTAGTAATTCTTTAGGTAAGTTGTAGGATAGGGTAACGGTCTGCAATCTAATATGATCACCATTTACTACTCGCGCATCGCTATAATCATACATCCACCAGGCGCTTCTACCTTCGGGCACTACTTTACCGTAGTTGGTTACATATATTCTATTATAGCCATCGGCCTCTAAACTATATGTATAACTCATGTTATGATTTGAGATGGCCGGAATGTCAGTATGTAACTCATCGCCCGGTTGTTGCCATCGGTCAATAAAGGCGTTATGCATATTTTCGTACGGAAGGGGCAGGTTTTGATTGCCGTTATAAAGCTTTAATAAGCGTGTTTTATACCCCAATTTATAACTGAAATTGGCCGAGAACCTCAAATTACGGTACTTGAATTCAGTTCCAAATCCTCCATAATATAATGGCAAACGACTTCCCTCATATACTAAAGCTGCTTCCAGCTGTTCTTCTGCTGTCATGTTTTCCTCAACCAAATGTTTAAAGGTGGGTAGCCCTTCCTCATTTAAACCATCAAACTGATATGAAAAAAATCCGTTCGTCGGAAACCCTTCGCGATAAATGCTTCCATTGAGATAATTCTGAATGGTTAGGTTCTGTTCTGCTCCATCTTCAAAGCCTTTTAAAACACGGTCTTTGTCATACGAGAAGTTAAAGTTGGTGCTCCAACCAAAATTCCTTTTCTTGATGTTAACCGTATGAATGGTGAACTCATAACTTGTAACATCTTTAATGCCGGAGTTATAAGCCTGTGTACTGGTTCCGTTTACCAGAGATACCGGACGTAACTGGATAAGGTCAGAACTTTTGGTATAGGCATAATCGAAAGCGCCACTAATACGACCATTTAAGATGCTATAGTTTAATCCTGCATTTACTGTTTCTGATTTTTCCCAGCGCAAATTGGCATTCGGAAAACTGGATAATTGAGCAATCGTCTCCGGGCTGTAAACCACCTCATTTCGACCGTAATCTCTAATGATCAGATAGGGTGTTGTATTGGGCATTGTTCCCCTGACACCATAAGATGCCCGTAAAGCCAGTTCATCGAAAAACTCAAAATGGCTCAAGAAATTCTCATTATGAATATTCCACCTACCGGATGCTGACCAGGTTGGCTTAAACTTGTAGCGTTGATATTGTCCAAAAGTATTCGAACCGTCGCTTCGCATATTGAAATTCACCACGTAGCGGTTATTATACACATAGTTGAAAATGGCAAATAATGAGAAGGTATTTTTAAGCTGATCGGTAATGCTTGGATATACCGACTGACTACCTTGGTTAGTTAACCAATTGAACGCATAATCATAATCATACTCTGAAAAATCAAGTCCTACAGTGCCGGCCGTTGAACTCACTTTTGGCAAACTAATAAATCCGCGACCCTGGTAATGATTATAGCCTGGCACAGCAAAGCCTGTTGCACCCCAATATTGTGCAGAACGAATTTCCTGTCCCAGATTCACATTAATTACGTGCTTTTCTTTGAGCACTTTATTAAAGTTGAGCTGATTTCTTAAAGAATAGGTATCTTGGCTCATCATTCCCCCGTTATAGATACCACCAAAGGGAACCATGGCACCTTCATTTATATTATCCTCTATGAGTTCTTCAAACTGATCATAGGTTCTAAGCTTAGCTACATACCATGTATCTTCAGTAATCCACTCTTCCTTCAGGTTCGTAGTATTACGATAGCTTAACATTGTATTCAGGCGGAAGTTCTTTAGGAATTTCCACTTCAGAGAAGCTGTTAAAGCAAAATCCTTATTGGTGATATTGCGTTCAGAGTTCTCCATTTCGCGCAAGATGTTGTACCTTCCGTAAACAAGATTATTTGCACCATTCGGGTCGTAAATTTCTTTACTCTGAAAGAAGTACTCGCCATCTTCTCCATAAATAGGTACCGCACGGCTCGTGTAGTAAGCTTCATTAAACAGGTTAATTGAATTGTGGTTATATTTTGCTTTTTGAACCGAACCGTTTAACTGGAACGATAGCAAGAGGTTATCTCTCAGATCTAAATCTATGTTTGAACGGGCAGTGATACGATTTAAATCGACACCTTTGTCTGTTCCTTGTTGGTCATCGTAACCTACTGATAAGTAATAGCGCGTTCCCTTAGATCCTCCTGATGCACTAACAGAATGCTTTTGGCTTATGGCGGGTTGATAAAGCTCTCCAAACCAATCTGCATTCAATGTCTCCAGGTAGGATACTTGGTTCTGAAACTGATCGAAGTTATAGCTTCCGTCCCAGAGGTTTAACAGTGCGCCTTCGTACCCCAAACGATCTACATTGGTGTATTGCTGAGAAAAACCCAGGTTCTTTTCATACATCTCTCGGGATACAGCAATACGCTCCTTTGAGTTCATCAGATCCAGATCGGTGTACGCAGGTGCCTGCACAAAGCTCAAACCGCCAGAGTATGATAGCGAAGCGCTCCCTTCTTTACCCCGCTTAGTGGTAATAACAATCACACCATTAGCTGCACGGGTACCATAAATTGCTGTGGCTGATGCGTCTTTAAGTATGTCAATTTTAGCAATATCCTGCGGATTAATACCCGTAAGTGCATTACCAATCAAATTGATATTGTCAAAACTATTGATTTCATCTGCAGTTAAAGGAACCGGATCCTCATATATTACCCCATCAATTACCCATAGCGGACTTTGATTGCCTGTAAAAGTACTTCCGCCGCGAATTCTTACCTTTGATGCTGCCCCCGGTGTTGAGCTAATGTTTGTTACCATCAAGCCAGCCGCTTTACCTTCCAGCATTCTATCAACACTTAAGGCTCCCATCATGTCCAAATCTTCCGCTTTAACAGAAGCTATTGAGCTGGTTAGCTCTCGTTTATCAACAGTGTAATAACCTGTTGCAACAACCTCCCCGAGCTCCAGCATCTCAGTCACCAACTTCACGTTCAATTCTGTCTGACCTTGCACTGCTAACTCCAGGGCTTCGTAGCCTATGAAAGAAAATACGAGTGTTTTTACCGGCTTGGGTGATTTGAGAATAAAATTACCGTCAATATCTGTTACGGTTCCTAAAATACCGTCTTTTACCAACACATTAACTCCCGGCAGGCTTTCGCCTGTTTGGGCATCGGTAACACGGCCTTTAATAATCTTGGTTTCGTTTTGCTGATCAGATGCCAGATCTGCTTCCTTTGGTTTAATTACGATGACATCACCCACCATCGTAAATTCTAAATTAGTGTTGGCCAGCACTTCTTCTAGCACCTCTTCAACACTTATATTGTTTTTGTGCAAAGTAACAGTATTGAGCTCTGCCACATTTGTTTCGTTAAAAAAGAAACTATAGCCGCTCTGCTTACGAATTTCCTCAAATAAATTTGAAATGCTAATGTTCTTAACCTTTAAACTCACCAGTTTTGATTGCGAATAAGAACTAGCGGAAACAGCCAGTACCGAGCTAAAGATTAAAGCAAAAGACAGCCTCATAATCATCCATATTTTATAAGACTTTCCAGGTGGCTGAAAAGGCCTTGGTAATCGTTTATTTTTCATACATTTGAAGTAAGTTGTTAATTGTTTTTCTTTTTTAAGGGGATACAGTTAGCTGAGAGGGTGCGGCAACACCCTCTTTTATTTTGATACGTAAATTACACTATCATCTTTAATGTCAATATGAACAGACATCTCAGCCTCTAGGATATTTAATATATCTGACATGTTATTATATCGTGGCAAATCGCCTGTAAAACGCAGATTCTTTATACTCTCATCAGTAATATATATTTCAACATCATACCAGCGTGCTACTTTCGTTAGGAAAGATTCCAGAGGTTCATTTCTAAATTTAAACCGACCGTCTTTCCAGGCTGTATATAATTCTACATCAACACTTTGTTTTGTTAGTAAATTTGTCTCTTTATTGAAAACTATCTGTTCATTAGGAAGCAGGTAGTCTTCCGTTATGCGTTGTTTATCGATAGTTTGCTGTACTTTTACTTTTCCTTCTACAAGCGTTGTCACTATATTAACGTCTTCCGAATAGCAGGTGATATTAAATTCTGTACCCAGTACTACAATGGACTGGTTGCCCGATTCGACTACAAAAGGCTTATTCACATTAGTAGCTACATCAAAATAGGCCTCTCCTTTCAATTCAACCTGGCGTACACTGTCATTAAAGGGAACAGAATACGTTAACTTTGTATCGGAGTTTAGCCATACCTTTGTGCCATCGGGTAAAACCACCTGATACTCTGCTCCTTTGGGTGTTATTAGTTGGTTTATAGTTGTTTCAGGTATTTTTTTCTCAGTTGTATTATAGGCTAGAACACCTTTTTCGTTCTCTATGGATAAGTTACCTTCTTCAATTATCTTTTCGGTAGCAGACTCTAAACTAACTTCTTGTCCATTGCCTAATAACAAAGTGGCCTGTGGTGTGCCGGGTTGAATATTGGCCTTAACAAGTTCCTGTGACTGCTGTGTGGGTTTAGCGATCTGGTAAGTATAGTAAATGGAGAAGGTAACTATTAACACCGCTGCAATCGATGCAATGGCCCTAAATAATTGAACTTTAGCGTCATTTTTTGGCTTTGTCGCATTTTGAATGTTACTTTTTTGCAAAGTATACAAGAAACGCTGCCACTGTTCTTCTGTATTAATACGTTCTCTCTTATCGCTCCAGCTGTCAAAAGCTTCGAGGTTAAGGATGGAAGTCTCCACTTCCTTATTTTTACCTTTATTTTCCCACTCTTTTAGCTTCAGCTGCTCCTGTGTGTTTAGTGAATCTAACGCTTTTCCAGCGAGTAGTTTCGAATGCTTATATTGGTCTTCTATTTTTCTCATAACTCATAAGTTACAACAAAATGCAATGCTGTATTGGTAGTACGACGCAAAAAGTAGGATGGGTGGGTGACAGGAGTGGTGAAAAAAAATTAAAAGAACTTTACAAGCTGAGTCAGTAAGATTAAAACAAACTGATGGCCAAGCTTTTCGCGTAAAAATTTATAGGCTCGCTTCTTTACTGTTTTAATGGTATTCAATGTTACATTAAGCTCGTTAGCAATCTCCTGGTTGCTATAGCCTTTTAAAGCCAGCCTGACAACTTTACGGGCTTGCGGAGACAGTTGGTCAATTGCTACCTTAAGCAGGCGGTAGGTCTCTTCTCTTAATATCTCATCAATAAAATGATCTTCAAGGGGCAGGTGGTATTGATCATCAATAGATGCACTTAGCTTTCTTTTGTCCTTTCGTATTTGGCTGATGCAGGCGTTTTTTACAAGAACGTAAAGGTATGCCCGCAAAGCATTCTCATCACTGAATTCCTCCTCTGAATTTTTCCATAGCTTAACAAAGGACTCCTGAGCAATGTCCTTGCCTTTATCATCATCTTTTAAAATGCGACCAGCCAATGCACACATAGACGGAAAAAGATCGCTAAATATCTTTTTAAACGTCTCGCTATTATATTCTATTAGCACATTGGCTATTTTCATTGCCTTGATCTATGAAAATTATTTTTTTCCTATTGGAAATTTTATGAATCTATATTTTAATAACAAACCAGCTTTGATAAAAGTCACAAATAAAGCGTTATTTTTAGATAATGAAAAATTCCTTTTATGGATCAGACCTATACTGTTAGTTGTTTAGTCTTAATTCATAAGGTCTATTTATTGCTGTTTTTTAGCTCAATAGGGTATGATAATTTTACCTCGAGCACGGAGTGATTTATTTTTAATTTTTCGATAATGCTGTAAAAAATAGGAGAGTGTCTTTGTATTTGCAGTGTGAGGTATGCATAAATAAAAATGCCTGCTTTGGGCAGGCATTCTTCTTTTAAAAAATCATTAAAATAAAATTGTCTTTACTATTAATTTATTGATTTTTCGATTGGCGGGGTTATTTTATCATAAATTCAAAGTCAATGTTTGATGGTGGCAGGCACTTCTCGTCATTGCAGCACATAAATTCAACATAACCCTTTATTGGTTTGCTGCTATCGATAACTCTAACATTTATGGCGAAAATAGCCTTCTCTTTATAGAAAGGTATCTCCATTTCGAAAACATCGTCAAATTTTAACGATGAAGGTGTTACTTCAATAGTTTTCTTTAAAGCTTTATTCGCAGAACTCTCTTCAATGACGAGCCTTGTGGGGAAGGGGCCATCTTCCGGAATATCAACTCCATACAATTTCCAGCCTTCATCTATTTCAGCGGTGGCTATAACTTTAATCTCCCAATTATTGATTTTTTCAAATTTAAAGTTCCACTTAACCGGTTCTTCTATTGTTTGCTGTGCGTGACAAATTATGATGCTCGCCAACAGAATTAAAATAAACGTTGCTCTTTTAATCATCTTATTTCTAATTTATAAATGCATTGATATTGTTGTTTAGTTTTTTCACTTGGTGTTTTGTACATATAACGCAAGAAAACAATTCCAGGGTGACAGATGAGAAGTTTTAAATTAAAATGCCTTATCCTCTTCATTGCATTATGTAAGCAGGCTCCTGGTGGTTGCTGGGGCTGTCTGGTCCCTGATGAATCGTTGGGTTAACGAATCTTTCTTTGTGAATTGTGAAGATAGTGATTTTAAGGCTAACTTTGAAGCGAAAAATAAATCATCGTTTAAAATGGATACGCAAGAGATATTAATTAAAATCCGGAAGATTGTCCGCTCGATTGATATCGAATCGAAGAAAATACAAAAGGAATACGGAGTTAGTATACCCCAAGTGTTGTGTTTGAGTTATCTGCGCGAGTCGCCTAATTATCAGGCTACACAGGCGCAGATAAGGCGCTATGTCAACCTCAATTCGAGTACTGTGAGTGGTATTATTAATCGTCTGGAAAAGAAAGGTTACCTGGCTCGACTTCCCAAGGCCGGCGATAAGCGGGTGGCTAATATTGTGCTTACCTCCTCGGGCGATGAGTTGCTAAAAACCATCCCTCCGTTGTTACACGATCAATTATCGCGTCGTTTGGAAAAATTGGGTGAAGATGAGCTTCTGAAGCTGGAGAGTGGTCTTGAGTCATTGGTGGCCCTATTGGATATTGATCAGGTAGATGCTTCGCCCATTATTATGCTAGGCGCCGATAGTGAGCCTCATGGGTATTTATAAGTCGTATGTGAGCTAAGCTAACTAAGTTAGAAATTTACCGAGTGTCATGATGTAAGGCGTCAAGCCTATTTGTGGCCTGCATTTTGACACCGAGCTCAACCCTCCTCATAACACAAAAGGTGCTTTTCGGCGTTCTTCTGTCTTTTAGCATCACGCTATGGCTTGCCCAAGCAAATTGATTTTAAGCCGGACCGGTTTAATAATTGCGTGATATTTTCCATTGGCTCTTTGGTGGCCTATTTATTCTACATTATATCAACTTATTAGTGTAATTCATATTGTTGCGCAAAGTGCGCCTATATGAGGGTTTTAGCACCTTGTTATTAGGTTTTTTATTTATTTTTTATAATTTTGTTCGTGTAGAAACAATTTAAAGGATAGATGATATATAACGATGTTCAACAAGAAATTGAAAATAGAATTGAAAAACCCAGCAATGCCTCCCGGTGGAAAGACTGGAAATGGCAGCTTAGAAACAGCATCCGCGATTTAAGTCGCTTCGAGCAGCTCACCGGCATTCAGTTTAGTCCTCAGGAACGGAGTGCTTTAGGTGAAACTTTCCAGAAGTTTCCCCTCTCCATTACGCCCTATTACCTCTCTTTAATTGATCAGAATAACTTCCGTAACGACCCCGTTTTTAAGCAGGCCTTTGGTGGAGTAGAAGAGCTTACCGTGCACAAGTCAGAGATGGCCGATCCACTGTCGGAAGACAAAGATAGTCCTGTAGAAGGTATTACCCACCGCTACCCCGACAGGGTTCTTTTTCATGTAAGTAATATGTGTGCCATGTATTGTCGTCACTGCACGCGTAAGCGCAAGGTAGGTGATACGGATTACGTTCCTGCTAAGGAGCAGATGCTGAAAGGTCTTGATTATATACGTCAAAACACACAGGTGCGCGATGTCCTGCTTTCGGGGGGTGATCCCTTAATGTTGTCCGACGAAAAGCTCGACTGGTTATTGTCGGAACTGAGCATTATCCCTCATGTGGAAATCATTCGTATAGGAACAAGAATGCCCGTGGTATTGCCCTATCGTATCACCGATAGGCTGGTGAGTATACTGAAAAAGTATCAGCCCTTGTGGATCAATACCCATTTTAACCATCCCAATGAGATTACCTCTTCCTCTAAACAAGCTTTGGCAATGCTGGCCGATGGCGGTTTTCCCTTAGGTAATCAGTCGGTTTTGTTGGCCGGTGTTAACGACTGCCCGCGTATCATGCGATCACTGTTGCATAAGCTTGTACAGAACAGGGTACGCCCTTATTATTTGTATCAATGCGACCTGTCGGAAGGATTATCGCATTTCCGCACACCTATTGGGAAAGGAATTGAGATTATGGAGAGTCTGGTGGGACATACCAGTGGTTTTGCCCGCCCTACTTATGTAATTGATGCCCCCGGAGGAGGTGGAAAAATACCGGTGATGCCCAATTATCTTCTCTCGTGGAGTACTAATAAGGTAGTGCTGCGTAATTACGAGGGGGTTATTACTACCTATAAAGAGCCCGATAACTACGACCATAAATTATGCGACCATCAATGCAACGATTGTGATCTTGAACTCAATATGGATGAGAGGGATGAATCGAAAGCCATTGGAATTGAAAATTTGTTATCTGATACCTCAGATGTAATTTCTTTAATACCTGAAAACAATGAACGTTTACAAAGAAGAGACGATAGTAAGTGATGTAGTAGAAAGTGTTGGAAACGGTTCTTTAATACAGCATGGAAAACATAACGATCGCGTATATTTGATGAAACTCGATAAGCGCGATGCTGAGCGTATGCCGCAGTTACTCACTGCACTGGCTCGCAACCAGGGATATACTAAGGTGTTTTGTAAAGTGCCCAAATGGGCTGCACCGCTGTTCTATGCTAACGGTTTTATTCTGGAGGCTAGTATTCCCAATTTCTACAAAGAAGGAGAGGATGTTTTTTTTATCTCAAAGTTTCTGAGTGCGGATCGCCTTTTGCATATCGAAACGAATAAGCTGCATGATCTCGGACGCTTGCTTTATCATACCGAAGCAAAGCGGCAGCAACTTGAAACACCCTACAATATAAGGCGCTTAACGGTGGATGATGTGGATGATATTGCCAATATTTATGATGCCATCTTCGATACTTATCCATTTCCTATCCACGATCCGGAGTATTTGATCGAGTGCATGCAGGATGATGTGCATTATTTTGGAGCCGAGCGTAACGGTAAGTTGGTCGCTGTGTCATCGGCTGAAGTGGATCGCAAAGGCGGGAATGCTGAGATGACTGATTTTGCCACCCTAAAAGCGCATCAGGGTAATCGCTTGGCAACCTTTTTATTGCAAGCCATGGAAAGCGAAATGAGGCGACAGGGCATTTATTCTTTATACACCATTGCCCGACTTAATTCCTTACCCATGAATAAAACCTTTCTACGCGCCAACTATCAATATGCCGGTACACTTATTAAGAATACTAATATAGCGGGCAGTATCGAAAGTATGAATATACTATATAAACACTTGCGTTAAAACAATGTAATATGTCAAAATTAATATGCCCCTATGCTAAGCAATGCGATATCTATCAGGGAAAACAGCCTTGCGGACAACCATCCTTACTTGTTTATAAAAACGTATTCTGCCATCGGGGATTAAAGGGCTGGAGTAATTGTAATTATTATGTCGAACTAAAAAAGAAAGAGAAATAGTCAGTATGAAAGAAGAAAGATCTATCAGACTAGAAACGCTAAATAACGACAAAGAAAAAGAGATTTTATTATTAATGAAAAGTAAGGGTACATGTGTTTATGGCGAAATAATTCGTCAAACAAGGCTTTCGTACAGCAAAGGAAAGGAGCTTATTTACTCCCTGCTTAACAAAGGATATCTGCGCTATGTGGGGCGTAGTACAAAATTGGAATTAGCTGTTGGTGTGCACTAGTAGAGCATGCAATAAGTTTTCGGGAACGGTTCTTTATCTAAAATCGAAAGATGCTTATAAATACGGTTCCGTAAATACTTAAGCTTAATGAATTTTTCAGAACCTCCTGCCAGCGCTTGCTCCCGAGGTCTGTTCATCGTCATCAACAAAGTAAAAACACATAGGGTACTATGCACCTCGTTGATATACTGATTTTTGTGATCTACCTGATCGCCATGTTAGGCGTAGGTTTCTTTTTTATGACCCGCAATAAAACGCCTGACGACTATTATGTAGGAGGGCGTAAGCTAAAAGCTGCACACATCGGTTTGTCGGTGGTGGCTACCGATGTGGGCGGTGGATTTTCCATCGGCCTAGGAGGTCTGGGTTTTATGATGGGGCTGTCGGGTAGCTGGCTGCTCTTCACCGGGCTTGTTGGCGCCTGGCTAAGCGCCGTTTTGCTGATCCCCAAAGTATCGAAAATGGGGAGAGCTAAAAATTTTCTTACCTTTCCCCAGTTTCTGGGGAGTGTTTATAATAAAAAGGTGGCCTTGTTTGCGGGTATTATTTCGGCCATTGGTTATATTGGTTTTACATCTTCGCAGATACTGGCCGGTGCCAAGCTCGCGGCTTCTACCTTTCCAACGCTCTCCCTGGAGATGGCGCTGTTGGTGATGGGCACTATTGCGGTTATTTATACAGTGCTGGGCGGGCTAAAGGCCGTTATTTATACCGATACGGTACAGTGGCTCATTTTGATGGGTGGGCTGTTGCTGGTGGCCTTGCCTTACGCTTATTATAAGTTGGGAGGAATGGATACTATCCGTAATAGTCTTGAGCCTTCCTTTCTGAGCCTTACAGCCATTACCTGGCAGCAGCTGGTCAACTGGATGTTTACCATTGTTCCCATCTGGTTTATCGGTATGACCTTATATCAACGCATCTATGCGGCCAAAGACACAAAAACGGCACAACGGGGGTGGTTCATCGCCGGTTTGTTTGAGTATCCACTGATGGCTTTTCTGGGTGTTACCCTGGGTATGTTTGCCCGCGTGGCACTGGAGAATGGCGTGTTAACGGGTTATACCTTCGCAACAATGGATGCGGAAATGGGATTGCCTGTTTTGCTGCGCACCATACTGCCGGTTGGGCTGATGGGCATCGTGTTGTCGGCTTATTTTTCGGCCATTATATCCACTGCCGACAGCTGCCTTATGGCTGCCTCGGGCAATGTGTTAACCGATGTGTTTAAGCTGCATCAGTCAAAATATAACCTGCGCTACTCGCAGTTAATTACCCTGGTCATTGGTGTACTTGCACTTTTTCTGGCCCTTAAGGTGAGCAGTGTGCTGGAGTTAATGTTACACTCCTATTCATTTATGGTTTCGGGCATGATTGTGCCGGTGTTGGTGGCACTTTTTGTAAAAAAGCCTAATGCCAGTGCCGCTTTGCTGGCCATGGTGTTTGGTGGTGTTACTACGCTATCTCTTATTATCTTTAAAATTAAGATAATTGGCGGTCTTGATGCCAATATTGTAGGTATCAGTGTTTCAGCCCTGGTGTATGCAGTAGAGCATTGGATATCAAGACTGCAAAGGCATGAGACTTTTTTCATCAAATAAAATACACAATTCAACCTAAACAACAAAAATATGTTAGCGATACGTAAATATGAGAAAGAGGCAGATTTTAAAATAATTAGCCGCGATGAATATGTAGATTTTTTATTTACCCATCTGGGTGAGTATGGAGACCCCAAAGCGGATATTAATAAGTGTCTCGATTATGCTTTCTCGAACCAGAAGAGTGAGGGTGGCTTTGCTCTGGGTGCTTTTTACAAAGATCAATTGGTGGGAGCCCTGGTGATTAATCATACGGGCATGAGCGGATATATACCCGATCACATTTTGGTTTACGTGGCTGTTGATAAGCAATATCGCGGACGGGGCTTTGGCCAGCAGATAATTGAAGCAGCCTTTGCGCATTGTCCGGGGGATGTGAAGTTGCATGTGGAGTACGATAATCCGGCCAAAAAGCTTTATGAGCGCATTGGTTTTCAATCGAAATATGCCGAAATGCGGTATAATAAGAATCGTACGTAATAATCCTTTATAATATGGCATTTATAACATTGCATGCAGGTAAGCTAAAGAGTAACTTTAACTACCTCAATAAGATTTTTAAGGGAAATAACATCCAATGGTCGGTGGTATCAAAGCTCCTTTGCGGCAATAAAGATTACCTGAAGGTGCTGCTGGATATGGGCATCACTAATTTCTGCGATTCGCGCATTACGAATTTAAAAACCATCAAGCAGCTAAGTGCAGACGTGGAAACCACCTACATTAAGCCGCCGGCCAAGCGTGCCATTCCCAGCGTTGTTAAATACGCTGATGCCAGTCTCAATACAGAAATTAACACCATCCGCCTATTGTCGGAGGAGGCCGTGAAGCAAGGTAAGGTACATAAAGTCATCATTATGATTGAACTGGGCGAGTTGCGCGAAGGGGTTATGGGAGATGAGTTTATGGGCTTTTACAGTCAGGTGTTTGAGCTTCAGAATATTGAGGTGGTGGGTATTGGCACTAATCTATCTTGTCTTTACGGCGTGCTGCCCAATCATGATAAGCTCATTCAGCTGTGTTTGTATGAGCAGCTCATCGAGGCTCGTTTCAATAAACAAATTGATTTGGTGTCAGGTGGCTCCTCAGTCACCATTCCGCTCATTTTCCAAAATCTTTTACCCAAGGGAATTAATCACTTTAGGGTGGGCGAGACGCTCTTTTTAGGTACCGATGTGTACAATAATACCAACTACAAAAATATGAAGCCCGATGTGTTCAGGCTTTACTCTGAAATTATTGAGTTGGCCGAAAAACCGCTTGTACCGCAAGGGGAGATGGGTACCAATGTGGAGGGGCACGAAGTAGAGTTTGATCAGCAGCAGATTGGACAGACATCAACGCGTGCCATTATTGACCTGGGTCTTTTAGATGTGGATGAACAGCACATCACGCCCGTGGATGAAGGTGTTTCCTTTGTGGGTGCCAGTTCCGATATGCTGGTGGTGGATTTAAAAGATAACCCACGTAAATACAAGGTGGGCGATCTGATTGAATTTAAAATGGATTACATGGGTGTACTGCGTATTATTAACTCCAAGTACATCGAAAAACGTGTTAAGTATTAATGGATATAACTAATTTTCTGAATTCGATACTATTATTGCTAGTACTACTCAACCCCTTTCTGCTAATTGTTTACCTTATCGACATCGTAAAAAGCAAGTCGATGTATGTTTTTACGCGTATACTTATACGGGCGGGTCTAATGAGTTTTGTGGCTTTTTCAGCATTTGCCATATTGGGCGATAGTATTTTTAGTAATGTGTTTAATGCACAGATGGCCTCGTTTCAAATTTTTGGGGGTGTCATCTTTCTCTTAACAGGCATTCAGTTTGTGTTTAAGGGAAATGCCTCCATTGAATCGCTGAGGGGGGAGTCCAAGTATGTGGCGGGTGCCATTGCCATGCCTATTTTCATTGGGCCCGGTACCATCAGTTATAGCGTGATCATTGGCGAGCAGTTGGATAAGCCCATGGCCTTGCTGGCCATTGCCTGTGCTATTCTGCTTTGCATCTCCATTATCATGTTGCTGAAGGTGGTGCACGATCGTATACAAACCAAGAAGGAAGAGCTCATTGAGCAATATATTGATATTGCCGGCCGGGTGATTGCTATGTTGCTGGGTACGGTATCCATCGAACTCATTATGTCAGGACTTGATTTCTGGCTTGACATTTTATAAGGAATAATTGTGGAGACCGCCTTTACGCTCCACTTTATGCATAGTTCTAAAAGCGGCTTATCGATTACATGGGTTTTTACCTATTGTAATTGATAAGCCGCTGATTTATAATATCCGGGTGAGGATATCCATTATGAAGTAATACCAATCCCAATACCTCTCCTCTCTCTTCTCTTTTCTCACATCTCTTTACTCACCTCTCATCTCTCCCCACTCATTTCTCCCCACTCACTCCTCCTCAGTCTTTTTAAAATATCCCTTAAAATGCCGGTTAAGGTGTTTACGCATGGCATTTCGGAATTTGCTGGGTGATCCTTCTTTGAGAATTTGTACCAGCTCGTGATGCGATACCCACTTGGCATCATGATCCTTGCCCTCGATCAGACCTGAATCGTACACATAGCGGAAAGCAGGGAGTAATATGGTTTGGAAATCCATGAGTGTTTGATTGCCTGATATCTCGTATAGCTTACCGTGAAAGGCCACCTCGTGCTCCACGTCAAAGAGTACATCTCGGGGTGAAACAGGCTCCTGCTGCACAATTCTCTCCAATTCGGCGATATCCTCGGGGGTGGCACGTTTAAATATCAGGTCGCTCATGCCAATTTCTATTACCAGGCGCAACTCAAATACATCGCGAAGGGTGGACTTGTCCAGGATATTGGGTATCAGACTCTTTTTGAGCATGAATAGTAGGTTTGGGCTTTTGATAGTTGAGCCTTTACGCTTAGTAGACTCTATGATGCCCAGGGTGCGCAGTCGGTTCAGGGCTTCCCGAATTACGGTGCGTGAAACGCCCAGCATCTGAGTAAGTTCCAGTTCTTTGGGTATCTGATCACCCGGATTTAACTTTTCTGATATTAATAGGTCTATCAGGGTTTGCTCAACTTTGTCCACCAGACTGCTGGAGTCCACTGCCTGTAGGTTTAGGTCTGTTGTTTTATTCTTGCTTAGCATTAATTTAGTTTGTTGTGTGCATACAAATTTTAACTATTTATTTGGATAAAAAAAATGGATGTCATTCGACATCTGTACCCCGTATATACCGGGCTGCCATAGTCTATGGCAATAAGATTCAGGCTTGTATTTTCTTCCTTGCTTAGTGTTAATATATTTTGTTGTGTTGATACAAATTTTAACTATTTATTTGGATTAAAAAAACCAAAGCCATATTTTTGACGTGAATTATGTAGGACATAATGCACTAAATTAAAAAATTTATGAAAAGGAAACAATTAAGAAAAAGGATTGGCCTGTTGTTGCTACTTCCCTGGTTAATCGGGAGTGGCTTGATGGCGCAAAACCTGATTACAGGTGTAGTGAAAGATGCCGGTGGGGAGTCATTGCCCGGTGTTTCGGTCTATGTAAAAAACACAACCAATGGTACAATAACCGGTATCGATGGATCGTATCAAATTCAGGCGCAGGAAAGCGAAACGCTGGTGTTCTCATTTATTGGTTTTTTAACGCAGGAAATCGTAGTTGGTGACCAGCAAACTATTAATGTAACCCTGGAAGAGGAACTCAAGCGGCTGGATGAAGTCGTGGTAACGGGTTATTCAACACAATCCAGGTCGGAGATGACTACTTCGATTGCCAAGTTGGATACCAAAGTGTTGGAGAGCGCGCCGCGTTCCAACGCAGCCACCGCCTTACAGGGAACCATTGCCGGTTTGAAGGTGACGCAATCTTCCGGTCAGCCCGGATCAACACCTAATTTGGTGTTGCGCGGAGGTACCGATTTTGATGGCTCGGGTACGCCTTTGGTGTTGATCGATGGTGTTCCTGGATCGTTCTATGCATTGAACTCTGACGATATAGAGTCGATGGAAGTATTGAAAGATGCGGCTTCTACCGCTATTTACGGGGCACGTGCTGCCAATGGTGTTATTATTGTAACCACCAAAAAGGGTAAAGCCGGAAAAAGCAACATTACCTTCCGTTCAAAATTCACAACCAACGAGCGTCGCGAAGATCCTATGGAGTATCTGGGTGCTGCCGACTATGTTAAGTACAATCGTTTGGGAGTGAAACAAGCTCAGGATGTGATGGGTTATGCCTGGTTAAATCAGTTTTTGACAGGTGCACACGCGGCTGCTACAGGTAACAATACCACTAATTCTATTTATACCACTATGGTATTATCTGATGATAATCGGTATTTATTGAATTATGATGGATGGCAAACCATGGAAGATCCTGTCAATCCGGGTACACAGCTGATTTTTATGGATAATAAAATGAACGAGCTGTTCTACCAGAATAGTCATGCTCAGGACTACAGCTTATCCTTCGATGGTGGTAACGACAAGGGTACTTATTACCTGGGGCTGGGTTATTTGGATGATAAAGGTCTCGTGTTTGGCTCTGCTTTTGAGCGTTACTCAGGTACTTTTAACGGATCTTATAAAATAAAGGATAACTTTAAGGTGTCTTCTAGTATTATCTACGCTCACTCGAGCCGTAACTTGCCGTTCGACAGCGTTTATAACCTCTTCCAGCGTACAGCCGGTTTGGCACCTACATCACGTATTTATAATAACAATCCTGATGGTAGTCTGTCCGACGAGTATCAGCCGGGTACCTACGTGGGTTTTGGTAATCCGCTGTATTACCGCGATAAGTTTTTGCGCTCCAACCTGGAACAGCGTATGACTTCGTCGGTACAGTTCGATTATACTTTCCTGAATAACTTCACGTTTACCTTACGTGGTAGTCACTTTTCAGTTAATAATTCAAACGAAGCTTTTAATAAGGCCTACTTGAATTCAGGAAGCTTAAATACGGCAAGGGAAGCATCCGCCAGTCATCAGCGTACCATGCGCAACCAGGTGACTGCCATGGCTAAGTATGTGAACCGTATTGCCGATAAGCACAATGTTAATGCCTTGCTGGGTCTGGAATATTTTAGAGAAAAATATTTCGGATTCAATGCTGCAACGCGTTTGTCACCAACCGACCTAATTCCAACCATGAATGTAGGTGCTGAGGCGGCAGGTGTACCTTCTTCTAGCCGCACTGGTTACGCTATCTCATCGGTATTTGGTCAGGTGAACTACGATTATGACTATAAATACCTGCTGGGATTAACATTCCGTCGTGATGGAGCATCCCGCTTGGGTAATGAAAAATACGATTTCTTCCCGGGTGTATCTCTTGGGTGGAACATGCATAACGAGACTTTCTTTAAAGAATCGGGTGTGAGTAAATATATCAGTAGTCTGAAGCCAAGGGTGAGCTACGGTGTGAATGGTAATATTGAGGTGTTGGGTAACTTCCAGGTGTTTGGAGTCTACTCAGGAACCGGCACCTACGATACTCAATCAGGCTATGTGAACAGCGGACTGCCTTTGCTTGATCTAAAATGGGAGCGTTCAACTACCTTAAACTTTGGTTTGGATATGGGCTTGCTGGATGGTCGTGTAAGCGTAATGGCTGATTATTTTATCCGCGATGTAAAGGATAAATTAGGATGGCTTAGCTTACCGTTATGGACCGGATTCTCTGGTATAACCGTTAATAACGGAGCCCTGCGTAATAAGGGTCTTGAATTGCAGGTGAATGCAGATGTTGTTAAAAACAAAGATTTCAACTGGAACCTTGGCTTAACCTATTATTCCGTTCGAAATTTCGCTACAGAATTACCTGATAATGGTGTGGAGAACAACCGCCAGGGCGGGCAGGAGATTTATGATCCGGCTACCGGTGGTACCAAATATGTTGGTGGTTTACAAGAAGGCGAACGAGTGGGTCTGGATTTAATTACTGCCTATGTATTTGATGGAGTTTATAAGACTCAGGCTGAAATTGATGCCGATGCCGACCTTATTGTTGAGTTCGCTACTAAAAAAGATCAACGCTTCCTGGGAGATGCCCGTTGGAAAGATTTGAATGGCGATGGTGTGATTAACCAACTGGATCGCAAGGTGATTGGACGTACAACTCCTGATTTTGTAGGGGGTGTCACCTCTGATTTTAGTTACAAAAACTTTAACCTTTTTATTAAAACAGACTTTGCAGTAGGTCACCATCTGATTAATGGTCGCCGTGTTAAAGGTATTGCCCAAACACAAGGTAACCAAAATGGACCGATTGAGATCAGAGATACATGGACTCCTGAAAATCCAACATCGGATATTCCAATTTTCACCTTAGTCGATCGCCAGCGTAACCACATGGCCGGTGGTGGTGACCAAGGGTCTATTACCGACGGAAGTTCGCGTATGGTTGAAAAAGGTGACTACATGGCACTTCGTGAGGTTACTTTGAGTTATAATCTGGATGGGAAAATTGCAAATGATGCTTTCCAAAATATCCGAATATATCTAACCGGTACGAACCTGGCTTACTGGAATGGTTTTTCAGGTAGTTCCCCTGAAGAGGCTACAAATAAATCTTGGGAAGGTATGTACACAGGAATTGACATCGGTCGTTTCCCATTGCCACGAACATTTACTTTGGGTGTTAATGTTACTTTCTAATCCTTTAATGTGATGAAAATGAAAAATATTAAATACATATTATTATTATTGGTTACAATGACTTTCGGTGCTTGTGAAATTGATTTGCAACCCGATAGTGAGTTGACCTATAACGGATTCTGGGATACCGAAGAGGCTGCTCGTGCAGCGCATATCGGTATCTATGACAGGTACCGTGGAAAAGCCTCCACCCTTTGGTCGATGGGGGAGGTTCGTTCCGATGTTTGGGGTGGTAATACCATTGAATCACCTTCCAATCAGAACCTGATTGAAAACAACATGAGTTCAACCATTGTGTTTTTTAGTGGTTGGGCAGGTTTCTATAGCAACTTGCACTATATTAACGATTTCCTTAAGAATGCGCCGGATGTGGAATTTGAAAACGAGGACGATCAAAATCACATGCTGGGGCAGATATATGGACTGCGTGCACAGATTTATTATACCATGCTTAAAGCCTGGGGTGATGTGCCAATCAATTTGGAACCAGTACTTGAAATTGATTTGACAAAACTAAAGAAGCCGCGTTCTCCTAAGAGTGATGTAATGGCTCAGGTTAAGGAGGATATCGAGATGTCGCTGGAGTATTTTGGTAATGATAACAGTAAGTGGAACAATAAAAATATCTATTGGTCTAAAGCTGCTACATTGGCCTTAAAAGGAGATGTTTACCTGTGGTCGGGTAAAGTCCTTGGTGGCGGAAATGCCGATTTTACTACAGCAAAGGCAGCTCTGGAGCAAATTACCGGTCATGATTTGGTTAGTTATTCTGAGTTATGGGGTGAAGAAAATGAGTTTAATAATGAGTTTATTTTTGCCTTTGATTATCAGGAAGACCAGGCCTCTAATTTCTACTCTGTTTTTACCGGCCGTGCAGTCGACTTTGCATCATTATTCGATGAGAATGGCGAATCGGTGGCGGATATCGTAGTTAACGGTGCCAGCCGTTATGGACCATCCGATAAAACCAATTTGTTACTTGATGATGCAGAAGACCAGCGGAGTGGTTACTTTACCCGTTTATATACCGATGGTGAAGTGCATGTTCCTTTTGTTCCCGGCGAACTCACTTATAGTGGAGCCTTGTTTAATAAGTTTCTGGGAAGTATTGGAAATGATGGTTCACGTAAGAATTATAATAACGTACCACTTTACCGTTACGCCGATGTGTTATTGATGTTGGCCGAGGCTAAAAATAACCTGGGTGAAGACCCAAGTGCAGAAATCAACAGGGTAAGGGAACGCGCCTATGGTGAAAATTTTGCAGGTCATGAATTTGTAAATGGTAGTGAGAGTCAAAATCGACTTGAAATTTTGAACGAACGCTATAAGGAATTTGTGGGCGAAGGAAAAAGATGGTGGGATTTGGTTCGTGCCGGTGATGGAATTGTTTTTGATGAAATTGATGCCCTGGATGCTTCCGAGGCTTATAAAATCTATTATTCTATTTCGGCAGATATGTTGGCCAATGATGATCAGTTAGAACAAACCGAAGGTTATAATTAATAACATAAATTAGCATTTCAACTGCCTCCCAAACGCTTTTTGGTTATGAGCGGAAAGGGGGGCAGTTTTTAAGTTTAAAGCTGGTGGATGTTTCTTATTCTTATTATTATCTTTGAGCGCGGTCAATAAACAGCAGACTATTTGGTCGTCTAGCCTTGGCATTATGCCTACTATCAGCACCAGCCCATATCGAAAAGAATCGTGTTGAATCAATTTAAGTAATAATTATATCTCAAAAATCATTATCATGCACAAACTACTTCTTACGGCCTTAGTCATTGTGGCTTTGCAGGCTTGCGCTCAAAAGGCAAAGGAAACGAAAGACGACAGCATTATTCAAAACATCGACCTGTTTAATACTACGATGAACGAGAGTGTGGCCTGTTACCGCATTCCCGCGCTTGTAACAGCTCCCAACGGCGACCTTATTGCAGCCATCGATGAAAGGGTGCCCTCATGCGGTGACCTGAAATGGAGCAATGACATTAACATCATCGTTCGTCGCAGCAGCGATAACGGTGCTACCTGGTCCGAAATTGAAACCGTGGTGGACTTTCCATTGGGGCAATCAGCATCTGACCCCTCCATGATTGTGGATGAGGTGACAGGTGATATTTTTCTTTTTTACAATTTTATGGACTTGGATAAGGAGAAAGATGTGTATTACTTCCATGTGGTGAAGAGTAGCGATAACGGACAAACCTGGAGTCAGCCCGAGGATATCACTTCGCAGATTGCTTTGCCCGGATGGGAGAAGGACTTTAAATTTATCACTTCAGGACGTGGCATACAGGCAGAAGACGGTACTTTGCTGCACACCATTGTAAACCTGCAGAAGGGTGGGCACGTATTTGGTTCTAAAGACCATGGTAAGAGTTGGTTTGTGATCGACAATGCCATTAAGCCTTTCGATGAATCTAAGATTGTGCAGCTTGCCAATGGTAATTGGATGATTAACAGTCGTGTGCAGCGCCTGGGTCACCGTTATGTGCATGTTTCAGCCGACGAGGGACAGACCTGGGAGAGCTACCCCGATTCAAGTCTTGTGGATCCGGCTTGTAACGCTTCCATCATCCGTTATACTTCAGTGAATAATGGTGATGATAAAAACCGTCTTTTATTTGCCAATGCCAATCATGCCAAAGATCGTGTGAACCTAACGGTTCGTGTTAGTTACGATGAGGGCAAGACTTGGACCAAAGGCAAAACCATTTACGAGGGGAGTTCGGCCTATTCATCTTTAAGCATTTTGGAAAATGGCGATATCGCTGTCTTCTTCGAGAAGGATGGACATAAAGCCAATCCTTTTGTCAGCTTCTCACTATCGTGGTTAACCGATGGTGCCGATAGTTATCGTAAAGAAACAAAATAAGTGGTTATGAGGTATCTGTTACCACTATTGCTTGGCCTGTTAACTACGTTGGCAGGTCGGGCACATAACCATACGCCACCCTTGTTGCCCAAACCGCAAGTAGTAGAGTGGCAAAGGGGCACACTTCAATTTAATGCTTTGGCGCTTGAGTGCCCGGAAAGTCTGAAAGAGGGATTGAGTAATGACCTCATTCAGATGGGCTTTATTCTTGACGATGCCGATGCTGCTAAGTTGAATGTGCGCATAGTTGAGGCCTTGGATAAGGTGACGCTCAATGAGGACGAAGCCTATCGCTTGAAGGTTGATAACGAGGGTATAGCTATTGATGCCCTCACATTAACCGGCGTTTACAGAGCGCTGCAAACCTTGCGTCAGCTTAGCTCGGATACGGATAAGAACCATGCACTGCCCTATTGCAGCATTGTTGACTGGCCGGCCTTTCGCATTCGAGGCTTTATGCATGATGTGGGACGGGGTTTTATTCCCCTTGATGAGTTAAAGAAACAGATTGACCTGTTGGCTCGTTTTAAGATTAACGTATTTCACTGGCACCTAACCGAAGATATTGCGTGGCGACTTGAGAGTCGCGTTTTTCCCCAACTAACCGGATACGATAATTTTGAACGCCTTCCGGGTAAATATTATACGCTTGAGGAAGCCCGTGAGCTGATAGACTATTGTCGTCAAAGGCACGTCCTACTCATTCCCGAAATTGATATGCCCGGCCACAGTGCTGCCTTTACCCGTGCCCTCGGACATGATATGCAGTCGCCCCAGGGCATGGACCTCCTCAAACAGCTCATGGATGAGGTATGTACCGTCTTTGCCGAAGTACCTTACCTGCATATTGGTACCGATGAGGTGGAATTTACCAATCCGGACTTTGTGCCTGAAATGGTGACCTATGTTCGCAGTAAAGGAAAAAAGGTAATCAGCTGGAATCCGGGCTGGAACTATAAGAAGGGCGAGATAGACATGATTCAGATGTGGAGTTACCGCGGTAGGCTACATCCCGGTATTCCGGCCATCGATTCGCGCCTGCACTATATTAATCATTTTGATACTTTTGCCGACCTTGTGGCCTTATATAACAGCAATGTGGCGGGGGTGAGCCAAGGTAATGACGATGTGGCGGGTGCCATCATTGCCGCATGGAACGACCGTTATGTTGAAAGTACAGCACAGATTGTCAGTGAGAATGGCCTGTATCCAACTATGCTAACCCTGGCCGAGACCTGCTGGCAGGGCAGGCGTGAAAAATATTTTGATGAGCAAGGCTCACTGATTGACCCTGATGATCCTGTTGCACAGGCTAACTTTGCAGATTTTGAGGATCGCCTGCTCTATTATAAAGAAAAAGTATTTGCTGATGAGCCATTTGCCTACGTGAAGCAAAGTAATGTGAATTGGCGCATTACCGATGCTTTTCCCAATAAGGGTGATTTGCTCAGGCGTTTTCCGCCCGAAGAGGCATTGCAGCCCACCTATCAATATGAAGGCAAGGAATATGCTACTCGTCCTGCCATTGGTGCCGGTATCTATCTGCGCCATGTGTGGGGTACGCTGATTCCCGGCTTCTACACCGACCCGCAGCCCAATCATACGGCCTATGCCTACACCTGGGTGTATTCGCCCGTAGCGAGGGAGGCCGGTATCTATGTGCGTTTTCAGAACTACGGACGCTCGGAGAAGGATCTGCCACCGCCCCAAGGCAAATGGGATTATAAAGAGAGTCGTATCTGGCTAAATGATGTGGGAATTGCACCGCCGGTATGGGAGAATACACACGGGAAGAAATCCAATGAGATTTCCCTACAAAATGAAAACTGGGAGGGACGTCCGCCCATTCCCGTGCAGCTAAAGAAAGGTTGGAATAAACTGCTGTTGAAGATGCCGGTGGCACAGTTTAGCTCTGATGAGGTACGCCTGGTGAAATGGATGTTTAACGCCGTATTGGTTGCACCTGACGGCAGCAAGGCCTTGGACGATATTATTTATTCGCCGGATAAAAAACGAAAATGATCAAGGTAAGCAAAATACAAGAGGCTAAGATTATTAGCCTAATGAAAGCACTGCTCGTGCTTACTTTTATGTGTGTCACACTGCCGTTAAAGGCGCAAAAGACACGAGTGGCCTGCGTAGGCAATAGCGTAACTTTTGGTGCCGGTATTGATGATCGTGAGCACAATAGTTACCCGGCTCGTCTGCAAAAGTTACTGGGTGAGGAATACGAGGTGGGCAATTTTGGCAAGAGCGGTGCAACATTATTGACCAAAGGCCATCGTCCCTATGTGGAGCAAGCTGAGTATGAGGCAGCATTGAATTTCAAGCCCGATATTCTCATCGTCTCACTGGGACTAAATGATACCGACCCGCGCAACTGGCCCCTTCATCGCGATGAGTTTATTGAGGATTACATGGCACTGATCAATAGTTTTAAGAGCCGCACGGGTGAAGTACCCAAGGTGTATATTGGCAATATGACCCCGATTTTTCATACGCACTGGCGTTTTGAGTCGGGCACACGTGATTGGTTTTGGCAGATACAGGAGAGCATCAAGCAAGTAGCTGCCAACTGCAATGCCACACTCATCGATTGGCACAGTCCACTGTATCAGCGCCCTGATCTGTTTCCGGATGCATTGCATCCTGTGGTTGAAGGCGCCGCCATCATGGCGCAGTGCGCCGCGCAATACCTAAGTAATGACTTTGGTGGTTTGCAGCTGGCGTCCGTTTTTGCCCATAAGATGGTGTTACAGCGTCATCAAGCCATTCCTTTGTGGGGGAAAGGTACACCCGGTGCCATCGTAAGTGCAAGGCTTAATGGTCAGCAGGCCAATACGGTGGTGGATCAGCACGGTCGCTGGCAATTGACCCTGCCGGCCATGCATCATGGTGGCCCCTACACGCTTAAGGTCAAAAGTGGCGATGAGGAGTTGCGTTGCCGTGAGGTGATGATTGGTGAAGTGTGGTTATGTGCCGGTCAGTCGAACATGGATTTTCAGGTGCAGCAGTCGTTAAACGGCAGCAAGGCCTTGACGGGGAAATTACCCCGTAATATTCGCTTGCTTCATTATAAGGTACTGGCACCAACCGATAGTAAGGCTTGGGATGATACCACCCTGGCACGTGTGAATAAGCTGGAATATTTGGATGCTCGGTGGCAGGAAGCCGATAAGGAGACCGTTGGAGCTTTCTCGGCCATCGGCTGGTATTTTGGTCAGGGCATAGAGGCAGCCCTGGATGTGCCGGTGGGACTTATTCAAGTAGCGGTGGGGGGTGCCCCTACTGAGGCTTTTATAGACCGTAAAACATTGGAGTTTGATCCGGTGCTGCTCAATATGCTGTACAACTGGCCCAAGAACGATCATATTATGGGATGGGTGCGACAACGCGCCGGAGAAAATACGCAAGGTGCAACACAAGCTATGCAGCGTCATCCTTATCATCCGGCCTATATTTACGAGGCGGCGGTGGATGAAATTGCAGGCTTCCCGCTCAAGGGTGTTCTGTGGTATCAGGGTGAGTCCAATTCGCATAATGTTGAGTTACATGAACAGCTTTTTCCTGCGCTAGTGAACAGCTGGCGCAAGCTGTGGCAGCAAGCAGATCTGCCTTTTTATATGGTGCAGCTTTCGTCCATTGAACGACCCGGATGGCAGTATTTTCGCGATAGCCAACGACGCATGGCGGCCTCTTTGGAGGGGGTAGAGATGGTAGTGAGCAGCGATGTGGGCGAGCGCAAGGATGTGCATCCGAAAAATAAGAAGGTGATTGCTGATCGTTTGGTGCAGCTGGCACTCTACGAAGCCTATGGCCAGCGTGAGACTGCGCGGGGAAGCATTGCAATTGCGTCTGTTGAGCAGCAGGACGATCAACTAAAAATAAAGGTGAGTCACAGCCATAAGCTCAGCACATCAGATGGAGGAGTCATCCGCGAGCTGGAGGTGGCCGGTGCTGATGCATTGTTTCGCAAGGCCAAGGCACAGCTCAAAGGCAATACCATCCTAATCGAAACCGGATATCCGGTGAAGGCAGTACGCTATGGCTGGCATCCCTATACTGAGGGTAATATTGTGAACGAGGGCGGTATTCCACTCTCTACTTTCTGTATTAAATACCCATATAACATTAGTAATAAATCAGACAATGACCATGAGTAATACACAGCGTTGGAGCTTAGTTGTATGTGTTCTTTTTCAATTCTTGGCCTTCTCAACGCTGGCGCAAGATGCACGTTTTAGCACCTATTATCATCAGCGTAAAACACTGTTTGAGCAATTGCCTAATACGCGCGGAGAAATTATCTTCCTAGGCAATAGCATTACCGATGGCAGTGAGTGGAGCGAGCTTTTACAGAATAAGAAGATTAAAAATCGGGGCATCAGTGGCGATATCACCGAAGGAGTGCTATATCGACTGGATGAAATTACAGAATCAAAACCGGCCAAAGTGTTTATCCTAATTGGAGTTAATGATTTGGCGCGGGGTATCAGCAACGACACGATTGTGGCTAATATCACAAAAATTGCCCGACAGATAAGGACTGACTCACCCAAGACAAAGGTGTTTATTCAGAGTATATTGCCGGTTAATCCGGACTTTAAGAAATTTAGCGGACATTGCTCCAAAACGGATGATATACTGTGGATTAATAAGCAGCTTAAAACCGTATGCAAGCGCCATGAATATAGCTATGTGGATTTATTTAGCCGCTTTAAAAATGCGGACGACAATTTTATGAACCCGGCCTATACCAATGATGGGCTTCATCTGACAGGCGCCGGCTATAAGTTATGGGGTAGTATTGTTAAGCCTCTGACCCGGTAAGATTTTAAAAGAACCAACAAATAAACAAACATTAATAAATACTTAAGTGATGAAGATTAATAAGATAGAAGGATTGATAGCGGCGCCTTTTACGCCCATGAGTGAGGATGGAAGTGTTAATAAGGAGCAGATAAAAACGTATTATCAGTTTTTGAAAAACAATGGTGTGGTAGGTGCCTTCCTGAATGGCAGCACTGGCGAAGGCGTGTCTTTGGCCCGCGAAGAGCGTGAAGAGAATGCAGCGGCATGGGTGGAAGCAGCCAAAGGTGATGCACAAGCGCTTAAGTTGATTAACCTGGTAGGAGGTACTTCTTATGAGGAGTGCATCCATCTGGCCCTTCACTCTAAGGAATTGGGTATGGATGCCATTGCGGTGATGGCACCGTTCTACTTCAAGCCGGCTACGGCGGCTCAGCTGGCTGAGTTTGTGATGCGCGTGGGGGCAGCAGTGCCCGATATGCCGGTCTATTTTTATCACATTCCTGTGCTTACCGGCGTTAATGTGGCCATGATTGATTTATTGAAGGAGCTGCATGGTAAGATGCCTAACTTTGCCGGGGTTAAATATACCCATGAAGATTTTATGGATTTCTTGTCGTGTCTGCACTTTGCCGATGGGCAATATGATATGCTTTGGGGACGTGATGAGAACCTGCTGGCAGCTCTGGCTTTGGGTGCCAAAGGAGGTGTCGGAAGTACCTACAACTACGCAACACCACTATATTCGCAATTGATTAAAAGCTATGAGCAGGGCGATATGGAGGCAGCGCGTGCTTTGCAGCAGCAGTCCATAGATATGATTCGCCTACTGGGTAAGTATGGTGGTATTGGTACAGGTAAGGCTTTTATGCGTTATGTGGGCATTGATTGTGGTCAGTTCCGCAGTCCCATTATCCCCATGACTGAGGATGCCTATCAGGCTTTTGCCGCCGATGTTGCAGCACTTGATATGGCCGAATTATTTTCAAAATAAGATGAATATGAGGATTCTAAGCATAATATTGCTGGTGTTGCTCAGCCTGTTGCCTGCACCCATGGTGCAGGCACAGCTTAACATGGCAACACTCAGTTCCTTGCCGGCTATTAACGATAGCACGCCTCATCATGGTTGGGCCGGTGCTTTCGTGGGCGTGCATAATGATCGTATAATTATGGCCGGTGGTTCCGCCTTTCCCGATGGTAAGCCCTGGGAAGGGGGGCTTAAGCACTACTCCGATGGGGTGATGTGTTTATCGGGAACACCCGCCGATAATACCTGGGAAGAGGTAAGCAGCATTCGTCTGCCACAGCCTTTGGCCAATGGTGCCGCTGTGTCTACACCCAATGGAGTGCTTTGTGCCGGCGGACAGTCGCCTGAGGGTTATTCCAATCGTGTCTTTATGATTGCCAGTACTGCGCCCGGTGCCTTTGAGCTGACTAATTTACCGGCCTTGCCCATGGCCATCAGTGGCCACGGAATGACGCTGATCGGCGAAACAGTTTATCTGGTGGGAGGTCGTAGTCCAAAGGGTGATAACACAAAGATGTGGACTTACCATATTAACCGTCCTGAGGAAGGCTGGACATCAGCAGGAGATGTACCTTTTGTGATTAACGATGCCTTGGTGGTGAGTCAGTCCAATGGGATTGAACAGTGTCTTTATCTCATTGGCGGTCGCCATCGCGGTGTTGAACAGCCTACGACAGCCTTTAGTGCGGAAGTGTGGCAGTACACTCCCTCGTCTCATAGCTGGCTGCAGAAAAGCAACTGGCAGATCGAAGGAAAGGGTACTATTAACCTGGCTGCTGCCGCCGGTTTGAAATCAGGTGCCTCGCACATTATTGTAGTGGGCGGCGATAATGGCCAAACCTATAACAAGGTAGAGGGTGCCATCAATAGGATGCAGGCTTCCCGGGGAGCCGAGTATGAGCAGGCGCGTGCACAGCGCGACAGCCTGTGGAAGCATCACCCCGGTTTTAGTCGATCGGTGCTGGTGTACAATACTATTACTGACCGTTGGTTTGAGGCCGGCACCTTGGCTACGGCTGCACCGGCGGTAAGCGCTGCCGTGACCTGGCAGGGACAGGTGGTGGTGCCTGCCGGCGAGATAAAGCCCGGTATCCGCACTGATCAGGTGCTCGCCCTGGACTTCACGGGAGAGACCGGCTTTGGCTGGGTCAACTACCTGGTGTTGGTTTTATATTTTGTGGGCATGTTGGCACTGGGCTTCTATTTTATGAGGCGTGAAAATGACGAGGAGGACTTTTTTAAGGCCGGCGGACGTATTCCCTGGTGGGCAGCCGGCATCAGTATCTTTGCCACTACGCTAAGTGCTATCACCTTTATTGCCATACCGGCCAAGGCCTATGCCACTGATTGGCGCATGCTGGTGTTTAACCTAACCATCATTTTGGTGGCACCTGTGGTAATAAAATACTATCTGCCTTTCTTCCGTCGTCTCAAGATTGGTACGGCCTACGAATATCTGGAGCTGCGCTTTAATCGTGCCGTGCGATGGATGGCCTCGGCCTTCTTTATAATATTTATGGTAACACGTATTGCTGTAGTGTTATTTTTACCATCACTGGCCTTGCATGCGGTTACCGGCTTCAGCGTTTACTGGTCTATTATCATCATGGGCATAGTTACTATTATTTATTGTACGAGTGGTGGTATTGAAGCCGTGGTGTGGGGTGATGTGATACAGGGCTTTATCCTGCTGGGTGGAGCGCTGATGGCCTTGGTATTTATGCTCTTTGGCGTAGACGGTGGTCTGGGTGGTTTTATTGACATTTCCATGGATAATCAGAAGTTTTTCCTGCTTGATGGCAGTCTTGACTGGTCCAAGCCGGTGCTATGGGTGGTTGTACTCGGTGGTTTTGCCAACAGCCTCATTGCCTATACAAGCGATCAGTCGGTGGTACAGCGCTATATGACCACTAAGGATGAGAACGCTACCTCCAAGAGTATTTGGCTAAATGGTATTTTGAGTATCCCTGTTTCTATTATTTTCTTCCTTTTAGGAACGGGTTTGTTTGCCTTCTACACCTCCAATCCTGAAGACTTATCGGTCTCCATCCCGAATCTTGATGCTGTATTTCCGCACTTTATAGTGTCGGAGTTACCGGCTGGTCTGGCAGGCTTGCTTATTGCTGCTGTTTTTGCAGCTGCCATGTCCACTTTGTCGTCTAACATCAACTCGGTATCGGCTGTAATCACTTCGGATTTTTTCGATGTGTTGGTGCCGCAGGCAAAGCGGTCGAGTAGCTTGCTGATAGCCCGCTGGTCGGGTGTATTGGTCGGTGTCTTTGGTATTCTTATGGCACTGGTGCTGGCCACCTGGGATATTGCCTCTCTATGGGATCAGTTTAACACCTTCCTGGGCTTGCTAACGGGTGGATTGGGAGCCTTGTTTGTGATGGGTATCTTCTTTAAGCGCATCTCGGGTAAAGCGGCATTTTTGGGTGTGATTGTGGGCTTTGTGGCCCTACTGTGGTTACGCGATCATGCTACTATGTCCTTCCTGCTGTATGGTGCAGCCGGCATTATCATCAGTGTGTTTGTGGCTTACCTGCTTAGCTTTGTATGGCCGCAGAAAGACGAAGTGAAAGGCTTAACCTTTAAAAGTATAATGGATTAATCGTGAGTATTATGAAGATAGATCAATTAATATCGACTTATAAGACAGAACTTTTCGATAAGGTTTTGCCTTTCTGGCAAAATTACTCGAGAGACGCTGAATTTGGTGGTTACTTCACTTGCCTTGCGCGCGATGGTGAGGTTTATGATACCGATAAGTTTATCTGGCTGCAGGCGCGTCAGGTGTGGCAGTTTGCTAAGCTCTATAACAGTGTAGAGCCCCGTCAGGAATGGTTGGATATGGCCTTGCATGGTGCCGGCTTCCTAGAGAAGCATGGTGCTGACGAGAATGGTAAGTGGTATTTTTCGCTCAACAGACAGGGGACGCCATTGGTACAGCCCTACAATATATTTTCCGATTGCTTTGCCACCATGGCCTTTGGTCAGTTGTACAAAGCCACGGGAGAGGAGCGTTACGCCAAGATTGCTAAAGATACTTTTTATGCGATACTGGAGCGGCAGGATGATCCCAAGGGGCAGTATAACAAGTTGGTGCCCGGTACAAGACCACTGAAGAATTTTGCCTTGCCCATGATTCTATCCAACCTGGCGCTGGAAATTGAGTCCTTATTGCCAGCGTCTTTGATTGAGGAGACCCTGGATAAGGTGATTCACGAAGTGATGGAAGTATTTTATCAGGAGGACACGGGTTTAATTCTTGAAAATGTTTCGCCCGACGGACAGTTCGTAGATTGTTTCGAAGGTCGCTTGCTCAATCCGGGGCATGCTATTGAAGCCATGTGGTTTATGATGGATTTGGGAGAGAAGCTGCACCGTCCTGAGCTCATCGAAAAGGCCGTTGACATCACCCTTAAAACGCTGGAGTACGGCTGGGATAAGGAACATGGTGGCGTGTTTTATTTTATGGATTTGAAAGGGTATCCGCCGCAGCAGCTTGAGTGGGATCAGAAATTATGGTGGGTACACCTGGAAACACTGGTGGCGCTGCTAAAAGGCTATCGTCATACCCAAAACGATGCTTGCCTGCAGTGGTTCGAGAAGGTGCATGCCTATGCCTTCGAGCATTTCTCCGATCCGGAACATGGTGAGTGGTTTGGGTACTTAAACCGACAAGGCGAAGTGTTACTGCCGTTAAAAGGAGGTAAGTGGAAAGGATGTTTCCATGTGCCGCGCGGCCTTATGTACTGCTTACAAACCCTGGAGCAGATAAAGCAACAGGAGTAGTTGTTAAATTAAATAGAAAAGATAGTTTTGCCGGTAATTAATTTTAAAAATGAAGAATATGACATTTCGATTAATTACCGGCTTTCTTATGCTCGTGAGTCTTCTGTGCCATAATATTGGGTGGGCGCAGAATGCGAGTAAGTTAATACCCTTACCACAAACCTTTCAACAAAGCGAGGGGCACTTTGCCATTAATAAATCAACCAAAGTGATACTTAAGGGTGATGCGGCCGGTATGAGTGGTACTGCCGATCACTTGCGTACTTTTTTCTCCCTGTCCGCAGAACAATTTTTATCCGCTGAGGCTTCTGTGCCTGCCGCTAACGTGTTTGTGCTGGAGCTCAATCCGTCCTTATTGGCTGCCGGCAAGGAGGCTTATGAGCTTACAGTAAGTAGCGAGTTGGTGAGTTTATCTGCCGGTGACGCGGCCGGACTCTTCTATGGTGTGCAAACGCTTAGGCAATTATCCACCAATGCCAATCAGATTGCCGCCTGCCATATTAAGGATGCGCCGCGTATGCATTGGCGGGGTTTTATGCTGGATTGTAGTCGTCATTTCTGGACGATAGACGAACTGAAAGTGGTGGTTGATCAGATGGCCTTGATAAAGCTTAATCGTTTGCATCTGCACCTGACCGATGATCAGGGCTGGCGCCTGGAAATAAAAAAATACCCGGCCCTCACAGAGAAGGGAACGCATTATAAGGATTTTCCTGCCCTTTCGGGTAATTACTATACGCAGGAACAGATGCGTGAACTTATTGCCTATGCCGCCGATCGTCAGGTAATGATTGTGCCTGAAATTGATTTACCGGGACATAGCCGAGCGGTGCTGGCAGCTTATCCCGAGCTGTCGTGTAAAGGCGGTGAGTTTGAAGTGTATCCCATGGAGCAGCCCGCCAACCAAAAGGAGCGGGGCTATGAGGTGATGCTGTGTGCCGGCAAGAAAGAGACCTATCAGTTTATGCGGGATGTGGTTAAAGAGGTAGCTGCCCTTTTCCCTTCGCCCTATATTCATTTGGGCGGTGATGAAGTGGGTAAGGATATCTGGAAAGAATGTTCTCATTGTCAGGCCATGATGAAAAAGAAAGGCTTGAAATCGGAAGAGGCCTTACAGGATTACTTCACACGTGAAGCCTCTAAAGCCATTCGCAAGAGGGATAAACGCATGATAGGCTGGGATGAGATTAATGAACGAGGTGCCGCCACCGGTGATGATGTGGTGATGGTATGGCGCGATCATGGCACACCACAAGCTATGGAGGCCTTGGAGGCCGGTCTGTCGGTGGTGATGTGTCCTCAGCACGGATGCTATTTCGACTGGGGATACTCGGGTAACAGCACCAAAAAAGTATATAGCTGGGAGCCTGTTCCTGCTGAAGCTACTCCGCAACAACAATCTCTTGTGATGGGTGCCCAGGCTTGTCTGTGGACCGAACTGGTAACTACCACTGAGACCATTGAGGAGCGAATCTTTCCCCGCATATTGGCTTTGGCCGAGGTGGTATGGCTGGATCCTCAAAAGAAAAACTGGGATGACTTTCTACAGCGCCTCACTAACTTCTACCCATTGATGGATGAGATGGGCATTAATTATTTCGACGAGAAAGAAATTGATGCAGTAGAGTTTAAGCCGGGCGAGCAGGAGCCCCTGTTTGTGCGCAATGCCCGCGTAGAAACCACCCTAGGTATCTTCAGTCCCTATGTGCCAGAGTATGTGTTTGACGGACGCCTTAACTCTTATTTTTGGACCAACCGCCCGCCCCGTAAAGGCGAAACTATGACCCTGACGCTGGGCGAGACCATGAAGGCCAATCATATTAAGGTGATTACCGGCGATGGTAAAGACATAGTAGAACATGGTATCCTGGAGCTTTCATCCGATGGTAAGAATTTCACCCAAGTAGCCACCTTTAATGAAGGTATGGCCGTTGTAGAGTTGGATGATGAGCAGGTGAAAGCTGTTCGCCTTGTTATCACCCAAGACCATAAGGGTTGGGCCATCATTAAGGAGTTTGTAATTGAATAGAGAAACGTTCTTCATGATGACTACTGCAAAAGCAACATAGTACGGCTAAAAGCAGTAAGGGATGATGAATTAAGGGGTGGTTGGTGACTTTATGTTATCAGTCACCTCTTTTGTTATGTTTAGTGGGAAGGAGTTAAAGCATTCTCATCCTGCCCTGGCAGCAGGGTTCCCAATAAATAATACCGAATGCTTGAGCTAATTTGATCTCTGTGTGTTTATATTTGGATAATACAGGGGAAATAGATTATTTTTGATGCTTCATGAAAGTGGGGAACTTAGGAAATGAAAAAAGGGGAATTAAGGGGGATGATTTTGAACAACTGTTCAATGCATACTATGTGTCTCTGTGTCTGTATGCACGGAAATATCTAGGCGATGAGCAGCAGGCTGAAGATGCTGTTCAGGAGGTGTTTTACCAGCTTTTGCAGAAAAAGGGCAGCCATAGCCATTATAAAGATGTACGTTCCTATCTGTATCAGTCTGTTAGAAATCAGTGTCTCAATGACATACGTCATCAAAAGGTAATTAAAAAACATCAGGCCGGTGTGATTCAATTCAACAGCGATGACAAGCATTTCTTTAATGATATTGTGAATGCAGAGGTATATCGTCAGCTGGCAGATGCGCTTAATCAGTTACCCAAGCAGTGCCGCACTGTATATAAGTTATCCCTTGAAGGCCTAAAATCGATGGAAATAGCCGAAGATCTTGGAATTTCTGTTGAAACGGTTAAGACACACCGCAAACGTGCCAAACGATTTCTAAAGGAAAGACTTAAGAATCTATTCTCGCTTCTGCTTTTTGGCCTTTAGAATTATCCGACACAAAAAATCTGTATTTAATATTACCCACTTTTTTCGTTGTGGGCGTCTTAGTTATTGAAATCGTATTTTATATGAAAGATATCACACCTTTTGAAATTGCCGATAGCATTGCTAAGCTTCTCAAACATGAGGCTTTAGGTGATGGTGAAAGGCAGCGTCTTGAAGCCTGGTTAAAAGCGGATGCCGGGAATGCTGCTTTGTATGAGCAGTTAAAAAAGGAGGGGAACCTTAGCGAATATCTTCTTCAGAGGGAGCAAATTGATGTGCAGGCGGCCCTGTCAAATGTTTATCACCGCAATAAGTCGCCCCAGCTTCTGCTGAAACCTATGATGGGTCGCTGGCTGGCTTATGCTGCTGCTATTATTCTGCCTGGTATTGTCCTGTGGACGTTGTTTAGTGATCCGAAACCCTATGATGGGGATCAAGCAGAAACATTAGTGCAGAATATTACACCCGGGAGTAAAAAGGCTGTTTTATATCTTGCTGACGGACAGCAGGTGGAGCTTGACCAGGCAGGTAACCAGACTTTGAAAGAAGAGGATGGCACGCTTATTAAAACTACTGAGCAGAGCATTACCTATAACCATGGATCGGAGGCTTCCAACAAAGCGGCTGCCGGACTGACCAATACCATCTATATACCGCGCAAGGGTGAATTTAGCCTTACGCTGGCCGATGGCACTAAGGTATGGCTCAACGCTGAATCAAGCCTTGAGTATCCAACCTACTTTTCATCAGCGACCCGTGAAGTCACACTTGATGGCGAAGCTTATTTTGAGGTCAGTAAAGATACTACACGGCCCTTTATTGTAAAAACGAAGGGAGCTGCTGTAACGGTTTTAGGAACCGCTTTTAATGTGGCGGCTTACAATACCGAAAAGACCGTTACAACTACCCTGGTAAGGGGGAGTGTGAGTTTTGCCAGTGAAAAGGCTGAAGATTCAGAAAGTGTGATACTGAAGCCCGGCATGCAAGGGGTGATTAATGCAGAGCAGAAAGGTATTGAAGTGAAAACTGTTGACCCTGCCGTTTATGTGGCTTGGAAGAATGGTGAGTTCCGTTTTGAAAGAATGACCCTGGAAGAAATTTTCAGAACCCTGCAACGCTGGTATGATGTGGATGTGGTATATCATAACGAGCTTGCAAAGAGCAAACGTTTTACGGGTGATTTGGAGCGTTATGAGGAAATTAATACGCACTTAAACATGATAAGTTTAACTACTAATGTACAATTTGAAATAAAAAACAATGTAGTATATGTAAAGTAAGAATAAGTGAAACGGAAAATGCTACCAACATCTTCCGTTTCGGTAATTATTAGTTTGTTGTATCAACTTATAATCAATCAAAAGTATGAAAAAAAATCGAATTGATGGAAGGCGTATTCCAATACGTTTTCGTAAAAAGATGTACCTGTTTATGAAGCTCTATGTATTTCTGAGTATCTTCTTTACTGTTCAGGCAACCGCCATCACGCATTCTCAGAATCAGAAGCTGGTGATTAATCTAAAGGGGGGATCGCTGGAGCAAATGATAGAGCAGATAAAAAAGCAGAGTGATTACCGATTTTTATACAACCTGGAGGAGATCGCCATTGCCAATGATTTGGAGTTGCAACTGGAGTCCGGCTCTATTGATGAAGTGATGAAGACCGCTTTGGACGGTAAAGATCTGGACTTTCAGATTATTAAGGATGTGATTATTGTGCGTCCTGCCCCAGGTAAGGCTCAGCGCGATCGTCAGCTGGCGCAGCAGCAACAGCGTTTTACAGTAAAAGGTACCGTACGCGACGATAAAGGTTTGCCCATTCCCGGCGTTAACATCTTTGAGAAGTCCAATCCAACCAATGGTGTAATTACAGGTGCCGATGGTCAATACACCATCGAAGCAAGTTCTGCACAATCTGTACTTACCTATTCTTTTATTGGATTTGATATATTGGAGCAGGCTGTTGAGGGACGTGGCGAGATTAATGTGACGCTACATGAAGAGGCTACTGACTTAAATGAGGTTGTGGTAATCGGTTTTGGTCGTAAGGATAAGAAAAGCCTTACCAGTTCCATCGCATCCATGGATAAGGAGGAAATGGAACGCTTGGCAACCACCAGCAGTACAGTGGATAATATGCTGGGAGGTACCATGAAAGGGGTGATGATGACCCAAAATAGTGGTGAGCCCGGGGCTACACCTAACATTAACATTCGTGGTATTACCACTCCTTATCCCAATATGACATCAGGACAGGCCAATAACATACCGCTGTTTGTAATCGACGGTATTCCTATGTTTGTGCAATCCAATGCCATGAACCCACTGCTGGCCTTAGCACCCAACGATATTGAGTCGATCGATGTGCTGAAAGATGCGGCTGCTACTGCCATTTACGGATCGCGCGGTGCCAATGGTGTGATTATCATCAATACTAAAAATGGTCATAAGGGTGATAACGTTAATATTGATGCCGGCTATACTTTTTCTATTGGTAACCCGGTAAAAGAGTATGAGCCCTTAAATAACGAGGAGTTCCGTGAATTGCAGGATATGATATTGAGCAGCACGGTAACGGCCATGAACGATTGGCGAAGCTTTGCCGATGAATATACCCTGGGTACATTGGGCCAGGTTGAACTGGACTGGAACACCTGGCAATATACCTACAATGGTTTGAAAGAGGAAGCCTTTGGTAGCGAAAACACCAATTGGGTGGAAGAAGTGAAAAATAAAAACGCCGCTTCTCATCAGTATAATTTCGCTTTACGCGGTGGTACCGATCGTACCAACTATTCTTTCTCTTTTAATGGTATAAATCAGGAAGGATTGTTTATCAACGATCAGTTGGATCGATATGGAGCCCGACTTTCTGTGGATACCGATATTAGCGATAAAGTGAAGATGGGTGCCATGATGAATTACTCAGTATCGGAGCGTAACAGTGCCGATGAGCAGGATTATATGGCAAGTCTCTATAAGCCTTGGCTTATGCGTCCGGATGTGCCGGTGTATAACGCAACGGGCGACTTTCAGCGTATCGATGGTTCTATGCTTTACTACGGATTGCCCAATGATATGGCTAACCCCGTGGCACTGCGACAAAAAGAGTCGGAGTTTATCAATAATCAGTTTATGGGAAATGCTTATCTGGATATTAATTTAACCAACGATCTGGACTTCCATACTGATATTAATGTGGCTAACTATGTTTTTAGAAACCAGTTTTTCTCACCGCTGGTAAGTAAAGACATCATGTATGGTATACCTACCTTATCGAGCCTGGATAATAGCAGCAGTAACATGACCAGTACAGCCTTGAACTTCCGATTGGATTACAAGAAGGATATTAAGGATCATAAGTTTACGGCTATGCTCGGTTATAGTGCTGATCGCATATTCAGTAAGAGTGATTATATCTCTTATGAGGGTTTTCCCAGCGATGACTATATGCACAATCCCGGTTCTGCTCGTTCCATCACGATGTTTGGCGATGACGAGGTAAATACCGGTCTTAATTCTATCTACGGCCGTATCACCTATAGCTACGATCATCGTTACCTGTTGGAAGCTGCTATGCGTGCCGATGAATCATCTAAATTCGGACCGGAGAATCGTTGGGGTTACTTTCCTGCCGTTTCATTGGGTTGGCGCATGAATAATGAGTCTTTCCTCAGCGATGTGGACGCCATTGATGATTTGAAAGTACGTTTGAGTGCCGGACAGACCGGGTCAACTAACGTCGCCGACTTCTCTTATAAGCAGTACTTTATTCGTAACAGCTCCGATTACTATGGAGGTGAGTTGAGCGTTGATATTAAAGACTTGTTGCCCAACGAAGGGATTAAGTGGGAGATGACGACCGAGTACAATGCGGGTTTTGATTTCTCATTCTTTAATAATCGTTTGTATGGTAACTACGATGTGTATTACCGCTACACAGATGGCGCTTTGGCACCGGCACCTCATATTTTAGAGTCGGGAATGAAGAATTACTACGCCAACATTATCGATGTAAGCAACAAGGGAATGGAATTTTCGTTGGGTGGCGATATCATTCGAAACAGTAATTTTGTGTGGAACAGTAACTTCAATATTGCCTTCAACCGTAATAATATTGAGAAGCTGAACAGTGCGACCATCAGCCCCTACATGCAGGATTCTTTTATCGAAGGGCATCCGGCAGGAACCCGAAAGGGCTTTAAGGTAAAAGAGATTATACAGGATCAGTCGGTAATTGATGACCTGAATATGGCAGCCTGGGAAAAAGGTTATAACTACTACCAGGAATCAAGCACGGCAGTGGGTGACTACTTGATGGAGGACATTAATGGTGATGGCCGTATCAACAATGAAGATGAGGTGGTGATAACCAATCCGGAGCCTGATTTCTTCGGAGGCTGGAGCAATACGCTGAGCCATAAAAATCTGTCTTTGTCATTTATTATGCAGTTCTCCAAAGGAGTGGAGGCCATATGGTCGAACCTGATGACCGATGCCGGAGGTAACCTGGGACTGGGTATCAACCGCGAGATGTTCCGCAATACCTGGACGCCCGAGAATACCGATGCTGAGTATGCACAGTTGATTAATTCATCTATGGGTTATTATAATTACTCTTATTCTGATAAGTATGTTTTTGATGCCTCTTATCTGCGCATGAAAAATATTACGCTATCGTATCAGCTACCTAATAACATGCTGAAGAATATGAAGGTGAAAAGTGCCTCGGTATTTGCGACGGCAACCAACCTGTTCACCATTACTGATTGGCCGGGTCTGGATCCGGAACTCATTGGAGGTGGTGTAACCGGTATGTCTGTTAATGACGATCCCTATCCACTGAGCAAAACCTTCTCAATTGGTATTAAGGTGCAACTTTAAACACGAAATCAGATGAAGAAAATTAAATATATACTATTTGGAATATTGCTCGTTTCAATCACTTCCTGTGAGTTAATGGGTAATATAGATGATATTCAGCCCGAGAATGTATTGACGGATGAGACCTTGGTGTCCGATAAGAATTCAGCCGAAGCCGCTGTAAATGGGGTGTATTCCTCATGGCGCTCTATCGATATTGGCTGGTTTACCAGTTTAATGTCTATGCGTAGTCATGCTGAAAACTTTAGATACATCGGTGGCTATCAGGGTTTTGCTGAGAATGATATAAAAGTAGAGAACATTGGGGTGGAGAAAAATTATACCGCCCTCTACCGTGTGATCAATATTGCCAATTCGGTGCTTGCCCAGCTGGAGGGTGAGTTTGTGGAAGGCCTTGAGGCTGCACGACAGACTGAGATGATTGCGGAGCTTAAGTTCCACCGTGCCATGGCGCACTTTCATCTATTACGCCAGTTTGGTGAATTTTGGGATGCTACCTCCGAATATGGTGTTGTTACGTACACTGAGCCTGTGCGTAGCAATACACCCAAGCAGCGCGAAAGTGTAGGAGCTGTATATGAGTTGATTGTAAATGACCTGAATGCAGTAATAAGCGATGCTCCGGTGTTTCCCAAAGGACACTACTATGTAAGCCAAACAACCGGCAAGGCTTTACTGGCAAGAGTTAAGTTATACCAGGGTGCCTATCCTCAGGCAGCTCAATTGGCCGGCGAAGTTATTGCAGAGGCTCCCGGGGCTGGTTATATGCTCGAGGAAGTTTATTTTGATGTATTTCGTAATGCTGCCAAGTCATCGGAAGTGCTGTTTTCGTTATATGCCAGCTATCCCAATGAGCCTACCAGCATGAACATAACAAATTTGAAAGTAGGTGATACCAGTAAACGCATTGCTGATGAAATGGTAGAAGGGGATATGGTGTACGATGCTCGCTATACCGATGCCTACATCAATGCTGCCAGTAAATATGTGCAGAATGATTATGCCTCAGGAGAAATGGCCAATACCCATTTCTTTATTCGATTGGCCGAAATGTATTATATATTGGCTGAGGCAGAAGCCCGTCAATCACATTTTGACGAGGCGCGTTTGGCATTGGCTGCCATTTGTGAGCGTGCCGGTTACGCCCAGGAAGAAATTGAAGCCATTCCTAATGCTCTGGTGCTTGAGCAGATCCTGAAACACAAGTGGATGGAATTGAATACTGAAAATAATGAGGAGTGGTATGATCTGGTACGTTATCATGTAATTGATGATTATGTGATCGCACCCGATTATGTGGCTTCCGATAAGCTATTGACCTTACCCATTCCGCGTTCGGCCATGGCAGGTAATAATCTCTTAAAGCAAAATAAAGGATATGAATAAACGATTTTTCAATAAGATGAGCATGGCCCTTAGTTTGGCTGTGCTTGTCGCAGTTTTGCCCGCTTGTCAGTTAAATAAGGGTTACAAGGTAAATGGCACGTTACACGGCGATGTGGAAAATGCCCGTATCTATCTTCAGAAAAATGACTATGTATCACAATCCATTGTGGACAGTGCTGTGGTTAGCAACGGACAGTTTACTTTAAGTGGTGAAGTAGATTATCCGGGTTTATACACCCTAATTGTCGATCGCACACCCGAAGGAGAGGCCTCCAATCCAAAGTATAAGAACAAAGCAAGCTTCTATCTGGAGAATTCAGATATTAGCTTTGAGGCAAATATCAATACCATGGCCGGATTTTATTACAATCCGAAGCGCAAAACCGAGCCTGCGATCATTAAAGGCTCACAGGCACAGGCTTTGAAAGAAGAGTATAGTGCGATTGCGAAGCCCTTTAATGAAAAGTTAAGGAAGCTAAACCAGCGCTACATGGCTGAGTACTTAAGCCCTTATTTTGATAAGGGTATTGAAAATACCGCTGTGGGTATTGAAATTGCGCGCCAGGAAAATGCACTGAATAAGCAATTGCGTGATGTGAAGCTTAAGTTTATCCGCGAGAATACTCAATCCATTGTAGCGCTCGATTATGTATCTTATTTCTTTACCGGTATGTATGTTGATTTTACTGTTGAAGAAATTGATGAGATGGTCAGCTGGATGGAGAAGGACTGGCAGGGAACCCCATTATTCACCCGTTTGAAGGAACAGGCCGAAGCTGCTAAAAGAGTAGCCTTGGGTGAGGAGTTTAAAGATATTGAGTTGCTGAATCGTGAGGGCGAGCTCGTGAAATTATCCTCATTAATTGAACCTGGTAAATTTAATATGCTGGAATTCTGGGCGAGCTGGTGCGGCCCGTGTAGGGGGGAAATACCGCATTTAAAGCGTGTACATGAGGAATGCAAAGACAAAGGATTTAATATCATCAGTATATCAGTTGATAGTAAAGATAAAGACTGGCAGAAAGCCATGGAAGAAGAGGGTATGGTATGGAAGCAGTTGCGCGACCCCAAGGGCATGAATGGCGAGGTAAAGGCGGTTTATAACGTTTTGGGCGTGCCTACTTGTATTGTACTGGATAAGGAAAATCGTATTTACAAAACAAATATGCGGGGAGCCTATTTGGATGCTTTCCTGGAAGAGGAAGTGCATTAACAGGAGAACACTATAACGTGTTATTGGGGGATAGTTCGATTATATTCGGGCTATCCCCATTTTTTTTTTTTAAAGAAAATGCGCCTTGCAAGGTGCCAACTTCGCTTTATATAAGCGCATTTCCGCTCTATACTTAACCGAATACCAAGGGCATTGCTTCCGTTGGCTGAGTTCTGTGTTTGGTGGATAACCTTGTTGCTAAGTTAGTTGTGGATAAATGTGTTAATTTTGACGAATCGAATACAAGGAAACATTTTAATTTGTATGTTTGTCAGCATAGTTATAATAGTCATGAGAACAGTAATGGATAAAATATTAAAGTTTCTACGGAGTACCCGATGCATGATGCATGAGGGCGGCTATTTCTATTTCTAAAAAAATAATATACAAACTACAATAGAAGGCCGGTTTATACCGGCCTTTTTTTATAAACAATAACTAACTATGAAGCATCTTATAATTAATCAGAACGATTCAGCGCGAATCCGTCGCCTTGTGGCCGATGGCCATAATCGCAAGATGTATCAGACCAAAGAAATCTTTAATTTGTTGAGTGAGATTGAAAAAGGGAAGAGCTATGCTCCAGAGCAGGTACCCCCTCAGGTAGTTACGATGAACTCTGTTGTAAGGGTGCGATACCTCGATACTAATCGTGGTGTTGATATTCAAATTGTTTACCCCGAGCAGGCTGATATCAAGAAGAACAAACTTTCTATTTTTGCACCCATCGCCACTGCCTTATTGGGATACCAAAAAGGTGATACCATCGAATGGGAGGTACCTAAGGGCACCATCTCTTTGCTTATCGAAGACATTCTCTATCAACCTGAGCAGGCTGGCGATTACCATTTGTAGTATTTACATGAAATGACAGATCGCATAGGCTATCGTTCAATTATGCGATAGCGTTGTACCATCATTGCCCGAATTATTCATAGTTGTTGTACTTCATCATATTTTGACGAAGAAAAAGTAACTTTGAACGCTTCGGGCTTTTGGTTTATTGCCGGGTAATGTTTTTTTTTGTTCTCTCAAGCCTAATCATTCCTCAATTCATTTATCTGAAAATATTCACATATAATATAATAATGAAAAGTACTTTATTTAGTTTACTGATGGTCATCATCATGGCATCGTGTGGTCATTCTGAGCGCGCGCATCGCAACGTACACAATCTGGAGCATTGGCAGTTTAAAAAGGGAGAAGAAGCGGGTGCAGCACAAAGCAACTACGATGATAGTGCCTGGGAGACCGTTACTGTGCCTCATGACTGGGCTATATATGGTCCCTTTGACAAAGAGATTGATAAGCAGATGGTGCGCATCGTTCAAAATAATGAGCAAAAGGCCACTGAAAAAACGGGGCGAACAGGAGCCCTGCCTTTTATTGGTGCAGCATGGTATCGCACAAAAATTGATTTATCAGACTTACGCGATAATAAGCAGGTTTTATTATGCTTCGACGGGGCCATGAGCAATGCTCAGGTATATGTTAATGGACAAAAGGTAGGCGAGCGTCCATATGGCTATAGCTATTTTTACTTCGACATTACAGATCTTGTTTCGGATAATGCGGATAACCAGATAGCAGTGCGGCTTGAGAATCATCCCTTCTCATCCCGTTGGTATCCTGGCGCCGGACTTTATCGCAATGTAAAAGTAGTGGTGAATGATAAAGTGAGTTTTCAGCACTGGGGACACTTTATTACTACGCCTTTCATTAGCGAAGAGCAGGCGCGGGTGAATATTCAGTCTCGTGTGCAGGGGAGTGATGTTCGCGTTGAGCTTAGCATACGCGATCAGCAAGGCAAGATAGTGGCAAAAGGAAGTTCCGATCAGCAGTTTGGTGACAAGATAGAGCAGCATGTGGCCGTGCCCAATCCTGTTTTATGGAGTCCCGATTCGCCTTATCTCTATACCGCTCAGCTTAATCTTTTTCAGGGCAACACCCTCAAGGATACAGAGACTGTTCGTTTTGGTATCCGCGATGTAAGCTATACACCCGAGCAGGGTTTCCAACTTAATGGTGAGACCATTAAGTTTAAGGGAGTTTGTTTGCATCACGATTTAGGTCCTCTGGGTGTGGCCATTAACAAAGCTGCACTCAAGCGTCAGTTGACCATTCTTAAAGATTTAGGATGTAATGCAGTACGCTCGGCACATAATATGCCTTCCATCGAGCAGCTCGAGCTTTGTGATGAGATGGGTTTTCTGTTTTTGGCCGAGAGTTTTGATGAGTGGAAGAAGCCAAAGGTAGCCAATGGCTACAATAAATACTTTGATGAGTGGGCCGAGAAGGACGTAGTTAACCTGGTGCGTGCCACGCGCAATCACCCTTGTGTGGTTATGTGGAGTGCTGGTAATGAAGTACCCGATCAGTGGGGTAGCGATGGCGTTAAGCGACTCAAGTTCTTACAGGATGTGTTTCATCGCGAAGACCCCACAAGACCGGTAACGGTAGGGATGGATCAGGTGAAAGCGGTTATGAATAGTGGCTTTGGTGCCGTGGTGGATATGCCCGGACTCAATTACCGTGTGCATCTTTACGAAGAGGCTTATGAGCGCTTTCCACAGGGCTACCTGCTGGGGTCTGAAACAGCTTCTACAGTTAGCTCACGGGGAGTTTATAAATTTCCCGTTGAAGGAGGACCCGATATTCAGCATGATGATCTACAGTGCTCATCTTACGACCTGGAGTATTGTAACTGGTCCAACATACCCGAAGACGACTTTGTAATGCAGGATGATAAGCCCTGGGTGATTGGTGAATTTGTGTGGACGGGTTTTGACTATCTGGGCGAGCCCACGCCTTACGATAATTATTGGCCATCGCGCAGTTCTTATTTTGGCATCTGCGACCTGGCAGGACTGCCTAAGGACAGATATTACTTGTACCGTAGCCGCTGGAATACCGAAGAGGAGACACTACACGTGTTACCACACTGGACATGGAAGGGCCGGGAAGGCGAAACAACGCCGGTGTTTGTTTACACGAGTTACGACAGTGCCGAGCTTTTTGTTAATGGCAAGAGTCAGGGTAAGCGAACTAAGAGTAAGGAGTCGAAATTGCAACGCTACCGCCTTATGTGGAATGATGTAAAGTATGAGCCTGGTTCCATAAAAGTGGTGGCTTATGATGCCAGCGGCAAGGTGGCCATGGAGAAAGAAGTGCATACTGCCGGCGAAGCCTATACGCTAAAGCTGGAGGCAGATCGAACTGAACTAATAGCCGATGGCAAGGATATCAGCTTTGTTACCGTATCGGTGGTAGATAAGGATGGGCGATTGTGTCCTCATGCCGATCATCAGTTGAATTTTGAGGTGCAAGGTGCGGGTAGTTTCCGAGCGGCTTGTAACGGTGATGCCACGTCGCTGGAGTTGTTTCATGAGCCCAGCATGCAAGCCTTTAGTGGGCAGTTGGTAGTGCTGGTACAGGCTGATAAAAAAGGCGGCGATATTCAATTGACTGTGGGTGGTGATAAGCTGAAAGACGCAAGCATTAATCTGAGTGCTGTAGGGCGATAGTCAGGTTATTAGAAATATAAAAGCGGTTTGTTAGCTTCATTATGCGAGGCTTACAAACCGCTTTTTATTTGGATTATTGCGATATTTTTTGTATTTAGGTATTAATGATGCCCTTTTGTTAGGAGAAGATAAATGCCTTTTTTGAACTTACTATTATTAGCGGTATCACCTCAAGCTGCATTGATGAATGCGCAAGAGCAAGCTGAAAATCTTGAACAGAGTAGGCGTGAATAGTTTTAAATCTAAAAAAATGAATTTTAGCTTAAAAAACTTGACCAACTACAACATTAGAACAAAAGATGGTGAGAAAGCCGAAATTGTTGACCTTTTGTTCGACGAAGAGCAATGGCGAATACGCTATGTTCAGGTTGACCTGGAAACACTCAACAAGGATAAAAAAGTACTGATTCCCCGTAGCATTATGGTGGGGGTACCCCGCAAGGAAGGGACACTTCAGTTAGATGTTGAGAAAGCCCTTATTGCCAATGGTCCTACATTGGAGCAACATGCTCCGGTATCACTCAGATTTCAGGAAATAATCAACAAAAACTACGGGGTACTCAACTATTGGGATGAACCCTTTATGGCTACCGGACACGTGGGGATGGCCAGCCTTATCCCAACTGTACTGAAGGCCCAAAACCGAGAAATAGAAGAGGAGGAGATTAAGACCCTGCTGCGTAGCTTTAATGAAGTGCTCGGATATCAGATACGTGCCAAGGATGGCGCTCTCGGTCATGTTGAGGACTTGATTGTTCGCGAGGAGGATTGGCAGGTAGCCTACGCTGTGGTGGATACAAGCAATTGGTTGCCTTGGAGCAAAAAGGTGTTGATACCACTTTCGTACTTGCAGCATGTGAGCTACGTGGATGAGGAATTGAGCATTAATATGGACAAAGACGCCATTAAGCATGCACCCGAATATGATCCCAGTGCTTTGATTGATCATTCGGTGGAGCAACGCACCCATTCTTTTTATGAAGATCTTGTGAAGCTGAAGTAATTCAACTGCCAGCATGCTGTCTCCCTAAATCTTGGTATCTAACATGATTTTAAAGTAAAAGAGGGATCAGATACAAATTTCGACTCTAAGCAAAAACTAACCCCGGAGGGGTTTGAATAGCTATAGCCATGGGAGCCAACCCATGGCTATAAATGTATATAATTACAACCCTTGAGTCGGTTGAATGTGAGGGAAACCACATATTTTCTATTTTTTTCACTGACCTTACGATTTGTAATCATTCTTCCCTTTGCGCTTGAGAGCAAGGGGAAGTACGACGCCTAAGGCGGTGGATGGGAATTGTTGATGGGCTAAATGCTCAGCATATATCTTTTCTAAAATCGTCCGGGGTTTTTCTAATATTGTCTAATTAGTAGAAGTCGTGCGAGTTAAATGTGATTAAAAGTTAAAGAATATACAATTCTGAAAAAAATACAGATGATTTTAAAAAGGCTTGATGTGCCCACCTTCTATATTTGACCACATCAATAGCAAGTGCTTCGGCGCTGTAATTACTAACAAATAAATCATCAGTATTATGAAGAAGTTCTTTACACTAACTTGTATTTTTTCTCTGCTCCTCTCTGTGAGCGCATGGGCACAAACCGATATTACCCCCGCCCGTTATAAATTTAATAACTTACCTGTTGGGCCTTTTAGTTTGGATAAAGCCAATCCAGGAGCCAACCCACCAAACGGCGATCCAGATGTTATGAGTAATTGGAATGATGGTTTTATTACGGCTTGTAATGGAAATCTTAATTCTTTAACAACAGGCCAGGGAGGAATTTTAAACTCTTACTTTCAAATTCTTGATATGGGCGGTGATGTAGGTAAGGTTCTGTGCATGAAAGGTAGCGGTTCTACATTTCCTCACGGAGTAGCCGGAGATGATGGCTTTTGGCTTGGTTGGTGGAATCTGGCATTCTATACCGATAAGGATTTAACTCCTAGTATTGTTGACCTTACATCTAGTGGTCTGTCAGTTGAAGAGGCTGAGAAACAGGCAACAGTTCGTATGAGAGTAGTGTTTCATATTCACCAAAATGAGTTGACAACAACCAATAAATTATTTGATGTATTGGGATATACATATTCAGGAAACCATAAAACAGTAGATGGCGTTTTAACCGCTACCCAAGAATTCAAAAGTGGAGATTGTGCTAGTCAAATAGTTGACCCAGTAACATTTTTACCTGAGCTTACTTACGACGATACCAAATGGATTGCCTGTGAGTATGATTTTGTTGCCAAAGAGGTTGATGGTGCCCCTCTGCGTTTTACTTTTCGTTTTGGAGGTAATGCCAAGAATACGACATTATTAATTAAGGAATTGACATTTACAGCCAATCCAAGTGGTGAGCCCATCGAAAATCAAGAATTAACTTTAGTTTCTGATCCTGTTGCTACTGCTATTAACGACCTGCCATCAGCAGATGAACTTAAATGTTATGGAAGTAATGGTGAATTGGTGATTACCAACGCCGATGCCAATGAGCAGGTAGAGGTGTATGCGCTGAGTGGTCAGTTGATTTCTTCACGCCGTGCCGGACAAGCGCAAGTGCGTATCCCGCTTACAAAAGGTTTATACATTGTACGTGTAGGTACAAGAACTGCTAAGGTAGCTGTTAAGTAACCGTAATATCAACATACTAGTCAAATTGATATTATAAAAAATAAGATCAAGGTAATGCTTCTTCCCTTTTTGCTTTGGCAAAAGGGGAAGAATGCTGCCAAAGACAGGGGGATAGGGATGATAAAACAGCCTTACACTTAGTCGTACACTGGCAGAACAAGATTTGATAGAATAGTCCTTTTATACATCTACCCCGAAAGTAGCTGGATGCTATATGCACCAATCTACGGCGAACAGAACAGCCAAAGGAAGATAAAGAGAGAGTCCATGAAGAAATTAATGATAGTGTGTTTCGCCTTGCTAAGCTATGTAGGCGTAATGCAGGCACAAGTAGATAACTATGCACTAAGCATGCCGACGGGAAGCGGTGTGACGCTCAATGAACTAACTGCCTTGTCCAATAGTGATAGCTATACGCTGCAGTTTTGGATGAACCCCGGTGTTTGGTCACCCGGCGCAACTATTTTGAGTACCGGCACTCAGGCGCTGCGTACAGAGCTGGGAACAGAAAATAAGCTTCTTTTTAAAGTTGGGGAACGAACCTTAACAATATCCTCGCCTGCGCTAATGGCTGGTAAATGGTGTCACCTTAGTTTAGTTTATGCTAAGGGGCAGGCAAGTGTATATGTGAATGGTATTGTGCAAACAACAGAAACCATTAACTTAGATTTACCTGTCAGCCTCGGATCACTTAGCCTGGGTGGCAACAATTATGAAGGTCGTCTGGATGAGTTGCGATTCTGGAACACAGCCATATCAGATCCCTTCTTTTTAATGTGGCGTAATACGGTGAACAAGCATCATCCCAACTACGCCAATTTGGTGGCCTACTATAAGTTTGATCAGGATCAGTGCCCCAATGTGGTGGATTACCAGATGAAGCACCACGGTACTTTCACCGGTAGCGCTGATCGTAGCCTGGTTGCTGATAACCAGGCTTTCAAGTATCGTCGTTCGGTGGCCTATACCGATTTTGCCCGCTGGGCCGACCGCGAGATTGATGCTGACAAATACCTACTGTCCAATGATCTGATTATCCTGAGTCTGGAAGTTAATTCGGCCGGAGAAGTGAACATCCCCTTTGCCGATAATAAGGGGAGCGTAAGTAATGGTAATTACCTGTCAGAATATCAGGGACGTCAGGGTGTACTGGCCTTAAATGGTTTGGGAGCGCAAATGAATGTGGGTGCCAAGGCCTTTAATCCAAAGGATAAATATGCTTTCTCAAGCTGGATATACCTCGAAGAATGGACTGAAGGAGCCTTTATTTTCCAAAAAGAGAAGTCAGATACGGAAGGATTTTCGATTCGTTTAGGCGATGAAGCCCGTAAAACTATTGTGGTGCGTATCAATGGTGTTGATTATCTACGCCCTAACAATATGGAAGTTAAAAAGTGGGTGCATCTGGGAGTTGCTGCTTATTCTACTAATAATTACAATGTGTTTCATGCCTCTTTTAATGGGGAAACATATCCTGCAATTAACATGGAAGTAAGCGTTCATGATTATCAGGTAAGTGGTTTAGAATCCACGCCAGCGTTAATTGGAGTCAATCTCAATGCCAAGTTAGATGAGACTGTGCTGTGGAATGCCTACCGTTCTTCAGATAATATGAAGGCGGCCATGACGGAAACGCCTATGCCTAGCGATACACGTAAGGTAGAGGCCCAGACGCTTTTTGTAATGGACTCGTATTGGGACTATAACCGTCCTGAGAATGTCGGCTATGATTCTTATTCCTATAAGCATTTTATCTCCATTATGCGCAGTCATTACGAGGGGCATCGCGGATATATGATAAGAGGTGGTTTCAAAGGCTTTAGCGGTTGGGAAGATCGTTTTGCTGATCCGGCCTTTCGCAGCAAGTTTGCCGATGAGGTAGCTCGCATCGCGCCCGAATTTGATGGTATTGACCTGGATTTTGAATGGTGTTATGACGGTACATGCTGGGATAACTATGGTAAGGTCATCGAAGCTATTCGTGCTAAATTTCCGGCAGATAAAGTACTCACGGTTACCCCACACTATGTTGCTTATACCTTGCCTCAGCAGTATGTAGATAAAGTCGATTATTTTCCTTTCCAGATCTACGGCCCGGGCAAGCATGTATTTTTATATAGTACATATGTGGATGCGCTCAATCGTTTTACCGCTGGTGGTCGCTATCCCAAAGAAAAAATCGTATTGTCTTATGCCACCACTACCTCTAGGGGTTATGATGCTGTAACCGATGTTGAGAATAAGGGCGTGGCGCCAACGGGAGTGCGAAATGGTTTGTTGGATAATGGCTATACACCGGATATGAATAGTGTGATTGACGGCAGTGGTTACCGTCGTTATATCACCGGCTACAATCAGGTGATCGACCGTTGTGAATTTATTCACGATAACGATCTGGGTGGTATCATGTACTGGGACATGGGTAACGATGTGAAAACATCTCACCCCTACAGCTTAGCGAAAGCTGCCAGCTTTTCCTTGAACAGTAATGTGGATCCCCTGATTACTTCGGTAGACACTACACCTACTGGGATGGAAGATATTGAGAATACTGCTGGTCAGATGCGTGTCTTTCCTAACCCCGTGAAGTCGGTTTTAAATATTGAAATGCCGGCAGGAGAGCGCCTGCGCAGTGGCAAAGTATTTAACACCCGGGGAGCAGTGGTAAGAGAAATTGCAGAAGCCCAAGTGCAAGTGCCTGTTCAGGCCTTGAATACCGGACTTTATTTTATTCAAATTGAATCAGATACTAACACTAGCTATACATCTAAGTTTATCATCCAATAAAAATTAGAACATGAAGTGTAATTGGGCATGGCTCATCGCCCTTGTGCTCACCTTGAGCATGATGGCCTGTGAAGACGAGAATTATGATTTTGGTGATCCCAACCTGGCCTCTGATTTTCAGATTGTCAGTATCACCGATTCTGTGAGTGGCTACGATTTTGATTTTGTGAATCCTCAGCCAAAGGACACTACCTACATCTATCATTACCTGCAACGCGATACGGTTTATAATCCGGATGGTTCAGTGGGTGAGGTTAATGTGGATACGGTTTATTACGAAGGTAAAACAGCGAAATTGTATGAAGTACCGGTTTTGCTATTACCCAGTTACAAAAACCGGCTTTATATCCGTGTAAAATCCAATGCACGTTGGAATGCTCCGGTTATTCCTTTCCCCAAAGGGCACGATTGGATTAAGAATGACCAGGTGGCAGGTATTGGCGATGCTATTATTGACTATAAGGTAGGGTCCCGTATGTATGGTCTCGAACAGTATTTTCCTGAGGACTTCCTTATTCCCGTGAGGCGGAGGATTGAAACGCAATACATTACCACTCGCGACAGCATGGTGATGTACAAGCTGCAGTTTGAGCAAAAATCAATGACAGAAGAATAAGCTAAGTAAAGAGAGTGATGAAACAAAGAACAATTACAATGTTGATGTTACTGTTCTGGCTAATGGGTTTTTCGGCCATGGCGCAGGATATTAGCATCTCAGGAAAAGTGGTGGATGACACCAAAATGGGTTTACCCGGTGCTTCCATAGTGGTTAAGGGTACCACCATTGGAGTTATTACCGACATAGATGGTAATTTTAACCTTAAGGTACCCGGTGAGGAAAGTGTGATTAGTATTTCTTTTGTGGGCTTTAAAAGCCAGGAGTTTAAGGTGGGCAGCAAGCGCGTATTCAACATCGCAATGAGCAGTAACCTTGACTTGGAGGAAGTGGTTATTGTAGGTTTTGGTACGCAGAAGCGGGCCAACGCCACAGGCGCCGTGAATACCATCGATGCTGAAGTACTAGATTCGCGCCCCATTTCTAATGTTGCCGATGGATTGCAAGGCGCCATTGCCGGTTTGAATATCAGCAATGACTTAGGGGGAGCACCCGGTCAGGAGATGAAGATTAATATTCGTGGTTTGGGTACCATTGATGAAGGTTCTAACTCTAGTCCGCTGGTTCTCATTGACGGCATGGAAGGAGACCTGTCATCAGTGAATCCTAACGATATTGCGAATATTTCAGTGCTGAAGGATGCCGCTTCATCCTCTATTTATGGTTCGCGTGCTCCTTTTGGTGTTATCCTTATTACTACCAAATCCGGAAATAAGGATACCCGTGTTAATTACACGAGCAACTTTCGTTTTGCCGATCCCATTAACATTCCCGATCCTGTGGACTCGCACACCTTTGCACTGATGATTAATGATGCTTATATGAACTCCGGTCAGAGTCCGCAGTTCAGCCAGGCACAGTTGGCCAAAATTCTGGCCTATCAGCGCGGTGAGCTGCCATATGGTACGGAAGCTCACCCCACGCAAAATCGTTGGTACTCAGGGCAGCAGGCCTTTGGCAATACCAATTGGTACGATGTACACCTAAAAGATGTGGTGACTTCTTATGAGCATAACCTGAACTTCAGCGGTGGAAAAGAAGGTGTGTCCTATTTCTTTTCAGCTAATTACCTGAAGGAGAATGGTGTATTTACTTATGCTGATGATGCTTTTAGCCGTTTGTCGGTAAATGGTAAGATTAAAGTGGATTTATTGGACAACCTTACTTTTAACTGGAACACCCGCCTGGTAACTACCGAGAATGATAAGCCTAGCGCATTAAATGCGCTGTTTTTCCATAACCTGGGACGCCGCTTTCCAACCATCCCGGTTTATTTGCCCAACGGTGAGTATTCGCCCGAGTCGCTTATACCGGCCCTTACCAATGGGGGACGTCAGACGCGTAATGACCGCATCGTTTATAATCAAGCCAAATTAACATTTGAGCCTATCAAAAACTGGAAGTTTTATGGAGAACTGGGTAGCCGTCTGGAGAACCCGCGTGAGACACGACAGTTTAAAAAGCTGGCCATGACACTGCCTGATGGTATGCCCGAGTATTTTCAGGTGCTGGAAGGGGTGATCGATAAATCCGATGTACGACCCAATGGTACCTTCCTGCGTCAACCACCGGCTGGTACTTCATACTACGAAAAAGGTAATGGACATGTTAATTATTTGAGCACTAACTTCCGTAGTGATTACGAGCGAACGGCAGGTGATCATTACTTCAAAGTGTTAGTGGGTGTGCAAACAGAATACTATTACAAGGAGTTTACCCGTGTTTCCTCCGATGATGTATTAATTGATGACAAACCCTTTTTACCTTCTCCGGCCGGAACAAATCCGCTGATGTCGGAAAAGAAAGGGGAGTGGTCTAACCTGGGTATTTTTTCGCGTTTCAATTATGTGTTCCGCGATAAATACATGGCGGAGGTAAACTTCCGAACCGATGCAGCTTCACGTTTCCCGAGCGAGCAGCGCTGGGGGTATTTCCCATCATTCTCATTGGGTTGGAACATTGCTCAGGAAGGATTTTGGACTTCATTGGCTGAACAGGGATTTGAAATGTTGAAGTTGCGGGCCTCTTATGGTCAGTTGGGTAACCAGAATACATCCAGTTTCTATCCGTACTATCAGGTGATGAGTCCAGGTGCAAGCGGTGTTATTTTAGGAGGTGAAAATGCTAACAAGCTTCCGGCTCCTGCCCCCTTCACCCGCTCACTCACCTGGGAGAAAATTGAAAATACCGGAGTAGGTCTTGATTTTGGATTTTGGGGGAACCGTTTCCGAGGATCGCTCGATTGGTATAAGCGTGTTACCAAAGATATGATAGGGCCGGCTAAGGCTTTACCCAATATTTACGGAGCCAAGCCACCCCGGACCAATAACTCCGAGCTGGAAACAGAAGGCTGGGAATTGGAACTTAGCTATCGCGACCGTATTGGTTCAGATTTTAGCTACGATGTAACCGTTTCGTTAAGTGACTACCAAAGCACGATCACAAAGTATGATAGCCCCGATGGCGCTATCGATGGATATTTTGTAGGCAAGAAGCTGGGTGATATCTGGGGTTATCGTGTAGAAGGTATTGCTAAGAGTGATTTGGAGATGCAGCAGTGGCAGGATAAATACTCACAATCGAGCCTCGGGGCTTACTGGGGAGCCGGTGATTTTATGTACAAAGATCTGGATGGATCAGGCAGTGTAAACCAGGGTGGTAACACCATTTATGATCCGGGTGACCGCGAGGTGATTGGTAATGCCACCCCCCGTTATACCTACGGATTGCGATTGGGCGGTGCCTATAAGTTTATCGATTTCTCACTCTTTCTGCAGGGTGTGGGTAAGCGCGATTATTTCTTTGATGGTAGTGCTACCTTTTTTGGTATCGCCGCACCATGGCAGCGTTCACTGTACAAAGATCACCTTGACTACTTTCGTCCGGCAGGCGATCCGCTGGGAGCTAACCTCGACCCATACTATGCCCGTCTGAAAACATCGGGCGAGAACCGTCATGTTAATGATTACTACATGCAGGATGCCTCCTATCTACGCCTTAAAAACGTACAGATTGGCTTTAACCTGCCCAACAAGCATATCTTGTCGAAATACATTAGTAAAGCGCGGCTTTATTTTTCCGGAGAAAACCTGCTGACCTGGACCAATCTTATGATTGTTGATCCCGAGGCTGTGGGGGGTACAGAGTACGGACCTGGTAAAGCTTATCCGATGTATTCGACCTATTCAGTAGGTTTATCGGTAACATTTTAATGTGCAGTAGTAAAAAGAACGACAATGAAGAAAATATTATATATTTTAAGTTTAGTACTGATACCGGCTTTTTGGAGCTGCGAAGACTTTCTGGAGCGCGATCCCCTGGATTTTGGATCCGATGAGGCTTACTTTAATAGGGTGGAAGATTTGGCGATGTTCACTACCACCTTTTATAAGCAACTGCCGGGTATGAGTAACTGGTATGGGGGCTTGTATAATGCCGATAACAATAGCGATAACCAGTCGTCACATACGCCTAATATTAATTTTTATAAGGGTGATAAGCAGACGCCTTTAGTAAAACAGAGCGAATGGAAGTTTGAGGTTATCCGTGATATTAACTACTTTTTGGCCAAGATTGCCGAAAAGCGTGCTGCCGGTAAAATCATGGGAACCGAAATACTGTTGGATCACTATGTGGGAGAAGCGTATTTCTTTAGAGCCTATGATTACTTTCGTTTGCTTTCAACCATTGGTGATGTTCCCATTCTTACGGAGATGCTCTCCAACGACTTTGAGGGACTTGTGCAGGCTAGTAAAAGAGCACCCCGCAATGAGGTTGCTCGTTTCATACTGTCTGACCTGGACAAAGCCATTGAGCTGATGCTGGATGAAGCGCCTGAAACAGGACGTTTGTGCAAGGATGCAGCACGTCTGATGAAAGGGCGAGTGGCCTTGTATGAAGCTACCTGGTTAAAGTATCATCAGGGCACTGCCCTGGCTCCGGGTAATGCCAAATGGCCCGGACATGCCATGTACCCCGATTTTCAGTTTCTGGCCGGTGGCATCGAGGCCGAATACAACTGGTTCTTCGAGCAGGCTTACGAAGCCGCTGATGCGGTGGCGCAGGCGCGTCCGCTGCACGATGATTATCAGGAGATGTTTAACCGTATAAAAGGTCTTGAAAGCATTCCCGAAGTGATCCTTGCCCTTTACTACGAGGAGGGAGTTGTATCGCACAGTGCCACGCATTACTTGTCGCGGACAGGTGCAGGTACAGGACTTACAAAGGCCTTCGTCGAAAACTTCCTGTTGAGCAACGGTATGCCTTTATATGCTGATTCGGAAGGTTTGTATCAGGGGGATTTGATGGTGCACGATGTACTAAAGAACCGCGATAATCGATTAGTATCTTCAGTTAAGGATGCCGGTTTTGTAATGCGTCAGATTGAACAAAATGGAGAGCTCGTAAATGATACCGTGGTGGATTACCTGCCGAATATCCATGTTGTGGGTAACCAGGGTACGGCTACCGGTTATGAGATTAAGAAGTGGATGAGTACCGAAGATGGACAGGATGAGGCTGGAGCCGGAACTACTGATGTGCCTGTTTTCCGTGCAGCTGAAGCCTACTTGATTTATCTTGAGGCGTATTACGAGCGTCATGGTGCATTGGGTGGTAACTGCGACACTTATTGGAGAGCCTTGCGCAATCGTGCTGGTGTTGATGAGGATTACAACGCAACCATTGCCGCCACCATTTTAGAGCAGGAAACGGATCTGGCTACCAAGTCGGCAGGTACTTACGTTTCACCTACGCTTTACAATATTCGCCGCGAGCGTCGTTGTGAGTTTGTGGCCGAAGGGTTTCGTTATAATGACCTGAAGCGCTGGCGTGCCCTCGATCATATGGTTAACTATAACATCGAAGGTATTAACCTGTGGGAAGACATGTATCAATACTACGATCCTAAGGATATACAGGCCGGCGTAGTATCGCAAAGTGGCATGGGTAACTATGTACAGCCCTTGCGACTCAATGCTTCCTCTCCGTCTTATGGTGGATACACTTTCCCCAAGGCGCACTATCTGGAGCCTATACCTGTGAGTGAGATCATTATGACTTCGCCCAATGGTGATGTTAATAGTTCCACCATTTATCAAAACCCCGGATGGCCCAGTAAAGTGGCAGGAATTGCAGACTATGCTGTGGATCTGGATTAATATTAAGACATAGTGCTTTATAGTTTTTATTAAGTAATTTGCGTAAGCTCAAAAAGAGTTTATTTCACAAACGGTTTTAAGTTAATATGACTTAATCGTTGCTGATAGTATGTCAATAGACGACTCGCAAAAAAATCAGCTTAATACATCTCCGATGAGCCTGACCTGCTAAGCAGTGGGCAGGCTCATTATTTGTTTTGATAAAAATTATAATTAATTAACTAAATGAATAATCTAAGAGGTATTTTTTTGGTAAAAATAAATATTATAATAAATACTTATTTATGATGATGAATAAATTAAGACTTTGTGCGCTTTTTGTGCTGCTGATTTGTGGGCTTTCTGTTGTGCAGGCCTCGGTGGATGTAATACCCAAACCGAACCATTGCATTGCTAAAGGACAAGGTTTTGAGTTTAACGAAAATACTCGCTGGTTGGTCGATAGTCCTGCTAATATAAGTGCTTTAAATGCTCTGCTTGAACAGTTTAGGGTGGCTGCTAACTATAGTTATAAAGCTGAGCTGAGTACAAGACAAAAGCGCAATGCTGTAACGCTGAAAACCAATGCTGCATTAGGCAAGGAGGCTTATACCCTCGAAACCAATAAGGATGGTGTGGTGATTGAAGCCGCTACTTACAATGGATTCTTTTATGCGGTACAAACATTACGACAGTTACTGCCCCTGGCCATTTTTGAGGACAGCTGGCAGAAAGATCAGGCATGGACGGTTCCCGGCCTACGGATTCAGGATGCTCCGCGCTTTGCTTACAGGGGCTTTATGCTGGACGTGTCGCGTCATTTTTTGCCGAAGGAATTTGTACTACGCTTGATTGACCAGCTAGCCATGCACAAGGTTAATTATTTGCATTTCCACCTGGTAGATGATAATGGCTGGCGTTTAGAGATAAAAAAATATCCTGCACTTACCGATGAGGGAGCCTGGCGGGCCGAGCGTAACACTTTCTTCTCATTGCGCCCTAACCCCGTAGATGGTGAGCCCGAGCAAATGGGGGGGTATTACACTCAGAACGATATTCGTGAGATGGTTGCTTATGCACAGGCGCGTAGTGTTGAGATTATTCCGGAAATAGAGATGCCCGCACACACCCTGTCATCCTTGGCGGCTTACCCAAATCTGGCATGTCCAACAACGCCCAAACCCATTAAGGTTGTGCCGGGCATGGGTGGTGAGTTCTCTAAAGTTATCTATTGTGCCGGCAACGATTCGGTGTATGCTTTCCTTGAGGATATGATTGATGAAGTATGTGAACTATTCCCGTCGGAGTATATCCACCTGGGTGGCGATGAGGCCAATAAAACGCATTGGAATCAGTGCCCTTTGTGTCAGGCGCGCATCAAAGAAGAAGGCCTGACTTGCTCGGAAGATCTGCAGGGTTATTTTATTAAGCGCATGGCAGCTTATATTAATGGCAAGGGCAAAAAAGTGATGGGCTGGGATGAGCTCACCAATGCAGAAGTGCCTGAGGGGACCACTGTTATGGGGTGGCGCGGTAATGGCTTTGCCGCTGTAAAAGCTGCCGAACAAGGCAACCCTATCATTATGACACCTGCCAAGGCTTTGTATTTCATACGTTATCAGGGCCCTCAGTGGTTCGAGCCCTATACCTATTTTGGTAACAATACTCTTGAAGATGTTTATAAATACCAAGCCACTGAACTGCTGTCAGCAGAGCAAGAGAAATTGCTAAAAGGCATACAGGCTTGTCTATGGACAGAGTTTGTAACTACGCCCCAGGAGGCCGAATATATGATCTTCCCTCGCATGAGTGCCTTTGCTGAAAATGCCTGGACTGAAGTACAAAATAAAGACTGGGCCGATTTTATTGGGCGCAACGATCGCCTTATGACTATTTATAAAAAGGAGGGTCTCAATTATGCCAACTCAGTAAATAACCTTTTTCATGAGGTACAGCCGGTCGAGGGACATCTTGAGGTGAGCCTCAGTTGTATTCGTCCTGATGTAAGCATATATTATACGCTGGATGGTAGCGAACCCAAGAACACATCCCAACCATACGAAGGAACGGTTACGATCAAGCAAGCCGGTAAAATGCGCGCAGCTGCCTTTAAGGATGGACAACGCATGGGTGCTATTCTCAATCTGAATTGTCGCTTTAACAAGGCAACAGGCAAGCCCGTTATTGCGCGTTATGCGCAGGCTTATACTGTGAGTAATGGTTTGATGGGTACTGCTAAAAATACAGATGGAGAATACCTGGATTTATACAATCAGGATGGTGAATTTACCATTGATTTATTGAAGGTTATGGAGTTTGATAACGTGGTATGTAGCTTTCTGAACAATAGTGGAGCAGCCGCACATCTGCCGGCAGAAATAGAAGTGCTGGTATCGGATGATAATAAAAGCTTTCAGTCGGTGCAGCGCAAAAGCCTTATTCCGGCTGTTCGTTTCGAAGCCGGTGTAGCAAAAAAGATGATTGAACTGAATGTGCCTCAGTGCAAGGCTCGTTTCGTAAAAGTGAAGTTGACCAAGCCGGGTATTTGCCCACCTTCCCACGTTAGGGCAGGTCAGTTCTCTCGTATGGCGGTAGATGAAGTCATCATCAATTAAGAACTATCCGCTTAGTAAGGTTTCAGAAAGCCCCTGTCAATTTAATTTGGCAGGGGCTTTCTCAATAAAATGCGTAGTTTTGCAGAGGAAAGTTGGGATTCTAAGGTCTTGTTTTTATGAATTTTTCGAAGCATACATTGTTAGTATTATTTGGCATAGGGCTCTTTTTTTGGGGAAATTTTCAGAGTGCCTTTGGCAAGCCGCTTAGCAAGCAATTTTATACAGAACAAATAGCCATCGAACAGGGTTTGTCGCAAAACTCTGTTCGAACAATATTACGCGATGCAGTGGGGATGCTGTGGATAGGTACCCGTAATGGATTAAACCGTTATGATGGAACACGCATGAAATGTTATCATGCTCGTGAGACTGCCCCCGATGGCCTGCCGGGCAATTATATTTATTTTATAACTGAAGACGATAAGGGTGATATTTGGGTGGGAACCGACAAGGGAATGGCTACCTATTCACGGCATAACGATACTTTTCATCAGGTTGTGACAGGCCGTGCCCAGCGCGACACGGTTTATAGTAACGTGCTGGTGCACAATTCAAAGCTGATATTTGGAGCTGGTCGTCACCTGGCTTTATATGATATGGTAAGCCGAAGCTTTGAGTTATTGGATTTTAAAGGATTAAATACCGGCTTGCCACTTTTTTATCAGATTTTTCCGTGGCAGGGAAATACTGTCTTGATTATTTCGAGATGGAAGGGTGCTTATTTTTGTGATTTAAATAGTGGTCAGTTAAGTCGGGTGCCTTTTATTGCAGAAGACGAGATTATGGCTGCCTGTATTGATAACCGTGATCATCTTTGGATCAGTGGTTACAAGAAGGGGGTTAAGGTTTTTGATAAGCAAGGCCAATGTCTTCGGCATTTTACAAAGACCAATAGTGCACTGCAAAATGATGTTATCCTTGATATTACACAGGTGGATAATCAGCTGTGGATGGGCACTGATGGACATGGTGTGCAGGTTTACGATCTGCTAACAAATCGTTTCAGTAACATCGGTAATATCGCTCCTTTTTTTCATCGTTTGCGATTAAATACTGTATCGCATATTTATTGTGATACCTACGGTGGCTTGTGGCTCGGGACGGTTAATAGTGGTTTGTTTGCCATTAAGCAAGTGTCCATATCGGCTCATACCAATGCACCATTTAATAGTCCTTTGGGCTTAAGCAGTCCTGCTGTACTTAGCTTGTACGAAGATGAAGCCGGGCAGGTGTGGGTGGGCACCGATGGGGGAGGCTTAAACCGTTATGATTCACAAACCGGGCGTTTTCAGCATTATGCCTCTACAAAAGGCAAAAAAGTAAATGCAATTGTGTCGCTTGATCAAGGTAGCTTGTTGCTTAATTGCTATTTAGAAGGATTGAAACATTTTGATATTCATTCGGGCAAGCTCAGTAACTATTCGGTGAGTATTGCAGACACTTTGTCGATGCCTGGTCAGCGTTACCTTGGGGTGAGCCTTTTGAAAGATTCCAATGGTACTATTCTTCTGCTCGAAAATGAAGTTTATCGTCTCGATACTCAAAAGAGAAGGTTTGAGTTGTTGCCTCGCACCACCCAACTGCAAGGCGATGGCGAACTGAAGCCTGCGGGTACTTTTCAGGATGCAAGTATTTTCTTCAGTAAAAAAGGAATTTATAACTACGATGCAGAGGCTCGTCGTATAGACCTGCTTCATAAGTGGGCCGGTACAGACGATATACAGGCGGCAGTATGTCATAATATGGATACCGTATGGGTGGCCAGCTCCGGCACCCTGTGCGCTTATGATATGAATACCAGGCAATGTGAGGTACTACTGTCGGACACCGATCGGCCCATCAACAGCCTGTCAGGTCCGGTTAATGATCAGTTGTGGATGGGGCTAAATGGCGACCTGATACTTTATAATACCACCCTTCATACAAGCATGCGTTATGGTGCCTCCGAAGGAGTTTTTCAGAATGAATACCTGGTTAAATCGGTGCTTACCACGCGGAATGGGGATGTGTATCTTGGCGGGGTTAATGGCTTGGTGCATATTCGTAAGGGCTATTATCAAAAATCCGAAAGTCCGGTGGAGCTGCATCTTACACAAGTTGAACAAAATGGACAAGCCTTATCTGCCAAGCGCTATGCCGACCTGATGGCTACAAAAAAGATAGATGTGCCCTGGCACTATACAAGTTTTCGTTTTTCGCTATTAATTAAGAGTCACGACTTCTTCAGCGATAAGCGTTTCCGATACAAGGTGGGCAACAAAGCGAGGCCTTATGTCGAGTCATACGATACTGAGTTCGATCTTTCCTTTCTTCCTCCGGGAACTTATCCGGTGAGTGTGCAAACCCAACTTTCCAATGGTGATTGGTCTGCGCCTCAGGAGCTGCTGCTATTTACAGTTATGCCTCCTTTTTGGCAGCGAGCCTGGTTTATTTGGGCTGTAGTACTAATAATGGCGCTTGTGTCGGCAGCAATGCTGTTTTTTTCTGAACAGCGCCGAAAAAGAAAAGTACAGCTGGCCCTGGTGCAGAAGGATCGTGCCGTTAATCATCAAAAGCTCAATTTTCTGGTGAATATCTCTCATGAGCTGCGCACTCCACTAACCCTTATTGCCGGTCCTGTTGAACAGCTGCTGAAATCAGACAACCTATCTGCCTCAGCCCTTAATTTGCTCACACTCATAAATCGTCAGGTGCAACACCTGAAGGCTTTAACAGGTCAGGCGCTTAGCCTGGGTAAGATGGAGCAGGGCGATGAAAAGCTGTCCAAGAAGGCTGTTTCGCTTAATTCCTGGCTAAAGACGGTTGTAAATGAATTCGTTTTTGAGCTGGAAAAGCGGAATATGCAGATAGCATGGCAGCTGGATGATCGCGTTGAGAATGTGATGATGGATGAGACAGCCTGTAAAAAGGTAGTACACAATCTTATGGTTAACGCTTTTAAGTATGCCGGCGCATCAGCCACTCTGTCGTGGTCAACCCGTAAGCTTGATGAGGAAGTGGTTGAGATCGCGATTGGCGACGAAGGTATGGGACTTCAGCCGGGTGATGATACCCGAGTATTTGAGCGTTATCGGCAAGGTGATGCTCACAACGAAGGCTATGGCATTGGCCTGTCCTATGCCCGCGCTTTGATAGAGATGCAGGGCGGTGTCATGGGTGCTAATAATCGACCCGAAGGGGGGGCACGTTTTTACTTTACGCTACCTTTGACTTATTGTAACAGCCCGGAGGGTACAATAATGCAAACCAACAGCACTGATGTGTTGGTGGCAAATAGCAAGGCATCAGAAAATATTAAAGCCGTATTGTCACCACTGACGCTTCTGGTAGTGGATGATAATGCTGAGATGACACGTTACTTAAAGAGTATTTTTGCCCCTTATTTTAAAAAGATATATCTGGCTGGTAATGGACAGGAAGCCTTGAGAATCACAGAGGAGCGTCAGCCCGATATGATTGTATCAGATGTGATGATGCCTGTGATGGATGGAATTGAACTATGCCGTCGTGTGAAAACCACCACCTCCATAAGTCATATTCCGGTTGTATTGCTTACTGCCCGCGATGAGGAAGGGGCTGTTAATAAGGGCTATAAAATGGGTGCAGACCGTTATCTTACCAAGCCCTTTAGTAATGATATGCTCATGGATGTGGTTTACAACTTGCTGAAACGTCGTCAGCTTTTAAAGGAAAAGTATCAGACTCAACAGCCACATAAACCCATGGATCAGAAGCTGGTGATCAGTAATGCTGACGAGGAATTTATTAATAATATTGGCTATAGTTTAATAATGCGTTGTAAAACCGATTAGTTGTTGATAACATAGGTCTATTTTCAAAAACCTTTCCTT
>CANLLN010000001.1 GCA_947491945.1 uncultured Carboxylicivirga sp. | reverse complement strand
GATCCAAGAGGTAAAAATATTAACGGCTCCACGGAAAAAGTGGCTTAAAAACTTGTTTTTAAATAGAGTATATAAGTGTTGATAACCAATGGTTTGAACTTCAACTTTAAAAAACACACACCAACATTCAGATTACCGCTAGGGACACTGAAAACAATATATAGCAGCACTATAATTTGTTATGAATAGTTGGCTTCTAACCGTAACTCAACTTAGCCAATCATTTGTTATAACTACCTCCCTGGTGCATAAATCAAAAAAGCCCCACTGAAAAATCAGCAGGGCCTATCTTTTGTTTCATTTAGTTCTACTCGTAAGAGGAGAAATACCGCATAAACTGCGCTCTTTCATATACGGCAGGGTTTTCTATCTTTCCGTAATTCATCAGCCCCCTGAATTCATCGATATGAGTATAGCCTTTTTCATCCATCCAATTCTTAAGGGTAGCCAGCATGGCCGTGATGATTTCCGGACCATTTTTATATACGGCTGAACAGGTTTGCACACTGGTAGCACCCGCCAACAGCTGCTTAATAACGGCCTCGCCATCATGCACCCCGGTAGAAGCCGAGATGTCGATATTATGCACTTTATCAGAAGTGATGGCCACCCAGCGCAAGGTTCTGCGCATATCGGCCGGCGAACTGAGTACCTCGGCCGCAGTTAAGGACAACTTATTAATGTCAATATCGGGCTCATAAAAGCGGTTAAACAACACCACCCCTTTGGCACCGGATACAGAAAGACGATTCACCACGTTTACCACGTTGGAGAAATAAAGTCCTAACTTGGCAGCCACGGGAATACTTACAACTTTGCTCACATTGCTTATCACATCAATGTAAAGCTGCTCATAAGCAGCTGATTCACTGTTCTTATCGGTGTTTAGCACAAAAACATTTAACTCTAAAGCATCCGCCCCGGCGGCTTCTATCTGCTGCGCAAAATCAACCCATTCGTCCGACGAGTAGCAGTTGATACTGGCAATAACAGGGATATCGTATTTTTCTTTGGTCTGCTTGATTAGCTTTAAGTACTCTCCAACAGAATTATCACGGGTATATCCTTTTACATAATCTACTGCTTCAGGATAATCAAAACCCGAACCCTTATAAATAATATTATTAACCTCGTGATTAATCTGCTCTTCAAAAAGCGACTTAAGCACGACTGCACCGGCACCGGCATCCACGAGCTCACCAATCTTATCAACACTGTTTGTCAGGCCACAGCTACTGACTATTATGGGGTTCTTAAGCGTAAGACCCAGATATTTAGTTTCTAAATTTGCCATCGGGGTAATTATTTTTCTAATCTTGATAAGAACAAATATAAACAAAAGTCATCCATACCAAGGCTTCCGTTGTATTTTATTCTTAGCCTGGGCTTATATAGAATGGTTTTAATGATAATTACGAGCACCAAAAATAGAGCTTCCCACACGCACCATGGTACTTCCTTCCTCAATGGCAATCAGGTAATCACCCGACATGCCCATACTGATCTGACAGAAACGATCGCGATTCGCGAATACTGAGGCCTTCAGGTGATCAAAAACCCCTTTGAGTGCCCTGAACTCCTTCCTTATCTGCGCCTCATCATCGGTAAAGGTAGCCATGCCCATTACTCCCTGCAGATCTACAAACTCCAGCTCTTCTATGAAGGTAGGGTTGAGCAGCGCCATGAGCTCGGCCTGTGTAAAACCAAATTTGGTACTCTCCTCGGCAATGTGCACCTGCAGCAGGCAGGGAATTCTGCGCCCACACTTCCTCCCCTCTTTATTAATGGTCTTAAGTAGTTTTTCGGAGTCTACTCCATGAATCAGGCTTACAAAAGGTGCTATGTATTTCACCTTATTACTTTGCAAATGACCAATCATGTGCCACTCAATATCTTTGGGTAGCGCTTCGTACTTAGCTACCAGCTCCTGCACCTTGTTCTCGCCAAAAATACGCTGACCAGCCTCATATGCCGCCATCACATCAGCATTGGGTTTGGTTTTAGACACCGCCACCAGGCAGGCCCGATCATTCACTTGTTCTTTAACGGCTTGTAAATTATCTTGTATTGACATTGTTTCGTATTTTAAACCACAAATTTAAGCAACCGCCTTTATAGTACAAAAAAAGCCTCCTGCTGAAGGGAGGCTTAAACGGATATTTAGCTAGTCTGAATTATTAACCTGTGTTTTATTTAACTGTAAACTCAGATTATTGGGCAAAGACTATTTTGATTCTAATTTATGAATAACAAGGCCGGAGCGTAACTTAGGCTCAAACCAGGTAGTTTTGGGCGGCATTATATTCCCGGTGTCGGCAATATCAATAAGCTGCTGCATCGATACCGGATACAGGGCAAAGGCCACTTTCATTTTACCGCTATCTACGCGTTTTTTAAGTTCACCCAGACCTCGTATTCCACCTACGAAATCGATGCGTGTTGAACGACGCAAGTCTTCAATACCCAGCATCTTATCCAGCACATGATCCGAGAGGATGGTCACATCCAATACGCCAATAGGATCCTCATCATTGTAAGTTCCCGGCTTGGCATTGAGCTTATACCACTTGCCCTCCATGTACATACTAAACTCATGTAACCTGGCCGGACGATACTCCTCTTCGCCCATGCACTCCACTTCAAACACATCTTCCAGTTTTGTAAGTAACTCCTGAGGAGTAAGACCATTCAGATCCTGAACAACACGATTGTAATCAATAATTTTCAACTGATTATCGGGAAAATGCACAGCCATAAAGAAATTATACTCCTCATTGCCTGTATGGTTGGGGTTCTGGGCTTTTTTCTCCTCACCAATGCGTGCAGCAGCAGCGGTGCGGTGATGTCCGTCCGCCACATAAGTAGCAGCTACCTTATCGGCAAAAAGCATCTCAAGGCGCTTATTCGTTTCGGCATCGTTAATGGCCCATAGGTGATGACCAAAGCCATCTTCGGCAGTAAAATCATAATCAGCGGCCTGGTGCTTCACGATATGATCTACAATTTCGTCGATCTCAGGCACTGCTTTGTAAGAGAAGAATACAGGTTCTATATTAGCATCAAGGTAGCGTGTTAATATCATGCGATCCTCCTCTTTATCCGGACGCGTCAGCTCATGCTTCTTGATGACGCCATTGGCATAGTCTTCGCAAGCTGCTGCCCCAACAATACCATACTGCGTGCAACCATCCATGGTTTGTGCATAAATATAGTATTTGGCTTCCTCGTCCTGCGCCAACCATCCTTTTTCCTGGAAGGCCTTGAAGTTGGATACAGACTTTTCATACACCTCATCAGCGTGTATATCGGTACCGGCCGGACAATCGATCTCGGCACGTGTAATATGTAGTAAGGAGCAATCTTTTCCTTCCGCCATCTGCGCTGCCTCCTCGCTATTCATTACATCATAAGGTAAGCAAGCCAGATCCTGCGCAATATTTTGTGGTGGTCGTAAGCCTTTAAATGGTTTGATAATTGCCATCTTCTCGTTATTTTGATAGATTAAACTTTGGATTGTTGTCCTGAGCCCAAGCCGGTTGCTCAATCACGCCTTTCACAGCCATTCGCTCAGGCACAAATGTAAGTAATCAGGAGTTCCCAATTAGGTGACATTCGTCAATGTCGGAGATGATTTTTGCTGTTTTAAAGCAGGTATTACGCCTGCTCATAAAGGGCAAAAAATAGCAGAGTACCGAGGCACCCTGCTATCTTTAAAATTGGTTTATCGTTTACAGCCAATTACTTGTTTACCCGAAAGGTTTCATCACCTTTCTCAAGGAATGCGATAATTTGTCGGGCAGCTGCCACTCCGGCGTTAATGTTCGCCTCAGCCGTTTGGGCACCCATCTTCTTGGGAGTAAAGAAAAAGCGTCCTTCAAATTGAGCTTCAAACTCGGCTTTATTATCGGGTGCAATGTCAGAAATATATGTAAAGTCAGGGCGATCAGCCATCAACTTCAGAATTTCTTCTTCATGAATTACTTCCTTACGCGCTGTATTCACCAGCGTAGCGCCTTGCGGCATTTTATTCAGTAAATCATAATTAATCGACTGCTTGGTGTGCTCATTGGCCGGTATATGCAACGACACATAGTCGCAGCTTGCATACAGCTCTTCAACCGAAGCCAGGGGTGTAATGCCGGCAGCCTTAATCTTCTCGTCAGCTACAAACGGATCGTAGGCATAAACTTCCATACCAAAACCCTTAGCAACTTCAGCAACATAATGCCCTACGTTGCCGTACGCATGAATACCGATTTTTTTACCACGAAGCTCGGTTCCCGCAGTGCCATTGTAACCATTACGTGCTATAAACACCATCATACCCAGCACCAACTCGGCTACAGCATTGGAGTTTTGACCGGGAGTATTCATGGCCACAATACCGTGATCGGTGCAGGCTGCCAGGTCGAGGTTATCGAATCCGGCACCGGCACGCACCACAATCTTCAGCTGAGGTGCTGCTTCCACCACTTCGCGTGTCACTTTATCAGAGCGTACAATCAGCGCATCGGCATCTTTTACCGCCTCCAACAAAGCCGCTTTCTCGGTATATTTTTCCAGCAGAGCCAATTCGTAACCTGCCTCTTTCACCACCGGTGTAATGGCATCAATGGCAGCTTTGGCAAAGGGTTTCTCGGTAGCTATTAGTATTTTCTTCATCGTTTTTTTCATTAAGTGATTAAAAAAAAAGAGGCGACCCAAAATTCATCGGGACAGCCTCTATAATTTTAGTGCTTCGCTTCAAATTCTTTCATGGCATCCACCAGGGCCTGAACGCTTGACTTTGGCATAGCGTTATAAGTTGAGGCGCGGAAGCCACCCACCGAACGGTGCCCCTTGATACCACTCATTCCACGAGCCGTGGCAAAATCAAAGAATTCCTTCTCCAGCTCTTTGTATTCATCATTCATAATGAAGCAGATATTCATTAATGAGCGATCTTCCAAATCGGCCACAGGAGCCTTAAATAAACGGTTACGATCGATCTCATCATAAAGCACAGCAGCTTTTTCGATATTCAGCTTCTCCATGGCAGCCACACCACCTTGTTCCTTCAGCCACTTAAGCGTTTGCAATGCTGAGAAAACGGGGAATACAGGAGGTGTATTAAACATCGATCCGGCATCGATATGGGTGCGATAGTCAAGCATCGTAGGGATATGACGATCCACCTTGCCCAGTGCATCCTGCTTAACGATGGCAAAGGTAACACCTGCCGGTGCAAGGTTCTTTTGTGCCCCACCATAAATCAAGGTGTACTTAGAAATATCCACCGGGCGCGAGAAAATGTCAGACGACATATCGGCCACCAACGGCACATTCACATCCAAGTCTTTCTTTATCTCTGTACCATAGATGGTATTGTTGGTAGTGATGTGGAAATAATCGGCATCTGAAGGCACCACATAGTTTTTAGGAATGTGATTATACACCGAATCCTTCGACGAGGCTACCTCAACCACTTCACCAAAACCTTTGGCTTCTTTCAGTGCTTTATTGGCCCAGGTACCGGTATTCAGGTACGCTGCCTTTGACTTCATAAGGTTATAGGGTACCATACAAAACTGTGTACTGGCACCTCCCCCTACGAAAACCACTTCGTAGCCGGCAGGAATGTCCAATAATTCCTTAAACAATGCAACTGCTTCGTCCATTACAGCAACAAATTCTTTACCGCGGTGCGATACCTCTAATAAAGATAAGCCTGTGCCGGCAAAATTTAATACTGCCTCGGCAGAGTTCTTAATTGTTGACTCAGGTAAAATAGATGGTCCTGCAGAAAAATTGTGAATCTTCATATCTAATAATTTTTAGAACTGCTTAATTAAACTTTTTGGTTATGATTCATGTTTGAGTGTTTAAAATTAAAAAATATCTTTTCAACACCCATTAAAAATAGAACGAATTACACAAATGGCATCTTTACAACCTTAGCTTTCAGCTTACGATTACGCACTTTAATAAAAATCTCAGTATCCAGTTTTGTGTATCCCTTGTTCAGATAGGCCATACCAATACCCTTCTTTAACATGGGAGACATGGTGCCGGAAGTAACACGGCCAATGCACACATCATTAGCATCTACTACTTCATAGTCCTTGCGCGGTATACCTCTGTCCTCCAGTACAAAACCCTTTAAACGACGACTCACGCCCTCTTCTTTTTGTTTCAGGAAAGTAGCTTTGTCAATAAAGTCGTTCTCCTCATTAAATTTCGTAATCCAGCCCAAACCAGCTTCAATGGGCGATGTGGTATCATCAATATCATTACCATAGAGACAGAATCCCTTTTCAAGACGTAAGGTGTCGCGTGCAGCCAACCCGATGGGGAGAATTCCCTCAGGAGCTCCCGCTTCGAAAATTGCAGTCCATACTTTTTCAGCATCGGCATTATACATATACAACTCAAAACCACCTGATCCGGTATATCCGGTATTGGAAATAATCACCTCTTCGGCACCCGCTAAAGAACCTGTAGTGAAGTGATAATATGGAATGGCAGACAGGTCGATGTCGGTCAGTTTTTGCAGAACAGCTTCGGCTTTGGGTCCCTGTATGGCCAACTGACAGATGGCATCGCTGGCATTTTCCAACTCGGCACCCATGGTGTTTTGCGCAGTCACCCACGCCCAGTCCTTATCAATATTGGCCGCATTCACTACCAGCAAATATTTCTCTTCTTCGAACTTATACACTAAAAAGTCATCTACAATACCTCCTTTCCCATTGGGAAAACATGTGTATTGCGCCTGACCAATGGATAAAACCGATAAATCGTTACTGGTGATTCGTTGCACTAATTCATAAGCTTTAGGGCCTTTCACCCAAAACTCACCCATGTGCGACACATCGAATACACCCACACCATTACGCACTGTGATATGCTCGTTATTAATTCCTGAATATTCTATCGGCATCTCGTAACCGGCAAAAGGAGCGAGTTTTGCTCCTAAAGACTCATGAAACTTGAAAAAAGCTGTTCTTTTCATCACTGTTATATTTTTTATGCTATTGTACTTTTCACTTACCCGACCAACAAGCTGCAATAAGCTGTTTGCCGCTTGAACAAATGTAGGAAATAAATCACCTGACAAAACATGATAATTATCGGGTAAAACACCTAATTTATATCAATGCAAAGAGAGAGAATAATGAATTGAAAGATATTTTTCAACCAAAAAAACTTACATTTGTTAATGAATTTGTAATTTATGCTTAAAAACCTTTTGAACCTATAGTGATATGCCAAACCCCTATACACACATTGACCTGAGCTACCTGGAGAGCATTACCGATGGCAGCCGGGAACTGATAAAAGAGCTGATAAACATATTTATTGAGCAAATTCCGGAGTTTAAAGAAGGCTTTGCTGAAGGCCTGGAGAACAAAGACTGGAGTCAGATAGCTGCACTGGCACACAAAGCCAAATCATCGGTTATGTCAATGGGCATGGAAGAGTTGGGCAATAAAGACCTTAAAAACCTGGAGCTGCTGGCCAAACTTATGAGAATTGATACCATGAACAGTAAGGGTTTACAAAATGATGAGCTTGTACAGCTGCAAAAAAGCATTGACAGCTACCCTGAAGAACGCAGGATATGGCTAAATGATCATAAAAATGAAGAAACCGTAAAATCAATTATTGAGCACATTAACCAAAGCTGCGATGCGGCCGTGGCGGAATTACAAAAAGTATTAGAGAATTAAAATTTGATTATATGTTACAAGTTAAAGAAAAGAATGGGGTGATGTACGGCTCACTGGCTGATACCGACAGATTAACGGCCACCATAGCACAAGAGGTAAAAGAAGCCTTAACACAAGCCATATCGGGCGATGGTGCTAAAATGGTACTCAATCTTTCTAACATTAACTTTATCGATAGCTCGGGCATCGGCACCCTGATCAGTGCCCTTAAAACAGCCCGACAAAACAATGGCAGCTTCCAGCTGTGCTGTATTAAACCAGATGTACTGAGCCTGTTAAAATTGATGAAACTCGACAATGTGTTTGACATCTTCGAATCGGAAGAACAAATAGCATAAAACCAGGCCGCGCAAGCGGCTTTTTTTATGACCTAAAAAATATGCCTGACCAGCGATTGCTAGTCAGGCATATTTTTATTTTATGCTGCGGGTTATAAAAAGTCCTCAAAATAACGGCTCACCTTCTCCATTAAATGAATACGATCCTTGCCCAACACGTTGTGCTCGTGCCGCGGATACGGGAAGTAATCGAGCTGCACACGATTTTCAACACAAGCCCGAACAAAAGCCAGACTGTGCTGCCACACCACCACCGGGTCGATGGCACCGTGAATAACCAGCAGACGCCCCTCCAGCTGATCCACCTTGGTAGTCAGATTGGCCTGCTCATAGCCTTCCGGATTTTCCTCCGGCGTATCCATGTAGCGCTCGCCGTACATAATTTCATAGTATTTCCAGTCGATAACCGGTCCGCCGGCTACTCCTACTTTAAATACCTCGGGATGCTGCGTCATCATTGAAATGGTCATAAAACCACCATAGCTCCAGCCATGCACGCCAATACGTCCGGCATCCACATAAGGCAATGACTTCAAGTAGGCAATGCCTTGCATCTGATCTTCCACCTCAGCCTGCCCCAGCTGACGATGAATGGCCTGAGCGAATTCCTTGCCACGGTTTGCGGTCCCCCGGTTATCAAGCGTAAATGCAATATATCCCTGTTGGGCCATGTACAGCTGCCATCCGCGTGCACCACCCAGCCAACGGTTTTGCACCATCTGCGAATGCGGTCCGCCATACACATACACAATCACAGGATATTTCTTTTGCGGATCAAAGTTCACGGGCAACACCATGCGGGCATTCAAATCGAACTGTCCGTCTTTGGTTTTGAGCTTCAGCAACTCAACCTTGCCGGTCTCAATGTCTTTATAGGGATTATCCACCGTTTGCAAAGTACGAATATGACGTCCTCGTGTGTCGTTAAGGTTAGTTTTGGAAGGCACATCGAGAGATGAAAAAGTGGTTAGTGCATAGCGACCATCCTTGCTGACCTGAACACGATGCACACCGGGCTCACGCGTGATGCGCACCATCTTACCCGATGCCAGACTAAGTTTATACACGTGCCGCTCTATAGCACTTTCCCGGGTAGTTTCGATGAACAAATTTTTCGCTGCCTTATCGAAGCCAAGCACATTGGTCACTTCCCAATCGCCTTGCGTCAACTGCTTCTTTAGCTTACCATCAATACCATAGACGTAGAGGTGGTTATAGCCATCGCGCATGCTTTGCCAGATAAAATCTCCTTTTTTATTGGGGATGAACAAGGCGGGATGCTGTGGCTCGGTCCATCTTTCATCTTTTTCTTCAAACAAAGTAGCCACACAATCGCCCGTTGCGGCATCATATTTTTTCAACTGCATATGATTCTGACCCCTGTTGAGCTCTGCGATCATCAGGTAGCGGTTATCAGGTGTCCAACAAACATTGGTGAAGAAGCGATCTTCAGGCGCGCCAGTCTTCAGATATACCGTAGTCTTCTTTGCCAGGTTATAAACCCCTACGGTAACCTGATGACTCTCCATACCAGCCATAGGATATTTGATATTCTCAAGCTTAGCCACCCGCTGATCCACATCCACCAATGGATAATCCGTAACCATGGTGTTATCCTCGCGGTAAAATGCCAGGCACTCACCATTGGGCGACCAGAAAGTTCCTTTATTGATGCCAAACTCGTTACGATGCACCGTATGACCAAAAATTACTTCGTTATTTTCATCGGATGCAACAGAAATAACCTGTTCGCCCTTATTTATATACAAATTATTATCAACAGTATAAGCAAGGGCAGCCACATCTTTATTTAAATCATAGTTGGCACCTCCTTCGGCACGCGGCACAAACATCATTAGCTCCTCATTAGCAACATCCAGTGTATAATATCCAGCACTTGTAACAAAAGAAATATGACTTTGATCGTCCCAACTCAAACGCGGCAGGCGCTTCAGGGCATCATGTCCGGCCTTCTCAAGAATACCACTCAAGTGTTTGACATCAAATAAAAACTCCTGCTCATCACTGTTGAAGGACTGAGTAAACACAGAATCGCGACGCTGATGTACCAACAAATTAGCATCTCCTTTAAAACCCACATTCAGGGCACGCGGATAATACTTAAAAAAGGATTCGCCCCCGTGTATCACATCCTCTAAAGTCAACTGTGCACTTGCCGAAACCAGCATCATAACAGCGACCATCATTAAGAAAGCTCTTTTCATTATTTGTTTATTTATTGTTATAATAATAATTTACGCACGCACAATTAAGTCCATCTCCCAAGCGTTATTCAAGCGGCGCATAATTGGCAATAATCTGTTAATTAAACAATGACAAAGATAAAATTGGTAAACAGAAATTAAAATTTTGTGATTTATTAGCATAAATAATTATGATTTTTTAATTTTTTTGAGCCGCCGATATTAATAATTAGCAGTTTTTGAATATCTTTCTGAAAATTTTGAACCTGTTAAACCTCAATTAAACAACCTTAAGATGAAGAAGCACTCGCTATTATTCTTGTTACTGGCCTTGCTTACACTAGCGTCGCCACTGAAATTAAACTCGCAAGAAGATGTGTTATTCAGCAATTGCATCAACCAGCTAAAATCTCCTTTTGTAGCCAGCGGTCAACCTTTCAGAGCATTTCTCACCGGCGATGAGGTAGCCGAGTTTCACACCACCTTTTTTTCAGGCAGTTTATACCGTGTGGTGGCGTGCAGCCATCAGGACAATAATATTCTTTTCTCCATTTACGACAAAGATCGCAATCTACTGTTTACCAATGAAGATTATGAAGCTACCGGAGCCTGGGATTTTAAGGTAGAAGGCTCAGTGGAATGCATCGTAGAAGCACGTCTTAACCCCGAAAAATCCACTTCGGGCATTGCCATGCTAATGATTGGCTTTAAAAGCATTGAAGAGGCATAGAAAGCGATGAGCAAGGGTGCCTTACCGCATTACCGAAACCTTAAGTTGATGAGTGTATGAGCGAAGAGATATTAAAAGCCCTGATTCAGCTATTTGCGCTCATCGCCTTTCCTCGCACCGAGATCAAATCACGGCGCATCATCGTTAAGTCATTGCTCAATCAGCAACTGAACTCCCAGCTTGTTGATGAGTACCTTAACCTGTTCGACCGGCTTCAGGAAGAGCATGAGCAGCGCTTATCGGACAAGGATAAATTTCATAAGCGACATGCTGCCAGCTCGGTAAAGGTACTAAAAATAGCCACCGGCATCAATGAGGCACTGACCTATTATCAGAAGCTTATTGTATTGGTTCAGCTAGTTGAGTTCCTGAATATCGACATTGAAATGAGTGACTACGAGCGTGAATTTATCATTACCGTAGCACAAACCTTTAACCTACCTGAGGACGAGTACCAATCCATAATAAAATTCATCACCCGTCCTTTTTCTGAGCTACCGGAATCGGGCAATATACTCCTTGTCAACAGCAATCCCATACCCCCTGCCAATGTAAAGCATCTGTATTGGGAAAACCTGAAAGGCGAGCTGCGTGTGATCCACCTGCAATCAGTCAATCTTTTTGCCTTTCGCTTTAAGGGCTACATGGATTTAAGCATGAATGGCCAGCTGATTAACGAGGGGCGCGTTCAGATACTGAATCCTGGCAGCTCACTGCGCAATAAGCTCATAAACACCATTTTCTACAGTGATATTTTCAGTCAGTTTGTGCGCGATAACGCTGGGAATGAAATTGACTTTCGCTGCGAAAACGTAGAGTATTATTTTAGCAAACGTGCCATTGGCCTGCACAAAACTTCCTTTGCCTCCAAATCGGGTAAGTTAGTGGGCATCATGGGCTCCAGCGGCGCCGGTAAAAGCACACTGGTGAATGTATTGAGCGGTATCAACAAGCCCAGCAACGGTCACGTTTACATCAACGATATTGATGTACACAACAACCTGGATCGGACCAAAGGCCTTATAGGCTATGTGGCGCAGGACGATTTGCTAATGGAGGACTTAACCGTTTACGAAAACCTGTATTACAACGCCTGCCTTTGCTTTGATAACCTGCCGGAATACCAAATAAAGCGCAAAGTACTAAAGCTATTGCAATCGCTGGGACTTTACGAGATACGATTTATGAAGGTGGGTAGCCCACTGAATAAGAAGATAAGCGGTGGACAACGCAAACGACTTAACATCGCCCTGGAGCTTATTCGTGAGCCGTCTATCCTCTTTCTGGACGAGCCCACCTCCGGTTTATCATCGCGTGACTCGGACAATATTATCGACCTGCTCAAAGAATTGTCCATTAAGGGAAAGCTGGTATTTGTGGTGATTCATCAGCCATCGTCCGATATATTTAAGATGTTTAATCAGTTGATTGTGCTCGACACAGGTGGCTACCTGATCTACAACGGCGACCCGGTGGAAAGTGTGAATTACTTTAAGGCGTGCATCAACCATGCCAACCGCGATGAAAGCGAATGCCCCACCTGCGGTAATGTAAATGTGGAACAGGTGCTAAACATTGTTAACTCCCAGGTGCTGGACGAATATGGTAACTTCACACAAACGCGTCGCATCGCCCCTCATGAGTGGTATCAGCTATTTCATGAGGGATGGGAAGCTCACGAACCCACTCCATCGGAACACAACACGCTGCCCAAAGTAAGTTTTCAGATACCCAAACGACTGAAGCAGCTTTGGATTTTTATGAAGCGTGATATCGCCTCGAAGCTGGCCAACACCCAGTATTTACTTATCAACCTACTGGAAACACCTGTATTAGCACTACTACTGGCCAGCATCATACGCTACTACGATGTGGATCAAAGCAAGGCAGCCATCTATCATTTTTCGAAGAATCCGAATGTTACGGTTTATATCATTATTGCGGTTATAATCGCGCTTTTTGTGGGCCTTACAGTCAGTGCTGAAGAGATTATTAACGATCGAAAGATCAAACGGCGTGAGTCTTTCCTGAACCTCAGCCGCCTCAGCTACCTGCTATCCAAACTATTTATCCTATGTGGTATATCCGCCATACAGTCGGCACTGTTTGTACTCATTGGCAACACCATTATCGATTTGCATGGCATGTTCCTGCAATACTGGTTCATCCTCTTTAGCTGCTCGGTATTTGCCAACATTTTGGGACTTAACATTTCCGATACCTTTAAGAAAACCGTTAATATTTACATATCCATCCCATTCCTTATCATCCCCCAACTTATTTTAAGCGGGGTATTTATCAGCTTCGATCGCCTCAACCCAAGACTATCGAGCCCGGAAAAAATACCTTTATATGGCGAAATAATAACCGCCCGTTGGGCTTTTGAAGCCCTTGCCGTAGAGCAATTTACCAACAATGCCTATGGCAAAACTTTTTATCCCTACGAAAAATTAAAAAGCCAGGCCAAGTACCGGAAGGACTTTTGGATACCAGCCTTATACAATCATCTTCAAAGCATTGCCAACAACAAAACATTGGACAATGACAGCATTACAGAGCGTCGCAACTACTCGCTACACTTGTTTAACAAAGAAATTGAAAAGCACCACACACTCTATCCGGGGCGGGTTGCTGATAAGGTACTATTACCCACGAAGGCACTGGGCGATGAGGATCTGACAGCCGCCTTTGACTATATCGAAACCTTAAAAAATTACTATAAGGCACTGTATAATCAATCGGATCAGCAGCTGGATGATAAGATTAAGGAAATGACAAAAACAGATGCTGAACGCCGTGCATTTATTGCCAATAAAAACAAGCATCACAATGCCGACCTGGAGCGCTTTGTTACCAACTCCAATAATTTTTTCTCCAATAAGATTATTGAGTACAATGGGGAGCTGTGGCAAAAGATGGATCCTATCTATCAGGATCCGCAAAGCAAATGTTTAAGGGCACATTTTATATCGCCCACAAAGCGCATCGGCCAGCACCACCTCAGCACTTTTACCGCCAATGCCATTGTTATATGGCTGATCAACCTCTTTTTGTTTGCAACACTTTACCTGCGGGCACTGCCAGCCCTCTTCTCTGCCAAAACAAAGGCTGGTTGGTACTTTAAGGACAAGAAAAAAGGCTGAGCAACACAACGGTCACCCAGCCTTTTTCAAATATTATTCGGCGTATTATTCTTCCATCTCAATCATTTTAAAGGGAATATTGATAATTGACTGATAATCCTCACCAGCCTCAAACATATCTTCATCATCTTCTTCGTAATACCAGTTGATCTCCACCGGATGACCCTTTTTATGAATCAGCTCAAGGCGTTTGAAAATATCCAGGATACATTTTGACGAACTGGTGTTAAAATACTCCAACTGAATATTTACATTGGTTTCATCTGACGGTGAATCACCAAACTTCTCCAGCCAGTCGATGATTGGCTTGTAAAACTCAACAGAATTTTCAGGAATAGAGCGGCCCTTTATTTCAACCACTCCTTTCTCTCCGTCCAGCCTTACAAAAGGTGTTTTAGGACTTCCCTCACGAATTATTGTTTCCATACTCGTAGCTATGCAGTTAACTAATGTATACATCTAGCGAGAAAAAGATGTATTCATCATCAAATTGATAAAAATAATACTCTAACTTATTGCCTGTTTTCCTAACAATATCAAGCATCCCCAGGCCTCCCCCGCCTTTATCAGAATACTCATCGTTATTTAAAATATCCCTGTATAACATACGAACTTCTTCGTCGGACAGGGAATTAACCTGATCAATACGATCCTTAATGTAATTTAATTTTTCTTTTTTTACAAAATTGCCCGTTGAAATACGGTAAAAAGTACCATCCTTGCTCAGTATGATAATTCCAAAGCGTGGACTCTGCTCAACCTGAGCCGAAACCGGAGGATAATCAACATGATGATACAAATTCTGCAAACTCTCTATAAAAACATTATATACTTTTTTTCGAACGCGATTTTTTTCATTTTTCAGGTTCAAACTCTTCTCTATCGATTCCAAAGCCTCCGCAATAACTTCCGGCGTAATACTGCCGTTATATTCTAGTATAACATCGCCTTGCTTCTTCTCTAAATACCAATTTTTTAATTCAAAAGCCATTTCAATTGGTCTAATTGCCTACAAATATATAAAAATTATGATTTCTTCCGATTTCTCGCAAGTTTACATTAAATACGGCATAAATCGTTTAATTGATATACATATTTGGTAAAGACAGTAGAAATGCTGATAAAAACCTTATTTCAGGCGATTTATCAGATGCCTGTACCTTCGTTAAACAACAGATCGCGGTGCTTAAACTGTACTATTTTCGTACCGGCAGGCACCGTATTGGTCACCCATACGTTGCCCCCAATCACTGCATTAGCACCTACGGTAATGCGCCCCAGGATAGTTGCCTGGGCGTAGATAATCACATTGTCTTCTATGATAGGATGGCGCGGAATACCCTTAATCGGATTCCCGTCCCCATCCAAAGGAAAGCTTTTGGCTCCGAGGGTAACTCCCTGAAACAGCTTAACATTATTGCCAATAATGGAAGTGGCACCAATGACCACACCGGTGCCATGGTCAATGCTAAAATAAGTGCCAATGGTGGCGCGTGGATGAATATCAATTCCTGTCTCGGAGTGTGCCATCTCGCTGATCATACGGGGAATAAGTGGTACTCCGATGCGCAGTAGAGCGTGCGCTATGCGGTAATTCGTAATAGCACGGATGGCCGGATAACAGAATATAACTTCTCCCTTACTTTGGGCTGCAGGATCGCCCAGGTAAGCGGCTTCCACATCAGTCACCAGCATACGCCGTATCTCAGGCAGCTCCTCAATAAATTGTCCGGCATAGTCATGGGCTACCTGACGGCGCTCATTCAGGTCGAATGATTCCGGTGTATCACACACAAAACACAGACCCGCAAATATTTGATCGGCCAGCAGGGAAAATAAATTTTCAGTATTCACACCGATATAATAACGCAGGCTATCGGGGCGTATGGAGCTGTCACCAAAATATCCCGGAAACAGGATTTTGCGCGAAAGCGACACAATTTGCTCCAGTGCCTGAATCGACGGCATTTTGTGATCCTTGAAATGAGGATGACATACACCTTTAAAACTCTCTTCCCTTGACAAAGCATCAATGGCCGTTTTTATCCTTTCAAAATCTTGTTTACCCATAACTGGCTACTATCTTTAGGTGTTGATAAATATGCTGTAAAGCGGCATCTCGCCGTGCTTCTCCCTGGCCCCGTACAAGGGCATAATCAAAACCATAATGCTTCAATTCCTGCTCGTAACAGGCATACAAATAATGACGCTTATCCTTGTTCTCGCGCACCCCATCATCCACCCAGTCAATATCCGGATAACACAAGAGGTGCAAATCCACATGCATGGATTGCAAGAAAGCATCAATCCATTGAGGCACCTCACCATACACCTCCTTCATCCATATTTTGGTGATGATCAAAAAGGTATCAAAAACGATCACCTCCTTTTTGCTTCGCAAGGCCTCTTCATAAGCTTCTTTCTGGAGCTTGGCAATGGCTTCCACATCATCAAAAGTATAGGAACGGTTTAAACCTTCCACATAGGTACGGGCATGCTCGGGCACCCAGAATGCATTCAGCTGATGCGCCACCGCTTTAGACACCGTGGACTTGGCCGTTGACTCGGGTCCGGTAAAAACAATGACATAGGGACGGTTATACTGCATCGCGTTTCATATTGCGTTTCCACTCGAAATAACCCATTGCGGCACCAATGGTATAGACCAAAAACAGGAAACTATAAAAATACAAGCCTTTGTAAATATACATCCCCATGGAAACCAGATCAACCACAATCCAAAACAACCAGTGATGAAGATACTTACGAGCCAGCATCCAGGTAGCAATAACCGATGCGGCCGTTGTAAAGGCATCCAGATATGGCATATCTGAGCTGGCAATATGCACCATGGCCGGTAGCTTTAATAAGGCCCACAGCAGCACCAGATAAATGGCTGTACCAATCAACAGTAGCTTAAGCAATAAACGGCCACCCACAGGCCTGATCGGCACATCGGAAGCGCCTTTTCCGGGCTGCCCACTCATCCAGTACCACCAGCCATAGGCACTGATGGACACATAATAGAACTGCAAACCCATATCGGCATATAGCGCCGACTGATAAAATACCAGCAGCGAAACCGCCGAGGCAACGATACCCCAGGGCCACAGCCATACTTTTTCACGGATTGAATAAAAAAGATAAACAAGAGAGGCCACAGTACCCGTTACCTCAAGACCATACTGACTTATTAATTCACTCATGAACAGTTACAGAGATGCTGTTTTTAGTTAAGATGTTGCGAGTAATCGCGTTTTGACTCCACAATGTCGATGGCTTTATTAAAGGCTTCAGACATAGGATTGATGCTTTGAAAATATTCAGACGAACCAAACAGATCGCGGGCGATCAGGGCATGAATCTGTGCCTTAATCATTGGGCGCGACACCTCCAGCTCTTCAGCATTAAGTGACACATCGGCCTTCTCACCTTCCTTGATCAAGCGCTCCATAAGGCTTTCATCCACCTCAAAGTGTTTATTGTAACGTTTAAAATCGCTGAAGTCCGCCTGCAGGGCTTCACGATGATGATCCACATAATTGATTACCATCCGATTGAGAGCACCACTGGCAATCAAGTCGCGATAGTAGTTGGAGTACATACTGGTATCGACCCCCACAAACACATCGGGCATTATACCGCCCCCGCCATAAACGGTTCGGCCACTCACTTTGGTTTTGTATTCCAGGGCATCGTCAAAATGTATGCTATCCACATTGGACAGCTCTCCATGCTGATAACGCTCGCCCAACTCTTGATAATAGGCATCAAATCCATCATTGTAATCCTTTTGGATGCAACGACCCGCCGGCGTATAATATTCGGCTATGGTCAGGCGTATCATCGAACCATCAGGGAAATCAAAGGGACGCTGCACCAGCCCTTTACCAAAACTACGGCGACCTATAACCAGTCCACGATCCCAGTCCTGCACGGCACCCGAAACAATCTCACTAGCAGAGGCAGATCCTTCATCAATAAGCACCACCAGGTTACCCTGTTCAAACAAGCCCTTTTTACTGGCATGATGATTACGGCGCTGACTGTTTTTACCCTCGGTATAGACCAGCAGTTTATCATCATCAAGCAACTCATCGGCGATGTCGATGGCTGCTTTGAGATAACCCCCTCCATTACCACGAAGGTCGAGTATCAGGTTTTCGTAGCCCTCTTCCTCAAGGGTCTTCAGAGCCTCTACAAATTCATCGTGTGTATTAAGTGCGAAGCGTGATATTTTCACATAAGCCGTTTGTGGTGTGGCCATATAAGCTGCTTCAACGCTGTGTAAAGGTATTTTATCGCGTACAACCACAAAGCGCAAGGCTTCAGCGGTTCCCCTTCGCATGATGCGAAGCTCGACCTTGGTACCTTTCTTTCCCCGAAGATACTTAAAAACATCGCTGTTTTTAATTCCCACGCCAGCCACATTTTCGCCATCGATGGCCACAATACGATCACCGGCACGTATACCCACTTTCTCTGAGGGGCCACCAACAATGGGGTTGACCACCATCAGCGTGTCATCTAAAATATTAAACTGAACACCCACGCCTTCGAAGCTTCCATCAAGGGGTTCATTCATGGCAGCCACTTCATCGGCTGAGATATAAACAGAATGAGGATCGAGACTTTTGAGCATCCCCACGATGGCCTCCTCCACCAATGCTTCATTGTTAACCGTATCCACATACAGCGAGTTAATCAACTGGTAGGTCAGCTGAAGCTTTTGCACATTTTGATCAAAGCCCTGTGCACGGACTCCTCCCACCATAGCCATTAAACCTACTGCAAGTGCTATCAAAGGTCGTTTACATCCCATCGTATCCGTTTTTAATCAGGACCCATTTGGCAGATCCATTATTACAAAGATACACAAAGGCCGGAAAGAAAAAATTCTAACCGGCCCTGCTCCTATGCTTTTTTGCCTGTGGCTTACTCCCATTCAATGGTTGCCGGCGGCTTCGAACTGATGTCGTACACCACGCGGTTAACCCCTTTTACCTTATTAATAATATCGTTCGATACTCGTCCTAAGAAGTCATAAGGAAGATGCACCCAATCGGCTGTCATACCATCGGTTGATGTTACGGCACGCAAGGCCACTACCTTTTCATAGGTGCGCTCATCGCCCATTACTCCTACCGACTGTACCGGTAGCAACATAGCACCGGCCTGCCACACCTGATCGTACAAATTATTATCTTTTAGGCCCTGAATAAAGATGTGATCCACTTCTTGCAGCAAGGCTACTTTTTCAGCTGTTATATCACCCAAAATACGAATGGCTAATCCCGGACCCGGGAAAGGATGACGACCCAAGAGGTTCTCATCAATGCCCATGGCACGACCTACACGACGCACCTCATCTTTAAACAGCAACTTGAGTGGTTCCACGATCTTAAGGTCCATCTCTTCGGGCAATCCACCCACATTATGGTGGGATTTAATGGTGGCTGATGGTCCATTTACCGAAACCGACTCAATCACATCAGGATAGATCGTACCCTGTGCCAACCATTTAACATCTTGTATTTTGTGTGCCTCAGCATCGAATACCTCAATGAAGACACGACCAATTATCTTACGCTTAGTTTCAGGATCAGATACTCCATCCAATTCACCCAGGAACTCTTTCTTGGCATCAACACCAATCACATTCAGTCCCATGTGTTTGTATGAGTCAAGTACTGCCTCAAACTCGTTTTTACGCAGCAAACCATTATCTACAAAGATACAGGTAAGATGTTGTCCGATAGCCTTATGCAATAACACACCGGCCACGGTACTATCCACCCCACCTGACAAACCAAGCACCACTTTATCGTTGCCTAGCTTTTCCTTTAGCTCAGCCACGGTTGTTTCAACGAATGAGTCGGGTGTCCAATCCTGGGTACATCCACACACACCCACCACAAAATTCTTAAGAATCTGTGATCCTTCGGTGCTGTGATACACCTCGGGGTGAAATTGCATGCCATAGGTTTGCTCAGCTTCTATTTTATAGGCTGCTACTTTCACATCCTTTGTACTAGCCACAATCTTATATCCCTGGGGCAGATTAACAATGGTATCGCCGTGCGACATCCATACCTGCGAATGGGCACTTACACCGGTCATTAGCTCACTACTGCTATCAACAAACTCGAGGTTAGCACGACCGTACTCACGGGTTTTAGAGGGCTGCACTTCGCCACCGTAAAACTGCGACAGATACTGGGCACCATAGCACACTCCCAGCAAAGGCATCTTCCCTTTAATAGCAGTCAGATCGGGTTTTGGTGCTTCTTCGTCGCGCACACTGTAGGGGCTTCCACTTAAAATAACACCTTTAACGGACTCATCCAGTTCAGGACAGTTGTTAAAGGGATGTATCTCGCAATACACATTAATCTCGCGCACGCGTCGGGCAATCAACTGCGTGTACTGCGAACCAAAATCCAAAATAATGATTTTCTCCTGCATTAATATCTGCCTTTTTATTCTTGGCTAAAATTATTGAACATATTCTTGACTACAAACAGTCAATCAGCATATTTCACTCACTTTAACCAAGGGTTATACCTTTAGAAATTTTGCGCAAATATACGATTTTAAATTTTATTATGGCGTTGATAAGTACACAGAAAGCATTAAAACTTAATCCGCGAGAGGCTTACCTCCCGCTCCATATCATCGCGTCGAAAAACAAATGTTAAGCGCTCTTTACTGCGTGTGGTATGTTTCAGCGAACGATAAATATCACAAGGGGCTTGATTGGCAAAATTAAACCCTTTTATATCCACCAACACATCACCCTTTTGAATACCCGCACTATCGGCAGCAGTGTCCTGCCATACACCATTAACGACAAAGGTGTCGTTATACATAATAAAATCCAGCCCAAAGCTGCGGATTAACAAGTCCACGCATTCCTTATTCGCAGCAATGAAAAAGCGCTTTTGAGGATAATCCATAACAAAATCGCCCCGCTCCAACACCTGCATGCCAATTTTCGACTTACCGGCTCCGGTCTCAATAATAGGCCCATAAAACTGCTGCCTACCAACAGTCATGCTTTCCAAATTGTATATATCAGCAGCATAACTACCGGCTCCCCACGCACCATGCGAATTGGTGCCGTTTGATTGATAAACAGGCGCTGCCAAAACACCTTTTTTACGCAACCAGTTGGCCGTGATATGATACAAGGAAAATGAATCACCGCTACCCGTATCTAATAGTACCCACTTGATATCCTTACCATTCACCTTTACCTTAACAAAGGGTGAACTCTGCTGCTTATTAACCCGCATTTTACTGCCTGCTGATGCATGCATGCCCAGGGTTTGATAATCTTTGGCAATAATGAGTTTATGCGCTGCCCAATCGACTTTAAAAGCTCCAAAACGCAATAAGTTACTGCCAATAATACCTTTGTAACCCAAACACTTAAAAGGACCTTTAAACACATCGATATATAAAGTTGGAATGCCCTCATAGCGCAAACCACCAATTTCAATCAGGGGCATATCTACCACACTGGCCATCTGCTTCTTACCCGTTGCATCACCGATACGCAGCTCCCGTGCATTGGGAAAATCATGAACCACAGAGTCTTTAAACAGAATACACATGGCACCCGTATCCAGCAAATAGCGTCCTTTTACGCCATTTATGGCAGCCTCCACAACAATGGCATCATGCACATAGTCAAAGGGTATTTCGGTATAAAATGCATCACTTACCATACGCCCCCCATTAAACTGAGCCAACACTCTACTGCCCGGCAATAGCATCAGCACTAAAATCATTATTTTACATCTGTACATTATGCAACTGCTTACGTTCATATTCGGAACACTAAAAAAATTATCATCACTACTGATCAAATATGGCTAATTCGTAGCACATTTTTTATTACTTTCGTTTTTAAAAGTAGTCATTTTGGAAAAAAATCAAGTTAAATACTGGTACGCACTATATACAAAGTCGAGAGCCGAAAAAAAAGTTTACGAGCAGCTTAAAGCGCTGAACATAGAGACTTATCTACCCTTAAAGAAGACATTACGGCAGTGGAGCGATCGAAAAAAATGGGTTGAAACACCCGTGATCAGCTCTTATATCTTTATTAAGATACCACGTCGCGATTACGAGATGGTTTTTGAGGTACCCGGCGTTGTTGCCTATGTGTCGTACAAAGGACAAGCCTGTATTATACCCGAAAAAGACCTGGTTGCTATGCAACGAGCCATTGAGAGCAAACTGGACTTTAGCGTGGAGACTAATGAAATACAAAAGGGACAGGAAATAACCGTTACATCCGGACCGCTGGAAGGCGTGCAGGGTGAGGTTATGGAGGTGCAAGGCAGTAAAAAAATCATCCTGCGCATAAAAGAGATTGGCTATACCCTGATTGTGAACCTGGAGGAGTCCACTTTTACTAGAAACCCGAAAGCCTGAGGCACCTAAAAGCAAGAAGACCTCGCCCAAACACCTGATCCGCCATAAGCAAAAAGATAAAACACTGCCATAAATGAAAATATTAATTACAGGTGCCGCCGGGTTTATTGGCTTTCACCTGTGCAAACAACTGTGCAAAAGCGGATTCAACATCGTGGGCATTGACTCCATCAACAGCTACTATTCGACCGCTCTAAAGGAAGATCGCCTGAAGCAGTTGGAAGAATATACCAATTTTCGATTTTTAAGAATTGATATCTGTGACAAGAAGAGTCTGGACGATTTATTTGAAAAAGAACAATTTGAGACTGTCATCAACCTGGCAGCCCAAGCCGGCGTGAGACATAGCATTGAGCAACCTTATGCCTACATCGACAGTAACCTCATCGGCTTTATAAACATCCTGGAGGCTTGCCGTCATTTTCCTGTGAAACACCTGCTGTACGCCTCTTCCAGCTCAGTATATGGTAATTCCAACCAGACACCCTTCACTACTTCAGCCGCCTGCAACGAGCCCGTTTCCTTGTATGCCGCTACTAAAAAATCCAATGAGATGATGGCGCACAGCTACGCCCACCTCTACAAGGTACCGATTACCGGGCTTCGTTTCTTCACTGTTTATGGCCCCTGGGGACGCCCCGATATGGCCTACTTCTCCTTCACACGCAAAATTATGCTGGGAGAAACCATTCAGATATATAACGAAGGACAAATGGAACGCGACTTTACCTACGTGGATGACATTAGCACAGCCATTGAGAAATTGATTGATTTGCCCTTTAACAAAACAGAAGAAAGGGATAAACCCTACCGCTTATTCAATATTGGCAATAACAAACCGGTTGAGCTGATGCAATTTATTACTACCCTGGAAAAGCACCTTGGAAAAACAGCCCGTAAAGAATTTATGCCCATGCAAAAAGGGGATGTATACCGTACCTATGCAGACATAAGCGCTTTGGAACAGCGTATCAATTTTAGGCCTGTAACCGGTATTGAGGAAGGACTGAAGAGATTTACCGACTGGTATAAAACGTATTACCAATAAAACACAACAACATGTACGAAGAAGATTTACCCATTGAAGAATATATCTATACCGAACCCTTAAAGGAACGTCACTACGATACAGAACGCTTTAGAGCATTGATTGCACTTAACGACAGCAACGATGAAGAGGCAGCCACCGAACTACTATTTGTAAGCAAGCGCCTTTTTTATAATCACCATGGCCTTGACCAAATTATGGCAGCTCGCAATACTTTGCTGCATTTTTTTGATGTGGAAACCAACGACGACATCATACCCAACTCCATGAATGGTGGCATTGCCGAGCACAACGAACTAATTGAAACAGTGCTAAATGCCCTGAATGATACGGAAGATCTAAAAAAACTTAACCCTAAAAAGCTGGCCAATCGCTATCCGGAGGTTGCCTTCTTATCGCTGGTTAAGATCATTCTCATGGAGATACAGGAAGAAGCCCCTAAAAAAATCATGCAACAGCTTGAAGATGCCCTGTCTATCTACCCCGATGACTTACTGCTGCAATTGGAAAAAGAAGCACTGCTCAATCGCCAGGGAAAAGAAGGCTCACTTATCAAGCGGAAACTCCTTGAAGAACACACGGCAGCACACCTGTTTAAGCGCAGCATGCTCCACTCCTTCGAGCTAATGAGTCTTCACACCGCTTTATTTGAATACCTGGTTACCCAAAAGGATTTATTGCACCTTGATGCATTTATCTTTGCCACCCAAACACTCTACCCTGAGTGGACTGAAACCTGGAGCGACAAGGAGCTGTACAGCGAAATTATGAAAGTTGAGTTTTGCAAAATGATCGTTTAAGATAACAGTAAAAACCTGCAAAGCCACCACCAAAGAGGTGAGGTACAAAAATAGCTTACCACATTCAACACCTAAGGCGCTTTCCCTTACCCATGCGAGAAAAAGGAAGCGCCTTAGATATTTTACCCACTAAGAGCCACTGGTATTAAACATTTTCACATTTTGATATAAACCCGCAGCCCTATAACAGATTCTTCTGCCATTCTCAAAACATTAGCCGGGCATTTCATTACTAAAAACCAACTCTCCGTCCTGAACATCAATTGATATAATTGCCGACTGACTTAATTCGCCAGATAATATCTTCTTGGACAAAGCATTCAGCACCATACGCTGAATCACGCGCTTAATGGGACGGGCACCGAACTGCGGCTCATAACCACTTTGCGCCAGCAAATCAATGGCCTTATCACTCACACGCAGCGTCCAGTTCTTCTGCGCCAAGGTCTTTTGCAAAGAAGCCATCTGGAGACTCACAATTTCCTTCACCTCTTCAACATTCAAAGGCGTAAACATCACCACCTCATCAATACGATTCAGAAACTCAGGACGTATGCTCTGCTTAAGCAATGCCAATACATCCCTTTTGGTATCCTCCACAAACTGTGCACGGGCATCCATATTAAGTCCTTCCAGCTTACCCTGTATAATATGAGCACCCATATTCGAGGTCATGATAATGATGGTATTCTTAAAATCAGCCACCCGCCCTTTATTATCCGTCAAGCGCCCTTCATCCAGCACCTGCAACAAAATATTAAAGGTATCAGGATGCGCCTTCTCAATCTCATCGAGCAACACCACCGAGTAGGGCTTACGCCGCACCGCTTCGGTCAACTGTCCACCCTCATCATACCCCACATATCCCGGAGGGGCTCCTACCAGACGACTCACCGCATGCCGCTCCTGATACTCACTCATATCGATGCGCGTCAGGGCGTTTTCATCGTTAAAAAGATAGTCAGCCAGGGTTTTGGCCAGTTCGGTCTTACCCACTCCTGTAGTACCTAAAAACAGGAAAGAACCGATGGGTCGCCGACTATCCTGAAGGTCGGCACGCGAACGCCGCACAGCATCCGACACCACCTCAATGGCTTCGTCCTGACCCACTACACGGCGGTGCAGTTCATCTTCGAGCCGCAATAGCTTTTCGCGCTCACTACTCATCATCTTAGAAACCGGAATACCGGTCCAGCGTGCCACCACCTCGGCAATATCATCGCTGGTCACCTCCTCTTTAATCAAGGCATTCTCCTGATTTTCATTCACCAGCCGCTGCGCCTCATCCAGTTTACCCTCTTCTGTCTTAATCATACCATAACGCAACTCGGCCACACGACCAAAATCACCTTCACGTTCGGCGCGATCTGCCTCCTGTTTAAGCTGATCAATACGTGTTTTTATGGCCTGCACATCTTCGGCAGCCTTGCGCTCGGTCTCCCATTTGGCATAAATACTATTGCGTCGCTCCTTTAAATCGGCCAGCTCCTTTTTAATCTGTGTAATCTTCGGTTTATCATTCTCCCGCTTAATAGCCTCCAGTTCAATCTCAAATTGCATAATGCGACGATCGAGCACATCCAACTCCTCGGGTTTGGAATTCATCTCCAAACGAAGCTTTGAGGCCGCTTCATCCATCAGGTCAATAGCCTTATCGGGCAGGAAACGATCACTGATATAGCGATGCGACAGCTCCACAGCCGAAATAATAGCACTATCCTTTATCCGCACCTTATGATGTTTCTCGTAGCGATCTTTAATGCCGCGCAGGATAGAGATGGCACTTTCCTTATCCGGCTCGTTCACCATCACCTTCTGAAACCGGCGCTCCAAGGCCTTATCCTTCTCAAAATACTTCTGAAACTCATCAAGTGTAGTGGCACCGATGGCACGCAACTCACCCCGCGCCAATGCAGGCTTCAGAATATTGGCCGCATCCATGGCCCCCTGACCACCACCGGCTCCAACCAGTGTATGTATCTCATCGATAAACAATACTATACGACCTTCTTCCGACACCACTTCTTTTACCACAGCCTTCAGGCGCTCCTCAAACTCTCCTTTATATTTAGCCCCGGCAATCAGAGCTCCCATATCCAGAGAGTAAATAATTTTATCTTTCAGGTTCTCGGGTACATCACCGCGCACCAAACGATGTGCCAGCCCCTCAGCAATGGCTGTTTTACCGGTACCAGGCTCACCTACCAGCATAGGGTTATTCTTGGTACGGCGCGATAATATCTGAAGGATACGGCGTATCTCATCATCACGACCTATCACCGGGTCGAGCTTTCCCTCATTGGCCAACGCATTCAAATTGCGGGCGTATTTCTCCAGGGACTGATAGGTCTCTTCCTGCGACTGAGAAGTCACACGCTTACCTTTGCGCAGCTCATCAATGGCTGCCATCAGCTCTTTCTCGGCAACACCACTGTCTTTCATCATTCGGGCCAACTCATCTTTAGCACTTAACATGGCCAGCAATATATGTTCGATGGATACATATTCATCCTTCATAGCCTTAGCCTTAGCAGCTGCCTTAGTAAGCATCTCGCCCGCCTGACGCGACAACATGAGATCACCCCCCTGCACCTTTGGGTAACTTTGCAGCACACTATCCAAGGTATTCTGAAAAACACCGGTATTTACTCCGAGCTTATTAAGTATGAAAGGCAATACATTTTCGTCAACAGCAAAAACACCCTTCAATATATGGGCATTTTCAATTTGCTGATGCTCCAGGCCCTGCGCAATCTGTTGCGCTTGCTGAATGGCCTCCTGCGATTTAATTGTATAATTATTGAAGTTCATGGCTTGTTTAATTTTAAAAAACTCAGTCAAAACCCATGCCCGATGATAAAGCACGCCACACCGACATACTAAGCAAGTACAAGGGAGTCATTTTGTCGGTATTTCATTGTTTTACATGACAAAAAATCACATATGAGCTGTTTTTTTATTCACTACCCCACCCAAATATTATGCCTCACCACAATTAATACCTAGTAAAAATCACATACTTCTTCAGGGTAAAGGGAGCTATATTGCAACCAGATACTCAGATATAGCTTCAAATTAACACAAGCAATGCGAATAAGCTTGCATTTTTCTACCGAATACTCTTAATCATTAAAAAAATGATTTTCATCGCATTTTTTCTCGCTTTGATTATAAAAATACTTAAATTTGAGAGAGTAATGGAAGATTAACACCTCACATACAAGCACTAACAAAAGTCCATTTTTACGGAACTGTTCCCGAAGGGAGTCACAATAATAATCATTGCAAGAAAAGAAAGTAGGCCAACATAAACATTGTATAATCCAGCAATTACCATTTGCGTATGAGTTACCTTAAATTTGATAAAGCACAACTGGTCAACACAGAGTACTCGCTACAAAGAGAATTTTTACGAACCAATAAAGCGGGATCTTTCGCCAGTTCAACCATAATAAACTGCAATACACGTAAATATCACGGCCTACTCATCTGCCCAATCAACACTTTTAACGGACAGAATCATGTGCTGCTATCATCGGTCGATGAAACGCTCATACAGCGAGGTGCCGAGTTTAATCTGGGCATTCATAGATATCCGGGCACCTATCAGCCCAGAGGACATAAATATATTAGCGAATACGAGGTAGACCCCACCCCGGCCATCACCTATCAGGTGGGGGATATTAAATTAAAGAAAGAACAGTTACTGGTAGAAAAAGAACAGCGCATATTGATTAAGTATACTCTTTTGGAGGCTCAGTCTCCCACAGTAATCCGCTTTCAACCCTTTGTTGCCTTTCGCAATATACACGACCTTACCCGCGCTAACATGACTGCTAATACACGCACCGGTAAAGTCAATAATGGCATCAGCCTAAAGCTTTACGAAGGCTTTCCAACCCTTTATATGCAAACTTCGCGCGAGTCTGAGTTTATTCACGTACCCGATTGGTACCACGACATTGAATATACAGAAGAGAAAAAACGTGGATACGACTGCCATGAAGATCTTTTTGTGCCGGGTTACTTTGAGCTGCGCATGAAAAAAGAAGTACCCATTATTTTTGCAGCAGGAACCAAAGTGGCCAACCCAGCATTTATGGTACGCCAGTTTAATGCTGAAATAAAAAAATGGGTCAGTCGCGATAGCTTTGAACGCTGCATGGACAACGCAGCAGAGCTATCCATTGCGCGCAAAGGGAAGGCGACCAGCGTCATCAACGGACTGCCCTTTCTCAGCTATAGCGAACGCAACACATACCTGGCGATTCCGGGCCTATGCCTGGCCCGCAACGATGAAAAAACCTTTCTAAGCATATTGGATGCCACTAGCCAAAAGCTGCTTCATCGTTTTTCGCCCGATCCAAGCCTTAACAATGAACGCACCTCGGTGGATGTGCCCCTTTGGTTCTTCTGGACCCTCCAGAAATACATTGAATACGGTGCTGACAAAAAAAATGTATGGCAAAAATATAAACGCACATTAAAAACCATACTCAACACGTATCAGCAGGGATCTCACCTACCTATTGACCTTCATGACAATGGCCTTTTATGGGTTCGACAAAAGGGAGTTACCTGGATGAAGGTAAGAAACAACGGCACCTTTCTGCAACAACGAATGGGTTATTTAGTGGAGATCAATGCCCTTTGGTACAATGCCGTTTGCTTTACACTGGAGCTTGCAGCCACCACGCGCGACCGCACCTTTATCAGTAAATGGAAAGATCTGCCTGAGAAAATCACAAACAGCTTCAATGCCGTTTTTTGGAACGCCGAAAAGGAGTATCTGGCAGACTACGCAACCGATGACTATACCAGTTGGAGCACCCGCCCCAACATGCTTTTTGCCGCCTCCTTGCCCCATTCCTGCTTACAAGCAGAGCAAAAAAAGACCATCCTTGATAAAATCGAACGAGATCTGCTGACGCCCCGCGGCCTCCGCACACTATCGCCCGATAATCCAGATTATGTGGGAATCATCAATGGCAACGAATATGAGCGCAACAAATCTTTTCACAATGGCTCGGTGTTTCCTTGGCTATTTGGTCACTATGCCGATGCCTATTTATCACTCTACAAAAATTCGGGTATTGCTCATATTAAGCGATTATACGAAGGATTTGAAGACTGCGTTAATGAACACGGCATCGGCTCAATATCACAGTTATACGATGGCAATCCTCCATACAAACCGAATGAAGCCACCTCCTATGCTCTCAGCGTTGCTGAAATCATCAGGGTGGGTAAAATGATCGATAACCTAACAAAAGAACTGAGCGAATGAAAGTATTAATGTTTGGCTGGGAGTTTCCTCCTCACATATCCGGTGGACTGGGCACCGCTTGCTACGGTTTAACGAAAGGATTATCACAAATCAACGATCTCGACATCATTTTTGTGGTACCTAAAGCTTATGGTGATGAAGATCAGCGCAAAATGAAACTAATTGGCGCCAACAATACGCATATCAAGCAGGTTCAAAGCCACATACAGCAATTTAAGAGCAAACACACCTATTTAGAAGTGGATTCGAGACTGATTCCTTACAACGACCCCGAAGAGTATTATTCCTTTCGCGAAGCCGATGTATTTGGGAAAGATAAATTATTCAAGGTCAACACAGAAGGAAAGCTTGAATTTTCTGGCACCTACGGCACCAATCTTATTGATGAAATTTATAAATACGCCTATGTAGCTTCAACCATCAGCCACGATAATGAACATGACGTAATACATGCCCACGACTGGCTATGTTATCCGGCTGGCATTGCCGCCAAAGAAATATCAGGTAAGCCCCTGGTGGTGCATGTACATGCCACGGATTTCGATCGCAGCGGCGGCAACGTTAACCCCGCGGTTTTTGAGATTGAAAAAATGGGCATGGATGCTGCCGACCGCATCATTGCGGTGAGTAACTTAACCCGTCAGATAGTGATAGATAAATGCGGACAAGATCCGGCCAAAGTAGAAACGGTTTACAACGCCGTAGAACCGGTTAACGCAACACAGAAGAACAGCATTAAAAAGGGTGTACGCGAGAAGGTAGTGACCTTCCTTGGTCGAATCACCATGCAAAAGGGCCCTGAGTATTTTGTGGAGGCTGCACATGCCGTGTTGCAACGCACCGACAATGTCCGCTTTGTAATGGCCGGCAGTGGCGATATGCTGGAAAAAATGGTAGATCGTGCGGCTCAGCTGGGCATTACCGACCGCTTCCACTTCACTGGTTTCCTGCGGGGCGATGATGTATTTAAGATGTTTACCATGAGTGATGTTTATGTGATGCCCTCAGTATCTGAGCCTTTCGGCATTTCACCACTCGAAGCCATGCAGTCCAACGTGCCGGTCATCATTTCCAAGCAATCGGGCGTATCCGAAATACTCACCCACGCCATTAAGGTCGATTACTGGGACATCGATGCCCTGGCCGACGCCATTTATGGACTCATTAACTACAACTCACTATCGGCCACCTTTAAGGAAAAAGGCAAAGAAGAGGTGGATAACCTTAAGTGGACCAATGCCGCACGACATGTATATCAAGTCTATACCCAGGCCATCAACATTACTTACTCATCCCTAAAAAACTAGAATACAATGAAATCCATTTGTCTATACTTTCAAATTCATCAACCTCTGCGCCTTAAAAGATACCGTTTCTTTGATATTGGCTACGACCATTATTACTACGATGATTTTACCAACGAATCCATCATTCGCAAGATAATTAAGGAGAGCTACCTGCCGGCCAACAATATACTTTTGTCGCTACTGAAAAACCATGACAAGCAGTTTAAGGTCAGTTTTTCCATCACCGGCACTGCGTTGGATCAGTTTGCCTCTTACGCACCTGAAATGATTGATAGCTTTAGACAATTAGCCAACACCGGCGGGGTTGAATTTATTGCCGAGACAGACGCTCACTCATTGGCATCGCTTAAAGATCAGGAAGAATTTAAGGCCCAGGTAATGACACACAGCCGACGCATTGAAGAATTATTTGGTCAGAAACCCAAAGTTTTTCGAAATACAGAGTTGATCTATTCCGATGAGATAGGTAACACGGTTGCCAGCATGGGCTTCAAAGGTATGATTACCGAAGGAGCTAAACATATACTCGGCTGGAAAAGCCCCAACTACCTATACTGCAACGCCATTAATCCCAAGCTAAAACTACTGATGCGCAACTACGCGCTGAGTAATGATATATCCATGCGCTTTGGCCAGCAGGAATGGAACGAGTGGCCCCTTACTACCGAAAAGATGATGAACTGGCTGAAGCAGCTGGATGCCAAGGAAGAAATTGTGAATATTTTCATGGACTACGAAACCTTTGGTAATCACCAAAAGAAAGAATCGGGCATCTTTGAGTTTCTAAAGCACCTACCGTCAACAGTACTGGAGGAGGGCAGCTTTGAGTTTACCACACCATCGGAAGCCATACGCACGCTGCAACCCATTGCAGCAGCACACGTACCTCATCCTATCTCCTGGGTAGACGAAGAACGCGATCTGTCAGCCTGGCTGGGTAACGCGCTGCAGGACGAAGCCTTTGCGAAGCTTTACCGCTTACGCCAGCCTGTGGTCGAACTAAACAATAAGCGCATCAACAAGGACTGGAATTACCTGCAATGCAGTAGTCACTTTTACTACATGTGCACCAAATTCTTCTCAGACAACAATATACATGCATATTACAACCCCTACAACTCGCCCTACGATGCCTTTATCAACTACATGAATGTGCTGAGTGATTTTGAATTGCGGGTTAAATCCCTGCTTGAGGAGAAAGCACAGGCTTCCAATCAGGAGAGCGAGCTTATGAAGAAAGATAAACAGATAAAGCAATATGAAGCGGAGATCAGAAAGCTACAAAAACAAATATACCCACACTGAAAAAATGATGAGTCAATACAGATATTCATATATTCGTTGGGTAACAAACACCATCTAAGCTAATTAGGGTTCAGCACGTGGGGATGTGCGATGATTTTTTATAATATCTATTAATTTTAAACTTGTGGGTATGAAAAAAATAAAGCCAACGCCGGATTTTATTTTCGAAGTTAGTTGGGAAGTCTGCAATAAGGTAGGTGGCATTCATACGGTCATCTCTACCAAGGCCTTAACTCTTAAGCAAAGCTTTAAAGACAATATTATCTATATTGGTCCTGATTTCAATGATAATGAGCAGATTAATAAAGAGTTTAGTGAAGACCCTACGCTCTTTCCTGAATGGCGACAAAAAGCAGCCAAACTAAATATCCCCTTTCGCATTGGGCGATGGAAAATACCTGGCGAACCCCTGGTGATACTCATTGACTTTAAGCCCCTGCTGAAAGACAGGGATGCCTTTTATGCCAAAATGTGGGAGATATACCGTTTAGAATCACTCTATGGCGCTGACGACTACCACGAACCCACCATTTTTGGCTATGCAGCCGGACAGATTATTGAGAGCTTTGTGAAAGAACGCATCTCGGTGCGCGAGAAAGTAGTGGCACACTTTCACGAGTGGATGACAGGCGCAGGCTGCCTGTATATTGAGCACCGCATGCCCGAGATAGCCACCCTCTTTACTACCCATGCCACCATGCTGGGACGGGTACTGGCCAGCAATAATGAAGCCCTTTATGATCATCTCTATCAGTTTGACATACAACAAAAAACCTCTCAATACAACGTATCGGCCAAATGCTCGCTAGAGAAAAAAGCAGCCCTGGCAGCCGACTGCCTGAGCACGGTAAGTGAAATTACGGCACGCGAGTGTAAACAGTTTTATGGTAAGGGCGTTGATGTAGTAATGCCTAACGGTTTTGAAGATGATTTTGTACCAGAAGAAACACTCCTGCAACAAAAGCGAACCACATCGCAACAGCTGCTAAAAAACGTGACCGAATGCCTGCTGGGTCATTCTTTGTCCGATGACGTCCTACTACTGGGCACCGGTGGGCGTTATGAATTTAAGAACAAAGGACTCGATATTTTTCTGGATACACTGTCACACATCAACCACGACAAGGTTCATGAGCGCGAAATGGTTGCATTCTTCTTTATACCCGGCGATCAGCGCGGTCCTCGTAAAGACCTATTGGAAAACCTATCACAAAACAGAAAAGATGAAATGCTGGTGTCACCTTTCATCACCCACTACCTGGGCAATGTAGATGACGACCCCATACTCAATAAGATTAAAAGCCTGGGCTTTACCAATAAACCCGAGGACAAGGTAAAGGTCATATTTGTACCCTCCTACCTTACAGGGCAGGACGGAATCTTTAATAAGCCCTACTACGACCTGCTGATGGGTCTTGATTTGTCGGTGTTTCCATCCTATTACGAGCCCTGGGGCTACACACCCATGGAGAGCATAGCCTTTGGTGTACCTACCATCACCACCTCCCTGGCCGGTTTTGGCAAGTGGGTAACCCAAATTGATGAACAGGGCAAAGGCGGTGTTGAAGTAATTACCCGCAGCGATGCCAACAGCCATGAACTCATTCTGAATATGAGTCATTATATACAACGCTTCGCCCTCCTATCGGACGACAACATTCAGGCCTACCGTGTAAATGCTCGCTCAATTGCAAACAAGGCCCTCTGGAAAAACTTTATCGGATATTACTACAAAGCCTACGAAATAGCCATTAAAAACAATATGAACAAGGGAAAAGATAAGCACGAAACCAAGCACCTTAAGGTTGCAAAAAGCAATCAGCTACAGTGGCGCAAATTAATCGTTGAATCGAATCTTCCGGCCTCTTTGTTGGGACTTGAGAAACTATCGAAAAACCTGTGGTGGTGCTGGAATTATCAAGCCATCGACTTGTTTGCTTCCATCGATCCGATTTTATGGCGCAAGGTTAAGAAAAACCCGATCGCATTGCTCAAATCAATCAGTAGTGCCCGCCTAAGGGAGTTGGAGCAAGATCAGGATTTTATTGAACACTACAAAGCTGTTTACCAGCGTTTTCAAAACTACATGAGCGACAAACCCGATGAAAATCAGCCACAAATCGCATATTTCAGTATGGAATACGGGCTTAGTGACACCATGAAAATATACTCGGGTGGTTTAGGTATCCTGGCCGGCGATTACCTGAAAGAGGCCAGTGATTCGAAAGTAAATATGGTGGCCATCGGCTTCCTTTATAAGTACGGCTATTTCACACAACGTCTCTCGCTCAATGGGGAGCAACTAGTGGAACTAAACGCACAGAAATTCTCTTTTCTACCCGTTACTCTGGTGCGCGATGCAGCCGGCATACCCAAAACCATTAATTTTCACCTGGAAGGACGCAATGTAAAAGCCCTCATCTGGCAAGTAAATGTAGGACGCATCAAGCTATACTTGCTCGATACTGAAACTGACCTAAACAGTAAACAAGACCGTACCATCACGCACCAGCTCTATGGTGGCGACTGGGACAACCGCATCAAACAAGAGATTTTACTGGGTATTGGTGGAATACGCGCCCTGGACGAGCTGGAGATTGCCCCCGACCTATACCACTGCAACGAGGGACACGCGGCCCTGATTAATGTAGAACGCTTACGACAGTTAATTATAGAAGGTTATTCATACGACGAAGCACTGGAGATTGTGCGAGCCACCTCCCTCTTTACTACGCACACGCCCGTGCCGGCAGGTCACGATACCTTTGCGCCCGATATGATTCGTCATTACCTCTATTACATACCCGATGAGTTGGGTATCAGCTGGGATAAATTCCTGGCACTTGGCCGGGCTAACCCACTTGACAGTAAAGAGAAATTCTCCATGAGCAACTTGGCAGCACACACCTCTGTTGCCATGAATGGTGTAAGCTGGCTACATGGTAAAATATCGCAGGAAATGTTTAACAACCTATATGATGGCTACTTCCCCGAGGAACTCCACATAGGCTATGTAACCAACGGGGTACACTACCCCACCTGGACTGCCAAAGAGTGGCGCACCCTCTACGAAGAAGTATTTGACAAGGACTTTATCAACGACCTGTCGAACCAAAATCATTGGCAAAAAATACACAGCATTGCTGACGAAAAGATTTGGGGCACTAAAAACACTTTGCGTAAACAGCTGATTGACTATACCAAGGAGCGCTTTCATCGTAACTGGATACGACGCTTTGAGGATCCCAGGCGCCTGGTGGACATTATCGACACCATTAATGAAAACACGCTTACCATCGGTTTTGCCAGACGCTTTGCAACCTATAAACGAGCACACCTTTTGTTCAGCGACATAGACCGCCTCTCAAAAATCCTGAATAACCCGGATAAGCCCGTTCAGTTTATTTTTGCGGGCAAAGCACACCCGGCTGATAAAGCCGGTCAGGATCTGATTAAACTGATTGTGGATATATCACGTCGACCCGAGTTTGTAGGTAAAATACTCTTCCTTGAAAATTATGACATGGAGCTGGGGCAAATACTGGTAAAAGGAGTTGATATATGGATGAATACACCCACTCGACCCTTAGAGGCTTCAGGCACCTCAGGTGAAAAAGCCGTAATGAACGGAGTGATGAATTTTAGCGTGCTGGACGGATGGTGGCTCGAAGGTTATCGCAAGGGAGCCGGATGGGCACTAACAGAGAAACGCACTTATGAGAATCAGGATTACCAGGATGAATTAGATGCACAAACCATCTATTCTATGCTGGAAAACGAAATTGTACCGCTGTTTTACAAACGGGATGAAAACAACATCCCCCATGACTGGGTGAAGTATATCAAAAATTGCATTGCTGAGATTGCGCCCGATTACACCACTAAGCGCATGATGGATGACTATAAAAAACGCTATTATGCGCCCATGTATGAGCGCATCCTGAAGCTAAGACAAAATAGCTTTGAACAGGTAAAAAGCATAGCAGCCTGGAAGCAGAAGGTTCTGTCGGCATGGGATACCATTGAAGTAGTATCAGTAGATGCACCGAGCACCCCCAAACACAAATACCTATCGGGCGAATCGTACCACCTGGAAGTAGCTCTGGATCTTAAAACACTCATTGAGGAGAATATTTGTGTTGAGCTGGTAATTCGCACCTCCTCTGATAATCATCAGAAAACACCCATTACCACCCGCAAATTCAAGCAGAAACGCAAGGTGGACACCCTCGCCTTTTATGAACTGGACCTTGAATTACAAGACCCGGGTATTTTTGATTTTGGCCTGCGTGTGTATGCCTGTAATAAGGCTTTACCACATCGCCAGGACTTCAATTATGTAAAGTGGATTTAGCCGAAAGAGGCCTTAATGGAATTAAATGAGTGTCGCCAATAAAGGCGACATTACGCACGGCAGTATAAGCCTTAAATAAACGCCAGAAAGCAATAACACACGGCTTCTGGCGTTCTTTACATTTTTTTGCTAACGCCTACTATCACTCTATCGAGTGAATAATAACGACAATTTAAGGAACCACAATTTTACTCATCAAACAAACCACACACTTTATTGCTACCATACCCTTTGCTTACCAACAAAACCAGCGCCACGCACCTCTAATTGCAGGGTTTATTATATCTTTGCAGCGACTATCAAGCTTGAAAAGTGAAAAAAAAATTAGAACAGGTACTTGAAGAAAAGCATTTTGATTCGGTGGTATTATATCGTGCCCCTTATCAAAGTGATTCACAGATTATTCTTGGTAATGCTGAGCTTATACACAACGGCATCAACGAGCATCATCTGACCAGCGATGGCTTTGTATTTGAGCCCTTTGACAACACCATCACCCCAGGTATTTTTATCCCAACACATTTTAGTGCCACCTTTACACAACTCGCCAAAAATGAGCAAAAGCTGATTGGGTCACTTTTTAAAACAGAGAAAAATCGTGCCCCTCAAAAAGCAGATGATTATAGCGACTATGTAGCACATTTTGATAAAATGCATAATGCCATTACCAATAATCAACTGTCGAAAGTAATTCTATCGCGCACGGTGAAAGGACCCCATCTACCTTCCAACAGCGTACCCCGAGTGTTTGAGGCGCTGAGACAGAAATATCCCCACGCCTTTGTTTATGCCATCAGCACACCCAATGGTGGCACCTGGATGGGTGCAGGTCCCGAACTACTGCTCAAACACGATGGACAGCGACTGTCAACCGTATCGCTGGCCGGCACCCTGCCCAATACACCATCGGCTAAGTGGTCGGAAAAAGAACTAAAAGAACAGGGTCTGGTAACCGAATTTATTGAGAATGTACTGATACACCATCAGGTAGACAGCATTGAATATAAAAACGCCGAAACGATTAGCGCCGGACAAGTCAAACACTTATGCTCCCGCTTTCAATTTGAGATGCAAAAAACTAACGGTAATCACATCGGCATTTTATACGATTTGCACCCAACGCCTGCTGTATGTGGGTTGCCCAAAGAAAATGCCTTCAACCTGATTACTGACACCGAGCAGCATGAGCGACGATATTACGCAGGTTTTCTGGGGCCGGTAAAGAATGGCCATTACGAATTTTATGTTAACATACGCTGTTTGAGCCTTACCGAAGATGCCACCTGCCTTTATGTAGGCGGAGGATTGACCATTGACAGCGTAGCTGAAAAGGAGTGGCAGGAAACTGCCCTTAAGGCCGAGACACTTTTGTCGGTTATAAAAAATATTTAACCTTTGCATTGCTATGAATAAAGCCGTTTCTGATAAAAAAGTTGTTAAAACATTAATTGATATATGCCTGACTGAAGGACTGCGCGAAGTGGTCATTTCACCGGGTTCTCGCAATGCGCCACTAACCATCACCTTTAATGCCTGCCCCGATATTCAATGTTTCAGCATTGTGGACGAGCGCAGTGCCGCATTTTTTGCCCTGGGCATGGCGCAGCAAACCGGACGACCTGTTGCGCTCGTATGCACAAGTGGTTCAGCCTTACTTAACTATGCACCGGCCATTGCCGAAGCCTATTACCAAAACATACCCTTATTGGTAATCAGTGCCGATCGCCCCATGGAATGGATTGATCAGGGCGACGGACAAACCATACGCCAGACGGGTGCACTGGATAATATTGTGAAATACAGCTGCGTACTACCAACCTCTAAAAATGCCAACACCTGGTATGTTAACCGACTGGTGAGTGAGGCCTTTTTCCATTGCCGCCACAACATGGCCGGACCGGTACATATCAATGTTCCTTTGGACGAACCCCTCTATGGCAAAACCGTACACCCTGAGGAACATAAACCTCCTGTAAAACAGCTGAGAGCCACCGGATGCATTGCCGATCAGGATATGGATGAATTGTGCGAGGCATGGCACAAGCACGACAAGGTATTACTCATTGTAGGGCAACAAACTCCTAATGATGCACTTCAGACAATCGTAGAAAAGCTGGCTGACCTTGAACAGATTGTTGTGCTGGTCGAGAACACTTCTAACCTAGTTGGTGGTAAAATAATAGCAGGAGTAGATAAAGTAGTATCGACCATTACCGAAGACGAAGCTCACTTTTTTAAACCCTCCCTGCTCATCACCACGGATGGTGCGGTAGTATCAAAAATGATTAAAAGCTTTTTGAGAAGCTACAAAGCCAAGGAACACTGGCACATCAGCCCTGTTCATCATCACTTTGATACCTACCAGCAGTTGAGTATAAGCATACAGTCCACACCGCTCGACTTTTTTAAGCAACTGCTACCCCGCGTTAGCCCGGTGAAAAGCCGTTATGCTAATACCTGGCATAAACGAAACGAGCGATCGGTTCAACACCATGATGAATACCTGTCTAAAACAACCTGGAATGACTTAAAGGCACACGCTGTGCTGGCCAAACAGCTACCCGAAAACTGGCAGCTTCAATGGGGTAACAGCTCTACCATACGTTACGCCCAGCTATTTACGGCCTTCTACAACCGCAATAGCTTTTGTAACCGAGGCACAAGCGGCATTGACGGAAGTCTCAGCACATCCGTGGGTGCCTGTCATATCAGCCAGCAGCCCACACTTCTGATCGTGGGCGACCTTTCCTTCCTTTACGACAGCAATGGACTGTGGAACAAATACATGAGCAATAAGTTGCGTATTGTTGTAATCAACAACGGCGGGGGAGGTATTTTTCGTTTTATACCGGGCCCATCAAATACTGATGAGCTGGAGACGTATTTCGAAGCTGCTCACCAACTAAACATGAAACCACTTGCCGAAATGTATGGGCTGAAATACTTGCATGCCGACAGTGAAGCATCCATGGACGATTGTCTGCAACAATTGTTTGCTGATAGTGAGCAACCCATTCTATTAGAAGTAAAAACACCAGCCAAAGAAAATGCGGGTGTACTTAAATCGTATTTTAAATGCTTAAAAGAGGAATTATGAGTCAACGTAACTGGACATCAGTAAAAGAATATGAAGATATTAAATTTGAATTCTTTGAGGGCATAGGTAAGATAACCATCAACCGACCACGCGTTTATAATGCCTTTCGACCCAAAACCGTAAAGGAGCTGATTGATGCCTTTGACATCTGTCGCGAACGTCAGGATATTGGCGTTGTTGTTCTCACCGGAGAAGGTGATAAGGCATTCTGCTCGGGCGGCGACCAAAATGTTAAAGGCCATGGTGGTTATATCGACGAAGGTGGCGTGCCCCGCCTAAATGTACTTGACCTACATAAGCGCATTCGCTCACTACCCAAACCAGTGGTAGCCATGGTGAACGGATATGCCATTGGCGGTGGTCATGTTCTGCATGTGGTATGCGACCTCACCATTGCAGCTGACAGTGCCCTCTTCGGACAGAGTGGTCCCAAAGTAGGTAGTTTCGATGGTGGATTTGGTTCATCGTACCTGGCGCGCCACGTGGGGCAGAAAAAAGCCCGTGAAATATGGTTCCTGTGCAAACAATATTCGGCCAAAGAAGCAGAAGACATGGGACTTGTTAACACCGTAGTGCCTTTGGAAGAACTGGAAGATACGACGGTAGAATGGTGCAAAACGATGCTTCAACGCAGCCCTATGGCACTGCGCATGATTAAACGAGGCTTAAATGCCGAGCTGGACGGACAAACGGGTATTATGGAGATGGCTGGTGATGCAACACTAATGTTTTACCTGATGGAAGAAGCCCAGGAAGGACGTAATGCTTTCCTTGAAAAGCGTGACCCTGACTTTCAGCAGTTTCCTAAATTTCCTTAACCTACAGGAAATATCGTACTCATCATCAATGATGAAAAAATTAAGAAAGGCTGTCTCGCATGAGATGGCCTTTAATATTATATCTACTAGAAAAGATACTCCTGCCCTACCCAGATGCTGAAAGCCAGCACCACCAATACAATAATGGTACTTCCCGCAATCTTATTGATCCAAAAAAGGCGTCTTAAGTTAATTCTGGAGCGAAATAAATTAATCAGAGAACTTAGAATCAACCACCAGGCAGCAGCCCCGGCCATTACCCCCATGATGAGCAGAAGATTATCAAAAGCTGTATTTTCAGTACCCACAACCCTAAAGCTGGCAAAAAATGCCAGGAACAGAAACACAGCCAATGGGTTAGCTATAGTAAGTGCAAAGGTAGAAAGAAAATCCTGCAGCAAACTGGTACTTTTCTTCTTCTGACGTCGCAATTGAATAGCCGGATTGGTATAAAATATTTTAAGCCCCAGCAATATTAAAATGATAGCGCCAAAAATCTGAATCCATAACAATTGCGATTCAACAAAACCAATAATAAAAGATAGACTAAAACCGGCAATAATGGCATAAATAGTATCCGAAAGCGCCGCCCCCAAACCTGATATAAAGCCTGAAAGATGACCTTTGTTAAGTGTACGCTGCACCACCAAAACACCAATAGGGCCCAGAGGTATAGACGCTAACATGCCAATTTTAATACCCTCAATTATATTTCCAACACTCATTCAATCCATTTTTAAAGACTGCTTTCACCTCTTTAAGATAAGCATCATCTACAAGTTTATCACTTACTTGCCCTATTTTATTGCAAAAGTAGCGCAAAACTACAAAAAACCTTTTAAGATATGAGGACTCACTAACGATAATAACACAGATTTATTCCCTCGCACATATCCTCTGTATAACTAGCCTAATGCCTTTCAGCTCTTGAAAAAGTAGAAAGAATAGCCTAACTTAATGAGCGTTAACACAAAGTTAACATTCACCTAATATTAAATCAACATCAGGCAGCACAGTACATGGTTAGTTTGCCGCGCAAAAAAACATTAAACTACTTTTCTGATGGAAAATATATATTTAGTATTGGTCGCAGTACTTTTTGTACTTGCCATTTCAGACCTGATTGTTGGAGTAAGTAACGATGCGGTCAACTTTCTGAATTCAGCCATTGGCGCTAAGGCAGCACCATACAAATATATTATGATAGTAGCTGCTGCAGGCATCCTGTTTGGCGCCACCTTTTCGAGCGGCATGATGGAGGTAGCACGCAAGGGTATTTTCAACCCTCAATACTTCATCTTCTCAGAGATTATGATCATTTTTCTGGCTGTGATGATTACCGATGTAATACTGCTGGATGTATTTAACACCTTTGGGATGCCCACATCCACTACGGTATCCATTGTTTTTGAAATTCTGGGTGCCGCAGTAGCCATTGCTCTTGTAAAGATGTCAAATAACCCGGATCTGAGCCTAAGCGATCATATTAATACCGCCAAGGCATTAGCCATCATCATCGGCATCTTGCTATCCGTAGTCATCTCATTTAGCGCAGGAGCTTTGATACAGTATTTTACAAGGCTTATCTTTTCGTTTGACTATTGGCGACGTCTCATTTATTTTGGCGCAATATGGGGTGGTATCGCTATCACAGCCATCACCTACTTTATACTTGTTAAAGGAGCCAAAGGGGCTTCTTTTATGGATGCTGCCTCCAAAGAGTGGATCAAAAATAACGGCTTAACTATTATAGCCCTCAGCCTGGTTGGTTGGACCGTTATCCTCCAAGGGCTTAAGCTCCTGTTTAAAACTGATATCCTGAAAATTATTGTACTGACAGGCACCTTCGCACTGGCCATGGCCTTTGCCGGAAACGACCTGGTTAACTTCATTGGGGTTCCACTGGCCGGGTTTGAATCATTTAAAATATTCACAGCAACAGGCGACGTGAATACCGGCATGAATGCACTAACGGGAGAGGTAAGTACTCCTACTTATATGCTTATTATAGCCGGTGCCATTATGGTAGTAACCTTATGGACCTCCAAGAAAGCCAAGGCTGTAGTGAAGACCTCGCTCGACTTAAGCCGACAACAGGAGGGCGATGAACGCTTTGGCTCATCCTATTTCGCTCGTTCCATCGTTCGTGCCTCCATCAATACCTCTAATACTTTTAAAAAAATACTGCCAAAATCGCTAAGTCGGCTGATCAGCCGGCAATTTGACGCCACGAACTACGAAGAACGACGCAAGGTACTGGGCAAGGAAGCTCCGGCTTTTGATATGCTGCGTGCTTCAGTTAACCTAGTGGTGGCCAGCATCCTTATCTCCATAGCCACCAACATGAAGCTACCACTTTCAACTACCTACGTTACTTTTATGGTAGCCATGGGTAGCTCACTGGCCGACCGCGCCTGGGGACGCGAGAGTGCCGTTTATCGAATCACCGGCGTATTATCCGTTATTGGCGGCTGGTTCTTCACAGCCTTTTCTGCATTTACGGTAGCTTTTATCATGGCGGCATTAATTAGCACCATCGGCACCTGGTTTGTCATTATACTCATAGCCATCGCCATTTATGTTGTGTTCAGAACCCACCTTACCCATAAGAAAAAAACAAATTCGGAAACCGAAATTGATGAGTTTGAGATTGAGGAAGTCAATGGCGAAATACCTGTTGAAAATGTATTGGAAAAATGCAAATACAGCGTTACTGATATCCTGAAAAAAGCCGAACAACTATACGTGCAAGCCCTTTATGATTTTGAGGCCGAAGACAGACGCAGCCTGAAAGAAATTAATAAAGAGGTGAAGACGCTGAATAAAAAGGTGAAAAAGCTTAAAACTAACGTTTATCCAACTGTAAAAAAGCTTCAGGAGCAAGCCATCGACTCCAGCTTATACTATATTCAGGTAATTGACTACTTACGCGAACTGGCACACTGTCTATCATACGTCACAGAGCCAATCTACGAGCACATCGATAATAACCACAAAATATTTACCCCTGAACAGTTTGAAGAGCTCAATACCACACGCAGCGCAGTACAGGATTTTATGGCTCGCGCTATACTCATCATTAACCAAAGCGACTATGCACAGTTAGACAGCTTAATCGAACAACAACAAAGCATAATCAGCCAGATGCGTGAAAACCGCAAAAAGCAACTGAAACGCATAAAAAACGAAAAAGCGGGCACCAAAGTAAGTCTTCTCTACCTAAATGTGCTGCACGAAACACAAAACCTGATGCTACATCTGGTAAACCTTGTGAAAGCACAACGAGACTTCATCAACTACCCGGGCCAATAAGACGGTGCCTGAACTTAAAGGAGGCATTCTTTAGAGATTGTCTCTTTTTCTTATATTTGACTTCACATAAGGTAACATTTTTAGAAGTATTGCGTAGTGAAGCAAGCCAATGGGCTATGCCAAATAAACCTATAAGCTACGGATAAAAATAACAGGGAAATTATGACACATAAATTAAGGCTATTAATCATACTATTTAGCATACAAACACTTGTATTATCGCAAGAAAACACACCCTTTAAAGCACATGGCGAGCTGGAAGGTCGTCTCTTCTTGAATTTTAATGCTGATATAGTGGGTGATGAGCATGATAAAGCCTTTGAATTAAAGCGTGCCTATCTAGGCTACCGCTACCAGATAACACCGCAGTGGCGTGCCCACCTGCGCGTGGATGTGGGTGGCAGCGAGTTTGTAATTGAGGATGCCCAAGGGCAATATGTATTTTTTAAGACTGCGGCAGTGTATTACGAGCAAGATCAGTGGTTTGCAGCCTTCGGACTTCACGATACCTACCAGTTTAAGCCGCAGGAAAGACTGTGGGGCAAGCGTTACATACTACCGTCAATGCTGGATCGTCAGAAATTCGATTTCAGTGCTGATATCGGAGCATCAGGGAGCTACCGAGGCAATAATTTTACGATTGATATGGCCCTGTTCAATGGAGAAGGCTACAAGCAATGGCAGGCCGATGATGCCTTTCGGGGAAGCCTGGGGGTAACCAGTTGGTTAATTGATCGAAAAATCATCGCCCGCTTGTACACCGACTACTCAACAGCATCGGTTCCTTTAGCTTCCATCACCGGATTTATCGGTTTCGACCTGAAAACCTTTACCCTGGGTGCCGAATATACTTTTCAGAATAACTACGGCTACTTCGACGGGCACGATCGCGCTGCCTATTCCCTTTTTACACAATACAATGTAACAAAGCGTTTCGGCCTGTGGGCTCGTATCGATGGCATGAACTCCACCTTTAATATGGGTAATGCTTTCGATGGCGATGAAGCTGAACACATCGCCCATTGGCAAGAGAGAGATGGAGAAGATATATTTGCCGGCGTAGAGTACCATGTAGTGCCTAAACACATAAAGGCCTCATTAAACTATCAGCACCACCGCACTAACCAGGCCACACCTGTCAATAGTGGCAAGCTATTTTTCAATGTGGAGGTTAGTTTTTAAGTCGATTCCGCAAATCCATGCGGAACGATAGAAAAAGAAGATAGAGCAGCACAAAAATTGCCAAACCGGCCGTTGGTATGGCTGCCTTTTGCCCAAATAGTGTAATGGCCGTCACCACCGCAAACCCTGAACTCTTCACCGTTAGCAAAAGGTTTTCAGACATGGCACGTACAGTATCACGCCCCAGAAAATAACACAAGCGCTCGTATAACAAGCCCATAATAAAATGCACAATAAATAACACCACTGCAATACGCAACAAAATTGCGGGATCGCTAAAAAACACGTTTCTGTTAAGCCCCACAGCAATGAAGATGAGGGTAGCAAAGCCCCAATCAACCACCTTACCTCGAACCTGATCAACCACAAAAAATAATTTTGGCAGAAGAAGAATGCGCGATAACAGTAAGGGCAATACAATGGTTTTGAGCATCAATAGAAACAGATCCCAAGCCGCAATACCCTCATTACCTGTGATCCACCCCACAGCAAAAGGAGTGATCAATACCGTACACAGGAAAGCACCCAATACTCCTTTGATGGCATATTCAACATCTCCTTTTAAAATATGGGAAAAAGGGATAATAGCCACTCCGGGCGGAGTTGTTGCAATCACCACAAAACCATAGAATAAATCCCGATCATCGATGAGCCAGTATGCCAGTCCAATCATCACCAGGGCATAAACCACATAGTTAAGCAGGATGCCCATAAGCATGGGTTTAATAAGCCGTTGCGGCGGATATAGGCTGGTGGTGCGTATGTTCGTCATGGAAAAGGTCATTACAAGCGCCAGCACAAAAATTGTATAATCCTTAATGCTGTGCGCCCACTGACCAAGTGTGAGCCCCATAAGTACGGCAAAAACAAGAACAAAATTTCGGTTACGTAATATATTAATAAGTATTCGCATGGGCATACTCGAAAGGTTTGAACATTAATGTATTTGAACAAACTTACAAATTTTATTTAGAACGGATCTACATTAAAAACATGATTAATTATATATGGCGGCACGCACGGTATTTGTTTACTTTTGCTCACTGTTACAAAAGGGTGCCACAGACAAAGTAAACATAAGCGTGCTGTATCGGGCATCCTCAAAATACGAGACCATGAAAGGTAAGCTATATTTAATACCCAACACACTGGGCGAAAGTCCTATAGAACGAAATCTATCCACTGACACAATTGATCTCATCCGATCCGTCAAATACTTTGTTGTTGAGAATATCCGATCAGCACGACGCTTTCTCAAAAAAGTAGATAAAGCCATTGACATTGATGAGTTACAGTTTTTTGTGCTTGACAAACACACCAACCCCAATGACATACCGGGATTTTTAAATCCTCTCTTTGACGGACATAATTTGGGCTTACTATCCGAGGCTGGCTGTCCGGGTGTGGCCGATCCGGGTGCCGATGTAGTGTACCTAGCCCATACAAAAAATGTGCAGGTGATACCCCTTGTGGGTCCCTCCTCCATCCTACTATCTGTGATGGCCTCAGGACTGAATGGCCAGAGCTTTGCTTTTAATGGCTACATCCCGCTTAAGAAAGGCGAGGTAGGCAAACACATTAAGCACCTTGAAGAGCGATCAATACGCGAAAAACAGACTCAGCTATTTATTGAAGCCCCTTACCGAAACACCAAGCTACTGCAAGAGCTGGTGAATGCCTGTCGCCCCCAAACACGCCTTTGCATCGCTTGCGATATTACGCTAGACAGCGAATACATCCAAACAAAAACCATTGCACAGTGGAAAGGGAAGTTGCCGGATATCAATAAAAGACCCGCCATATTTCTTTTGTTGGGCTAGGCACCTGAGTATTGCTTATCCAACTATTTCAATACCTTTGGCATTAATGCATATCGCTATGAAATGAACATTTTAATTTGATTACCCATTTTTACATGCGGCGAAATAATCAAACTCATTTGTACATTTACCATGGCCTATAAAATTAAATACAATAGCATGAAACAAGTATTGACAAAAATTACAATGGGCAGCATCGCTTTGGCTGCTATCGTTTTATCACCCTCTTGCACCAGCCCGTCAGCACCGGCTAAAATGACCAGCCAGGCCGACAGCCTGAGCTATAGCTACGGCCTTATGATGGCTCGTGAGCTGGCATCAGAAAATGGCTTAGACCCCAACATGGTGGCAGCTGGTCTTCGTGAAGGAATGACCGAGGCAGGACAGCTATCGATGGAAGAAGCCAGCAGCGTGATTGCAGCAAGCAAAGCACAGGTGGGCATTGATTTTTTAGCTGCCAACGCCAAAAAAGAGGGTGTAGTAAGCACTGAAAGCGGACTGCAATATAAAGTAGTGAAAGAAGGTACAGGAGCCTCTCCCAAAGCCACCGATATAGTAACGGTACACTACAAAGGATCACTGATCAATGGGCAGGTATTCGATAGCTCAGAAGGTGGTGATGCAGTTTCATTTCCCCTCAATAGGGTAATACCCGGGTGGACAGAAGGCCTTCAACTGATGAAAGAAGGTGGGAAAAGCATTTTTTACATCCCCTATAACCTTGCCTATGGCAAGCGCGGAGCAGGCCAGGTAATACCGCCTTATGCTGCTCTTATTTTTGAGGTGGAGCTACTGAAAATTGGTGCTGAAGACTAAATTAAATTAGCCTATACAAGCATACAGAAAAAGGATTGGCCAGTGGTCAGTTCTTTTTTTTTCGCTACACCGGAAAAGTAAAATGCTAACAATTAAAAACATAGAATAACCCACTTGAAAAACCTCATTTTTTCTTGCTTTTTTTATTTTGCAATTCAAAAAATTACTCTACTTTTGCAACCGTTATCGAAAGAGATAACACAACAGAATGCCCAACAACAAAGGGCTACAGAAATTTTACCAGAAGCAAAAAGTGTTTATAACACTTCACGCATATCGACTTGGAGAGATGGCAGAGTGGTCGAATGCGGCGGTCTTGAAAACCGTTGTACCGCGAGGTACCGGGGGTTCGAATCCCTCTCTCTCCGCTTAGTTAAATGTCAATAGAAGACAGAAAAGAGACAAATCCTACAATATCAAGATATTGTAGGATTTTTTTATACCCTTTTGTCTGTAAGTACTTTGAAGAAAATGCCAAAAAGCGACATAGTTTTGTGGCTAAATCGTACCCTATTTTTAAAAATCAAAAATAGGTCACAAATTGTCGCAAATTGGCATAGTAATGTCGCGAATTGGCATACCTGCAATCATTTCATTTTGAGATTAATAAACTAGTTTTACAATTCAAAAAATGAAGCAAATGAGAAGTACATTTAAAGTTCTTTTTTACATTAAGAAAAGTGCAAAAAGGAAAGACGGAACAGCACCTATTATTGCAAGAATCAGTGTTAATGGTAAAATGGCGCAATTCAGCACAAAGCAATATATAAAGGTTACTGAATGGAGCGTTAGCCTGGGAAAAGTAAAAGGGCGAAGCTCGGAAGCAATGGCCACAAATAGCCTTTTGGAAGAAATAAAAACCTCCATTCATAAAACATACAATGAACTTATCCGAAAAGAAATCACAGTAACTGCTGAAAAGGTTAAAAACACATTTTTAGGTATCGGACAAGAGCAATTCTTTTTAATGGAGCTTTTTGAGGACAGCAATAACCTCCTAAAGAAACAAGTTGGCATAAGTAAATCTAAAGCCACTTACCAAAAAGCAGAGGTCTGTAAACGACACCTAGCAAATTACCTGAAAACCGAATATAAACGAAACGATATTGATTTAAGGGAAATCAACCACTCCTTTATTGTTGGATTTGAAACTTACCTGAATACACAATGTAGCTGCAATGCGAACACAACGGCTAAGTTTATTCAGAAATTTAAAAGCGTAGTACTTACCGCCCAAAAGAACGGGTGGATTCAAACTGACCCTTTTGCCAATTACAGAATCTCTATCAAGAAAGTTGACAGAGGTTATTTGAACGATGACGAGCTGAAACTCATTATGCAGAAAAGCTTTTGTAGTGAACGACTTGAACGAATTCGTGATATTTTTATTTTCTCTTGCTATACCGGACTTTCATATATTGACATTAAAAATCTTAGGCAGGAACATATCTCTAAAGGTTTTGACGGAAATTTATGGATTAACACCAAACGCCAGAAAACCTCTATTAAAACAGTTGTGCCTTTATTGGATATAGCCCAATTAATTCTTGATAAATACAAAGGCTTACCGAATGGAGTGCTCTTGCCAATTCCGACAAATCAAAAAACAAACCAGTACTTGAAAGAAATTGCTGATGTATGCGGTATAAATAAAAACCTGACTTTTCACTTGGCACGACACACATTTGCTACTACCGTTACCCTATCAAAAGGAGTTCCTATTGAATCCGTTAGTAAAATGCTTGGTCATACCAATATTAAAACGACACAAATTTATGCCAGGATTACAAACGAAAAGATAAGTTCTGATATGCAGGTGTTAGCTGCTAAATTAAAGTATGATGATTTAAGTCAGCATATGGCTTTATAATTCTTAGCGCAAAGCTTGACTAATAAAAAACTCCCATTGATTAATTTCAATAGGGAGTTTTATTTTTGTATCAATCTTCTAACTTAATTGGCTGCACTTTTAAATTAAATATCTTCTGCATTTTACTCCATTCAGAAAGTGTTGCAGAATAAAAATCACTATCTAAGAAATGATTTAGTGTAAAACGGTAATTTTTTCTATCATTTGCGACATCTGTTCGTTTCGCTATGCATATATCGGATATCATGAGTTTACCTTTACCAAAATTCATAGTATCTCTTTTTACCTCACCCATTAAAAGCTTGATATTTTGATTGGAATCAATAGAATCTATATAAGTGATTTCTCTGCCAACAATTGAAAGAACACCTTTAGCATCTTTCCAACCTCCTTTTTTACTCTTACTTAAAATAATATAATCAAACACCCCTTCTTCACCAATTGGTTGCCAGTTAACTCTTTCTCGTATATACAATTCCATCCTTTTCAAATAATCAATGGAATCTTGAGCTGTTCTTAAATAATGTTTACTTGGTTGATTAACAACCTTAAAATCACTCTTTGGATTAGCTTTTATCACAGCCTTTTTTAGGGCTTCTATTTCTTTGGAGTTATTAGCTTGAATACGATTTATTGAGTAATTATCAGATAAACTCCAAATCGCAGTCTGGATGTTATAATCACTAAAATCGTTTAGGTCAATTATTTGAGCAACATCTACCCATCTTTCTTCGATATAACCCATTTTAAACTTACAACCGTAAACTGGAGCACTATCAAATGCTTGGCAGCAATATGCTATAGCATCGAAGCTATATGTTGCCTTAGGTTTAATAGAAAACTGACACTCTTTGACGACAAACATATTCTGAAATTTGTCATCCTCAGGAATCAATTTCCAACCTCTATCTAATTTTAAAAATAATTCCTTATCTGATTGATTGGTAATATTAAAAGTTAGGCATTTACCCATGTGACCGCCTCTACTTGTAATTGAGGTATTTATTATTGTCTTTATTTCATTACTACCCAACGAGATATATTTCAATTCATTTGCAGATCCAAATTGAATTAGAGTAATTAAATATATTACAAATAAAACCTTTTTCATACCCTTTTCTATTTAACCATTAAAACTATTCAGGAATAGCTTCTATTATGTAGACGAAATTCTTAACCATAGATACTTGATTTGTTAAGGGCTTATTAGATATCAAATTTACACTTGGTAATTGTGGCGGGTACTCCAGAGAATTAACTAGATTTAATAAATAACTCACTTTAACAGCATATGATGCATTTTCTGCCCCAGTATGCTTCGCATTTATAATTCCAACAATATTACCTTTCTTATCAAATAGAGGACCTCCACTGTTTCCTGGTTGAACAGGAGCAGAAATCTGATAAGAAGTAATATCACCCTGAAATCCACTTCTTGAGCTAATAATTCCGTCTGTTAATTTAATTTCATCCCCCATTGTTGCTCTTAAAGGATAACCCAGAACAAATATATTTTCACCCACAGAGGAATTAGACATTTTAATACTATAAGGTATACGTCCTAAGCTATTAAAACTATAATCGTCAATTTTTATTATCGCGAGATCATTTTTTTTATCTGTTGTTACAACACGAGCAGAATATGTTCGATTAAAGTTCCCACCAACACCTCTAACATTTATTTTTTTTGCCCCTCTTATTACGTGATTGTTTGTAACAATTAGTCCATTTTTTGTAAGAGCAAACCCAGTACCTGAAGATGGTAAATTTGAATATTGATCTATATTATCACCAACAGATGGGTATAACTTGACATACATATTTTTATCATCTTCAGGATTTAGGACGTTCATTAGACCATTTTCAAAAGAAATGTAAAAATCATTATTCTCAGTTTTATTTGCCATATACCATTTTGCTTTAAAAAAGCCATGTGTGGATGTTTTTTCTAAAACAGCTTTTACTTCCCCCTCAATCCATTCTTGTGGATTAATTGCTCCAGATAAATATATTAAATGATGTTTTCCAGATATCTTTTTTACTGCAACTTTATATTTAGCTTCGTTGCCGCTTGAGCTTACTGTATTTTCATATATTCCTTCAAAACTATCAACGCCATTATTGGAATAAAATTGCTTAATCTTCCGTTCATTCCAACATGAAATTCTTTTTGGTAAAACAACTTTGGCAGATGGGTTTTTAGTGACAGAATAACAAATCTCATTTTTCAATATTCTCTTATATTTTTCATAAGAATTTGGAATATTTATTTCATAATCCCATGTATAGGAATTATTAAAGTCTACAAAAGTAATTTTTGCGGTATTTCTACTTCCTGCATGCGTACTTGCTGCATTAAGAGTATTAAGTACTGCTCCAAGATTATTAGCATTATCATTTTTTACAAAATCAGAACCTTGGTATATTGTATAAACACCTATTACCGTACCTAAATCAACTGTTTTCTTCTCGAATTGCTTTTGTATTGTAACAACATCTAAACCTAAGCCTCGCAAATAACTAATGAAACCTTGCCATGCAAAAGAAGAACTATTCGGCACTGGCACATAAATCTTATTACACCCACTAAGCCTGCGTGATAAGCTTGGTTTTGAAGTGTAATTCTTTCCTTTTATATATTTTATTTCATTGCAATTTTGATTTGTAGATTTATTTTGGACTGGCTTATTACTGCTCTGTATTCCACTTGATTCAAAATATATACTACTAATATACCCATGCTTTCCATTGTACTCAACTTCATAATATCCCCCGTCATTGCCAATAATCCTTACTTCTTTTCCGGCTGGAATCATGCAAAGAACGTCAGATAAAACATCCGGTGTAGATCTCATTTTACCATTGCTCTTAAGCGCCATTGAGCCAAATGTTTTATTATTTAGTGAAACTCCATAAAAGTTAAAAGCTCTTCCATTTTCATCCTCAATTACATCAATTTCATTAACAGTTAGAGGCAAAGCTTTAAAAATCAAATTAAATTCTAAGACTTGACCTTTATATTTAAAATAATGTTTATCTGGTGTGATAGGAATATTATTGGCCTTTATTAAGGGGTATTTTTTATTCGTTCTCTTATCTCTAATAAAAAAGTCTTTATCAATGCGCACCCATGGTCCATAAGATGCATCATGCTTATTAGTATATTTAAAATATACTACTGTATTATTACTGTTTTTCTCAACTTTAATAATATCACATTCCTCTACATCTTTTTTTAAATATGAAGGGTTATTAATTTGACAAAATGAGGAGAGTGTAACAGATAAACTTATTACTACTAGGGTTATAATTTTAATCATTGCTATTGTTATTAAACTTAAATAAATCCAATTTTAACAAAAACTGACTCATTGATAAACTGTTGGCACAAAATTCTACATGAGAAAAAACATATTATACGCACAAGCATAGAATTTGTTATAAATTATAATATTAATTGGAAATATATCAGAACCGAGACTTCCAAATCTCAATTATTCATGATTTGACCTACAACTTGCGTTGCAATTTTTATTGAATTTAGCAACAATTTAAACATCATATTTGGATTAACTTAAAATTGATATGCCTTTTTCTTCGAATAGGTTCGGAACTTTAAAGCTAAATCTATTTTGTATGTACATATTAAATGAAGCTAACTGGTTCTGCATTTCTGCATGTAGTTCTGCTTCGTTTTTGTATCTCTTAGCTTTAATTCGTTTATCGCTAATGTAATATTGATATTCTTCTAATATTTTTTCTAGCTTAATCTCATTTCTAGATAACATTTCATGAATCAAAATCAGTGTTTCAATGCCAATAATTGTGGGCATTTGAATATTACTAATTTTTAATGTTTTGTCTTCAATTAATTCTGTTTCAATTTTAAACCAAACATTGATTAGATTATTAAGCCCAACAATATCTAATTGTCTATTATGCAAGACTATGATTGGATAAATTTTTATTGAATTGCTTTTATATCTTGAATCCTCTCTAAAAGAACCATCTAAAAGGGATCTTGAAAAATTGCATAACTGTTTTACTGCTTTGGGTGATTCTCTATGATTTCTTATGTGGTAATAAAGCTTATCCTTTAGTTCTGATTCATATTTTTCAAAATCGTAACTTTCTTTCACATCAGCATTAATCAATATATCCTTAGACTCAAAAATAAAAACCTTATTACCATTCCTAATATAATAATCTGGTGCTCCAGGAGTAGTCATTTGTTCTCCCCGAAGCTTTAAATACTTTTTTTCAAATGCACGCTCAATAATAGAATACAATATATACTTTTCTGAAAAATCAAAAGTGACCAATTGTCTTAGATTAACTCTATTAGCCCTGTCTAATGTGTCATTCACTTCTTTTAAAAGAAAATACAGCCCGTTGAAATTTTTCTCTAAAACAAATAAGGGGTAAATTATACGATAAGTATCACGGCTTATTTTTATAAGTGGATTTGCTCGAAGTGTTAAAAAATCGGCAGACCTTTCATCATTAATATTGTTAATAGATAGTCTATCTAGAAATGCAGAATTAGAATCGAATTCTGCATCATCATTTAAAACTATATCAATGTTTCCCTTTTGATTTGAAGCAATGACATTAAATGAGACCGGTAAAAGCTTGCCTAAAAACTCTTTATATCCATTAACCTCAAATTTTCTATAAAACTCTTGTAGAAGCATTTGAGTATCTAGTCTACTTTCTAGAAATTCAAGTAAATAAATGGCTTTTACAACTTGTGATACAAATACGGAATTGCTATCATAATTCGTAATGTCAAATGTTGGTAAGGAATTAGCGATTGCTAAGCAAAATATTCTTGAATAAGGCACGTCATCTTTTACTGAACTAAGAACTTTATCATCGTTTAGATTTAATTGTTCATTTATAGCCAGATATATTTTAAATAGTAGAACTTCAAACTCTTCATTACTAATTTCAGATGAAGTATTATCTGATGATAATACACTTTCAAAAAGTGTAAGGCTACTCCTGGCATTTAATATTATAGTTTTATTAGGCAGTGAGTTTATCCTATCGTTGATTTCGTTTGCAAAAGCATTATTGCCTTCGCAAAACCATTGACTTAAAAGTTCCTTATGGTCTTTAGCAATTGATTCTGTATGATAAAAGCTTAATAAATGAGTAGCCGTGTTTATTAATAAATCTCTTGGAATTTCATCTATCCTCGATAAATAATCTTCAAATATTTCATCTTCAAATATTTTAGAAAAACTTAATATTTCATGTAAACCTAACATACAGTAACTTCTTAATTCAAATATAAATAGCTTTAAATCAATATCAAAAAACAGGTTAATTTTAGAATATAATGGAGCGGATCAAGTCTGTTTATTTTAAACTCTCTAAATATGAATGCCCCTCAAATGACAACCATTTATTCTCTTTAAAATTAATCCTAGCATTGAAATACGATTCTCGCTCCCTTAATCTACCTGCAAATGCAATTTCATTTACTTTAACAGAATAAATCAAATCGCTTTCAAGAAACATTTTAATAGTCAATTCTTTTAATCCAGTTCTAGAAAATTTATGCTGAATCGTATCCGTTTTTTCCTTATCAGAATTTATAAAATCAATAATATTTACTCTTGCAAAATCTAAATTCTTATCATTAAAAAAAAAGATATCTCCACAGGCATAATTTGCAAAAACAATACAAGGTAAAGCAAAGGAATAGTTGAAAATACTATTATTATATTCTACTTCATTTAAATTAGCTAAATCTAATACAGCATATGTTTTAGGTGCTATTTGATTAATAATAATCTTACCAATATGCTCAGTTTTGCCAGTAGCAATATTTGTATAAAAGTGTAAACGTTTATTTGCTTTCGAATAATTGTTAGTGGTTTTATAATTTTCGCACAATAAAAAGGCATTTCCTCTTGAACAAGAAATTTTTGATGCCATTGTGCGATATGTTTTTTCAACGGTATCTTTTAATTGATGTAAATCTTCTCCTTTCAGTGGTTTGAAGTTAGAATATGGAATTCTTATACCACAATTTAAAGCTCTAGAATTACTTTTTTCATTGGGGTTTTTACTATCAAATGCAAAGTGATGGATTTGATTAAAACTATTTATAAAAATATCATAAAAAGAATTACACCTGAAAAAAGTTGGGCTAGTTTTATAATTATCATCATCAATAATTGATAATATTTCATTTTTGAATTCGTTAAAGTAATCTTCTTCATGAAATCTTGATAACTGTTTCATACATAATCTATGTTTTAAAGTCAGATATCAAATTTAATACAACTTACTAGACTTCGGTAATATCTTAATAAACAATGTTGTCAATTCTTCTTAACCACCCCTTTAAAAACTTATGGTTCTGACCTTTCTGAGCAATGGTGTTGTAATAATGGATGCGAGCAGATTTAATGGCATTAAACAGTGTTTCCGGAGGACAAGAATTAATTGCTTTAACCGTATTCTTCCCAATTATCCCATCTAGTTTAAGGTTATAATCAAAAAAACGGTTCAATACTTTTTGAACTCCACAGCTACCCCAGTAACCACTATTTACGCACCAATCAAAAATAATTTCCTGCAAAGGATCAGAAACAATATAGCCTATTTTATATTTATCGTAGAAGTTATGCTTGTAGAAATCCTTAACCAATTCCGTTAATCCTGGAATATCTAGCTTTGTATTCCGCTTTATTTCTCCAAACACTTGTTTGTATTCATCAATAAGCTGCCATCCTTCCCAATCGGGATGTAAATTCCGGGCAACACCCATATACGTTTCTCCACCTTTATCTCCAGTTACATTGGCATAATATCCCTCGTGTTTTATTACTCCATCAAAGAGTTCATCAAAAGTCTTCATTTTTACGTTTAGTTTTAAGTTTTACATTGTTTACACCGGAAATTGCACCCCCGAAAAGAAAGTCGATAATGGTGCTGAGTTTTGTAGAAATACCACCGTTAATGCTACTAATAAAGGCTATTTGCCAATCCTGCAATTCAATGGTTTGAAATACAAAATAGTTGAGCATCACGAAGGTCAGACCGCACCATGCAACCAGGAAAAAGATGGCAAAAATCTTTTGCAACCAGCTATCCTGTGCATACATGGTTCTTGCAGAATCACGGTCAGCAACTGCCATTTTAAAAAGCTCCATTTTCCCCTGGAGCTTTTCTTCCTGAGTAGTAAAAATCTCATCAATGAGTTTTGTGCCAACCTTGAGCGTTTCAGCAACCCCGGCATTGGTTAGTTTTCCGAATATCTTTCTCATCGCTCTACAAATTTTAAGATGGTATCCAACTTGTCATTAAGCTGCTTGATGGTCTGATGAAACAATTCCTTACTCACATAGATTTCTTTGGAGCTATCCCTTAAATCTGAAACACGCTTATGCAGTATGGCAAACTTGTTTTCAGCCCCATCCAGTTCTTTTGTCAGGTGCTTAATGTCTTTCTCCAGTAAATCGGTTTTGGCTTCCACCGTTTCCTTGGTCGCATTTTTTGAAATGGCATTGCGGATGATAAAAGAGAGTACCCCAATCGTTAATGAGCTCAATCCGGCTATAACCACCCAATAAAATTTAATTGTCATTTCTTCCATGCTAAAAGACTTTAATGGTTTCTGTACTACCCTCCGGAAAGCGGTTTTTCTCCATCGTTGCACTTTGGTTTTCGATGTGCATGATGGCATCCACAATATGCTCCCACTTAGTTCCGCCTTTAGAGCTTCCATCCCGGTTTGCCTGATTAATGATTACAAATGAGGTGTTCGGGAACTGTTTCTTGAGCTCTTTAAATTCCTCGTGAGAAATATCGGTCGTTTGAGTACTGTCGATAAATACCACATCATAATCCCTGAATAGCTTTGGATTGTAATCCTCGATGATTCCAATCGGGCTGTTGATTCCAAGTCTTACCACTTTCTCCTGCATTGTTCCTTTTGCACCTTCTTCATTGGCTACATACAGGACTTTATATCCGTGCTGTTTTACTAATTCATCGGCAAACATCAGGGCTACGGTACTTTTCCCATGAAAGCGTGAGCCGTAAATCATTATATAGAATGGGATATACAGCTTGCCTAATAGTTTGCCGAACTTTCCCCTGATGGAGATGGTCTTAAAATTCATCTTGGCAAGGTCATTTGCCAATACAACCTGGTCGGGTGCTATTGTTGTGGTTCTGGTGGTGCTTCGTGTTGTTGCCCTTGGCTTTGTGCCACTACTTTTGGGCGTGGAAGTAGTGGCATTTACTTTCCCAATCCGGCAATGCCTTGAAGCCCTTTCAACTGCACATTGGTAACAAGTAGCTTGTCGCTCTCCAGATAATCATGCAAATGCTTTTGGACGTTTTTCACCTGTTCAAATTCTTTGTCGGACTTATTGACCTTACCGTTTTTCAATGAATTGGTAACTGTGGTAAGTAAGCGTTGGGCTTTTGCTTTAGTGATATTGCCATACAAATTGATAAACCTTTTAATCAAAGCAACTGCCGGAGTAACACCGTAATCATCCACAATCTTTTTTAGCTTCGTGTACAATGAATTCGGAACTTCAAACTTGCAAGTACCATTCATATCCTTGTAAGTCTTAATCAGGTCATTGCTGATACTTTTAATTTCAGAAGCATACTTGCTAGTAAGGCGGATGGTCTTTTCGGTAGCAGCCTTTTGAATCACCTTGTACAAAAGCGATACCTGACGTTCTGTTACCTTCTTATTGTGGAAGTTCAGATAACGCCTGATTACTTTTATTTCCAATGGTATTAAATCAACCTCGATGGGTTTACGTTGTGCCTTTTTAGGTTCTGTAGTTTTCTTTGTGGCAGTTCGCTTTGATGAAGCTTTCTTCGTCACATTTTTTGTCGATTTTTGTGACGAGGTAGTCTTCTTTTTCGCTGGTGTTTTCTTGGTTGCAGGGCTTTTCTTTCCTGAATCCTTTAGATATGGTTCAACGATTTTGAAATGATTATCCAACATCTCTTTAATGTCCTTATCCTCATTGTAGAAATCGGCAAATGAATCAAACTCTTTATGTGCTTCCTGTGCTGCTTCCGGCAACTTTTTGAAGTCAATATTTTTGGTGGCTTCCTTGTAGTTTTTGATTGTAAGTTTCATATCACGATATTTTTAACTGTTTTTGTTTAATGCGAATTGCTTTAGCCCTGATTTTGGCAAGTTTCAGTTTGCGTTCTTTTCCCACTATCACACCTTTGTTCACGCTACCTTTCTCGGTCAGGTCGATGTATTCATCGGCTCGTTTGTCGGTAAATGGTTCAAATGATTTAATGGATAAATGCTTCTTGATGGCATAAATCAGGTTGTCAAAGCACTTGTTGATGTAAATGCGTTCCTTGCCTTGTGGATAAACAGGATGAGAAAACATCCCACCCGATACCAGATAGTTATTTACCCGGTCCTTTGCTTTTAGCTTGTCGTACACATAACATTCAAAGCTTCGGGCAAATAACTCTGCAATATCTTTCCAATAAGCACCTTGAAGTTTGGAGTAGTGATATAAGTAGCTGTCTGTTGGACGCTTTTTAGAGCCATCGGAATTGAAATTATCATAGCTCACACAGATACCGCCTTCTGCACCATAATAGCCAAATCGAAGCATGACGATTAATTGTGCAAAGCTCTGATGAAGGATTGTTTTAGGAACATCATCTTCTAAAGCAACCTTTAATATCGACTTGAACCAATCTTTTGTTGGGGATGATTTACCTCCGATGAAATACTTCTTACGATAGCCTAAACTTTCAATAATGGTGTTCAGGCAGCTTTCAGAACGTAATGGTTTGGTTGATAATTCTAAACCATTTAAAAAGTGGTCAAAGAAATGTCCCCACTCATGAGCTACGGAACCGTCACCATTTCGTTTAGTCAAGTTGATGAGCTGTCGTGTTGGGTAATAAGTAGCCATTGCTTTACCACCACGACCGAATGCGCCAAAAGCAATAGCCAGGGCTTCGTTTATGGATAGGTTGATGTCAAGCACCTCGCATAAATCAACGATGGCTGCAACAAAGTGGCGAATGTGTTCCCTGGCTTCATCATCCTTTACATAGTTTCCTAATGTGAGTGATTTAAAATGAAGCTTCTTGATAACCGTGTTTTCGTCCGCTTCTTCAATTAATAAACCGCCTGTGCGTTTGATATACGATAGCGGTATGGCTTCTATTTTAGGCTTGCTGCTGCTTTTTGATTTGCTTGTTTTCTTTGTTTCTGCCCAGCTCCAATCCGGTTTAAATTCCTTGTATGGAAATTGCTCTTTTTTTTGGTCGTATTCCTTTATTTGATTCTTGATAAAACGCAGGCATACATGCTCAACATACTTAATATATTCTGGTATGGTTTTAATACTGCTTAATAAACCACCACTAAATACAAGAGCTTCTTTTTTATGAAATTGCATATCAGATTTTGTGATGATTCGTTTTGCTGATTCAATACATTTTCTGAAAACCTGATTCTTTAGCTCATATTCTGCTCTTAGATTCTCTAAGTTCTGTCGGGCGAGTAAACGGTTAATTCCACTATATTTATTTGCTTCCTTTAGGACATTTTTAGCTTTACCTACATTATATGAATAGCCGTATAGAACAAACACTATATTGCGTAGCTGTTTACCAAATATTATCCCAAAGTCTGTTTTCTCGATAATTTCCCCATTGTTAGCAATAGAAAACAAAGCTTTCAGGTCTCCAATAGTTATGGCACCTTGCAAAACTTTAAAGATTGCCTCTGCCATTAGAACATATTGCTCTCTGGCTTCTTTGGTATTGTTATTTGGTTTAGCCGGGAATGCCTGACGAATTTTTGTTTTCAGGTAAGCACAACCAGCATCTGTTCCATTTTCTTTCTCGGTTTGCGGCTCTATTTTAGGAAATACCTTATCCTTCTTAATGAGTTCGATAGCAGTGGCTTCATCCTGTTCAATACTGCTTAAATCGCTACTTCGAATAAGCTTGTTGTACATCGCTTGTTCTTTGCGTGAGCCATGTACTCGTTTCCCAGCATCTTTAAACTGTCTGTTTTTTTGCTTGTCCCGAAGAGCTATTTCAACTTCTTGGTCAATATCACCTAGGTCACCAATCAACTCAATCTTATTTGCACAGTAGTTCTCATACAAGGTTTTATCATCACTTATAATAAAGAAACCGTCATCAGGATTTGGTTTATAACCTTTCTTTGTTCTATAGCCGTTTCGTCCTTCGGTAAAACCTTCATTAGTTAAAATCCAGACGAAATCACCTTTCCTTGGATTATAGCGTTTACGGACAATGTTTGTTTCTTTCTCAAAGCCTTTGTAAACAGGCAAAGCATTGACATTTACTCCCTCCTTAAATCCATCAGTCAATATGGAAAGTTTGGATTTACCATTTGAGCGAATATCCTTGTGGATAGCCTTGTATTTTTTATAGAATTCCTTTTCTGTCATAATATGGTCCTAATTTTAGGGTGAGAACCAAGACCTGCTACAGCTTTAAGCTGTTTTTGCTTTATCAGGATTGCCTTTGCCCGGAGTTTCACAAGCTTTAATTTCTTTGAACTATCAAGCTTTATGGTTTTGCCTTTGGGGGCAGCTTGCTTTTGCCTGGCCAGACGTTTGGGAAATTCCTTTTTGTCTTGCTCAAACATCTTCATCGCCTCATTGGTAAGGCTATCAGTTGAATAGCCTCGCTTTGTTCCCTTATCCAAAAACTCATCGTAATAATGGCGAGGAATTTTAACCGATAAACTAAACCGCTCACCAAGCAGATTAAGAAGTTTAGGCATCTTACTTTCTTCAACCGAAGCTCTCATATTGCCCGAAACCATTTCAAAACCATCCCGATTATTAACCAGGAGCTTCACCACTTCTTTATCGGTGTAAATGGGAATATGCGTTTTGGTTTTAGGCATAATGACCTTAAAAGTGCCATCATAATGCCTGGCTATTGTAATCCTGTTTTCGGTGGCAATGGTAGCACCATTACGAAGGCTCATAATGTGTTTTTGCAGCTTGGCAATTGGAGCTACAACATAGTTGTCCGCTTTATTATCATTATTGTCGGGCGACCATGCCTCACTCATTAAAATACCTTTCTGAACACCTCTTCCTTTGGTGGTGAAGCTTACCAACTTGCCTGAAAAATCCGCAGAACCTTGAAGTATGTTTCCTGTAACGATGTATCGGATTTGTCGGTCTGCCGTGAAGTCTTTAATGGCTTCATCCCAACGCTCAATCAAACTTTCCTTTTGACCTGTTGTGAGCTGCATACTTCGGCTCATTACACGCTCAATTTCTTTGGCAGTATCGCCAGATGCAGGGAGAACAATATATTTTCTGCTATCAGAAATAGCAAAACGAAGTTTTACCGATGACGGAGCATAAGGATTCTTGCGTTTAGGATTAATGTCAAAACCAAGAAATACGCAATAGGAGTTGGAACTGCTATCGGTTTCAAAACTGACTGCCGGATAGAAATAGCCATGACCGACTTTAAAGAACTTGAAAAAGTTGTTCAGGTAGCGTTTACGATTCTCGCTTTGTGTTTTGGTCTTGGTAATTTCGGCTTGTTTACCTTCCTGAATTTCTTCTGTTCGTTCAGCGACATAATCTCTTTGGGCTGCTTTGTCATATACAGGAATTTTCTGATAGCCTTTCTCATCGGTAATACCATTAAAAAGCTCTTTGTATTTTTCTTCCAACGCCTTTAAATCGTCAGATAACTTGTTTTGCACGAACTTTTCATGTGCCAATACAATTTCTTCAGAAATAGTGTCCGGGTCTTTACTATCCAGGTACTTCTTAATCAGCTTTTCAAGTTCAGCCTTGCCATAGGGCTTTTTCAGAACGTTACATTCGCATTTTTCCAAATAGGTATCGTTACCAAATACCGAACGTCCACCTTTCCCGGCAATCACCACACGCTTTTCAAGGGATTCAGCTTTAAGATTCAATACTTCAACTTCAAGGTCGTACTCATCGGCTTGCTTGAGGTACTCGATGTAATCGTTGTATCGCTCAATTACCTCGGTATAAAATTTCTCCTGTTCCTTAACCGATAAAACAGCCACACGCCCTGTTACCTTTGAAGCATCACCTTCGGATGCAGTCTCATCGCTGTCTTTACCTTCAAATTTGAGTGGATTATCCAAGGCTTTGTTTAGCTCCGGATTCTCCAACATGTACCCACGAACCACTTTGTCACCGTACTTATTTAAAAAGTCATCGGATTCCAATTGTGATTTGCTGCTTTTCTGGTTGGAGGTGGTATTGGCATCCAATGATTTCAGCTTCTTTTTAAGCATCATCATAAACCGCTTTTGTGCAGGGATGGACGAAATAATGTAATCGTAAATCGGTTTCATTATCTGTCCTGTGCGATTGATGCGTCCACGCTTTTGGATTTCGGTATTGATATTCAGTTCTGGTTGGAGTATCACCATTACTCGCTGCTTTACCTTTTCTGCTGGCACCTTGTCTGTTACAATGGCATGTGCCGAAGCTCCTGTCGAACCACTTTGGTTAATCAGCAAACAGTCAATTTCATTGTCGTTGAATTGACGAAACAAGTCGGCTGTGTTTTCCTTTTTTCGGCTCATCACCAAAGCCGTTGTATTCTTTGCTTTAGTGGAATTGTACTGAACACAAAGCTTTCGCCCTGTAACTTCGCCAACCGAATATCCGGCTTCTTTTATCTTTTGGATTACCAAATCAAGCGGACTGATAGTAATGCCAGTTGAAGCCTGTTCGATTCTTCTGATAATATCGTAATAAGCCAATTGAGCATCTTCCGACAAATCGGCAATATTAAATTGCTTACCCTGTGATTCTCCATCAATATCTTTCTCGGTATAGCGAAAAACAGAATCCAAACCCTTTTCCAATACGGTAGAAAAATCACCATTTATCACATCATCAGGTTTTGCCATTCCCTCTAAAAAGCTTCCCATCGTTGAAGCAAAGGCAATGATGGGTTTCTTACCTTCTTTCAATCGCTTAATGGCATGGTCAGCTACATCAGAAGCATTCAGACTAAATAGTAATTGATTAATGACGTTAAAGACCTTTGAGAAATACGGAATATTATCAACCCCGGCTTTCTCAGTTCCTTTGCGTGTTTCAACCTCTTTACTTTCGGCTGCTGCAATTTTATCAAGCTCATCAACTTGTTTGTTAATGTACTTCTCTTGGAATCCGATAATATCACGGATGATTGAGGTTACTTTGTCTGCGGTATCAGCTTGCTCTTTGGCTTTTTCTTTCAGCTCGATGTAGTTTACTTCGACACCTTCAAAAGAGCGTTCACGCCTAATCATTTGCCCCTCTGAAACCAATTGGGCTGCTAATACTTCCTGCAATGCAACACCGCCTTTGGTGATGGCTTCTACCAAATCCTCTTTGCTCATATTGGCATCGCTCATAGAAGTCTTTTGAGCATAAATAGGCATGTTATCAGGTCGTTTTGCAAAGGTGGCAGATAGGAAACAAACGCCTTTGGTTTGCCTTAACACACCTTGCATAAATTCACCTGTATTGGAGCTTCCCGAAGCATTGTGAGCTTCATCCATAATGATGATATTACCGCTACTTGCAGCATTTAAAAACTCTTGTTTGGCTGGCTTTTTCGGCTGATTGAACTGCGAATAAGTGGCACAAACAAAGTTGTAATTGTTGGGTACTTTCTTACCCTTGATAATCCTTTCTTGTGTAGTTTTTTCGGGAGCTGTATAGATAACTTCACCGCTTTTGTCCTTTACATTGGTTTTGCTCTCTTTGGTATTCACGATAAACGGAACTAAAGCAGAACTGCCTATGTCGGATAAATCCCGATAAAGGTCAGTAAATAGATTGGGCTTTTCGGATAAGAACACAGGTTGCATACCACTTTTTACACCATAGCGGATTAAAGCTGCTGCGGTTCTTCCTTTACCGATTCCTGTTTGGTCGCCAACAATAATTCCCTGGCCACGCTTCTCGATATTGTAAATAGCTAACGATACTGCATCAATCTGTTCGCATGAAAGCGACTTAACAAGCTCGTCATTGCTGTAATCGAGTTTCTCGGCAACATAGTCAAACAAAGGCATCCCGATACTTTTCTTTACTTTTCGGATAGCGATGTGCATTTCGTGTCCCATTGAATCGGGAACTGTTGTATCCAGGATAAAACCTTTTTCGGCTGTTGGGATATATGCCATGCCCAGCCCTTTATGACCGAACATTCCTTGTAAATACTCATGCTCGTTCTGAGCCAGCTTTTTAGTGCGAACAAAGCTTTTGTTGTTGTTGGTTTTAAAACCCAATTCAATAAGTCTTGCCGATATATGTTTTGGTGGAACGCTGCCAAACTTAATGGTAATGTTGCTTTTGCATATTTTAATGTCTGATTTCATACTATACTGCTATTGAATAAATATTCTTTGTTGTCCACTGGTCAGCCATTGCATTGGCAATCCCCTGAAAGGTCTTACTGCGAACCCTACGTCTTTCTTCATCGCTTAAATCCCTTGCCTGATAGTACCAAAGTGGTTGCCGTCTCCAACGTTTTTTCTTTTTGTCGTACCAATGCTTGTATTCCAATTGGTCTTCATCAAGCATATCTGTTGGTTCTAGCAGAGGTAAATTCTTTAACCACAAGCAAGTTGATTTCTTTGCGTTGTCACCAAAGAAGTATGGCTGAATAATTTGGTCAGGCTTGCGGATGGCGGTACTGATAACACCAATAGGGTTTTCAATGGCAATTTTATCAATTGGAGCTTTCATCAGTTTGCGGATAAAAGCCAGTGCTTTCTTACGTTCCTTTTGACGTTCCGGGTCATGCATCCACGCATTGCCTGAAACAGTCAGGTAGGTGCATGGAGGAAAAGCAATCATCATATCCCAACCCTTATCCAATTGGTTCAATACATCATCCTGGATGTGCCATTCGGGATGTTTGCCTGTGGTTGGAAGAATGTCACAGCTATAAGCTTCATGCCCCCGACTACGAAGTGCCATTGTAACGGTTTGGCTTTCTTCACAAGCTACCAAAATGCGTAGCGATCGGTTTGCCGTTGGAAGTTTACCAAGTGATAACTGTTTTTGCTTTATCAGAATGGCTTTAGCACGAAGTTTAATGACCTTCACATCTTTGGTTTGTGGCTTTGGGCTTGTGCCTTTGCCTAAACCAACCCTATCCCAAAGTTCTTCATGAGTATTGACAACGGTGCTGTATAATTTATTTTTAAGTGGAGCTGCTCCTTCGGGAACTGCTTTTGCTCCATCAATCAGAATCAATCGGGTATTGATTGAAGTTCCTTGTCTGGAGTAAAGCTTTTTGCCGTTAATCGGGATAATATCTTCAACGTTGTAAAAGTGATAGAGGTAATTCAGGAAAATGCGGTTAGTTCCTGCGGTTACCCGACCGTGTTCGTCCCAAGTGGTGTGACCACCAATGATAATGGCTGCCTTACCATCATCCTTCATGCAACGCAAAGCGTTTAATGCCATTGCATGTTCCAATCGCTTGATTTTAAACTTTCCAAAAAGTTCAGGTTGAGAAAGTGAACCGAAAGGTGGATTCGTAACTATACCATCAAAAGTTCTGTCATAAGCTGCCGGAGGCTTTAACGCATCCCAAGAGCTGACCTTTTCAAAAGGTTGTTCTTTCAGGTTGGCAAGCCTTATATCGTCCAGCTCGTTGACATGGGTATAGTGATAAGGCAAAGCAATGGTTAAAAGTCCGTTTCCTGCCGATGGTTCTAAATACCTTGGAAAGTCTTTTTTATCATTCGTAAGATGAGCATTGCCGACAATTTTCCCCTTAGTACTTCCCTTTACGATATTCTTAAAAGCCTTGTAGCCTAATAAGCTGCCTGATTTTAAGATATAACTTGATGCCAGGAACGAGATGGGTGCCGGAGTGGAATATTGCTGCATCAACACACTCATGCTTGTGCGCATGGAAAGGTTGACCTGTGTTTGATACAGGGCTACAATATCAAGGTATTTTTCATAAGTAGTCAGCGAACTGTCGTGTGCTATCTCTCTTGCGTTAAGGATTATTGCCAGTTCAGTAAATTCTTTCACCAAGTTTTTATTGGCAATACCGAAGCTTTTGGCAATGCTTTCAATAGTGGTTTTAGAGTGCTTACGTTCCGCCTTTAAATCCTTACGTATCCTTGATATGTAGCCCTTTTTATTAATCATCCCTACCAATTCTTAATGTTGAGCCATCCGGGTCAATATCAAAACGGGTTACACCTTCTTCTCCTAATTTCTGAATGAACTTTACAAGTAACTCTGGGATATTCTGCAAGTTGATATCCCAGTCAGCACCGACAGTTGCGTTTTCTTCAATGCCTGAAAGCTTGTCTTCATCAACTTGAGGAAAGCTTCTTTTTTGAGTATTTTCTTCAATAGCTGCTGCTTGTTCAGGGGAAATCGTAACAGGTTTATTCTGTACATTCATTTCCCAATCCGCTCCAACAGTAGCATTTTCTTCAATCCCTGCTAACTTATCAGCATCTACTTGTGGATAGCTTACCTTTTGGGTATTGGCTTCAATGGCTGCTGCTTGTTCAGGAGAAATTGTTACAGGTTTATTCTGTACATTCATTTCCCAGTCAGCCCCAACAGTCGCATTTTCTTCAATTCCTGCAAGCTTATCAGCATCTACTTGCGGGTAGCTATTCTTTTGGCTATTGGTTTCAATAGCTGCTGCCTGTTCAGGAGATATGGTAACAGGTTTATTTTCAATATTCGATTCCCAGTCTGCTCCAGCGGTAGCATTCTCTTCAATCCCTGCCAACTTATCTGCATCAGCTTGTGGATAGCTTACCTTTTGAGTATTGGCTTCAATAGCTTCTGCTTGTTCGGGAGAAATGGTTACAGGTTTATTCTGCACATTTTGTTCCCAATCTGCTCCAACGGTGGCGTTTTCTTCAATACCTGATAGCTTGTCTTCATCTTCTTGTGGGTAGCTTCGCTTTTCGATATTTGCTTCAATGGCTGCTGCCTGTTCTGCTGAAATGGTAACAGGTTTGTTCTGCACATTTGATTCCCAATCCGCCCCAACAGTTGCATTTTCCTCAATGCCCGATAGTTTATCTTCATCGACTTGCGGATAGCTACGTTTTTCAGTATTGGCCTCTATTGCTTCTGCCTGTTCTGGCGAGATTGTTATGGGTTTGTTCTGTACATTTTGCTCCCAGTCTGCTCCAACAGTAGCGTTTTCTTCAATCCCGGCAAGTTTATCTTCATCAGCCTGTGGATAGCTACGTTTATTGTTATTGGATTCAATATCGGCTGCTTGTTGTGGAGAAATCGTTACAGGTTTATTCTGCACATTTTGCTCCCAGTCAGCACCAACTGTTGCATTCGCCTCAATTCCAGAAAGCTTTTCTTCATCGGTTTGAGGATAGCTTCGTTTTTGGATATTCGCCTCAATTGCTGCTGCCTGTTCCTGGCTAATCGTTACAGGTTTGTTTTGTAAGTTGCTATTCCAATCAGCCCCAGCAGTTGCATTTTCTTCAATCCCTGCCAACTTCTCTGCATCAGCTTGCGGATAGCTACTTTTTTTGTTATTGTTTTCAATGGCTGTAGCCTGTTCCGGAGAAATGGTATTGGGTTTGTTTTCCAATTCCTCAAAATTTGAGGTCAGGTTCATATCATTCTCCAATTGTGATAGCTTTGTTGGAATGGCGATATTAAGATTGCCATCAGGGTCGGTAACAAAACCACCATGTACCTCTATACCTCCATTGGGCATGTACACCGGGCTTTTCTCTGAAATTAACAAGTCTTCAACGTTCCCTGCAATTATCAGACCTCCTGAAATCTGCTGAACAATGGTTTTGGGTCTAAAGTCCGGAGCTGATTTTGAACGAGCGATATTAATAAATGAGCCAACCGAAGCCCTATCCAGGATTGTGTCCTGAACATCACGGTTCATCTTGAAGTAAGTATCAGAAAATACAATCTTATTATAACCTCGGTCGAACACACATGATTGATTGACTTTAGCCTCAAAACAGCAATCGTCAATGTTGGTGGTACTGTTCAGGAATGCCAATGCGCCACTTCCTTCATCACTGTACTCGAAACGAATATCCCTAAAGTTGATGGCACTATTGTAAATTTCAATGGCTTTGTCGCTTTGAAAAACAACAGGCTTCACGTAAGTACCGACCATACTATCTACCTTGTTACTTAATGAGCAGATGTTGATTTGATAGGAAAAATCACGAAGTACCAGGAATGTTCCCAAATCGTTAATAAAAGTACCATCCTCGAACATGATGCTGATATTCGCATTTTCGTTGGTATGGTATTTTAATGCCTTGGGTAATGAGTCAAATAAAAGCTGGAGCTTTGAAAACGGTGTTCCCGTTGGAATGATAATTGCTTTTTGGTCAAGGTCGTATTCAAATCCTGCAATCTGCTGGTCTTTACTCATATCAAACACGCCCTGAAATACCTTGTATTGTTCGTGTTCCATTCCCAAATAAGCGTACTGGCCATCGGAAGCCCATTCGCCCTTTTTCAGTAACGGTGGGGTTGTTCCCCTAAACATCTTGATTGTTCCCATATATTATTTTTTTAGTATCAAGTATTGAGTATCAAGATTCAAGATGATTTACATGATGCTTAGTCTTGTGTCTTATATCTTGATACTTGTGTCTTTAAATCAAATCATTGAATAAGCCCTGTCGAACAGTTCATTACTGACGTAACTGCCACCATTCTCAACCCTGGCTATTGAAAGCACCAAAAGGCGAAGTGTATTCTTGGTAGGTAGAAGCTTAGCTGTTTTGCTAACTTTTAAATCCTTACACACGGTTTTGATATAAGCTGCCGTATTGTTCTCAAACTTGGGCGCATATTCCTCGATAAGAGCCGGAACTGTATTCTTGCCCTTTTCAATGTCATGCTTGAGGTCTTTAATCATGGCACGAACTCCGTACACAGGAGCTTTAAACATTTCAAAACGTCTGTCTTTGTTTTGCTCTTTAGGAAGTTTGCCGTTCCATTTAATGTTAGTAAAAATCAGGTTTCCCGGATTGTTGTTGCGGATACCCTTGGGTGCATTGGATAGATAAGTATTGCCACCATTCCAATTTTGAAAATCCGAAGGCAACTCATTGCTGTTCGTAGTTAAAATGTTTGAACCACGATGGGGCAATAGCCCTTGCCGTCTTTTCTTATTACGTCTGCGAATAAGTAATACGGTGGTAACTATCGCCCCTGTGGTTACTAACCCTCCCGAAATAAACAATATCTTCTTTTGTTTCTTGTCCATAGCTGTAATCGTGTTTTAGAGAGGGATTCCCCAACTGTCGAACTTGGGTTTTATTTTAGCAATCTCTTTGTTACTTAGCTCAAAGCGTAGCCAACCAATCAAATTGTAGTCCTGACCAAGAAATGCTGCACGAGTTCCCCATAGGTACATCTTCATACCGAAAGCTTTTATCACCAGAAGCATATCATCTTTGGTCTGTAGCTTATCTATAGTGCTGTAAATCGTTTTTTCGTCTGTTCCGAAATCAAGCATTGCACCGTACAGAGTATTAGCATACAAGGCTGCATCGGATGGAGAAATGGTCAAATTTTCCTTTTGCAGAACCATATCGCTCAATGCAGGAGCAACCCTTGATGAAGTGCCATCAGGATTACGCTTGAACAATAGTTTTTTAACGGCATAAATACCTATGCCTACGCCTAATATGGGTAAGCCGTATTTAATTCCATTAGCGACTAATGTTGCCTTATTTACTGGTGGTAACTTTTGCACGGTACTTGATTTTTAGATGTATCTCAATGCGGTCTTTACAATCTTTGGGTTCTTAACCACTTTGGTGAGTAGCTTGATGATGTCTTCCTGGTCAACCTTGTTCACCGCATTTTGTATCAGGTTTCCCATTTGCTGAACCGTCTCCGGTGCTTCAGCTTCAATCGTGATTCCTACTTTAAATTTTCGCATAATCGTTTGTTTTAAATGTTTATTCTTCGCTATCCGTTTGCTCTATTCCTTGTAAAGTTTGGTTCAAGAATGCGAGAGTTTTATTGATGAGTTCCGCTTTGTCAAGGCATAGTCCAACAATGTTGGCAATCTTGGCTACATCTTGCAGTTTCCATGTCATTAGGGCATCAGAAAGGTTCTTGATAATCTCTGCTTTCTTCTTGTCTTCTGGAGAACTTGCCGAACCCATGTCGGTAATCTCAACATTGGCATCTGGAATTGGAGCTGATTCTTCAGAGCTATCATCTACCATCCCCAAAGCACCTTTCAATTCTTCTGCTGTAAGCCCTAATAATTCTGCTGTTTTAGGACTATTTGTAAGTATGCGTGAGCCTAAACCTACTAAAGCACCTGTGGCAACCCTTTTCATCACTTCATTGGGAGCATATCCGGCAAGACGGTTTTCAAGGTCGGTTTTGTCTGTTTTGAGTTCCTTGTTCTCGCTTTGATAGCGGTCTTTTTCGGCACGCAGCTCGGCATTCTCGTTGCGTAAACGTTCGTACCTTTCTTCCAGGTTGGTGTAGCGAGTCTCAAACTTAAAATCATCCAGTTGCTTTTGGTAGTTAATTCGCTCTACTTCCTTGTTATTGCCCGATAGTGCATTGAACAGCCCAAACAAGCCCTCGACCTTGCTTTTAGCTTGTTCGTTTTCTCCTGTTATCAAACCCAATAATCCGTTGATTTCCCCCAATCCATCAGTACTGTTCTGAATTTGGTGTTGCTTCATTTCCTCCTTGATGATAGTATGGATTTCAGCCCTTTCGATGGGTTCTTTGGGAGGGTTCAACAAACCACTAACATTTACTGTGTAATCGTTGATGTGTTTTGCGTTATGGCTTTTACCTCCATATACTACAACACGCAAAGTGCCGTGTGCCTGTTTAGCTTTTTCAATAGCCTTTTCTATATCGCTGTTGAACATCTCTGTTCCGGCGGTTCTTGATGTGAGTGCCGTTTCATCAACTCCTGTCAATAGATATATCTCATAAGCGTAAGGGTATTTTTGCTCAACCTCTGAACGCTTGATAAACTCATATATGCTTTGTATTTGCTCTCTGTAATCTAGCATGGCTGTATTAATTTCGGTGGGGAATAATCTTTACAAACTCCAATCGGTAAGGCTTGAAACTTTCCGCTTGGGTTTTGATGTCTATGTAATCGGTGAATACCTGGTAGCGGTACTCATCCATAAAGTCGTATTCTTCGGGTGTAGCACTAAACACGTTATCGCTGCTTATCATTTCCAATTCATCAATGGAACCGGGAAGACCTTTAGTGTTCAGAATCCACATGTCGTTTTTCAGGTCAAGGGACATATCGGGACTTGTAACTCGAATCACGGTTGGTTTCAACTGGTAACTGTCAATGGTTCGCAGTCCTGCAATGCGGTCTTTGGCAATGGTATGTAATAACTCACTCGTGTTCATTGGTTACTTCCTCCGGATTAATGTTCGACAATTGCAGTTCTTTCTTCGATGGGGCTTCGTACTCGATGTAAATCCTGATGGTAAGGATATTTTCCTCGCTATTCTTGTTGCTCTTGAATACCGTGTAGATGTTGCTGTTCACCTCCAAAGGCTCATGGAAAGGGATAATCTCTTTGCTGAGATACTTGATTTTTCTGTTTGCCGTAACCATGTAGTCACGAAGCAAGAAGCTGTTACCGTTTACCAATAAACTGATGTTGCCACACTCGTATGGTTCCGGCTGCTTGTAAGCCTTGATGGTTCTTTTGAACAACTCATCTTTGTGCTGGTAGGTAAACACCAATGTTTGTTGGGCGATAAAATCAGAAAACTCAAGGTTGGTCATTCCCTGACCTCTAACAAACAGATTGGATTCGTTGTAAATGTAATCGGTAAATTGTTCATTGAATACATGGGCAATATGGTGACTTAGTTCCTGTTGCTCATCTTTATCCAGACACGAATAAACAATACCATTGGTCAGTACCCTAATAATTTCAGGTAAGATGTCGCTTTCAAAGAATGCACGACTATCATATTCATCTGCTCGTGTGCGTAAATAGGAGTAGAACAAGTCCGTAATCTGCTCATCGTTTAAAAGGTCTGTAATCAATGCTTGTGGGAAAGCAAGGCTCTCCACTACATCAATCAACTCTGTTTGCTTTTTAACGGTGGCGATAACAGCCAAACCAGTTATCAACTTGCAGGAAGCCGGGAGCAAATCCTGTGCGTTGATGTGGTTATTGTCCTCGGACTTATGCGTAATTACAAAATATCGTTTCATATCGGGAGTATTGGGAAATTATGAATTATCCACTTCGGCAAGCAGATACACACGCACATGGTAACTGTCATTAACAGCCAGGTTCTCGCTATCATCTTTGTATATGATTCTGATAGGGCTGTTCTTGGCTTTTTCATTCACAGGAAACGTCACGTCTTTGATACTCATATCATCATTGTGATGAAGAAGAGCTACCTCGGTATCATCGGGGATTATTTCAGTATCATCTATCCACGCTCGAAGTGTTGAACCCGGTAGGGCTTGTTGATTGGACAAGCGGAGGAACATACCCTTGATGCGGTCATGCTCTGTTTTGGTATTGCCGTTGAACTCAAAGGTTTCTCCTTTTTTAACCTCGAATTTTACAACCTGTAGTTTCTTTATTTTATTGTCGTGTACTTCCATTAGTATAAGTGATTAAGAGAAAAGGGACGGAAGCAAGTATTGCGACCGCCCCCTCTAACGATTATGGCATACCCAAAAAACTATGCTTTCTCAGTGATTGTACCCAATAAGGTTATTTTAACAGCCGGGTTAAAAACCTTGTCGCTGTTGTTGATAGCTTTTGGCATGTTCAGCTTTGGCGTGATGTCCATTGATGGCTTTAACCACTTTGGATTAGCCAATTTGTACTGGAATTTACGCTTGGTTGTATCGGTATCATCGAATACCGCACATGAGATTTCAGGAAGAATCACCTTAGTTCCCAAAGTCATCTCGAATGTTCCGTTAAGGATTTGTGCAGGAAGCGCAAACTGACCGAATGCGAAATCTGCCGGGTCGTTATCTTCTTCCGATGCACCGTGAGCATACTCAAGAACAATGTCAGTCAGCAAGAAATACTTTCCTGAATCCAACTGCGCACGGTTCAGGTTGGTGCGACCAGCCTTCTTATCATCCGATGCTTCCATCAAATCAATATCGGACTTGTCCTTAACCGACTTAATGGTATAGATTGCCGTATCAACGGTCTGCATACGTGCATCTTTCAACGCTTTTTGAATCTCTGCCGGAAGCTGCTGTCTGCGCAATTCAAACTGACCTTTTGAAGTCAATTGAGTTGTTAAACCTGTTTTTACAGCGGTACTTCTGCGACCTGCATTGTACGACCTGCGAACAGCACGTTTGCGGTAACTGCGTCTGCGACCTCTACGGCTTCTGCGTCTTCTTCTACGTCTCGAACGTCCGAGTTCTCCGATGCCTTCCGTAGCATCATCCTGGTCGTCTTCTTTGTCCAGGGAATCCTCTTCCTTATCGAGAATCGCTTCTTCTAAACCTTCTATATCTTCCATTGAAGGGTACAAATCATTTTGCTCATTAATCTCTGCCATGATAATTTGTTTTTGTGGCTCAATAGCCTGTTATAAATTGAATTGATTAGTTGTGAATGAATCAGGATGCCATCATATCGCCCGAAAAGATGTCATAGTCCATACTGTCTGGGTCGATGTCTTTAATCTTACCGATTTGAGGTTCTTCATCCTCCGGATAGTCTGTTTTGCCGATAGGTTCATCGCTCATTGCATAGTCGGCTGCTGCACTTCCCATAGGCTCGTCACTCATAGAGTAATCTTCTGCTGCGCCTGAAACAGAGGCTTCTATTTCACGTTCAATGTCGATATCCGCTGCCGGAAGAGCTTGTGTGATTGGATTCAGGGCTTGTAACCCGGTTACATCTTCGTATTCCACATCTTCAATGTCATCTCCCATCAATCCGGATAAGCCTTGAAGAATAGTTTTTCCTGTTGCCTTCTTGATAATAGCTTCAACACCTGCTCCAGCTGCACCATATAAGCCCATTTTGACATACTCATTTTTAGTGAACTGTTGTCCGACAAGTGCCCCTAACGCCAATGCAGCGGGGGCAGCATAGCCTTTCATGTCGTTGCCCAAAAGACCGCTTACAGTCGAGCTTTTTATTACTTTATTTAAAATGTACTTTCCACCACCAAAGCCCATGACGGCAGCAATGGGCTTGCCTATGTCGTTGGTAGCTTTCATAAAGTCAATCTTGGTAGCTGTAGACCTACCACCTGACGTTGTTTTCTTAACTGCCATGTTTACTAATTTTTAGTTATTGATTATGAGGTAAGGCGCACCTTGCCTTACTGTAATTCTATGCTTCCTAATGCCTTTTTGGAAGAAGGTTTCTTTGATTGGGATTGACGCTTTGGCTCTTCATCGTCCTTTTTGCGGAAAGCAAAGTATGCACCAGTACCAATCAATGCCAATGCTCCTATACCGATACCTATTTTTGTTCCTTTACTCATGCCTTTTTTAGTTTGAGTAGCTCTTTGTGGAACTGATGGTGAAACAAATGGTGTAACAGATGTTGTGTGGGGTAGAGCCTGTGGCAAATAACTACTTGAATTGACCATTAGTTGTGGGGTATAACTGCTGGTCTGCGGAGCTACGTAATGACTTGCTTCCTGAACCTGTGTGTCTGAATTTGATGGCACATACTGTGATACCGTATTTTTGACTTTTTTAGCCTTGGAAAACTTGCTCTTGATTTTTGTGAAGATGTTTTTTACAGGTTTTAGCCAACTTTTGATTTTTGCCAATACACCTGTTGCTGCACCAACCGATGCTGCGGTAGCCACTGCACCCATCTGTCCTAATTCACCAAATTCTCCGATTGCTTCCAATCCTTGCAAATCAGCCAATAAACCATCAACGCCCTTCAATGAGAAGTCTCGGCTTTTTTGTTTAGCTCCTTTCAGGATTGCTTTTCTCAGGTTCTTTTCCCTGCCTTGCAATCCTTTAAATAGCTTGCGTACACGTCTGTGGCGTTTCTTTAAGTCCTTTAATTTTTTTGCATCAATGTTATATTTTGATGCCATCTGGTCTGGTAAGTATGCGTATTGAAGTTTCTTGGCAATGCCGAACATGTTCAATCGTAATGCTGCTAACAGTCCGTTACGTATAGCAATTGATAACGGATTAAATCGGACGATGGCTTTAGCTACTTTCTTGGCGACTTTACCAACTTTTTTAGCAGCCTTCCTTATGCCTTTACCAATCTTTCTACCGATTCGCTTTAGTGACTTAAAGAATCCACCTAAACCTCTGTCTCCGTTTAAGCCATCAATGGATTCATCTAAATCATCCAATTCTGCTAACCCTTCAACGGCATCTATATCGTACTTTATCAGTCCTTTTTGTGCAAGTCTGGCTTCGATGCTTTCCAATTTGGCCAGTACTTTATCTCGCTGTGGTGTATTCCAAAACTTAATAGCCTGGTCCAACATGGAAATAAATTGGTCAGGGTTTTGGATATGCGCCATTTTATCCTTGTTCTCCTTATTCTTTAAAAGGAAATTCCGAGTGCGGACTAAATAGCGATAAGTAGCATCGTCTGCATCACCCAATCCGTTAATGGCATCGTCAAAGTCAACGCCTGATACTATAGCGATAAGTTCTTCATGGTCGGCTTGTGCCTGATGACCTCCTGCTAAATCAATACCTGATAGAATAGAAATTGGTAAGCCTAAAGAACTTGAACCTGTCAAACCATCAATTCCTTTTAGTCCAGCTATCTGAACAGGGGACATATCAAAGTTGGATTGCTCAAAGCTGTATGGCTTCTGATAATCGAATTTTGATAGTACCGGGTCAATCACAATTTCATCCTCTGAATCACCCAAGGCAGGAACAATAACATAGATATGCTGAAAGTTCTTTTTACCGTCATACTTAGTAATACGAAGCTTGAACGGAATACCCAGGTTCTTTAAAAGCGAACCCACAAAAATGCTGTAATCGTCACAGTCAATCCCTGCTGATTTTATGCCTTTTTGTTTGAACCTCATTTGTCCGTCCAACCATGAACGTGCAGGGGTACGAAGTTGCTCTGTGCCGTCTTTGTCTTTATGATATTGGAGATACTTGTATGAAAAATCAAAGATGTTTTTACAGGATGCTTTCATGTTATCACCTTGCAACATGGAGGCTAGTTCCTCTACTTCACGGAAGTGTTCGGCTATAATTTCAATACAACTTTCAACGGTTTCCAGGACATTGCCGTTTTTTACAAATACATCTGTGCCGGATGCCTTTTTTATCAGGTGGTTGAACTTACGACCGTCCTGTGTATTACGTGGGCCAGACACAATGCCTAATTCGCCCAATGCTAATCCGTTCATATTATCGTCTGTTAAATTTTGCGTGGTGGTGATGGTTTCGCCATTAATGCTTAGCGAAAGAGTAAAGCTCATGTCTGCTTTTAGCTGTGCGGTGTTTTGAAGCAATGCTGTGGATAAACCTTTTCCTACAAGGTTGAGATATGGCACTTGAAACAGGATTTCAGGCTCTTGTGTAGAGCCAGCTCCAACGGTAAGACCTTTAATGTCGGGAGTGGAATAAGCAATTGCCGAACCTTTATAGTTTGCAACTACCTGGTTAACGGCTAATGTGATGGGAGCATTAGTGGGGTTATAACAGCGAAGTTTTACAGCAAATTGGACTTCCTGCAAGTTCATTTTGTGTATGCGGAATCCTAATAGGGCAAAGTTCATCTTTGCACCGGAGAGAATCTTTTTACCTTTCTTTATCAGGTAAAAGCCACCGCCAACGGCTGCAACAACTGCTAATGTGCCTAGAATTTTCTTCGTGCTTGCTTCCATAATGGAAACAAACATATAGTGGGCTTTAGGTGGAGAGCTGGCTGTATTTGGTTAGAATAAAGTAGATGTGCTTAGAATTGGTTATTTTTGTTCACAATTATATCTAAATCTTCAAGTTTTCATTCAGTGTCTCAGGTAGCTTCGATAGTATACTTAAATGATTCCAAAGAGGACCAGCTAAATCATATAACTTGTTACTATATCCAGTTTGCTTGTAAAGATTTAAACCACTATGAAATGTATTGGTCTGCAATTCTTCGATTAAAGTTTTTACCTCAATAGGAACATCTTCCCAATAGTTATAAAGCATCCTTTTATTACTGTCTTCAATAGCGATATAATATTCAAAGTACTCAAACCAGTTTTTAGGTTGGTAAGATGGATTTGCATGAATAATCGGTGGTTTTGAAGTCAAAAGAATACCATCACATACTGTTCTGAAATCCTCCCAATTTTCCGGTAACATTTTCGGTACTTCTAATCCTTTGTAATTATAAATATCCTGTACAATCAAAATATTATCAAGCTTAAACCTACTAATTCGTTTCTCTATATACGGTTTTACTTTGTGAAATCTATCATTAGCTGGTCTATAAACAACGATGTAGTAAAAAATAGAAGAAGCAACTATTGATGCTGTCAAACCATACATAATTTCTCCAACTTCATAGGCTTTTGGGAAGAATTCTTCAATATCTATCAGAATCATTTTATAAATAACTATCCAAATCAAACTTAGTAAAGACACAATAAGTACTTGTCTGGAAAGTGGTAGTTTTGTATTTATCTTCATCTATATTTAATCTTTATTTACTTGTAATCCTAAGTTATATAGTGGAAAGATGCTTTTTTGTCATTCCAAAAATCTGCCGATACTTCTGCATGGCTTAATACTTTTCTATTGCCATTTTTTGTAAATCTTGTGGTTAGCTATATTGATGAAGAGTTTGTTTGAAAAATTCATTCGATTTTCAATTTACAAACAGATATTTTCTCTAAATAGATTGAATATTTTATACATTAACTCCAAACTTTTTAATTTTATCCAAAGATTCATTAACAATACCGAGGCGCTTTAAATCAATATTTTCTTGTTTTTTGACTTTTGTAATTACAGTTTTAATAACGCTAACTTCATTAAAAGATAGCTTACCCGTTTGTTCGCCAATATCAATCACCTTCTTCCATGTATCTTTATCAATCAATTTCAATCTATTGTAGACTAAAGATGGGTCCAGTGTCTCTTTTTCAGATAATTTACTAATCGAACTTATTTCATTAAAGTCAATATGAAGTTCTTTCAATTTGGAAATAATTTCACCCCCTTTTTTTATTTCTGCGTCAGTAAAATTCCCATTCCGTTTAAGTTTGCTTCTTATTCCAGAAACGTAATTTTGCTCAACTTGGCTTAGGTAGTCAGTTCGTAACATATAAAGACACATGCCATCCCAGAACTTCAAACCAAGTGAAGTAATCTCTTCAAGAGTATTATATTTTTCAGTTTCTGCAACTTCATCTGATTTAGATTCATAACGTTGCTTGAATTCCGTATCTGACACCAAATATTTATTAACAACGTCTAAATCAATTTTTTCAAATGATTTTAGTTTTAGTTGTTCCCAAACTTTTTCACTCTTAACAGCTTCACTAATTAATGCGACATCAAGATTCGTAAAGAAGTTATATACAAATACAAGTAGCTTCTTCACTTCCCTTTGCAAATCTTCCTCAATAATTTGGTCATTCCATATCTTACCCAGATTAAGCTTATTTTTAGTTATATAGTGAAAATAGGATAATGTATATGCTACCGTATGTGCTTTGATGTTTGTGTCACCAATCGGGTTCTGATTCTTTCTTCCAAAAAGCTTATCTGCTGTCTGAAATAGTATTGCATTAGCCACAAGGTCTTCCCAATAAACCCTTCCTGGCTTCTTCTTTGAAAACTCCTTATCTACATCTCGCATGAAAGCGTTATAGTTCTTTTGAGAACCTTTAGCAACGTGAAAAGGTTTCAAATGCCAAATATTCATATGCTTTGAAACATCAGATTTTATTATCATCTGATTTCTAGGATATTTTAACTTAAAAGCATTCTGTTTACTTTTCGTTGGTTCCTTGTTAAGAGCTTCTTTATATTGTCCTTTAACACGTTCAAAAAACCATATAGTTTGTTTATTTTTGTCTTCTGAATCTATTGCATACGTTGTTCTTGATAACTCCTCTAGGCGTTGCAAGAATGGGCTATTGGATGTTAAATCCAGTTCAGATACTTTATTCTGACTATTTGCATATCGAGAGATATAGGGTACTGTTTCATTTTTCTTTTCTTCGTCCTTGATTACAGTCAATTTCATTTGAACGAATACATCTGAAATATCAGCTTCCTTATATTTTTTTGCAGTATGAAATAATGAAGCTGTAGTTTGACCTCCATTAACAATTTGAAAGTCCTTAATTGAAGTAATTACTTTATGCCCATCATTATTAAGCTTTGTCTTTACTTCCTGAGCTGTGGTAGCAAGCCCATTATTATAAGGTAAAAACATATGTGGCTCAAACCTAATAGTATCACGAATTCCTCTGTTAACTTTTCCTGTCTGTTGCAGGAAAGCCCGGACGTTACTTTCAAGAAGTCTTGTTCCGTAATTTCTGTAAAGGTTCGCAAGTATACTTCCAGGTACAATTGCTAAATAACATTCATATAATTCATTTTGAGATGGCATTTCCAGACAGGGAATAACTTCTCCCATTAATTCCTCAAAATCTATCTCGATAGGTTCTCTATTCCCACTGGACTGAGCTAGACGATGCAGTCTTTCAATATCCCAAATTTTAAAAGATACCAGAATATCTTCAAGGCTTTTTAATTTAAAATTATTGGGCGGGTCGTGAGGTATATCCCCATTGGAAAGTATGAAAACATTAACCCTAATTATTTCCTTCCGGTTTTTATGTAATATGGATGCCAAACCATAAGCTTCCGAAGATGGTTCAATATCTTCCAAATACCCTTTCAGAGCAGCATTAACGAATCCTGTTGACCACTTCATTAATTTTTCAAAGTCAGCTTTCCCCAGACGGTATATCTCATTAGTATCTTTGTACGAAGAAATAAAGATGTCAATGTTTTCGTAACCTTCTTCAAGTGCATATCCATTGATTTTAAATTGGATATTTTCGTTTTTATTCTCTTTAATATAGTTGCAAAGTCTAATACCTTCTGTCTCTCCTGCATCAGCAAGAGTTTCCATTACAAATTCAGTAAATTTATTTTCTTTAGAATCTCCATTTTCATCTGCATACACTAAAGATTGAATCTCATAATAGAGATTTTGAATAAACGTATCTAATTCAAAATCAATGTTGTTATTCTTCATTTAGAATTCCTTTTAATACTGTTTCGGATGAAACTTCAAACTCATCACATTCGTTTGGCGATACCTCATAAGAAATATGAGTTACAGCTTTATCAACCATTGATGAGATTATCTTAGGAAATTCATCTGTCACCTTATAAAAAGTGGTTTTTCGTATCTTGTAGGATGTTTTGTTGTATTCACTTTCTACATCAGAATTTATTCCCAAGAATGATAGCTTCAGGTTAAAATCATCAACTAAAATAGGAGATAATCTTAATATATTTCTGATTTCGTTAATTTTATTTAGTAGGGTATTTTCTCCTTCTGGCAATTCTGACAGCTTTATGAATGCCACATAAAGATGTTCAAAAGAAGTGCAATCAAGTTGAAATTCATTCGCAATCTTAATACTTGGATGGTTCGACTTTGAAGTTTTAACTTCTATTGCAGATGTATTGAAATAAAAATCCTGATTTGTTGCTGTAGGTGCTTGCCAAGAATCCATAACCATTGTATGATTCTTACATTCATTCAGCAAATGTTCTAGAATAAGTAATTCTCCATATAACCCTCTTTGTTGTTGTGGAGTTAAAAGGCCTCCTGTGAACTTCCCGAATAATCTTTTCCAGTAGGATACTCTTTGAGATATACGTATCAAAGCTTCTTCATGCACATGAGTAATAGAAATTGACTTTATAATGTCCTCTACAAACATTACAAATACATCAAAGAGTTCGTTTTCCTGGAGAATAATAATTAGCTCTTTGGTTGGTAAAAACTGAATTTCAACTCCTGTAAATCTTTTTAGATAATTTTGGTTAACTTTTATATTTTCAGGTAATTCAATAGAAAACAATTTTGCTTTAGATGCTAAAATAGTCCCAATATAGCAATTGAATTGAGGAATGCTCTTTACCTTTTCTTTTACTACGCCAACTTCAGAGCCTGATACCTGTTTAGACCATAGTTCCTTGAGGTTACTTATCTCCATTTTCTAAATCGTTATCATCATCGGTTTGACCTTCTTCTGAATCTGAGACCATTGGGCGGGCAGCAAATTCAACTTTCTCTTCATTCTCAATTTCCGGGAATACAATACCCCATCCAACCAGTGGGATATCATCAACCAGACCGTCATCTGCTGTCCAGTCTAGTGGGTAAATAACAAGTAGTGATTTCCCAGATATGGCTCTTGCTTGTTTTACTTCCTTTTCTTTTGGATTAGGATTCTCAATATCAAGGTCAAGTCGTCTGTCTTTTCTGTCTAGGATGTTATTCTTTGGTAAAGTAAAATATTCCTTGCAATTAGGCGGAACACTATTCCTCAAAGGCAAGCCTCCTTCTATTATTTGTCCGTTACAATCGAATTTTATTTTGTTATCTGATTCAGAATTTAAAATTACAGCAACAGTCCAATCCTTTAGAGTACCTTTTGAGTTTTGCTTATTAATGTAATTTATTAAAACTTCAGGCCTGATATCCGGTAAATCAGTATTAAAACCTGATATAAAATCAGTAATCAGTTCTGGAGCTACATTCTTCCAGATAATACCATTAACTTTTTGTGCTTTTGTCGTATGTCTTAATGTTGGATTATCCATCCTATTAAGAAGTGACTCAAACGTTTTAAAGTTACCTTTAATTGCATCCTCATTCTTAATTAATTGATATGTCTGTTTAATTTTACCTGAAAACCCTATTTGTATCCGTTCATGCTCCCGCATTTTACCCGCTCCAGTAATATTTAACAATCCTGAATGAGTTCTGACTTTAAGTCTATAGTCAACAGGTCTTTTATTTTGAGCGGACATTACATCAAAATCAGCACGCATTTCTTCAGTAGCTAATGTAACGTGCCTGTACCAGTTAACTAACTGCTCTGTTGTGTACAGACGACACAAATCCGCATAACCGGGTCTGTAACCAAACCATCTGCCCATTTGCATTAAAGAATCATACAAACGAGTAGTTCTAAGGTAATAGCTGACTGATAAACCTTCTAAGGTAATTCCCCTTGCAAGCCTATTACCTCCAACTGCAATAACAGATAACCCATTTTCGTAATCATCATAGTTGATATCTTCTATCTTATGGTATTCAAGATGTCTTGTGTTTTTAGTGCCGTGAACCGCTCTAACTTCTATTTTTGTAACCGCTTCGACCAAAACTGAGCGAACTTCATCCCATGAATGTTCTTTAATTTTGGGGTCTTTATATGGTATATTTATACTTACTTCATTTGTAGTAGGCACAAAATCAGTCTCAAAGAGTTCTTTTAATTCATCAAGAAGATAACCTTGACCAGACCTGATTTGGAGTGCATAATCTCTTAATATTTCATTAACCAACAAAGAAACTCTATCAATCCAAGCTACATATAGGGCAACATGAATTAGCATGGAATTATGCTTGTTTTTTTGACCTCGTAATCTTCTAATCGCACATGTCAAAATGAAAGCTTTAATAGCCTCTTTGAGGCTAGCAGGAACATCCTCAGGTAGCTCGTCTTTATTTGTTTTATTTAACTTTTTGGGAAAGTATGGTTCCTGGTCTTCTGTTGGTCTGATAATATCCAAACCCTCATAATCTTCACCTGTATCTGCATTCTCAAATCCAAAAACTTGAGTCGCACCTATGTAATTTGATGGCGGTGGAATATTAATTATGAAATCACGAGGAAATAAGTCTTCTCCAACTTTTAGCTTTACATCCTTAACCATCGTTTCCAAATCTTCACTCCAAGAAGAAGGTATAAAGATATTGGCATAAGGTGTTGCAGTATATCCAATAAAGGTATTCTGATTAAACAGATTTAATAAAGTTCTTATTAATCGGTTAATTGTCTTAACATCAAGCTCTGTTCCCGAGTTAACAGAAGCGTTATCTGCTTCATCATCAATTAATAGTAATGGAACATTAAATATTTTACTTTCTCCACTTTCATCCTTATCTGCAAACCCTAATAGCCAAAGAATAAGGTTCTCAAGAATGCTTTTATTTTTCTTAATGACAAGTACAGTTGGGCTTTTTCCGCCAATTGGAACATTTATTCGTGTAGCTATACTTTTTTTGAAATCACCATCAGGGTCAGAATTAGTGAATGAATAAATCTCTGTATCTGCATTTATATAGCCTACACCTGTTTTATTATTTTTCTGTCTTTTAATAAAGTCAGAACTATCTCTACCAATAAAACCATTGTCAATTCTTCCTTGAGTTTGCCCTCTAAGTGTATTATGAATACCTGCTATAACAATAATAAGTTTGTATCCCGCATCTGTGGCTTTGTTTATAAGCCCGGTATAGTTTGCTGTTTTTCCAGATTGGACATTACCTACCACCATACCACGTCTGTCCCAACGGCCAACAACTTTAGGATTGACACACTTATCCAGAATTTTATCTGTGATATCATCCAACGTATCGATTGGGAAGGATGCATCCTTTTGATTCATGTAAATTTTATACCTATTCCATAAGTCAAAATTAATATTTGACTTCTCGTCATATAGCCAAGGCTTTACATCTTCTGCAACTAATAATGTTGCCTCTTTTGAATACACTTCAAAATCAGCTTCTAATTGCGAAATAAGTTCATCTTTATCAATGCCATTAAAATCAGGCATCAAAGATAGATTATTAACTTCTTTTACAATCAATTCATTAGTTACTTCCTTTCGGCTGTATTTTTGTAATAAAACGTGTGCTATATTTCTTGCGCTTGAAAATTCAGTCATATTAATTTAAGTATTCTATAATTTGAGGAAATTCGTTAAAAGGTTCGATATTTAAAATTTGTTTTACAGCTATATCATTTGAAACTCCTGATTTCTTTAATGATTCAAACATTAACCTGGCAAGTTGAATTGTACCTTGTTCCAATTCTTTTTCTTCCTTTCTTCTCTCAACACTTTCCGGGTTTTCACTGTAATTTTGAATTATTGCCTCAACAGGGGTTGTTTCTCCGATTAATTTTAAAATCGTTCTGATATCTTTTCTTTCTACAACATCCTTTGTCATTATTCTTTCTAACACAGGATGGTCTTCGTTAATGTAATAGTCAAAAGCGCCATCTCTCTTTTTGGTAGCTTTCCAAATTGGTTGAAAACTAAAACTCTTTATGGAATCATCAAGCATTATCTGGTTTCCTCTGAATCGGTAAACTTTCCCTGCTGCCAATCTTGTCATTTTTCCAAGTCGAATTAAATCTTTTCTAACCTTTACAGATGGAGATGCCGTAGCCTTTTTTATATCAATTTTCCATTCATGGTCAAGCTTATTCGAAATATCAATTAGGATTCTTGCATTTTTGTAATGCTCATTTTTATTAAATAATCCTAGCCAATCCCCAAATAGTAAAAGTCTCTCGTTCCGATAGATATAAAATCCTTGTAACCCATACCACTTTTCAGTTTTAGCATCACCAAGTTTATCTTTCGATATTTTCGATATATGGGGGAGTACATAGCATTTTACATTGACACTATCATTATCTAAATACTCATTACATATTAATTGACCTCCTTCGGAATCTTTCATGAAAGGATCCCATGGTTTTATTTGCAAGCCATTTATCCAGATTTTAACTTTTTTCTTTTCAAGGTACCTATGAAAGACAAGACTTAGGTGTTCCTCTACCGCAAAAAATTCCTCAAGAAACACTTTTCTGGCAGCTTCATTTTCAATGTGAGAATTTCCAACCAACCTGTCAAGATTTTCCCATAAAACCACAGTGCCATTATCCAATACGTTTAGTTTCTCTAGGTAAGTTTCATTTGAAATATAATCTAGAAGTGACCATCTCCCAGTATCATTTACAAAATCTAAATCCCAACAACGCTTTAATACTGAATAATCCTTTCTTTTGGTAGCTACTGTTAATGTTTTACATTGAGAGAAAGATGAAGTTTTTAATCCTAAACCAAATCTTCCAAGGTCACTTAGTTCCCTATCTTCATTCGGGTCTTTACTCCCAGGAGTCATAGCCGAAACTAATGTACCTTTATCCATACCAGTTCCGTCATCAGTAATTGACACCCATGATTCAGAACCTCTCCACTCATAGTCAACCCAAATATTCGATGATTTTGCAGAAATACTATTGTCAATAATATCTGCAATTGCTGTTTGAAGATTGTATCCAAATGCTCTGAAAGTATTAATCATTGCACTTGCCTTCGGAGGGGTTTCTTCTGAAATAAAATCACTTAGCTTGTTCATACATGTCCTTTAACTTAATGGCAATTTTTTCAGCCATAAGCGGAGGTACAGCATTGCCTATTTGTTTATAAGCCGCAGTTCTACTTTGTTTTTCTGATACTCCTTCAAAAAAGAAATCATCTGGAAAAGTTTGAAGTCTTGCAGCTTCTCTTGGTGTTAATGAGCGATTTTGAGTTTTATCAGGATGTATATAATAGTGTCCATCCTTACAGATATGAGCAACAACCGTCTGAGAATATGGTAAATCCTGAGCTACTACTTTAAACCTGTCAACAAATGATTTTTTATTATTATGAGTTTGCCATTCTTTTGGTATATCATTATAATTCAATCTTTGTTGACCATCTTCCCATTTATCAACTGCAAGTCTGTAAATACCTTTATCTTGTTCTGTATGAGGCCTTGCAATATGTTGAGTTGTAAATTCCAAACCGTTTTTGATGTGACTATCGTACAAATACTTGCCATCATATGGGGCATATTTTGTTTCATAATACTCTCCAGTTCCGGCTTGTAGTGGAGGTAAATCCTTAAATATTTCCGAAACAGTTACTTTGGTTTCTGTTTTCTCAAATTCAGGATAAAAACCTTCTTCGCCGTTTTTCTTACCAATTAAGATAATTCTTCGTCGGTTTTGAAGAACACCAAAATCTTTGGCTTCCAACACTTTGTATTCTGCATGATACCCCTTTTCTTTAAACAAATCCAACATCATTTGAAGATAGGATTTTCCATCTTCTGTTTTGGCTGATTTTAAACCAATTACATTTTCAAAAACAAAAAACTTTGGCTGATAATATTCAAGAAATTTGGCATATTCTTTAAATAAATAATTTCTGGAATCTCCTTTCATTCGATTTTCATCTCTGGATCTTCCAACAATAGAATACGCTTGACAAGGAGGCCCTCCAATAATAAAATCAATAGTTTTATCTCCTTTTAAAGAATCAATCTTATCGAAGATGATTTTATTATTTTCATCTCCAATTGGCAAATTTATGACTGATTCCCTTTCTTCTTTAGGAAGTAAAGAATAAAGTTCTGTTCGAGTTATCTTATTTTGTAGATAATCTATATAAGTCTGGAAATTATTGTTTTTTTTCAAATAATGGTAAGCAGCTCTAGTAATCATAGTATTACAGGCCGCCTTATCTATTTCCACATGAGCTATTGGACTAAAACCTGCCCGAATAAAACCTTCCGACAATCCACCTGCTCCAGAAAATAAATCAATAAAGTTCATATACTATTTTTTCATCAAAAATACAATTAAATCTTTAAAAACCTGGCTTCTGTTTGCTGTTTTTAGTTCACATTCCCAAATCACTTTCACTTTCCACCCAAGTAACTGAAGCTCATTAGTTTTATCTAAATCTCGACTCCTGGTTGCATTAATTTTATCCGACCACCACTTTGTTCTGGTTTTAGGCAGAACGAAGTACTTACAATTCTCATGACCATGCCAAAAACAACCGTTAATGAAAATCACCGTTTTATATTTTGACAAAACAATATCAGGTTTACCAGGTAATTCCGAATAATTTACTCTATATCGAAAACCCTTACTATACAAGAATTTTCTAACAAGAATCTCAGGCTTTGTATTTTTACCCTTAATTTTTGACATATTATAACTCCTAGTTTCTTTATCATGAACGTCACTCATAATTAACTAACTAATTCTTTTTAAGTTTTTGCAAGTAAAGATCTACATAACCATTCTTTATAAGAAATTTCAATTGAATTAATTCACTTAAATAACCTTACAATTTATAATTTGTCAAACTCGTCAAGAGTAATGCAAAAATGTTCAAGAATTAACATTAGCTGTTGCTTGTTGTAGTAATGCCGTTTTGTATGGCCTGCCTGTTCAATCTGTTGTTTTAACTCAGGACAAACTTCAATTTCATTCCTGAGTTGCTGCATGGCTGACTTTACTGAAATGCTATCGGGGTATAATTTCTTAACCAACTCTTGTTTTAATATGGTTCTACGAATGGTCATAACGCTGGATTTTGGTTAAGAATTAAGCCTGATAGGTCGCAAAACATAAGATAAAGCAAGTCCAATGACCATATTTTTATAGCCTGAGACTGCTTTGTTAAGCTTTTTTGAATATTTAGATAGCCTGAGTATATATTCAGACCATGTTTAGACAGCTTTACTGAATATTGACTCAGAAAGAGGCTTGCTTGTAGAATACATTGAGATATTTTGGGCATAACTTGTTCAATTATACCCTTGACGGCTAATGTTGTAAAGATAACTTTTTCAATCCTGCCAAAAAGAATTAAACTAACGCAAAGAACCTACATTTCCCTTACTTAAGTTACTTAGGTTACTTAGGTGAATTAACCATCACAATTACAAGTGTTTATATTTTTCGATACAATAATATTTCCTAAGTAACTAAGTAACCAATGGTGAAAATATCAAAATCCTAAGTAACTCTAAGTAACCCCAAGCAACCTGATTGAATAAAGTAAATAGATATAACACTCTTGTTTTCTATTATTTACATCTTTCTAAGTAATCTAAGTAACCTAAGTAACCAGTTTTGTAAGAATAATTCATGTTTTGAATAAAAATTGCTGTTTGTTTCTGTTTTTTCCACTCTCACATAAAAAATGGCAACAAAAAACCCGATACCTATATTGATACCGGGCAGTTATTACAAAAACATGATGTACTTTAAATTCTTTCTCTTATTTCTTCAATCGTGGAATGACGACCAGCCTTAATCCATTCTTGTATTTCTGATAGCTTAAACATTAGTGTCTTTCCACCAGGCTTATAGTAGGGAATTTGTCTGTTATACACCCTGCCATAAACAGTCTTTATGCTAATGCCTAGCATCTCAGCTAATTCTTTAGTATTAATGTAATCATAACCAGTAATAGCTTTTCGTTGTAACTGAATTAGTTCCGACATCTGCCTGTTTAATTCTTCAAGGTTCTTAAGTACCTTTTCATTACTTTTTTTTATTCATAATCATATTTTTAAATTAATAATAATGAACATGAAAGGTATAAAACAGACTTCCTTTCCCTGCTATAACTCAACAAAAAACCCGATACCAAAACTGATACCGGGCTGTTCATTATCTTATCTGAAACCTTCATTCGCTATCCCTGTTTTCAATATGCTTTTTAGCCGTAATTGTAAACTGATGTAGTTTCTTAGCCAAAAGCTCTTTAGGCAAATACTGCGTTATGTATTCGCCTACTTTTATGTTTGTTTTATCCAACTGCAAAAGTTCAACCTGTTCCTGATTCCCTTCGGCACAAAGTATCAAACCTATTGGTTGTTCCTCATGAGGTTCGGTGTCGTATTTTTCCAGATAACGCAGATACAATTCCATTTGCCCTTTATATGCTGCTTTAAACCGTCCAATCTTTAATTCAATGGCAATTAAACGCTTCAGCTTTCGATGATAAAACAACAAGTCGAGGTTATGGTCGATATTATCAATAATCATTCGTTTTTGACGAGCTACAAACGTAAAACCTGCTCCAAGCTCAATCAAGAAGTTCTCTATCTCCTTAAGTATAGCAGCTTCAAGGTCTTTCTCTGCATAAGTATCTTTCAGATTTAAGAAATCAAGCACATAATGGTCTTTAAAAACCAAGTCAGGAGAAATTTTGTCACTTTCTTTTAACTCTTGAAGTTCAAGCTTTGCAAGCTCTTCTGGCTTTTTACTGATAGCCGTACGCTCAAACAACATTGAGTCAATTTTATCCTTTAATGTTCGGGTACTCCAACTTTCAATACGGCACATCTGAGCATAAAACTCACGTTCCAAATCAGCTTTTAGTGATATTATATGAATAAAATGTGACCAACTCAATTGTCTCCACAATGCGGAGACATTTTCTGCATCAGGAAAAGCCCCATAAAAGTCAATCATTCTTTTCAAATTCCTTGCAGAATAGCCTTTACCGTATTCATTTACCAATTTTGCCGACAGTGTTGGCAAAATTTGTTTTCCGTAATCAGCTCGCTTATTTTCAAGTATATCTTCTTTTATCCGTTTGCCTACATTCCAGTACGTAGCAGTAATACCAACATTCACGGCTTGTGAAACTTGCTGTCTTCCTTGCTCAATTATCTGCTTTACATCTGTTAACAGGCGATTGTTAATATCTAACTTATCCATAGTAGTCAAAAGTAAAAATTATAAATCTATTTCTTCGGTAATATTCATTCCTCCTTAATTATTGAAGCTTTGCATCGGCTCTGATTTTGTATCAAGGTTAAGGTTCAGCTTATCGAGATAGAACACAAAAGCCGTTGTACTGGTGTATTTTTTATTGCCCCTTTCATCTATCTCCTGGTATCCCGATTTTGCATCCATCTTTTTAAAACTGACTTTCTTGGTATCACAGATAAATGCAGGGCTGTTCTTCAAATAATACTCCACTGTTGCTTCAGGCAGAGGCTTGTCGCCTTCTCGCAAAGCCTGAGACTTATACAAAGCAAACACACGGCTTACGGATAGATAAAATAGCTTAAGCGGTTCCTGGAATACTATATCAGATTTTTGCCACTTACCATCTTCTTTAAAAGTGCGCTCAATTTTTTCTGCATAAACCACACGGTAATCACCTTCTTCAAACAAAACATTGGAGCTGATAAGATATTGAACAGTCTTCCAAAAGATACCCAAATCATCATTTCTGGCTGTTTCTTTGTTTTGTTCAATCATCATTTTCACGAACAACTCCATGATTTCTTCATATAAAAATGGCATTTCCACTATATTGGAAATGGTTACATAAGCAGATGCAACAGTTAACCAATTGTTGTAAATTCTCGTTTCAACAGCTATTGTTCCTAATAATTCCCTAAACTTATCACTAACTGCATCAACCGTCTTGTTATAGTTTCGGGCAAAAGTTTCCCTGTGCTTTAATAACTGATGGGTTATTTGTGTCAATCCTTGTTTGTTAATTTGCTCCAGCTCTTCAAACAAACGCTTTTCCTCATATGAGAATACTGTTTTTGAGAATCCAAGTGCAATGAATCGGCTAAATAAGGCAATATCAGCCGTAGCTATTTGCTGCCCACAGACAATGATTCCCTGGTTCACTTTTGAGGTTTCCTTTTTCTTGTCCTTATCCATGTTCATGCGTGTTCGCCCGGTCTTATCCCAAAACCCTTTGAGCAGCTCACGCTTTTCCATTTCCAAATCATTACGGTATTCATCAAGAACACAAACGGCATTGGAACTTGTAGCCACATGGTCGGCAATGGATGGCTTACTGGAGTTATGAAGATTGGGAACTTTGCCTTTTCTGCCAAACATGTACAAGATGCTTTCTGCACATGTATTCTTTCCTGAACCCTTCTGACCATACATGTTCAGGATTGGGAATTTATCAAACCGCTTTGATATGATGTCCATGAACAAACAGGCAAAGTAAAAGGATAAGGTTATAATACCATTTAACCCAAATACACCATAATACTTTGTTGCATATTCATACAAGGTAATATTGCCCTCATTATGGATAAAGTGGCGTTCAAACTCAAACAAAGTATCGTCACCTGAATAAATTTCAGAACAGGCAGGAATATAGAAATACTTATCCTGGTGTTTGACTATTCCATACTTGTCAGCTTTTATAAATTCATCGCCATTGAAAATACCGTTACCCCAACAAAAAAAGCCTTCTCGTTGCCATCCCATCTGGACTATCTCTTTGCAGCTTTTCGTTTTTTCATAAAGCCAGGCTTTGAGTTTATTCAATTCGCTTTCCCCTCCGGTCCATAAAAAATTTCCTAATGATTCTATCTGGAGCTTGAAAGCTGTAATGCTAACCATATCACGTTGGGGAAGTTCGATTATTTTAACCAGATTGTGACGGTTCTTGATTTCGTACAAGCGTTTGGCATTAATTGGACTTTCAATATGAAAGAGTGGGGTCATCACAAAATTAGAATGATGAACAAAGTCATCGCCTTTCTTATTGCGGAACACGTAGCAATTATTCTCCACATAGAAACCCCAACGGTCAAATTTATTCAGACTAACATGTTCAGGGATATTATAACGGTGGCTTCGCTTTGGCTCATCTTTGATAAACTCTTTAATGGCATCCTGCCATGCTTTCTTAGGCTTGATATGTTCTGCCACAAAGTCAATATAAACCTCTTGCTTTGTCTTATCGTAGTTCGCAATTAGCATAGAGATTCGTTTTATAGCCTCCGATTTTTTAACCGGGTCGGAAGCAAATCTTTCTGCATACTGTGAAGTTTTATAAACGATGTAATCGGCTTGCTGGTTATTATACTGAAGAAATTGTTCTTTGGTGGTAAAAAGCGAATCAGGGTCTTGCTTATCGGGCAAGGCTATGACCGAAACATGGAACTGGTTTTTAATCAATATCTCAGCATTTCTATCTGTGGCGTTTTGTCCTGCTTTATCTCCATCAAAGATTAAAGTTACCTTATTGGTATAGTGTCTCAGTAGTTTAACCTGTGCTATGGTCAGGGCAGTTCCACCTGTAGCAACCGAATTTACAATCTCTATCGAATGTAATCTTAAAACATCGGTATAACCTTCTGTGATATATGCCCTATCTTCCTTTTTAATGGCAAACCTCCCTTCATTTAAGGCATACAGCTCATTACCTTTTGTATAGATGCAGCTTTCCGGTGTATTTAGGTATTTTATCTTGGGGTCTTTACTTAAGTCTCGCCCTGCAAAAGCGATTGTTTGCCCTCGTGAATTAGAGATAGGAAATATCAATCTGTTTCTGAAGAAATCATAGATACCTTTATCATTGCTTTTTAGCACTCCTATTTCCTCAAGTATTTCAGTTTTAAGGCCACTTTTTCTTGCATGGGCCAGGAGTGCATTCCCATTTGGAGCATAACCGATGTTAAAGCTACTTTCTTTGGGAATAGCAAGTTTGCGTTCTTCAATGTACAGTTGCGCTTCCTTTTGGCTGACCTGTTCCAGAAAGAACTTCTCAATCACGGTACACGCTATTTTCAAACTCTCTTCATGCTTATACTTTATTTCATCAAAATTAGAACTATGCTTCCATTGAAAGTCCATTCTCAGCTTCTTCGCACCAATCTCGACTGCCTCTTTAAAATCAACGCCTTCATGCTCTTTAATAAATTCAATGGCATTACCACCTTTGCCACAGCCAAAACATTTAAAAATACCCTTTGCCGGGTTTACACTCAACGATGGTGTTTTTTCGTTATGAAAAGGGCAGCAACCCATAAAGTTACTGCCCCTTTGTTTTAACTCTATAAAATTTTCGACAACACTTAGAATATGGTCGTTTATTTGCTCAATAACCTTGTTTGCATCCATGTATGCTGCCAGTTTAATTTTTAAAATCTAAAGTCAATTGTCGTTTGTTTAATTGCCATTCCTCAAAGGTCATTTCCTTAACTTCATTGAGCGCTTTTCTGGCTTCATTAAACTGGTTCTTTGTTTTAGTGTAATCATTTCGAATGCGTTCAACTTCTTCCATTTGTTTTTCCAGTACTTTTTGCTTTTGCTCCAGAAATTCCGATTGGTCGGAAAAGTGATTAAATAAAGCTGTATAACATTCCATTTTGTATTTAAGAATGGTTTCCTTGGCTTCTGCTTTGACGTTCTTTGGGTTAATGGTAAAAAGCCAGCCCAAAGCATACATATAGGGCAAACAAAACATCTCGTACTTTTTTCCATCACTTCCAGTTGTAGTGCTGAGCACTCCAACTGAACCCAATATTTCATCCTTTTGGACTTTTACTATCTGGTTACTGTGATTAATACCCAACGCTTCGCAAATCGGTTTTATTGGTACAAGTTTATCTGCACCATCAATCAGCATAATGCTTACATTATTAATCTTTGCTACTATCTTTTGCTTTTTTGTCATAATTGTTTCTTCGATATGTTTCTAAAAAATGGCAGGGCTGCCCTTGTTCAACCCTGCCCAAACCATATTAGCCGTCAAGGGTGGTTAATAATCCTCTAATATCTTCTGGTGAAAAACAAAGAGGCATCTTATCATCCATCGCTGCTGTCAACTCAATTCGTGCCATCAAGCTCTCTTTCCAGTCGGGTAGCATATAAATCGTGCTACTACTTTGAATAAAGCTTAACCTTAGTCTGATATTCTCTGACCAATTAAGTTTATCAAGCTCTTTATCTTCCGGGCTGATAACAGTACAACCCAAATTCAACAAATAGATTTTTAACCCATGAATTTCCTTAATGTCGGTTTCCTTATTTATTCCGGAGAGGTAAACTATCATTACTTTGTCGTATTTCCTGGTATACAATACATTTATAAATCATACTTTGTCTTACCCTGTAGGCTATCGATGCGTTCTTTATAAACATCACAAAGCTCATCTACCGACTCCACAGCACTGCGTACTTTTCGGCTTTCAAGCAGCTTCTTTAATTCCGCAATAGAATAATAGGTTTTACCGCCCAATGTCGAATAAGTGATTTTACCACTTTTGCGCAACCTCTGTAAAGTCCGTATGCTAATACGTAGGTACGTACACACGTCTTCACCGTCAACCCACGCTTCATCTGGATTAAACACTTGTTGATTCAAATTAATAAATTGAAAAAGGGAATCTAATTTGTCTATAAGAGCTTTATAAGCTTCGGATTCAATTGTTATTACGTTCATGTCCTTACTTTATAATTCGGAACAAAGTTGATAACATGGAAAGACTTTTGAACCCTACTTGTGTATCAAGTGGTGTATGATTTATTACTTTTTAAGCATTTTATCATTGAACTTACCTGCCAATTCATTTAAAAAATAAGCTCTTTGAACATTGTTTTTCAAAGGTTTACGAACTGCCATTTTTGAAAGCTCTGAATTAAAACTTTTTAGTTCAATGTCAAAAATAGACTCAAAAAGCTCAACTAACTTCTGTAAACTAACATTTCCACTATTTATACAATTGGCTTCCTTTAAAGAACACGCAAGCTCAATTAAGTCACGTTTTTTACCTGTCCAACTAAATTCATCACCAATTGTCTCTTTTGTGTCTACTGTCATTTTGTTATCATCTGTATAAATTGAAAGACTCTCTAACTCAACACTTACGAATTGAATCATGATTTGAAAAAAGTCAGATAAGTTCTTGTTTTGTTGAGTATTGAACTGTCTCTGATACCATTGTACCGTCAATTTTAGATGATTTAATCTGCGGTGAACCTGTTTTGCATCATCATCCTGGTAGCATTGAAAATAAATTAACTGCTTCCATTCATTTGTTAGGTTTTCAAATTGGCTAATACGAACCGTTCCTGATGCAAATGCATTTTCAACCTTCTTAATAAATCGCTCTGTCTTTTGTTCCATTTTTTTGATAATTATTAATTAATACAAAAGCCATCGTTATGGCTAAACACAGCGACTTATTACGATTGAATTTCAAGGCATTTTTCACAATACACTATGGAACAAAAAACAGCGTATTGCACTTTCAATTAAAAGGTGTAAATTAGAACCTGAAATATTGTAGGTTTTGACTGGTTTATGGCGTAGTTGGTTTTTGTGACTAAAACGTAGCCAGTTAAAATTTTAAAGTACTTATGATATTGATATATAACAAAATACGAAGAGAGGTTCTCTTACCTCTCTCTCCGCTGAGCAAAACAGCAAATTAAAGCAAAACCCTGTAAGTCAAAACTTACAGGGTTTTTTTATGCGCAAACGGGGATCAGGTGCAAATTCTGGGTCTAAGCATAAATTTTGCAGAGACGGTAGAGGAAAAAGTTGACATCCTTAACACCTCTGAATTGTCTTCTGAAGTCTTTGATTTTAGCATTAAATGATTCAGCCGCCGCATTGGTGCTTCTTCCATTGAAGTAGTTTTCATCTAAATATGTATGCTCTAAACTTATTTCTAACAAAAAAAGCCCGCCAGGAAATTAACCAAGCAGGCGTTTAAATACAGAAGTTGTTTAAAGGATGAAGTTGTCTGCTCGCACCAGCAACTAATTAATTGAATCCCCATAGACAAGTATTCCAGGCAGATATTCATTATTGCCATCCTGAGCATATTTCACCTCTCTATTTTACATAGGCATTCACTTCGCGTCGCCAGTCATGTATCAGTTTGAGCAATTGATCGCGCACTTCGGGAAGTTCCGCGGCCAGATTCTTTGTTTCGCCCAAATCGCTGCTCAAATCATACAGCTCAACGGTATTGGTATCGTAAAACTCAATGAGCTTGTAACGCCCTTTACGAACAGCTGTACAATTGGAATCACCGGTGGCATGCGGACGATCGACAGGCGAATGCCAGAAAATTGGCCGCTCGCTAGTGGGTGCATTCTGTTGCCTCAGTGCAGCCATAAAACTCACACCATCCTGATGCGCCCGCGGCTTTAACTGCTGACCGGCCATATCGAGTATAGATGGGAAGAAATCTGTTCCAGTCACCACCTCTTTGGATACAGAACCGGCCGCTACCGTACCCGGCCACTTAACAATCATGGGCTCGCGAACCCCTCCCTCGTAGAGATGCCCTTTGCCTGCCCTCAGCGGATAGTTGGATGTGGCCACTCGTCGGGGATTAAACCCACGGTTGGACAAGCCGCCGTTATCAGAAAAGAAGATGACCACCGTATTGTCGGCCTCGCCTATCTCTTCAACGGTTTTCAAGATGCGCCCCAGACTCTCATCCATGCTATAGATCAGAGCTGCGTATTCCGGGTCATCCTGATGCATTTTCGTCGTGCCCGCACCTTCTTCCACAAAGGCCTCGCCTTCGTAGGTCATGGTCGAGAGCTTTTTCCTGAACTTTTCAACGTGTTCGGGCTTACCATGCAAAGGCTCATGTACGGCGTAATGCGATACAAAGGCAAAAAATGGTTGATCGGGCTCCTCGTTATGTTGCTGCTTAAGCCAATCGATGGTCTTATCCGTTAAATGATCCGTCAGGTATTGGCCTTCCACACCATCTTCTAAGCCTTCGATGGGTGCCTTTTTTCCCTTTTGAGGACCCTCGTTATAGGGATAAAAGTAGGATATTGGAGAACCAGCATGGCCACCGGCAATATTCACATCAAAGCCCACATCCTGAGGCATTGTACCTGAGGTAGCCAGGTGCCATTTACCGGCAAAGAAGGTGGCATAACCGGCCTCTTTCAAGGCTGAAGCGATGGTTTGCTCATCCGTCTTTAGTTTCCCTTCATCACCCGGGCGCACATTCAGCTTACCTTCGCCCGGACCGGGCATTTGTGCCCTGGCGGGATATTTACCCGTGATGATGGAATAACGCGAAGGTACGCAGCGGGGATGCGTGGCATAGGCGTTACTGAATACCATTCCCTCGCCGGCTAACTGATCAATATGAGGTGTTTCATAAAATTGGGAACCATTGTAACCCACATCGGCCCAACCCATATCATCCACGAGAAAGAAAAGAATGTTTGGCTGCTTTTTCTCGATTGGTTTGTGGCAGGCGAATAATAATCCGCTCGCCAGCACAAGTCCTGTTAATAATTTGTTTAGTTGCATTGCAAAAGAAAAAAAAGAGGATGCCCCAAAACATAAAGATCACTCGAGAAGTCAGACAAACACAAAGGTCGCAAAGTATTGAAAACAAAATTCTATAACTTGCGACCTCTGTGTAATAGTTGGCTATATTAGCGTGAAACTTAAATTTCGTACATCCCCTGTCAATTAATACTGTTTTGGATGACGATAATCGCCATAAGGATTTTTAACGGTGCGCTTTAACGGAATATTCATTCCATGCGTTTGCTCCAACCAGTCGTAAAGGTCGGAAGCCAGTTGCTTGGCCACATCGGCATGTTCCGGGTCGCCCATCAGGTTGTATTTTTCATCCGGATCGTTAATGATGTCGTATAATTCATTCTGGTCCCAGATACCCTGATAACGCATGTATTTGTAACGATCGGTACGCACACCAAATACGGTTGGCGTCATCGGGAAATCGTATTCCCAGAAATACTCGTAATACACGCGTGTGCGCCAACCTTCTTCGTTGCCTTTTAAAAGTTGAACCATTGATTTACCAGGCATGTAATCCGGCTTCTTCACCCCGGCACATTCCAGAATCGTTGGTGCCACATCCACGTTCTGTACCATGCGTTCGATATTCTTACCGCCTTTAAATATCTCGGGACAACGGATCAGCATGGGTACTTTAACCGATTCTTCGTAAAAATGACGCTTGTCAATCAGGCCATGCTCGCCCCAGCTAAAGCCGTTATCACCCATGTAAATCACCATGGTGGACTCATCCAGGCCATTTTCCTTCAACCAGGCCATCACAGAGCCGATGCTTTCATCCACACCAAGCAGTGTTTCGCAATACTTCTGCAGGTTCTGATCGAAAGTCCCGTTCTGATCGTGGTACATGTAATCCACACCATGCCAGCTATGACGCTGTTGTTTCACCCACTCGGGCCATTTCAAATCCTTATACTCATCACCAATCGTTTGGGTGTAAGTAGACGGTCGTTCAATTTTTTTACCATCGTACACGCCATCGTGACGTTTGGCCGGCTTAAACAAGGCATGGACGGCTTTATGCGATAAGTACATAAAAAATGGCTTTTCTTCATCCCGCTTATCCAACCAGTCAATAGCATGCTCGGTTAATAAATCGGTAATATAAGTCGTTGAATCGTACTGTACACGCTCTCCATTAATATTCAGGTTAGGAGCATAATACTCGCCCTGACCTTTAAAGCTTTCCCAATGGTCGAAGCCGGGACGCGGGTCATCGTGCTCATCGCCCATGTGCCATTTACCAAAGAAACTGGTTTGGTAGCCTGCCTTTTGCAGATACTGTGGGAAATAAACCAGGTTACCTGGATCGGGCGCCACGTTATCCACGATGGTATGCACGTGCGAATACTGACCCGTTAAAATACTGGCGCGGCTGGGTGAGCACAAAGAGGTTGTCACAAAGGCGTTTTTCATATAGGCTCCTTCACTGGCCAGCTGATCCATCTGCGGTGTTTCGAGCCAGGGTACCTTACCGGTGAAGCCCATGTAATCGTAACGGTGATCGTCCGTAAGGATAAAGATGACGTTGCGTTGCTTGGCTCCTGCCACCCGTTCGATGGATATTTCGTCCGTATCGCTATTTTGAGTTGTTGAACACGCGCTCAATAGCGCAAGTAAAACTAAACTAAATAATATAGAATATTTCATGTGTCAGAATTTATCGAAGGCTAACTGTTATCTCTCCTATTTCGTAATGGCCTGTTTCCAAGAATAGCATTTTCATGGGCCAGGCACCGTTGGCTGTTATCTCCATTTCAGCAGTCCGCAGCTTTAACTTTTGGGATGCCTTAACTACCCTGGCCACTCTTTTTTCGTTCACGGGGCCCATTCCTATTTTTAGCTCCGGCCCGGCATAATCAAAAGTGAACACGATGGTCTGACCTTCCTTTAACTCCAGCTGACCATTGTATACCAATGCCAGATCCCATGGTTTTGCACCCGGTTTTTTCACATCTACCAACAGCTTCTTTCCCTCAAGCTGAAAATTGGCCTCGGCCCCTTTACGCACAACTGCTTTCCAGTTTTTCGTCAACTCCGGCTTGAAGGACAAATCTGATGCTTTCGTTACAGCATCAGAAATATTTCCTTCTCGAAGACTACTAATTTCTTGATTTTGCTTGTTTGCAAAAGCTTCAAAGAGCTGCATCAGTTCAGCTTTGATCTTTTTATAATCCGCATGCTGATAATAATTTTCTGTTTCAAGCGGATCATTTTGATAATCGTACAGTTCTCCGGCCACAATCAAGCGCTTATTAAGAGGCTGGTCGGTATGCCAGTCGTCTTTCATCCAAAGGGTCAAACGGTAACGCCCGGTACGCAAAGAGTAACCCTGTGTTTTGCCTCGTCCGAACTGCGAAATAGCATACTCTTTTACTTTCGCTTTTGCCTTGGTAAAAACCGGCATCAGGCTATTACCCTGTAATTGCGAAGGGATTGGCAAACCTGTTGCCTCGCAAAGTGTTGGAAACACATCCAATGCTTCCACCGGATGCGCATTAGCGCCACTGGCTCCATCGGGCTTTTTGATGATCAAAGGCACGCGTGTTGCCTGCTCGAAATTAGTGTGCTTACACCACAGCGAATGATCGCCTAAGTGCCAGCCATGATCGCCCCACAGCACAATAACTGTATTCTTATCCAGTCCTTTGGCCTTCAGGTTAGCCATCAGCTTACCCACCTGTGCATCCACGAAAGAGATGCTGGCATAATAGGCATGTATCAGCTCTTTCTGCTTTTCATCGGGCAGGTTATCGGTGAAAATATCAGAGAACGAAGTCAGCGGCGGTATATCGGTGTAGGAGTATAACTCGCCCGATTTATGATAGGCGATGTCGACCCCATTTTTAACCGCCTCGCGATAAGTTGCCACCTGTATATCTTCCCTGTTGTACAGATCCCAGTATTTTTTAGGGGCTGCAAACGGCAGGTGAGGCCGTTTAAAACCCACAGCCAGAAAAAATGGCTCATCGGCTTTGGCCAATTCATTCATGTAGCGAATACCGTTGTTGGCAATCTGACCATCCATATAGGCTTCGTCGGGCACATCGGCACATTCGGTCGATGGCTTAAAGCGATCGGATACATACTTATGTACATTTTTGATGCCTTTTTCGGCCGCCTCCTGTTCCAGTTCTCTAACTCTCAACTGGTTTTCCTTCAACGCATAATACGACAGGCCCGGCTCGCCATAAGCTTCGGGGTAAGTATATTTTGCGCTTTCGCTATACGGGATGCTCCACGAGGGGCCATCATATTGCTTATCCACACAACGCGGATCGTAAATCTTACCCACTGCCACCGTGGCATATCCGTTTTGACGGAAATACTGGGGCATGGACAGGATATCCGGATTCACATCGCGCATGCGTGTCTTCAAATCCCTTACACCCGTATAATCCGGGCGCATACCCGTAAAAATACTTGCACGCGATGGCCCGCAAACGGCCTGCTGACAATGGGCATTAGTAAACACCACCCCTTCTTTGGCCAGGGCATCGATATGAGGAGTTTGAAGTTGATCATGACCATAAGCCCCTAAGAGGGGCTTAAGATCATCTACGGCTATGAATAATACATTGGTCTTTTCCTGTGCCTTTACAGACAAACTGCAAACAGCCATTAAAGCCAATACTAAATTTTTGAATTTAAAGCTCATAACTTATTCTTTTAGAAACTTAAAATAATTCTACCACTACCCGCTTGGTTTCGCCGGGCGTTCCAACAGGAATGATATTACCCGCAACCACTTCGCCATCGATGGTCATGGTCTTCACCCCTTTGCCTTTAGGACCTGATTTAACCGTGATTTCGTAGTTAACACCACGGAACACACGCTTAACCGTGTATTCACCTAATGACTGAGGGAGACATGGATCGATACACAAGCCGTTGTAATCGGGTTTAATGCCTAAGATATACTGCGAAATAGCATAAAAATTCCAGGCAGCCGTTCCGGTTAACCACGAATTTTTGGCCTCACCGGGCTTGTAGGCATCCTTACCGGCAATCATTTGCGAATACACATACGGTTCGGTCTTATGCAGTTCGCTAATCTCTTCCAGGTACGACGGACAAATCTTCTGGTAATATTCCCAAGCACGCTCACCACGACCTATTTCCGTTTCACCAATCATAATCCACGGGTTGTTATGACAGAAGATACCGGCATTTTCCTTGTATCCTTTCGGATAAGTAGATATCTCGCCGTACTCAATCACATACTTAGTGAAGGCCGGGTTGTTAAGCACTATGCCATATTCACAATCCAGGCGCTCCTTCACGGCATCCAAAGCCTTCTCACATAGGCCCTCTTCTTTGCCAATTCCTGCCATGGTACACCAGCCCTGCGACTCGATAAAAATCTTACCTTCTTCATTGATTTCGCTTCCTACTTTATTACCGTAATAATCGTAGGCACGCAAGAACCATTCTCCATCCCAGCCATGTGTTTTGATGGCTTCCACCATGGCATCCACTTGTTTTTGGGCCTCAGCGGCTTCTTCACTCTTTCCGATCTGCTGGCACAACTGAATAAAATCGCGACCATATACCACAAACAATCCGGCAATCATAAGCGATTCGGCCTGACCACCTTCTTTATTTCCGGTGGTTTGGAATGATTCATTGGGATTGGTTGAGAAACAATTGAGGTTCAGACAGTCATTCCAATCGGCACGGCCAATCAATGGCAAGCCATGAGGACCCTTATTATTAACGGTAAAATAGAGCGAACGCTTCAGGTGTTCAAACAAGCTTTGGGCCTTTTGCTCATCATTATCGAAAGGTACCTGCTCCTCCAAGATGGAAAAATCACCTGTTTCCTTGATGTAAGCCGTGGTTGATAAGATCAACCAAAGCGGGTCGTCGTTAAAATTACCACCGATGGCATCGTTCCCACGCTTGGTTAATGGCTGATATTGATGATAAGCTCCGCCATTCTCAAACTGCGTGGAGGCAATATCGATGATGCGCTCTTTGGCGCGTTCCGGTATTTGATGCACAAAACCAATCAAATCCTGATTAGAATCGCGGAAGCCCATTCCACGGCCAATACCTACTTCGAAGAAAGACGCCGAGCGCGACATGTTGAAGGTAACCATACACTGGTATTGGTTCCATATGTTTACCATGCGGTTGAGCTTATCATCGCCACTTTCGAGCTGATAAACATTCAGCAGCTTATTCCAGTAGTCGGCTAAATCATTTAGTGCGCTCTCCACATTTTCTACCGTATCAAACTTCTCGATAACGGCCTTGGCAGGCACTTTGTTAATCACGCCTTTACTCTCCCACTTCTGGTCTTCAGGATTTTCGATGTAACCCAGTACAAACACGAATTCTTTACTCTCACCCGGTTGCAACTCCACCTCCAGGTAATGCGATGCGATGGGCGACCAACCGTGTGCCTCTGAATTACCGGGCTGTCCTTCCAACACGGCTTTAGGGCCTGAAAATTCGTTGTACAATCCTACAAAAGTCTCCCGATCGGTATCGAAACCCTGAATAGGGGCATTGACATGGTAAAAGGCATAATGATTGCGGCGCTCTTTGTATTCTGTTTTGTGATAAATGGTTGAACCGTCAATCTCTACCTCACCGGTGGACAGGTTACGCTGCAAGTTGTTCTGATCGTCCTCGGCATTCCAAAGGCACCACTCCATGAATGAGAATAATTTCAGTTTCTTAACCTCACTACTCTCGTTCGTCAGCTTCACCTTTTGCACTTCGGCCCAGGTTTTCAAAGGCACAAAAAAAAGATTCTCCGCTTTCACGCCATTTTTTGAACCGATGATTTTCGTGTAGCTCATACCATGGCGGCACTCATAGCTATCCAAAGGCGTTTTAACCGGTTTCCAACCCGGCGACCATACTGTATCGCCATCCTTAATGTAAAAATAACGACCGCCATTGTCCATCGGCACGTTGTTATAGCGGTAACGGGTCAGGCGACGGAATTTGGCATCTTTATAAAAGCTATACCCGCCTGCCGTATTTGAAATCAACGAAAAGAAATCCTCGTTACCTAAATAATTAATCCATGGCCATGGTGTTTCAGGGTTCGTTATTACATACTCCCTGTTTATATCGTCAAAATATCCGTACTTCATGTGTCTATAATTTGTTTTTTAATTGCCACATGGAACTCGCCAATACACTCATTCCCCTATTTAAGAAAGACGCTCGAATGGCTCGTTTCATTGTCCTTTTTATAAATCGTATTACTAATCAACTACACAGTTAGGGCACTCACTTCGCCTGTGCCTTCGGTCACCTTAATGGGTGCCTCACCCTCCTGCTCTCTATTCACTGAAAGATCCTTTTCAATGTCTTTCATCTTGGCCGAAGAAAGCGGGTAAGCAATCATCGCCACAACAGACAGCACCATGAAAATGGAAGGAATCCAACTCATTAATAGTTTTATACCCGGAAGAGCTGCCGGAATGGTTTGCTCGTTCATACCATCATAACCATATCCACCCAATACAAAACCGATGATGGCACCGGCCACACCGCCACCAAATTTCATGGCAAAGGTACCAGCCGAATAGATCAATCCTGTGGCCCGACGGTTATGTTTCCATTCCGAGTAATCGGCTGAATCGCCCAGCATTGCAAAGAACAACACCGGCATGATACCCGCTCCGAATTCGGCCAGCGAACCCAACACAAATACCAGGACTGTATCCTGCGGCCCGGCCAGGTGAATAAGCCCGGTGGTGATACCCGAAAACAGCATCACATAGATAAATAAACGTTTCTTCCCGAAATAATTTGCCAGAGGCGTTGTTACCAAAGCCGCAACCATGGAAACAACCAGCAACACCACCATGTAAGAGGCCGCCAGTAGTTCATTCCCAACAAAGCGCTTGAAATAGATAACAGTAATTCCCTGCTTGATGGAATTAAAAGTTACGAATAGAAAACCTACGACCAGCAGAATAAGCCAGGGCTTATTTTTAATTAAATCGGATAGGTCGTGCCATACTGATGATTGCTGATTCTTTGGTGCCGGCACACGCTCGCGCGTGGTGAAAAACGTTACCAACAGGAAGACCACTAACAAACCGGCCAACACGTACATGGAGTACTGATAACCTTTACTTTCATCGCCACCACCCAAAAACAAAACCAGGTAAATCAATAAACCCTGCGCAATGATGCCACCGAAGTAAGCACCCGCGAAACGAAAAGAAGAAAGCGACGTGCGTTCTTTCTGATCGGCTGTCATCACACCCATTAAGGCCGAATAAGGCACGTTATTGGCGGTATATACCAGGGTTAATAATATGTAAGTTACGTAGGCATAAATAAGTTTACCCGTAGGACCAAAGCCGGGCGTTGAAAAGGTCAGCACTAACAAAATACCAAAAGGCACAGCCGACCAGAGTATCCAGGGTCGAAACTTACCATGCTTGGTGTTGGTACGGTCGGCAATCATACCCATGATTACATCGGTAACCCCGTCGGACAAACGCGTAATCAGGAGCAATACACCGGCGGCCACTGCCGAAATACCGAATACATCGGTATAAAAAACCAGTAGAAAAGAGGTGATGGCGCGCCAGGCAATATTAGCTGAGGTATCGCCCAGAGCATAGCCAATTTTTTCTTTTAATTTAATTTTATCTGAAGCCATAATTTTGAAATACTGAGATCCTTATTTTGTTTTAAACTCACCAAAACTGCCTGGAATAGACTGGATGTGCTTTTTAAGTTCTGCACGCATCTCTTTCACGATGTCCTGGTAATCGGGATGATGATAGAGATTCACCTTCTCGTTAGGATCCTTCTCCAGATCGTACAACTGATCGGCATCGGCATAATGCGGATATCGCTGTGTGGATGGGAACTCGGCATCGCCACCTCCGGGTATGATCTGCACATGCCCGAATGGCTTTGACGGATCGGTATTATTAGGTGCTTTCCCCCGTGTTTTGAGCTTTTTGTTATAATCATCCAAAATTTGTTGACGCTCCTCTGCTGTCAGGTTTTTAACCCACTGCGGATAACGCAAGGCCAGGTATTTATACTTTCCCTTACGGACGCCTCGCGAATAACCGATCTCGAAATACAAAGAACCACGTTCACGGGCTTCTTTACCTTCCAACACACTGGCAAAACTACGACCGTCAAACTCCTTTTCATTGTATTTTTGTCCAACCAAATCCAGAATCGTAGGGGTGAAATCCACGTTCGACACCAAAGCATCCGTACTCGATCCGGCTTCGAACCCGCCTTTCTTCCATACGATACTCGGATTACCGGTAGCGCCCTGGTAAACCGTTCCCTTGGCATACTGACCATGATCGTTGAAGAAGAAAATAATGGTATTGTCGTAAACACCTTTATCTTTTAGACTCTGAACAAGAGCGCCCAAGGCATCATCCATCCATAATAAATTGGCTTTACGATCATTCACTTCCTGGCCGGCAGCCTTCAATCGTTTTGGGATGGTTGATTGATGCGGCAACACATCCGGTGCTTTATCCAACTTACCGATGGGTGTAATGGTCCGGTCGGCATTCCAGGCTCTTTCAGCCTCCAGTGGTCCGTGCGGTAAGGTAGTGGCAAAATATAAAAAGAAAGGTTCGTCACCGGAGTCTTTAATAAATCCCAGGGCTGCCTCGGTAGACCAATCCAGGTTGTGAACGGCCAAATCCCAGGGCCCGTTAAAATCCGGGTTCTCGTAATAGATTCCCTCGGCAAAATCAAAACCACAAGCTTGATAAGCTGCCTGTGTAGCCTTGTAGTTAGCACGTTGCTGCTTCATCACTTTTTTATCAGAGGCATCGGCGGTAATCGGAATCTTCACATAATCTTCCACTTCGTACACATGGTTTTTACCAACGGCCCCCGTTTTATAACCGGCTGCTTTCATTAAACTTGCCAGGTTGGCATCTCCGGGCATGATGTGTGTATTCCACTCCACCACACGTTGACCATCATTTTTCTTCAGCTGCTGTAATACCTGGGGGTTGTTGGCACGGCTGGCGTAGGTGCCGGTCAGCACGTTAAAACGACTGGGTGTACAAACCGTGGCGGCCACGTGCTGCCCCATCATTACGGTCCCTTCCTCCACCAGCTTATCCAGGTTAGGCGTTAGGTTCCGCCCCTTACTCTCCGGCAGGAAGTTAAACATATCGCGCGTCATGTCATCCGCTATGAAAAACACGATATTAGGGCGCTTATCGCTTTTTGCCTGCGAAAATACCGGCAGGGAACAAGCGACCAAAAGCAGGCCTATGATAATTTTATTTATCTGCATACGGATAATTTTAATTTTCTGAAACATAAATGGCATCCAGGCCTAAAACCAGTAAACTGGCAGCTGCATTCCAGTTAATGGCAATTTCGTTGGTTGAAAAGCTGCACTCCAAATCAACATAGCTCATTGCAGGAAAAGTTGAGGGATAAGCCTCAACACCGCAATCGTGCGGTGCCTGACGCGATGGCCCACCTGCCAACAATCCCGGAATAGGATCAGCAATGGCATCGGCAGAGCAACGACGATCATGCACATTCATGGGCGGATTATGGCCAAAGCCGGTAACAAAACTCCTTCCCAAAGCATTGGCGCCAAGCAAATAGCTCACACAGGCATCCGATGCGGCTAAATACTTTGCATCCTTGGTAAGCAAATAGGCATGCATCAACAAAATACCCTGATTACTTAACTCGCTGTTACTCCCCCATGGGAACTTTGTGATAGAAATACGATAAGCCGAATTATCGTAGGCTTTATACAAGCGATCCGCCATTTTAAGTAGGGCTTTCTCACCGGCTTTTGGTAACTGATCCGCTTGTTGCAAGCTGTATAAACCTAGCACATTGACATTACCCCACTGTGGCACAATAAAATCCTGCTCCTTACTATTCATGTGGCCCTTGTACTTGTTTAATCCGGTTGCCAGATACATTTCGGCAGCGGCCCAAAACCACTCATCACTGATATCCTTGTCTTTATACTCTCCTGTACTGATATCGTCCGGCTGCTGATAGAGGATGGCCGGATTTTTTTCGCACCACAACCAGGCTTCATTGGCCGCTTTCAAACACTGATCAGCCAAACCCGGATATTGCTTTTCAAACGGTTTGATGACGCGGTAGGCTTTGGCCATGGTAGCTGCAAAATCGAGCGTGGCGGCCGTTGTTTTCATCACCACGTAACGTTCAAGCGGATCGTTATGAGGCATAACCATGCCACAGAATCGTTTGCTCGTTAATTTATGATACACACCCCCATCGTTTGGATCTTGCATGGTCAACATCCATTTCAGGTTGATAATGGCTTCGTTGAGTACATCCGAAGCGCCATTGCCACTTTCGGGAATATTCAAGGCGATGGCGGCACTGTATTGGGGAAACAACTCACATAAATGAAGTAAAGAATAAGTGGTGATACCCGAGTTAACAATGTACTTGCCGTAATCACCTGCATCGTACCAGCCACCCGGCGATGAAATAATGGTTCCTTCAGGACGCGCTGCAGAAGCGGCTGAGGCATGTATTTTCACTTTTGTGTCGGCATGACCAAGCGGACGGGCATAAACACCAGCATACTCCTCTTTGATTGGCTCAGATACGCGTGCCATGTAATACGACTTCACCAGCGCCTGTCCCAGGGTTTTATAACTATCACCCTTAATGGTGACAGGCACATGGGCCTTATGGCCATCCACCACTAATTCGTATTGACCGGCCGAAGTAAACCCGCTTAAATCGGCATAACATACTTCAGTACCGGACTGTGGCCATTTTTGCGATTGGCTGAGCTGTCCGCTGTAAACAATCTTGCCATCGGCAGACATTAATTGAAACGATTGACCGGCATAGGCCTTGGCCATAAAAATCCGTTTAACCGACTGTGGCTGATAAGCGTACTGATTAGCGCCTTGCGCCTTAAGCATGGGAGCACCTCTCAGTGCACCCATGGACAGTATAATTAATAAAGCTATAAATTTCATTGACAACTACTTAACATTAAAAGGTATTGTTAACAATTGCGTATTGGCCGATGAGCCTCCAACCATGACACTGAACTCGCCTGCATCAATGGTGGGTTGAAAGTTGGCATCCAGATACTGTAGCATCTGCGGTGTAATGGTAAAGCTCACCCGCTTTGTTTCACCGGCCTTAAGGTGTATCCGCTTATACCCTTTCAGTTCTTTAACCGGACGTGTAATCCGGCAATATTTATCGTTCACGTAAAGCTGTACGATTTCCTCGCCATCGATAGCCGATGTATTGCTCACTTCAACCTGTGCAAGCAAATTTTCATCCGGACGGATGGTCTCTTTGGAAATACTCAGGTTTTGATACACGAATGTGGAATAACTTAACCCGTGTCCAAAGGGATATAATGGTGTTGACTTGGTATCGACATACTTATGAAAATAATGCGATGGCTTGTGGTTATAAACCGATAACTGATGTCCCACGCTACGCGGAATGGTAATCGGCAGTTTACCCGATGGATTGACATCGCCATAAATCACCTCAGCCACGGCCTGTCCACCAAAACTTCCTGGTTCCCAAGCTTCGACGATGGCCGGTATATGATTATCGATCCATTCGGTAGCCAGCGGACGGCCATTCACCAAAATCACAATGGTTGGTGTGCCTGAGGCATAAATAGACTCCACCAGCTCCTGCTGCAATCCGCCCAGGCTAATGTCAGCACGGGCCGAGTTTTCGCCACAAGTTTTTTTATCCCACTCCCAGCGGTAAGAGTTTTCACCCACCACCACGATGGCCAGATCGGCCATTTTAGCACGTGCTTGTGCTTCACGCACATGTGCTTTAGTGACATCTTTGGGGTTATCGCCCACGGGCAGATAATCGAAACGGGCCGCTTGATCGGCCTGCTTTAAGCCTTCAAGCACAGTAATGGTATTATCTACAGGTTGCTTCCAGGCCCAATCACCTAAAATAGTTTCGTTGTGCGCGTTGGGTCCGGTAACGAATATCTTTTTATACTGTCCCTTTTTAAGCGGCAGTAAGTCATCATTCTTCAACAGAACAATTGATTTTTGAGCGGCTTCAAGGGCTGTTTTCTGATGCTCCGTATTAAATAAGATATCAGCCACTTTTTCTTCATCGGCAAATGGATTTTCGAATAAGCCCAAACGAAATTTAGCTTCCAGCAAACGGCGTACACTTTCGTTGATCCGCTCTTCGGTAAGACGACCCTGCTCTACCAGTTGCATCACCGGCTTTAAAAAATCGGGTCCGTGCATATGCATATCCATTCCGGCCTCGATGGTTTGAAAACAGGCCTCCGTTTGGTTTTCGGCCACAAAATGACGGGTGGCCAGACGTTCAATATCCATCCAGTCGCTCACGATAAAACCATCAAAGCCTAATTCGTCCCGCAGCACGTCCGTCATCATCCACTTATCGGCATGACAGGCAATACCGTTTAACTCATTATGAGCCGTCATCACCGAAAACACACCGGCATCAACGGCGGCTTTGTAGGGCGGCAGAAAAATTTCGCGGATGATGCGTTCTGATAAATCGGTAGGTGCACCATTAAGCCCGTTCACCGACTCACTGCCGGCAATCAGATGCTTGGCGCAAGCAATCACGTTAAAACTATCGGGATGGTTGGTGTGTTGTAAGCCTTCGATCATGGCCACACTCATTTCAGACACCAGCACAGGGTCTTCGCCGAAGGTTTCGCCCACGCGCCCCCAACGGGCTTCGCGTGCCACATCCACGTTAGGCGTAAAAGTCCAGGCCGCACCGGTGGCCCGCATCTCTTTGGCCGTTTCAACCGACATCTTTTTTACCAGTGCCGTATCCCAGGTACTGGCCAGTCCGATGGGCGTAGGATAAACGGTGGCCCCATTAACCAATGCCGTGCCGTGGATGGCATCAATACCAATCAACAGAGGAATTTGCAAACGGCTCTTTTGCGCCAGGCGTTGCAGGTAATTCGCCTCCTTTACGTCCACAACATGCAGAAATGAACCTATCAAACCTTGTTCAACCAGTCTTTCCACATCACTGGAATGCAGGTCGGGGTAAAAGCCTTGTGCATCGCTTTTCTCCATTTGTTCCTTGGTCAGGTTTTGCTCTGCCTGACGCATGTGATCCAGGCCTACATACTGACACATCTGCGCCACTTTCTCTTCCAGTGTCATGCGGCTTAAAAGGTCGTCAACCCTTTGCTGAACCGGCACTGAGGCATCCTGATAAACCCGTGTATCTTCAGTTGAAGGCTGACAGCCCCAACCAAACATAAAAATCACAAGCAAGTAGATTCCTATATATTTCAATTTAATCATCTTTCTTATTTTGACAGGTGAATGTTACAATTGAGGGTGTCCAAATACAAACCTTCACGCAAGGATCGCTAAGCATTTCGCGATCACTTTGCTTTCTTCACTATATTCCTTCTTTGCGCACTTTTGCGAGAAATACTAATGCTTTTGGACATCCTTAATGTATAAATCAGTATACTTAGTAACCAGGATTTTGATCGGCCGCACTAATATTAGGGTTGGCCGTAATTTCTGATTGTGGTATTGGCATCAACATATTACGCTCATCGTCGGGCAACAACACATCCCTTGCGTTATCAAACTCATAAAGCCCATGGTTATTATGCACATCAATCACATTGGCTTTGAAGTATTCATAACCTCTCCGGCGATCGTTAAACCACTCATGCCCTTCGCCCAAGAGCTCATACCGGTATTCGAACATGATAGCCGCTCTGAACTCTTCCTGGGTCAGACCTAACCAATCGGCCGGTTCACTCTGGGCCTCTTCGCCCGACCGACGGGCTCTTGCCAATACCTGATTAACGTATTGATACGCATTGGCCGGACCATTCAGTTCATTCTCTATTTCAGCCAGCATCAGCAGCAAATCGGCATAACGCATAACAACGAAGTTCATATTCGTATCGTAACTTGCACGCTCATGTTCCTTGATATAATACTTGTTTAACCATGGGTAACTTTTGTCTTTGTTGCCGCGTCTGGTAAAAAACGGATATGACTTAATATTAGTGGCTTGACCGGCGTTATTGTATTTGGGCCATTCTGACAAAAAGGTGGCGGCAAGGCGCGGATCCTGGCTAAGCACATTACCACCTTCATCGGTTAAGGTATAACGCTCATTGTGCATATCGTAGCACTCCAGATTCGGCTTGATGCGACCCCATACCGAGCGGCCAATATTTCCATTTGAAGGCGTAAACAACTGATACAAGCGCAAGGAGTTTTCGACATTACCCTGTATTTCAAAAACCGATTCGACCGTATTATTAGCGGTAGCCTCAATCCACAAGCTATGGTAATCATCAACCAGGCTATACTTTTCGTATGCTTTAATAGCATGGTTATAGGCTTTTTGCCAATAGTCGGTTTGATCGGCACTTTTATTACCGGCTAAAGTCATATACACTTTAGCCAACAACATGTTAGCTGCTCCTTTTGCAGGACGCCCCGGTGTTTGCTCGCCCACCTCTTTCATTTTAACAGATGCGCTGTCCAAATCTGCAATTATCTGCTCATAAACGCTTTCTGCTGTCGCTCTGGGCTGGTTCATCGTTTCAATGGTCGGATTCTTAGTGATTAAAGGCACTCCACCATATATGCGTACTAAATTAAAATATACAAGGCCCCTGATGAAATAAGCCTGCCCCAGAATATTATCCTGCTCAGCGGGGTTATTTAGATTCACGTCCTCCAAGTGGGTAATCAAATCGTTGGTGCGCCCAATGGCCTGATAAGATGCCTGCCACACATTTTCGACAAAATTTAAGGACGGTGATGCCTTTAAGGCTGCTATGTCGAGCAAGGTTGCATCCCGATTACTATTATACAGACCGGATGAAAAATAAGTTAGGTGTAGTAAATCGGCACCATAATAATTAAAACTCGCCAGGGAGGCATAACAACCATTGAGCACTGTATTGCTGCCATCAATGGTTTGATATAAATTTTGGCCTGATGGAAACTTAGGATCTTCATCCAAAGTACAGCTAACCATCATGGTAGCCAAAAAACAACTCAGTATAATTTTATATAATCTCTTCATTATTCTAGTATTTTGGATTAAAACGTAAGGTTTACACCCAACAAAAATGTAAGCGCATTAGGCGTTCCTACCCAGTCGACACCCATGATAGATCCATCATTCATAAAACTGGTAATCTGCGGGTTATATCCACTATAGTCGGTAATGGTAAACAGGTTACGACCCGATGCATACACACGTGCATTGCTTATCAGGTTATTGGTCCACTTGGTGGGCACATCATATCCTACAGTCAGGTTATTTAAACGCAGGTAGCTACCATCCTCCACGATACGATCGGTCAGGTACTGATTCAGATTATAGCCAATACGTGGATAGGCATTAGATGGGGCATCTTCGCGCCAGGCTTGTTTATAGGCATCAACCAGTATATTGGTTCCACGTCCTTCGGCGTAAGCCAGCTCCATATTGTAGGCGTTAACAACATCGGCACCGTACACCCCCTCAAATAAGGCACTTAAGGTAAAACGCTTGTATCGAACATCAATATTAAAGCCATAAACAAAATCAGGATTTGGATTACCTATAATAGTCTTATCCAGGTCATCGATATTACCATCATTGTTTTGATCAACAAAAATCACGTCACCGGCCTGGTTTGGATTACCATCAAAAGTAGCTCCTTCACCGGCTTGGGTAGCATCCTGATAAATACCATTGGTTTGCCAGCCCCAGAACAAGCCCATGGCCTCGTCAACCATAAATATATTGGCGGGTTGCTTAAAGTAAGTACCGGTTGAAACTTTGCCACCATAGAACAATTCGCGCTGCTGTTCCTGGCCATCGATCCATACCGTGCTGGTTGGCAGCCCCAGGGGCCTCACTTTATTGCGGTTAAAGGAGATATTTGCTCCAAGATCGAGCGTAAAATCTTTTTTCTCGATCAGTGCACCATTCAACATAAACTCCAATCCCCGGTTCACAATAGATCCCCTATTAATGGTGATACTTGTAAATCCGTTTGATGGACCAATTTCAATATCCTGCAATAAATCCTTGGTCGTTTTATAATACATATCTACCGAACCACTTAGGCGGCCTTCGAAAAAACCAAAGTCTAATCCGGCATTATATTGCTCGGTGGATTCCCATTTCAAATCAGGATTGGGTATGCGCGCAGGCACGTTACCCACGATGCTGGCATTCCCGTCATTTACATAATTCACACTCGAATACGTTGACAGTGTTTGATAGGGCGAAATACCTTGATTACCGGTTAATCCCCAACCTGCGCGAAGCTTGAGGTTATAGAAAACATTCAATTGCTTTACAAATGGCTCTTCCATCAGACGCCATGCCGCAGCCATCGCCGGGAAATAACCCCATTTATTACTTCCCTGGAACTTAGATGACTTATCGCCCCTAAAGCTGGCTGTTAACACATAACGATCTTTAAATGTATAATTCACGCGTCCCAGAACGGAGAACATTTCTTCCTCACTGTTTAAAATGGTCATCGGACGCAGAATAATTTGTCCCCCCTGAGGAAAGTCCGACCCCAGGTTTTTTACCGGAAAGTCTTTTACTTCATATAATTTATTTTGAGTATTCACACCATCGTAGGTTACCCCTGCAACCGCATTAATTTTATGCTTACGTCTGAAATTACGGTTATACATCAATAGGTTATCAATCACAAACGACTTTCGATCCTGATACGAGTAGTTGGCCAATCCATTTTCCTTTCGGCCTACAAATACACCTAAGTCATAAAACTTGGTTCGATCCTTTTTTCGATAATCGATACCGCCGTTCAGCTTGTATTTTAATCCTTTGGCAATTTCATAAGTAAACGCAACAGACTGATTAATTCTGATTTCCTTGGTATTATCATCATAATCAGTTAGCCAGGCATAAGGATTAGAAACCTCCAAATCTAATTCATCATCATCACCTTCAGTGTCATCGCTACTAATCAGTGGGCGGTACGACAATATCTGCTTGGTAAAACTACGGTTTCCACCCGATTTACTGCCTGCCTGTGCGAAGGTACCATCCTGATACATCATGCTGGTGCGGGTTTGCATTTTCAGACGCGAACTAATATCACGATCATAATTAAAGCGTAAATCGCCCTTTTTAATGCGTGTGGTTTCTACGATACCTCGCTGATCGTTCATACCCATTGAAAAATAATAACTCGACTTTTCTGAACCCCCACTAATTGATAAACCCGCATTGTAACTCATCGTGGTTTGATAAATCTCGTCCTGCCAGTTTACTTCATCATAAGGCACATCGCCAATAACCGGGTTATTGTCCGCATCAGTACTTAACCTATAAACCTGATTGCCATCAATATGGTACTTAGGATCAAAACCTTTCAGCTGATCTGCTTCATTCTGGTACATAGCCCATCCGGGCCCATCGAGCAACTCCAACTTGCGCTCAATGGTGTTCCACTCCAGCGAACCATAGGCTGATACCTTGGCATTTCCACCAGTGTTTTTCTGTCCGCTTTTGGTAGTGATTAACACTACACCGTTAGCACCTCTCGACCCATAGATCGCCGTTGCTGAGGCATCCTTCAGCACCTCAATCGACTCAATATCCTGCGGATTTAATCCGGTTAAGCCATTCTGTGGCGATTGCAATTCATTGGCATCAGTAGATGGATCCGACACATCGGTGCCGGCGGTGGAAATTAATACCCCATCCACCACATACAAAGGCTCATTATTACTGCGTAAGCTGTTTGTACCGCGAATACGGACACTCACCGCACTTCCGGGACTACCGGCATTACCCGTTACCTGCAATCCGGAAGCACGACCTTGCAACAACATATCGACAGAAGGATACTGCCTGGCTACTTCATCCGACTCTTTTACGGAGCTAACGGCGCCGGTCACATCGCTCTTTCGCATCTCGCCGTATCCTACTACCACCACCTCATCCAAATCGGTAATTTCATCCTCCATCACCAGGTCGATGATTCTGTTTGAGCCAACTTGTCTTTCGTACTTTTTAAACCCAATGAACGAGAAAACTAGCACCTCCCGATCCGCTGATACTTTCAGGCTGTATTGTCCCTGTACATCGGTAATAGTACCCTTGGTTGTGCCTTTAATTACCACTGAAACACCAGGCAAGGGTTCTCCGAATGTATCCGTTACTTTACCTGCTACAGTAATGCCACTCTGTGCAAAACTGAGAGCAGATATTAATAGGACAACTAAGCCTAACATCAATTTCTTCATAACTTAGATTTTACTTTTTGACTTAAACTATACGCAGCAATATTAAGGACAGTGCCATGATGACAAGATATAAAAATCGTTCGCTTAAGGTAGGTCGATGATTCACTAAATAACGAGCCCTGTATAAATGACTCTTATTCAGGAGTAATAAAGCAACGACTTTAGCTCCATGCCCGGCATGAAATTCCTATTATCACCCTGCTGCAGCAACAAAAAAGGCAATGCACAACTAGTGATACCTATTAGCATAAGACCAGGAATACTGCCGGCATGAACGATACTTACCACCTTTTTGAATCATCTGCACTACCTGAGCAGGCGGATATTTAAATACTTATGCCTTGACAAACCCGACTCACAAATATTCAGTACTTTTGATAAATTTTAAGTTAAAAAAATCCACATGAGTTTGCTCAAGCCGGTTTTAATTAAGTGTACCTTCCTGATTCTTTGCCTATTTTGCACCTGCAATGGTGCTGCTGCTCAATACAACTATCGATTCGACCAGATATCAGTCGATGAAGGCCTAAAAAACAGCCGCGTGGTTTCAGTCATTCAGGACAAAGAAGGCTTTATGTGGCTGGCTACGCACAATGGACTGGACAAGTTCAACGGAGCCGACATTATGCACTATTCATTATCTTCACCAGATGGCCTTTATCCAAACGATGACATCATTAACTGCCTGGTTACTTCTGATAAATACGATATTCTGTGTGGTACTAAAAACGGCAACCTATATGCCTATAACCGTAAAGCAGACGCTTTTTATAAGGTACTGCCTTTCGAACACAACGATGCTTTGTTTAATATCTACGCCATCCTATCGGAAGATGATGAAAGCATTTGGATTGGCACAACGGGTGGTCTTTATCATTTCAACATCGAAACTTCTGAACTATCAGCCATTAAACAAGTATCGCAGGCTGTCAATGACATTAGCCTCTGCGACGACAAGCATATCTGGGTGGGCACTGTCAATGGTCTGCATTTAATCAATAAGTCATCGAAAGAAATGGTTGGTTTATCATCCGACAGGCAGCTGAACCAACTACTTTCTAAGATTGACATCATGTGCTTACATCAGGAGGAGGACACGCTGTTTATGGGCTCACGCAATTCGGAGATCTTCAAATTTGAGATTCACCAAAATCAACTCCAGCTTACTGCCCGTAAAAACCTTAGTAACAATGAAAAGAACTATCCCGTAACGGATATTATTAGCACACCTGACAAAAACCATCTGGCCATAGCCCTTGATGGCATTGGGCTTTACATTACAGATAAACAACTGGCGGTTAAAGAATCCTATTTCGCCGATGACAACAATATTAACTCACTGTCTTCCAATGGTGTTTACAAACTTTACTACAGTCCGGATGATATTTTGTGGGTAGCCACTTATGGAGGCGGTATTAATATTGCCAACCCAAACAAAAAGCAATTTAGCGTACTCAAGCATATACCCCACATACATAACAGCCTGCGTAACAATGTTGTTAATGCTGTTTTAGAACACGATAAACAACTTTGGTTCGGTACCAAAACAGGAATTAGCATTTACACGCCTGAAAAAAATAAGTGGAAGCACATCCCGGCCTTAAAAAAAACGCTTCAGAAACCCTTTCATGTCATGTCGATGTGCAAAAGTAAGAATGATGCTATTTGGGTAGCCACTTATGGACGCGGTCTGATTAAAATAGAACCATCCAACGGGCGAAAACGTGTCATTACGAAAAGCTCCACCGGCCCTTTCACAACACAAACCAATCATCTTTACCAGGTTATATGCGACAGCCAGAGCCGGATATGGACCGGTGGTATATGGGGAAATATCAGTATTATAGATGAAAAAGCTCAAACTACTCAAACGGTTAATATCAGTAACGTGCGATCGATTTGTGAGTACAAAAACAAAGTACTGGTTGGCACGCTGTTTGGCCTTTTTATGGTGGACAAAGCCACGCTGGAAGTTTCCCGTCCTTCCCAAAGCCTATTGCTCAAAAGCCGCATTATCTGCATCCGTAAGCATCCCTCAAAGGATAAAGTATTTCTGGGTACCGATGTAAACGGACTTCTCGAATGGGATATGGCAAACGACGAGCTGAAAACCTATGAGAATAACAACCTGCCTTCCGGTTATATCCGTAGCATCTTATGGGATCAGCAAGAGCGACTTTGGGTAAGTTCAACCGGTGGTTTATCGGTGCTAAACGACTCAACACATCTTTTTGATAACTACAATAGCAGTGATGGCCTTGCCAATACAGAATTTTCTGAAAACGCAGCTTGCCTGCATTCTTCGGGTCGGCTTATTTACGGTGGGTCCAAAGGCATCTCTTGGTTTCACCCGGATAATATCACTAAATCGGAACAAGTAAGCACGCCTTTATTAATGAGCATGAGCCTGTTTGGTCAAAAAGTAGAGATTGATCCGGATGGCGTGTTAACCGAAAACATCAATTCGCAGCAGGTGTTAAAGCTTCAACACGATCAAAACTCACTGAGCTTTGAGTTCGGCACCATCTGCTACACCAATCCCCAAAATGTAAGGTATAAATGGAAACTGGAGGGCTTCGAGGAGCAATGGAATGGTCCTACCGCAGTGCGCGAAGCTATCTACTCCAAGCTACCCCACGGCGACTACACCTTAAAAGTAATGGTAACCAACGATGATGGTGTGTGGCAAAACCAGGTTAAGACGATACAAATCAGTATTGCTCCGCCATTCTGGAAAACACCTGTGGCCTATGTGCTGTATGCCCTTGTTCTGCTGGGATTAATACTGTTAAATATGCACTATTACCACATCATTATTCAGGAACGCCATGCCTCGGAGAAACAACAGTTTTTTATATCCATTGCCCACGACTTAAGAACGCCCCTTTCGCTGATAAAGCTGCCCATTGAAAAAATGGTGGAGGCCGGTGGTAAAGACGAAGCTGAGGATCGTAACCTGAACCTGGTGAAACGAAACGTGGACCGCCTGACCAACCTCGTGAATCAGTTGCTGGATTTTCAAAAGGCTGACCTACAAAAGATGCAGCTACAGGTGGAGAAAACACACCTTAATCAATTCATTACCGAACGTTTAGAGTCCTTTACACCACTGGCCAGTGAGAAGCAAATTAAGGTTAAGACAGCACTGGCTGAACATGGCGAAGACATCTGGATCGATCGGAGTAAGATGGAAAAGGTAATGTTTAATCTGTTTTCTAACGCTTTTAAGTATACGCCAGCCGGTGGAACGATCAAAATTAGTACTGAGTACACAGCCAAATATGCCACTATTCATGTACAGGATTCGGGAGAAGGCATACCGGCCAACCAACAAAAAAATATTTTTCAACGCTATTACCGGGCTACCAATGCCATTAACTCCAAAGAGGTAGGCAGTGGTGTAGGCTTAATGCTGAGCAAGCAACTGGTTGAACTGCACAAAGGCAAAATATCCTTCAAGAGCGAATATGGTATGGGCTCAACCTTCACGGTGAAACTGCCCCTGGGCAAAAAATTATTCACCCCGGATGAAACCCGGCATTTTGATGCCGAAGAAAGTGCCCTCACCCCTATTTACAGCAGAACTGCGGATACATTAAATTCAAATTCCTCAGGACCAAAACTACTATTGGTGGAAGATAACCCAGAACTGCTGGATAGTCTGGCCATTGAGTTCGATACACAATACCGGGTGTTGAAAGCAGCCGATGGCGAAGAAGGGATGAAACTAGCAACTGAACACATGCCCGATATCATTGTGTCAGATGTAATGATGCCTAAAATGAATGGCCATCAACTCTGTATGAAACTTAAAAATGATCTGTCCACCTGCCATATCCCCATCGTACTACTGACAGCACTTGATTCGCCCGACTACAAACGCGAAGGTCTGGAACACGGGGCTGATGCCTACCTGGAAAAGCCATTCGATATTAAGCTCTTGAGGGCGCAAATCAGTAACCTGCTAAAAAACAGGCAACGCCTTAAGCAAACCTTTAGAGAACCCTCCTCGCAAATAGAAGAGGCTTCTACCAATCAAACCGATCAGGCATTTCTGGAGAAAATTAAACAGCATATTATTACGCATATCGACAGTGAAAAGCTTAGTGTTGAACAAACAGCGCAGGCCCTGGGTATGAGTCGCCCGGTTTTATACCGCAAAATAAAGTCATTAACAGATTTATCGCCACAACAGTTTCTGATGACCATCAAATTAAAAGAAGCTGCCCGTATCATGAAAGAGGACGGCCATAACATCAGCGAAACAGCCTATATGATTGGTTTTACCGATCCGAAATATTTTAGCCAGACATTTAAAAAATACTTTGGTGTTACCCCTAGTCAATATTTGAAAAAGTAAGTGAAGTAAATAACTTTTCAAAGTTTTAAACTTTGAAAAAGTTGGCGCTTGAATAAATCTAATAGGAAATAATTTTACTCAAGGTATCAGCAAATAAAGCCGCACCATCAATACTAAAATGCACTTTATCGGTCAACAAATCAGGTCGCAGGTTAGCTTCCGAGGTGATTTTATCGCCTTCAATGAGGTGCAGTTTCGTGTCGCCTTCCGATTGCAGCTGGTAAACCAAATGCTTTAAAGCGATGCGGAAATCCTCAGGTGTCAGGCCGGTTCGCTCATTGGCTCTAGCACGAGTATGGGTTAAGGTAATGCAATAAATATTTGCCTTCGGCTGATTGTGTCGGATTTCCTTCAGGTAAGCTAAATACGATTGTGAAAACTCTTCTACTGATTTATCTTTAAACATCAAGTCGTTGTAACCTATTAAAATGGTAATCACATCAGCCAGCGGCATTTCACGCATCATGCGGGCAATGGCCGGTGATATTTTTGCACCACCAACCGCCAGGTTGTAGTAATCAAAGTTTAAGGCCTTGGCCAATAAATAAGGATAAGTTAGAAAGGTAGCCGACCCCTGTCCTACACCATGGGTGATACTGTTACCAAGAGCCAGGTACACGGGCTGATTTTGCGCTGCAACAGGCAATAAAGTGGCCTCTTCGTCCAACTCCATTCCAACGAGAGCTACATTGGCAAAACTGGGCAGGGTCACTTCAAAAAGAGTTTCATCGCCCGATGAGTTTTCGAATTTAAAACTCATGAACTCCTTTGCCTTATCTCCTTTGAAGTTAAAAACATGCGTCTGTACGCTATCTTGATAAATGGCAAATTCGCTACCCCGGTTTTGTCCTTGCATCGGTTTAAATGTAAGGCACACCTGAGCACTCCTTGTCTTAAAGAATATGCGGATGCCACTATTAGTGCGAGCCTTATCAGCATTAAACATGGCATCGCTCACGGGCGCATTTAATGTTTCTTCCGAAAAACGGGAGAAGGTCAGCTGACCTTCATCCCGATTCACATAATTAGCTCCCTTAACAACTATCCACTTGCTGGTAAGATCCACTGCTTTCATAGCCCCCTGGGCTCCCGGACTTTTACAAGCCACAGCCGTCATCACCACCATGATAGTTGTTAAAATAATGCTTTTCATCGTTTCTGACTATTTAATATTTCCAGCAACTGTGTTTGCATGGATACCCGAATCGCCTCATGCTGCGTATCATCTGCCAGTGATGTTTTTTCAAGCGGATCGTTGATATAATCATACAACTCGGTCGCCACAATTTTAGGTTGGGTATAGATCTGTTGCTTACGGAATGGCCCCTGCAACCATATCGTATAGCGGTACTGCTGATTACGAATGGTATAACCCATTATTTTATCCCCGCGCGGAAACTGACTGATGGCATAGTTTTTTACTTCCTTTTTGGGGTTCTTAAGTGCGGGCACCAGACTCAATCCGTCTAAATGCTCACCAACGGGCAAATCGGTTAGCTCGCACAAAGTCGGATACATATCTACAAACTCGGCCATGGTGGCGGCCACTTTGCCTTGCTTCATGCCGGGGGCAGAAATGATCAACGGGGCTTTAACCGCCTGCTCAAAATTGGAGTGCTTACACCAAAGGCCATGATCGCCCAGGTGCCAGCCATGATCGCCCCATAAAACAACCACCGTATTTTCACGCAATCCCAATTCATCAAGCTTCGTCAAGACTTTACCTATTTGGGCATCCACGTAAGTTACGCAGGCCTTGTACCCGTGAATCAATTCCTTTTGCTTATCTGCCGGCACCTGGCCCGTTGGCAGTATATCGGAGTAGTTACGCAACTCTCCCCAGCTATGATAAGCATGCACAGGTGCCCCTTCGGATTTTTCCATGAAAGGGGCCTGGCTGATGTCTGATCGCTGGTACATGTCCCAGTATTTTTTAGGCGCGGCAAAAGGCAGATGCGGCTTATGAAAACCCAGGGCCAGGAAAAAAGGCTGCTCCGCTTGACTCATCTCATTTAACAGCTCCATTCCCTTTACAGCCACCGCACCATCTTCATAAGCATCGTCAGGCACATCCAAACACTCCACCGAAGGCGACAATCCACATTCCTTCAGATACTGATTGGTTGCTTTCCAGCCCAATTTCTCCTTTTTACTTTCGCGATAGGCTTTATGAATGACTTTATTTTGGTATTTTCCATTGGCCGGGTACTTAAAACCCTTGGCGTAGGTGTAATGCCTGTCTTCCTGATAAGGAATGCTCCACGACCGTGGGTCATTATTTTTTGCCCCATGAATGATTTTACCGGCAGCGGCTGTTTGGTAGCCATGTTTTTGAAAATACTGCGGTAAGGTCACCACACCAGGATTTACATCCCGCATATTGGTTTTTAAATCCCATACCCTGGTCTGATCGGGTCGGAGCCCGCTAAAGACACTGACGCGTGAAGCAGCGCACACCGCCTGCTGACAATATGCATTTTCAAATAGCACACCCTGTCCGGCCAAAGCATCCATGTTAGGACTAATGATCTGTTGATCGCTATAGCAACCTAACATGGGTTTTAAATCATCCACCACGATAAACAGGACATTGGTTTTCTGCTTCTTCTCCGCCCGGCAATGCCCTACATTCATAAATAAAATGAGACCCAACACTGCAAACACAAAAATCTTCTTCATAAAAACGTATTTTGTTTTTAAATTACATGTATAGCCCCTTTATTACCAGAGCAGTCTTTTACTGGCACAATAATGGCTAAACATATTACTGCTTTCCCTTTTTGCTCCATTTATGATTTTTAGGGTCAATCTTCACAGCATTGACAGATTGCCGCCACTCTATAACGAGCTGATGCAAGGCCTCTGCCTTCTTCGGCATTTTTTTGGAAAGATCGTGTTGTTCGCCAATGTCCTCTTTCAGGTTGTATAGCTCAATGATTCCTTCATCGTACCAGTCAATCAGCTTATAATCGCCCAGACGCACAGCCGTGCTGTTGCGATCGCCGGTGCTTGTTGGTCGTCCCATTGGAGAATGCCAAAAGATGGGTGTCTCACGCTCAAATTTCTCACCTCTAAAAGCGGCCGTCACATCCACCCCATCCAAATGATCGTGGGGACGCAGCGGCAAGCCGGCCATGGCCAATACCGTTGGATAAATATCGGTACCCGTCACCAGAGCCTCTGACACCTGCCCTTTAGGCGTTACGCCCGGCCATTTTACAATAAAAGCTTCGCGAATACCGCCTTCGTAAAGCCAGCCTTTCCCGTAACGAAGCGGGTAATTCGATGTGGCCAATTTACGGGTATTGCCCCGTGTTGACAGCCCACCGTTATCGGCCGTAAAAATGACAATGGTATTATCGGCAAGCCCCAATTCCTCAAGGATTTTGCTTACCTTAGCCATGCTTTGATCAATGCTCTCGATCATTGCCGCGTAAACCGGAAAGTCCTGACGCATTTTAGTATCACCGGTCAGCGTTTTTTCGTACTCCGGCAAATCATACTGCATGGTTTTCAATTTCTTTTGATACTTCTTTACCAACTCAGGTTTGGCCTCGAAAGGTGTGTGTACACCATAATGCGAAAGAAAAGCAAAGAAAGGTTGATCGGGCTGTTGCTTCACATGCTGCTGCATGAATTCAATAGTCTCGTCGGTGATACGGTCGGTGATGTACTCACCTTCATGGCCATCTTCCAATCCATGTATTTCGTCTTTTTTAAAACCCTTTCGACCGGCGGCTGTTGACTCGCCCTTTCGGTACGGATACCAATAGGTAGGCGGTGATCCGGCCGCTCCACCTGCCACGTTCACATCAAACCCCTGCTTTTCGGGCATATTGCCTTCCTTATCCTTAAAGAGCAAATGCCATTTACCGGTGAAAAAAGTTGAATAACCGCCTGCCTGCAATGCCTCTGCAATGGTTAGGTCTTCAGGAACCAGCCCACCTTTGCCCGGCACATGCCCTCGGGCCGGGTACTTCCCGGTCATCACCCCATAACGGGCCGGCACACAACGGGGGTGAGCGGTATATGCCTGGGTAAAACGAACACCCTCAGCGGCCAGCTTATCAATAGCAGGTGTTTCATAAAACTTTGATCCCTGACAGGCTAAATCCATCCAGCCCAAATCATCCACATAAAAAATAAGGATATTTGGCTGTTTTGCTAACTGCTTGTTGCTTGCATTTACCACTAATGGTAAAGTAAACAACATGGCTCCCCAAATAATATTTAGTACTATTCTCATACAAAATTAATTAATCTACTCTTTCCCTAAATCAAAAGTCCCCTTGCTCAGTTTCAAAGGCAAGGGGACGGAAGTTAAATATTATTTTTTAATGAATTTCTTTTGCAATGTTTGACCATCTACCGTAATGGAAGCAATATAAATACCTTGTGGTAATTCATTGGTATTAATAGCTCCTGAAACCTCGTTCACCACTTTTAAGCATTGCCCGGATAAACTATATAACTCAACCTGATCGATACGTCCCGCCGTGTTAATGAACAACTCATTGCCCACGGGATTGGGGTAAAGCGATACCTGTTCGGCCTTTTTATCTTCGATAGCCGTAGCTGTACCCTCTTCTATTTTTATACCATCAATCCACATATTATACGACTGTGTTACGGTCAAAGTAGGATCGGACGTATAGAACACGATTAAACGTCCGGTATTATTGCTCGGGTTAATGGTTACATTACCCACACCGCTGTACTCCTTATACTCGGTGGTTAAGGTTTCCCAGCTATCCGCCTCACTGGTAAAACCAATTTTAGCGATGCCCTCACCGGCCGCATCCGTCTTGGCATAAAGGGTAATTTTATAATCGCCCTCCGGAAGATTTACCGTACGCAAACGGAAATCATAAGCCGTACCTGCTGTGGCATCCAGCTTTGTTTCAATAGCCAGCTTCATGGCTTTGCTGCCATCATAAGCATCGCCATCTACGGTAGCCAGATACTCCGTAGTGTTGTTTCCTCTCCAAAAACGATCGAAAACCTGTGGCGTGGTAACAGGCCAGCTATCCAATTCTCCATCTGTAGCGTTTTGCTTGGCTATCTCATTGCCAATCACATAAACGTTTGACTCAAAATCTTCAGTGCACGGAAAATTTTCAAGATCAGGCATGTAAGGAGGTCCACTGGGCGCCCATTCCAAGCTTACATCATCAAGCCACACCTTGTAATTATCAACTTCAGAGGTTCCGGCATCCGGAAACCAAAGCTCAATGCGTCCACTGCCTCCAATCTGACCATAGGATACAAATTCCTGATACTCGGTAGTCAATTCCTGCGAGTAATTCTCAAATAAACCAATTAACTTACCCCCTTTAGCCACACCGGCCGCATCGGTCTTTGCCCAAAAAGTAGCTTTCACCCAGTCTCCTGCAGTATAATCTTTAACAGTAGAACGTAGTCTGTTACCTTTATCGACATGACTGATTTCAAATAAAATTGCCTGACTACCACTATGAGCATCTGAAACAATAGTCATCTTATTATTGTATTCTGTATTCTTATCTACCCACAAATTATTCCAATAAGAATCGGTAGCCATTTTACCTTCCCAGGCTACTCTGCTCACCACAGAAGTACCTACTGCTAAAAAAGCATCTTGCTGACCTGCTGGCGGGGTTTGCTCAAAACTCCCTTCCCAAATTAGCTGTGCTGACATACTTAATGTACACAGACCTAAACCAAGCATTGTAAAAATTTTTCTCATAATCATTGAATTTTAAATTTGCTTCCACTAAAGTATTAATGTCAAGGCATGCACAGGGTTGAAAAATCGTTCCTGCTGGGTGTAATTTTGATTCAAAAACGCATTGAACGATTTTTCATCCTACGCAGAACGAAAAGCACAACCCCCTCAATTGCAGTATCTTTTATTTTTATTGCTTGATTAATCCGTTTAAATTCACACTATGCAAAAATCATTACCAGCCATATTAACGTGGGTGCTATTTTGCTCCTTGATGCTGTCGTTAAAGGCCCAAAACCAACGTCCGTTTTTTAACGACACCTGGCAGGCAAAAACCTTTAATACGCCGTCATCTTTTAGTCCCATTGACTTACCCCAATCATCCACTGCCGATGCAACCATCACCATTGATGTCAACACCACCCTTAACAAGGTACTGCCTACTCACTTTGGTGTTAACACCCCCTTTCGGAATAGTAATGATCAGCTAAACCGCACGCACCTTTATGCCAACGCCGGCATTGGCTCCATGCGTTTTCCAGCGGGAAGTGGCTCTAACCTCTATTTTTACGACGGCCAAACACCCGCTGAAACACGAATACCCATCAAATCAATTGACGGCACCCAAAACAGCAGTATGAGCCCCGAACTGTTTGTTCAGTTTAAAAACAATGCCAACAGCGAAGCCACTGTTGTGGTTAACTATTTTTATGCCCGTTACGGTGTCACTCCCCAAGGAACACGCCAGGCACGTGTACAGCAGGCTGCCGATTACGCGGCTGGTTTTGTCCACCAATTAAATATCGAACTCAAGGCCAATATTAAATACTGGGAGATAGGCAACGAATGCTATGGCAAATGGGAAGAAGGCTTTGAGATTGATGGCGTCATCACCACGGGTAAGGAATATGGCGAAGATTTTTGCGTGTTTGCAGAAGCCATGAAAGCGATTGACCCTTCCATAAAAGTGGGAGCGGTGGTTACCCGCGAAGACGATGACTGGAACAGCACCCTGCTACCCGAAGTACAAAACCATGCCGACTTTTTGGTGGTGCATAACTATTTTACTACCGTAAAGGAGGCAACTGCCGAAAACATACTAGCCAGCGTGCCGCAGGTAGGAGACGTGCATACCACCTTGCTCAATTGCGTTGAGAAATACACCGATAAAGCCCGCGATTATTTCCCGGTGGCCATGACGGAGTTTAACTCACGCGGCCCCATCAACTGCACCATGGTCAATGGCATTTTCATAACGCAGGTATTGGCCGAAGCCATTAAGCACGGCTATGGCATGATTGATTTATGGGTATCGGAATGGAACTGGAGCGAGAGTGCACAGGAAAGCAAAGGCTTTCTGGCCAAAAATGATCCCGACCAAGACGATTACACCCCACGCCAGAGCTACATCCCTTATCAGTATTTTGAACGCAGCTTTGGCGACCAGATGGTGGCAAGCAACTCCGATAATGCATCTGTTCAGGTTTACGCATCTACCTTTAGCTCTGGCGAAATCGGTCTGATCATTATCAACAGCAACGACACACCTAAAACAGTGAAACTGGATTTGGAAGCACTCAATGCACAAGCGGCCGACCTGTACTGGCACGAGTTTTATGCCAACAGCATTGAGGCCGGCGACAAGAAATTCTACATCAATGACCGGTCAGGCAATACGCCGGGTGGCGGCCCTGATAATTTTGCCACCATCGAACCCTACAAGGCCAACTATACCGGCGACCATGTGTTCGAGGCGAAAAAATACAGCGTTAACTACCTGGTTGTTAAACCTAAAATTATCCAACCCAAACACAACGTTTTGATGATTGCCGTTGATGACCTTAAACCCTTGCTAAACTGTTACGTCGAATCGCAGATACACACACCTAACATCGACCGTCTGGCCGAACAGGGTGTGGTATTCACCAAAGCCTACTGTCAATGGGCCGTGTGTGGGCCTTCGCGCGCCAGTATTATGAGTGGTTTAACACCCGACGGTACCGGCATTCGCAACCTCTCATCGCTAATGAGAACAGAGAATCCTAAAGTGGTAACATTGCCCGAGTATTTTATCAATAAAGGCTATTCAACAGCAGCCTGTGGCAAGGTATACGACCCCCGCAACGTGGACGATCAGCATGATATTTTCAGCTGGTCCGTTCCTTACACGCAGCCGAACGATTACACCTATCCTGACCACTACCCGCCATTTGTACAGGGCAGCAACTACCGGGTAAGCCCCAACACGGCCACCGAACAAGGCCCCGAAGGAGTTGATGACGATGGGTATACGGATGGGCAAATAGCCATAGATGCCCTCAATAAACTGGATGCCCTGAGTTCCAACAAGCAGCCCTTTTTTATGGCAGTTGGTTTTAAAAAGCCTCACATACCTTTTATAGCCCCCAAAAAATACTGGGATCTGTATGACCGCCACACCATTGATTTGGCAGCCTTTCAAAAAGTGGCCGCCGGCAGTCCCGATTATGCTTATCACACACCTGAACCTATAGGCTACACGGATATACCAGACACATGGACATATAACGACCCAACACTGGGCGATGGCTTGCTCAGCCCCGATGATCAACGGCAGCTCCTGCATGGTTACTATGCCTGTGTTTCCTATATTGATGCACAAGTGGGTAAACTATTGGATAAGCTGGAAGAAAAGAACCTGATGGACAATACGGTGATCCTGCTCTTTGGTGACCATGGCTATCACCTGGGCGACCATAACCAATGGGGCAAACACACGCAGTTTGAAAATGCTGCCCGCGCCCCGCTGATTATTAGCGCTCCCAACGGAACCAGTGGGCAACACCATGCTCCCGTTGAATTTATCGACATCTACCCCACCCTGTGCGACCTGGCCGGATTGGAGATTCCATCGTCAAAGCTACAGGGGCAAAGCCTGGCGCCGGTGCTAAGAGGTGAATCGCTGAACAAAGACCTGGCCGTGACAGAATACCGATCAGGCGGTGGTGCCAGCTACTCCTTCCGTTCCGATCGTTACCGACTTACCTTATGGATGCAAAGCAGCAGCGACCGCACCGACATGATTGACTGGGATGACTCGCGTATCAAAGCCATGGAATTATACGACTACGAAACCGATCCGTTGGAAACAATCAACCTGGCCAATGACCCCGACTATGCATCGGTAGTAGAAGAGCTAAAGACCAAAGCTGCCAGCTGGTGGACCCGGCAAAACAGCTTCTTTAACCAGCCAACCACGGACCCTATAAGTTTTCCCTTTATCGAACATTTCGAAAACTACAATCTCAATGAATCGTTTAACGGTGACTTGTGGCTCAACAGCCAATCCATCTGGGAGCGTTTATGGAAAGGCGACTTTTTAAATAACTTTAGCGCCCTCGTTGTGGATGACAGCAGTAACGAAGGCAGCCAGGCTCTGGAAATCAGCTTTAACCCCAAAGCCAGTAGTGGTAATGGTGCCCAGGCTAAACTACGAACCATCGATCTGCTCAATTTCAGCAGCGAGCACTACATAGTTTCCTATCGCGCCCGCACCAATACTGAAGGATTGAATCAGGTGAAGATAGGAGCAAGTAATCAAGTCGGCAAATGGCACACGCTAAGCACTGATTATCAATACTTTTTTGACACAGTTTCACTCACTAACAATCGTTTATTTCTCTATTTCAATAATATGGATCTTACACCGGGGCAAGACTATAAAGTTTGGATTGATGATTTGAAGATATCCTACACCTCTGCTACTAATGCAAATGGCATTGAGGAACAAGAGCATTTGTCGGCTGTAATCTACCCTAATCCTGCCACCAATAAACTTTATTTTAAAACAAGCCAATTGGTTCATGAGGTCAGGGTCTATAACACACGGGGCAGCCTGCTTATTCATCAAACCCGGCCGCAAGATGGCCTGGATGTCTCCCGTTTAGCCATAGGCCTGTATTTCCTTGAACTAAACAAAGGGATAAAACGCAGCGTACATAAATTTATTAAAGAATAAATGCGATTACCCGTTTTACTGTCTCACCACCGCCTGGGATGAAGTGGGCAACCAGGCTCATTATAAAAAAACGGGCTGTCGGCAACTCCGGTTTACAGGTACCTTTAATTGTGCGTTTCCCAGACCAACTGCAGGCCGGCACGGTGGTAGACGATTTGCTTTCACTCATGGATCTGGGCCCCACCGTCCTATCGCTGGCCGGCATACAGCCACCCGAATACATGCATGGCAAGGCATTCCTAGGATCTTTTAAGAGCAAGGAGTGCCATCGCTATGCCTTCGGCACCTACAGCTTAGGTAAGATTCGGGATGCTTATTTTAAAGGTACTCCCATTATTAATGCGGCTCTCCACCCATATTTTTCCACCATGCTTTTCAATCAACTCTTTGCAAAGCAGCAATCCGGTACCAGTACCCTGCTCGTTGCCTGTACCAAAAGTGGTGGTTAATTGATTGTCATCCCAGATATTTTGCTGTCTTTCCACACTAATTCCCACACCCCAATCGCTGATACCCACAATCACTGACCCATCAGCCACTTCCGCCGTAACCAGAACATCGGAATCATGATTAGAAAATTTTATAGCATTGCTGATAAGGTTTCGAAGTACCGTTTTTAGCACATTACTATCAGCCCATATTCGAAAAAGCTCAGGTACCTTATTTACTATTGTCAGCCCTTTTTGTTCGGCATTAAACCTCAGCACTTCAATAATACTATCGCACAGCTCTTTTAACAGAACGGATCCGTGTTCAAGAATAAGTTTGCCCGACTGGGCTTTGCTCCAAAGCAGCAGATCCTCAAACAGATTATAGGTATTCTGCGAAGTCTGGTTAATTATCAGGAGCCCATCCCTAATTTCTTCGGACGAACAATCATTCAGACTATTAACCAAAATCTCAGAAAAACCCATAAGACTCTGAAAGGGACTCCTCAAGTCATGAGAAATAATTTGCATATATCGATCCTTGTCTGCAATAAGACACTTAAGTTTCGATTCACTTTCCTGAAGCGCTAATTCGGTAATATTTCTTTTCAATGTTAAAGACGCGACATACGAATAAGACTTGAGGGTAGCAATAGAAGGTAAATCGTATTTTTGCCTTAGCCCGATTAATGTTGTTGCGTAAAGTTGGTTAGAAACTTCGTGAACAATACCTATAAATGTATTTAAGCCGGTTTGACATTTAATAGCTGTATTGTCTGTGGAGGAAACTGCTCCAAACGTAATGTCTGCAAATGACTGACTAATACCTATTTTTTCATTCAGCATCATTTGACGAGTAGCATCATCTACCGGTATCCTTACCTTAAGCATATCCTCTTCAACTACCTTTTCAATGGTCTTAATAATGCTATCCTCCGCATCAATATGTTTCACTAGCATACACTTTTGCAAAGGATCATAAACTGAAAATATTGCAAAGCCAGCATCCGTATAAGATTTTATCTTATTGAGTAGAAGGGGTGCAATATCATCGGCAGCCTGGCTGGCCATTAACTCCATGGCCAAGGAGTTGACAAACAAATTATCCCTATTTTGCTGCTCTAATCGGCCAAAAAGAACCTTTCGGTTTACTGCACCCTTTTCTATTAGGCTAATCAGATAATACATGCCGTAAGTATAACCAATTAGGAGGATTATAATAAGCAGACACCTATCATGAGCAACACAGTAATCACGACTATTAGCGAAAGCCGAAAAAACAAAAAGCAGCAAGAAGCTCCCCAAAAAAATAGTGTGCTTCTTTCCAAGCACAAAGCCTGTAATGGGTATTAAAGCGCCAATAACAGCAGCTGAAAAATACATTTCGTCATCTACTATATGATTAGCCTTCAAAAAACTAGTGGCAACCACACAAAGTAGCAATGTATATACTACTATCTGAAATACCCGGTCTAGAACACTCTCCTTTAGACTAAATATCAAACTCACTGCTGTTATTAGCAATGCGATAATATTCAAATTCTTTAGCACTACATTATCAAGTGAAAAAATATCTATAATATATCCGATTCCAATCACTAAGGACAATAAGTAAAGTGTGCCCTTTTTATCGGCAGAATTAAACCCTTTCCATTTATCCACAACTAAAAATCCCCCCTAATTGTTACTAGTCCCCCAATCTTAAATCATACTCCATACTTGCTAATCGCGCAGCAAATAATAGATGTATACGACTTCTTACATATTCATTTTCCCCAAAAAATGATTGAATATGTCAGGTCAATAGTACTTCGATAAACCTGAAAGGTTAGTTAATTAATATGGAATTAATTTAATGTAAGCTAAGCCAAAATCATCATAAGCATATATGTGTTTATCAACAAAATAGACCTATATGCAAATAATAAATATGGAATAAAATAAGAGTGGACAAACTGCTTTAATTTACATACATTTAGTTGTCAACAAACTTAATACTCAAACAATATGATTAAAAACCTTGCTGTAGTTGGTCTGGGCAAAGTAGGTGCTTTGGTTGCGCTTCTCCTGAATAAATCGTTTCATGTGCACGGTTTTGACGCACAGGTTCCAACCACGCCCTTCTCATTCCCTTGCTCGCTTATTGACCTTAATGATGAAGCAGCAAACCTCAAGCAGTTTAAAAACTACGATGCCGTGGTGTCCTGCCTGCCTTTTAAATACAACATCGTTATTGCGCGTCTGGCACACCAACTGGGTATCCATTACTTCGATTTAACCGAGGATATAAAAACATCCAAGGCCATCAGCAGCATGGCAAAAACATCAAAAGGGATCATGGCGCCTCAGTGTGGTTTGGCACCGGGTTATATTGCCATCGTGGGCTTTGACCTCATTAAAAAGTTTACCCGGCTGCGCGATGTAGAGCTACGGGTGGGCGCCCTGCCCCGCTATCCCAACGGATTGCTGGGCTACTCCTTTAATTGGTCGCCGGCCGGCGTAATTAATGAATACATTGAGGATGCTGAAGTAATCGCCAGTGGCCAACGAAAATATGTAAGCTCCCTTATGGGTGTGGAAACCATTAACATCGAGGGGCGCGAATACGAAGCTTTCTATACCAGCGGCGGTCTGGGCACCCTATGCAAAACACTGGAAGGAAAGGTGGATACACTTAACTACAAAACGATTCGCTATCCGGGTCATGCACGCCTGATGCGCTTCCTCATTACCGAACTCATCCTTAAAGATAAGCGGGAAACTCTGGAGGAGATACTCACCCTGGCCAAGCCCCCTGTAAACGAAGACCTGGTGCACGTATATGCCGCTGTTGAAGGCTGGCAGGAAGATAAATTATTCCGGGAAGAGTTTTTTCATACTTACCTGCCACAAACCATTGATGGCGTGCGCTACCGTGCCATTTCATGGACTACGGCTGCCAGTGTGTGCAGTGTTATTGAACTGGTTCATCAGGGCAAAGTGCCTGCTAAGGGCTATTTAAAGCAAGAAGATATTAACCTGAACCATTTTCTTGCCACAAGCTACGGGCAATACTATCAAAATCAAATAATATGACAACACTGAACAAAATACTGGACGGATTAATGGTTCGCTACCAGCTGAGGGTTAAGGATGTAAATAAAATCATCGAAGTACTTAAAGAAAAAGGACTTATTGAGAACCCGAGCGATATTGAGAACGACCACATTGCCTTTCGTACCATCGGGGAGCCGCAATTAGGCATTCAATCACTGGAAAAGATATTTCTACACCATGGCTACACGGCGCGCGATGATTATTACTTCGAGCACAAGAAACTGAATGCCCGCTGGTATGCCCCACCTGATGATCGACTTCCGCGCATCTTTATCAGCGAGTTGCGAGTTAATGATTTTCCGGCTTCCATACAACAACTCATTCGCTCCTTTACCAATGAGGTGAGGACTGATCCGGTGGATCAGCTGGATTTGGATGACGCCAACGGGGTAGATAACTTCCTGCATTCACCCCTTTGGCACACCCCAAGCTGGCAAGAGTATGAAACACTTGCAGCTGCCAGTGAATATGCTGCCTGGACCATTTATAACAAATACTACTTAAATCATTTTACCATTAGCGTGCATAACCTGCCGGCACCTTACAACCGGCTTGAGCTATTTAATCAGTTACTGACTGATATTGGCATCCAACTAAACACCTCCGGTGGAGTGATAAAGATCAGTCAGGACGGGCTGCTAAAACAAAGCTCGTCGGTTTCGCATTTAATAGATGCCACCTTTGCCAATGACGAAACGCACCCTATAGCCGGCAGTTATGTAGAGTTTGCCGAGCGGAAGATACTACCTGAATTCCTGCACTTACCGCCGGATAAAATTGGCCGAAAGCATCGACGCGACGGCTTTGAAACAGCCAATGCCGATAAGATATTTGAAAGCACCTACTCCAGTCAAACCCGTAAACGTGACGATTGAGCCCATCATCTGCAAAATAAATTAAGGTAAGCCTTTTTTTAGACAGAAGGCAGTAGTCATTTAATGAGATATGAGTAGTGAGATATGAGTAGTGAGATATGAGTAATGAAACAGATTAACATGGTTTACGAACATAACAAATAAGACACACTTCAACGCTCATAGGTACAAGCAATTATTCATTTATTACAAATTACAACAAATTATGAAGATCACACACCAGGATATTCTCCAACATTTTCAACTAAACGACACCAATGAAGGCACCTGGATGGGGCACATTCCCATTTCTTCCAATGGCGCTGTTCTTGAAGTATATTCGCCCCATAACAATCAACTCATTGCCGGGGTGAAAACAACTGATCAGACCGCTTACTCCACCTTAATAGACAAAGCCCAAAGCGCCTTTTTAACATGGCGCAATGTGCCGGCTCCCAAACGGGGTGAGATTGTCCGACAGTTTGGTCAAAAGCTACGAACTGAGAAAGAATACCTGGCTCGCCTGGTTGCCTGTGAGATGGGCAAAACCCTGCAAGAAAGCTACGGCGAGGTACAGGAAATGATCGATATCTGTGATTTTACCGTCGGTCTGTCACGACAGCTTCATGGCCTTACGATGCACAGCGAGCGCCCCATGCACCGCATGTACGAGCAATGGCATCCCCTGGGCATTGTGGGCATCATCTCGGCCTTTAACTTTCCGGTGGCTGTGTGGAGCTGGAACAGCACCATTGCCTGGGTATGTGGCAACGTATGCCTCTGGAAAGCCTCGGAGAAAACACCCTTATCGGCCCTTGCCTGCCAGCAAATGATGGCTGACATACTGAAGGATAATGATCTTCCGTCCGCCATATCCTGCCTGGTAACGGGTGGCCGCGACCTGGGCGAGCAAATGAGTGTGGACAAAAACATCCCCCTTATATCGGCCACCGGTTCAGTGAGAATGGGACGTGCAGTGGGGCAAAAGGTAGCCGCCCGCTTTGGTAAATCATTGCTGGAGTTGGGAGGTAACAATGCCATGATTATAACGCCGGAGGCGGACTTGAACCTTGCCATACCCGCTGCTTTTTTCGGAGCCATTGGCACCAGTGGTCAGCGCTGCACCTCCACACGTCGCCTCATTGTGCACCACAGTATCCTTAATACGGTGGCCGACAAATTATCGCAAGCCTACCAACAGGTTCGTATAGGTAATCCACTGGATGCCAAAACACAGATGGGACCGCTAATTGATCAACAAGCCGTGGATAAGTATCTGAACGGCATTAGGGACTGCAAAGAATTGGGCGGGGAACTCATCGTGGAAGGGTGCCCCCTTGAAACTAATGATCTGAAACAAGGCTGTTACGTTAAACCGTCCATCGCCCTCGTGGATAGGAACCTACCCCTGCTTCAGCATGAACTATTTGCGCCCCTGCTCTACATCATGCCTTACAACACCCTGGAGGAAGCCATTACCATACAAAACGATGTGCCACAAGGCTTGTCATCGTGCATCATGACTACAAATATGCGGGAAGCAGAGCTTTTCCTCTCTCAGCGGGGCAGCGATTGTGGTATTGCCAACGTCAACATTGGCACCTCGGGAGCTGAGATAGGCGGTGCCTTTGGGGGTGAGAAAGAGACCGGCGGTGGGCGCGAAAGTGGCAGCGATGCCTGGAAAAACTACATGCGACGTCAAACGGTAACCATCAACTATTCCAGCGAGCTTCCCCTTTCACAAGGCATCAAATTTGATATGTAATGAGTTATATTTCATCCATTTAGGCGTTAAAATAATAAATCTACGACCCCAGCTGGGGTCGTAGATTTATAGCCTAAAAATCAAGCTATAAACAGATGACTCCTAAGGAGTCAAATATAATGCAGTTGTCTTCCACCGTTTAAAGTTCTTTTAAAGAGTAAAAGGTGTGCATTCGCTTCTTGCTGTTACAAACCCACCGGAGAAGCATCCACCTCCCCGATGGGTAGTTTTGATTTATGCGCTACGCTAAATAGAGCTTATAAAGCTTCCATTTCTTCCAGCAGGGCTTTTCCTTTTTTAATCATCTTGCGGGCTGTTTCCTGCGGTATCCGTTCGATGGTGAAGGATTCCAACAAGTCATCCAGACGTTGCAGCAAAACAGCGGCTTCCTCATTGGAGCAATCGCTAAGCTCCCGGCGCAGTATCCCTATCTTCTCATAGTCCTGTATGCCTTCACGCAGGCGTTCGAAACGTATGGAACTGGCTCCACCCGGGTAAGTCAGGTAGGTGTCGCCGGCCGGCCAGCGACGGAAACGTGAATCGCGGTAAGGATTTTCGGTCCAGCTGTTATAAGCCCATCGCAGGTAGCCATCCAGGCCACGGGCTGCCGTGTACCAACCCAGCCATGCCGACTCGGCAGGAGGTGAAAAAGTAAAAGTGTTGGGATAAGCTTCCACGCAGCAAGTGTAATAAGTAGTCTTCTGTCCTTGGGCTCTACGCCGTTCGAGCAAATCGGTCGGAAAGGTGAATCTGGAAGATGCACAAAAGTCGAACAGGTTATCCGAAAGCTCAGGAAACCAGTGGTCGGCAGCGAGGGCTATTTTTAAGTCGGGTGACACCTCCTGTATTAACTGATACACGGCCATCATGTCCTTCTTCGATCGCTCATCCATGGCAATGGTAGTCTGGTGATACCAACCCTTACTCTTTAGGTGAGCCACAAAACGGGTAAGGAAGGGTTTCCAGAAAGCCGTGTATTCGTCAGTGCCGGGATTCATGGTTACGGATACTTCTTTTTGCAGCGCTTCGTCGAAATAATAAAAGGTATTGCCCCAGGGCACCATGGTATAGCAGTTAATCTGCGGCCCAATACCACAATCCAACGCAAAGGACACCCACCTATCGAAGATGCTGAAATCGTAGTGCCAGCTGCCGTCTTGTTTCTTATGCCAGGCAATCATACTGCCAAAAGCATCGTAGGTTTGACCTCCCCAGGGGCGGTTATTCAGCGTTACCGTAACGCATTTTTGGCCGGCTGAGGCCAGCAGTTCCAGCTCGGGTCTGAGCCGCTTGAAATGTTCTTTACTCCAAGGCTCCACCTCAAACCAGCGGGCAACGGCATAAGGGTTTTGCCATAGATCCAGATGAAAGGCCCATTGACCGGGCTCCGGCAATTCGCGTTCTGCCACGCTAAGGGTGAGTGGCAGCGTGATAGGTTGCAGCTGCTTTGCCTTCAGGGTGACGATCCCCGTGTATTCGCCGGCAGCAACATTGCGGGGTATGTGTACGCGAAGCCACAGCGGGCGTACCGAGCGGGCCGCCATATCCACTGAAGAAGCTTCCACTAGGGCATCGGCCACCAATGAAGAATCAATCTCGGCGGTTATATTGGGTTTACAGCCTGCAATATAGGTATCGGTGAGGGTATAACTCACAAAGCGGCTGCCGATATTTTTGGCGGATATCTTTTCCTTGCCCCGTTTGGCTTTTAAGTCCGATAGCTGGCAACTGACCGCCTCCACATCGGAGCCGGCCCACAGTACAAGCTGGGAGGCCACTGTTTCGCCCCGCCAACCCTTCAGGTGAATGGACTCCTTCAGGTTTTGCGGAACCATATATTTGGCATAACGCTCATCGATGCTGCCCACCCCAGCGTACAGGCCTTTGCTAACTTGTGTCCAGTCGGTTTCCGGTACCACGTTTGGATCCGGTGCCTCATTGATTAAGGGTCTGTATTGCGCCAGCAGCACGGTGCCGCTCAACAGGCAGCATATCACTATACTAATGGTTTTGTGTAGATGTGTCATAAAAAATGAATGGATATAAAATTATTATTCAATCACAGCTTAGGTAACTAAGTACGAAATAAGCATTTTTTCAGTAAAGCGCGCTAAAAGTATCTGTTTTATTGCCTCGCTATGGGTTTTGATTACAGAATAATGCACAAATACAAAACTCCCCGTCCTCCGGTTAGGTAAACTGGTGGACGGGGAGTGCAAATTCAGCTACAACTATACTTATTGCTACTCTTTTATCACTTTAAACTGCTTTTTCTGATTATCCGGTGTGATTACTTCAACAATGTAAATGCCGGGTTTAAGGGGGAGCTCTACTTCCGACATAGCACTCTGTGCCACGCCTGAATAAACAAGCTTGCCGCTTAAGTCGAGTATGCGAATCTTACTTCCCAGCAATTCGTCACTTATATCAATGTATATCATGCCCGAAGTTGGGTTAGGATATACCTTCATACCATGACCATCAGCGCTTTGCGGTACTCCGGTAATAACCACCGAGACGCACTCTGAACTCACCGTGCAACCCTCTTTGGTGATGCTTACAGCATACTCACCACTCCTATCCGCCACATAAGTCTGCGAGGTAGCGCCCGCAATCGGTGACTGCTTCATCTCACAATCCAACCATTGATAGCTGGCATCTGTCTGCACAGCGCTCAGTGTATTTCCATTCAAAACAACTGTGTTATCAAGCGATACGACGGTGAGGATTTCGGTGACGATGCTGTCGCAACCGTTGTAAGCCGCCCCTGTCAGCGTTGAAACGTGGCTCTGATCGGCTTGAATATCATTGACCTCGGTGCCATCGGCATAGGTAAAGGACGAACCGGCGCATAGGCTGTACTCCACGCTATGATAAGCCAATGGCAATACCACCAATGTTTCCGTGACAATGCTGTCGCAGCCTGTATGTGCCTGTGCAATTAAAACAGAGGTGTGGCTTTGGTTATGGCTTATAATTTCTATTTGTGTGCCATCAGCAAAAGTGTAACCTTCTCCTAAACAAAGCTCAACATCAACAATGGTTTCCGGAGCATGGTGTAAAGTTAAATTGACCGTAATTATACTATCCATACTACAGGTATTAGGTATTGTATCCATCACCGTATAGGTACCTTCTTCGGTATAAGTTTCATCGCCACTTGGCACCGTATAGGTATTACAGGCAATAACATCAATTGTTTCGTAACTTGGTAAACAGCCCACCTCAATTAAACTTACATAACGCGGTTGAAAACCGGTAACATTATCAAAATCGTATAATTTATAAATTATATTAATCTGTGGATTATATTCAAAAATAGTTCCTGAATTTCCATTTGCTCCTCCGTATGAACAAACGCCATATAGATTGCCATTGGAGGCTAACACTAAGCTTTGAGGCGACGCACCAGCTATGCCATTAAAATTAAGCTTATGAGCAAAACTTTGGGTATTGATGTCATAAGTGAATAACACGCCTGCATTATTGCTTGGGCTGTCACCTCCATTTTCTGTTAAACCATACAGAATGCCTTCTCCTACTTCAATTAGGTAACCTTTGGGATAGCCTCCATTTACATTTAATTCAAAGTTATGTATAGTGGCATAGGAGGACGTTGGAATATCAAAAACAAACAATGTTCCATGATTATTACCTCCACCACGATCGGTAGTCCCATATAATTTTCCGTCACTGGCTTGAAGTAATTTTCCGTAGGGTTGAGAACCTTGGTCTCCTCCGCTGAACTCATGCAGTACGGTTATTTCATCTGTTTCAATGTTATAGGAGAATAGAGCACCTCCTGAATTTGTGGCGTAACTCGTTGTTGTACCATATATTAATCCATTAGTGGCCTGGATTAAACTATTGGACTGAGGGCTGCCTCCATGCATATTGCTTACCAAGCTTTTGAGCACCCTATAGCTATCACTTTTAATATCATACTCATACAAAACACCTCTACCGTTTGCATCGGGACCTTTACCTGTATATGTCACTCCATAAAGCTTACCATTATCAGCTTGCAACAAGGTACCAACCGGTTGCATACCTGTATCGTCATCAACAAAATGAAACAAGGTGTCGATAGTGTTTAAAGCCGGATTATAGGCATAAATGCAGCCTTCACTGTACATACCGCCATCTTGCACAACTCCGTACAGTAAACCATTATTTGCCTGCACAAAGCCACCTTGTGGAGCCTTACCATAGGGTTTACCATAAAAATTAGCTAACACTGAATAATTATCATTTGCTGGATTTAAACTGTAGATTACACCTCTATCCTCAGAACCCGTACCAGATCTAAAACCATAAATTAAACCATCGGATGCCTTTAATAATTCACTTGTCATATTATTACTTCCATGGCCTACGAAATCGTAGTGAACTTTGTATGTGTAAGATGTAGGATCATAGGAATAGAGCACTCCATTATCTTCTCCTCCATTAGTAGTTAAGCCCCACAAAACCCCATCTTCATCTTCCAGTAAATAACCTTGAGGAAAAATACCTGTCTGAATACTAAAATCATATATACGTGAATAATTACCATTTACAGGGTTATACATGAATATTACACCCTGGTTATTATAACCTCCAGACTGTGTAGTGCCATAAATAAAACCATTCGAGTGTAAGGTTAGTCCCCCATAAGGAGTTCGACCATTTTCATTATCAAATGAATATACTATTGAGAAAGTACCATCTGAAATGGTATATTCAAACATAGTTCCACTATTATTACTTCCGCCACTACTTGTAACTCCATATATTTTATCATGTACATTAACTAAACCTTGTACCGGTCGATTTCCGGTTGTTGCAGCCTCAAATGCATGAATTAAAGTGAATTCATTATTAGAAGGATCAAATGAGTAAAATGTGCCATTGTTATTCAGCCCCCCATAATCGAAAGTGCCATAAAACTTAGCATCCGAACAATACGTTAACTTAGTTAGCGGATTAGAGCCCACTTGGGAACGAGAGCCCAAATGGTGCAAATCAGTTTTAACCTTGGTAGTTGGATTGAATGTATAGATCGTACCTGCATTTGATGTGCCGCCATTTGTAGTTAATCCGTAGATCAATCCATTGCTGTGTAAAGTTAGTGAACCGGCCGGATTATATCCTTCAGACGTAACAAACTCATAAACTACAGATAGCACACCTGATTCCTTATCAAATTGATAAATAACACCATACTTGGCATCGCTATAGGAACTACCCCCACCCACACAATATAGTTTACCATCCTGTGTTTCCACAAAATTAGTTTGTCGTGGAATATTATCTTTACTTTCTTGTGGAAAGTCTAACATTACAGAATAATTATCGCCATTGCCATCGGTTTTAAAGATAACGCCATTACCACTAGTACCACCCCTAGGGGTAACCCCCCACAGCCCCGGTGTTTGCCCTACCGCGAAGGTAGTTACTAAACAAAAAATGCTTAAAAAAGATAGTTGTCTTTTCATGATTATTGCGTTTAAATGGTTAATGATTAGCCACTATGCACCCCCCTTACAACTGGTTGAGAAGGTATTAGTAGCAGAACCTAAGGTTATTCGGCCAGGCACAAAAAGGATAATAAGGAGCGTGTAATAAGTTGAAGTACTATGGGATTAGGCAACAAGGGTTGTAAGAGAAATAATCAATAGCAGGATCTTTACTATTAATTACCAACACGGCCGTGGATCAGATAGTCATCATGAAAATATTTTTTAAGAAAATTGTTGGCATTATACCAGAATACTTTGTCGATCCAATATTCCGGTGTTTCACCATAAAGGAATTTAACAAATTCATTATCATGGCTACTACTTACATCAACATCGTCCTCTTGTGTTTCCTCCAGAATGTCGTTCCACCTTTCGATCAAATCAAAGCGAAAATCATCAAGACGTCCGTAAGAAGAATAATAATCCATAGGATTGATAACACCATCAAAATCACTGCCAATGGTTACAATCTTCCAGGCATTGCGTCCAATCTTTGGGTCTTCCAGGCTCAGTACATTTAGAATATGAAAGACCTGACGGAAAAAGATATCACAATATTCGTCAGCCAATTCCTGTTTTAAAAAATTTACCTGTCGCTCTAATTCATTTGCTCTGGCAAGCCTACGCAGGGCCCTTGCATTTTTCCGCTCACTAAACTTTTTGCGAATTTTATTAATTCGTTTTTTCTTACGTTCTATCTTACCATCCAGCTTACGAACTACTGCCTGATAGTACTTTGAGCAAGTACGACCATCGTCAAGCATAAGACCCATTAAGCCATCGTGCTTATAGATTTGCTTAATATCCTCATCAAAAGAATTTAAATCCGCGATGTTAAAATACCTACTACTATCCTTTTTCCCGGTTCTGCGCAGCCCAGGCACACCATTAACAGCCGTATGACTGCAAACAAAGGGTATCAATTCATTCCGGTAGGCATCTGTATTAAGCAAGGCGTAAAAATCCTTTCTGGCCTGCGGACTCATGTGCTTAATATCTATTATTACCCGCCGCATCCCTTCTTCCGGATCTCTTCTTAAAGCCTCTTTGATTATTTCATAGCCAAAGGAATCAACAATACCTAAATTAAAATAATGTGTATTCTTTATTTCGCCCTCCTGCAGATAATGATAGGTATCACTCTGGTCAACCAAAAAATCGGGAAAATTAAGCGATGAGCAATGACCACAGACATAGTTAAAGAAATGATGGGCAATCGTCAGAAACAAAAGAGGTGCACGATCCTTGCCGTTGGTGTCTTTAGCTTTCTTTACTGTTTTTAAATTCTCCAATAAACCTTTCTGCCACTCTTTAAACTCAGAACTGTTGCGCTGTGCCTCTTCTTTAAGCTGCCGGTAACTATTTTTGGCTCCGATGGAATTGGCTAAGCCCTGAACACCCTCCATAGACAGGATAATGGCTAGCTCTTTATCTTTTTTTACCACTGCTTGTAATTCCGAGTAGTTGGAGACGATTCTGTAACGCCATTGAGGATTCTTCTTTCCACCGGTATGCTGATTTGCCTCAAGCAGGCTTCTGTCGGCCTCGTACTCTTGGTAATAAGAGTTGACACCTGCCTGTATTTGATCAATTTTTTCTACTGACTGCCCCGATGCCATAGAGAGAACTTTGTCAAAAAGATGCCTATCTCTTACTCTTCCTCGTTTAAAAAACTCTTGCTCGATGGGGTAAAAAGACAAAACGATACATCCCACATTACCCTCTACCGCCTCATCCAAATTTGATTGGGTGTACAAAGCTACCTTATCCTCAAGGGCATTAGCTATTATTTTACCGGCCAATGTATGCGACACCGGCCTGAAAAAACCATCCTCATCAACCTCCCTAAGTATTTTCTTGCCATCAAACTCGTTATCTCCTCTTTTCCAAATATCATATTTAGTATTTTCAGCCACGTAGTTGCCGAATGCACGCAATGATGGGTGTGCATGTAAATCAAATAATTTCATAATATTATTATTAATTAAACAAACCTCTGTCACACATTTAAAGATGGATCACTTTTTCAGTGTTAAATTTCCATTTTGCAATACACGCGTAGGAATACTATTTCGGTCAATATCGCCATTGAGCGTGTACACAAGGTCATCAGCAAAGGTAGGATCATCAAAGTGCCAGGAATGTGACCACGAACCATCGGAATTGTTATCACTACGTTTAAGCTCACGCCAATGATCTCCAACATTGACATTAACAACAGTTTCGGGTTTATTATCAGGCACACCAACACGACCTATTCGAGGAGATACCCCAAAGCGTTTCACATTGGAAAGCTTCAGCGCTCTATCGAATGGATTCTGATAATTGGTTATTCGCACAGAATGCTGAAAAAGAGCCTGAGACTTCGGATTACGTGCAGATAATGATCGTCGCGCAATATCTCCTCCTATAAATACTATCTGACTAACCTGCCAATTAATTCTGGATAACCGTCTATTTTGATTGGCTTCGTAAAAGGCCTCCCGGATAACATACGCACCTGTAGAGTGACCAAGGAGATGAACATCAATATCACACTTGTTCCTATCCTCAGCCACCTGATTAGCTGCGAGCAAGGCTATGCCATCCTTAACCAGCTTACTTGCTGTTGCTTTGGCATCTGAACGGTCTTCTAAATAATTTAAAGTGCGCGCATCACTGGGCCAGTCAAAGCTTATTATCGCTCCTTTAAACCCTTTTTCGGAAAGTCGCTTTTGAAGCAAATCGTGTCGTTTCATAACCACCTCCATTGAATTGTTATAGCCATGTACAAAAATTAGAAGATCGCCGTAACTATAACCATCCATGCTTTGGCCACCCTCTCCATCTTTATACTTTCCTACTTCGGCTCGCGATAACACTTCAGCAATCCAGGATTTTAAATTAACACGATGATTTTCAGGATGAGGCTTTTCTCCATTCGGTATGTCTAAATATGTGGTTGTACCGGGTTCGTTTCCAAAATAAGGGGTACCATCCTTTGGCTTAATAACATTGCGCACACTAATAAATAAATTGGATTTTGTCATAATGCAAAAATTAAATTATAATAATATGTTTATGAATGATTTCAAAATCATCTACTATGAGACTACCACCGAAAAAGTTGACTAATAGTGTAATGCCAAAATTAAACCGGTGCTAAACCATAGTAAATCCCCCGAAAGGGGTATATTGGCTTTTACCCGGTATTCAATTGATAACTTTTATCAATCACACTTCCCATATAGGGCATACTTTTCTCTGTCCTTTTTGCTTTCTCATAAACAAACTGATTATCAGGCTGAGATGATCGATCCAAACCACATTCCTTAACCAAGGCCACCAACTCACCTATTTTATGAATATCAAGCTTTTTAAAAATTGCACGCCGGTGGTTGTTCACCGTTTCACGGCTTCTGCAAAGAGCATCGGCTGCCTCTTTTGTTGATAAGCCAGTGCCCAGTAATCGAAACACTTGTAATTCACTGGGCGTTAACACCTCCAGCTTAGATTTGTTTTTATGGCATGCTTTTTCTTTTAAATAAGTATCGAACTGTAAATGATTCACCCCATGGGCATTTCCCAGGGGAAAAAATAAACTCAAGGCATGCCTTTTTCCGGATACAACGGATATACGCCGAAGCTTCACATAAACCCATTGTGATTGATTATGAATACAAAATCGACAAAAGAGGGAGGCCTCGGCCCCGGGATTCGCATATAAATATTCCGTCAATGCTAATATGGGCTCCACATCATCGGGGTGATAAATATCCCGGGGATGCAAGAAGCCCATGGCCTTCCGCTGATCAACCGTCACTCCGGTATATTTCTCGTAGTTACCGCTGCTCCAATAAAGTTTGGTTTCTAAACGTTCGTTTATTTCTATTACATGCACCGATGCCGGCAGATATGAAATAATATTATCTAAAAATGTGCCCTTCCCCTGCTCTTTCTTCACCATTAGCTCTTCCATAGCTCTTTCAAATTATCTATCTGTTTGTATTTCGTTTTGTCTAACATCTTGAAGCCATCGGCCTGAATACTTCAACTCAATGTTGTTGTATTTCTCTTAACTAAAACAAAATTAAGCTTGCCATAATTGAAGGTAAATCCCCCAAAAGGGGTAAATTGCCTGAAGAGAGACAAACGGAGGCGATTAAATCCAATTATAAGTTTTGAAGATTCCCAACTAATTAAGTGTTTACGGAACGGTTTTTTGTAAGCGCCTTGTGATGACGAACGTTCTGTAAAACACCTGAATACTCTACTATACCTCGAGGGGAAGTTTGGCCACGATGTGTGTGCCTTTTCCGGGGCTGGTGCTTAACTCAAAGCTGCCACCCAGCGCCTTGGCGCGCGACTGCATGTTATGAATTCCATGGGACGCCACGGCGTTGATAGCAGCCGCATCAAAGCCTTTGCCATCATCATCAATGGTGAGGATGAGTTCGGCCTCGTGCACCACAAGCTGTAGCTCTACCAGCGATGCCTCGGCATATTTCAGAATATTTTGCAGCGCCTCCTGCACGATACGAAACACCTGACGGGATAAGTCAGGACTGATGCCTGCGGGAAGTTCATCAAAGTAGGCATTAACGTGTATGTCTGTACTTTTCCGATAATCACTCAAATAACGCTGCAAGAACTCACGCAGCCCCATGAGCTCCAGAGCATGAGGTGCCAGAGCATGAGGTGCCAGAGCATGCGACATGGAACGCACATTACGATAGAGCTTATCCAAATCGGTATTCAGCTCTTCGCTATCCGTAGGTTGATTCACCTTATGCTTGAGCAGAGCCAAGCGACTGCCCACGTTATCGTGCAACTCGGCCGATAGGCGGGCACGCTCCTTTTCTGTCCCTTCCACGTAGGCCGCCAACAGTTCCTTTTGATGGCGGGCATTGGCCAGCAGAAGGTCGTTTTTAGCTTTGTTGATTTGGTGTACCTCATAAACAAGCGCCAGCGAAAAGATGCCGAACTCAAGCACCGAGCCCATTAAAAGCGGATTGGTGGGAAACCACTCGTAGGGCAGGCGACCGGCATACGAGAGGGCAAAAAGAACCGCACCGATGAGCAACACCCCCACAGCAGTCATAAAAAATAAGGCCTTGGTGCGCTGGTGTTTGATGCCCTGCACCACAATGGCAATTTGCACCACAAAGGTAAGCAGCACAAAGCAGTAGTTCATTAAAATATAGTAGTGAATGGGCCACGATGCGCGGGTGATGGCCCAAAGCAGCAGGTAAAGCAGCTGCGCCCCATAGAAAATTTGCACATAGCGATATAAAATAGGATGGCGGCTTTTTACATTGAAATAGACGACTCCAAAGTTAACAAAAGAAAAAAGCAGGGGTGTGATCATAAGAGTATCCAAAAAGCGCTTCAAAGAAGGTGCATCGGGATATAAGAATTCGTAGGCAAAACCCAGATTATCAAACATAAAGTAGGCCATAAGCACGGCATAGAGGCTATAGGCAAAAAATACCCGCATCTTAAGTATGGTGCCCATCACCAAGCTAAAAAGTGCGATAAACACCAGGCCTCCGAAATAAAGGTTGTAAAACAGTAGGTCGCTTGCTTCGCTTTTATTGAAGGCAGCACGGTTCCAGATCCTTAGCGAGAGGCTGGTCTCGCGCTCGCGGTCGTCTATTTTTAAAATATAAGAGCACGTTTGGCCGGGAGCTATTTGCAAGGCTTCTATAAAACGCCGGTTTTCTATACTGCGCTCATGGAAAGGATAGGCAATGCCTCCTTTGCCTATCGAACGTATGGTATCGTCAGTGATTTGATAAAGCTCATAGTGGTGCAGGTAGTTATTGTTGATTTCCAAGGCATAATTGCTATGCCGGCTTTGATTATCGAGGGTGAAGTACAGCCATATAAAATCGTTATACCGGAGCTTAGCGCATTCAGCCTGGCCGTCCTGTAACCTTAAAACAATACTATCGATGGCTATATCCTGCAGCGATGTATAAAGGCAACAGTGTTTTTTCAAGGTAACAGAACGAAAATTATCCTGGAGGATCATGGCCGATTCCAAGGCATCGGGCGGTGAGTGATTACAGGCCACCAGGTGAAACAGCAATAAGGCCGGCATCAACACCTTCCCAGGCTTGAAGATCTTACAAAAGCTGGTGCTCATAGGCGTATTTGATTAGCTCGGTTACCTTATTCAGCTGTAGCTTGCGAAAGATGTTTTTACGGTGCGTCTTTACCGTCTCGTAACTAATGATGAGGGCTTCTGATATCTCTTCGGTGCTTTTCCCATCCACAATCAGGCGGATGATCTCCTTTTCGCGCTGAGTAATCTGCGCTTTCACCGTAAAGTCATCATCGGCCAACTCAAAGGCATCCGCATCATCAACCTGTATGCTTTCACTAATAAAAAATGAATCGCTGGGCACGGAGAAAATAACGTGTTGCAGCTCCTCAATGCTCGCTTTTTTTGTAAGGTAAGCATTGGCCTTACCCTCCCTAATCTTCTTCACCAGGTAGGCATCTTCGTACATGGTTAAAATGGCAATGATCAAATCGGGGAAACAACACCGAATGTCTGCCAGCAGCTCTAAACCATTTTTACCCGGTAGGTTAAGGTCGAGAAATAGTACATCGGGTCGCAACACATCCAGCTTTTCAATTAGCTTATTACCATTCTCCAGTGTCGCCGTCACCTTCACTTGCTGTATGCCATTAATAATCGTTGTGATACCTTCGGCAAAGAGATTTTGGTCGTCCACAATCACCACTTCTTTCACGCTGCCATCCCCCTCAGCGGTACCCCTCTCCTGCTCTTCTTCCATCATCATTTAAACAACTTAAAATGTGAACCTAACACTGAAACATGCTTAAGGTATGAAATATCAGATACATCTTCTAGTCAGCTCATCAATTAAAATTATTAAAACTGTCATGAATACCATTTAAAAGTATTCATATGCTATTAAACACTTTAGGCCACCACATCAATTGAAGTAAAAATCATGATTAAACTTTTGTTTCTCATTAAATATCATGAAATTACATACATAATAGACTATTATTAACGAAATCTATGTAAGCATGCAAAAGACGATCTTCTCAATGCTGTTATTATGTGTATGGACGCTAGCCCATGCCCAAATTGATGCACGGATGTTTCGATACCCCGACATCAGTAAAACCCAAATCACATTCACCTATGCCGGCGATATCTGGATAGTCGATAAAGACGGCGGCACGGCTACAAAACTAAGCTCTCCAACAGGGGAAGAGTCCTTTCCTAAGTTTTCGCCCGACGGCCAGACCATTGCTTTTAGCGGCAACTATTCTGGCAATACCGATGTTTACACCATTCCGGTTACCGGTGGCATGCCCACGCGCCATACCTGGCATGGCTATAACGACAGGGTGGTGGACTGGCACCCCAATGGCACACAGGTTTTGTTTGCATCGGCTCGTAAAAGTGGTAAGATGCGGTGGAACCAGTTTTACCTGACCCAGCCCGAAACAGGACTGCCTCAAAGATTATCCATTGAACATGCCGAGTTTGGATCTTTTTCGGAAGACGGACAAACCATTGCCTTCACCGATAAGAGCCGCTTAACACGCACCTGGAAAAGGTATCGCGGAGGGACTGCCCCCGATATTTGGCTGATGAATCTGGAAACTAAATCGGCCGAGAAAATTGCCAAACATGCCGCCAATAATGAGCTGCCAATGATGAAGGGCAACGAGGTGTATTTCTTATCAGACCGTGGTGATGCAAAACGTTTTAATCTTTGGAAATACAACATAAGCACCAAAGCAGTTAAGCAGCTGACGCAATTTACCGATACTGATGTGCATTACCCATCCATGGGCCCCGATGACATTGTTTTTGAAGCAGCCGGCAAGCTATATGTCTATAATATCGATGCAAGTAAAAGCAAGGAGGTAAAAGTGAATGTAGTGACAGACCAACAAAGCTTAATGCCTCAAAACATCGATTTAAAAGGCCGCTTCTCCAATACTTTTATTGCTCACGATGCCAAGCGCGTGGCGCTGGAAGTACGTGGAGAAATATTTACCTTACCTGCCGAGCACGGATATACCATTAACCTCACGCAGACATCGGGCGTGGCAGAACGCTCACCAGCATGGTCGCCCAATGGTAAATACGTGGCCTACTGGAGCGATGCCTCGGGAGAATACCAGCTGGTACTGCGCAACATGGAAGATGGCTCTACCCAAACCATCACCTCGTTTACCAATGGCTTCCGTTACAGTTTACATTGGTCTCCCGATAGTAAAAAACTGGCTTTTATAGAGCAGAACATGGAAATTAAGGTGGTGTTTATCGACACGAAAGAGGTGCTCACCATCGATAAACAGCTGTATTATTTTCATGGAGCGTTAAGTAATTTCAGCGTTTCATGGGACGCCAATAGTCAGTGGCTGGCCTATGCCAAAGATACCGATAAAAGAACGTCGGCCATCGCTTTATTCGATATTGTCAATCGCCGTTTATACCAGGTAAGCAGTGGTTATTACAACGATGCCAATCCGGTTTTTGATGTGGAGGGTAAATACCTGTATTTTACCACTAATCGTCATTTTAACCCGGAATACAGCGACTTTGACAACAGCTTTATTTATCCAAAGTCAACTTTACTGGCCGCTGTACCTTTAACAAAGGATATGACATCGCCTTTATCCTTCCGCAACGATAGCGTTGAAATAAAGAAGGACGATAAAAAAGAAACGGATAAGAAGAAAAAAGATAAGGACGAAAAAAAGGACGCTAAAGAAGAAACTCAAGACACCAAAATTGATATAGCCGGGTTCGAGAGTCGCATAGTACTGCTGCCTGTTAAAAATGGTGACTATAGCAACCTGGCTTCGGTAAAGGGCAAGATTATGTTTATGGCCGGAGCTGATGATAAACATACGCTCAAATACTACGACTTGGAAGAGCGTGAAGAAAAAACCATTGTGAAAGGTATCGATGGCTATCAGGTAGCTGCCAATGGAGAAAAGCTGTTGGTACGAAAAAATCAGACCCTGGCCATTATCTCGCCTTCGGAAGATCAGAAATTAGATAAACCTTTAAACACAAAAGATTTCAGGGTTACTATAAACCCAAAAGAAGAGTGGTTACAGATTTATCGGGATGCCTGGCGCATGGAGCGTGATTTCTTTTACGACAAGAATATGCATGGCCTTGATTGGCAAGCTATTTATCAACAGTATCTGCCTTTACTGGAAGCCTGTGTAACCCGTTGGGATGTTAATTTTGTATTGGGCGAGATGATTGGCGAATTAAATGCCTCGCATGCCTACAAGGGCGGCGGAGACACTGAACAAGCCTCTAAGCTGCCCGTAGGCTACCTTGGTGTTGACTTTGCCGTTAAAGACAATCATTACATCATTGACCACATTGTAAAAGGCAGCATTTGGGATGCCGAAGTTGTTTCACCATTGGCAGCACCGGGCGTTACGGTTAACGAGGGTGATTATTTACTAGCTGTGAACGGCACCCCGGTAGATGTGAATGCATCACCTTATGCCGCCTTGCAAGGCTATGCTGATAAAACCATTGAGTTGACAGTAAACAGCACGCCTCAATTTAATGGCGCCCGAAAAGTAGTCGTTAAAGCTATGAAAGATGAGTACCGCTTGCGTAACCTTGAATGGATTGAAAGTAAGCGGACTCGTGTTGCAGAAGCGACCAATGGGAAGGTAGGCTATATTTATGTGCCCAGCACGGGTATCGATGGCCAAAATGAGTTGGTGCGTCAATTCATGGGGCAATGGACCAAAAGCGCCTTAATCATCGACGAACGCTTTAATAACGGCGGACAAATACCGGATCGCTTTATAGAGCTCTTGAATCGCAAACCCCTGGCTTTTTGGGCCGTGCGCGACGGCCAGGACTGGCAATGGCCTCCAATAGCGCATTTCGGGCCTAAAGTGATGTTGATTAATGGTTGGAGTGGTTCAGGAGGTGATGCTTTCCCCGACTATTTCCGTAAAGCCGGCTTAGGCCAACTGGTGGGTACCCGCACCTGGGGCGGACTGATTGGCATTTCGGGTATGCCCCAACTGATTGATGGTGGTAGGGTAACCGCGCCAACTTTCCGCATGTACGACCCTTATACCGGCGAATGGTTTAAGGAAGGACATGGTGTAGACCCGGATGTGGAAGTGGATGAAGATGCCGGTCAGCTAGCCAAAAATATTGATCCACAGCTGGAAAAAGCCATAGAGGTCATCCTTAAAGAATTAGAAACAAAAAAATATGTAAAGCCCGAGCATCAGGAATATGAGGTGCGCTAATGAGAAACAATAAATATGTTACTTTAAAAAGGGAAGCCTCTTCGTGATTCAGAGGCTTCCCTTTTTATAGATTTAATAATGAAGTTATATATCGGTATTAATTCGACTCCAATTCGTAAATAATGGTTAAAATAGCCGCATCATCACCAACTCCGGCTTCAGCTTCACGTCCTCCCTTACTGCTTGTTTCATTAACACTGGAACCGCTTGGTTCTAAAATGAAAGACATACTATTACCCGAACTCCAGTCCTGACGATCCACTATTTCTTGCACTACACCGGCTAACTCAGTGGTTCTTTGAGCCATACCTGCATCTCCGGCAGCTTCCCATTCAGGAATTTCCCAAACCGAATTTTCCGTTGTTTTTGACCTCCGGGTTACATTATAAGCCTCTTCGGTAAACGGTTGTGAATTGCCTGTGTTTTCACCATAAATAGTCATTTGTGCTTCATCGGCTCCAGGAGCATCACAAGTAAACTGAATTGAAGCAGATAGAATGCTGGCTCCTGTGGGAATTGCAATCTCATTAAAACGAAGACCTATGGTCTGCACTCCTTGATCGGTGCCGGATATGGCATCCCAGGTATCGTATTCTGCTAATTCCAAATCGCTACTGGTCAGTGCCATAGCGCCATTCAAGGCACCTTCTTCCACATCATCTTCATCTGCGGATATCTGCATCGTAAAGTTATATGATATTTTCACCGTAAACATAACACCATTCGATTCACGATCTCTAGTAACGGTCACATTACCAGTAGTTGCACCTGGTGGAACTTTTGCAGTAATTGTAGTTTCTGTAGATTCGATTACAGTAGCTTCCGTACCATTAAATTTCACAATGTTTTCGGATGGTGTTGTACTGAAGTCTGTACCGGTAATAATAACCTCTTCACCTATCTTACCCTTTTCGGGACTAATTGACGCTACTGTCGGAATAACCAATGGCACAATTGTACAAGGCAAACTATTTGAAGCCATGCCATTCTTGTTAACAACAATATCGCCGGAAGTGGCACCCTCAGGCACAATGGCTTTAATCGTAGTAAGGTTGGCCGCAGTAACCTCTGCCTCAAGTCCGTTAAGTGTCACTTTATTATCGGCCGTTGATGAGAAATATTTACCCTCAATGGTTATTTCATTCCCCTCTTTTGCACTGGCAGGGGAAATACTGATTAAAGTGGGTGCCTGCTTATCATTCCAGAAAACTTCAGTCTTATCTTCTTCACAAGCGCTAAACAGTCCAAAGACTATCAGCATACTCATACACAAGATGAGTAATTTATTTGAATACATATTTTTCATGTGATTATATTTTCTTTCATTTGCCATATGGAACTCGCCAGGAAATAATCATCCTTCTGTATAGGCAACGCTTGCCCATGGCTCGTTTCATAACTCTATTTTTTATTTCAGTGGATCACTAGTAAACAGGATTCTGTGTTAAAGGATTAATTAATATCTCCTCTAAAGGAATGGCAAACACAACCTGATAATCATCATACGGAATATGCATGCGCGCTGTCATATGGGCCGTTCTAGCACACTCGGTTCTAACAATGTCACGCTTATTACGAATCAGATCAAAAAAGCGGTGTCCTTCAGCCATTAACTCTTTTCTTCGTTCTGTTAATACCCTGTCAAGTGTAACATCTGCCTCTGCAACTGATGCAGCCGGATTGGCCCGCTCAACGATGGCATTTAAATAGGTGGCAGCATCCTCACCGCCGCCTTTAACAGCTGCTTCGGCAGCAATTAAGTAAAGTTCTGACAAACGGAAAATGGGTACATTACTGGTTGTAGCTGCAGATACTAAGTCTGGTTTTGGATCCCCTTCACTTTCAAAATGCGCTACAACAACCGCTTTTGTATTGCCAATACCGGGATACTTAAGTACTCGTCCATAAGTTGTTGGATCGCCCATCACACTTAGCTGATCGATGTATAACATTTCGTTTCGAATATCATCAGGATCAGAATTCACTAAATCAATTAAATCCTGTGATGCAATAAACTGCCCATACCCCTCAGGGTCAGATAGGTTGGCAACTGAATTGCCACCACCATTATCGGCCGCACTGTTGACACATGAAAAAATCGATTCCGAATTAAATTCTTCAGCCCAGGCATCCACGTATTCACTTCTTTTCAATAAGGTATAAGGACCTTCCTTAATCACGTCAACGGCTGTTTCATAAGCCTTAGCATTATCTTCCTTATACAAGAACACACGCGCCAACAAAGTTTTGGCCGCCCAGGAATTTATTTTTCCGCCCTTCTTTGCCTCGGATAACAATGGTATGGCAGTTGTCAGATCCTTGATAATTTGTTCATATACCTGTGCTACAGTACTTCTTTTTACTTGAGCATCCTTTGGCAATACTGTGGTAACAATGGGAACACCCAATGACTCTCCTGCGTTATGCGAATAGGGTAAGCCATACGAATTGCAAAGTGAGAAGTGCGCCAAGGCTCTTATGGCTAAGCATTGCCCTATCATATCATCTTTTTTAGCCTGGTCGCCAGCTGATTCAGTTTCCATACCTTCGAGCATAGCAATAATATTATTGACCTGTCTGATGATCGTATAAGGGGTTGACCAAATACTCAATACACTGTTTTGCTCATCATAATCATAACGATACTCATCCTCAAGTCTGCCAAAGTCAGGCACCTGCATATCATCAGACCGCATATCGTTGCGGGTAATAAAATTACTATTTAAAAAACCGACGCTCTGCATCAGGTTATACGCCCCATTCATCACCACCTCCACATCGGCCAATTTCTTTATATCTCCGGGAGCTTGCTTCTCGGTTGGATACTCAACCAGAAAATCCTCAGAACATGATTGCACTACTGTCAGCAAAGCAAGCATGAATAAGCTTATTATAAACTTTATATTTTTCATTTATCTTGATTTTAATTTATATAGCACTATCTAGAATCCAATTTCAATACCAAACGATATTGTTTTCACCGGTGGCATCTCAAAATAAGCATATCCACTGGCCCCTCCATGTTCCGGATCCATAATGTCTTGCGACGCAAACGTCAATAGATTTCGTCCCTGCACATAGGTCCTTATATTGTCGATTCCGTATCTGTTAAGCAATGAGCTGGGAAGGTTATACGACAGTGTTATATCTTTTAAACGCAGGTAGTTATTATCGAATAAAAATCGGGTAGATCGGATATCGGAACCATTGTTCCCATTCCAAATGCGTTTCGGATGCTTGGCAATATCACCTGGCTTTTGCCAGCGGTCTACCTGACTTTCCTGAATAACATATTTAGGACTGCGTCCATCGTTCCACGACTTATAACCCGAGTTATACCATATCTTTCCTCCTACCGAGTAATTGAACATGAATGACAGGTTAAATCCTTTATAGGATAGTTCATTTCCTATACTTCCATAAAAATCTGGCTCACCCGAACCTGCATAGGCTTTATTTTTACTTGCCACGGTGGAGTCATGTGTCACTTCATCGGTGACGTTTCCATCTTCATCAACTAAATACCACATTGGCGAACCATCTGCCGGATCAACACCGGCCCAAATTGGTAGAAAATAAGAATAATACGGCAGGCCTTCGCGGCGAATGGAATATGATCCGATAATATCCTTGCCACCTGCCAGCTTAACAATTTCGTTTCTCACGCTGGAAAAAATAAAGGTAGATGACCATCTGAAATTACCCTTCACTATATTGTCCGTATGCAATTCAACCTCAATCCCTTTATTTTTCATTTCACCAATGTTAACCATGGTACTTCCAGCACCAATGGTAGGGGCTAAATCTAAATCCATTATTAAATCAGACGTATGTCTCTCGAAATATTCAACACCCCCTCTAATCCTGTTAAATAATCCAAATTCCAAACCAATATTGAAGGTTTTGTTTTTCTCCCAGGTCAAGTCGGGGCTGTCAATTTGATCTTCTGTAGCAGCATTTTTTCCATCATAACTTTCTTCATAGCTGTAAAGAGCCAGGTGATCGTAATACCCGGGAGGTAGAGTACCATTGGTTCCGTAGGATGCCCTGATCTTTAAATCATCCAGAAACTCGAGATCCTTCAGAAAGTTCTCCTCTGTCAGTCGCCATGAACCGGAAACTGACCAAAAGTCGGCCCATCTTTCATTCACACCAAGTCGTGAGCTACCATCTCTACGGAGACTGGCCGACAGATAATACTTATTATTAAAATCATAATTCACCCTGGACAGGTATGAGACCATTGTATAGGCACTTGAATAGCCATAAGCACCCACAGGCATGGCCGTAACGGATAACTCCTTTAAGCTCTCGTTAGGCAGCCCTTCGCCTTCGGCCGCATAATTACTTGCCTGATATCTTTCAGCTTCAAAGGCACCAATCACATTTATGTTATGCTCACCTGCCAATGTTTTATCAAAAGTGATTAGATTCGATGTTGTTAAGCGTTTTCTTTTACTATTGCTATTGTACACATATCCCTTAACATCTTCGAATGAGCGAGATGAAGGGGATCCATAACGAACATAGTCGTTATTTATCCAATCGTAGCTATTGGTTGATTTGAATGTTAACGAAGTAATGGGTTTGTACTCAAAATAAGCAGAACTCATGCTTCTGAATACTTGCGCCGTTTTTTCGTTTAATTCATATTCGCGCAGAAGGTTATAATAACCGGCATTGACCAATTCGTATTTTAACTCGCCATTTTCGTCATACGGCGTTTCCGTAGGCCAGGTATTTCGGCTCACATTATAAAATGGATTAAAGTAACTGGTCCCGTTATTGGCCACATCCTGATCGGTATGAGAAGTTAAAATATTAACACCTATATTAAATTTGTCATTCACCTTATGTGTCAATCTAATCCTGCCCGAATATCTCTTAAAATCAGAATTTAATGCTAAACCTTCCTGATCCAGCATGCTTCCTGAGATATAAAACTGTGTTTTGTCGGTACCCCCGGTGGCTGAAAGCTCAATGTTTTTTGAAGCACCTTTCCTAAACAAGAGATCATACCAATCGGTAAAGCCACCTTCGGGCTCATACCACTCATATAAATTCATATAATGATCAACGTCCTCATGCCCCGCACCAAAAAAGTTTTCCAACGATTCTTTGTGAAGCATGATATGATCTTCGCCACTAACCCCTTTGTAGTTATCTACTGCAAAGTCAGATATTCCGTAACTTGCCTTAAGGTTGTATTTAGTAACACCTTTTTTACCTTGTTTGGTAGTAATTACAATGACACCATTAGCTGCCCGCGAACCATACAGCGAAGCTGCCGCTGCATCTTTTAACACGGTAATACTTTCAATATCACCTGTAGGAATGGAAGACATCAAGTTTCCACCCTCTGACATTGCGCCGGTGGTGATCGGCACTCCGTCAACTACATAAAGCGGAGAATTAGAAGCGGCAAAAGAACCCAGCCCTCGGATTCGAATTTCAGAATAAGAACCGGGCTGACCACTTGTTTCTGATACCGTTACACCCGCAATTGTTCCAGACAAGGCTTTCTCAACGGAAGTAACCGGCACTTTATCGATATCTTCCGACTTCACAACTGCGGCTGATCCGGTAAAGGAGGCCTTCTTTGTAGTACCATAGGCTACCACCATAACCTCATCAATCTCCTCAATATCGCTTACAAGAACTACATCAACAATTGTTTTACCCTCAATGGGCTGCTCCAGTTTCGTAAATCCAATAAAAGAGAAAACCAAAGTCTCTTGTCCTGAAGGTGTATTGATTTGGTATTTTCCATCGTAATCGGTTATTGTACCATCTGTGGTACCCTTGATTACAACAGTAACACCCGGTAGTGCCATCCCATCACTATCGGTAACTTTACCAGACACAGAATGGCCTTGAGCGAATATTTGTGATACAAGCAAACTCATACACACAAATAATGATAATCGCAGTTTCTTCATAGTTCAAATTTTAAAGTAAGAATTAACATTAATCAATTTATTATATTGTTAATGTCATTATTGTTAACATGTGCCCTCGTTAGAACACACTGATTTTGGTAAGAAAATGATCAATAGCTCAGCGAAGTATTCATTAGAGCCAGTAATTCTGCTATTTACTTTTGTTAATCGGTAAATATTCATTACAATCTTCATTGAAATGTGCAGATTATAAGATGGATTATTCTTATTGAGAATTTTGGCCAGCAGAGGTTGAGTCAAAACAACTTTGATTGAAAGTTGATATATGATCCTCCTTAATAGGTAATAGAAGAATTATAAAAGATAATTTCCTATCAAAAAGTATTTATAACTTAAGGTTGTAAGACAAAAACAATTCAAACAAAAAATTTGCTTTTGTACATCAAAATGTTCCTTTAGTGATAAAGGAATCTTAAGCGGATGGAATTTGTTAACTTTTATTTTCATTGGGCTTTGGTTGTTCTGTGCCCTGCGAAAATGTATACTAAAATCTAACTGTCTAAAAAATCATGGCATACAATGACAATACGCGAGTGATACATTTAGCATACAATTAGATTCATATTATTGAATATCAATCAATAAGAAATCAGGAATTCATTCAAAGAAACATCAGTATTAACCAGATTAAGTTTTTTACGTAAACGAGTTCTTGCCACGTTAACAGTATGGGGTGTTTGCCCGGTAATGGCAGAAATTTCCTTGGTTGACATATCTAACCTTAAGAATGCACAAAGGCGTTTTTCATTCTTCGATAAGGAAGGAAATTGACTCATTAAATTATCATAAAAACTTTGATGAACTTGTAAAAAGCGTAACTCAAACTCCTCCCATGAACTATGATTCAGATCGGATCTTATTTCATTAATAATATTTTGAATAATTGGCTTATTATCCTTTTTTAAAGTTTCAATGGCTGTTTCAAGCTTATTTATCACCGATAAATTTAATTCATGAAACTGAGCAATGTTCATAGAAAAAGCCACCAACTCTTTATCTTTTCTCTCAAGTGCGCACTTAATCTCTTTCTGCTTCTCAACTAATTTGGCTGCCCGTAACTTTTGCCGAATCGAATTACCCCGTTGCTTTTGGTGAAGAATGATAAAAACCATTAATAAAATCAGAAATAAACCAATGACTACACAATAGATAAAGTGTTCCCGTTGGTCGTTAAGCTCCTGCTCTGCGTGGCTTTCTTTCATTTCATTTTGCATCTCCAGCTGTGCATACTCCATTAATCGATTAGTGTTATACAAGCTATCGCTTAACTGTTTAAAACGCTTATGAGCCCAAAAAGCTTCCTTATAGTTATTGCTTTTCCTATACACATCTGTAAGCGATTGATAGGCAACCCCCTGAAGCCTGACCAAATTAAGCTTTTGAGCAAGATCGATGCACATAATATAATATTCTTCCGCCTTCTTTAGGTTACCGGTCTTTTGATAATAATCGCCAAAATTATCATATACGTTTGCCATTCCTTTCTCATCGTCAACTTCCTCTCGAAGAGCCTGGGCACTTTTAAAATAAACAAACGCACTATCCAGCATCCCTTTTTCCATATAGATAATGCCAACGTTATTGTAGTAAATACCCATTCCACGCTTGTCGCCCAATTTCTTTTCAATGGCTCCACTTCTTTTATAGCACTCCAATGCCATCTTACTATTTCCCTGCAACTTATGCACCAGCCCCCAATTGTTTAATGCAGCTGCTATTCCCGGTTGATATCCTTGCAGTTCACTAATTTCCAGGCTTTTTGAATAATAATAAATCGACTTATCATAATTACCCAAATAGCGATACAAACTACCCAGTAAATTGCTTACTCGACGCAAACCATCCTGATCATTTAGCTTTATGTAAATATCATTAGCCTTAAAGGCTCTTTCTAAACCTGTTGCGTAATCACCTATATTTTTATATGAGGCTGCCAGTTGCAGGTAGTCATAGCCTACCTCCTCCGAGCAAAAGTCTTCATCGTACAAAGCAATGGCTTTTTCTAACTTCCTGATGGCGGGTATATACTGTTGATGATTATTATATAACGAGCCTACGCAAGAGTAACTCTGAGCTAGCGCAAAGGTATTCTTCTCCTCCTTAGCTAAAGCTGTTGCCCGTTGTGCATACAACTTACTTTTATCATAATCGAGAGTCCAATGTGCCCTTGATAACTTCAAGTATAATTGTATTTTTTTTGCACTCTCGGTTGCAATTTTAAGTTGCTGCATCAAACTAGCAACATTGTCCTGACTTACTATCCACTGACTAACTAAAACTAACAAAGAACAAATTAATAATAACTTCTTCATAGATGTAATACTGATAAGAGCTAAGGTAATGTGCCGAAATTATATAATTCTAATAAAAATTAACAATAATATATTTAAAAATTGAATGGTATAATTTGTATTGAGTTCAGACTCCTGTTAAAAATTAAAATTCAAACATCCCATAAGTACATGTAAATCACAACTTAAATTTGAATATCATAAACTTATTCATTTTACGATTTAAGGATTTTTATATCTCAATTAAAATTCGTTTTAATTCATAATTTTTTCCCTTTTATGTAAGATCTGATTACCAAACTGGATATTTCCTGTAAATTAATGGTTCAAAATCCAAATTTATAGAAGATGCAATCTAAGGCTGTAACGATTTGCGCATGTACATCGCGCACATTTATGGATAAAAAAAAATTACTCAGGGTGGCAGCCACTTTAAGGAGCAATGGCTATCGGGTTGATATAAAAGATGACCTGTGCCGTCTGGTTGTCGATGATCCGAATCAAATCATAAAGGCCAAAGAAGGTACAATTATCGCCTGCCATACCAGGGCGGTTAATAATCATTTGAACTGGCTGGGCATCACCCCAGGCTCCATTATCGAAGCCCGAGAGAGTAGTGCTGACGAAATATTATCAAAATTCGGATTGGAGGGAGATGCCCCATCGCCAACGACGGATGACCTAATTAAAGAACTAGAAGCCCTCCCCGTCTGTAAAGATCAGGACGCCTGGTACCCGGTGATTGACAAAACAAAATGCACCGAATGCGGCAAATGCCATGACTTCTGCCTATTTGGAGTTTACACGGTCGAAAACAAACAAGTTAAAGTCACAAACCCACACAACTGCAAAAATAATTGTCCGGCATGTGCACGCATGTGCCCCAGTCAGGCTATTATTTTTCCAAAATACGATAAATCGCCCATCAACGGCGGCACTGAAATAGAAGAGATATTCACAGAAGAAGTAAAAGCTGAAATGTACCAAAAGCGTTTACAATATCGCTTACAACAAAACCGCAATCGTTTTTCGATGCTTAAAAAAGACAAATCGTAATGACAATAAGAGAATATACAGCCAATTTCAAGACTATGCTACGGGTGCCGATGGAGGTATCGCCCCGGCTTGTCTGGAAAATACTGTACAATTTTGCCTGGCGTAACCTCAATAACATGCGGCATTTTGAAAAGCGACAGGCAAAAGGGGAGCCTTTCTTCCCCGCTTTCGTAATGATTTCGGTAACCGAAAGCTGTAACCTTACCTGCAGTGGTTGCTGGGTATCGGCAGGAGGCAAAAAATCGCTTAGCAAAGTACAGTTGGATGGCATCATTACAGAAAGCAAAAAACGTGGCTCCTACTTCTTTGGTATTTTAGGGGGTGAACCTCTCTTATACAAAGGTTTGTTCGAAATCATAGAGAAACATTCCGACTGTTACTTCCAGCTGTTCACCAACGGCATGCTCATCAACGATGAAACAGCGTACCGCATGAAGAAGCTGGGTAACATCACTCCGCTTATCAGTATTGAAGGCCTGAAAGAAGAAAGTGAAAAACGCCGGGGAAGTAATGATGTGTACGATAAATCACTTGCGGGTGTGAGAGCCTGCAAGAGAGCCAGGTTAATGTTTGGCGCTGCTGCCAGCATTTGCAAGGACAATTATAATGATCTGGTAAACCGAAAATACATCGACTTACTCGCGAAGGAAGGCGTGCACTACCTTTGGTATTATATTTACCGTCCGGTAGGTGCAAAGCCCAACCCCGGCAATGCCCTCAGCGAGGATCAAATTCTTGATTTACGCAAATTTATCGTGAAACAACGCCGGGATGCCCCTCTTTTCCTTATCGATACTTATTGGGATGCACAGGGTAATGCACTCTGCCCGGCTGCCACCGGCATGAGTCACCACATTTCACCCGGCGGCGCAGTGGAATTTTGCCCTCCCATCCAAATGGCTCGCGATTTCATTAATGCAGATGGAAGTAACCTCCGGGCATTATTCGAAGAATCAGCATTTCTAAAAGAATTAAGAGCCTTGACAGTGGAGGATTCAAGGGGCTGCATCCTTTTGGAAGATCCTCACAAACTGGCAGATTTTGCAGAACAATATAAAGCACAGGACTCATCATCGCGACAAACTGTGTTGCAGGAGTACAGAAACATGAGACCGGTTGCCGGCCACGATCAGAAAGGCCGTGAGATACCCGAAGAAAATGTATTATACAAAATCATGAAGAAAAAATACTTCTTCGGATTTGGCGCTTATGGCTAAAAGAGCTTGGCAAAATGGAAAAGACGCAATTTAAATACGAAGTTCCGACGACAAGGGAAGCACGCCAACTATTGCGAAATACCATCCGGACATTCGTGGATAAGCAAAACCTGACGCCCCCCCTTTCGATGGATACGCTTGCAAACATGGCACGGCAGCTGATCGACGAAAGACAACTGGATAAGACCCTAAAAGGCTGGATAATGGTAGAACTGCATAACGCCGTATGGTTCGATACGGTTGCTTCAATTCCACATAAAAAACGCCTTTTGCTGCTTCCTAAGTGCCTGCGTAATTCATCATCGTGTAAGGCAGACATTGATGAGCTGGGTTTACTGTGCAACTTGTGCACCCAGTGTAATATTCCAGATTTACAAACACGCGCTGAAGAGTTGGGCATGATGAGTCTGGTGGCCGAAGGCTTTACATCAGTAGTTGGCCTGGTTGAAAGTGGTGTGGTGGATGCGGTGATTGGTGTCAGTTGTCTGGACTCGCTGGAGAAAGCCTTTCCGCTGTTGATCAACAATGCCGTGCCCGGGTTGGCCATTCCCCTGAATGAGGAAGGATGCAAGGACACCACGGTTGATGAAAGCTATGTGTACCGTATCATGGAAATGAAATCAGAACAAAAAGTCAATCTGCTCAATTATGACCGGTTGAAGGCGACCATCCAAAACTGGTTTCAGCCCGAAAGCCTGAGTAAGGTTCTTTCACCCCTTGATGACCGAACATCCCTTATTGCCAGGCAATGGATGGCGGGAGATGGGAAACGCTGGCGTCCTTACCTACTGGCAGCCACTTACATGGCGCTTAGCGGAGAAAGCGAATTACCGGAGAAGGTAAAGCGTGCAGCCATCGCCATTGAGTGCTTCCACAAGGCATCATTGGTGCATGATGATATCGAAGATGAAGATTTAATACGTTACGGCAAAGAAACCGTAAATGCCACACATGGTGTGCCAATGGCCATTAATGTGGGCGATATGTACCTTGGCGAAGGCTATCGTCTGCTTGCACAATGCGAGCAGATGGGTTTAATAAAGGTGGCCGCCGAAGCACACATTGCCTTGTGCAAAGGACAAGGCATGGAGCTTGAATGGAGTAAAAATCCGCAGCCTTTAAACATGGATTATATACTCGACATCTTTAAACATAAGACGGTGCCTGCCTTTGAAGTGTCCTTATTAACAGCTTCGCTTTGTGCCGATGATCATGAAGAAACGCGCGCGATACTCAGCCACTACTCCCATGCCCTGGGCATTGCTTACCAGCTAAAAGATGACGTTGAGGATTTTGATACAGACGAGCCACTCATCATCCGTCCTTCGGCGGTAATAGCAGCTATTTGCGAGGATACCAATGATGAGCTATTTGTGCATTCGATGCTTCATACCAAAGATCTGAAAGGATTTTTAAAATCGGCTGATCATGCACAGATGCTTGAAAGAGCCATTGCACGTGTTCAGACAATGGTTGACTGCTTTCGCAAAGAAGCACTGGCAGCCCTGAACCCAATCACTAACACAGAACTAAAACGCCTGCTTTTCAGGGTTACAGGAAGGATTTTAAAATAATATGCAGAGTATTTCAGCTAACATATTGACTACACTAAAATCAGGAAAGGATCAGCTTGGAGGTGAAGCCATTGATCACTTATCGGCATTTGTGCAATCTCAATTGCTGCAAGATCATTCATTCATGAATAAAAGCCGTGAATCGGATTTGTACTATACTTCCTTTGGATGGATGTTATGCCTGGTACTCGGAATACATCTTGATGCAGATAAAATGGCTGCTTATCTGTCGCGCCAGCACGAAGACGATCTGGATTTGATACACTATGCAGCCTTTAAACGATGTGAACTAATTTTTTACCTACACAAAAATGGTAGGGTGTTAACCTGGCTGAAAAACCGAACTAAACAGCAGATAAAAGAATTGAATGATTTTAAACATGTGCCCCATCAGGACAAATGTGCTCCCTATACTCAATTTATCTGGGTTTCGTTGTTGGAGGATACCGGGAATAAGCTTCCGGAGAAAAGAAAAGTAGAAGACGACCTGGGGCAATACCGCCATGATGCAGGTGGCTTCATGAATAATTCAGATGGACTGAGCGCAACCACCAATGCCACAACAGCGGCCTTATCTGTACTAGGGCAAATAAGTAACCAAAAGTACGAGAAGGCTATCACTTACCTCAAATCGATGCAGGATCCATCGGGCGGGTTTAAGGCTGCTGCTTCGGCACCTGTGCCGGATCTGTTATCAACTGCCACTGCCCTGTATGTATTAAAGTGCTACAACGAAAAGCCCGGCTACCCGGCACTGGAATTTATTGAGGCGCATTGGGCTGAATCGGGTGGGTTTATCGCCACACTACTGGATGATAAAAGCGATGTGGAATACTGCTTTTACGGACTGTTGGCCATAGGGTCAGCACTAACAATTAATTAAGAAAGACAAAATGCAGGAAGAAAAAGTACATAAGATGATCGATTACTTAAGCGCAGAGCTGATTAACAAACGCCCGAAAGATGGCAGTTTGTGGAACGGCTACCTGTCATCAAGTGCCATTTCGACTTCTGTAGCTGTATTTGCGCTTTTCATGACTGGCAAGGATAAATATCAGACAAACATTGTAAAAGGAGTGGCCTGGTTAAAAACAACAATGCTTGAAAACGGTTCATGGGGCGATAGTCCGGAGAGCCCTTCCAACATGACTGCCACCCTGCTAAGCTTTGCCACCTTAAGTGCCATGGGTGAAACGCCGGAGCCAACAAAAGCATTTTTGAAGGATAATTTCGGTGGCGTCAGCGATGCTCACATTATCGAAGGGGTATTAAAGTATTACGGAAAGGATCTCACCTTCTCCGCCCCCATCCTTGTGATGTGTGCACTGTCCGGAGTCATTTCGTCCTGGAAAAACATTCCGCAATTACCCTTTGAACTGTCTGTTCTGCCGCAAAAACTATTTCGCTTCCTGCGCCTGCCGGTAGTGAGTTATGCCATACCGGCCTTAATCGCCGTAGGCATCCTTCGCTATAAAAAAGGAAGCAAGAACCTACTGCGGGAAAGCTTCATACCGCGTTCCCTAAAGGTACTTATCAAGCTTCAGCCGGAACATGGCGGTTTTTTGGAGGCAGCACCACTCACCAGCTTTGTGGCCATGTGTATGTGTGGAGCCGGATACGCCAATCATGAAGCAGTGCGAAAAGGCATTGGCTTCCTGACCGACACGGTGCGCGAAGACGGCTCATGGCCGATTGATACCAATCTGGCGTCATGGGTCACTTCACTTAGCGTAAGGGCATTGAGGGCAAATATCCCTGACCCGCAAAACCTTGCCAATCAAATTAAGCAGAATGCCTTCAAACATCAGCACCCCTTTACAGGTGCTAAAGAAGGTGGATGGGGCTGGACCAACCTGCCGGGCGCGGCTCCCGATGCCGATGACACCTCCGGCGCACTGGTAGCTCTTTACGATTTGTGTAATGGACAGCTGAGTACGGAAATTGAAAAAGGCCTGGAGTGGCTCCTCTCCCTTCAAAATGCAGATGGCGGCATCCCTACTTTCTGCAAAGGCTGGGGTAAATTGCCCTTCGACCGAAGCAGCCCGGACATTACAGCCCATGCCCTGCTGGCCTTTAGCCTGTGGCGCAACCATCTGCCGGACGCCCTTAAAAAGAAATGCGATAATGGTGCCAGCCGGATGTTGCGCTGGATGAAAAAGGCACAAAGTCCTGAAGGCTGCTGGTATCCGCTTTGGTTTGGCGATCAGGAGGCACAGGATGAACGCTCGCCCGTTTATGGCACCGCATTATCGGTGGAATATCTTTCAGGATTTGACCATCCGATTGCTAAAGAAATGGTTGCCAAAGGGGCATCTTTCCTTGTAAGCGCACAAAATGCAGATGGCGGCTGGGGCGGTGCCTTGGGGGTGGGCTCAAAGGTAACCCTTAGCGCCAGAGCATTAAGTGCCTTAAGTGCAATAGACAATGTAGAAATGCGCATACTGAATAATGCTTTCGCCTTTCTATTTTCAAAATATGAATCAGGGGAAATACTGAAACCGGAACCAATCGGGCTTTATTTTGCGAGACTATGGTATTCGGAAGATATGTATAGCATCACTTTTGTTTTGAATGCATTAAACGCTTACAAACAGAAATTATCAAAGACAAAAACAGGATTTAACTAACAAAAACTCACTCAGATGAAATATGGACTAATCGCATGTATATTACTGATGGCATTGGGGTTAAACGCACAGAACAACATCCAGTGGCGCGGTAGCGATCGAACAGGTATCTACCATGAAAAAGGTTTTTTAAAGAAGTGGCCTGCCAATGGCCCTGAATTGAAATGGCACTTCGATGGACTTGGAGAAGGACACTCTTCAGTGGCCATCGATGACAATAAAATTTACCTGACCGGAATGATTGAAGAAACCGGCTATTTATACGTCCTTGATCTGTCAGGAAAACTGTTAAATAAAGTAGCGTATGGCAAAGAATGGTCTAAAAACTATGTAGGCCCCCGCGGAACAGTTACAATTAATGAGGGCAGGCTATACATAATGAGTGGCCTTGGCGAATTGTTCTGCTACAAACAAAAAGACCTGAGCCTGATCTGGAAAAAGAATATCCTGGATGAATATGAAGCATCCAACATCACCTGGGGTATTAATGAAGCCCCGCTGATTGTAGAGGACATGGTGATTGCCACGCCCGGCGGTAAGGATAATAACCTGATTGCTTTAAACAAGAAAAATGGAAAAACAATCTGGACAACACCCGGCGAAGGCGACCTGTCGGCTTATTGTTCACCCATGTACATTGAGGAGCATGGAATTATAGTAACCATGACCGCTAACCACATCATTGGCGTTGATGCTAAATCAGGTGTGAAATTATGGTCCTACGAGCAGACCAACCGCTGGTCGGTTCATGCTAACACCCCAATTTACAGCGATAACATGTTATTATGCACCAGTGGCTATGGTAAAGGTTCTGTTATGCTGAAACTGACTGGAGGAGGCAAGGCTATAGAAAAAGTCTGGTTCGCTGAAAAATTAGATAACCGCATTGGTGCCGTGGTTAAAGTAGGTGATTATGCCTACGGATCAGGCGATAAAAACCGTTACTGGTTTTGTGTGGACTGGCATACAGGAGAAATCAAGTACGAAGCCAAAGGAATGGCCATGGGTAACATCATCTATAACGATGGCATGCTTTATATGTACACCGATCGGGGTGAAATGGTGCTGGCCAAAGAAAATCCGGAAAAGCTGGATGTGGTGAGTCGTTTCAATATCACCATGGGTACGGCTCAGCACTGGGCGCACCCTGTGATTTACAATGGAGTATTATACGTTCGTCATGGCGATACTTTAATGGCCTATAACCTTAAGTAAACGTGAAGCAAAACAAGATCATCCCAATCATTACGCTGTCAACCGTATTACTATATGCAGGTCTGATTCTTGGATGGCACCTGATGCCTCCCAAAACAGACTTCAGCATACAGGCTCCGGGCGCGGATAACCGTCCGGAAGGACTTACCCGCTCAACCAACGATGTGAAGATCGGTGAATTTTTCATGCGTTATGAGGAGGCAGTTTCCTCCCTCACAGGAAAATGGACAAGCTTTAGAGGCGCAGCCAATACGAATATCATCGAAACAGCTGAAGGCATTATTGAAACAGAGGGTAACTATCCTGAAATATGGCGGGTAGAGACGGGCGAAGGCCATGCCTCACCGGTTATCTACAATGGGAAATTGTATTTTCTGGATTACGATGAGCAGTTAAACTCAGATGCCTTGCGCTGCTTTGATTTGAATACCGGTAAAGAGCTATGGCGCAGATGGTACCGCGTACCAATCAAACGAAACCACGGCTTTTCCAGGTCGATACCGGTCATTGCAGACGACTACATTATTAGCATTGGCCCTGAAGGGCATGTGATGTGCTGCCATCCGGAAAGCGGCGACTTGCTATGGTCGCTGGATATGCAGAAAGAATACGAAACCGAAGTGCCATTCTGGTATACCGGGCAATGTCCGCTGGTAGATGAGGAGGTATTGATACTGGCACCGGCCGGCAAGAAAGCCTTGCTGACCGGACTGGACTGCCGAACCGGGGAAACACTGTGGACAACGGAGAATACCCCTGCATTCAAAATGTCGCACTCCTCCATTATGCCAATGACTTTAAATGGCGTAAAGACCTACGTGTATGTGGGCATAGGTGGTATCTGCGGTGTATCTGCTGAGGCTGAAAACCAGGGCAGCCTGCTATGGCACACCAATCAATGGCAACCATCGGTAGTGGCGCCCTCGCCCGTACAAGTGGCGAAGAACCGCATTTTCATGACGGCCGGGTATGGTTCAGGTGGTTTACTCCTCGAAGTGAATAAGTCCGGTAGTAAGTGGAGTACCGTGATACTTGATCAATACAAGCCCAATAAGGGTTTGTCAAGCGAGCAGCAATCGCCGATATTCTATAACAACATGCTTATCAGCGTAATGCCCAAAGATGGTGGACGACTCAGAGGTAAGTTGGTTTGCTATTCGCCTGATGATTTGCACACGCCATTGTGGACTTCTGCCGCGGATGAAAAGTTTGGATTGGGTCCCTATCTCCTTATCAACAAACACCTTTTTGCCTTTAAGGATGACGGTGAACTGTATGTATATAAAATTGAGCGCAAAGGAATGACCCTTTTGAAGAAACAACGCATCATGGATGGACGGGATGCCTGGGGACCCATGGCTTATGCCGATGGAATGCTGATTATCCGTGATGCACACACCATTGTATGCCTTAAAATCACTTAGTTATGGACAAATCGATAAAGGTGGCTGTTAATATTATGATATTCCTGATTGTGATCGGGTTTATCATCTATGTGCTGCAAGCGGATGGTGATGAGCAGCAAGTACTGATAAAGAACCCGGCGACGCAAACATTTAACAGTGACTACCAACTGCGTGCAAGCATTGATGTAAAGGACAGCGTGGTGGCTTTCGAATTGCACGGAACGCGTCTGTATGTGGCCGGCAAAGAATCTGTCAGCATCTATAATTTACGGGGCGAACGGGTGTCATCTTTTAAAATTAAAGCCAATGCAAGGGATATGGCAATCAGTCATAAGCGCCTGTTTGTTCTTTACCCTTCCTTCATCGAAAAATATTCGCTGAATGGCGATTCACTGGATGCCTGGGATGCTTGCAGTGAGTTATCTGATTACGCATCATTTACAATTACCGATGATTTCGTATTTGTAAGCGATGTAGTCCATAAAAATATCTGCAAATACACGCGTGAGGGTAACTTTGTGCAATTCATTGAGAGCCCGGATAAATTTATCACTCCGAGTCATTTCTTTGATATCACGCATAAAAACGACACTATTTATTGTGCCAACCCGGGCAGGCATCGTGTGGAATCCTACACCCTGAACGGGGAGTTTATTGCCGCCTTTGGGCGTGCCGGAAGCCATGCCGGTGCTTTTGCCGGATGCTGCAATCCGTCATATATCCATTTCGATGATCAGGGGCGCTTGCTCACCTCTGAAAAAGGAAATCCACGGATCAGTTACTATGATCAGTCAGGCACTTTTAACCGGGTTCTGCTTAACCAAAGCATGCTGGGCGGAGGTCATCTTCCCTACCAAATTAAAACCCTGAATAACAAACTACTTACGGCAGTAAATTATCAGATTAAGGTCTTTGAGCTAAAGAATCAATAAACCATGCACACAAAAAAAATAAGCAGACAAAAGTTTTTTCAACTCAGCGGCACTCTCCTGGCAGGTGCGGGCATCATCAGCACGAGTGCTTACCTTTTGCTCAACAGAGGCCGGGAAGGAGTTCTGTGCACGAGCCCACCGGCCAATGCCAAATGCAGTAAATGCAAAATTAAAGACTGTCCTTTACGCAAGGGAGTGACCATTGAAAGGAAATAAAAAAGAGCCATGAAAAAAGAGACCCTACATAAAAGCCCGATTGAGCGCCGGAAATTCGTAAAGATGCTCGGATCGGCCATAGCCGGCGGAACCATACTGGCAACCACGGGTGTCCTGTTCTCAAAATTCAGAACCGGCGAAGAAACGCATTACTGGCAGATTGACCCTCAGAAATGTACACAATGCGGAAAATGCGAAACCGATTGCGTACTGACAGTGTCAGCTGTTAAGTGCTTTCACGCTAATAAAATATGCGGCTATTGCGATTTATGCGGGGGCTATTACCGTTCCAATGTCAAGGAACTGAATACGGCGGCTGAAAACCTGATGTGTCCCACCGGTGCCATTCAGCGCAAATTTGTGGAAGACCCCTACTTCGAATATAAAATTGATGAGGACCTGTGTAACGCTTGTGCAAAATGTGTAAAAGGCTGTACCTCCTTTGGTAACGGCTCTCTTTACCTGCAAATAAAACGCGACCTGTGCGTCGATTGCAACGAATGTCAGATCGCAAAGGTCTGTCCTTCCAATGCCATCACAAGAGTTCCACTGGCACAAGCCTATAAACTGAAAGGATAAATGAAGCGAATAAACACCCTATTAGCTACCCTGTTCCTGGCCGCCACATCAGGTGCGCAAAATCTGAACCGTTTCCCAAAACCGGATTTTGAGTCGGGATATCAATACCCGGATACCCATTATGCGCTGCCCAATGAACAGTTATGGCTGTACATCGACATCTTCTTGTTGGTGGCACTTATGAGTTATGTGGCCTGGGCCATCCTCAAGAAACAAAGACGTAAACCAATTATCTGGGTATCCTTTCTATCGATTGCCTATTTTGGCTTTTTTCGCAGCGGATGCGTATGCAGCATTGGTTCCATCCAAAATGTGGCACTGGCCTTTGCCGATTCCGCTTACATAATACCCGTTTCGGTGTTCTTGTTTTTTATGCTCCCCATTGCCTTCGCCTTCTTATTTGGGCGTGTATTTTGTGCAGGGGTATGCCCTTTTGGAGCCTTGCAGGAATTGGTGAACATACGCAATTACAGACTATCCAGAGCAGTCACGGCCGTACTTGGCGTCATCCCCTGGTTATACCTGATTTTCGCCCTTTTATACGCGGTCACACGTACCAGTTTCATCATCTGCCTTTACGATCCCTTTATCGGAATATTCAGGTTAGGTGGTGACTTTGGCCTGATCGTGTTCGGATCGCTTCTATTACTTGCCGCTATATTCACAGGCCGCCCCTTCTGTCGCTTCCTGTGCCCTTATGGGGCTTTGCTGAGCTTATTCTCAAAAGTATCCATCTGGAAAATTCAGATTACAAAGAAAGATTGTATCAATTGCGATTTGTGCCATAATGCCTGTCCGGTTGATGCCATAAAAAGCCCTTATGAAAACAAGGTGAAAGAAGAGCGCATGCAGGGCGTGAAACGTCTGCTGATGTATTTTCTCTTTCTGCCACTGATTGTGATTACTTCTGCTTTTGTATTGCGCCAATTCAGCCCGCAGCTTAGCAAAGCGCATAAAGACGTAAAGCTATATGACATGGTTATGGAGCAGGAGCGTAATCCGCAGGATTTAATATCTGTTGAGTTGGAGGCCTTTTATATTGATGGTGGAAATATTGAAGCTCTTCAGGAAAAGGTAAGAGTGGTTAAGCAGGAATTTGAATTTTTCGGCACCATTGCAGGGGCCCTAATCGGTCTGGTGCTCGGATTAAGCCTAATCAATTTATCCCTTAAGCGTTCCAGAAAAACATACGAAATAGAACATGGCGATTGCGTAGCATGTGGAAGATGCTTCAGCTATTGCCCGCAAAATGACTTCCTGAATCTCAAATACACCGGTAAATGAAACAGAAAATCTACAGAAATATAGCCATTGTATCGGCCATTTTCATCACTACCCTGGCAATCATGCTGATCACCAATTATTTCCAGGTCAAAGAAGTATCGCCACTGCAAACTCAGGTGGTGGAGACTTTAAAACAATTAAATGATCAGAATGCGGGGAATACCGAGTTACAGGAGCAAATCCGACAACTTGATCTAATGGCACGTAAAGCCTATTTTATCAGCATGGATCACCTGATGAACGGGGTGTACCTGTTGTTGGGCATGCTGGTAGTATTCGTTGTATGCACACGACTGTATTATGCACATTTCAAGGACGTTCCGGATAAAGAACTGGATCCCATTGATGAATGGGCGGTAAAAAGTAAGGCTCGCAAATATGTCAATTACGGCGCAGTGAGCATAGTAGTAGTGGCTGCAGTGTTTATCATCTTCAGCATACCATTTATGGAAAATGCATCTCCGGATACAAAAGAGAAATCTGTGGCTCAGCTTATTGAAACGGAAACCCCCGAACCACAAGAAACGACTCAAGCTGCAAAAGAAGTTGGTGCTGCCGCAGATGAGCTAAGTACTGCCCCCGAGAACTCAGGCGATGAAGCTGACGAAGAGAGTGAAGTAGTGACGGCCAAAGTTGAAGTAGGCAATGAAACAAAAGATGTGGGTATTATTGCAGATGAAACGAAGGCTGTCGCTGACGTGCCGGGCTCAGTAGCAGCTGAGAAAAGCCCTGCTTCTGCCCCAAAAGCATCTGAAACATCCGGGGAAACCAAAGAAACTAAAGCAACAGAAATAACAGAATCTACTGAGCCCAAGAAATCGATGCCGCTCAATAAAATCAACAGTCCTGCCTTCAGGGGAAACAAGTCAAACGGCATCTCACCGGCCCAAAACCTACCTATAAAATGGGATCTGGCCAAGGGCACTAACATTGCCTGGCAGACAAAGATTAATGGGAAAGGTCAGAGTTCACCGGTCATTCACAGCAATAAAATATTCATCACCTGTGGTGACGAAAAAGCACGTGAGCTGTTCTGCTACGACCTGATTACGGGGCAAAAGCTATGGACCTATACGGCCACAGGCATACCCGGATCACCTGCCCGGGTGCCGGAAACAACCGATGATACCGGATTGGCATCGGCCAGTGTGGCCACCAATGGCAAGCAGGTTTGTGCTGTATTTGGCACAGGCGACCTGGTATGTACAGACATGGACGGTAATAAACTATGGGCTAAAAACCTGGGAGTGCCGGATAACCACTACGGCTATGCCTCTTCCCTGCTGATTTTTGATAATAAACTGTTCATCCAGTACGACAATAACAACGTACAGAAAGTAATGGCCCTCAACCCGGCCACCGGGGAAGTAATCTGGAGCAAAAACCGTAAAGAAAGAATTACCTGGAGTTCACCGATGATTGCCGATGTAAACGGAAGCCCTCAGCTGGTGCTCATGGGAAATCCGGGCATTACAGGCTATAATCCTGCCACCGGCGATGAGTTATGGCGCGTAGAATGCCTGATGGGAGAAGTGGGCGCCAGTGCGTGCAGTATGGACGGTATCGTATTCGGTGCCAGCGAATATGCTAAAATGGTGGCCATCAACGCCAGCGATGGCTCCGTACTGTGGGAATCGATGGACTACCTGCCGGAAGTAGCAAGTCCGGTGGCCACCCAAACCGATATATACATCGCCACAAGTTATGGGGTAGTTGCCTCCTTCGACACCAAAACCGGTGAACTTAAAAAGGAACACGAAACCAATGAGGAGTTCTACTCCTCACCAATCCTGGCCGAAGGAAAAATATACCTTATCAGCAACAACGGCACCATGCATATTTTCAAGGCTGACGATGATTTTGCCCTGCTGGAGACTTTCGCAACGGGTGAAAACACTTATGCTACACCGGCATTCACCGATGGACGTATTGTGGTGAGAACGAACAATAGTATTTACTGTGTAAAGGCCAACTAGCATGAGTCAATGTAACTGTGAAAATAACGACAAGCTGAGTCACCATGAAGTGATGGCCAAAATGGATACCATCATTGATCGTATTGGCTCCTCACGCCGGGTGATCATCCCATTATTGCAGGCCATACAGGATGAATTCAATTACCTACCCGCAGATGCCATTGAGCGCATTTATGAAAGAACAGAGATTGAGCGGGCACAGCTGATCAGCGTCTCTACTTTTTATTCGCAGTTCCGCCATATTCCTTATGGTAAGCACCTGATTAAGGTATGCGCCGGAACAGCTTGCCATGTAAAAGGCGCCAATAATGTGTACGATTCATTTGTAAGGGAATTAAAAATAAAGACTGACAGCGTTACCACGGATGACAAGCTGTTCTCCATAGAAAAGGTGGCCTGTCTTGGCTGTTGCACACTGGCGCCTGTAGTTCAGATCGATGATAAAATATACGGGCATGTGGCACCGGGGAAAGTAGGCGAGCTTATTTCTGAGTTTATCGAAAGTAACAAAGCCGAAGAAGAAAAAACCGGAAAGGCAAATGAATACAAGCTATCCGGTGAAGTGCGTCTGGGCATGGGCTCCTGCTGTCAGGCCAGTGGCTCTGCAGATATTTACAATGAGCTGCTTACAAAAGCAAATGAGCTGGGCATCAAAGTGGATATCAAATCCGTGGGCTGTGTGGGCGTTTGTAATCAGGTGCCCTTGATTGATGTAGTGCTCGAGGATGGCGCTGTGAAACGCTACCCCAATGTGAAAGCTTCGGAGATTAAAGAAATCCTGCACCACCATTTTAAATCGGGCAGTCTGCTCAGGCGTTTCAAAAACAGCATTATCAACCATGTGGACAATTACCATACCGACACAACCTGGAACAATGTGGTGTGGAAGTCTGAAGCCGAACGCACCGGCTTGATTAACAGTTTCCTATCGGAACAAAAGCATATCTCCACCGAAGGCTATGGTTTTCTTGCTCCGCTGGATCTGGATGAATACATTCATCACCAGGGCTTTGCGTCACTTAAAAAAGTAATTGCTGAAAACAAGCCAAACCAAGTGGTTAGGGATGTGCTCACAAGTGGCCTTCGGGGTCGCGGTGGAGGTGGTTTTCCTACGGGTGAGAAAATGAAGATTGTGGCCTCCTCCACCCAAAAAGATAAATACCTGATTTGCAATGGCGACGAAGGCGATCCGGGTGCCTTTATGGATCGGATGATTTTGGAATCCTATCCTTATCGCGTAATTGAAGGCATGGTGATTGAAGCCTTTGCCACAGGCGCTAACAAGGGCATCTTTTATATCCGCGCGGAGTACCCGCTGGCTGTTCAACGCATCAAACGCGCATTGGAGCTTTGCCGAGAGCGAAAGCTGATTGGCAGGAACATTCTTGGTAGTAACTTTTCCTTTGAGGTTACGGTCTTTGAAGGAGCAGGTGCCTTTGTATGTGGTGAAGAAACCGCATTAATCGCTTCCATAGAAGGCGACAGAGGGTTTCCAAAACAAAAACCCCCTTTCCCGGCCGTAGAGGGTTTGGATGGTAGGCCAACCCTGGTTAATAATGTAGAAACGCTCAGCCAGATCCCATACATCATCCGAAATGGAGCAAACCATTATGCTGAAACAGGAACCGAGAACAGCAAAGGCACCAAAGTATTTGCCCTGGCAGGTAAAATTAAAAACGGAGGGTTGATAGAAGTGCCGATGGGCATCAGCCTGAACCGTATCATTGACGAAATTGGCGGAGGTGTGGAAGGGGGTGAGCAACTGAAAGCCGTTCAAATTGGTGGCCCTTCCGGCGGTTGTATCCCGGCTCACCGCTGTGATGTACCCGTTGACTTTGACTCTTTCAGGCAAATGGGTGCCATGATGGGTTCCGGTGGCTTGGTGGTTTTGAGTGAAAGCGACTGCATGGTAGATGTGGCACGCTACTTTTTAAGTTTTACCTGCGAGGAGTCATGCGGCAAATGTACCTTCTGCCGCGTGGGCATCCGCCGTATGCTCGACCTACTGAACCGTATCTGCAGTGGCTCGGCCAAAATGGAAGACATCGACAAGCTGGAAGAACTGGCACTGAATGTAAAGAAATCATCACTCTGTGGCCTCGGAAAAACAGCACCGAACCCGGTGCTAACCACTTTAAAGTATTTCCGCAAAGAATACGAGGAGCACATCAATGGCCTTTGTAAAACCGGTAAGTGCAAGGATATGATGCAGTTTATAATTACAGATGATTGCACCGGCTGTACAAAATGTGCAAAGGCTTGTCCGGTCGATGCCATTGCCTATGAACCCTATAAGGTACATAATATCGATCAGGATGCCTGTGTAAAATGCGGCTTATGCGTCGACGAATGTGAGTTCAACACCATTATTAAAGTGCCGGTAAAACAAGAAGTGTATGCAAATAACGATTAATGATAAAATTATAGACGTACAGGGGCAGGATACCTTGCTGAAGATTGCACGGCGCGAAGGATTTGAAATACCGTCACTCTGCTGGTCAAAAGACGCCCGGCATAAATCGTCGTGCATGGTATGTGCGGTAAAAGATTTGTCCAGCGGCCAGATCATTCCCTCATGTACGAGCAAGCCGGTGGAAGGCATGCGAATTGATACACAAAGTGAGGAGGTGATGCAGGTGCGAACCCTGTCTCTGGAGCTTTTACTAAGCGACCACCGGGCCGATTGTGAAGCACCCTGTTCCTTGGTGTGTCCGTCTAAACTGGACATCGAGCGGATGCTTAACTACTATGATAAGGGCCAAAAAGAGAAAGCATTTGGCCTAATCAAGCATGCCTTTGATTTGCCAAAACTGGCTTGTGAAAACTGTAAAGCCCCCTGTGAGAAAGCATGCAGAAGAGGAAGCATCGATACTCCGGTGACAATTCGTAAGATAATCAAGGAATTAACTAAGGTAGTAGATGCCACTAAGGTGGACGAGATTGAAAATGTAGCGATCGATAAAACAAAGTTTCAATCACGATTAGGCCGTTTTTGCGAAAGTGAAAAAGCACGATTAAAGGAAACAGTTTCCACCCCTTCTAATTGTCTGCACTGTGCCTGCGCCGGCAAATCCGCTTGTCAATTAAGAACACATGCAACGACTCATAAAATTAAACGACCCGGTTATGATATGAGCAGCGCGTTGCAAGTGATGTCAAGAATAAAAATAAACGACACCATGTATTTCGAACCCTCCAAATGCATCCGCTGCGGCCTTTGTGTTTACAATAGTGACAATGGCTTTACCTTCAAAAACCGTGGCTTTCAGATGGAGGTAAATCTGCCGGAAGAAAATAAAAAGAACATCCGCGTTGAGCTGGCTTCGCTATGCCCAACCGGTGCATTGTATATTGTTGAGAATTAAAACTGAGTAATATGAACCGTTTAATCTGTATTGGATTAATCCTGATGACTTTCGTCGCCTGCAAGCACCAATCCGATGGTGAGGCATCGGTGGATGACCTGAACTGGAAACTCTTCAGAGCTAATCCTCGATTGAATGGGTATGTGGAGAAATACTTACCGGAAAAACCTGTTTTACTGTGGACATACAAGGGGGGCAAACGAACCGTTTCATCTCCGGTAATTGATAATGGCACTACCTACTGGTGCGACCGTAAAGGACAAATCAACGGAGTGGATATTAACGGCAAACTGAGCTTCTCCTATAACCTGAATACTGCGGTGGAGGCCACCCCAATGATTCACGATTCCATCTTGTACATCGGTCGTATTGACGGCTACTTAACAGCGCTGTCATTGGCTGATAAAGACACGGTATGGAACTTTGAAACACTGGGCCAGATCTCTGCCTCGCCCAACATGGCACGATTTAAAAATAAGGCAAGTATTTGCTTTGGCAGCTACGACAATTATTTTTACTGTCTGGATCACGAGAATGGCCAACTCATCAGTAAAATTGAATCGGGCTATTACATTAACGGCGCGGCTGCAATCAAAGGCAAGCATGTGCTGTTTGGGGGCTGTGATGCCTGGTTGCGCATTATCAATTGCCAAACGGGAGTCCCCAGCGATTCCCTGCTGCTGGATGCCTACCTTCCCTCCTCGCCGGCCATCATGGGTAAATACGCTTATGTGGGCGACTATACTGGCAATGTTTATGAGATTATACTATCGGAGGGCATGATCCAAGGATCCAAAAAAATCAGAGAACCCGAGACCGATAACGAATCCTTTGTGTCCATTCCTGCGGTGAGTTACAAAAGTGTTTATGTGTACGCCGGCGATCGTCACCTCTTATCCATCGATCGGGAAACAGGTAAAACCAATTTCAGGTATATGCTGAAAGGCAATGTGGGCGACAGTGCCCCGGTGGTTTGCCGCAACAAACTAATTGTGTGCACCAAAGATGGACTTGTATCAATCCTGGACAATAAAACAGGTGAACTCCTTTGGGAATATGACACAGGCGAGCAGATTGTGGCTTCTCCCGCCGTAATATCCGATCATTTTATGATATTAACCACCAAAGGCACGCTTTTCTGCTTTGGTACACAACAAAAAATACCGTAACACAATGAGCATATTAAAGTTAAATAAGATATACAAAAGCTATCCGGACGGTGACAATAATCTTAATGAGGTTCTGAAAGGCGTGAACCTGGAAGTAAACAAAGGTGATTTCATAGCAGTAAAAGGTGCTTCCGGCTCCGGCAAAACGACGCTGCTTTCTATTTTGGGCACCCTGCTGATGGCCGAAAAAGGCTCATACCTACTGGATGGTGCGGAGATCAACACCCACACCAACCTGCATAAACTGCGCAACGAAAAGATCGGCTTTATGTTTCAGGATCATCGCCTACTGCCCCAATATTCGGCACTTGAGAATATACTGTTGCCCGTGTTGGCCTATCATTCCCAAGCACCGCAATCCTATATGGATTATGCCCATACACTGATGAAAATCACACGAATTGAACAGGTGGCCAATCAATACCCGGCTCAGCTTTCGGGCGGCGAATCCAGCCGCGTGGCACTTTGCCGTGCCTTAGTTATGAAACCGGCTATTCTGCTGGCCGACGAGCCCACCGGACAGCTGGATATGGAAAATGCCCTTAACATAGTAGCCTTACTTTCTGAGATTAACCAAAGGTTGAATACCACCATCCTTATGGTAACACATTCCGAAGAAGTGGCCAAGGCGGCGAAAAAAACTGTAACACTTAAAAATGGGATACTAAATTGAAAACCAGCGACCTCATAAAAAAGAACATCCGTTTCTTTGCCCCTTATTTTAAACTGGTGGGTTTGGCCGTGCTCATATCTGTGGCCGTGATTGCCGGAAGCCTGGTGATTGGCGATTCGGTGCGCAGCAGTCTGCTAAATCAGGTTTCTGAACGACTGGGTGATACGGAAACAGTCATCTTTGCCCATAATAGTTACCTGGAAGAATCCTTTATTAAAGACCCAGTATTTAAGTCTTCCGCCAGGGGTATCCTTTTAAGCAATGGCTTTATCGCGCGAAACGGAAGCCTCATTCCAGTCATGGTATGGGGAGTGGATGACCTGAATCTGAGTAAAGGTCAGGCAATGATTAACCCGGCCTTAGCAGATGAGCTGAAGCTGACGCAAAACGAATCCATCGTGCTACGCTTGCCGGCAACAGGTCTTGTGCCTTCGGGCGCTTTGTTTGTAACTGAAACATATACTACAAGTCTGAGACTGGAGCATCAGGGCATTCTGGAAGCTAAATCGGGTGGAAATGTCAGCTTGCTCAATGAGCAGCAGCTCCCCCTGAATATCTTTGTAAACCGCCATGAATTAGCAAAAACAATGGAAGTGCCCGGAAAGGTCAACCTGATTATGACGGACAGAATAATCGAAGCGGAGGAAATCAATAGTGCCTGGCACTATGCGCTATCAGGACTTTCTGTACACACCAAAAACGGATATTCCGAATTAATTTCAGACCGGGTGTTTTTACAATACGAGGTACTAAAAGTACTTGGCCAGACCAATCCCGAAATAAACCGGATTTATTCCTACCTGAGTAACTCCATCAGCCTGGAATCGCAATCCATCCCCTACTCTTTTGTCACAGCCATGGATAAATATCAGGGACAAAAGTTACTGTCTGATGAAGTGATTTTATCGGATTATTCGGCAAAACGATTAAACGCAGAGGTGGGCGATAAGGTATCTATTAGCTTTTTTACTTCCACGGATTTTAAAACACTGGTGAATGATTCCTTACTTTTAAAGGTCAAGCAAATAGTACCCCTTGAAAGCCTGTTACAGGATAGCACATTAAGCGCTAACTTTCCCGGCATTTCAGATGTGGAATCCTGCACATCATGGGACAGCGACCTGCCCATTAACATGGATCTGATCACCGAAGAGGATGAAAAATATTGGGAGCTGTACCATTCTACATCCAAAGCCATTTTACCTTATGAGGCTGTAGAACATTTATGGGGCAACAACTACGGCTATGCCACGGGCGTTCGCATTACCGGAGAAAAGCCAGTTCTATCAGCATTGAATGCCTCCTTGTTTGGCGTGCAGGTAGTTCATCCGAGAGCCTCCGGGATGTATGCGGCAAATAACGGGGTTGATTTTGCCGGCTTATTCTTAGCCCTGGGCTTTTTCATTATTCTGGGGGCTATTCTGCTTATGATTGTGCCACTGTCTGAAATGATTTACAAGCGAAAAGCGGAACTTGAATTATTAAAAGCACTTGGCTACACCACTAAACGCATCAGCCACCTGTTATGGATGGAATCAGCTCCGGTGACCGTTTTTGCGTCAATCACCGGCGTTGTCACAGGCTTATTATATACCACGCTCATCATCTGGCTTTTAAATACATTTTGGTCGGGTGCAACACATACGAGTGGCCTTTCGGTATATTCAAATGTGTTTACCCTCGTAATGGCCTTTGTGGTGGGCATTGTCGCTTCCCTGCTTGTGCTACATCGTGTTATTTCCAGACACCTGAAGAAGAAAGTGCCTTCAGTCAAATCCAGGCCTTCATCCCTCCTGATGAAAAAAACACTGTTGATCGCAAACACTACACTAACTATAATCATTGCCGTTTACAACCTGTTCTTCATTAGTTCTATAGCACTCTTCACCCTCACCGGTGTCATGCTGATGCTTACTTTTGCATTGTGGGGCGAATATCAAGTATGTAAAAGAGGTGGCGTAACAAGGAAGGGAATTAAACTGAAGAACCTGACCTGGCGTTCGCTGTTGGCCAATAAAAAGCAGGCTGTGCTATCGTACCTTTCGCTGGCCACCGGTATATTCATTGTATTCTCTGTAGGCTTAAACCGGCAGGATTTTAACAATTCGTCGAAGCTTACGCAGGCTACCGGAGGCTATGATTTATGGTGCGAGAGCACTATCCCGGTGTACCATAACATGAATACGGTAGAGGGCAAAGAAAAACTGAATTTATTAGGATTATCCGGTAACCCGCAAGTTCTTCAATGCCTTCGATACAAGGCGGATGAAGCCAGCTGCCTGAACCTTAATAAGGTGAGTACCCCCACGGTATTGGGTGTAGATATGCATCAGCTGTTTGAAAGTGAGCTTGGCCTTACTGATAACATCTATGAAGTGGATAAGGACGGACTGCTAAAATACTTACAACAAGCAAAAAATAATGTATACCCCCTATTGGTGGATGCCACTGTACTGCAATGGAGCCTGGTGAAAAACCTGGGCGATACCTTATACTACACGAGTAATAAGGGTCAGAAAGTGGCCGCTCAACTTGTGGGCACCTTGCCCAATACCATCTTTCAGGGACATGTTTTGATGGACAAAGCCCTCTTTTCTCAGATATGGCCGGATATTACCGGAAGTGAAGTCTTCCTGTTAAACACAAAGCAGGATGCAATTAGTGAAACAAAAACAATCCTGTCGCAGGCTATGTACGAGTATGGAATAAGGATTAACACAACCCACGAAAGGCTGGCTCAATTTAATACAGTTACCGATACTTATCTGACGATTTTCATGACATTAGGCGGAATCGGTCTGCTCATTGGTATCATGGGCTTCGTGATTGTTATCCGTAAAAACCTGAATGTACGGCAGCACGAAATTGAGATGTATGCCCGGTTGGGTTTCAGTAAACAAAAAACGGAAGGCATACTATTCCGTGAAAATATTCCGGTGCCCCTTTATGCTATTGTAACCGGATTGATCAGTGCCGTGATCAGCATTGGCACCAATTACGTCCATGTCAGCTTATCAGTCTGGATCACCGCCCTGATTCTGACAGGTTTATTCATGCTTTTTACACTTCTTTTTATAAGCCGTGTGGTTAAACTTGAAGTTCAACGAAATTATAAGTAAAATGAAGGTTGTCTTTATTATTCCAGGAGTTGGTGATTCGTTTTATTGCGGCAATTGCATGCGCGATAATCTGCAAGCCTCCGCCTTGCAAAAACAGGGACATGAGGTGATTATTGTTCCACTGTACCTGCCCCTGAATAAACATGCTTTTCATACGAAAAGTCCGATCTTCTTTCCGGCTACAAGCTATTACCTGGCACAGAAATTATTCAAACGCATCACCATGCCGAAGTGGCTGGAGCGATTCACAGCATCAGATTCCATGCTTAAGATGGCTTCTTCCCTGTCGGGCACCACTTCTGCCAAAGGTATGGAGGGCATGACCCTATCGATGATACATGGCGATGACCCGGTGTTTCAGAAAGAAGTAAAACGCCTGCTTGCCTGGTTAAGCCAGGATGAAAAACCGGATATTATCCATTTGTCAAGCTCCTTACTCATTGGTATAGCCAAAGCGATAAAAAACAAAATGGATACGCCGGTGGTGTGCTCGTTGCAGGATGAGGAGGTATGGATTGACAGTATGAAAGAAAAGTATGCCCGCCGGGCCTGGAACAGCATTAATGAGAACCTTCGCTACGTAGATCGCTTGGTAACTACCAGTAAATTCTATAAGAAAATAGCAGAAGAAAGGTTACCAAATGCCATAGATATTGAAGTAGTGTACCCGGGTGTTAACCTCAGTAATTACACAGAATCGGAAGCACACGGAACTAAAGTAATCGGATATTATTACCGCCTGAACAAAGACAACGGACTCCATATTCTGGCCAGGGCTTTCGTAAACCTGAAAAAGAAAAACACCATTCCCGACCTCAAACTTAAAATAGGCGGCGGATACACAGATCATGACAAGCAATTTGTGAAGGAAGTAAGGCAAATTCTGGCACCGGTGATGAGCGACGTGGAATTCCAGGATGATTATTCGATGACTCACCATTCCGCGTTTTACAGCTCCATCTCGGTCATTTCCGTGCCCCTCACTTTTGAGGAAGGTGTGGGCTTATATCTGTGCGAAGCCTTCGCATCGGGTGTACCTGCCGTGGCTCCTTCCACCGGCTCCTTTCCGGAAATCATTGGAGATGCAGGCCTTTTATACCAACCCAACACACCAGATAAACTGGCCGAGGCACTGGAAAAACTCCTTAATAATCAGATTCTCTACAAGGAAACTACATCAAAAGCAAAAGAGAGAGCCAGTCAGGTATACAACCATGAGGTACTGGCCGCCCAACTACAGGAAATCTACAAACAAACCATTAATAATGACTAACAACGCAGACACTATGAAAACAATGAACAAACTAAAATTCAAGCTGATAGCATTTATAGCTTGCTATTTGGCCTTGCAACCTGCAGTGGCACAAAACCAACACGGCTGGCGCGGTCCTAACCGTGATGGCACCTATCCGGATACCGAATTATTAAAAGAGTGGGCAGCTGAAGGCCCCGAATTACTATGGGAAACACTGGATGCCGGCAAAGGATGGTCTTCCCCGGTAATTGTGGAAGATCGCTTGTACCTCACCGGAATGAATGAAGATGAAACAAAGGAAATCTTCTCGGCCTATACACTTAAAGGTGAAAAGATCTACTCCATCGAATACGGAAATGCCTGGAACAAATCGTACCCGGACACCAGAACAACACCTACCGTTGTGAATAAAAAGGCCTATGTAATCAGTGGCCAAGGTGAAGTGGTATGCATCGACCTTAAAAAAGGGGATATCGACTGGACGGTTGATGGAAAAGCACAATTTGAAGTAAAAACAGGCTCATGGGGTACTTCTGAAGCTCCCTTGGTTTTTGATAACAAGGTAATTTTTTGTCCGGGAGGAGACCAAACAACCATGGTGGCCTTAAATGCAAAAGATGGGGCATTGATTTGGAAGAGCCAATCTTTAGGTGAATTAAGTAGCTATGTTTCTCCTCTTTTGATCGAGCACAATGGAATAAGGCAAATAATAGGTATTGGGGGTGAAAGCATATTTGGTGTTCAGCCTGAAACCGGTGAAATACAATGGGCATTTAGCAATTGGGGTGAAGATTTTGCCTTTAAAAACGGGGATAAAATTTCATGCAACACCCCGCTTTTTAAAGACGGTAAAATATTCTTCTGCAATGGTTATAACCTCAATTCATATATGTTGCAATTGGCCGATGATGGAAAATCAGTAAGCAAACTATGGAAGAACTCGGATTTAGATACACATCACGGCGGCTACGTGTTGGTGGATGGCACTATTTACGGTTCAAACTGGCTCAATAACTCAAAAGGTAACTGGGTTGCGATAGATTGGAATACCGGTGAAACCCAATACGAAACGCCGTGGGAAGGAAAAGGAAAGGGTTCTATTATAGCAGCTGATAATATGCTTTACTGTTATGATGAAAAAAGGGGCTATGTGGGCTTAGTACCTGCCTCTCCAGAAAAATTTGATGTGATTAGTGAATTCAGAATCACCCAAGGTGAAGGCCCTTTTTGGGCGCATCCGGTAATTAACAACGGTATTTTATATATTCGTCACGGCAACGCCCTGATGGCTTATTCAATCCGTCAATAAATATACATTAAGCGTCTTTCAACTATGAACTTTTTTCAAAAATACAATCCCTATAAACTCATCCTGATCAGTCTGCTTGGGGCACTGCTTATCACCTATCCCAACTTTACCCAGCTTCCCTGGAAGCTGAGTTATCTGGAGGGCATTGAACGTGTCAAGCATATCAATTTCGCCATTATTCGCTTTGTATTTTTTACAATTTTGGCTGGGATTCTCTTTCATATTAACCTGAAAAAGATACCTACCTCCATATTTGGAAGACGCTTAATGCTAAACATGGCCATTTGCGCGCTTGCCTATCTTGCTTATGTGCTCATTTCTTATGCTTATTGCACCTTTGTGGATTGCTTCGGAAGCATCCTTATTTTCCAGTTCTTTTTCATATGCCTGATGGCTGCCTTCATTGGCCATGTTTATCACATGTATAAAGATCAGCGCCAAAAAGAACAAGAGATCGAACAATTGAAAATCGAGAACCTGGAAAGCCGATGCAGCGCCTTATCCAATCAGATTAATCCGCATTTTTTCTTTAACTCACTAAATAGTGTCACGGCCCTTGTGCGCAAAGGGAATGATGAAAAAACAATTGAGTTCGTGAATAAGCTCTCAGACATATTCCGGTACATATTAAACAGTGAAAATAAAGGACTTGTAAGCTTGGGAGAAGAACTGGAATTCGTGGCTTCATTCCGCTATTTAATGGAAGTACGCTTTGCCAATAAGCTGGATTTTCAAATAGACATTGAAGAAAACCAAAGAAGTTTAAAACTACCAAGCTTATCTATTTTGCCGCTAATCGATAATGTGGTTGCTCACAATACGATTGACAGCGAACACAAAATGGTAGTATTAATCAGACTAAACGAAAACAACGAACTGGAGATTCATAATCCAATATTCCCTAAACTCTCACCGGATAATACCAACGGCACCGGGCTCAAAAATCTGGAAAACCGCTTTCAGATCATGATGAATAAAAAAATAAGGGTAATGAATGACGGTCATACATTTATTGTAATTTTACCCTTAAAGCAGTAAAGGATGAAAGTATTAATTGTAGAAGATGAAACCGTGGCCTTTGAAAACCTGGCCACGATACTGAAAAGCATTGATTCATCTATTAAAATTATTGGCAATACAGAAAGCATCCGGCAAACCATCAACTGGCTAAGCACCAATGAAACACCTGAATTGATTATGATGGATATTCACTTGTCGGACGGCAATGCATTTACCATTTTCCAACACATTACCATTGAGATACCCATCATCTTTACTACTGCCTATGATGCTTATGCCATTGACGCGTTTAAAGTGAATAGTATTGATTACCTGCTGAAGCCCATAAAGGTCGTAGAGCTTGCAGGTGCCATTGAAAAGTTTAAAAAATTAAGCCCCGGTGATGAACTCAAGTACCTGAGCAATCAACAGGAGCTTACACCATCTAATACTTACATTGCAAAGATGCTGATCCGCGATGAAAACAAGCTGATTCCGATTGATATTAATGAAGTAAGTTGCTTTTATACCACAGATAAGGTAACCGAAATCTACCTGAAGAATGGTATGCATTACCCATATTCAAAAACTTTGGAACAGATTCTTCACAACCTTAATCCCAAGGACTTCATAAGGGCCAACAAACAATACATTCTGTCACGCGACAGTATTAAAGAAATGCTGATCCGCTATGATAACCGCCTGCAGGTGCAACTTAATATTGAGACACCGGAAAAAATTTTTGTAAGTAAAAATAAGTCGGCTGAGTTTAAGAGTTGGTTTACCCAGCTTATCTAGTTTTTAAAGTTACTTTCCGATACATAATTTTCTATGTGCTTAATATTAGATAGTTACAGAGTTTACGTTGTAAATATTGCGTAAAGAATATAAATCTGTGGTATTCACTACAAACACTATTATTACTGCCTTACGGAGCTATTTTACACCTACATTAAATACTTTGGCAATTTTAGAAAAACCGAAGGGTATTTACAACGCTTTTTCTCACTAAGAGAAGTCAGTTTAATACTTAAAACAGCTAAATGAAAAGTTGTAAAAATTGTAAATGATAATTTAAGAATTTCTGAATGGATTATCACCTGTGTTAATTTAACCGGTTATATATCAAAACCTAGGTTTTATGAGACATTTTCCTTAATTGCCATTGTTTATACTACTCTTTCTAACTAACACTATTCTGTTTTATAAGAAATAACCAAAAGGACATATCTATTTAAATAGAAAGGAGTATATAAAATGGAGGGAATCTAATGAATAATTAAGCCTTCCCTCCACCCTTATTAAGTTTTAAATAACTGAACTAACATTTAAAATAACTAGCCATGCCATAAGCTATATCTACTTCAATTCCATTTTCGTTATTTGCGAATAATCCCCTCTGGTAGTATTAAAGATGTCCAGTAATTCTTGTAGTTTCTCTGGATTGCTTTTGGCCAGATTGTTCTGCTGCCCAATATCTTCTTTTAGGTTATATAGTTGAAAGTTTTGAGCATTACCCAGTTCAATATTTACCAACTTGTTTTTTGCAGGGCCCTTATAAGGTGGAATCATAATCCAATCGCCATGGCGTAATGCGGTGCGGGTAGTCGCTTCTATAACAAGAGACTCACGACCATTAGTACTTTTACCTAAGAATACATCCAGCAGTTCCTCACTGTCTGTTGATGATTCGTTTGTGCCAACCAACTTAGCTAATGAAGCTAATAAATCCATCTGGCAAACCAATGCATCAGAAATACCGGGTTGAATAGTACCTTTCCAATAGGTGATAAACGGAACTCTTGTCCCAGCTTCAAACAAACTGTACTTTCCACCACGCAATTGACCTGCCGGAGTATGATTCCCTAGTTTTTCTACTGCATCATCATAGTATCCGTCGTTCAAAACAGGTCCGTTATCACTTGAGAATACAATTAATGTATTATCTAAAATGCCTTCTTCCTCCAAAGTTTTAATGAATTCTCCAACACACCAATCTGCCTCCAGAATGACATCACCTCGAGGCCCCATACCTGATTTGCCAACAAATCGAGGGTGAGGTGTACGCGGCACATGTGGTTGCTGCATGGCATAATACAAGAAGAAAGGTTTATCCTTCTGTGACTTGACATATTCTTGTGCCTTGACTAAAAAGTGATCGGCCATATCAATATCGTTCCATTTAGCTGCTTCACCACCTTTCATGTAACCAATACGAGGCACACCATTTACAATTGTTGAGTTATGACCATGATGCCACATCATCTCACAAAGTTCAGGGTTATCTTTACCAGTTGGCTGCCCCTCAAAGTTATTTTTATAATCTATCTCAATCGGGTCATTAGCATCGAGGCCTTCCACCAATCCATCTTTTAAATATACAGTTGGCACACGATCCTGTGTGGCAGCCATGTAATAGGCATAATCAAATCCTACTTCATTAGGACCTGGCGAAACAGTCTTATTCCAATCAACATGACCTGTGCCAAGGCCTAAATGCCATTTGCCAACTAATGCTGTTTGATAGCCTTGCTTTTTCAGCATCTTCGCTAAAGTAACCTGGGCTGTATCTATAATTAATGGTGCTGTTCCAGGAAGAATCTTAGCTTGCTTATTTTTCCATGGGTAAAAACCTGTTAACAGGGCATATCTACTCGGTGTACATGTGGCCGATGAAGCGTAGCCATTGGTAAATTTCACACCACCTGAGGCTAAGGCATCAATATTTGGGGTTTGCAATTCTGTTGCTCCATACGAACTTAAATCGCCATAACCTAAGTCATCTAAGTAAATGACAACAATATTTGGTGATTTGGCTTTTTGTTTATTTTGCTTGCCTTGCTTGTTATTGCAAGCCGTTAATCCTATTACTATGCTGAGAAGGATTGCTATAAATGCATGTGCATATCGTAACATGAAATATCTATTTATAATAATTACTCGGATAAAACTATTTTTTTACTACTCGTTAAGGTCTCTGCCTTTGCCGTAACCTCAATCTGACCGCTTTCACCAGTGGCTTGAATCATTAAGAGGCATTTGCCATTAAATGCTTTGCGCTGGCTGACTTTATGAGGTGATAAATCCAGAATATCACCATTTTCGACACCGATAATTTGAGCTGGCCCCTTCACCTCAAACTCAATTAGGTCATTCGCGTGGGGTACCATGGTACCTTGTTCGTCAACAACCGTAATTTCGCAATGCACGACATCTCTATTATTGCTTTTTATCTGGGTTCTATCAGCAACAATGTTTATACCGGTTGGTTCTCCTGCTGTGATATACTGTTTTTCAGCCATTTCAACACCGTTAGTTTTTGCAATGACTGTAAGTTTCCCATCTTGATACGGTACTAACCATACCAACTGTCTTTCTTTACCTATTTTCTTTTCACCTAAAGACTGACCATTTAGAAAAAGTTCGGCTGACTCACAATTAGTATAAACTACTACTGGAATTTCCACATTTTCCTTGTCAGGATGCGTCCAGTGCGGTAATAAATGTACCATAGGTTTATCACTCCACAAACTTTGGTATAGGTAATAATGGTCTTTAGGGAAACCAGCCAAGTCAATTATGCCAAAATTAGCTGTACGCGCCGGCCAATTAAATGATTCACCCAGGTAATCGAAACCAGTCCATCGAAAATTCCCCAGGTAATAGTCTCTTTCCTCAACCCTGTTCCATTCGTGGCGAACTCCAATGCGTACAATCGAATTGTCATAAGAAGACTGGTACCTTGGCGTAATACCGGTAAAAACTTCTTGTTCTGATAAATCATCAATTTTATAGACTTTGTGCTCCATCTTGGCAAATTGTTCGGGTTTCTCCCAAGGGGCAGGATTATCTTTTGTACGATACCACGTTTTTGTGCGGTAAACGCCTCTTGTTTGAAGTGTATGTGTTATCTCCGTACCGATAATGGCTTTCTGCGGATGGTTCTTGTTATACTTTGCCAAACTTCCTTTAAACTCTCCATGGCCGTTAAAGCCAGCAATATCGATATGAGGAGCCATATAACCACGACCTTGTGTGATAGGCCTTGTGTTATCAATTGCTCTAGCAAAGCCAACAATCTCCTTTTGTTCAGCAGCAGTGAAACCATGCACTTCATTACCAATACTCCAGATTACAACAGATGGATGATTACGATCGCGTTTCATGAAGTCAGTCAGGTCGCGTTTCCACCATTCCGCAAAATAATTGCCATAATCATGTTTGGCTTTAGGTTTCCACCATCCGTCAAACGCCTCATCCATCACCATAAAGCCCATGGTGTCACACATGGTATAGAATTCCGGGGAGAACGGATTGTGAGTTGTTCGTAAGGCATTACAACCCATTTCTTTTAGCATCTTCAAACGGCGGTATAAAACATCATCTGGCACAGCAGCACCAACCGGACCTGCATCGTGGTGATTACTTAAACCTTTGAATTTGATAGCTTTATCATTCAAAAGGAAGCCCTTACTGCCTTTTAGCTCTATGGAACGAATGCCCAATGGTGTAGTATATTGATCCATTTTTTCTCCGTTAACAATCAGAGTTGTTTCAATACTGTACATATTTGGTTGTTCAGGAGACCATAACAAGGGTTCTTCTACCTCAAAGCTTTGAGTTAATTCAGCTTGCGCATCTATCTTTATTTCGCTTTCGGCTTTGGCTACTGTTTTACCATCAGCATCTTTAATAAAGCTATTCACTAATACAGAAGTTTTATCGTCTGTTTCATTGTTTAACTGAATCTGTAAATTGACATTTGCTTTCTGAGAGCTCACGTGAGGAGTGGTCACAGCTGTTCCCCATTGCGGAACATAGATGTTCTTTGTTTTTGTGAGCCATACATGACGATAAATGCCAGAGCCAGTATACCATCTGCCACTGGGTGCTTTAGAGTGATCAACACGCACTGCTATTACATTAGTTCCTTCATTGAGGAAGGGTGTTAAATCGTAGCTAAAACTGATGTATCCATAAGGCCTATTCCCCAGATGATGTCCGTTAATCCAAACATCGCTATTCATGTAAACACCGTCGAACTCTACAAAATATTTTTCATCCGGTTTTAAGTCTTCAATGACTAATTGCTTTCTATACCAACCAATACCGGTGGGTAAGAATGCACCGGCAATACCTGCCGGGTTATTTTCATTGTACTCACCTTCAATACTCCAGTCGTGCGGTACATTTAACTGACGCCATTGGCTATCATCAAAGGAAACTTGCTCAGCGTTTTGAATATCTTCCTGAATAAAGTGCCAATTTAGGTCCAGTGATTCCCTTGTCCGAACCTCAACATTGTTATTATTGGTGCATGCTGTTGAGGTTATAAGCATAATAAATGCCAGTAACATATAGTATTTCATAGATATATCGATTAGTCGTTAACAATTCGTTTGTTTTTCTTTCGCTCCTTAATTGGTTCAAACTCGGGATTATTTTTTGGCATTTGTGCATTCACATCTTTTCGCCATATGTCCAGATTATTTTTTAACTCAGAAAGGATATCTGGATATTGACGATGTAAATCATTCTTCTCACCCAGGTCTTCTTCTAAATTGTATAATTCAAAGCTATTAGTTTCCAAGTTTTCTATAAGCTTCCATTTTCCTTGTCGAATGGCACTATGTGGCACTGCTCCTTCCTGATGGTAATGAGGATAGTGCCAATGTATAGCATCACGCTTAAGTGTTTGCTCTCCTTCCAGCAGCGGCAGCCAACTTTGACCATCCAATGCCACATTCTTATCAGCTAAATGAATGCCTGCCAATTCGAATAGTGTAGGATAATAGTCCTCTGTAATAACCGGCTCGTGAATTATGTCATTAGCTTTATTAATTGTTGGCGCATATAAAATGGTCGGTATTCGAATACCTCCTTCGTATATACCTCCTTTACCATGGCGCAAAGGTGCATTACTTGTGATTTTACGCTTCCCTTTACCAATTAAGCCACCATTATCGGAGGCCAACAAAATGATGGTATTTTCAAATAAACCACTTTCTTTTAATTGGGCAACTACCTTGCCGACAGCATCATCAGAATGTTCCACCATAGCAGCATATTTGGGATTATAATGGTTTTTAGCGCTATCACTTAAAGCTACATACTTCTGAATTTTGTTTTCTTTTGCCTGTAAAGGCATATGCACATTGTATAGCCAGAAATTAATAAAGAAAGGTTTATTCTTTTGTTCTTGAATCACTTTACAAACCTGATCAGTGAGGCGTTCTGTCAAATACTCACCTTCTTCGCCATCATTAAGGCGAGGATTACCATAAGGAGAGAAATAGCCTTTTGAACCATTTTTCGCATTTCTATTGGGTGCACCTTTTGACCAACCAGCAATATTAACATCAAAACCATGGTGTTCTGGCCAATCCTTTTCTGTTTCACCCAAATGCCATTTGCCAATATGAGCCGTATAATACCCGGCATCCTTAAAAGCTTCAGCCAAAGTGTATTCTTTTGCATCCAAATACATTTTCCACTCAGGCACTTTTAATTTGGCCCAAGGATATTTATGCCCTTCAATCCAATCGGTCAAATGCAAACGCGCAGGATTCTTTCCTGTCATTAGTGCCGCTCTTGTTGGTGAACATACATTACAAGAGCTATACGAATTGGTGAATAAAGTACCTTCGGATGCCAATTGGTCTATATTGGGTGTTTGATGGTAATCGCTACCGTAACATGCTAAATCAGTCCACCCCATATCATCTACCAATATCATAATCACATTGGGTGATGTTTTGTCATATGATGATTGACAGGCAATCAGGAATAAAGATAAAAAAATGATTATCCCAGAGAGCCACTTCATTTTTTGTATTTTTATTGAGCCACGCATATTAATCCACATTTAAGTAGGTTGGAGCTGCAAACTGATAAACCTCAGACTCTGTTCTTGCTTCTCGCATAATTCGATTCATCTCAATAACAATTTCAGGATAATCTGAAGCAATATTTTTAGTTTCACCCGGGTCGGTGCTTAAATCATATAACTCGATTGATTTCTCAGGTTGTTTTAGGACATTATATTTAACAGCTTTCCAATTGTCCTTACGGATGGCTATGCGTCCTCCTTTTTCATGAAACTCCCAATACAAATAGTCATGTTTCTTTTGATTCGACATACCAAACAGCGTTGGCAAAAATGATATGCCATCTATGTCTCCCTGTAGATCCATTCCAATCATATCGGCAATGGTGGGCATCACATCCCAAAATGCAGAGATATGCTCTGTTGTACTTCCGGGTTTGATTTTACCAGGCCATTGTGCTATCATTGGCACATGAATACCACCCTCGTATAAATCACGTTTATATCCTTTGAATTGGGCATTGCTGTTAAAATAATCGGGATCGGCACCACCTTCCTGGTGAGGGCCGTTATCAGATGTGAATATGATAATCGTATTATCAGCAATACCAAAAGCATTCAGTTTATTCACTATTTCACCAACCTGCTGATCCAATAGCGTCACCATAGCTGCAAACGTTGCATGGCAATCTTTCTGCGAACCATATGGTCCCTGACGATAGTTTTCACCCTCATCAGTTCCTTTATATTGCTTTTCAGGTAATAATTTCCCTTTAAAGGCATCAATGTTTTCCTGTGGCATTAACAGCTCTGCATGCGGTATTGGCGAGGCATAGTACATAAAAAACGCATCATCTTTGTTGGTTTCTATAAAATGCATGGCTTTATCATGAATCAGTTCAGCCGCGTAGTCATTTTGCTCAGCGCCTTTGTTACCCTCTAGTATAACCTTTGTCTGATTATGCCATAAATGATAAGGGTAGTAATGGTGCGCTAATCGCTGGCAGTTATAACCATAAAATTCGTTGAAACCCTGCTTATTCGGGTCGCCCTCAGACCCTGGATATCCAAGCCCCCATTTTCCAAATACACCCGTTTTATAACCGGCTTCCTGTAACATCTCTGCCATGGTGTAAGTACTGTCGGGCAATGGATACTGTCCTTCAGGTCGGACTTCCTTGTTACCTCTAATAGCAGTATGGCCAGTGTGTTGTCCGGTTAAAAGTGCAGAACGAGAAGGGGCACAAACTGTTGAACCCGAATAATGCTGAGTAAACACCATTCCATTCGCAGCTAACTTATCAATATTAGGTGTTTGGAATTTTGACTGACCATTAAAACCTACATCGCCATAACCTAAATCATCAGCCAGGATATATATAATATTAGGCTGTATGCTATTTGTTGCATCCTTTGAGGAGTTGCAAGATGAGAAGCCAGCTAAAATAACCAACAAAAAAAATAATCTATTTATGGTTTTCATATTTCCGTATTTAGTTAGCCTCTTTTGTCTTTCCTCTCACAGTTTCCGACAGATGCAAAAGGAAAGACAAGAAGCTTTAATAATCTCTATCTAATTAGTAATAATCTTTATTTTGCCCGTATTAAGGTTATCGGCGTAAGCTTTTATACTTACCTTACCAGCTTTACCCTTTTCACTTTTGATGATTAACATACATAAACCATTAAACGCTTTGCGATAGTGAGCCTGAAAAGGTTCTGTAGTGGCAGCATTACCATTACCAACAGCGGCAATAGTAGCAGGCCCTTTAATATCAAAATGTATTAGATTATCAGCCATAGGGCAGAAATTCCCTTGTTTATCTTCAATGCGAACGGTAATAAACGATAAATCATAACCATCAGCTTCGATAATCTTTCTGTCAGGCAATAAATTTATTTGTGCCGGCTCTGATGCAGTAACAATGGTCTTACTTGCCGCTACTTCTCCATTATTATAAGCTATTACTTTCAATTCACCCGGCTCATACTTCACATTCCAATTTATTCGGTAAGGAGAATCCCAGGTTGTCTGGGGCTTTTTCCACCAATTAAATACAGATGGAATGGTTGTCTTGTCTTTTCCCATTACCTTTTTACCAAGTGATTTTCCATTGAGAAATAATTCTGCTTCATCACAATTGGTATAGCAAAATACCGGAATGGTATCATGAGGTGAGTCCTCCCAATTCCAATGCGGCAGGATGTGTACCATTGGTTTGTCAGTCCAAACACTTTGATAAAGGTAAAAACGGTCTTTCGGAAAACCACATAAGTCAACGATACCAAAGTAGGAGCTTCTGGAAGGCCAGTCTCCTGTCCACTTCCCATGGGTATGGTTATCCTGTCCGTTATAAGGCGTTGGTTCGCCCAGATAATCAAATCCCGTCCAAACAAACTCCCCTAATGAGCGCGTCATGGTTTGTTGGGCATCAAACTCAAAATCTGGAGGATAAGCCCATGGCGGACTAATAATATCATAACTGCTAACCTGCAACGATTCGTGTTTGTCGTAATTTTCCAACGGCAAATGATAAACCCCTCTTGAACTCACACACGAAGAAGTTTCAGAGCCGTAAACAATCCAATCGGGGTGTTCGGCCAGCAGATTATCATACTGTGTTGGTTTATAATTAAATCCAACCAAGTCAATGGCTTCGGCGAGGCCATTCTTCACGCAAGCCGGATACATATTAAATCCAGCCGTTACCGGCCTGGTTGGGTCTTCATCATGACAAATAGCTGTTAATGAACTGGCCACTTTACCTCCATGTCCCAATCGTTGTTCTACAATTTCATTACCAATGCTATACATGACCACTGAAGGATGATTTCTATCACGCTTAATCATATCACGTAAGTCTCGCTCATGCCATTCGTCCCAATATTTGTGATAGCCGTTTGCAGTCTTTGGTGCTTTCCAACAGTCAAAGGCCTCAATCTGAACCAGGATGCCCATTTTATCACATAGTTCCAGCTGTTCGGGTGAAGGCGGGTTATGGCTGGTGCGGATGGCATTAACACCCATCTCTTTCATAATCTCCAATTGACGTTGCGTAGCCCGATAGTTGACTGCCGCTCCAAGCGGTCCTAAATCATGGTGTAGGCAAACGCCTTGAAACCGTACCTGACGACCATTAAGTAAGAAACCTTCCGTTTTAGAATATTCAATGGTACGTACCCCAAACGTTGAGTTGTAGGTATCAACTGTGGTTCCATCTCTTATTATGATTGACTTTAGCTGATATAAATGTGGATTGTCCTGTTCCCACAATTGTGGTGATTGTATTTCAATTTCCTGCTCTACTATGATTTGCTCCGAATCCAATTTCAAATCAGACTCAGCTGTAGCTACAATTGTCCCTTTGTGATCCATAATCTGCGATAGAAGACGGTAGTTACCTGTCTTATCAGTTGTCCTGCAGATAGTTGTTGATACTTTTACAAGAGCAGATTTAGAAGACACTGTTGGCGTCGTGATATAGGTACCCCAATGGGCAACATGCACCGGATTTTTAATCTCCATCCACACATTACGATAAATACCAGCACCAGGATACCATCGGGAAGATTGTTCTTCTGGGGCTACTTTTACAGCCACCACATTATCATGACCATATTTGAGATAAGGGGTTAAATCAGCCTCAAAACCGATGTAACCATAGGGTCTGTAGGCCACACGATGGCCATTAATATAGACCTCTGCATTACTCATCACACCATCAAACTCCAAGTTGACGATTTTACCCTGATACGATTTATCTAACGAAAAGCGCTTTCGATACCATGCCGTTCCTGATACCGGCAAACCACCCGTACGGGCATTGTGCTCTTCACTAAAGGGTCCTTCAATCGCCCAATCATGAGGCAAGCTCAAGACTCGCCAACCATCATCATTAAACTCAATCGAACTTTCTTTACCTGTTTCACCTATACAGAAGCGCCAATTCTGATTAAATGGAATTCGTTCTCTTTTCTCAAGCCCATGACTAGAAAAAACGATTAAAAAAAGAACTATAAAACTTATCGTATATCTCATCTTTATTTTTTTAGCACTAATTACTTCTCAGAGCTTTAATTACTGTGCAGAACTGCAATGGATAACGCAGGTATAACTACTTCTGCGATTACTTCACACAACACTCTTAACTCCATCTTAGTCGACTCCTCAAAATTCTTATCTAGAGGATTTTCACCTTGTATCCCCGAAAAGTTTAAGCTGCTTAATTTCGATGGCATATTTTGTATTTGAAGCACTACTCTTGATGGAACAGTATTCTTATTCATTAAAAAGACGCTACACTCTTTATTACCTTCATCAATACTGGCATAAGTACGTATGTATGGTGAGTTATTACTCGTATGAACACAATGTTTCATAAAATGCTCATTTACTATTTTAATTACCTCTGCAGTTGGCTTACGTGCATTATTGTCAACTCGTAAGAGTACCGATACATCGTCTGATTCATCATCCTGATAACCTTTCCAGGGTGAATGAGTTCCCCAGTTATAGATGTATGAAACATTGGGCATATTCATCTCATTCATCAGCACCTCAAACCACCATAAGGCCTTGTATACATTATTGATATTCCCCATCCCTTGACCTGATGGCGAAACACCGGTTTCTGTGATCAGTATTTCCATGTCGGGTTTTGATGATTGATGCACCGCATTTCTCATCTTGATAACATTGGGAATGAACGGATCATTGTATTCCTTCCATAACTCATAGTTTTTACATGATTCCTTATAAGCCCACAAGTATTGGTGACATGATGTAAAATCAATTAAATCGGGAGTTTGTGTAATAATCTTTTTGAAGAAAGCTACATTACTAAGGATGCCAGGTCCCACTTTTATATTTGGATCAACGGCTTTCATAGCAGCAGAAATTTGTTGGTAAGCATCAACATACTCGTCTTTACTAATAAGTTTTGGATGATGATCTACTTCATTGCCAATTTGCCAGTATCCAACCTGATAGTTCTTTCGTTTAGCATACTTTACCCATTCAGCTGCAGAAGTAACCAATTCATTAAGAGTTGGTCCTCCTTTATACTTGAATGACAAAGCATTTACTACAACAAGTGGTTTTATATTTAAACGAGCACACAAGGACATGTATTCGTCAAAATCCATAGCTGACATAAATGTGCCATCTTCATTTGTTGCCCAGTCCCATTGTGCAGGCGTTTGCGTTTTAGTTGCAACTGCAGGCTTCAGTCCATTTTGTGTATTATCATATGGAGCAGTATGCCATAGGTAATTATCAGCCAGGTGACCATATGGAAACCTTAAAGAGCCACACCCCAGTTCATTTATTGCTTCAGCAAATGATTTGTGAGGATTGGGTCTTTTTATATCTGAATCAAGCAACCAACATAAATTGGCTGAAGCTGCTCCTTCAGGAGTGGTACTTTTCATTATTTTATTGAAATCAATCCTGATAGTATCCTGTGAATAAGACAACCCAGGCAAAAAAGCAAGCAGCAAAAATAAGTTTAGGAAATGATATTTTTGTAAATTCATAAGGTCCGTATTTTGGTCTCCGCTTAACAAAACAAGCGGAGACTATACAGCTAATCAACATCGTTATGATGTATTAAGCCAGATAACGTTCAAGTTAACTTAGTTTGTAATAACAACTTTAGTTAAAGAGTTTTGAGGCAAACTTAACTTTACCCTGGATGTAGATTCTATGTTTGCTACTGTTTGAACTATTTCACTTGACGTCCCATCTTCAGAACTTATTAACGAATTAGCCGTAACCATTTTAGCAGTTATACCTTTTAAATCAATGCCTGTACTTAATGGTACTTCATTTTGATTTTTATTCACAAGATACATGATTAGCTGATTGTTTTCGTCGTCCCAAATGGCCACATCATAAACACCATTGATAAGAGATGAACACCTTACCTGCATTTTGCCCATGGCATCGCCAAACATTTCAAAAACTTTAACGGCTGGGTTCTCGCTGTAGTTATCAGTTGGATCTAATAAATAACGATTAACAGAAGGTGCATATGTTTCTGTAGGCCAATGCACACCCCAGAAGTTAGCCATAAATAAACCACCATCAATAAATTGGGAGAATTGTTCAGAAATCATCAAGGCAGATTCAAACTTGGATGGTGTTTCAGCTGGTGATGCAGCCGGACCTAAGTTCCATTCGTTGGATGCCAGTTTTATGTGTGTATGGCCAGTACGGTGAAGCAATGGTGTAAACTCCATTATTTCTCTAAAATAACTTAAACCATTATACCATTGATTTTTAGTACTCATTGGATAACTGTTAACCCAACGATTAAAGGTACCTGTTCCAAACTCCCAATACCAATGAACCTCCATGATATTAATATTTTCACCAGCTAATGAAATAAGGGTTTCCATACCTGATAACTGTGTAGAAATATGGCTATCCCAATTGACAATGGTTTCAATGTTTGGATTTACCGCTTTCATTGCCGGCACATATAGGTTAATCTGTTCCGCATATTCTGCTGGTGTCATTCTATAGTTGGCACCAGAGTGGTAGGCCTCGTTATCCAAATACCAGTATTTGACTTCATATCCTTGATCTTTGCAATACTGCACCAGGGCAACTGCCTCATCTATACCATCTTGCACTCGATTGTATTTCATGCCGGAACCCATGTTAATTCCCAGCATTGGCTCAGCACCTATGGCAATAATGTTCGCCATGTATTCATCAACATCCATAAACTCAGTAGCCGGCATATCGTCACTCGGATCATAATTTGGGTCCCAATTATCTTTCCATCCTTGTCCATTAAGGTTGTTCCAATGGTAACGGTTCACAACGGCACCCCCCGGATAACGAACAACACCAGTATTCATGCGTTTAAACATCTCTGGCAACTGTCCAGAACCATTTTGCCACATGGCATCTTTTTCAAAACAGTAGATATTGTTGAACCCCATCAGCAAAGGACTAACAATCCCCTTCTCTTCATTTAAATCCACCATTATATCATAGGTGGTATCATTTAATTTCGGAGTTTCTATTGTATCTTCTTCACAAGCACTAAATCCAATGGTAAAGAGTAATGCTGCAGTATATATATATAAACGATTCATTTTTTCTAGTTTAAAGATGAATGGCAACAGTCGTTTTTATACAGATACCGTTGCCATACATTACTAATTAGTCAACTTTAACGACTTTGAAATTCTTGATGTAATATGGATTTCGTGTGTTATAGCCAGCAGAAAGCTTTAAGCTAAATGCATCAATTTCGTTCACTGCTACATCACCTGTTCTATAACCCCCTGCTTTTTTAATATCCATGGTTACTGAATGCCAGGCATTGGCAGATGGCAGTGTCGCTGTATATGTCTCAAATATACCAGCTTTGTCATTTTTGTATTTAGCAAAATTGGCTAAATAAATATCGAAAGCTAATGCTGATGGCAAATCACTTGGTGCATCCGGGGTAGCCGTATTGTCATAATACACATCGAATTGAATTGCTCTTTTACCTGCCAGTATATCATTGATATATACTTCGGGGATGGCTACACCCAGATTAGCAATCACATTTGTAAAACCACTGTTCTTAATTACTTTAACAGCTTTCTCACCCTCCGGCGCATCTGCATTTACGGTAAATACAGAATTAAACTTAGTCTCATCGGTTAACCAAAGTGCCCGTAATGTATAATTATCTATTTCATGATCGCCTGATGAAGTGATTTTTGCCGCAAAATTACCACCATTCTGGTTAGGAATTGGCTCATCGACAAACTCTTCCAAACCACCCCCCAAATCAACCACTAAAAACTCAGGAGCCAAACGCCCTTCTCCCTTAGCTACGACCTTTTGAGCTGCAACGGTTACACCATCTTCATCAATCACCGAAAATACCAGCGACGTATCTTCAACATCCGGCATCACGAAGGTGTATGTGACATCTTCTTTTAACTGGCCATAAGGAGACGTATGCACTTGCTCATTATTTAATAGCATACCTACCAAACCAGCCTCACCTTCTAGATGAAATGAAAAAGGATAACCATCTTCAATCATAATAGAAACGGTATCAGGCATTTCTTCAGTAAAGGCAATGGTAGGTGCCGGATAACTTGGTAGTCTGGTTTCAAAGGTTGGCTCTGTTTCTTCACAGGCGAAGGAAACTATCGCCAGGAATGTTATAAGAGCTATATAATTTAACGCTTTCATATTCTTTCGTTTAGTTAGTTTTTACCATCCAAAATTCTGGTCTAAATTCCGATTAATTTCTCTCGCAGTAAATGGTATGGGATAGAGATAATTACGCTCTGATGGATACAGATAACCCGATCTATCACCATTTGAGTTACCAGGCTCCAATAGCACACCCAATCGTACATAATCAAACCAACCATGTCCTTCTCCAGTCAATTCCCATTTACGCTCCTGTAATATTTGTTGACGCAAGGTTTCCTGATCGTCTGTTGTTAATGGCTCTAAACCAGCTCTGACACGTACATCATTAATTCCCATTGTTTTATTGGCCGCATCCAATTCATTTAATGCTTCAGAATACATTAGTAAGACATCAGCATACCTTAGAACCGGGAAATCACAACCATAATCTTTACCATCAATGGCACTGAAGTTTGGATCCGGACCTTCCTGAATATCACTTAAGAACTTGCGAAGGTGAGGCGCTACAAGAGGAGAAGTTGGGTATTCTATTGTTGCTCCATTACCGTCGATATATGAAGTCATAAAAGAGGCATCGCGTCTTTGATCTCCAGCAGGATATGAATTAAAGAATTCAATAGGTGTTCCTGCTGATTTCCATTCAACCAGTGCAATTCCAGAACCTTTCGGTACCCATACTGGTGTCCAGGAGTTACCTTCGCCACCTTCCCAACCTCCTGTGCCTGCCATATATTGCACCGAGAATACAGTTTCTTTACCATTGGGATTATCCACATCAAAAACATCTTCGTAAATATCTTCCAACTTGTAAACATTCAGGTCTATAACCTCTTTTAATTTATCTGCTGCTAACTGATAATACTGATTATCACCCTTTTCAAGCTCTCCACTCACATAATTCAAAGCATAACCAGCCATAGTCAGGTAAACTTTACCTAAAAGAGCTTTAGCAGCACCTTGGGTAGCTCTACAAGCTTCCTCCTGAATCACAGGCAAGTTTTCTTCCGCATACATTAGGTCATTAATGATTTGGTCATAAACCTCTGCTCTTGGAACTTGCTCCATAAATTGATTCTCATCGATGGTAGTTGTCTCTGAAGTAATTAAAGGAATATGCCCGAAGAAACGTACCAAATTGAAGTAGTTAAGTGCTCTCAGGAATTTAGCTTCTCCAATAATTCGATTTTTGGTTTCTTCATTGTTAAAGCTAATAGCTGGCACACGTTCAATAACTGAATTGGCACGATTATTTATTTTCCAGGCTATGTTCCAAAACGGATATAAATGCTTGTTTTCATCATCCTCATAGGTATAGCGATCGAAAGCATCTGACCAGAAACTATAATGCATTTCTGTTGGATAATCGGCCAGATTCCACATGGTTCTGCCATAATAATTCTCTGCCTGAAAACCATCATACACACCATTCAAAGCTGCAATAGCATCAGCTTCTGTTTTGTAAAAATTAGCAGGGCCTAGTTGACTGTACATCTTCTCATCAAGGAAGCTATCCTCGCACCCAAATGCAGTCAAAAGAATCACTACACAAAAACTATATATTAATTTTATCTTATTCATGACGTTGATTATTATTAAAATGTGACACTTAGACCCATTGAATAAACTCTTGGCATTGGGTAAGCAGCGTTATCCACACCCAGGTTAGTCGCACTCTTACCGCCGGTATTTACATCAGGATCAAAACCAGAATAATCTGTTAGTGTAATTAAATTTTGCCCTGACACAAAGACTCTGGCTGCCTGAATATTCTTTATTCGCTTAACAGGTATATTATAAGAGAGATTCACATTCTGAAGCTTGATATAGCTTCCGTCTTCAATATTTGGCATGCTTCCAACACCGCCCATTCGCATAAATGAGGCATCTGGATTTTGTGGTGTCCAGCTATCCAAGACTACACGATCAAGATTGTTTCGCATATTACTCACCTGCTGTAAGTAACTACCCGTTCTGTTTAGAATATCATTACCCTGACTACCGGTAATGAAAACCGATAAGTCAAATCCTTTAAAAGAGAAGTCATTTGTGATACCAAAAATAAAATCCGGGTTTGGATCACCCAATATTGTCCAGTCTTCTCCAGAAATCTTGCCATCAGGAATGCGATTTCCATTTTCATCAAAAGCACCACCAATATCAGCATATCTTACATCTCCGGGTTGAGCAGCAGGCATCACCAAACTACCATCCGGATTCATATAGGCATATACCTCATCCCAATCTCTAAAAATACCTTCAAACTGTCTTCCGCGGAATACACCTACTGGTAATCCTACTCTCCATTGATTTGCCTCATCATCCAGAGCAATTATTCTGTTTCTGTTGAATGATATATTACCAGACACATTCCATTTGAAGCTTCCTTCCGTGATTGCTCCAAAAACAGAAATTTCCAAACCTTTGTTTTCCAACTCACCTGCATTTGTCATGGATGAGCCATAACCAGACATTGGATCCAGTTTTTTATTCCAAAGTAAGTCTTGTGTACTTTGTTTGTAAACATCTAAAGTTAAGCTTAAGCGATTATTTAATAAACCTAAATCAAAACCGAAGTTAGTTGTTGTCGTATATTCCCATCCTAAATCAGGATTACCTAGGGTACTAGGATAAACAGCTGTTTGAACTGCTTCATTAAAAGGATAGCCTCCAATACCTAGTATCACTTGTGATTTGTATAGGCCGATATTTGAGTTACCAGATAGTCCGTAACTGGCTCTTAACTTCAGATTTGAAATGGCTGCTATGTTTTCCTTTAAGAAATTTTCTTCCGACAAACGCCAGGCAATGGCTCCTGAAGGGAAGAACGCCCATCTGTTATCTTTTGATAACTTGGATGATCCATCATAACGTCCAGTAAAGGTTACCAGGTACTTTTCATTCATATTATAGTTAATCCTTCCAAAGAATGATTCCAATTGCCAGGCTGTCTTCCAGGATGTAGGGATACCGTGTTCCTCGGCTGCAGCCATGTTATTATACATTAACACATCAGAAGGAAAACCAGTACCATTCATCCCACTAGCTTCAGCTTCTTCCCATTCACGAGAATAACCTGCCATTACATCCAGCTTATGAATGCCCCATTGTTTTTTATAATTCGCAATATTATCACTTACAAAGTGATCAATCTTATTATTGTCCAGAGAGGCACGACCTCCTACTAAGACTCCGCTTATCGTTGTTGTAGGTGTGTAATTGTATCTTTTTACATGTCTGACATCAACACCATAGCTTAATTTGATATTTAAGCCTTTAAGGGGAGTGATATTTGCAAACAGAGAACCAATGGCTCTATCTGTAAGTCGTTTATTGGTTATTTCTTTTGCATTGGCAACTGGATTTTCAATCCCTTGTGCACCCGGGAAGTTATTGGCTGTATAATTACCATTAATATCGTAAACCGGTAAAACAGGAGACATTTTAATGGCTGCATTAATTGTTCCGCCACCTGACTCCATATTGGTATTTTCGCCAGAGCTATTGGTTGTGTACCTACTAATGGTTAAGTTATTGCCAACTGATAGCCACTTATTAATTGTTACATCCGTATTAACTTTAAATGACCCTCTGCTAAAATCACCACCCAAAATAACTCCTTCGTGATCAAGGTAATTACCCGAAAGCGCATATTTTACATCTTTCGTTCCTCCTGTTATGCTTACCTGATGATTCTGTGCAAAACCTGTTTGAGTAATTTGATCTATCCAGTCAGTACCTTCTCCAATCGTTTCCGGAGATGGAAAATAGCGATTGTCTCCAACATAAATGGGATCACTGCCTGTATTTACTAACCACTCGTTAAATTTATAGGCAAATTCCTCACCGTTTAACAAATCCAAACCTTCTTGTATTTGCTCGAATTTAAAATAATTGGAATATTCAACTCGTGCTTTTCCTTCTTTACCTCGTTTCGTTGAAATAAGAACAACACCGTTTGCACCTCTAGAACCATAAATCGCCGTTGATGATGCATCCTTTAATATCTCCATCGATTCAATATCTTCCGGATTGAAAGAATTCAATGTTCCCTCATCAACAGGAATACCATCTACCACATAGAGAGGCTGTATGGAACTATTAATAGAGTTACCACCCCTGATGATAACACTTACACTTCCTCCTGGTGCTGCTGATGATGTTTTAACCTGTACACCTGCAGCCCGGCCTTGTAGAGCTCTATCGAAAGATTGTACTGGCATCTTAGTAATTTCTTCGGCTTTTACGGATGTTACAGAACCCGTCAAATCACTTTTCTTAACAGTACCATATCCAATGGCAACGACTTCTTCCAGCCCAATCATGTCTTGAACTAACTGAATGTCTATCGTTCCGTCTCTGTCAACTTTTCTTTCTTCCTTTTTAAAACCTATAAAAGAATAAGTTATTTCAGCACCCTCACTAACTTCTAAGTAATAACGACCGTCAATGTCGGTTATCGTCCCGTTAGAAGTTCCCGTTTCAATCACAGACACACCCGGTACAGGAATACCTTTATCATCTGTTACTGTGCCATCCACTTTATATTGAGCACCAATATCAACAAATGACACAAGTGCTATATACAGTAATAGCAGAGTTTTTTTTGTTAATTTCATAAACTTGGATTTAATTATTTAAAGATAAATTTTTATTGTCATCAGGGTTAAATAAATCAAGCCACTAATAATTATTAATGAGATGATTTTTTCTAACCGGAAATGATTTTTGGTTATTTTTTTCATTTATTCAAACATTTGATTCTGTGACAAACCTAGCTATTAGACAGCTCATAAACATTGACAGAAACTACAATATAATAGCACACAGAACACAAATCTGATTTGTGCTATATTTTATCTATTCTGTGCTATTATCGCTCATTCCGTACTATTCTTTAGTTGTTTATGGTTTATCGTCTTCGATCGTTTCGTCATACTTTAACCATTAGACAGGCAATAACAAAAAGCCACATTAAATCAATCATTTTAAAGCAATAATTATGAAAAAATCTAGACTCCTTATTATGGCCATTATGGCAATGTTTTGTTCATTATCTTTCGCTCAAACCACATGGTATGTTAGTACAAATGGTGATGACGAAAATAATACTGGTAGTGAATCATCTCCATGGGCTAGTATAAAAAAAGCCATTAACACTGCACAAGCTGATGATATTATACAAGTAAAAGCAGGAACCTATACAGAAGTCAATATTACTGTTAGCAAAAACCTGACAATTATGGGAGAATCACCAGCTACAACCATTGTACAGGCAACAGGAAGCAAGCCAGACGGTGCTGGTACAGGGAAAGCACCTAATCAACGTGTATTTATGATTAGTGGTTCAGTAAGTGCAACTCTTAAAGACATGAGCATTCGCTATGGAAACCTAAGCGGTGGTGTTGGTGGTGGCATAAACACACAAGGTAATGCCGTTTTATCAATTGAGAATTGTAATATCTATGATAACTTTACTGATCGCGCTGCTGGTGGTATTGGCGGGTATGGAAATACAACTATCAAAAACTCATCAGTTTTTGACAATACAGCTGAAGGAAATGGCGGAGGTCTGGCATTCTTTGGCGTATCACTTTCTATGGAAAACTGTGTTGTATACCGAAACCACTCTAACTTAAAGGGTGGTGCCATTTCTATCACTAATACAGGAGGGGTTCTTTCTTTAAAGAATAATACTATAGTTAGCAATACTACAAATTCTGATGGTCGCAAAGGTATTTTTACTGAGAATTCAACCTGTTCTGCATTAACGAATAATATCTTGTTTAATGCTTCTTCTGCTGGTACAGATTTCGGTTATGACGGTAGTGTAAATCCAGTGGCAGCAGCTACTGTTAAGAACAATATTGTTTCAAAATGCTGGTTAGCTGAAATCAGGAACGAAGCAAATAGCATCACATGGGAAACTGCAACAGCAGTAACTGAGTCAAACCTCAAACTAGGAAGCTTGCAAGATAATGGAAGTGGACTACAAACTTTGGCTCTACAAGTTGGCAGCATCGCCATAGATGCAGGAGATGCCACAACAGCCACATCTACAGATATTCATGGTAGTAGCAGAACAGGCACTCCTGATATAGGGTCATATGAATACACCCCAGCGACCAACATTGAACAGGTGAGTGTTAAAACAAGTGTGGTACCAAATCCTAGCAGTGGAACATTTAATATCGAAGTGAATGAACTTTCAAATGGAAACGTTGATATTTATACTTTAAATGGCAAGCTTGTTCATTCAGAATCAATCACATCAGGACGTACTTCTATCACATTACCAGCGAACATTAACGGACTGGTATTTATAAAAGTAAGTGGTGAAGGTTATTCAGAAGTATTCAAACATATTGTGCGCAAGTAAATAAGTATTTATAAAAAGGTCCATGCAGTATAAAGCTGCATGGACCTTTTTTTATCACCTAAATCATAAGAATATGAAAAAGATTATACTCATTTCTATTTGCTTAATATTTCTGTCAATATTTATCCAGGCACAGATTCAAATCAACATTGACGGCACTCAAAAAAAGCACACTATCAGCCCAATGATTCAAGGGCACGGACTCGTTTATTCACATGAAGCCGATAGCATCTACACAGATGGTCAAATGGCACAACTCTTCAAAGATGTAGGAGCCGGCTTTTTGCGTTGGCCAGGGGGGACAGTAGTTACCCATTATCATTGGAACGACCTGAACGGTAATGGCTGGTCTGATAATTGGGATCCCAACTACAACACAGCTAACGATGCCGATCCTGCCCATTATATGGATCTGGATGAATACATGACTTTATGTGCCGCATCAGGAGTAGAACCTATGTTAGGCATTAATATGAGTTCCGGGATAGAATGGAACAGGCAGAGTGATGGATTAAATGAAGCTGTTTCTCTCATTAAATATTGCCAAGGTAAACAATTTGATGTTCGCTATTTTTATTTAGATAATGAGACCTACCATTCTGGCAACCTTTACAACAAGGACCCTGACAATGATGGAGAGTCGTGGACAGCATCCAATTATGCTGCTCAGTTAAACATCTATGCAGATTCCATCAGGAAATACGTACCTGATGCCAAACTCATTGCTAACTGGTCGAATAAAGTCAGGACAGATAATGGTTTCACAACTATAATCAATACTGCGGGAGATAACATAGACTTTATTGACATTCACTGGTACTGGCGGTGGGATGAAGCCAGCTGGGATTTATGGAAATCTCAAACACCCATTCAATTTGAAAACCAATGGTACAATGGAGGCACCTATATAGAAGAGATTGAATACTTTAATAACCTAACAGCTCAACTTAATAAACCGCATATTAAGATGGCCGCTTTAGAATGGAACCTTGGACCCGGCCCCTGGCAAACAGATACCAATCATAGTAAGTTTAAAACAGCCTTAATGCAATCTGAAATGCAAATGCAGATGATGCAAGGAGGTTTGGAGCTAGCAGCGTTATGGTCAACTCAATGGCCAGGAACTGTTGATGCGGATGATCGTTTTTTAGTAGACCCGGATGATGGTTATGCGGCTAATCCCACAACAACAGTGTTTGAACTGTATAAAAATGCATTGAATGGAGAATTAGTTGAGAGCACTAGTGTTGATAACAACATAATGCTGACAAGCGTTATTCAAAATAACAAAAGCGCATTCATATTCTTGTTAAGCAAAAAAGATAATGACAGCAATATTGAGTTTAATATTGATGGTTACGACATCCTATCTGTCAAACAAGCCGTAAGATTCAAAGACCCTGGAATACTACAGAATATAACTTTATGGCAAAACAGCAGTAACTATCTGGCTACCATTAAAGCAAATACTTTAACTATGATAGAGTTTGAAGTAGAGCAATTGAATCTAATTGATAACGGTAGTTTCGAAAATGGTATAGATAAATGGAATACATGGAATAGCGTAACGGCTGGTTATGAAACTATTTATGGTAGTGGTTCCTTGCAACTGAACGGTAATGCTTCCACCTATCAATGGGCACAGGTACAGCCTTCGACTACTTATACATTGTCAGCATTTGCCAAAGTTGATGACCCAACTGTTAAGGTACAATTAGGCGTAACAGACCATACCCTTATAGATATCGATGATACTTCTTTTACTTTGCACCAACTGATGTTTACAACTGGTGCTAATACTGATTCAGTTAAAATATATTTTTGGCGACCACCGGGAGGAACCGGTTCTGCATTATTGGATGAAGTTGTCTTAAAAGAAACAGCATACATCCTTAATCCGTCATTCGAAAAAGGATTACATGCCTGGAATACCTGGCAAACTGTTGTAGAAGAAAATACCGAAGTTGCGGAAGGATTAAAAAGTTTGAAATTAGATGGTAATTCATCCGCTTATCAATGGATATCGATAATGCCAGAAACCTCGTACGAAGTAACATTTCAAGCTAAAGTTGATGACCCAACGGTACCTGTTACCTTTGGCATCCAAAAACCGGATGGAAACAATTATTCCACTATCAATATTGATGCTACCAACTATACTTCATACACACTTGATTTCAGAAGTGAAGCTGGAGCAGAACAAACTAAACTCTTTTTTTGGCGACCACAAAACTCACAAGGAGGTGCTTATTTAGATGATTTGCAAATAATCGAAGATTTAAGCTTAAAAAGTGCAACACCAGTTGAGGAAGTTAATCTGAATGACAATAAGGTAAAAATATGGCCAAATCCTGCAACAAGTCATTTAAACATAAATTGCTCTTACATGGCCGAAAATGTCCAAATTACGCTTTATGATATTTCAGGAAGACTACTATTAAGCAAAGTATTTTCTGTTACGGATAGTCCAGCCTAAATTGATATTAGCCAAGTTCCAGCAGGCATTTACATAGTAAAACTCATTGATAGCAGAAATCAAAATTTTCATGCCAAACTAAAGATTGATTAGATTGATTTTCTTTACACATTCATTGACTCCCGATAGAAATGTCGGGAGTTTTTATTTGTATTCCTTTGGAGAAACACCATACAAGGCCTTAAAACTTCTGGTAAAGTATGACCGGTGATTAAAACCTACCATGTGCATCACATCGGTTACATTTAAACCTTCCTCTTTTAGTAGTTGAGCTGCTCTTTTCAAACGAAAAGTTCTAATAAACTCTGTAGCTGACTGTCCTGTTAATGCTTTTACTTTTCGATAGAGATTTGTGCTATTAAGTGCCATTTTTTCAGCCAGCAACGTAACGTTTAACTCAGGATTATCAATTTCTTGTTCCATATGCTTCTTCAGTTCGCTCAGAAACTTTTCATCTAATGAGGTCACAGTAATTTTAGAGGGCTCCAGTTGAAGCTGCTGGGCATAAACTGACTTAAGTCGTTTTCGTTGCTCAATCAGATTCTGTATCCTCACAAGCAAATATGCCATGTTAAATGGCTTCTGTATATAATCGTCTGAACCAATTTCAATTCCCTCAATCTGACTTTCAATACCTCCTTTTGCGGTTAGGAGAATAAATGGAATATGACAGGTTCTAAGATCACCCTTAATCTTATGACATAGCTCGATTCCATTCATGAGTGGCATCATCCAGTCAGATATAATAATATCAGGACTTGTTTTAATAGCATTATTAAATCCATCCTGGCCATTCTCAGCAACCGTTACTTCATAATTATCCTGGAGACCGCTTACAAGAAATTCACGCAAGTCAATATCATCTTCAACCACCAACACTTTTAAGGCTTTACTATTTTCGTCAGTATCATGTTGCTGTTCTACAATGGATTCTGCTTCTTTTTCTTCATAAGCATTCGAATACACCTTATCACTATTCATGGTCTTAACAGAACTCTCATTATTAAAGGGTAATGAAAATGTAAAACAACTCCCTTTACCAGGCTCACTTTCCAATGTAATTTTACCCCCTTGCAGAGTTAGATAATCTTTAACCATTGATAAGCCAATTCCTGTGCCTTGCTGGCTGCTATAATTATTTGAGCCTAAAGTATGGAAACGGTTAAAAATATTTGCCTGTTCCTCTTGAATTATTCCATCACCATTATCAATGACTGAGATTAGAATCTCATTTTTTTTCTTCGAAGTTAATCGACCATCTTCAACTTTAATTTTAATGGCACCTCCATCGGGAGTGAACTTAAACGCATTAGACAATAAATTCACCATTATTTTTTCCGTCTTCTCCATATCAAAATTCATCATAAGCGACACTTCCGGAGAATCGTATTGCAAAAGCATATCGCGACGTTCAGCTTCACTTTTGAACTGAGAAATGATTTTATTGATAAACCTAATTATATCATATTCCTGAAGGTTAAGAATCTCGCCTCCAGTCTCAATTTTACGTATATCAAGAATTTGATTGACAAGTTTTTTTAACTTATCTGTATTCCTCTGGACTAGAATTAGAGATTTCTTTACTGATGTATCAAGGTCTTTTGATAAGAGTTCATCAACAGGACTACTTATTAGTGTTAATGGGGTTTTAAGCTCATGAGAAATATTGGTAAAGAAACGTGTTTTAATTTCAATCAGTTCTTCACTTTTTTGTCGTTGAAGAGTTTGAAAGCGTATATCGCTTAGGTGTTTTTCTCTTGCAATCAACATGCGACGGGATATGACAAATAAAAGCACAATTAGAGCTATATACAATAAAATGGCCCATGTTGAAAAATAAAATGGTGGATTAATTTTTATGGTCATTATCCTTGCTTCACCCCCATACACCCCATATTTGTTCGAAGCTTTAACTTTTAGCTTATACTTACCAGGCCTCACCTGGGTGTACGACACATAGTTAATGTTTGATTTGGTGGTTTTCCACTCATTATCAAACCCTTCAAGCATATATTGATAATTACAAGCATCTTTAAAACTGTATTGAAAAGAAGAGAATCCTATTGAAAATGTGTTCTCACTGTAATCAAGTTCTATATACTCGGTTTCATCAATGTGCTTTTCAATGATCTTTCTCTCATTCTTTAATAAATATGGTTTTATTTCATCATTATGTATTGAAAAGGATGTCCAATGTACTTTGGGAATATTTCTATCAATATTTAGAGTATTTGCATTTAAAGAAACAAAACCTTTATTTCCACTAAGCACCATTAAATCATCTTCCAGCAAAGTTATATTTGTTAATGAAGTTAATCCTAGTATTACATTTGGAAAACAGTTTAATTTTTGAGTTTTTAAGTCAAACGAATGAAAACTATTTCGAGCAACAAAATAAACGATTGAATCAGAAACAGCGACACTACTAATGCTATTTGGTATCTGCTTCATTATTCTGAAATGCTCTTTTTTTGCCTCATAATAAAAAAGACCTTTATTAGTTGCTATCCATCTAATTCCATTTTCATCAACAAAAAAATGCGATACAAATTGAGGTTCTCTAATAACTGAATCGTTTTCAAAGCGTTCGATGGTACCCGTAACCATATCCAACCTGTTAACTCCTTTGTTTGTTGCTGCCCATACATCACCATACTGATCAATATCAATATCATATACCTTGTTGGATATCAATGAATTTTCATTGTCTGGTTGGTGTCTGTAATTTATAAATTCAAGCTTATTGTTATCCTTTTGAATTACTTTATAAATACCCTTGTTGAATGTTGCTAACCAAAGCGTTCCCTCAGAATCCTTATCAATGCAATTTATATAATTTGTTTCCAGATTCCTGTTACCTGATTCTTTCGCTACATAGGTATCAAACTTCCCACTCATACTATTAAATGTGTTCAGGCCACCAGCAGTAGCAATCCAAACTTTATCATTTTCATCACAAAATACATCGTTAACCTTATTGTGAAGTATTGTTGGGGGTAAGTAACGTTTATACTTTTGCAAGTCCTTGCTATAGTGAATCAAACCTTCATCTGTTGCAATCCAGATTTCTCCATTTCTTTGTTTACTGATTTTATTAACTTTAAACTCTCCCTGAAGGGATTCTGCATTTGGATATACCTTATTTCGTAAGATTTGTTGTTTATTCATGTATACCTTGTCAATGCCTTTATCAGTGGCCAACCAAAGGTTATTAAGTTTATCCAGATAGATTTGGTTAATTACATTGCTAGATGGAGAAAAGGTATTCTTATAATCATGATAATAGTTTTCGAAGTTGTTGTCAGATGTTAGAAGATTCAAACCTAAATCTGTTCCTAACCACAGGTTTGAGTCTTGTAAACAAATGGTTTTCACAACACTATTACTAATGGAGTTTCCATCATCGTTATGAACAAATTGAACAAAATTATTTTCAAATCTATCAAATAAACACAAGCCCGTTTCTGTACCTACGGCCAAGATACTATCTGAGTGAATTGTATATGGTTGAATACTTAGAATTAAGTTATTTCGATGATTAATTGAATCTGATGTTTGAAGCCGATATTGAGTAAACTCTTTTCTCTTCCTATCTAATAGATTCAATTTATTATATGTTCCAATCCACAATCGCTTATCCTGATCTTCATAAAAACATCTAACAACATTGTGACTAAGACCTTTGTTTAAACCTGTTTGATGGATGTAACGCTCAAGCATATTCAGTTTCTGATCATATATAAACATACCTTCCTCAGTTCCAATCACAACTTCTTCATCAGAAGTAAGGTATAATGCCCTACAAATTCTATCACCCAAATAGCGGTCATTGATCCGTTTTGTTAGCTGTCTACTTTTATCATAAACAAATACACCATTATTCGTACCCACCCAAATTTGATTATCTGCATCTTCAAGCAAAGCACTTACAAACCCAAATCCTTCTCTTACACCTGCACTATTTACATTTTCAATAGCTTTTATATCATAACCATCATAACAGATTAAACCACTTGAAGTCCCGAACCAAATCATTCCATTATTATCTTCCAAGATACAATGAACCTTTGCATTCATTATACCTGGTGGCAGATCGATATGTTCAAATTTTAATGTATTGTCTGCAATGGCTTTGCAGGTAAAATTGATGATGAGAATGGTAAGAATTATCTTAATACGGTATGATACTAGCATAATTCAAAAATAATCATTTAAAAGGATTTTTAAGGAAATCAAAGATGTATTACCACTTCCAAATCAAATAGACTATATAGTTTTATATATTTATGAACCTGACTGTTAGTGTCCATCTATCAAAAACTAACTTTCATACTCTCAAAAGGTAAAATCGTGAGAGTAAAAAATCCACGCCCAAAGGACGTGGCATTGAGATAAGCCCATAGGTCATTAAATACGAATATAAATCATTGAAGCCATTACGTATGATTGAATTTCTAAAATACAATTAATGCAAAATGTAAAGCTTCTCTGACCACGCTCATAGAACGTGGTTTTTTAATTTAAACTAAATTTAGAAAACAGTTTATGAAAATAGTAGAGGAAAATGTCTCTCCAAACGGTGGTTTTGTGACACTGAACAAATTTTGACAGATTAAATATATTCCCAAGAAAAACATCAACTAACACACTAGAGCCTTGATTATCAACCTATCAACCCCTATTGGATATATTACACAGAATCACTTACGACTCTGATTGTCAGTCAATTAACCTCACTTACCGATACAGAGTTTTCTAAGCTTTATAAATGAGGCATCTATAGGGCTTGAGTTGTAAAAATAGTGTAATGAAATTTTAAAATTTCTGAACAGTGTTTCATCGGTGTTAATTTAGCCGGTTATTTCACCTCAAAAGGGGAGGATTGTCAAGTTTTAAGAATTGTAACATCCAATTTTCTAAAATCTAATCTCTTTAAATATACCCAATGTTAATAATTTCCAGCTTGGTAATAATGTGATTTAGCCATGATTTTTAACCTGTCAATTATCTTGAAGTAAAAAGGATTGTGATTATGCCACTCTGCAACAAAGGCAAAGAATCTGAATTTAGCCCTGTTCTCATCTACAAAATGAAATACTTTACCCTGGAAGTTCTTATTACCTTTATACATGATATTCTCTTGAAAACTATTCGCATACCTCTTTTTCAAAATGGGAATATCCTCATTAAGGACTTCTTCAAATATTACTTCATGCCAGTAATCGTGTAACTTCATATCAATAAAAAAATCCATTTTTTTTGCTTTAATGATATATTAATAATCCTCACAGGTCTTCCTGATGAATAACTAAAGGCATCGCCTTTACCATCTATTACTTGAATAAAATCTCCTTGCTTTTGCTTTAAATAAGGAATGAATTCATCACAATCTTCAAGTTTTGTCGATAGTTTCGGAAATTCTATTTTCATTCTTTTACTATCAAACTTATAATAGTATTCATTCATATTTGTAAGTTTTATTCATTATCAAAGATAAGTACACTACCAAAGATATAAAGAAGAAATAGCATCCCTTATATTACGGATCCACAATTATTTGAAATAAATTGGTTGAGGTGGAAAATAAGGAGCAAATACTAATTAAATATAAGTATATTTTAGGTGTGTTATGCTCATGTCTATTTACAATTAGATCTTAAGGAAGTGATAGATGTTTTTTTTTGTATCACGTCTTATGGGGTATACGAATTAAAAATAACAGAATGGTTTTCAAACCTCACAAAGAAATGTTGAGAATGTAAGAATAGTATTTGAGCTAAATATTTTCGTTTAATTAATTGTATATGACAGAATTTTGAATAGTGTTTGATTTCGATAATCAATAAATTGATTTAATGTTTCTATATTTGCTTCCCGAAAATCTAAATGAAATGACTGAACTTGGCATCTTTTTAAGTAAGAAATCAATAAAAAAAGCAGAAGTTGCTAGACGAACAGGAATTAGTACATCGCGTTTGAGTGAGTTAACTTTAAATCCTACAACAAAGCTTAGAGCAGATGAATTGTATTTGATTGCTCTTGCAATTGATTTAAATCCGTGTGAGCTTTTAGAAGCAGTTTGTGGTCATATAACTCTTAAAAGATAAGAGGATGGTTAATAATGCTAAGATTGAACAGCTAAAAAGAAAATTGAGTGAAGAATTGGTTAAAGACAATTCTGATAATAGTTTAATTATTTCATTATCAAATGAGATTGCTAGTCTAGACGAAAAGCTTGTTCGTTTTTCTGTTGATGCTGGTATAATTAACCGATTAGGAAAAGAATTGGTCGGTAGACATGAAACGGCAGTAGCAGAGTTGGTTAAGAATGCTTATGATGCAGATGCCACCACAGTAGATTTGTATTTTGAAAATACTGAAAAAAAGGGAGGAAGGTTAACTATCATTGATAACGGTCATGGTATGACTAGAGATCAATTAATATTTGGTTTTATGAAGATTTCATCAAGTGACAAGATTCATAATCCTAAATCACCACGATATAACCGAACTAGAGCTGGACAGAAAGGCATAGGACGATTTGCTACGCATCGACTAGGAAACTACTTGACAATTATTTCTCAAACAAAAGAGAATTCAGAAGCGATTAAAGTAGAAATTGATTGGGCTGATTATAAAATAGATCAGGATATTAATTTAATCTCTAATAAATTAGAGTGGATTCCTAAAGATCGGCTTGAAGGTACCATAATCATAATTGATGATTTGCGTGATATTTGGTCAGAAGGGATGTTAAAGAGAGCATTTAGGTATGTATCAGAGTTGCTCCAACCGTATCCATTATCAGAATTGGTCAAGGAAAATACAAAAGAACCCGGGTTCAAAGCAAGTTTTTATCAAGGAAACATTGACAACGCAGAGCCAATTGTTGATGTCAACTCAGAATTTTATAACTATGCTACTGCAATAATTGAAGGGTATGTAGATAGTGTGGGTGATGGGTATTATTCTTTATCAAGTACCTATTTTAACTTTCCTGAGGATTTAATTGAGATAGGAGCAAACTCAAGAAATGAAAAATACAAACCTTTTAAATTTCTCAGAAATATCCATATAAAGATTTATTACTTTATATATTATTCAGGATTGATTCCGAAGCAGTCTGAAACCATTATCAGGAGAAATGCCGAAATATGGGGAGGAATTCGATTATACAGAAATGGTTTTAGAGTTTTACCATATGGAGAAGTTGATAATGATTGGTTAGGACTAGATGCTTCGGTGCGTAGAAGAGTTATTTTAGCACCTCATGGTAATAATAACTTTTACGGATTTATCGAAATTAATGATTCTGAAGGTGTTAATTTTCAGGAGCTATCAAGTAGAGAAGGTTTATTTGAAAATGATGCATTAAAAGAGTTGAGAGATTTTACTTATAAAGTAATAACTGATGCTGCTATAAAAGTTTCCGCTGAAAGGGGAAAGAAATCACAAACAACACAAAAAGATTGGGAGCCTAAAAAACCAAAGGAAATTTTAGATGATGTTGCAGCAAAACTTGAAAAGGCTGCTGAAAAAAAGGAACAAGAAGAAAAGTCAGATGATAAAAAGTCTAAGACTGAAGAAAATGATAACGATTTCTCTTCAAATGATTTTCGTGATTTTGCTCAAAGGATAAAAGATGCAAATTATGAACAGGAAAAAAAGACTAGTGAACTTCTACAGGAAATTCAGTTATTAAGAATACTATCTAGCCTTGGATTAATTATTGGTGAGTTTATTCATGAAATCAAACACCATTTAGATGCATTTGAACTTGATATACACGCTTTAATTAGAGATCATTCTGAAGAACAGGATGTTTTAAAAAAATTAGAGCGATTAGCTTTGAACTCTTCATCATTTAGAACTTATACATCTTATTTTGATAAAGCGGTTTCTGAGAATGTAAATAGAGAGTTGGAGCCAATTGAAATTAGGGATGTTGTTAAGCCTTTTTATAAAGTTGCAGCGCCTAACTGTGAAAGAATCGGAATTGAATTGATAAGCCCGGAATTTAATGGTTATGACCTTTTTACATGTCCAATGCATAAGTCAGAATGGGCTTCAATATTATTTAATTTTTTCTCCAATTCTAAAAAAGCAATTAAGCGTGCAGGAGCAAATGGTAAAATACTGGTACAAGCTGGACGCGTCAACAATCAAATTTATTTAGATTTCTCAGATAATGGTGATGGTATTCCTGTCGAACACCAAGAGAAAGTGTTTGATCCATTTTTTACTACGAGCAGTCCATCAGGTAAATTCGCTGATGAAATTGAAGAAATGACAGGCACGGGGCTTGGCTTGAAAATCGTAAAGGATATCATTGAAGGATATAATGGCGACATTTATATAAGAGAACCAGAAGAAGGGTATGCTACAACTATTAGGGTGATTGTACCCGTTAAAAATGATTAAGCTATGGAGAAAGTACTATATATTGACGATGAAATAAATGGTGGTCGTCCCCAGATTGAAGCAATAAAGGATGCTTTGCAGGCAAATGGATTACTAGAGGTTGAATTATTTGAAACCGCTGATTTGTCCGTAATTGCAGAGCGTATTAATCAGGGTGATATAAAAGCTGTTATTCTTGATTTAGAACTTGATTCTGCTGCAAATTCGAAAGGAGAAAGAGTTCAATATAAAGCACCAACCTTAGCGCAAAATATTAGAGAAAGGTCAATTGATTTAAAAAATCTTGATATTCCTATAATTCTTTGTTCTACTCAAGATAAGATTAAAAGCCTATACAAGAGGGATCTAAGTAGTCATGATTTGTTTGACATGCGTTTTCATAAAGAACAACAAAACTACGATAAAGAATCTAGAAGAATCTACGGACTTATAAAAGGTTATGAATGCATAAACCAAATTGGACTTAATATGGATAAGTTGCTAGATATTAAATACGATAAAATTGATGCTAGAATATACTCGTCTTTATTAATTTCTGAATCCTTGCCTTCTTATAATATTGCACAGGTAATTCTTAAGGATTTAATATATATGAATGGTCCATTGATTAGTCAAGATTTATTGGCAGTTAGGTTAGGTGTTGATATTGAAAGGTCTGAAAAATGGAATATTATAAGAGATGAAGTATTTAAGAATGCAAAATATAATGGAGTGTTCTCTGTTGGTTGGGATCGCTGGTGGATGATAGATGTTTTAGAAGTTTTTAAAGAAATTACTGGTAAGAATCTAGCCATGGTTGATGCAAATGAGCGAGTTAAGTTACTAAAAGAGAAGACTGGCATTTCAGAAATAGTTTATCCAGAAAGAATAGAAAAATCAAATAGTTATAAATTTTGGACTGTTTGTAGAGGATATAATCGAGCCCTAGATCCTCGAGAAGGGTTTAAGATAGTCATGTCCAGAGAGCCTAAGGTCTGGCAAGATTATGATTACATATCATTGGAAGCAGCTCTTGAAAGGGAAGGATTTGACGAAGGTATTAGGTTACATCCTTCAGAAATTGAAAGGTTAAACTTTATCAAGGAGTCTTTGTAGTTTTATGGCAATAAATATTGATCAAAAGAAATTCAGGAGTGAAAGGGCTCATGATTTAAAAAACCTTGCAGATCTTATTGAAAAAGTGGGGATAACAGGATATCCCTTAAGGGAAGCAGCAAATCAGTTAAATGACTTTACACGAACAAGAAAGGTTGATAAGAATGATGCGGTTGATTATTCCTATTGGGGGTATCAGGTTGATTCGTTAGAAATTCCATTTTATATGCCTCCTAGACATATAAGACCTTCAAATTTAAATCCATTATCCTTAGTTTTATCAATAGATATGATTGCCTCATGTGATTCATGGGGAAATCTAGTTGATCCACTTAAAAAATTGGAATTTAATATTGAAATAAAGGGAGATGGGCCAAATGATATGAAACATCAGATTTGCTATCATATTGATAGACATATTGATAGTGTTAGTAATGAGCCTCACCCTATGTACCACCTTCATTTTGGGGGTAACCGGATGAATTTTGATAATATGGATATTGGACAAACAATTTTTTTTGATGCCCCAAGAGTAATGTTCTATCCTATTGAGGTAGTTCTTGGCATTGATTTTGTTTTATCGAATTTTTTTCCAACATATTGGAATCAACTTCAGCAAGAAAGTGTTTATATTAGTTTAGTGAAGGACTATTACGATGCGTTGGTTAAGCCTTTTGCTCATACATTAGCTTCAAAATGGACTGCTTATAATCCTTCCTCAATTGATTGGCATCCCGGTTTAGTGTTCCCACAACTTGCCAATGTATGAGACAGGATATTTTTCAATATTTAAAAGGGTATTCTTCCGATGTTAGTAAAATAAATCGCCTATTAATATCGACTTTTATTAGCATTAATGACATTAAGGTGGTTAACAATAATCTTATTGGAAATCTTCTTATCAATTCGCAGGATGAAGATTGGGATTATTTAGCTGACTTTTTGAATCTATTTGAGGATAAATTTGAGCTTGAAAATTTAATTGAGCTATTTGAGTTTGTTATTTCACCCAAGGATAAAATTGTAAATGGCGCTGTATATACTCCTACAAACATTAGGTCTTTTATAATAAAAAGTGCTTTCTCAAGGACTGTCATCAAGCCTGATTTAAAACTTGCAGATATATCATGTGGATGCGGAGGCTTTTTAGCCGATTCAGCTATTTACTTGAGAAATAAAACTGGTAAAAGTTTTTATGATATATTCGAGAATCACATTTATGGATTAGATATTCAAGAGTATAGTATAGAAAGAACAAAGCTTTTACTGTCGTTGGTAGCCCTTTTAAGCGGTGAAGACGAAGACTTTAATTTTAATTTATTCGTTGGGAATGCGCTAAACCATGAATGGGCTTTATATTTTGATATCATTCTGGGTAATCCACCTTACGTCTGCTCTAGAAATGTAGATGATGATACAAAAAAATATTTGCAAAACTGGAGTGTGTGTGCAACAGGACATCCTGATTTGTATATCCCATTTTTTCAAATTGCTCTAGAGCAATTAAAGGAAAATGGAGTACTTGGTTATATAACTGTAAATTCATTCTTAAAAAGTGTAAATGGTAGGGCATTAAGAGAATACATAACTAAACGTAGGAATGAATTTGATTTGATAGATTTTGGGGGAGAGCAAATATTCCACTCAAGATCTACATATACTTGTATTTGTTTAATTAAGAATTGTGCTTCACAATTTATTAGGTATAAGAAAATAAATAGTTCTGAATTAAGATTTGGGTTAAATACATATACAAAAAGGAAATATGTGGATTTGGGTGTTGAAGATGGCTGGAGTTTTAGTAAGATAGATTTAATTAAAAGGATTGAGAATATTGGGAAATCTTTTGGTAGTCAATATAAAACAAGAAATGGAATTGCAACATTAAAAAATAATGTATATGTATTTGATCCAATTAAAGAGGATAAAAACTATTATTATTTGAAAGATGATGAAAAAATTTTTCAAATAGAAAAAGCAATATGTAGGGATATTATCAATCCAAATAAGTTAACTACAATTTCGGATATCGATTTAATAAAACGGAAAATAATATTTCCATATCGATATGTTAAGGAATTATCTCAGCCCAAGGTGATTGAGGAGAAATCCTTCTATAAAAGTTTCCCTAAAGCCTATAATTATTTATTTACAAAGAAAGAAATACTCGCAAGAAGAGATAAAGGTAATGGGAAATACGAAGCATGGTATGCTTATGGTAGAAACCAATCTCTTGAGAAAATGGGTAGTAAGTTATTTTTCCCACATATAGCACCATCGACTCCAAACTTTATAATTTCTAAAGAAGATCTTCTTTTTTATAATGGATTAGCTGTTGTTGATAATAACCCGATCAAGCTTCAGGTTATTAAGATTTTATTTAGTTCGCGTTTGTTCTGGTTTTACATTGCTAATACAAGCAAGCCATATTCTTCAGGGTATTTCTCATTGAGCAGAAATTATATTAAAAACTTTGGCATATATGATTTTTCAGATGCAGATATTGAATATATGCTTAGTGAAACAAATAAGTCCGAGTTAGATAAGTTTATTGAAAATAGGTATGGAGTTGTAATCGAAGGATAATGTCTCGATAGTTAAGTGTTTACTTAACTAGATTTTAAATGAAAGACTTTGCTTTCGAGGTAAGTGTTTCTGTAAAAACGAAGCACCTTCACCGTATTAAAAATACCTTTGACTATAATGAGTATGGGATTGCTGATATTTCAATGAAAATTGGCAATCGAAGAATTTCACGAATCCACAATTTCATGAAAATGGGTGGTTGTTCATACTGTTTTCCACATGGCATTGAATGTATCAATTCTACAGCCTCAAAAAGACGAAATCGCAACTGGAAGCTCTATCGTATGAGACAGTGGAAATAGACACCTACTGCATCCTACCACCAGGTAGGATGCAGTGTTGTTACTTTTTCTAAAATGTAAAGTATGCTCCATTTCGATAACTATGATGTTCACCCCAATCGACATAACCTAGCTGGTTTGTTACTAACTTGGTGCCATTAATATTAATTTCCGGCATATTGGCATGATGATGTCCATAAATCCAATAGTCAACATCCCAATCATGGATTAATGAATATTGCTCAGAAATAAAGGCTGTGTTAATATCTGAATTGCGATAACACTCTGGGTTACATATTTGCGTGGGAATATGATGCGTTACAACTACTTTCTTTTGTGCATTGGAAGCAGGTATAGCTTCTTTAAGAAACGACAAACTGTCTTTATGCAGCTGATTAAAAACTTTATAATTCAGCCTATTGCCTCGATACTTAATCTGGTGAAAATCTCCAACGCCATGCTCCACCCTAAGTGACTTAGATTCTGGAATATTTGACCATAAAACAGTAAAAAAGAAATCAACATCTTCGATAGACACAACCTGATTATTAACTAGGAATACATTCTCCCTTATGCACTCATATATAGGCTTGTCTAATATGCGAAGATCCTTTCCAGAATAAAATTCATGATTACCTGGAACGTAATACACCGTTTTAAAATGCTCCGACACATAATCAAAGAACGAATGCTTAAAGTGCTTTTTACCCCAATAGGTAATATCTCCAGCTAGAATCAATATATCACCAATTGGTTTTATAGAATTCTTATGAAGGAACAGACTATTTTGAGCAAACTCAAGGTGTATGTCAGAGCAAAATTGAATGGTCATAAGGGAATAAATAAATTGAGTACATTCGTATCAGCTAAAATAGTCAAACAACATTAATAGTTGAATCGATTTTATTATTTTTGACCTGACATATTAGAATAATTTATTGCGTTACTGACGCTTCTCCTCAGAAAAACGACCAATTTAAAGAGTACGAGAAGTCAGGAAGTGAACGCACTCTATATGGGTGTGTTCCTTTCGCTAGTATAGTGTACTCTGGTGCTTGGTCGTACCTTCTGAGGCTATATATAGTGGAGGTTCACACCCACCTTGTTTTCATGGGTGTTGAAAAGAGCAAGCCTATGGAAGAGCACAAAATCATCAAGCCCACCATTTCTGAGTATCTCGCGGGTCTTAGTGTTGACCAGTTGGATGAAGTTTTAACCTTATACAACCAGAAAGAGGTTAAGATTGTAGATATCATACATCGTTATAGCCTGGAAAAAATAAATATTGGTGCTTTCAAAAATCATCTGCCTCCAAGTATTTGTAAGGATTATGTTTGCCCTGTTTGCCTGGTCTATTCCTGGACGAAACCAATAACTAGGGGTATCCAGTCTATACCATTTTGTCCCCAATGTCATACAGCTATGTATTCTGAATATAAAGGACAAAGTGTGCAAAACAAAAAGATTCAGGGATTAAAGAAGGGCACAGGTCTAACTTATCACATAAACAGGGAACTATTTTGGGAATTAGATTTTGAGTCGAAAGTCTTTATTGGTGCCATTTCTGCAGGTTGCATGTCAGAGGAGATTAATTCGGTTCAGTGTTGGCGAATCAAAATGATGAAGTTTTATCCGCTGCCGGAGCTGCAGAATGATATGCTGAATAGTCTGAACGTATTTAATAATAAAATAGAGAATGTAATTATTGAAATCGAAGAAGACCTGATTAAAGAACTGCAAAATCCAACAGATGCATTTGGTAGTACCGTGCAGGAACGATATGAACTATGGAAAAAAATTGCTTTAGCCGAAGCTAGAGAAATATTTACTAATGAAATGAATAGTTGTGGTTTCTTTTCTCATCCAAATGAGACGGACGAGCTGGTTTTATATTCGTTGCTAGAGGATTATTCAGTTGGACAAATTTATAATATCATCTGGCGCTCCGTAAGGAAAGGTACCACTGATTATGCAAAAACGGATAATCGCTCTTTTGCTTCAAGTGCAGTTATAAATCATTGTCAAAAATTTGCAGCGATAAAGAAGGCTAATGGGGAGAAGATAGAAAACTACAACCGGCCTTATCATAGTCGCCAATCAAGGATATCTCAATATTATTTTGATTCAGTTTTGAAAATAGGAAAGACTGGTTTCGAAATGCATTCTTCTTCAGATTATTTTTTATGTTTGCTAATATAATTAATACTTACACACATTTAATTTCTATAACTTTAAGATTATGAAAAAAACACTGTTACTCCTTTCGATTGTATTCGTTTGTGGCTCTGCTATTGCACAAACGGAGAAAGCAGAATATTCAAATGTTATTAACGTTGAATTAGGGAAGGACTTAAAAGGACAGACTGTAACAATTGATGCTGAATTTTTTGGATTTGGAATGGCAGGTATGGCCAAACCAAACAAATTTAAGGTTGGTTACATTCCATTTAGATGCTTCGAAATTGGAGGAGAACCAGAAAAGAATTCATTCGGAGGTGAAGTCGGCAATTTCTTTTTTATAAAAAAGAAAAATGATTACGCAGACGAAGTAAAAAACTTAAAAAAAGGAGACAAAGTAACGATAACCGGAGAAGTTTATATAAACAACTATTACGGCTACAAGAATGTTAATTTCATAGTTCATGAAATAACTAAAATCTGACAAGCAGTTTAGTATTGTTTGACTTTCAAATTGGGAAATGGGGGTAATTCCCCATTTTTTGATACACTGGATGAGGAAATTGATTTTGAAGATTCGGTCGAAAATGAAGAATGGTAACAAAACTAAAAAATGACTTTAAAGGAACTCATTAGCCAATTTCAATGGTCAGAACTTGAAGTAAGGCTCCCTTATTTATATCCAGAGCAAGGAAAGGACTTGGATGGATTCAAGGATGCATACTCTCAGTTGATGTCATTACATCCTGTGGATTCTGATATGACAATCATTCTCACACCAACAAAGGAGGATTGGGAAGAAACGGAGTATGCTCATGTAAATGCACGTTATACTATTCCTAAAGATGAGGAACAAAAAGTAATGACTTATTCATTGATGCTTACGCCCTGGACTAAATGGCTGGGAATGGAAGTTTCAGAGGAAGCTTTCGCTTATTACGGAAAACTTGACACGCTGGTTCATATTTTATGGGAAATGACCTTTGTCGGTTATAAGGAAGAAAGTGTAACTGAATTTGAAGAAGAGCTAATGCAGCAGAAGCTTGAATATGAAGAAATGACGGAAGAGGATAAATCCGAATCAAGCCTGTATTCGAGGCTTGTTAAAAGTTGTCCGGATGGGAAACAAATTGTAACCGGTAAGGAAAAGGAGGCTTTCGAAAAATTCATAGGTATAAGTAATATAGAGGAAGTTCCTTCAAAAGAAGAATACGAAAAAGCCTGTCACCGCATGGAGGAACTTATTCACCTAGTCAATAATGATACTCCAGAGTCTGATCCAAACTTTCAGGAGCTGGACCGAGTTTCGGGTATCATTATAAAATATGAGGAAGTGCATTACCCAATCCCGGAACTTACTCTAAGACAAAGAGGTTTCACCGGAACTGTTGATTGGAATGACTCGGATGGACTATTCTATGGTCAGGTTAAAGGAATCGAGCCGGATTTAGTGTCTTATGAAGGTAAAACATTGGAAGATTTGGAGAAAGACTTCAAAGAGGCATTGGAACTGTACCTGGAGGGAAAAGATAAAGCCAAAAATCATCTTCGAGAATTATAAACCAATCAAAACATAAGCAATATGAGAACACAAAAAGACAGAGAATACGCCAAAAAGCGGAAGAAACTTTGGGACGCATTTGATTGGAAATATGCTTCAACGAATGCCCTGAGTAAAAACCACTCACTAAGGTGCGGCTGCTAATGGTGTATAATAGAAAGGTATAATAAATGGTTTAGAAATAAACGCAATCGTATTGATGCCAGAGAAGCACTTTCAAATGTAAACGACTTGCGTATTTATGAGGTAAATATAGAAGTTAAGAAGGTTTAGTTTAATCATCCAAAGATATAATCCAGGACTTACCTCTTTTAGTGCTTAAAAATATAATTACTACACTAGTGCAACCATTGTTCCTATGCCTATAATTAATCACATGAATTAGTATTTTTAATGAAATGAAAGAAAAAGCCATAAAACTAAAGGTGCAAATTTTTCAACCATTTAGCACCTTTTTTCGTGTTTACTAAAAATGCTACTATTGTTGCTATAACAGCAATTCCAATCAAAATATATGTTCCTACCGCCATGACCAAAATCTTTTGTTAGTATCAGCTGATTACTATCCTTATCCAAATTTAGGAAAAGAATCTGGGTTCAGAACAGTCATTACATTTTGCTGATTTTAAAATCTTCAATATTCGAGTCTCTTCGGGAGCATATGAACTCAAATTAAAAGAAAAAGCCATTTTGGTTACGATTCATTTGGGTGATGTTAAAATGCACCTGGGAACTACTTATTCTTCCACCTTATGAAGCGCAAGAGAAAGATAAATATAGGAAAAGATAATGGCTTAAGTAACCTGGATCATTCTCAAGAGGAAATACATGAATGGTTATCTAGAACACCAGCTGAACGATTTGCTTTCTTCTTAAAACTATCTAATTTATTCTGTAGTTTAAGAAAACCATTGCCCAATGATCCAAATTCGTTTGAATTGCAGAACCCAAGATTATAATACTACAATACCTAAGCAATATGAGAACACAAAAAGACAGAGACTATGCCAGGAAGCGCAAGAAACTTTGGGACGCGTTTGATTGGAAATATGCTTCGACAAATGCCCTTAGTAAAAACCACTCACTGAGATGCGGCTGTAAATGGTGTGCAATAGAACGATACCATAAATGGTTTAGAAATAAACGCAATCGTATTGATGCCAGAGAAGCCCTTTCTAATGTGAATGACTTACGAATTTATGAGGTGAATACAGAAGTTAAGAAGGTTTAGTTTTGATTTTAAAGTATTTTGCAATTAAAATAAGATGGACTGATTGGGCGCAAAATTAACCAGACTATAATCCAATTGAGAACAATATGAAAAAACTTTTTCTTGATGATATAAGAACAATTGATATGGTTTATGATAGGGCAATGCAATCTGAATTTGATATAGTGAGAACGTTCGATGATTTTGTTACCCATATCAAGAGAAACGGATTACCTGAATTTATCAGTTTTGATAATGATTTAGGTCTCGATAAAAATGGAGAGGTTGTACCAGATGGTTATGCGGCTGCAAAATGGTTGGTCTTCGAATCTGGACTTGATTTGAGAAACCTGAGTTTTAATGTACATTCTGCTAATCCTGTTGCCTCAAAGCAGATTGAGGGACTATTAACGAATTATATAAAACATTTAGAGGATAATTTATAATAGATTGTTAGTTAAGTTAATAAAGGCCTTCTATCCATTTGAAATTCGCTGTAGTTTCTCCTGAACGGCTTCGATAACAAAATCTTTCATTGTTAAAGTATCGCTTTGAGCCACAAGTATTTTAAGATCTTTGTGAAGTGATTTTGGCAAGTAAACTGTTGTGCGAAAAAATTCATTCTTCGCCACTTTGGGAGTTTTATGAATATCTTCAATTTCAGTTTTTATAACATCAATGGCCTTCGGTTTTTTAGACAAAGAAACTTTGTTGCTGAGGGTGCTTTTTATATTCAACGTCTGCTTTTTCATGTGTAATTTATTTGAATTTAATTGCCACATGGAACTCGCCAACTAATCCATTCTTAATGGATATATTATTTAGGCTCGTTTCATATTTATGTTTTTATGGCAAAATGCTTTTATGTCCAAGCATAAAAATGCCTGGACATAATTATGCTTGAATGTTAATATGTTTTTATGTTACTGATTATTTTGTCTTAATAATTCAAGGGTTTCATTTGCGAAAGAAGTAATTTCTTCCTGAGCCTTAACGTCTTTATATTCCAAAACACTTAATCCTGATATAATCGACTCTGAATAGGCCACCCTATTATTAAGTTTTGACTTCATTGCCGGAATAGAAAACTCACTCAGAACCTCAGAAATTTCATTACTCAGTTTTGTTCGTGGGTCAACTTGATTGAGAATAAACCTTGCATGAATATCGTCTTTAAGTACCAATGCCTGATTGTATTTTTCGATAAATATCTCAGTAGCCCATAAATCTAACACACCAGGTTTGATAGGAATGATCAATAAATCAGATAGCAGAATAATAGTCGTAGCCAATTCTGAAAGAGCAGGAGTGCCATCTATTAACACTAGGTCATAATCCTGATGAATCCGATTGATATTGCTTCGTAAAGCTTTGGGATCTGTCATCGAAATAGCTGTTACGCATGGTTTATCTTCCGGCCTTAATCCTGACCATTTTACTGAAGAACCGTTAGTGTCTGTATCGATAATAAGGGTTTTATATCCCATTGTCGAAAAACAAACTGCTAAATTTGTGCAGATTGTCGATTTTCCGGTGCCTCCTTTCAAGGAGCTTATTGATATAATCATAGTTTTAGATTTTGGGAATTACGCTTTTTAACTTTCTTCTTTTTAAATTCTTCCTGGTATTGCCCCCGTTGGGAATTGACCGACTGAATGCCTTGAGTAATAGATTTGCCAATTTCATTAGATTGAAATTGTGCTCTCTTCTCATCCAGTGCGGTAAAGTATTTATCTCTCTCGTAGAGGTTTCCGTATTTGATCATTTGATCGGTTTTTAATTTGCTTTCGAGACGTTCATAATGGAACAACTTATCAAATGCCTTTTCACTTTCAAGGTAGAAGTTGACTCGATTAAATCGTTTTTTGTCATTGGTGTTAGGCGATAGAGTAATCTGTTGCTCCTTATCTCTCGCAGAAACGATTACATGAACATGCATATTAGCTTCATTATTTCCGTTACGTTCGTACTCTAGTTTTGCAGCCCAAACCAGGTCATTTATGCCCAATTTCTTTCCGGATTTGAGGTGAAAGTTTTCAGCATAGGCTTTCATCACTTCGCAGGTATACTTTTTTAATGCAACTGGGTCGTTTTTGATATGTTCTTGCTCTTCCTTATCTGGTGCAATCACTAAGCTATTGAAGCGAGTTCTGCCTTTAGCGATTCCTTTCACATTATTGTCAATCATTTTAATGACAGCATTTGAACTTATCTCATCATCAGTCTGGTTAAAAAACATTTCGCGCTTATCTATGGCTAAAGATTCATTCTCTTTACCCAAATATTCGACAAGATTACTGCAGGAGCCGGTATTAGAGTAGGTTGCAGTTCCATGCTTGGTTGGATTTATAACCTTTATGTACATATCTACTCGTTTTGTTGTGATAGCATTTGATCAAATGATTCCAGTATGTTTATTCCCTTATGTCTTTCTTGTACCATTTTACAGTGCGTTCGAAGCTTATCGTAATTTTCCGCTTGAATGTTGTCAAGTCGAATGTTGAAATCAATAATGAAGTTGCTTAAAACGAAAACGGCTGCTATGATGCATAATGTGATTGCAGATTTTTTTAGCGTTGATAATAAACTCGCTCTTTCAATGGCTTTTTGATGGAGTAGTGCTTCGTACTTTCTATGGGATTCATCAGCTACTTCTTGAATTGAAGCGATTCCATTTTTGAATAGTTCTTCATTTTGAGTTCGTGTACTTACATCTTTCAATGTTCTGGACAAAACTATAAGGTCATCGGATACATTTTTAAAATAAGATTTCTCATGTTGGCGCATCCAGCTTTTAAAGGTTGATTCAAGACCTTGGATTTGATTGAATACATTTTTAGTAACTTCTTTTAAAGTCCCCTTTTTGAGGGCAGAATTGATTAATAATTCTGCGCCTTCGGTTAGTCCTTTTTTTTCCCTTATGCATAGTTTTTTAAAATCGTTATGCAATTCTGGAGATATGCGTATGATTTTCATTGAATTAATTTTAAAATAAGGGTAGCAAGAGGGAACGTAACAATGTTACATTCGGTCACTGAAAACAAAGTTTTCAGGGCATAATAGATGTTACATTATTATTTCAAATGTAACATCTATTGCTTCATCCCTTATGGTTATTAGTAGATAGTGTGAATTTTACTTTCTTCTATCAGTTCCTGGATAGATGATATCATTGCACATTTCTTTAAGCCTAGATCTTACGTGGTAGCCGTATTTTAACTGGATATCTTCTGGATGAAGATTTGATGTAATGTATGTTCGCATGCCATAATCACAAAAACCATCATATCTGCCAAGAAGAATAAATTGCATAAAGTTTATATGGTTTGAGTAATACGAAGCTTCTTGAACTTCTGTTCCTAAATCATCTAAGCAAAGAGTAACAGGTTTAGTTTTGTCGAGTAAGCCATTTGTTTTAAAAAAACTATTTATTGAATTATGCTCTATTGTAATTGGTCCGTTTTTAATGAACTCTATATTTAAAGTAGTACACCTTTTTATTAGGTATTCTCTTGAATTATTACAAGCTCTATTGAAATGTGAAAAGACTTTCATTAATGAGGTTTTACCGGTGCCTATATTGCCACGAATTAATAGTCCCTTGCGAAGGGAGTATTTAGGGTTTTCTTTCTCGAAACTTGGGTCATTATTAAAATACTTTAGTAGAAGTTTGTAGATCCACAGATCGGAATCTGTCAATTCAAAGTTGCTTGTGCATTTTCGGCCGATTTTATAGATTGCTTCTAAGTGTCTATTATAGTCCTGATTCATAATTTTTAGTTTGATTTGTTATGTTGATTCTTTTTAAGGATTTTAACTTGTGCTCCCAATTTTCAGTGTTCCAACCAGCTGTATTAATGTCATTAGGATTGTCTAATCCCAAAAAGCGATTGAAAGCATGTTTTCGCTCAGAAACAGATTGTTTGTAAGTAATATAGTTATTGGCTTGCTTAAAAAACACGACGAGAGGTATTTGATTCTTTGATAGTTGTTGTAATTGTTTTAATAGAAGCTCTCGTTTGTCGTCTTTGCCTGTAAACCCCCAAAAAGAAAGAATGTCTTCAATTTCCTTAGAGTAAACCTCAAGTATCTTTTCTTTTTGTTTTTTTTCTTCTTTTTCTTCTTCTTTTTGTTTTTCTTGCGCATCGGTATTGATAGACTTATCATAGTCTTTGTATAGACTATGCATACCATATATATACCCTATTAACTTCTTGTCTTTTACTTGGTTAAATTCCTTCCTAATGCATGCTTTTACTTTAGGACTCTGGGTAAAGTTGTACTTGCTGAAATTAATGATGCATATCTCCTTGGTTTCTAGGTTGTAACGAATCTTGTTCATTTTTACGAACTCATCCAGCAGTAGCAGCAATGTGTCTCGGTTATATCCTGTTTCAACTTCCATTTTTCGTAGCGGTATCTCATAGATACCACATTGTTTTACTTTATCATTTGTGAGGATATACAAGTAGAAGTACTTCTTTTCTGGAGTAAGATCCATTACCCAAGCATCAGTCCAAAAATGGGTTTGGATTTGCCTATATTTAGCCATTATACTATTTTTGTAAGTGGTTTAAAGGAATTAGAAGAATTGATGGGCGTTGATTGGGCAACGCCTTTTATATTTACGTATTATTGTTTTCTCCTACGCAATAAGAAATCAGATGCAGCTTGGTCCAAGTCGCTTTCTGTTCGTACTCGATTGGTTTCTAGTAGCCAACGATCAATTTCATCCTTATCAAAGAAAAGTTTTCCGCCGCCGGGTTTGCTGTAAGGTATTGAAAATGAACTAGTTAACTTATAGAGGTATGATGGCTTAAAACCAGTGTACTCAACCACATCATTAAATGTCATTGACTTTTTTTGGCACAATAAGAGCTTTTCGATTTTAGTTAATCGATCATTTATGTTTTCGTAATGATCCATGATACTTCATTTTAAAGGTTATACATGGATACTGGCCAGTATCAGTTTACATGGCAAACAAAGGAAAATGAGGTCAAGAAAAGAAGGTCATGCATTAATGATGACAATATGTGGCAGTTTAAAGTGTTGTATTCGTGATTTGTAGCGTTTGAAGGAGGTTGCATTTTATTATCATCTATGACATGTATTTCAGTTGTTCATCGATAATGTTTTTGTCTTTGAGAGGTAAATTGTCATTGATACTTCTTTCTTTCATTTTTGATAGAGAATTATTTTCATATTCATATGGTTCACCATCGAAAGTAAATCGATCTTTTATTACAGATATCATCCCATGTTTTGAAATGCATTCTTGGCTTAGAATATCAATAAAGTAGAAAAAGTAGGGTTTTTTAAATTTAGTAACATTAAATACTTGATTTTCATCAGAATCTACCTCTGTTAATTTTACAAACTCCAGAATCGTACAATCAACTATTTTCCAATTTTTGATAAAGTATTTACTAATGCTATTAAACTTCTTTTTAGCTTCTTTATCCTTGAGTTTGAATTTAAGGGGCAATGGGAGTTTACCTATGCTCTTTTGCGCATACTCGTAGTAATCTACTAAGTTATTAATTGTCATCCCATGAATATCTGACGACAAGTTTACTTTTGTTTGCGTGTCAATTCGCTTTATTAACTCTTCACGATATATCACTCTTGCTGGATATGGAAGATGTGATAAATCAGTTGGGTGTAGTCTGAAAATCGTTTGGTAGCTAATCGTTTGCTGATTATCCAATATATACAAAGATAGACCATCAAAATATCCTGTTCTTAATAAGCTATTACCAAATGAATATCCATATTCTGCTGTTTTTATAGGGCATAGTTCATATAGGTTATCTTTTACTATTGAATACTTAAAGATTTTATCATTAAAAAAGAATGTAATCCATATGTGCGTTGCAATAAGAATTTTTTCAAATTCATCAATGATGTGACTTTCCAATATGTGAATTGTCAGCTTTCTGCTTTCCTGAATATTAAGCGATAGCCACCTATGAAGGCTCACAGATTCAATATTTTTAAGAAGTTTACTCTTAAACTCACAAAAAAGGGTTGAAATTTGATCGTCGTTTAAATATACAGGTGAATTTATTTGACCTTCAATTTCTTTACATGATAGATTTATGTTTTCTATATCTGTTCTAATTTGAGTTAAAAGAGAAGCTATTTCGTATTGACTTTGGCAATCATTGTTAGTGTTGTGATAATAGAAAAACTCTTTGAAAGTTCTGACATGATGTTCAGTCTTAGAATCTTGTATAGCATTAGTTTGTTTAATAAACTTATTATATAATACTCTCATATTTATTATAAGGTGATTGTTGGAATGATATTAGCGGCTTCTCGTTGTTTAGCGTCAACGATCTTTGCGTAGATTTCAGTTGTCCTAATTTCTTTATGGCCAAGTCTTTTAGAAACTGTATAAATGTCTGCTCCATTTTCAAGCATAAGCACTGCGTTGGTATGACGGCTAGAGTGAAATGTGAACTCCTTGAAAATCCCGGCTTTATAGGCCCACTTCATTAAGATATTTGTAGTCTGGGCAGTATATTTTAGGTCTGGAATTACCTTTTCTTCAGGAGCTCCTCTTTCACCAAGTAATTCTCTCGCATTTTGACTGATATATAAATACTCAAGACCATCAGTTTTTTTCTGGGTAAAAACAATTCGCAACTCATCTTCATTTTCACGGACTTCTTTCCAGATTAGCTTTTCTATATCAGAATACCTTAGGCCAGTAAGACATGCAAATAAAAAAGCTTTCTTAATACTTGGTATTCGACATTCAGCCTTTGCTAACTTTTGAACTTCACTATGTGTTAAATATGGTCGTTCAACTTCCGCTTTAGGGAAGCCCTTTACTCGTTTACCGGGATTGTCATAGATGATATGCTCTTCAAATGCCTGGTTTAAAGCTGCTTTAACTTTTGAAAAATAGGATAACTTCGTATTCGTAGAAAGTCTTTTGCCTTGTGGGGTAGTTGCTTCTTTATCCAGATACTCCTTGAAGTCCTTGATTTTTTCAACTGTAAAGTCTTTAAATAGAAGCTTAAGACCGAAGTACTTTGTTAAGTGTTTGTAGCAGCTATCCCAATTGCCATGATTACCTTTACTTTCAAAACGTTCATCAGTGAGTTTTTTAAAGTACTCAATAAAGTTAGCGTTGAACTTAGTATTGCTTTGAAAGCCATATTTTCCCGAATCAAATTCAGCCTGCTTTTTAGTCCTAATTTTCTCAGCTAAAGTTAGTGTGTCTTTGTTATCCAGCTTTTCAGTCGGAGTCTTTGGTTTGTCAAAAATGGTCAGGTTAAGATTTTCAAATTCTCTGTTGTGCTTGATTTTACCGTTTTCATCTTTTGTGTATCCCTTATAGTATTCAAGGAATAAACTGGTCTTACCATTCTTAAGCTTTCTTTTTCGTAGGCTTATTTTCATTTTTTACAACGTTTACGATGTGTAGTTGTAAAAGTAGGGTAAAGAATTGTAAAATAAAAGTCAAGTGAAGTAAAAGGAAACTCATTATATAATTCAAGGCAGATTGATATCAATTATCCTTAATGCATTACTGGTAAGCTTTTTGATTGACTTTAATTGCATTCTATTTTACTTCTTTTGACCTTGTAGTTAAATTCGAAAAACACACTTTACTTTCCGATACAGAAATTCTTAAAAATATTACCCAATACTTCATCTGTATTGATCTGTCCGGTTATCTCGCCTAGGTAATGCAGTACTTCGCGGATGTCTTGCGCCAGGAAGTCGCCGGACAAACCACTTTTCATCCCCTCTCCCACTCGCATAATGGCCTCCAGCGACTGCTGCAGGGCCTCATAATGGCGGGCATTGGTCACTATCACCTCATCGTTATCCAGCGCCGAAAGATTAACTGTCTTTAGAAGTGCATCGTGCAGGGCTTCAATATTTTCCTGTTGCTTGGCCGAAATGGGCACTATGGCATCGGTACCCGACAGCTCACGAAAGCTATTCTTATTAAAACGGGCAGCACCTTCCTCACCAGCCAAATCAATCTTATTGATCACCACAATCAACTGCTGCGACTCATTAAGTCGTTGTTTAACATTGGTAATGGCCTCGTGTATCTTTTCATCCGGATCATTCACATCCAGCATTAGCAACACAATGGTGGCCTTGTCAATTTTCTGGTAAGTACGCTCAATGCCCAAACTCTCGATGGCATCGTGCGTATCACGTATCCCAGCCGTATCGATAAAACGGAAGCTCATTCCTTCGATATTGATAATATCCTCAATGACATCGCGCGTAGTACCGTGTATATCCGATACAATGGCCCGATCCTCTTTTAACAAAGTATTTAAAAGCGTTGACTTGCCGGCATTGGTATGTCCCACTATGGCCACAGGGATTCCGTTTTTTATGGCATTACCCAAAGAAAAAGACTGCACCAGCTTAGTTAGTAAATGCGCTATCTCATCCACCAACTGATAGAGTTCCGAACGATTGGCAAACTCAACGTCCTCCTCACTAAAATCCAGTTCCAGCTCAATCAAGGAGATAAAATTAAGCAAGCGCTCGCGCAGATGAATCAATTCATTGGAAAAACCACCCCTCATCTGCTGTAAGGCAACACGACGGGCGGCTTCGCTGCGCGAGGCAATCAAATCGGCAACGGCTTCGGCCTGCGACAAATCCATTTTACCATTTAAAAAAGCCCGTTGCGTAAACTCCCCCGCCCTTGCCAGGCGCGCACCACGTTGGGTTAACAATTGTAATAGCTGTTGCTGTATGTAAGGTGCGCCGTGGCAGGCAATCTCAACAATATCCTCACCGGTAAACGAATGAGGGGCTTTAAAGATACTCACCAACACCTCATCCAAATCCTTTTCACCATCGCTGATACTGCCAAAATGAACGGTATTGGCTTTTTGCCTAGTCAGTTTCTTTCCTTTGGTGGCCGGCACAAACACTTGTTCACAAACAGAAAGCGCCTCAGGCCCTGACAAACGGATTACAGCGATGGCACCGGCTCCCTGAGCGGTTGATATGGCACAAATGGTATCTTTACTATCTAGCATAACTAAATTCTTACAACTTGCCTGAACCTCTCTTAACTGAGACTACACAAGCGATTATTTCTGCAAATATAAGGAAATGCCATTGAACGACTCAATCACCTAATCTGGACAAGCCAGAAAAGTACAAAGTATCAAAATTTGAGAGACTATTGACAGCTTGCAAATATAGTCTGCCAAAAAATACACGAATTTCAATTGTCAGGCATTAAAGAAAGGTGAGCAGCTCCTTTAGGGCGGATATTTCATGGGTCACCTCTCCTTCAAAATCAAGCTGTCGCGTATTAAAAAACACCTGATCGATGCCGGCCTTTTGCGCACCCCGAATATCCGCTTCCAGACTATCGCCGATCACCAGGCATTCTTTTTTACTGGCATGACAACTTTTTACGGCATAATCAAAAAAATAGGTATCGGGCTTTTGTACGCCTATCAACTCCGAAATAAAAATATTGGTAAAATAAGACCGCAAACCACTATTAACCAACTTCTTGTTCTGCACCTCTTTAAATCCGTTGGTGATAATATGAAGCGTGTAACGCTCTTTCAGTTCATCGAGCACCTCCATCGTATTTGGGAAAAGAAGCGTTTGCGTGGCACTGATGCGCAGGTAATCATTGGCAAACTGCTGCGCCACGGCATGATCATCAAAACCCACCTCGGCAAAAGGCAGGTAAAAACGCTGCACGTTAAGCGTTTTCTTATCCACGTTGCTACGACGGTACTGCGCCCACAGAAAACGGTTGTGAACTTCATATTTGGCATGGAACTGTTCGTAATCCGTAAAGTAACGCGACAGCTGATAGCTACTAAATAAAATACGCAGTGTGGCCTCCGAATTCGCCTCAAAGTCCCACAGCGTATGATCCAAATCAAAAAACAGATGTTTGTACTTATGTGTCGTCTTCTGCATGTATTGCTCTTACTTATTTACTTGAATAACCAAGTGCCTTGTTAATCGCCAGAACTGCTCCTTATCCCTAATTGTCAAAACCATAGCTCCTCCCTCACTCTCTTCAAGCGTATAAGATGATTCCGGATGATTCGACAGTATTTTGGCCTTGGGCATAAACAGATTCAAGGAATCCAACTCGCGATAATCAATGGCGGTGAAATAGTCTTGTGAGAAGCCATCAGAAAGCAGCTTATTCTTACTCAGGAAACCATCACTGCTGATGATATTCTCCTCTTTCAGCTCCTTTTTGGAGCCAAAGGCATAATAAGCCCTGTAGAGTTTCTCCGTGGTTTCATCCAAAGCCTGCTGCGTAGCATGGCGGGCGCCCTCCAGAGAATCAACCACCAACTGAAGTCCTTCCAAGCTAAAGTTAAGATCATCTATAGTGAGGCGCTGCTCCTTCAAGCGAGCCTGCAATTCAATAATCTCAAGGGTTTTATCTTTCAGTTGAGTATTCAAGCGCTTCACCAGCTTATTAAGATTACTACTGTTAGTGCTCGCCTGCTTTAGCTGACGCTCCAGCTGGCTTATGGTTTCCTTATTTTGCACCATCAGTTCGTAAATAGCCTGTATATCGCGATTTATTTTATCTTCAACGGCTTCTGATCCGGCCTCATCGCGGCTCACATTGAGGGTTATCAGCTGTTCTTTTTCTTTAATCTGCTGAAGGTTATCATCAATATCGAGTAAGGCACCTACGAGCTTGTTCATCTGTCGGTCTTTCTCCACGGATACCATCATCAGCGAGTCGCGCTCACGATTGCTTAAGGCCTGATCGCCCCGGCCTGACTTACAGGCAAACAGCAGCGGCAATAACATTAAGGAAACAAAATACTTCATCTGCATATATTTGTTTTGTAACTAATTATCCTCATTATGGGCAGCTTTGTTTCCACGCTCTTTCTTGCGCTTCTCCTCCACCTTTCCGGCCACTACCACCACAATTTCTCCTTTAACATTCTTAGCCGAAAAATGTTCCTTTAACTCTGTGAGGCTACCCTGCTTGTTTTCCTCATGCAGCTTACTGATCTCGCGCGACACAGAAGCCTGACGCTCACTCCCGAAGTACTCGATGAACTGCCCCAATGTTTTCACCAGCCGGAAGGGCGATTCGTAAAACACCATGGTACGCGTCTCTTCAGCCAGGTATTCCAGGCGTGTCTTGCGACCTTTTTTCTGGGGTAAAAATCCTTCGAAGCAAAAGCGATCGTTGGGCAGACCTGAATTTACCAAGGCCGGCACAAAAGCAGTGGGTCCGGGCAGGCACTCCACCTCAATACCCTCTTCAATGCATTTCTTCACCAGCAGGTAGCCCGGATCGGAGATGGCCGGTGTACCTGCATCTGACACCAGGGCGGCCGTATCGCCTCCTTTAATACGCTGACACACCTTATCCACCGAGGAGTGCTCATTAAATTTATGATGCGACATCATACGGGTGGATATGTCAAAATGCTTCAAGAGAAAACCCGTGGTACGGGTATCCTCGGCCAGCACAAAATCCACTTCTTTAAGTATGCGGATGGCACGCATCGTAATATCTTCCAGGTTACCAATGGGCGTTGGTACTACATACAATTTACTCATTTACGGTCTTTTTATTGTCTTAAGAACACACTTCTCCTACTACATCCGGAAACTTCTGCCTACTGACTAAAACACTGAATACTTATTGCGATTAAATAAATCGGCGTTGAATACTTTTATAAAACGATTCGCTGGCATCATTATCGGCTTCCCAGCTATAATTCGACTTGAGAAAGCTGAGGGCCGCCTGATAGGAATCCATCTGATTAATCTGATCGAGCGTTTGGTTAAACAGATCGGCATTATTACCAAACAACTCGCGCTGATAATAAAAACGATCATTGAGTCCCAGCGCCTTACGCACATCATCCACCGGCTTACCCAGGTGCTTAATATCAGCCACCTGCTCCTGACGGTTGGCCATGGCCTCATTCACCGACGACCGCTCTTTCTTGATCATCTCGCCCAACACCATAGCTTTAGGGGCCGTGGCTACAACAGGCGATTCTTCGTCCGGTCCGACTCCTGCAGTACTGATCGCTTCATTACGAACAATCGCCTCACCGGGCTCGGCAGCCGGCCTCACCTCCTCCTTCGGCATCTCACTTTCCTGTGGCACTTCATCGACAGGCACTTCTTCCTTTACTGCCGCAGGCTTTGTAGCCATTGCCTGTGGTGCTTCGTCATTTTCTGACACAACAGGCTGCGCCGGCTCCGGTGCCGATGGTAAAACCTCCGTTTCCTCGTTGGACTCGCCGCTGGCAAAACGATGTGATGACTCAGCGATAGCCACGCCATCCGAAACAATGGAAGTAGCTGGTGCTGCCGAAGTTAAACCTGACTCATTACTGGCAACGGATACTTTTTCTGTATTAAGTTGCTCCAACAGCATTAACTCTTCGTTAATGTTTGCTACTTTAGTGCGGGTTAAGTTGATAAAAGCTGCATTCAGCTCCTGTTTGCTCTTAAAGGTGCTAACCAATGTGTGAACCTCCTTAAGGTCGTGAAGGATAATATCAATGAGTGCTTCTTTTTCCATGGTGTTTGTGGCTTCTAACTTATTCCACAAAGTTAATGATTGCTATTAAATAATAAGGATACACTAAATGTTTCTTGAGAATAAGGCAAATAGAGATTCCCAAAAAGGCTGGATCGAAGTAATTGTAGGCTCCATGTTTTCGGGCAAAACAGAAGAACTTTTACGACGACTTAAACGGGCCAATATTGCACGGCAAAAGGTAGAGATATTTAAACCCATGGTTGATGTTCGTTACAGTAACGACGAAGTGGTATCGCACGATGCCAATGCCATACGCTCAACACCGGTGGAGTCATCGGGCAACATCCTGCTTTTGAGTGGTAACGTTAATGTGGTGGGTATTGACGAAGCTCAGTTCTTCGACCAGGGCCTCGCCGATGTGTGTCAGCAGCTGGCCAATCAGGGCATACGAGTGATTGTGGCCGGCCTCGACATGGATTTTAAGGGCAAACCCTTTGGCCCCATTCCCTCTTTATTGGCCACCGCCGAATACGTAACCAAGGTACACGCCATTTGCATGCGCTGTGGCGATTTAGCACAGTTCTCGCATCGCCTGAGTGACGATGACAAGCTCGTTGTCCTTGGCGAGAAGAATGAGTACGAGCCCCTTTGTCGTCGTTGTTTTATCAAGGCAAAAACAAAGGCATGAATTATTCACTCGCTCAACTGGCTACTTTCGCTTCGGCGCGCACCCATGGCAACGCACTTGCAAGGGTAGAGAAGATTGTTTATGACAGCCGAAAAACCTTTGTGCCCAACAACACGCTGTTTGCGGCTATCAGAACAGAGAGTAACGATGGACACGCTTATATAAATACCCTTTACGAACGGGGCATCAGAGCCTTTCTGGTGGAGGAAGATGCCGGGGTCAGCTATGTTGACTACCCTGAGGCCGGTTTTATTATTTGCGACGACACCATAACCTGCCTTCAAGCCATTGCCATGCAGCATCGCCATTCATTTACCGTGCCTTTCGTGGGCATCACAGGCAGCAATGGTAAAACCATAGTAAAAGAGTGGCTGACACGACTGCTTCTCCACACCCATAAAGTAGGACGATCGCCGCGTAGCTTCAACAGTCAGCTGGGCGTACCCCTATCCATCTGCATGCTGCCCGGCAACATTGATGTGGCACTTATTGAAGCAGGCCTCTCAAAGCCCGGCGAAATGGAGAAACTGGCGAGCTGCATTGAGCCTGAAGTAGGTATCTTTACCAATATCGGGCAGGCGCATCAGGAGAATTTTAAAGATACTGATCACAAAATCAAAGAGAAACTCAAACTTTTCAGAAGCGCACGTGTAATCCTGTTTAACGGCGATGATAGAAGAGTTGCTTCGGCCATAACCACACATTATCCAAACGCCAAACGCCTGAGTTGTGGCCATCAGCCCGGCAACAGCCTGCGTGTTATTGAACAAATTACAAGCAACAACATAACCCATCTGACACTTAACTGGCAGGGCGACTTGCTGCACATCAGCAGTCCCTATCAGGATGCCATATCCATTGATAACCTGATACTATCGATCCTGGCAGCCCTGGAGCTGGGCGTGCCGCCGGAAGCCATCAAAAAAGAATGTCCCCACCTGCAACCCATTGCCATGCGTCTGGAGCAGAAAGAGGGCATTAATAACTGCCTGCTTATCGACGATGGCTATAACGCCGATTTAACTTCGCTGGAGCTGGCACTGGACTTTTTAAATCAGATGGGCACCAAAAGCGGCTTATCCAAAACACTCATTTTATCCGATATACAACAGAGTGGCGTAAACGACAAACAGCTGTATGAACGTATTCAACAGTTAAGTAAAGAAAAGGGAATTAGTAAATTTATCGGCATTGGCAAGGTGCTATACCGCGCAATGGGTGGTACTAATGCCTATCCCACTACCGAAAGCTTTCTTGAACAAATTGACATTAATGGCTTTAAGAATGAGGCCATCCTACTGAAGGGTGCCCGTAACTTCGCCTTCGAACGCATTTCGGCCTTACTGGAGCAGCGCCGCCATAAAACAGTGCTGGAAATCAACCTCAATGCCCTGACCAACAACCTGCAATACTACAGAAGTAAGCTACACAAAAGCACGAAAACACTGGCCATGGTAAAAGCCTACTCCTACGGCACCGGAGCCTTTGAGATTGCCAACCTCTTACAGCACCAAAAAGTAGATTATCTGGGCGTTGCCTTTGCCGATGAAGGCATAGAACTACGAAAGGCCGGCATCACGCTGCCTATTATTGTGATGAACCCCGAGCTAAGCAGCTTTCCGATGATGCTCAATTACGAGCTGGAGCCTGAGATATACAGCTTTGAAGTACTGAAGGCTTTTATCAATGCTGTACAAAGGGAAGGCCTAACCAGAGTACCCGTACACATTAAACTAGATACCGGCATGCACCGCCTGGGCTTCCTAACCCATGAAGTGGATCGCCTGATACAATGCCTCAAGGAGGCACCTCAACTGCGTGTTTGCAGTGCCTTCTCTCACCTTGCCGGCAGCGACGAGGCTCAACACGATGACTTTACCCGCTCGCAAATAGACGCCTTCAAAAGCCTGTGCAGCCACTTGCAAAAACAACTGGGCTACCCATTTCTCCGACATATTCTTAACTCGGCCGGCATCGAGCGCTTTCCGGATGCTCAGTTTGATATGGTGCGCTTGGGCATTGGCATGTACGGCATATCATCCATCCAAGCCCCCTTAACACCGGTTAATACACTCAAAACTTATATCTCACAGCTAAAAACTGTTGAGCAAGGTTATACCATTGGCTATGGGCGCAAAGGAAAAGCCAAAGAAACAACGCGCATAGCTGTAATCCCCATTGGTTATGCCGACGGCTTTAATCGTCGTTTGAGCAATGGCAAAGGTTATGTACTAATCAACGGCCGGCAGGCGCGCATTGTAGGTAATGTATGTATGGACATGTGCATGGCCGATGTTAGCCATATTGATGCCAAAGAGGGCGATGTGGTAGAAATATTTGGCTGTGGCATTCGGGTGGAAGAACTGGCGGATACACTCGACACCATTCCCTACGAAATACTCACCGGCATTAGTCGCCGCGTAAAGCGTGTTTATGTGATGGAATAAACGCTCTTTACTTTTTGCCACCAAGGTCTGAATATAAACCAAGTACAAAGGTTTGTCAAATATTGGTCACTGAAAAGCTGATGCAGCCTACGTGTTTTCAGCATTGGGGCTGTCATATCACCGTAGATAAATCTTATTTTTGCAGCATGAAGCAATTAACGGGTGACATTTCTGATTTGGTGAAGGCGCATATTCAATCCCTCGATCCGTATGCCGAGGTGGTATTGTTATTTCCGCAGGGAACGAGCATGCACGAGGACATTCAAATTTATGTTTTAACCAACGAAAAGGTGGACTTTCAGCTGGAGCAACAGTATCTGGATGCCCGCTATCAAATCGAACTTCAGTCTGCGCAGTCCATCTCACTTTACATCTACTCAAAAGAAAACTGGCACCAGCAATTTAAGAATACACCCATCTACCATAAGGTGGATGTGGAAGGAGTTTACTTATGATTATTGATCGGGAGTGATACATAAAATATAGACCCTTTATCCGGGGCACTGTCCACCCATATACGACCTGATAATAACTCAACCATTTTCTGTGTGATAGCCAATCCGAGACCGGCTCCTTCGTTAACACTCCGGGCATGCTTAACTTGCCAGAAGGGTTTGAAGATGGAGTCCTGATCGGTAGTATCGATACCAATACCGGTATCGGCCACATAAAGAATAACATGGTCTCCGTCGATATGAAAACCCACCTCAATACTACCGTGTGGAGTGTATTTTATTGCATTGGATAAAAGATTGCTTAACAGTCGCTTAACCAATATTATATCGCTGTACAAAATACAGTCAGACTCGCACTCCTGAGCTCTATCAATGAGGGTTAGTGTACTGCCTGCCTTATAAGTAAAAAGACTCAGGCTGTCCTTAATTACTTCCTGTACCGAGAAGGTAGTGTAGGAAGGTTTAGTGAGACCCGAATCCATTTTGGCCACTTCAATAATATTGTTGAGGATCGCCAACAAATGGGTACCATTTTTTACAATAATGGCAGCATAGGACTGAAGATCAGATTGATCCGCCAAGTCTTCTTCGAGCAACTGAGCAAAGCCCATAATGCTGTTCATGGGTGTTCTGATCTCATGGCTGATATTGGCCATAAAAGCTTTGGTGAGCTTCTCATTCTCAGCGGCTTTTCGAATCGCCACACTCAAATCAGAATTTATATTTCTCAACTGCTTTCTTTCATTTTTAAGATCAATATTCGCCTGATTCAAGCGGTCGATCGTTCGCGCAAGTTGTTTTTGCATGGCATCAAAGGCGGTGGCCAGTTTACCTATCTCATCCGATCGTCTCAAAAGCTTATCCTTCACCTGAATATTCAAACGGGCATGCGCCATATCACTACTTAGCTGCGTTAAGTGCAGAATGGGTCTGGAAATGTTTCTGGCCAAAAGTGAAGTCACAATAAGTGTTAGTAGAAGCACCACCACCGTTAGCCAGATAGTGTTATAGCTAATAACATTGAGAATCGCCAATAAATCGCGCTGTGGAATGACCATCACTACCAGATATTGGGTGCTCCCCACTCGCATGCTTGCCATTTCACAGGTACGTCCCTTAAAGGATACTTCGCGGATAATTTGTTCGGCACCACCGCTTAACAGTTCATCCACAACAGCGCTATCCAGGAGGCTATTCAGCGAGGTATTTACCTCCCCTAACTTCTCCGACAAGAGAATTTTACCCTGCTGATCAAGAAGCCACAAACGCGTATTCTTAGAGGGCTTATTGTACTCAAACTGATGAATAAGAAACGATGGATCAATGCCGATACCGGCCACTCCCAATGGATCTTGCGTATCGCCTATCAATGCATTGACAAACAGCATCGACCGATTTAAATTATTGTCGTGATCGAAGTTAAGCTGACTCTTAAGACCTCCTTTAAGGGAATTAAAAAACCAGGCATCATCGGGGTCATCTTCCGACACGATATCAAGCAATGAATAGTCTTTATACCAATATTCCAAGGTGCTTTTGTTAACGGCAAAAATGGCCGGATAGTCCAACTCATCATTAAAGAAATCGAGTCTCTCCAGGGCAAGGGCCTTCATCACACTATCTTCTTTGCTACTGCCAAACCAAGCAACAAAGGCTGGATCGTTGGCCAGTATGTCAACCGCTTCAATGGCCTTTTCAATCGTTGTCAAAAACTGCCCCTGGTGCGCTTTTAAAGTCATTATGAGTTGATTATCATACACATCTTTCATTACAGCTTTACGTACTGCATAGTAGTGCACCAGTCCAAAGCTCATAATGCTAAACGTAACAAACAAGCCCATAATACGCATTAGCCGTTTTTGTAGTGTCCGCGGTTTTAAAAGCAAATTATTGTGTATTGATCGGTTAATGAGGAAAGCGAATTTGCAGAATATAATTGATTTAGACAAGCCCTGTAAGAAGTCAAACTTAACTTAGCACCACAGCGTATAATTATTTTCTTTGCCTTACCGCGCTTTTAATGGTAATTTAGATAAATTTGCTGAGGATTAATTTTATAACACGTCATGGGATTATCATAGATGAAGAACACGTATTTTGATTTGATTGAGCAAAGTTTTTACTTTCCACAGGAAGGTTTTGACTTAAAGAATGACTACCTCACCTTTCATGGGGTATCGCTAAAATACCTAATTGATAAATACGGAACACCGTTTCGATTTATCTATTTGCCAAAAATTGGTGACCAAATCAAAAAAGCACGTAATTTATTTAACCGTGCCATTAAAAACAACGCTTATAAAGGTAAGTACCATTTTTGTTACTGTACCAAATGCAACCACTTTAACCACGTTATTAACGAGGCACTTAAGCACAATGTAAACATTGAGACCTCCTCGTCGTTCGACATCGACCTGGTGCGTTACCTACACAAAAAGGGTAAGATAGACAAGGATATCATCACCATTCATAATGGTTATAAAACCGATGAATATCTTAAGAAAATCATTAAGTTACAAGAGGCCGGTTTTACCAATTCCATCATTGTGCTCGACAGCATCAATGAGTACGATCGGCTGATGAAACTTAAAGCCAAGCAAAAGCTAAAGATTGGCATCCGCATGGCCATTAACGAAGAGGCGCAGTCGGCTTACTACACCTCGCGCCTGGGTATTCAGCACAATAAAATCATCGATTTCTTTAATCAGAAGATAAAGAACAATGATAAGGTAGAGCTTAAAATGCTCCATTTCTTTGTGGACTCAGGTATTAAAGATACCCCCTACTACTGGGGTGAGTTTCAGAAGGCAGTAAAGCTGTATGTTGAGCTTAAAAAAGAGAGTAAAGAGCTGGAATCATTTAACCTGGGCGGTGGATTTCCCATACGCAACCACCTGGGCTTTGAGTACAACTATGAGTATATGATTCACGAAATTATATCAAATATCAAAACTGCTTGTACCAAAGAAAATGTGATGGAGCCCGATATATACACCGAATTTGGTAAATATACCGTGGGTGAGGCCGGTGCCATTATTTTTGAGGTACTGGAACAAAAGCAACAAAACGACACCGAGAACTGGTACATCATCAACAACAGCCTGATGAACACCATACCCGATGCCTGGTCGATACAGGAAAAATTTATTTTACTGCCGGTAAATAAATGGAATAACGAATATGGCCGGGTGAATATTGGGGGCATCAGCTGCGACCATTCGGACTATTATAACTCCGAAGACTTTAACCAGGAGGTACTACTGCCCAGCTACAAAGCTAGCGACAAAGAACCGTTGTACCTGGGATTTTTCCATACAGGTGCCTACCAGGATTCGGTGAGTGGATATGGCGGTATTAAACACTGCCTGATACCGGCCCCTAAGCATGTGATCATCGACCGTGATGATACGGGAAATATTGTGGATACAGTTTACCGCGATGAACAATCGGTGCGGGAAATGTTGGATATTTTAGGCTACCTGGAAGATGAATAAGATTTTTGGAGACATTGACGACCAGCCCATTGAGCTGAGCGAGGCACAAATATTGCTGCAATCTATCCCCTACGATGGTACCAGCACCTGGGGCAAAGGAGCCGATAAAGGTTTTGACGTTTTTATGGAGACTACCCCCAATCTGGAGTTTTACGATATAGAAACCGACTCAGAGGTGTATAAGAAAGGTATTCATATACTGCCTCAAATCGAAGAAAACAGATCGCCCGAGCAGGTTTATGAGGCTGTTCTCAATAGCACCACAGAACTGCTGAAACACAATAAATTTCTGACTTTCTTTGGGGGTGAGCACTCGATCAGCATCGGCATTATTGAAGCCTACCGTAAGAAATACAAAGACTTGACGGTATTGCAGCTGGATGCACACTCCGATTTGCGACCCCACTACCACGGAAGTGAGTACAACCATGCCTGTGCCCTGCACAAAGCGGCTCAAAGCACCAACCTGGTGCAGGTGGGCATACGTAGCATGGATGTGGTGGAAAAGCCTTTTTTGAACAAGGACAAATGCTTTTTTGCAGAGTCTATATACGGAAACGAGGAATGGATGGATAGAAGCATTGAGCTGATGGGCGATGATGTTTACCTGACCATCGACCTGGATGTTTTTGACCCCTCCATCATGCCATCAACCGGCACGCCCGAGCCGGGTGGCCTGAGCTGGGATACCACAATACGTTACCTCAAAAAAGTATTTCAGCGTAAAAACGTAGTGGGCTTCGACATCGTGGAGTTTGCACCCATCGATGGGTTGCGAGCGCCAGACTTTATGGTGGCTAAGCTATATTATAAGTTACTCAGCTATAAGTTTTTTGCCTAGAACAATTAGAGAATACACGGCAGACGCATTTAAAATTCAACCCCATTGTGGTTATTAATATTATGTAAAATCAATAGCCCTGCACTTCGTACAGGGCTATTGATTTTTAATACCCTAAAAATTATTAGTCTCCCCAAAATGCTCCATATCGTTAAGATGCAGATCGAGCGCGCGCACCGATATCCTAATCTCCCACCCCGACAGTAAAAGTGATATGATAAGCAATAAAAGCCCAAGGCCAAAAGCATAGGCAGCGGGTGCAAATACCTCTATATAAATCAGAAACATCGACAGTACACAAAACATAAGACTGGCAACACCCAGCAACTGCATGTTTTTAATAAGATACAAACGCTTGCGTAAATTTATGATCTGATATTGTAATACCATATCCGGATTACTACGGAATTGATCGTAGAGCTGACGTACCAGGGCGGCGTAGCCCATAAAACGGTTCGTATAAGCAAGTAGTATTAGTGATACTGCCGAGAATAATAAGGCCGGCGTTGTTAATGTTAAGGTCTCCATTATAATATTAATTTTAAACTCAAACCATGCACATGTCTGTTTGTTTGCCAGGCAGGAGCTTTTTAACAAAGATTAATTATAGCAATGCTTCCAACTGATTGATATTGCTAAGCTCAAAAAAGCAAGGCGACTCAATAGCTTCATCTACCAGTTCATGTTGCCAGGTAGTATGAAAAGGAATATGCACGGCCCAAGCTCCCGCTTCTATGACAGGTTGAATATCTGATTTCAGAGAGTTACCCACCATCAGCAACTCATGCGCCGACACATCGAGATGTGCCATCAGACTTTCGTAGGCTGCCTTATGCTTGTCACTCATCACCTCAATATGATGAAAATACCTTAACAGACCCGACTTACGCAGCTTGCGCTCCTGATCCAGTAAATCTCCCTTGGTGGCTACCACCAGCTTATAGCGCTGTGACAAAAGGGCAAGAGTGTCTTCTACTCCATCCAAGAGGTAAACAGGCTTATCCAACATGGCCTTCCCAAGCTCCATCAATTCATTAATCTCATGTGCACTAATGCGAAAACCGGACAGCAAATTAGCCGTCTCAATCATGGATAAGATAAACCCTTTGATACCATAGCCGTAAACGGGTATATTGCGCAATTCAACTTCATACAAAATACGCATAGTCTCTTCGCGATCGGCATAGTTCACCATTAGATCAGCAAAATGACGCTCAGCTTCTCTAAAATAAGTCTCATTCTCCCATAAAGTATCATCTGCATCAAAAGCGATAACCTTTATACCTTTAATTCTTCTCACTTCTACTATTTAATTGCTTATAGATAATTACTGATAATTTTATGCAAAGTACTTACATTTGCCATAAAAATTAGCAACAATGGCGAAAAAGAAAAAATGGAGAAACCTGGATGGAATCGTCTTTTCAACTAATCAGGATTTTGACTACCAATATAGCGGAGAGAATCAGGAGGATACCCTACCACCCCAACAACAGGACTTACGTGTGATGCTGGATAAAAAGCAACGGGCTGGCAAAAAAGTAACCCTGGTGTGCGGATTTATCGGACACGAAGATGACTTAAAGGATTTGGGAAAAACACTGAAAAGCAAGTGCGGTGTGGGTGGATCGGCCAAGAACGGAGAGATTATTATCCAAGGCGATTTCAGAGACAAAGTAGTTGACTTATTGCATAAGGCTGGCTACAAAGCCAAAAAAGCAGGAGGTTAAAGCCAAAATTTCCCTATTTTTTTCTACTACATCGTTCAGAAAGATAATGTTATTTAACGAATAACTCAATTATGGCATATGCCTTAGTAATCTGAACTGTATCGCGAGAAAACTTAAGATACGTAATAAAAAATAAGAAGAAAACATTATTTTCGGCACAAACTTAGAATACATGGGTCTATTAGAATCACTGATTGAACTGGATAAGCAACTTTTATTATTTTTAAATAGCTTTCACAATGGCTATTGGGACAATTTCTTCTGGATGTTTACCAGTAAAGAGGTATGGATTCCACTTTATTTAACCATGGCCTATGTTATCTTTAAAAAACACGGCCTTCGTGGTTTCGTCACCCTGCTTTCTATTGGCCTACTGATCGTGCTGTGCGATCAGATTTCTACCAACGTATTTAAGCACGGCATCGAGCGTTTTCGTCCCTCTCACGATGAAGAGCTAAAGTATCTGGTGCATCTTATTAATGGTAAACGCGGTGGCCTTTACGGTTTTGTATCATCGCATTCCACCAACTCATTTGGTCTAGCCATGTTCACATCTTTATTGTTCAGAAAACCTGCTTACAGCTTTTTCATATTTGCCTGGGCCACCATTAATGCCTACTCCCGCATCTATATGGGTGTACATTTCCCGGGAGATATACTGGGCGGCTTTTTACTGGGCTTATTGCTGGGCTGGGTGGTTTACCGTATCTACCTGCGGGTATTGCCACGTTTCATGGTTATATCGCACCATAACAAACGCCTACTCAAGTCGGGCATTGCCCGCACCTTCGACCGCGATGCCCGCCTTATCTATTTCAGTATTATACTGATGACAGGCACATTGCTGGCGGCCGCTAAGGTGATGCTTAAAATAACAGCTTAAAACCAAAACAATACCGCCACGCCTGCTACAGCCAGCAAAGCACCTACCACTTCTTTTAAAGTCACTTTTTCCTTAAAAAGAATGATGGCAGGAGGAATAATTAGCACCGGCACAATGGCCATAATAGTAGAGGCCACACCTGTGGTAGTGTATTTTATGGCCAACAGCGAGAAGGAAACACCCAAGAAAGGACCAAAAAAAGCACCAATAGAGATGCGCACCATGGCTGCTCCATGTTTTAAAGCCTGCAACACCCGAGGCCAGTGACCCGTAAAGAGAAAGAGAATGGCAAAACCTATGGTACCCGCAATAACGCGTATCATGGTGGCCGATGCCGCATCGTAAGTACCCATGCCCAACTTACTTAATACCAAACCCAAGGCCTGTCCTGTAGCACCCCCAAAAGCCAGTAATACACCCTTCAGGGGGTACTTAACATCAATCCGCTTACCTTTCACCGGCTTACCCAGTATCACCAATGCAATACCACTTATGGTAACCATCATCCCAATAAGATGAGCCAAGGTGAGCTGTTCGCCAAGCACCAGCCAGCCAAACAAGGCGGCCAAAGGTGGTGATAAAGACATAACCAGCATGGATATGCGTGCACCCACCACAACAAAGGCCTGGAACAATAACATATCGCCCACAACAAAACCCACTAAACCACTTACCGACAACCACACCCACTGATCAACGCTGGCTCCCTCCGGAAAAAAATATCCAAAACGTAGGTATTGCAAAGTCCCAAGCAAACCAATAGCCATCACCAGGCGAATAAGATTAACGGCCATAGAGCCTACTTTCTTACCGGCAGACTCAAAGGATAACGAGGTAAACATCCAACAGATGGCCGTAACCAAAGCAGCCAGCTCGCCCTGGTGCGTAGAAAAAATTGACATCTTACAGTAATTAACTATTATTCAATGTTTTAATACTTTAATACACAACTCAGAACAAGCGGATTTACGATCAATCGTTTCGGGTGGTTACGGGCTGTTGCTGCTCATCTTTTTTAAGCGAATATTTAAGCAAGTAAAATCCTAGCAATCCAGATATAATAGAGCCGATAAAAATACCCAGTTTAGCTTGATTCAATAGATCAGGCTGTCCTTTAAACCCGAGACTGGCAATAAATATCGACATGGTAAAACCAATACCGCCAAGTAAAGCCAAACCAAAAAAGGAGGTCCATGACGATTTGCGGGGTTTCACCGCAATGCCGGTACGAACTGCCAACCATGAAAAGAAAGTGATACCAATACCCTTACCAACCACCAGACTAAAGGCTATGGCCAGGGATAAAGTAGTAAAAACTTCGCCACTCCCCTCTCCTTGATGCACTAAGGTAACACCGGCATTGGCCAGGGCAAAAACAGGCAATACAAACATGCTGATAAACCCATGAAACTGATGCTCGATGAACTGTAAAGGACTCTGCACCTTTTTCACACAGTACGAAACTTCATTAATGGCATATAACTGATCATCGGTCAACACCCTTTTATTTTCACTCTTCGGTACCGAATTGAAACGAGTAAGAGCCGACTTAATACGTGCCAAAAACTCATTAATATGAACCTTGGGGCGCATGGGAATAGTAAAGGCAATGAGCACACCGGCAATGGTGGCATGTAATCCTGTTCCAGGGCCATCTACACCCGACTGCAAAAACAAGTACCAGATAACGCAGCCCAGCAAGGTATAAACCTTTAAATTCTGAACATCACGCAGGTTAGCCACTGTAAGCACCAACATAAGGCCGGCCGCTATCAAAAGGTAGGTCCAGTTTAGGTCGCCTCCGTAAAATAAGGCAATTACTAACACGGCACCCAAGTCGTCAACAATTGCCAAGGCAGTCAAAAACACCTTAAGTGCCAGTGGCACTCTTTTGCCTAAGATGGCCAGCACACCCAACGAAAAAGCGATATCGGTGGCCATGGGTATCCCCCATCCCTTTTGTGCATCACCCTCAAAGCCAAATAAGAAATACAGCAAAATGGGCACTAACATACCTCCGATGGCAGCAAAGATAGGCAGCGAGGCCTGCTTGAAGGAGCTCAGCTCACCGGCCAGAAACTCACGTTTTATCTCCAGCCCCACCACAAAGAAAAAGACCGCCATTAAACCGTCATTCACCCAGTGCATCAGCCCCATATTCACATTAAACATTTCGCTTGACAGGCCAAAGGGACTGTGCCAGAAATGGTGATAGCTTTCGTGATCGAGGTTAGCCCACACAACAGCAATAGCGGTTGCCATCATTAAAAGGGCACTACCACTTGAAAAGAGTTTAATAAAACGTTGCAATGGGTCACCCAAACGACGGCGCCCCGTTCCACTCTGATGTTCATTCATTAGTTCAATTATTTCCCTGATTTATAATATAATTCTGCTTCTTTTAATTTCTCAATTGTACCCACATCAAACCAAGGCACCTCATTGCTTACCCGATAACCAACAATACGATGCTGCGCCGCCAGCGACAGATAGGCTTGTATAATGGAGAAAGGACGCACATCGCCCATGGCCTCTACCAAGGGAGGCTCCACTATATGAACACCGCTAAACGCCAAATCAACAGACGAATGCACCTGACATACGTCAATATGCTCGCCTGTATTTATATTTTTCCAGCCACACAGGCGCATCTGCTCATCGAAAGACAGGTAACGCGATGAGTTGCGTTGCTTCACCATCAGCGTTGCGGCATTACCACCTTGTTGGTGCGCCTTGAGAAAAGCGTCCATATCAGCGCTGCTTATGATGTCCACATTACGAATTAATATGGGTTTTTGGGCAATAAACAAAGACTTGGCTTTCACCAGGCCTCCTCCAGTATCCAGCAATTGATCCGTCTCATCAGAGATGCACACATCAAGCCCCCAATCGTTGGATTGTAAATAGTCAATTATTTGGTGGGCAAAATGATGCACATTAACAATAACGCGCTCCGCACCCGCCTGCTCAACACTTTTTATAGCATGCCACAGCAAAGGACGCCCATTAAAAGGAGCCAAGGCCTTGGGCAAGTTATGAGTCAAGGGTTGTAATCGAGTGCCCAGGCCGGCAGCAAAAATCATGGCATTCACTATTTCTTAATTTTTTGAGGTTTGCACAGCTTTTCTTCCTTCTTTGAGCCACAGCCACATTTCTTGCATACATACTTATGACTCTCTTTAACCACCGGATGCTTGAGATTATCCGGATCCTTACACTTCTTCTTTCCCATAACCGTATAAACTATCACTTCTTCATATCCTGCTCCACATGTTTAAGCTCAACATTTAATTTGTATTTATGCTGAAGGTGCGCCGCCAACTGCTCTGCACTATAAACTGAACGGTGCTGGCCACCTGTGCAACCGAAGTTTACCATCAGATGCCTGAATCCCCTTGTAATGTACTTCTCTACCGACTTATCAACCAGGGCAAATACATCGCTAAGGAAGTTGGCCATCTCGGGTTCCTTACCAAAAAAGGCGATAACCTCTTCATCTTTCCCCGTTTTATCCGCATACTCGGGATAACGACCGGGATTATGAATGGCACGGCAATCAAATACAAAACCACCTCCATTGCCCGATACATCAACAGGAATACCCCGCTTATAGGAGAAACTGGTGATGCGAACCGTCAGTTGGTTGCTACGTTGCCCAATAGTCATTAACTCCTCCGACTCTGTTACATTGCGCAAGGCCGAAAAAAGTGTTGGCAGTTCAATGCCCAAATCCACTGTTTTCAATAAATATTTGAGGTTATTAATGGCATAGGGAATGCTTTTTAAGAAGTGTTCCTTTTTCTCATAAAAACCCCTAAAACCATAAGCACCCATAGCCTGCATGATACGGATTAACACATAAGCCTGATAATGTCGCTTAAAGGCAATTCGATCCACCGTTTTATATGCCTCCAGCTCATCCATGTAATACTCCAGAAGTGATTCACGCACCTGAGGCGGAATATCCGCTTTGGCATCATACAGCAGCGAAGCCAGATCGTATTGCAAGGCTCCCTTACGACCCCCCTGATAATCAATAAACCAAGGCTCATCATCAACCACCATAACATTGCGCGATTGAAAGTCGCGATACAGAAAATAATGATGCTCGGCTTCCAGCAGAAAATCAATAAGCTGATGGTAGTCATCCTCAAGTGCCTGCTCATCGAAGGGTACACGCGCCAACTTTAAAAAGTAATACTTAAAATAGTGCAGATCCCACAACATGGACTGACGATCGAAGGCATGACGCGGATAACACTTATCAAAATCCAGGCCGTCACCACCATTAATCTGGAAACAAAGCAGCTTCTTAATAGTCTTTTTATAGAAGCAAAGCAGTTCATCAGGAAAGTCCTTTCCCTTTCGTAAACCCTGCAAAAAGCTGTAAAGTGTTACATCACCCAAATCCTGGTGCAAATAGATATTATTCTCGAGGTCAACACTATATATCTCGGGCACCGGTAGACCTTTGGATTTGAAATGATCGGAGAACGACAGAAAAGCAATATTCTCCTTTTCGTCGGCATTATAGGCACCCAAAGCCGATTTACTGCGCCCGCTAATGCGGTAATACTCGCGGTAAGATCCTGAGGGGGGCAACATTCTGAATGAACGCGCATCTTCTCCGGCCCATGCCTCAAACATCTTAATCAATAGTGCTTTTGTATTTGCTTCCAAGGTATATTAATTTTGATCATATAGAATTATAAACAGCCGTAAGCCACACCAACAGTAATATAACGCCCAGCGATGGCAACATATTCATAATTCGTATTTTCTTAATTTCTAGAATATTAACACCCAACCCCAGCAGTAAAACACCACCCACGGCTGTTAGTTCGTTAATGGCAACCGGCGACATAAAATCACCCATCCAATAGGCCAACAGGGTAATACTACCCTGAAAAAGGAATAATGGCACTGCTGACATTGCAACACCTGCACCAAAAATGGCAGCCAATGCGATGGATGAGAAACCATCCATCATCGCCTTGGTCATCAATATCTCCGATCCCTTTCCCATCCCCTCTTCGATGGCACCCAATATGGTCATTGAGCCCACACAGTAGAGCAGAAAAGCAGTTAGCAAACCCTCTGCAAATTTGGGATTTTTTAGCTTCAGCCGCTCCTTTAGTCCATCGCTCAGCTTGTCAATGCGCTTATCCAGCATCAGCAGTTCCCCCGCTATGGTGCCAATAATAAGGCTGAAAACAATTTGTAACAATAACTGCCCTTGTATAGCCATGCTTGCACCCAAAGCCAGGGTAAACAGACCAATTGCCTGAAACACCCCCTTGGTTATTCGGGCGGGAATACGGTTACCTACGGCAAGGCCAATAAGGCTGCCCACAATAACAGTAAGTGCATTTACAATGGTTCCGGCTAACAACATCTATTATATTTTTCATTAACAAGCCGATAAAATTAATCTAATATCAACGATTCACGAAATCATTCCTCATATAAAATATCAAGCTTCCTCCCAACAGTTTCTATAACAATGATAAAACTCAGTGATTGACTCACTTATTTTCTCGATTAATCTTCTATTTTTGTTACTGACCAAAAAAAGATAATAATAACCTATTAAATCAGTACTATGACCCACAAAAAAATGAGCCCCGCAGATTATATTGCCCGCGAAGAGAAATATGGCGCACATAACTACCATCCTCTCCCCGTTGTTCTCGAAAAAGGAGAAGGCATCTATGTATGGGATGTTGAAGGCAAGCGCTACTTCGATTTCCTGTCGGCCTACTCGGCGGTTAACCAAGGGCACTGCCACCCCAGAATCATACAAGCACTGAACGACCAGGCTCAACAGTTAACCCTTACCTCACGTGCCTTTTACAATAATGTGCTGGGTGAGTTTGAAGAATACATGACCCGCTATTTTGGTTACGATAAAGTTTTGCCCATGAACACGGGTGCCGAGGCCGATGAAACCGCCCTTAAGCTATGCCGCAGATGGGGATACGACAAAAAGGGCATTCCCGAGAACGAAGCTAAAATCATAGTTTGTGCCGATAACTTTCACGGACGAACCATCACAATCATATCCATGTCAACCGACCCGGACTCCTACAAAGGATTTGGCCCTTACACACCGGGGTTTGTTACCGTTCCCTATAATGACATTGATGCCCTGACAAAAGCACTGGAAGATCCTCATGTAGCCGGTTTTTTAGTGGAGCCTATACAGGGCGAAGCGGGTGTTTATGTACCTGATGAAGGCTATCTGCGTAAAGCTTACGATATGTGTAAAGCTAAAAATGTACTATTTATGGCTGACGAAGTACAAACCGGCATAGCCCGCACAGGAAAGCTGCTGGCCTGTGATCACGAGGGCGTGAAACCGGACGTACTGATCCTTGGCAAAGCCATATCAGGGGGTGTATTCCCCGTGTCGGCCGTGCTGGCTAACGATGATGTAATGCTGGTGATTAAACCCGGCGAACATGGCTCTACATATGGAGGTAATCCCCTCGGCTGCAAGGTGGCCATGGCTGCCCTTGATGTGATAAAAGATGAAAAGCTGGCGGAGAATGCAGAGCGCCTGGGTAAGATTTTCCGCGACGAGATGTGCAGTATCAAATCGGATATGATAGAGCTGGTACGCGGCAAAGGACTGCTCAATGCCGTAGCCATCAAACCAAAGAACGGAAAAACCGCCTGGGACGTTTGTATGGCCATGAAAGAAAATGGTGTGATTGCCAAACCTACGCATCAGCACATCATCCGCTTTGCGCCACCCCTTGTTATCAGCGAAGAACAACTGCGTGAAGCCATTGATATCATAAAGAAAACCCTGGAACAGTTTGCCTGATAAAACAACCATTTACAAGCCGGCCAGAAGGTCGGCTTTTTTTTGAGCTACAGTTGGCAATAAGCACATAACGGGCCAAGCAGTTACATCGAAGAGTTTTATCCTTATCGCTTTTTTTTCAGCCATTACCCCCAATAAGCAGCCCGTTATCAAAAAGCAAACAAGGAATGAAGCCATCACAAACATTATTTTTTACATTTAGTACCCAATAGTTCATCACAACATTAATGAAGGCTGTATGACCATCGATGCATCATATTTAGAATTACTGGAGAAGCAAATGACCCTGATTGACCAAAGGGATTTCGACCTGGCATCATGGAAAAAAGCCACCATACTAATTACCAGCTCCTGCTTCGGAGTAAATTCGCCACAGGTAGCGGCCATCGATAAGATAGACTATGCATACAGCAGCTGGGCTCTTCGTGACGAATCGGGAACAGGCGATCCGGTAAAAACTGAATGTAAAACCATCCTTTCAACCATTATCAGTGAATATAAAATAAGGCTTTCTGCTAAGCCTTCTGATGATGCAACAAACACTAGTAATGGTTTGGAATTTATGTGGTTACCCTTTGAGGATGAGTTAACGGGCGCCGCATTAAAGAAACTAAAGCTACTGATTACCAAGGCCAATGTTCAGCCGGAAGAGGTGGAGGCTTTTCTTAAGGATTTCCCCAACCAAACACTTGTTAACATTTTACAACGTGCCCTGCTGGCAAAAGAATTCAAACAATGGCTAAACCAATAGAAACCCTTAACATACAACAAATGATATCCTATGCCTTTATCGACAATATACTACATGTTTCCATCGAAGGGCCGGCAACCCTTTATGACTTGTACGACTTTTTAGACGAACTGGGAAGCATGCAAAGCCTGCCTGATGAACTAAAAGTATTTTACGATTTACGGCATGCATCCATCGATCTGCGACTGGATGAAATCCATTTACTGTCGAAGAAAGCAGAGGAAAAAACCATGCACTGCAAATCGGTGAAGACCGCGTTTTGCGTGCAAGATCCTAAAATTACAGCCTATGCCATGCTCTTCTCGTGGCTGCCCGAAAATTCAGTAACCAAACGACATCAGTTCTCCACAAAAGAAGCGGCCATGCAATGGCTCAATGACGATTAGCAGGCATTAAGAAATCTTAATACGAAAAGCACCCGAAAAGCCCATGACATTATTAACTTTGTGCAAATTTTTTTTAAAGTTAATATGAAGTTTTTAAGTCATTCGGATAAAGAAAAAAACGAATACCTCGTTTTACTATATCAACTGGTGGTGGTAATGCTTTTTTACAGCGCTTTCCGCATCATCTTTTATCTGTTCAACACGGAATTATTTCCCAATGTTACCTTTGGCAGCTTCCTGACAGTTATGAGGGGTGGACTTAAGTTTGACTTAAGTGCAATGCTATACCTTAATGCCTTTTATGCTCTGCTATACCTGTTACCCCTGCCCTTCAAATTTAGTAAGGGCTACCAGAATTTTCTTAAGACTATTTTTGTAAGTTTTAATGGAATTGGACTAGCTTTAAACAGTATAGACCTGATCTACTATCGCTTCATTCTTAAGCGAACCACCTATAATGTGATTAATATTCTGGAAAATGAAACCAACATGCTTCGCTTATGGGGGCAGTTCTTAATTGACTACTGGTACGTTGCCGTTCTTTTTATTGCTGCCATTTACTGCTTAACCAAAGCCTACTCATGGATAAAACCACGACCTGCCAAACTACCCAATAAATGGCTTTATGCACTGGCATCGCTGGTCGCCATCACGCTCTTTTCAGGCTTTTCGGTAATTGGCATGCGCGGAGGATACCGCCATTCCACCCGCCCTATCAACATGGCCAATGCCGGTAAATATGTAAACACACCCGACGAGATGGCATTGGTTTTAAATACCCCCTTCTGCCTGATTCGCACCTGGGGCAAAAAGAATTTTACAACGTATAATTACTTCGAAGATGAAGCAATCCTTGAGCAAGCTTATAACCCTATTTATTATCCGGATAGTACGGCGCATCAAAATAGAAAAAACATTGTTATCTTCATTCTCGAAAGCTTTAACCGAGAGTTTTTAGGTTCCTTTAATCCCCATCTGGATAATGGCAGATACAAAGGCTACACACCCTTTTTAGACTCACTGGCACAGCATTCACTCATCTTCCCCAACACCTACGCCAATGGCCGCAAATCTATTGATGCCATGCCCTCGGTGCTGGCCAGCATACCGGCATTGGTACTTCCCTATGTTGTATCGGAATATTCGGCTAACCAAATCAATGGAATGCCCCACCTTCTTAAAAAGGCGGGTTATCAAACAGCATTTTTCCATGGGGCACCCAATGGCTCTATGGGTTTTGATGCCTTTGCTAACGTAGCAAAATTTGATCGCTACCAGGGCATGACAGAATTTGATAACGACGATGAGTTTGATGGTATGTGGGGCATCTGGGACGAACCCTTCTTCCAGTTTTTTGCCCGGGAAATGAACAAAATGCAAGGTCCTTTTATGACCGCTTTGTTTTCCTTATCGTCACACCATCCCTTCAAAGTACCTGAGCAGTATGAGGGATTCTTCCCCAAGGGCACACTGCCCATTCATCAATGCATTGGCTACACCGACAATGCCTTGCGCAAGTTTTTTGAAGCCGCCAAAAAAATGCCCTGTTACGACAATACACTGTTTGTTATAACAGCTGATCATAGCACGGTAGCCCATTACGATATATCTCGTACCAGCCTCAATAAGTTTCAAATACCACTCTTATTTTTCAGCCCGGGCGACAGCACCCTAAAAGGCGTAAACAACGCAGTGGCGCAGCAAATCGATATCATGCCCACGATACTGAACTACATCGGCTATAGCGAAAGTGAATATGTGGCCTTTGGGAACGATTTATTGGATGAGAAAGCTGATAAATTTTCCATCAGCTACACCAATGGCAGTTATCAGCTGTACCATGGCGATTACGTCATCCACTTCGATGGGGAAAATATTATTAGTGCCTACAACCTTAGCAAAGATCCATTTTTGAAAAATAACATCAAGGACACTGATCAGCAATACCTGAATCACCTTCCCCTAATGAAAGGCATTATACAACAATACAATAACCGCATGATTGAAGATCGACTGACCGTTGAATCAGGAGATAAAGAGTAAAAATAAAACCACAAAAGGCCACCTCACATGAGGTGGCCTTTTATAACCCGGCAGGTACATCTGCACATAAGGGGTTGATTAAAACTTATGCTTCAGCTTTTCATCCATCAGCTCACGTGCCAACTTCTGCTCGCGTTTAAGTGCTGACTTACGATGGGTCTCAAACTCCTCCTCTACTTCATTGAGACGGCTTTTGGTTTCGTGAGTAACAAAGTTACTGCGTTTAAACATGAGGAAAAATACCACCGCAATGGTGATTAAACCAAACACCAGACCCCACATAATAGTATTATAAAGGCTCTTTCCAAGCTCCATACCCAAAAATACAAGGCTATTCTTTGAGTTGGTTGCCGCATTTAAATCCTCGGTCAACTGCTTAATTTTATCATCTTTCGCAGCAAGTGTCTTGTTCAGATCTAGCAATTCATTCGTGCGTGTTTCCAGCTCATTCTTATACACTTCTACACTGTCTAAAGAATTTTTCTTTAATAAGTTAAACGTACTACGCTTTACCACTTTGTAATGCTCGTAAGTCTCCGACTTATCAAAAACATAATCGTACTGAGCCTTTAAGCTCATTGAATCAAACCTTGAACCTAAATCGCTTTGTGCAAAGACACCTAAGGATGAGCCCATTAAGAGTACCGATAAAACCAATGATGAAATTTTCATGTGTATTGTAATTTTTGTTTGAGTGTCTGTTGAGACAACGGTACAACATCAAAAATATTATATCAGACCGTTATCGTGTAATAATCAAAGATATAGAATATTCAGCAAAAAAGGGAGGTATGGTTCTAAAAGACCCTGTGTTTAAAGTGAAAAGCCCGCTATCAGCAGGCCTTTCATTATGATTTGTTTTCTTAATATTTTACATGCGTTCCGGCACATCAATACCCATCATCCACATACCGTTCTTGAGGGTAGTTCCCACCACTTTACATAGTAGCAGACGCATGGCTCGCTTGGCTTCATCCTCTTCCACTGCAATGGGTGATTCATGATAAAACTGGTTAAACTCCTTAGCCATATCATAAACAAAATTAGCAATGATGGCCGGACTGTATACCTTACCGGCTTCGGCTACTACTGCCGGGAAGTTAGCCACCATGCGCATCAACTGTGCCTCTTTATCGCTCATCTCTGTGTCTTCAGACACTGTGCCTGGCATTTCAATACCCTTGGCTGCTGCCTTACGGTAAATGGACTGAATACGCGCATAAGTATACTGAATAAAAGGTCCGGTGTTACCATTGAAATCGATCGACTCACGAGGATCGAAGGTCATATTTTTACGGGGATCCACCTTGAGGATAAAATACTTAAGTGCACCCAAGGCAATAGTGCGATACACTTCCTCAGCCTCTTCCTCGCTGTAACCCTCCAGCTTACCCAGCTCTTTGGACATCTCACGAGCCGTATCAATCATATCCTGCATCAGGTCATCGGCATCCACTACCGTTCCCTCGCGCGACTTCATTTTACCTTCGGGCAGCTCAACCATACCATAGCTGAAATGCACCAAATCCTTACCCCATTCAAGCCCTAGGCGATCCAGCAGAATGGCCAGCACCTTAAAGTGGTAATTCTGCTCATTGCCCACCACATACACCATCTTGTCGATACTGTAATCATCATAACGCAACTTGGCGGTACCTATATCCTGCGTCATATACACACTTGTTCCGTCAGAACGCAGCAGCAGCTTCTCATCCAGACCATCTCCTTCCAGGTTAGCCCAAACACTGTTGTCATCACGACGATAGAAAACCCCTTTATCCAGGCCTTCAAGTACCATGTTGCGACCTACCTTGTACGTATCTGATTCGTAATATATTTTATCGAAGTCAACCCCCATCTGCTTGTAGGTCACATCAAAACCAGCATACACCCACTGATTCATTTGCTGCCACAGAGCATATACTTCAGGATCGTGAGCCTCCCATTTAAGCAGCATTTCACGGGCCTCTTTCATCAGGGGTGAGTTTGCCTCTGCCTCTTCCTTGGTCATACCATCAGCTATCAGGGCAGCTTGCTCCTGCTTATACTCCTGATCAAACTTCACATAGAAATCACCCACCAGATGATCGCCCTTTTTGCCGGTAGATTCAGGGGTTTGCCCTTCGCCCCACTTCTTCCAGGCCAGCATAGACTTGCAAATATGAATACCCCTATCGTTAACAATATTCGTTTTGATAACACGATTACCATTGGCAGCCACAATGCGCGATAAAGAATACCCTAAAAGATTGTTGCGGATATGCCCAAGGTGCAAAGGTTTATTGGTGTTCGGCGATGAGTATTCAATCATCACCAGCGGTGACTCTTCGGTAGCACTTGAAATACCATAACCGGCATTATGCACATGCTCGTTAAGCACCCCCAGCCAATAGGCCGTTGATAACTGTAAATTCAAAAAGCCTTTAATCACTTCAAAGCCGGCCACCGCATCGCAATCATCCTTGATAAAAGCACCTAAATCGTTGCCCGTCTCTACCGGATTTTTCTTCGATAGTTTTAACAAAGGAAAAACAACCACCGTGTAATCGCCTTTCATATCTTTGCGTGTAAGCTGCAACTGCACCGCATCTGCATTCACACTTGCTCCGTAGAGCCTCTCTACAGCCTTAACAACAGAAGCTTTTATCTGACTTTCAATTATCATTTTTGTACCTTTAAAATGCTTGATATTTTTTATTCAGACTGCAAAGTTAAAAAAGTTAATGCTTTTAGCGGGTAAGAATATTCGAAATGTGTGCATAATTATAAGTAAATGATTAAGAACCTTCTTAATATACATTATTTAAGCTTTAGTTTTTTGTTATTCCCTGTTAAAAAAATAGTTTTGCGACTTGATTTTTTTTGTAACCCGAGATTTAGTTGATTATCCTTGAGCCTAATTAGTTTTTCATATCAAATACTACAAGTCAGTACGTCGGCACTGCTATTGAACTCTACAAACAGTAATGTTCCCGACCTGAACTCGATACAAAGCCTGTTCTATCAGGTCATTGCCTTACTGGGCGTGGCCATGCTGGTTTTTTTATATATCAACCTAAAAAACAACCGCCGAAGCAAAACACACAGAACCCTATCCACCCAACCATTAACCAACAACAAACTGAGCAGTAATCTACAGGAAGTGGCCGACCTGCTACCTTACGCCGCCTGCATCGCTAACAAAGAATATAAAATTGTTTGTTCCAATGCTCTATATGACCAACTGCCCAAAGACAAGCAATTAGAGGCCGGCGCCTACTGGGACAAGCAACTAAAAATTGATCGTAAAAACACTTTGAACCATAATGGGCAACCATTTATGGCCCTTGGCAAAAACAACACCAACTATCGTATCAGCATCCGCCCTCTGAAGCTTGAAAACTTAAGTTTCCAACTCTATGCTGTACTCTTTGAAGAGACCACTGAACTACAGGAGCAGCTGCAATCGATTGAGGAGATAGATCCTAATTTCAAGCGAAACATAAGCAACGCACATCTGCCGGTGATGCTCATTAGTAATGATTATCAGGTTTTTGAATTTAATGACCGCATGTTACACCTTCTGCAAAGGAAACCCCAAAACTTAATGGGTTGTAACTTCCTTGAGTTATTTACTGAAGATGAGCATGAAGGACTGCAACAATTGCTGAGTAATGAAAACACACCGGCAGCACCACAGAATACCTTCTCGGTTATTCTGCCCAATAAAAACCTGCTGGCGGTAGAGTTGAGCCACATCCCCTTTAAGCTTTTTGGTGTACAGGCCATTTTATGCATTATTAAGGATGTATCGGAGCGAAAACAAATGGAGCGGGAAGTAAAAAAGGCACGGCAACGTGCCGAAGAATCAGATCGTCTTAAGTCATCCTTTTTGGCCAATATGTCGCACGAAGTAAGAACGCCCCTAAACAGCATCATGGGATTTACCGAACTCATGTGCGACGAGCAGATTACAACACAGGAACGCCGTGAGTTTCATTCCATCGTTAAAAACAGTTCCAATGAACTACTCAGCCTCCTGAATGATATTATGGAGTTTTCTAAAATAGAATCGGGACTTATTCAATTAAGGGTTGACAACATAAAACCCCATGATATTATCAACGAGTTGCGCGAACAGCTGCAAAAACAGCTGAGTAAACACCCCAACCTAGAGCTACGCATTGAAGAGCCCATTGGTATTAATCATCCTCCGCTAATACAATCGGATAAAGAGCGCACTAAACAGGTATTGCGCCACCTACTGGACAATGCTATAAAATTTACCTATTCCGGCACCATTACCTTATCCTACCACTATCGTCTTGACGGGTCGCTTGAGTTTATTGTTTCGGATACAGGCATTGGCATTCCCGAGGATAAGATACCCAATATCTTCCATAAATTCAGGCAAGCCAACAATGATAACTCACGTGACTTTGGTGGTGCCGGCCTGGGACTTAGTATCTGCAAGCACCTGTCCACTGTGTTGGGTGGCTTTTTATGGGTGTCTTCACGCGAAAACAAAGGCTCTGACTTTCACTTTATTTTACCTCCTAACCACCGCGACCATCCAAAATTCGGCCTTGATAACACGCTTGTATATTTCTCGAAAACACCTAAAACACTCCCCCTTAATCTGCCGGAAACTAAAGTATTGTCCCTCTTTCAGCATGAGGCACTGATGAATGTACCCATGGCTCACAATGTTTCAGCAATCATTCTGGACAGTCCACTACCCCAGGGTGTTCTAAACCGTTTATTAGCTATTCGGCAAATTCGCAGCCTGTCCATCATTCTCTATGAAAAAGAGGCATCAGAAATTATCTTTTCGCCCATTACCCGGGAAATTAACCAAAAACTAAAAGGACATCATCAGCTAAAACGCTATATTAATGAGTGCTTTGAACGGCGACAAAAGCAAAAAAATACCAATTAATCGAGTGCAAACTCAATGGTTATATGGTATTCGCCTTCAACGGCCTGTCCCCTTTGTGTGGCGGCAATAAACTGCCAGTCGGGCGGCATGATTTTCGCCACTTCAACAACGGCTTTATCAATCAAAGGATGAAGCCGTTCGGCCAAATAAAAACCTGTAACACGGCCATGGCGACTTACTTTCAAGGCCAAAACTACCCGGCCTTCAACAGCCTCGCTGATGGCACGTTGCGGATAAGCCAGCTGATTAACCAAAAACAGATATGGGATGAGTGGGCTGCCCTTATACAAACAGGGCGTTTGTTGCTTCAGCATCGCCCGATCGATACCACTCACATATACCAATTTCCGTGTATCAAAATCATATTCATAGTCAAGAATACTCTCCAGATTAAAGAAGCGCCAACGCCCTACACGCTCATTATTCCGATAAGGCCCCTGCTCAATAATCTTGCCCTTGTAATAGGTTGTACTCGGCCCCATCCGCACAGTGCTGTCCTGCACATTCACTGCCGACACTATTTTAAAGAAACCCTTACGTTCCGTTACGAATACTTTCCCCTGCCCCAACGCGCTGATGTCCAAAAGCAAAAACACAATAGACATTAGCATCATCGTGGCCTTTATTTTTATATACATGTAGTTTTATTTAAGCTGCTTGAAGGTAGCATTAATTGGCGGGATCGAAAAGACATAGACAAGCATAAAATTGAGAGTACAGATTACATTTTTTCCCTGTGTTTTTTAACTTAAATTTGCCACCAAACAACATACACATGAAGAACACGATTATCACAGTTGTCCTGACTGCCATGGTTGGCTTAGTGTTAGGATATGTATTTTTTGGTAAAATAGGTGGCGAATATATCAGCTTATCTACATTGTTAAAACCGGCTGAAAACAGCCTGATTGCCTTTGGGCAAAAAATCAGCGGAATAGAATCTATAAAAAATAATATTGCCATCTGCGGCGGTGTTGGCGCCCTTGCGGGCATTGCCTACCGGGTAATTAAAAAATAATACATAAGCACAAGGCCTGTATAAATATACAAAAACAATAAAGTATATTCGTACAGGCTTTTGACTGGAATTTCCTTCGGGCAAGGACAATTCCATCACAGCAGCCTTTGGGTTCATTTCGGCCAAAAGCCTATTTTACTCATGAGAAAGCTACCGCAGTCAATGAACTACTCTCTCAAGCGAACACAGGACTCCCTCTTTTAGATATTCGTGATTTATACCCTGATATTTGTCTTTTTTTGATAATTTTACGCCTCCATTCTAAAACAGTTAAAGGTGACCCAAACAGATAGTCAATTCGAGCACGTCATAAATATTTGCAAAGACATCTTTGAGAAAAAGATGAAGGATTACGGAACAGCCTGGCGCATCCTGCGTCCCTCCAGTATGACAGACCAAATTTTTATTAAAGCACAACGCATACGAAGCATCGAAACCAAAGGTATTTCAAAGGTAGATGAAGGAATACGCGATGAGTTTATCGGCATTGTAAACTACTGCGCCATGGCCCTTGTGCAGCTTAAGCTAAAACCTGCCGATAAACCGGAGATGGATCATAAACAGGCACTGAAGATGTACCTGGACAATATATATGCATCCAAAGCCTTAATGACCAATAAAAACCACGACTACGACGAGGCCTGGCGCAAGATGCGCATAAGCTCTTTTACCGACCTTATTCTGATGAAGCTCCATCGCACCAAGCAAATAGAAGATAACCAGGGACAAACCATTATATCAGAAGGCATTGATGCTAATTACATGGACATGATCAATTATGCTATCTTTGCACTCATAAAAATTGAGTTTCCCGAAGATGAGGATAACGCTTAAAAAATCTGTAAAATGTTAAAGTTAGTGAGTCGCCTGCTGACCGGCCTTGTTTTTTTGTTTTCCGGTTTTGTAAAGGCGGTCGATCCCAAGGGCAGCGCCATCAAAATCAGTGAGTATCTCGAAGTAGTGGGCATTCACAACAGCGATACCATTGGCTTAATACTGTCCATTGCCCTTTGTAGTGTTGAATTTATACTGGGCTTTCACCTGGTGCTGGGCTTTAAGATAAAGACCGTAGCACTGCCAACACTCCTCTTTATGCTTGGCTTTACCGCCATCACCTTTTTCATAGCCCTGTTCGAACCCGTTTCGGACTGTGGATGTTTTGGTGACGCTATAAAGCTAAGTAATTGGGAGACACTATTTAAGAACCTGATCACACTGCCTTTTGCGCTGGTTATTTATTACCGAAGAAAAGAATACAAAGCATCCCTGACATTGGGCAGGCAACATCTACTCACCTTTATAGGCCTGTCATTTATCATGGGGCTATCCTTATACAGCCTTTACTATCTGCCCGTACTCGATTTCCGCCCCTACCACATTGGCGCAGACATACCCGCACAAATGCGCATACCGGAAGGTGCCGATGAGGGTGAGTACGAAACCACCTTCATCCTTGAGAAAGAAGGAGTACAAAAGGAGTTTAGTGTGGATAACTATCCGTATGAAGACAGCACCTGGGTATTTATCGATAGTAAAACTACCGTGATACGCGAGGGCTATCAGCCGCCTATTGCTGCCCTTAACTTCCTGTCAACCGAAAATGATGATATCACGGAACGCATCATTCATAACACACAGCCTGTGTTCCTAATGGTAGCGCCCAAGGTGGAGAATATCTCCACGGAACACATTCAGCATTTTATTGATATTAAGAATACGGCGCTGCAAAATAAAGCGCTTTTTTATGTTGCCACAGCTTCGTTAAGCGATGCCTGCTATCAGTTTGACATGAAGCATCAGGCAGCCTTTGACTACGCCCTGTGCGACGAAACGACATTGAAAACCATTATACGAGGCAATCCTGGCCTGGTAATCATTAAAGAAGGAACCGTAATTGCAAAGTATAATCACACCCAACTGCCGGCGGCAAGTGAATTAAAGAACCCACTTTCACATTCGGTTCAAGTACTGCATGCGGGCAACAATCACAAATGGCTATGGCTGTGTATGATTGTTTTATCGGGATTGATTTTTATATTATACAAATTCTAATAAACTAAAATTTTTATCAATGAGACAAAACATTGTTGCAGGGAACTGGAAAATGAATAACACCCTAGAAGAAGGTGTAGCATTAGCCAAAGAAGTGAATGAAATTTTAAAGGCTAACAAGCCTAATTGTCAAGTTGTATTAGGTGCGCCATTTATCCACCTTACGGAAGTTGTGAAAACGGTTGACGCTGACCTTGTAGGTGTAGCTGCACAAAACTGCGCTGATAAAGTAAGCGGTGCCTACACCGGAGAAATCTCAGCCAGCATGATTAAGTCAACAGGTGCTCAATATGTTATCCTAGGTCACTCAGAGCGTCGTGCATACTACGGTGAGACCAACGCCATTTTGAAAGAAAAAACAGACCTGGCCTTGGCCAATGGCTTAACGCCCATCTTCTGCATTGGCGAAGTTTTGGAAGAGCGTGAGGCTGAAAAACACTTTGAAGTAGTAAAATCTCAGATTGAGGAGGCTTTATTCCACCTTTCGGCTGAGGACTTTGGTAAAATTGTACTGGCCTACGAACCCGTATGGGCGATTGGAACCGGCAAAACAGCCAGCCCTGAGCAGGCACAGGAAATTCACGCTTTCATCCGTCAAACACTAGCCGACAAGTATGGCGCTGAAGTAGCTGACAACACCAGCATTTTGTACGGTGGTAGCTGTAAGCCATCAAACGCTAAGGAATTATTTGCCAACCCCGATGTGGATGGTGGATTAATTGGTGGTGCCTCATTAAAAGCAGAAGATTTCCACGGCATTATCGCGGCCTTTTAATTAAAAAAACGTCGATACTCAAAATAGTTTTTCAGAAGAAGAGGCTGCATTCTATGCGGCCTTTTTTTATTAATATACCGGAACAATCTATAGCTTTTTAATGGCGATTACGCTCAGGCTTCTAACCGGTGCATTCTACCATTGCTGGGGCTAACATAGGAAGCATGGCCTTTTGGAAGGTATCTGGCATAAACTAACCTGGCTAGGCAGCTAATAAAACAAGCGGGCCTTGTAAGGTCCGCTTGTTATTCTATAAATTGTACGAATCAATGCCTACTCCGCAACAACAGTTTCAAGTGTTACCGCTTCCACTTCGGTAACCAAACCATTTTGTACTGCAACACCTTCAATTTCTTTTTCAGCATACTCTGCCGAAGGCTCAAATTTTACTTTATAAGTACCGGCTTCCAGGCCGCTTAGCAGATAAAACCCTGACTCAACATCGGCATAAGTACCGATAGTATCGCTCTCGGCAGAAATAGCCATCACGTAGGGCTTTGCCTCAACGGGCAATACAACTCCCTTGATAGCACCACTTGTGGCTTCGGTATAAGTTCTGATAACCGGCTTAAGTGAATAACCACCATTACCCTTTTTCACAATCGAGCGTCCGGCATCAAAATCGATCCATAGCTTATAGGTAATACCAGCGCTAAGATCAGCATGAATATTAAACTTAAGTCCGGACTGTTGCGCTGATGGCGTAGCAAGATCATAATAAACATCATCAATCTTTACCTGATTATTGTCGCCAAGAACAAGACGCATCTGCGAAATTTTACCGGCTGGTAAATATTCATCCACCAGTAAAGTATCCATCCCGTTTGTAAAATCCAAAAGGTTATAAACACCACTTTGTGTACTCTCCAAAGTCTGCCATCCTCCTTCACTATCTTCTGACGAGACATTGATCTGTACTTCCTGCACATCAATTAACACTTCCTGATAATCTCCTGGTGCATCCGTTAAACGAATACTAAATCGTGCCTGCTCATCGTTGCTGTCGGAACAAGCCCCTGCAAGGGTTGCCAATGCCACCAAGGCAATGAAAAATAATTTATTCATAAGTAATTGTCTTTTAAGACTGTAAATACAGTCGTATGATTGTTTTCCAATGGCTAATATAAGCAAAAACACAAAAATACAATCGCAGTAAGACTTAGTAATTATCCCATATAAACCCATTTATCTGCCTCCAGCAAACCATTTTGCTACTTTCCTATGTTTTGATTTTCCTTCTCCTCCTCAATGCGCGACTGGGTATCCCAGGCACAATCCATTTCCTGATAAGGGTGTTTCTGATGCATCAAAAGTATATTCTCCAAATGCTCGGAGAACTTGCGGGTTTCCATCAGAAAATGAGGATCATCTTTGGAATAACGCTGCTGCAAGTTAGCCATAAAACGCTTATCAAGGTGCTTGAAAGTAAGAGCCGAACGGTAACTCTCATGCCGGCTAAAGCCGATGGCCGACAACGCACTTGTTCCCAACTCAATGGCCGAGTCAAAAATAGCCTGACGATGCCCCATCACCCCGATATTCTGAAGCGCCAGCTCGTGCGCCACATCAACGGCACGCACGATTAGCTTAAGATTGGGATAATGCTTTTGGGCCAGTCCTACGAGTTTATCAATCTGATGTCGCTCACTCATCGTCACCACAAGCACTTTGGCCTTGGCAGCACCTGCGGCCTCAAGCATCTCTTTACGGGTCATATCGCCAAAATACACCTTGTAACCAAACTTTTTTAGATACTGAACATTATGCGGGTTATTATCAATAATGGTGAGCTTAATGCCGTTGGCATTCAGGAAACGCCCCATCACCTGACCGAAACGTCCAAAGCCGGCAATAATAACCGGGTGGTTATTATCTTCCACCTCATCGGCCTCCAAACTCACTTCCTTCAGTATCCGGGGCTGTATAAGGTGCTCATTGATAATAAAGAGCACCGGCGTAATAAGCATCGAAAGGGCTACCACAATGAGCAGCACACCCGCCGTAAACTCATCGTAAATAGCACTTTGCAAGGCAAAAGTAATCAACACAAATCCAAACTCTCCGGCCTGTGCCAAACTAAATGAAAACAGCATATTATGCGACAGGGGCAGTTTAAAGAGCTTACCCAGTAAAAACAAGATTACCAGCTTAACACTTACTACAATTGTAAGTATTAGTAAAATAAGCGCCCAATACTCTATCAGTAAGTCGAAGTTGATACTTGCCCCTACCGAAATAAAAAAGACTCCTAACAGTAAGCCTTTAAAAGGCTCCAGGTTATCCTCCAGTTCATAACGGTATTCACTATTGGCCAAAACCACACCGGCCAGGAAGGTACCCAGGGCCGGTGATAGTCCTACAGCATCCATAAACACAGCGATGCCAATGACCAAAAGCAAGGCTGTAGCCGTAAATAGCTCACGCAGTCCCGTTTCGGCAATCAGCTTAAAAATATAATGAGCCAGATAACGCCCCCCTACGATAATAGTACCCACGGCAGCAATGATAATGAGCAACTGCTGCCATCCACTTTCTGTCGCCTCGGGAGCATCGCTAATCACGCCGGTGTCCTTCACCACCTGAGTGGCCAGCAGAGCCAGTATCGCAAAAATTGGAACCACGGAAATATCCTGCATCAGCAGTACTGAGAAACTATGGCGTCCTCCTCGTGTTTGCAACATACCCTTCTCGGTGAGTGTCTGTAATACGATGGCGGTAGATGACAAGGCCAGGATTAAACCAGTGGTAATGGCTTGTGCCGTATTCAGCCAAAACAAAGCCGTGAGGGTGGCAAATACCAGGGCGGTAAAACCAATTTGCATGCCGCCCAAACCAAAGATAAGACGCTTCATACGCCACAGCATGCCGGGGTGCAGCTCTAGGCCGACGATAAATAACATGATCACAACACCGAACTCGGCAATGTGCATCACATCCTCACCCTCGCTACCCACCAGCCCCAACACAAAAGGGCCAATCAGAATGCCGGCAATCAGGTAACCAAGTACCGAGCCCAGCCCCGCCTTTTTGGCCAATGGTACTGACACAACGGCGGCCAGCAGGTAAATCATTATTTGGAAAAATATGGCGTCGAGATGCATACTACTGTGTTTAATTATTGTTTCTTACCGCGGCTCATAAAAATATTAAAACTATCCTCCCTGTTGATCTGCTCTTCCTGCCACTCTTCATCACGCAAAAAAGATATAAATCGGGTATAATCTGCTACCACTTCCTTAATGTTGTTTTCATTCAGCAGATGAACACCATGCACAATATAAGGTGACAAATAGCGCATTTTGCACAAAGTAGCAGACTGATCGAAGGGTAACAAAAACTGACGCACCGGAAAGCGATTTACACCACCTGCCTGATAAGAGGCGGCGCGTCCCCCTGTGGTAACACAATTAATTGCCCATTTTCCTTTCAAAAAGTTGCCTTCCTTGCCATAGGCAAAGCCATGCTCCAGCACCAGATCAAACCATTCCTTCAACAAAGCCGGACCACTGTACCAATACATAGGATGATGCCACACAACAACATCATGCTCCTCCAGTAGGCTCTGTTCATGCTTTACATCAATAAAAAAATCAGGGTAATTCTCGTAAAGCTTATTAACCCTTACATTGGACATTGACTCAACAGCCGCAATCATGCGCCGATTAACCCTCGACTTGGTTTCAATGGGATGTGCGTAAATGATTAAAATCTTCTTCATGCCAATTATTTGTGATATAAAAATACACAAAAGCCCTTTCGACAAAAAGGGCTCCGGCAATTTTCATGTAAAATCATCTTATCCTATCCATTCACCTTTCAAGGCTTTCTCCAGTCGTTTACTCACTACCTTCCAATTCACAACCTTCCAAAACGCATCAACATAATCGGCCCTTCTGTTTTGATAATTAAGATAATAAGCATGTTCCCATACATCAATACAAAGCAATGGAATACCTTTGAGCGGCACAATATCCATCAGCGGATTATCCTGATTTGGGGTAGCAATTACCTGAAGTTCCTTTTGTTCATTCAGAATTAGCCAGGCCCAGCCACTACCAAACTGCGTTTTGGCAGCTTTGGAAAAGGCATCCTTAAATCCATCGAATGATTTAAAGTCCTTCACCAGCTTACTCAAGAGTTTAGCAGAAGGTTGTCCTCCCGCTGGACTCATATTTTCCCAGAACAGATTATGATTGTAATACCCTCCCCCATTGTTACGCACTGCTACGCCATGCTTGGAAACCTCACTAAAAATGGCGGGCATACTTTGCGTCTCCAAGGACATACCATCGATGGCTGCCATAAACTTCTTATAATAACCTCTGTGATGCTTATCGTAATGTAAGGCCATGGTTTCTGCATCTACATAGGGCTCCAATGCATCGTAGTTATAGGGTAGAGCAGGAAAGAAGTGACCTGAAATAGGTGCTTTACTCACGGCTTTTTTATTATTTGCGCTTGCTCCTCCTTTAGCCCCTCCTGTGCAGGCAGCCATGGTGCCGGCACCAATTAAACCAATAAATTGTCGTCTTTTCATAGTGCGTAGTACGTTTTTCTTGTAAACAATATGTAAACGGCTTTGTTCAGGGGCAAATCCAAATTAAAATTGTTCCTCACACATTTACACGATGCATTCTTTTATCAAAATCATGTGCATCATTCAGTTAAAAATTGCTTACTTTAATGCACTAACTGAATCTCATCATGACGCCAAAACTCACACTATTAGCCCTGCTAATTATCTGTCTGCAGGCACCGGCACAAAAAAAGTACGAACAACGTGCCGATAAGTACTACAAATATTTTAACTACGAAAAAGCCCGCAAGGACTATATCCGTGTGTGGCGAAGAGATAAGGACAACAAAGACCTGTTAAACAAAATTATTGACTGCTACCTTAGCGATAACACCCTGCGCGAGGAAGCCATGCCCTACATTGAGCATTTACTTAAACTTAAACCCAATGATGAGCAGGCCTTGCTTTACAAAGCACAAGCCCTTTTTCATGCCCACGAGTTCAGCAAGGCTGAAACCCTACTCAACGCTTTACTGCCGTGCCTGTCAGGACAAAGTGAGGCACTGAAGCAGGCCACTACCCTGAAGGCTAACATTGCCAATGCTCAAACTTTAATAAAGCAGCCCATAGATGTAACATTCATTAACCCCGGCAATCACATCAACACCCGACGCAATGAAGTAAGTCCCTTCATTACACAGGATGAGCACACGCTTTTCTACTCTTCCGACAAGCGCTATAACAGCTATGCCGGCATCTATTATTACAACATTTGCGCGGCCCAAAAATACAAGTTGGACTTTGAAAAAGGAAAAACCATCGGTTCGCAGCTAAACTCTATTTACGACGAAATGGTGGCGGGTATCTCACCCGATGGAAATCAGCTTTTTGCCTTTCATAATCGCGATGGTGCCGAAACCATGGGCTATGCCATCCACAAAGGCAACCTGCGCTTCGAACCCATGGCCGACTTTGGCCCACCGCTCGATGCGAGAGGAGCCGAATATGGCGTGTGGATGACGACCGGAAAGGACACCATACTGTTTGCCTCGGAGAGCGAGAGCGGTTTAACCGACCTTTATTATGCCATCAGGCTGCCTTCCGGCGAATGGGGCGAGGCACGACTGCTGCCCGGCGCCGTTAACTCAGCCAATTACAATGAGAATTTTCCTGTTCTGGCACTTAATGGACAACGCCTGTATTTTTCATCGGACAACGAACAGTCAATGGGCGGATATGACCTTTTTTATGCGGACTGGGATCCAACACAAAAGCAATGGGGAAAACCAATAAATATGGGCTACCCCATTAACGACACTTACGATAACTACAATATATCCTGGGTTCAGGATAAGCGATTTGCCTACGTTTCGGCCATCCGGCCGGGTGGCGAAGGCAAGTACGACATTTATAAGGTCGTATTTAACAACACGGAGCCTTACAATGCGGTAATTAAGTGCGATATTCGCCTTAAACAAGAACGCAGAAGAGTGATTCCCGGCTTTTGCCCTGATGTAATAGTAACCGACACACTGGATAATATGGTGGGACGCTACCAAGTAAGCCGCGATTCGGCAAAGTTTGTGCTGGCCCTCACGGCCGGCGCTTACCGCATACACATACAGCACGATAACATTGAGCCCCTGGTCCACGAACTAATTATTCCGGACAACCGCTACGAAGCCGTGGCCGACCGCATACGGCTGGTGATCATTCCCCGGCAAAAAGAAATGACCTTGAAATAAGTGATAAATAATGCGACAAACCGTTGTTTTGGCTATTTTTGTGGCTCACAAATTTAAAAAAACGATAACAAACTATGGATCTTCATCTTAAAAATCCCATTGTATTTTTCGACCTGGAAACAACCGGTATCAATATCTCCAAGGACCGCATTGTGGAAATTGCTATTTTAAAAATCAACCTGGATGGATCGGAAGAATCATACTGCTATAAGGTGAATCCGGAGATGCCCATCCCCAAGGTCACCTCTGAAATTCATGGCATCTACGATGAAGATGTGAAAGACGCGCCTACCTTTAAAGAATTGGGCAAGACGCTGTGCAAAATAATTGAAGGCTGCGACATTGCCGGTTTTAACTCCAATAAGTTTGATGTGCCGCTACTGGCCGAGGAGTTTTTGCGTGCCGAAATTGATTTTGACATGAAGAAACGCAAATTTGTGGATGTTCAAACAATCTTTCACAAGATGGAGAAACGCACACTGGGAGCCGCCTATAAGTTCTACTGCGATAAGGATTTAGAAAATGCGCACTCGGCCGAGGCTGACACAAGAGCCACGTACGAGGTACTAAAAGCACAGCTCGATCGCTACGAAGAACTTGAAAATAGCATTGAGTTTCTCAACGATTTCTCATCCTTCAACCGCAATGCTGACTTTATCGGCCGCATCATTTTTAACGATAAGGGCGAAGAGGTATTTAACTTTGGTAAGTACAAAGGAAAAAGCGTAGAGCAGGTACTGGAAAAAGATCCGGCTTATTACGGTTGGATGATGAAGGGTGATTTCCCGCTGTTCACTAAGAAGGTGCTGACCAATATTAAGCTGCGAAACTTTAATAAATAAATCAGAAACGATGAAAATATTATGCGTTGGGCGCAATTATGTGGAGCATATTGAGGAACTCAATAACACAAAGCCCTCAGAGCCGGTGATATTTGCCAAACCCGATTCAGCGCTTTTATTGAAGAACAAGCCTTTTTTCATTCCCGATTTTGCGGCCGAATTTCACCACGAAGTGGAGCTGGTAATTCGCATTAACCGCATTGGTAAAAACATAGCACCGCAGTTTGCTCACCGCTATTACGACGAGGTGGGGCTGGGAATTGATTTTACCGCGCGCGATTTACAGGCAAAACTAAAAAGCAAAGGACTGCCCTGGGAAAAGGCCAAAGCTTTTGACGGATCGGCCGTTTTGTCACGCTTTGTAGACAAGGCACAGTTTGCTGCCATGAATGACATTAACTTTAGCCTGACGAAGAATGATGAAACCGTGCAGAAAGGTAACTCTGGGCAGATGATTTTTTCCATTGACGAAATCATAGCCCATGTATCACAGTTTTTTACCATGAAGATTGGTGACCTAATCTATACGGGTACACCGGCTGGCGTGGGTCCTGTGGCCATCAATGATCGTCTGAAAGGCTACATTGGTGATGAATTGATGTTTGATTTCCTGGTGAAATAGAAATATAAAAAGGGCCGCTACACAAACTAAACAATTTTGCAGCGGCCCTTTATGCTCTTCATTTTCCTATTTTATAGGGCTATCGGGCTCTTTGGCCATGTGATTGTAGCTCAGTTTATCAATTAGCTTCGGCCACCATTTGCTCAAAAATACTGTAAGCTTGCCTTCAACAAAAGTGAGCACCAGGGTGCGCTTACGCTTTTTAACAGCATTGGCAATATGCCGCGCCACCGCTTCGGCACTCATCATTTTCTCTTCCTTGCGCGGTGTTTCACCCTGGCTACTACCAGTGGCCGTAAGGGCAGCCTTGCGCACATTAGAGGCGGTGAAGCCTGGAGCTGCGATCAGCACATGCAGACCTTTCTTCAGGTTCTCCACACGAATAGTTTCTAAAAATCCATGCATGGCAAATTTGGAAGCCGAATAGCCGGTGCGCCCCGGCAGACCAATGAAGCCAGCGATGGATGACACGCCTACCACAGAGCCTTTACTTTCAAGCAGGGCAGGCAAAGCATACTTGGTACAATAAACCGTTCCCCAAAAATTAACATCCATCAGTTGCTTCAATACGCTGAGCTCCACATCTTCAAAAGCAGCCCGCATAGAGATACCGGCATTATTAATCAATACATCAATACGTCCATAAGCACGCAAAGTCTCACTCACCAGGTGCTTACAATCCTCCTCCGCACTCACATCAGTCTTTACAGACAGCACCTCGGTGCCATTGGATTTAAGCTCCTGCTCAATGGTAATCAATTTTTCGGCACTACGCGCGGCCAAAGCCAACTTAGCGCCCCGCTGCGCAAATTCACGGGCGCAGGCCAGTCCAATGCCCGATGAGGCACCGGTTATTATTATTACTTTATCTTGCATACATATATAAAATTACGCGGTGAAATTAGCGAAATATTTGTGTTTTACTACAACTGCCGGCGCAGCCATTCGAACAAACATACCGAGGCGGCATGCGATACATTCATGGATTTGATGGCACCGGGCATGGGCACATAAACAGCCCTTTTACACTGTGCCAGCAAACGGCTTGAGATTCCATATTTTTCATTGCCCAACACCAGTGCCATTCGACTTGGTAAATCAGTAGCAAACAAATCATTAGCACCTTCTACGGTTTCCAGCGCCACCAAGTCATAACCTTCCGGCAGCCTTAAGTCCTCCTGCCCCAGCCAGCTGACCTGCACATGCCCCAGGGCAGCACCGGCTGTTTTTTTTACTTTGCTTTGGCGACATCCTTCACTACCTACCACCATTACCTGCGAGGCATTGACATTGGCAGCAAGCCGTATAATGCTGCCAATATTCTCGGGTGTGGAAAAATCGTCTGTGACAATAATCACATCACTCCCTTCGCCAAGCTCGCACTGATGGCGGCCATCAAAAAAATATTTCGAATGCGTCTCTGTCATCTACTTTACCTGCTTCAGCCCCATGTCTTCACCTTTCTGCAACATCAAGGCAAAGGCTTCTTCGTAATTATTCCCAATTTCACCCTCCAGAATGGCCTCTTTGATAGCGGCTTTCAAGTCTCCTATCTCTTTGCAGGGCGTCAGTCCAAAGGTTTCCATAATAACTTCCCCGGTTACCGGCGGTTGGAAATTACGAATATGATCCTTCTCTTCTATCTCCTTTAGCTTTTGGCGCACCACCTTAAAGTTTCGCATGTATCGCTTCACCTTGGCCTCATTTTTCGAGGTAATATCGGCCTCGCAAAGGGTCATCAGATCATCAATATCATCGCCAGCCTCAAAGAGCAGACGCCGCACCGCAGAGTCACTTACCACATCCTCGCTCAGCACAATAGGGCGCATATGCAAGCCTACCATTTTCTGTACGTATTTCATTTTTTCATTGAGCGGCAGCTTCATACGACCAAAAATCTTGGGTATCATTTTGGTGCCAATAAAGTTATGATTATGAAAGGTCCAGCCCGTTTTTTTATCGTATCGCTTGGTACGCGGCTTGGCAATATCGTGCAGGATAGCCGACCATCGCAACCACAAATTATCGGTATTGGGCACAATACGGTCGAGCACCTCCAGTGTATGATAAAAATTATCCTTATGGGCACGTCCATCTACCTTATCGACCCCCTTCATAGCCTGTAACTCCGGAAAGATAATCTTTAACAAACCGGTCATCTCAAGCAGCTTAAAACCAATCGAAGGTCGATCGGCCATCACCATCTTATTCAGCTCATCGGCAATGCGCTCGCCCGAAACAATCTCAATACGTTCCTTCTGTGCCTTAATGCCCTGCATGGTTTTATCATCGATACGAAAATTCAGTTGCGTTGCAAAACGTATGGCACGCATCATGCGCAACGGATCGTCAGAGAAGGTAATGTCGGGATCCAGCGGTGTGCGGATAATCCCCTTTTGCAAATCTGTTATACCATCGAAAGGATCCACTAAAGCGCCATAATCCTTCTTATTGAGCGATAGCGCCAGTGCATTAATAGTAAAATCACGCCGGTTCTGATCATCTTCAAGGCTGCCATCCTCCACAATGGGTTTACGCGAATTGCGCTGATACGACTCCTTACGTGCACCCACAAACTCCACCTCTAAGTCGCGGTAGCGCAACATAGCCGTTCCAAAATTCTTAAAAACAGTAAGGCGCAGACCCCCCAGCTTTTTCGCCACCTGCTCGGCCACCTCAATGCCACTACCTAACACCACCACATCAATATCTTTCGAAGGACGGTTTAAATATAAATCGCGCACAAAACCGCCAATTACGAAAGCCGGACGGTTTAATTCTTCACTTACAGCGCTTATTGTATGAAAAACAAGGTGATTCAGACTTTTATCAACCCTTTTTTGTACTTCTTCTCTCATATTGCTGACAAAATTACAATATTAATACGGCTTTTTTACCATTTTTGGCAGATATAGCTTTTGGCATAATACTTGTTTCATGAATACATATACATTTGTAGATATTTAGAAATGTATTATCTTTGCAGTATTCATAAATAAAAAATAAACATCATGGTACAACACTTAACCAACGAAACATTTAAAGAAAAAGTTTTCAATTACGCTGATAGTAAAGACTGGAAATTCGAAGGTAACAAGCCGGCGGTTATTGATTTTTATGCCGATTGGTGTGGTCCCTGTAAAATGGTAGCACCCATACTGGATGAGCTGGCCAGCGAATTTGACGGCAAAATAGATATTTACAAAGTAGATACTGAGGCCGAGCGCGAACTTGCCGGTGCCTTTGGCATTCAAAGCATTCCTTCCATTTTATTTATTCCGCAGGATGGTCAGCCACAAATGGCACAAGGAGCCCTTCCCAAGGACACCTTTATACGTGCCTTTAAAGATGTACTAAAGGTAGAAAAGTAATGCGATGACAACAGGGTTGCAACAAGTTGTTAAAACCCTGTTAATGCCTACTTTTTAACAAACCCAAGGCATGGTAATTGCGTTTTACATTTAGAAATCATTTGAAGTATTAGATCATGAAAAAGTTATTATTACTCATCGGCGGAACATTATTACTTACAGCTGTTGGTTTTCAAACTGAAGCATCATCCATGAGTGATGAGAAGGTGAAGGAGGAGAACGCTGTTATCTATTTGAATGCCGATACCTTTAAAGAAAAAGTATTCAACTACGAAAGCGGTTCGGAGTGGGATTACAAGGGTGATGTGCCGGCCATTCTGGATTTTTATGCCGACTGGTGTGGCCCCTGTAAAATGCTATCGCCGGTATTGGACAAAATACAAAAAGAATACAACGGCAAGGTACAGATTTATAAGATCGACACCGACAGGCAAAAGGAATTGGCTGCCACATTTGGCATCAGAAGCCTGCCAACCATTGTTTTTGTACCCCTTAAGGGTGAGCCTCAGGCCGCTATGGGCTTTCGTTCGCAAAGCGATTTGGAAACGATGATTAGTGAGATACTTAAGGTTGAAAAGTAAAATACTGAAACCTATCATCATAAAGAAGCCGAAGATATTTTCTTCGGTTTTTTTTGTTTACAGCCTTATATTTCTCGTACTTTTGGGAATATTCAGCCTACCCTAGACAAGTTTATGCAGGCAGAAAACCGGAAAACAGCCAAACTAAAACATAACTAAACAGATAAATGCGTTAAAAACCATACTCCCAGCCAAGTTAAGGGGGAATATTTATATTGAACTAAAAATCAATATCATGAAACCAATTGTAATCTGTTATCCATCAAAACTGGCTCACGAAACAGAAGCCATTAACGCACTATTTTCTGCAGGCCTACAAGTCTTGCACTTGCGCAAACCTACCTTCAAGGAGACCGATATGGTGACCTTTATTGACGCCATAGATGCTGCCTACCACAAAAACATTGTTATGCACAGCCACCTTTCTATTGTTGAAAGAAAAGGCTTAAAAGGGGTTCATTTTACTTCGTATAACCGACATCTGATTGATGACTATAGCCATAAGTCACTGCCCAAAAGCATTACCGTACACTCCATGAGTGAACTTATCAATCTGAGTGCAGCATTTAGCTATGCGCTGTTAAGTCCGGTATTCGAAAGCATATCAAAAGAAGGATATGGACCAACCATCGACCATGAGGTATTAAAAAAATACCTGACACATGAACATGAAGTACCTGTATTGGCTCTTGGCGGCATCGATCATAAGAATGTGGAAACAGCCCGTAAAATGGGCTTTGATGGCGTAGCCTTGCACGGTTACTTATGGGCACAGTTTGAGAAAGACCACGACATAAAAACACTTGTTGAACGATACACAATGGTAGCTGAAAAATGGCAATAATCCTATAAGCACCATAGTGGCAAGACACCCTTGGCAGACTACTGCCACATTATAAATCATTAATTAACACACAATGCAAAAAAAGAACATATCACGACTCCACTACATTACCACCCCCTGCAACTACAGCTATATGGAACAAATAAAAGCCATAGTGCTGGGCGGTGGCAATTGGGTGCAGCTGCGCATGCCAGAGGCTTCGCTTAAGGAAAAAGAACAGGTGACCATTGAAGCCCTCCGCTTTTGCATGGATAATGGTGCAACACTGATTATAGACAACAACGTGGAGCTGGCAGCCAAATTAGGAGCTGACGGCGTTCATTTAGACATGAAAGACATGCAGCCAAACAAAGCCCGTGAAATACTAGGTCCGCAAGCCATCCTGGGCGCAAGCGCTAACTCCTTTGCCGAAGTTCAGCAGCTACACGAGGCAGGCCTTGATTACATCCATCTGGGACCACATCGCATTGACCCAACAAAAAGCACGCAGGACGCTCCGTTGAGTGTCGAGGAATATCAAAGCATCCTCAGTCAATGCAAGGCAGCAGGCATTACCACTCCCATTATAGCATTTGGCGGCCTGGTACCTGATGATGTAAAGCCCCTTTTTGATATCGGTATTCACGGCGTGGCCTTCGACTCCTACCTGGCGCAAAGTGAACAGCCGGGCGCACTAACGCTGGAACTACTTGAAAAAATAGGCAGATGTAGCTCGGCCAACTGGGGTAAACTTTTTTAAACCATTCAGCAATACGCATTACAATAAATTCATCACAATAATAACCAGACACTTACAATACAACTTATTCTGATTCAGACAAGCCATAAAACACATGACTTCCATCAAAAAAAGACAATAAGATATCAATACTCTTTGATAATTGCTGTTAAGTATCTATGTTTGCGGCCTATTCCAATGGGGTGCCCCTTACGGGCTGAGATTATACCCTTCGAACCTGGCCAGGTAATGCTGGCAAGGGAACAGTGTTATCTCCTATGACATCCTCATTGCGGTATTTGTTATTTACTTAAACTGCGATTTAAAAATGAAGAGGTTTTATGCATTTATGCTGAGCGCCATGTTAACATTGGGCGCATTGGCACAAACGACAATCAACGGTCGTGTAAGCGATGAAAACGGCGAAGCCCTGATGGGTGTTAACGTGATCATTCACAACTCTTACAAAGGTACCGTTACCGATGAAAACGGCAATTACAACATTGTAACAAAAGAAGCATCGCCCAAGTTGGTTTTCTCCTATGTGGGCTATCAAACAAGCACACTGAAGGCCGAGGGTAGCACCCTGAATGCCACCCTCATACCCGCTGCGGTACTGACCGACGAGGTAATCGTATCCGCCATCCGAGCCAATAAAAATGCGCCGGTGGCTACCTCCGAGATGGACTCGGAAGCCATTCAGGAACAAAATTTTGGCCAGGATCTTCCCTTCCTGCTCAATCAGATGCCGGGCGTGGTAACCACCTCTGATGCAGGTGCCGGCGTGGGTTACACAGGACTTCGCATCCGTGGTACCGACATCACCCGCATCAATATTACGGTGAACGGCATACCCATGAACGACGCCGAGTCGCAAGGCTTATTCTGGGTGAACATGCCCGACTTTGCCGCTTCGGTGGATAAGCTACAAGTGCAGCGCGGCGTGGGTACATCTACCAACGGTGCTGCTTCCTTTGGCGCCTCGGTGAACCTGAATACTCTGAACTCAGCGGCTGAGACCATGGCTTTTGTGGATAACAGCTATGGTTCATTTAACAGCATGAAGAACTCGGTGGCCGTATCAACCGGCCTGCTGAAAAACAACATTGCCTTCGATTTGCGCCTCTCGCGCATCAAGTCCGATGGCTTTATCGATCGTGCCACAGCCGACCTGAAATCCTATTATTTCTCGGGCGGTTACTATGGCGAGAAAACCACCCTTAAATTCATCACCTTCTCGGGTAAGGAAAAGACCTATCAGGCCTGGAACGGCGTGCCCAAGGTAAAGCTGGAAAACGACCGTGCCGGCATGGAAAAACTGGTAATGATGGATGGCTGGACCGATGCCGAAGCCGAGAACCTGTATAATTCAGATGCCCGTACTTTTAATAAATACCTGTACGAGAATCAAACCGATAATTATCAGCAGGATCATTACCAGCTGCACTTCGCTCACGAGGCCGGCGAGCACTGGGACGTGACAGCCGCCCTGCACTACACAAGGGGCAAGGGACACTACGAGTCGTTTAAAGACGGCCGTAAATTTGAAGACTATAATCTGAACTTCGATTACATTGTTTACGAAGGTAACGATACGGTGCGTAAATCGGATATGATACAGCGCAAATGGCTGGATAATGATTTCTACGGTGCCACGGCTTCAGGCATTTACAGCAACGACCGCCTTGAATTAATTATTGGCGGTGCCTATAACCACTACGACGGCGATCATTATGGTAACATCATCTGGAGCGAGCACAATGCCGGCATCCCCCATAACCATCAGTGGTATTTTAACAACGGAACCAAGAAGGATTTTAACAGCTATGTAAAAGCAAGCTACGCTGTTATGGATAATATTTGGCTCTATGGCGATGTGCAGTACCGCCATATTGATTATACCATGAGTGGCACCCACGATGACAATGCCGACTTAGCGCAAAGCCATTCGTTTAACTTTGTGAATCCCAAGGCAGGGGTTAATTTTCAGATTAACCAACACCAACGTCTTTTTGCCTCTTTTGCCATGGCACAGCGTGAACCCTCGCGCAGCGACTTCAGAGATGCCCCGGCCAATCAAATGCCTGAACATGAAACACTGTACGACTGGGAGCTGGGCTATGAATACATGCGCGAGAAAGCCTATTTAGCGCTGAATGGCTATTACATGCAATACAAAGATCAGCTGGTGCTAACGGGTGAAATCAATAATGTGGGTGCTGCCATTATGACAAATGTACCGGAGAGTTACCGTGCCGGTATCGAAGCCGAAGGAGGCTTTAAGTTACTACCCAAGCTCAGCTGGACACTCAATGCCGCTTTTTCGCTTAACAAGATTAAGAACTTCACCGAATATGTAGACAACTGGTCTTTCGACTGGGATCTGCCTGCGGGACCAGATAATCAACTGCAGATTGTTAATGAGCTGGGTAAGACAGACATTGCCTTTTCGCCAAGCATAACAGCAGCGAGTAACATCAGCTGGATGCCGGCCAAAGACCTTACGCTATCACTCATGAGCAAATATGTGGGTGAACAATACATCGACAACACCTCCAACGATGAGCGGAAACTGGATGCCTGGTTTGTGAATGACCTGCTGGTGAACTATGACTTCACCATTTCATCGGTGGGCAACTTTAACCTGGGACTTAAAGTAAACAACCTATTCAATGCCGAGTACGAGTCTAACGCCTGGGTGTACCGCTATTACTACGCCGGGGAACACGATGTACTGGATGGTTACTTTACACAGGCAGGTACCAACTTTATGCTGCGCCTGGGAATGCGATTCTAAACAAAAAAAGCTATATACTCCTTGCCCGCATCACATCGATGCGGGCTTTTTTATACCCCAGCAGCCTAATGTCAATCAAGGAAAAAAACATTATAAGAGCGAAGACATTTACCTCATTTACTCTTTTTAAATTCTTCAACCCATAGCAGGGCCTTTTCCTTATCTTTCTCCAACACCATTACCTTAACATCCGGCACAATGTGTGGGGCAATGGATCCCATTAATGCGTTACTTTGCGTGGCTTCAATGCCCTGATCAATCAACACCTCACAGAGCATCGCCGCTTCCATGGGTGACCCCTCAAATACAGTAGTTAATTTGCTATCCTTTTCCATAGTTCATTTTTAAAATTTAGTTTGACTGATGCAATATAAGAAAACCTTCCTCGCCGCAGCAAAGAAGGTTCACAATCAATTGGGAAGACCCAACTACAAACAAAGTTGGGACTAGCAGATTTAAAGGCGCTTAAGCCCTTTCATCTCTTTCTTATTTATCACCGGCGTCAGACTAATGGCATAACCACCACCCGAGGCACAGTGCTGCGATAGCTTAGATTTACTGCTTACCACATATTTACTTATCTCGTAAGCCTTAGGATTCGTTTCCCAATGGGCATCTTTGGCATCGGCATATACGGTAGCTATGTATTTCTTACCGCTCTCCAAAAAGTTGAAACGCACACTGGAATTACGCACCTCATCCCCATTCGTGGACCCAACAAACCACTTGTCACTTCCTTTTTCCTTGCGGGCATAGGTAATATAGCGACCCGGTTCGGCCTCTAACACACGCGTATCATCCCAATCCAATGCTACATCTTTAATAAACTGAAAAGCATCCAGGTGCTTGGCATAGGTCTCCGGCAGGTCGGCTGCCATTTGCAAAGGACTGTACATGGTAACATACAGCGCCAGCTGACGCGCAATGGTGCTGCGTACACGAGAGCCATTATCGGGATTATACTGACTTACATCGGTTTCGAAAATGCCCGGTGTATAATCCATAGGTCCGCCAATCAAGCGTGTAAACGGCAGAATAGTAGTATGATTCACATTATTACCACCGAAAGACTCATACTCAGTCCCCCGGGCACTCTCATTGCCAATCAGGTTAGGATAGGTACGACACAGACCTGTTGGGCGCACCGCCTCGTGGGCATTCACCATAATTTTGTACGCTGCTGCTTTCTCAAGGGCATACTGATAGTGATTCACCATCCATTGCCCGTAATGATACTCACCGCGTGGCAAAATATCGCCCACATAACCACTCTTCACCGAGTTGTAGTTATTATCCACCATAAATTGATAGGCCTTATCAATATGACGCTCATAATTACGCACCGAGCTCGAAGTCTCGTGATGCATCATAAGGCGCACTCCTTTGCTCTTGGCATAATCGCGTAGCATGGCCACATCAAAGTCAGGATAGGGTGTTACAAAGTCAAACACATAATCTTTTGACTTATCAAACCAGTCTTCCCAGCCTTCGTTCCAGCCCTCTACCAGCACAGCATCAAAACCATGTTCGGAAGCAAAATCAATATAACGCTTCACCTTGCTGTTATTAGCTGAATGTTTACCATTGGGCACCGTCTTGGAATAATCCGTCTCTCCCAGCTTCACACTTGGCAAATCGGTATAAGCCCAACTTCCCTTGCCGGTAATCATCTCCCACCATACACCAATGTATTTCACGGGTGTAATCCACGACACATCTTCATAAGCGCAAGGCTCATTCAGATTCAGAGTAATGTTCGACATGAGTATATCGGCGGCATCATCGCTAACAATCACCGTGCGCCAGGGCGAAGTACAGGGAGCCTGAAGATAGCCCTTATCACCACGAACATCAGGTGTTAAGTACGATTCAAAAACCAAATTTTCATCATCCAGCTCAAGATGCATGCAGGCATACTCAATCAGGGCTGCCTCATGCAGGTTGATGTAAAGGCCATCGTCACTCTTCATCATCAAAGCCGTTTGTACGCCCGTATCCGAAAAAGGCGTTTGGGAAGCATTGGGCGTGATAGCCTTGTCCATGAGCCCGCGAATTTCGCTTAAACGCGACTCGGTATAATCATACTCCTGGGTATCGTAATCACCCGGTATCCAAAAAGCCGTATGGTCACCGGCCATGGCAAACTGCGTACGCTCTTCCTTAATTACAAAATGCGTCATGTTATCTTGCTCCGGAAATTCATAACGAAAGCCCAGTCCATCGTCAAACAGGCGAAAACGCAACAGCAGCTGACGACCCGTTTCTACTTGCGTTAGGGTAGCGGCCATCTCGTTGTAATGGTTACGAATGCTCTTCCACTCGCCCCACACAGGTTGCCAGGTATCATCAATACTGGATGTTTCCACATCCGTCAGCTCAAAACCATCCATCAGATCAGTGGCATCTTTTAGCTCCAGCCCCAGGTAACTAGGTTTAATCACCATTTTACTACCTCGCTCCAGCCAATAAACAGGCTTGCCCTCTTTTACAGAAAAGTTCATTCTTAATGTGCCTCCGGGCGATGTCAGTACTTCGGCAAAAAGCCCAAAGCCCATCATTAATAGTAACTGCAGAACAAATAACTTCTTCATATACTGGAATATTTAAATTAGCTCTATTACTTTATTTATCACCTTGATAAATTACCCCAAAAATAAATACATTGAGGTGATTAGGCTTCTCAACAGCACCTCACTCTCAGGCAAAAAAGCTTAAACGAGGCACGGCAAGGATCATTAATACACTGCCAAACAGATACATAGACACATGAATGCTTTACTGAAATTATTAATTAAGACACCTAAAATATTTTATAGCAGCAGATAGCAAACGTTTGCAAATAAATGCTTGACACAATAACCTGAAATGAGGAATGTTAATAATGAGAATATTCTCATTTGAAACCTTGCTATATGAGAATATTCTCATTATATTTGTAGCATCAATATTCAATTATGCCACGACGAAGACGTTTACGAAAAATAGTAGCCCCGCCGGGGTTCAAAGGATTTAGACCTTATGGCCATATCAAGAACAATCGGGTAGTCGAACTAAATTACGAAGAATATGAAGCCATAAAACTAGCCGATTATGATAATATGAACCAGGAAGAGGCCTGTAAGCTAATGGGAATTTCTCGGGCTACCTTTGCCCGCATTTACGAAAGTGCCCGTCAAAAAATTGCTAAATCACTGGTTGAATCCTGTGAGTTCAAAACAGTGTTTGGCAACGCACACCTCGATGATGACTGGTATGTATGCAATGCCTGTCACGCGCGCTTTAACCTGCCCGATGACAACAGTAAAGACTGTCCCATCTGTAAGTCAGATGCCATTGAACCCATCATTAAAAAAATGAAATAACACGAGATATTATGAAGATTGCTATCACATCAAGCGGAGACAGCACCGATGCAAAATTTGACCTGCGCTTTGGTCGCGCTGCCTATTTTTGCGTTTATGACACAAGCAATGGCAGTACGCAGTTTATTGCCAACGAACAGTGCGATGCACAAGGCGGTGCCGGCACAAAGGCAGCCGAGAAGATGATTGAGCTGGGGGTGAAACGAATTATCTCCGGTGACTTCGGACCCAAAGCAAAAGATTTGCTTAATCAATTTAAGATTCAGATGGTGATGCTGGATGATGCCAACAGTACCGTGGGAGTAATCATCGATAAATTATCCGTTTAAAACCGGTTTATTATGCCAAGATTCGACGCAAGCGGACCATCGGGACAAGGTCCCGGTACCGGAAGAGGTAGAGGCAAATGCCGTACTTCAAAAAACAGTAAAGATGCACCTTCTCAATCAGAGGCGGGCATGGGACGAGGAAGAGGTCGCCGTAAATGGGGCTTCGGATTCAAATTCAGATCCGGAAACGAGTAAGTGTTTCAGCAAACTCACAAATAAGCAAAATGAGTGGTGACAGAGGGTGACTCAGAATCATCTATTTCTCACAATTGTAAGTCATCCTCTGCCTTTTATTTATTAACTACAGATAACCGATGAAGAAGTCAAGCATCAATTTCATTATCGATGCCTTGCTATTATTTTGCCTCTGTGCAATAAGTGGCATTGGGCTTTTAATAAAATACACCCTGCCCTCGGGGCAGGATCGGTGGGCACAAGCGGGCGCAGGTAAAAATCTGCAATGGCTGGGTATGGACCGGCACCAGTGGGGCGATATTCATTTTTATATCAGCCTGGTGATGATAGCCCTTCTGGTGGTTCATATTGTGCTACACTGGGGCTTCATTAAAACCATTTTCAGTAGAATGGTTAATTCCTCAAGTGCTAAATCACTTATATCATGGTGCTTCGTATTTATTTGTCTTTCATTATTGATTATTCCGTTTTTTGTAAAACCAAGCGACATAACAAGACCAGTAGAAAATAGCAAACATACAAGCCATCAGCATCCCCAGGCACCCGTTACAAAGCATGCTATACAGGCAGATCTTAAACAAACAACAGTCATTAACGGTAAACTAAGGCTTCAGGAAGTGGTAGACACCTACAAAGTACCTCTGCCCTATCTGCAGCAGCATTTACAACTACCTAAGCATGTTAACGGTGAGGCGCAACTGGGACAACTACGCAAACAATATGGTTTTCAGATGTCAGAAATCAGAAATATCATCAACCAGTATCATGAAGAATGTCAGTAAAGATAGCTATCGCCAGTGGTAAAGGAGGCACGGGCAAAACCACCGTTTCACTGAACCTCTTTCATCACTTAAAAACACAGGCAACAGCCTCGGTGCAACTCATCGACTGCGATGTAGAAGAGCCCAATGATGCTCTTTTTTTAAAGGGTTACAAGAAACAAAGCGAAGAAGCTATTCATCAGATGATACCACACATCGACACATCCCAATGCACTTTCTGCCGTCAATGTGTTGAATATTGCGAGTTTAACGCCATTGTAGTTCTTCCCACAGCCAACTTTGCCGAGGTCAACAAAAGCCTGTGCCACTCCTGTGGCGCATGTACTTACGCCTGTCCCGTTCCCGAGGCTATTATTGAAGAGGCGCATCCCATTGCACAACTGAGCTGCTACGGTAACTGCGAGCATACTTCGCTGGTTGAAGGGCGACTGAATATTGGCTCACCCATGCAAACGCTGGCCATTAAAGAGCTACTTAAGAGTCATCACGTAAATGCCGACATACAGCTGCTGGACGCCCCTCCGGGAACAAGCTGCCCGGTGGTAGCCACCGTAACCCAAGCTGATTACACTATTTTGGTTACCGAACCAAGCCCCTTCGGCCTGCACGATTTAAAGCTGATGGTTGCCCTTATGCGCGAGCTTCAACAACCCTTTGGGGTCATCATTAACAAATACGAGGACAACTTCAAGGCGCTCGACGACTACCTGGCAGCAGAAAAGATTGAAGTACTGGGAAAGATACCTTTCTCAAGCAACTACGCTCATCAATACGCCCGCGGAGCGCTGCTGGATGACATTCCGGATACAATTACAACAGCCTATCAAGCAATTATTACCCATCTACAAAGTAAGCTATTGCAATATGCATGAAATAACCATATTAAGCGGCAAGGGAGGCACCGGCAAAACCACCATCACAGCCGCACTCACAGCACTAGCCGACAGTGCTGTGATCTGCGATAACGATGTGGATGCGGCCGACCTGTTTCTGCTGCTGCAACCCACAGTGTTAGAAAATGGCGTTTTTACCAGCGGATGGACGGCTCACATCAATGATTCAGATTGCTCGCAATGTGGACTTTGCTTTGAGCACTGCCGCTATAAAGCCATTGAGCTAAAGGACGGAAGCTATCATATTAACCCCTTTAGCTGCGAAGGCTGCCGCCTGTGCGAACGCTTATGCCCTCAAGAGGCCATTACGTCAACGCCCAACAGCGGTAACCAATGGTTTCTGTCTGATACAGCCAATGGTCCTTTTGTGCATGCACAGATGGGTCCCGGCGAAGAAAACTCGGGCAAGCTGGTAAGCTTTATCCGCCGTAAAGCCGCACAGGAAGCAAAAAACAGGAAGGCACGCTACCTGCTAAGCGACGGACCACCGGGCATTGGCTGCCCTGTTATTGCTTCGCTCACCGGCACCCATCAAGTACTGTTGGTTATTGAACCCACGCAAAGTGGCTGGCACGATGCCCAGCGGCTCATTAGCCTCATCCGTAATTTTAATATCCCCATTTCGGCTGTTATCAATAAATCCGGCATTAATCAAATGGTTGAGCAAGAAGTAGAGCAAGGGCTGAAAAGAGCTAACATTCCTCTACTGGCCAAAATACCATTTAGTCGGGTCGCAAGGGAAGCCATGCTGGCACAAAAAACCATTGTTGACTATGCACCGCAATCAGAAGCAGCCATACAAATACGCCGTGCCTGGAATTACCTGGCACAAAGAGCACAGGAGTAGAACAATTTTACTCGCTTTACCATCGCAAATTGTATTAAGTATATAAATAGCCTAAACAATAACACTATGTCAGAATATAAAATGGTAATTCCGCAGCAGGAGAAAGAGCTTTTGCCCGATGTAAAACACATCATCATGGTGGCCTCGGGCAAGGGAGGCGTAGGCAAATCGACAGTAGCTGCTAACCTGGCCGTCAGCCTGGCACGCGAAGGCTTATCAACCGGTCTTTTGGATGCCGATTTATACGGCCCCTCCACTCCTATTCAGTTTGGCCTGGAAGGTCAGCGACCCCGCCTGAGCCAACAAAACAATAAGAACTACATCGTACCCATCGAAAAGTACGGGGTCAAAATCATGTCCATTGGACTCCTTACTAACAAGGAAGATGCGGTAATATGGCGGGGACCCATGGCATCAAAAACACTAAAACAAATTATTAACGACACCCTTTGGGGGCCACTTGATGCTTTGGTGATTGACATGCCACCCGGCACCGGCGATATCTGCATTACGCTGGCGCAAGACCTAAAAAAGGCGCAAGCATTGGTAGTAATTACCCCCCAGCAACTGGCGGTGGCCGATGGCAGGAAGGCACTAAGTATGTTCAGACATTCTTCCATTAAAATGCCACTGCTGGGCATTGTGGAAAACATGAGCTGGTTTACGCCTAAGGCTCATCCCGATGAACAATATAACATATTTGGTAAAGGTGGTGGCGAAGAGTTGGCCCGTGAATTTAATATTCCTCTTTTAGGGCAAATACCGTTGTAATGGATATTGAAGCCACAAGCGATAGTGGTAAAAGCATTTATCACTCTTCGGACAAAACACTTCACAAAGCCTTTGAAAAGCTGGCAACACAAATAATTACAAGCTTGTCACCAGCCTAAGAAAATTTATTTCCTTTACTGTTAGTCAATACGGGGACCTCGAAAGGGGGCCCTTTTTGTTGCTTCAACTTTTTCCTATCTTTACAAAAAAAGGACCTTATGATCAAATACATTCTCTCTTTTGCAGCACTGATATCAGCCCCGCTGCTTACATCAGCACAAACCGTTAAGGCCATCACCCAATATGGCAAAACTGTTATTCTTTATGAAAATGGCACCTGGAAATACGAGAAAGATACCGGAACACCTGCTGTGAGTGCACCAACTACGGAAACAAAACCTGCTACTGAAAGCAAACCAAGGGCCAGTCTAAGCATCAGTTCCGATAAAGAAGCCTCCTCAGAAAAAATGGAACTCTGCAACGCAGTAAGTAAACGCCTGGCTCGTTTCTTCGGTGAGGAAAAAGGACGGGTACGGTGCATGGCTGCCGTCACTAACAACAAAGGTGAAATATCCATTAACTTTGAGTTTATGATGCCCATTGGTGACGCCAACCGCTACTTTGGTTATACGGCCATGGATCGCCCCATCACACTGTCGTTAGCCGATGGCCGAAGTGTAAGCGGCACCTTCACCAATACCGAAGAGAAGTTTATTGATAAATGGAATGTTTCGTACTACAAAACACAACTTCTTCTGAGCAAAGATGACATCGTCCACCTAATGGAAAGTAAGGCCATGCGAATGACAATCGACTGGAAAAAGCTGGAGGAAGAATACCAAATTGAGGATACACGCGCCATCCAACAAATGCTATTGGAAGTATTATAACCATGGATCAACTTGGAAAAACAGGACTGGCCCTGGGCGGCGGCGGTGCCAAAGGATTTGCACACATCGGCGTGATACGGGCACTTGAGGAATACAATATTCCTGTCCACAAGGTGGCAGGCACCAGCATGGGCGCCATCATTGGTGTATTGTACTGCGCCGGCTATGATGCAAAGCAAATCCACAAGCTGCTGAAGGAAGAGAAAGTTTGGAACTGGTTTAACCTGGATCTGCTCAGCGGTGGACTGGTGAATTTAAACGGTGTTAAAGAAGCCCTTGAGAAACAGGTAGGGCACGATGATTTTAGTCGCTTGAAAAAACCATTTTGCGTGGTGGCCAGTAATATGAATACGGGCAAAGTGAAAATGGTGAGCGATGGTAATCAGCTGTTTGAATGGGTAATTGCCAGCAGCAGTGTGCCCGTAGCTTTCAAGCCGGCAATTATTGATGGGCACACCTATGTGGACGGTGGCTTATTTATGAACCTGCCCGTTGAACCCCTTATGTTTGACTGTGATACAGTCATTGGCTCCAGCGTAGTGACCGACCGTAAAACAGAGTCTTTTAAAAGTGCCAAAGAGGTAGCAGAGCGCGTTTTCAACCTCACCATTCTGCAGAACCAACGGCCCAGCCGCTTGCATTGTGACCTGTATATTGAACCTGAAAAAATATCGGATTATTCGATGTGGGATTTTAATAAGCTTGATGAAATTATTGAGCTGGGCTACAAAACAGCAAAAAAGAAGATTGACAATGAGCTGCTGCCCCTCGTCAAAGACTGATCCGAACAGCCACCCCATCTCCTAACCCCATCTTTCAAGATGGGGGACAACCCCTCACGCGGCAAATGGCTTTAGCCATGACTTTATTACAATTTGAACATCCTGCCAATCCGGGATAGGAAAACCATGCTACACCCTATCCACAACACCTTGAAAGGCCGAATTATTAGTTTGATCTTATCCCATTATTAGTTTACTTTGGAGGCAGCAAAATAATACACAAATCACTTATTGAATATCCAATGAAGAACCTTTTTATTCTCACGCTCATGCTGTTTATACTGCATACGATGGCCTGGGCACAAAAACCAATTACCCCTTCTAATACGATTAAGATAGATGAAGGCGACACCCCCGAAGAAATAATTCGCAAAGCAGCTCATGTGGTCCCCAGCCCCAACCAATACGAATACAAAAAACACGAGTTCACCGGATTTGTGCACTTTGGCCCCAACACCTTCACCCGCATGGAATGGGGCAACGGTAAAGAAGACCCCAAAATATTCGACCTCCATAACCTCGACACCGACCAATGGTGCAAGGCAATGAAAGCCGCGGGCATGAAACTGGTAGTGTTTACGGCCAAGCACCACGATGGCTTTGTGTTGTGGCAGTCTCGCTATACGCAGCACGGCATCATGTCAACACCCTTTAAAAATGGCAAGGGGGATGTGCTCAAAGAGCTATCGGCCTCCTGTCAAAAATACGGCCTTAAGCTGGGTGTTTACCTGTCGCCGGCCGACCTGTACCAGATCGAAAACCCCGAGGGTTTATACGGCAACCTGAGCAAATACACCACACGCACAATACCCCGCCCTGTGGAGGGACGTCCCTTTGCCAACAAAACCACTTTTGAGTTTGAGGTAGATGATTACAACGAGTACTTTTTGAATCAACTATTTGAGTTGCTCACCGAGTATGGCCCCGTGCACGAAGTATGGTTCGACGGAGCTCACCCCAAGCGCAAGGGAGGACAGAAGTATCATTACCCCGCCTGGAAAAAACTCATCCGTACTCTGGCACCCGAAACGGTTATCTTTGGCCGCGAAGATGTTCGCTGGTGTGGAAACGAGAGTGGCGCTACGCGAGAAACCGAGTGGGATATCGTTCCTTTTGAAGAAGATCCAGACCAGATGAGTCGCTTTCCCGATCTGCATGGCGACATAGGCAGCCGCGAAAAACTAATGAATGCCAACTATCTGCACTATCTGCCAGCCGAAACCAACACCTCTATTCGCGAGGGCTGGTTCTACCGCGATGAGACAACCCAGAAGGTTCGTAACCCTGATGATGTATTCGACATTTACGAGCGTGCCGTGGGTGGTAACTCTACCTTTTTGCTGAACATACCCCCCAACCGAGAAGGGCGTTTCTCAGATAAAGATGTGGCGGTACTGGAAGAAACAGGAAAAAGAATACGCGAAACATACGGCAACGATAAGTTAGCCGCCGCGAAGGCTCCGAAAGAAATTCTGGATGATGACGAGCTAAGTCATATCAACACGGCCGAATATAACAATGAAATAATCATCACCCTGCCCAAGCAGGAAATCATCAACCGCTTTGTTTTGCAGGAAGCGATATCAACGCACAGCCAGCGCATAGAAGAACATGCATTGGATGCGATGATAGATGGATCGTGGAAGGAGATAGCCTCGGGAACCACTGTAGGCTATAAAAAGATACTGCGCTTCCCCAATGTAACAAGCAAGCAATTTCGTATTCGCATTCTCAAGTCACGATTGGATGCCACACTCAATAAGGTATCTGCACACTACTACCAAAGTCGTCCGCCGCAAATTGTTATTAATCGTAACAATGAAGGCGAAGTAAGGCTGTCGCCAAAAGCCAACGATTTCGGGTGGAAGAAGCATGGCATTGATGCCACAGGCAACCTGAATGCCAATATGGAAATACGATATACCCTGGACGGAAGCACCCCTACAAGCACATCGACACTTTATACTGGCCCTTTTAACATGCCGCTATCCAAAGAGATTAAAGCACGTGCTTTTAGTCAAAAGGAATCCGGCAGCGTTACCTCACTGCACCTGGGCATACTTAAAAACAACTGGAAACTAATGGAGGTAAGCAGCAGTAAAGAAGGGTTTGAAGCCAGCAGTGCATTTGACAACAACGACGGAAGCTACTGGCAATCTGACGATGAAGCAACACATCCGCATACCATCGCCATCGACCTGGGGGCTGTTCGTAGCATTACCGGATTTGCCTACACGCCTCAAAACCAACACAAGGAGGGGATGATGGAAACAGGAAGCATTTACTGGAGTAAAAACGGTAAGAAATGGAAAAAAATCAGCGACTTTGAATTTGGTAACCTGATTAATGATCCGGTAAAAAGAACTAAAACATTCGCAAAACCGATAAAAACAAGGTATATAAAAATTATATCCGAAAGAGGTGCCGGAGGCAGCCCATCGGTAGCCATAGCCGAACTCGACTTTTTTGAGAATTAAGCAAAGTACTTTTTCTCCTTTTCTGGAATCACAACTCCCGTTCTGCTTTGCAGGGCGGGAGTTTTTTAATTGTTTTCACCCACCTCTCAATCCATAAAACACTGATAATAGTTTAACCATAATAATGCTGCCTCAATTCAGTATACATATTACCTAAAGAATATCCTGAAAGCCGCACCCTTTCTATTATGCTGAATAACAGATGAAGATTTTTTAAAAGCATCATATAAATAAAAGCAAATCAATCCCTTTGAGTTTAACTATTATTCATTATCTTCAACTGTTTAAATATCTAAAACGAAACTTATGAAACGATTATCATTCCTAACCCTGGTAGGTTTGCTGGTGCTATTTTCGTGCCAGCAGCAAAGCTATCAAACCCAACAAAAAACTGACAAAAATGGTTACCACTACGAAACCGTCACCAACGATCCTTACAACGCACGCATCTACACTTTAGATAATGGACTGAAGATTTACCTGACGCGCAACCTGAACGAGCCACGGGTGGCAGCCCTCATCGGCGTAAAAGCCGGATCGACCTTCGAAAACCCCGATGCCACCGGGCTGGCTCATTATATGGAGCACATGATGTTTAAAGGCACCAGCAAGGTGGGTACCGTTAACTGGGAGCAGGAAAGCGCTTATCTTGAACAGATTTCTGATTTGTTTGAGCAGCATCGTGCTACTGATGACCTCGATGAGAAAAAGAGACTGTACGCCCAAATAGACAGCCTGTCGCAGATAGCCGCTACCTTTGTGGCTACCAATGAGTTTGATAAGCTCAATACCGCCATGGGTGCCTCACGCGTTAATGCCGGTACCTCCTACGAATCAACCGTTTATATGTGTGAGATTCCCAAAAATGAACTGGAACGATGGGCACGCCTGGAGCACGAACGCTTCACCGGGCTGGTGCTTCGCCTGTTTCATACCGAGCTTGAAACGGTTTACGAGGAGTTTAACATGTATCAGGACATGGACGGACAGCGCGCCTCAGAGGCCATGATGCAGGGCTTGTATAAGAACCATCCTTATGGCCGCGATATAATTGGTTTGCCCGAGCATATTAAGAATCCCTCCATGGAGGAGATTTATAAGTTCAAAGATCAGTTTTATGTGCCCAATAACATGGCCATTGCGCTGGCCGGCGATCTGGAGTTTGAGCCCACCATACAGCTGATTGATAAACACTTTGGACAACTGGAGAAGAAAGAGCTGAGCGAACCTCAGTTTACCGCTGAGGAACCCATAACGGAGCCTGTTATTAAAGAGGTGGTGGGGCCGGATGCCGTGAGTTTACAAATGGCTTTTCGCTTTGATGGCATCGGCAGCGATGATGAGCTGATGGTTGACCTGATCAGCTCTATTCTTTACAACGGACAGGCCGGATTAATTGATCTTAACCTGGTGCAAAAGCAGAAGGTACTGAGCGCCTACACTGGATCGTGGTTTATGCGCGACTACGGCATGCACATTTTCCGGGGCAAGCCACGCGAGGGACAAACACTTGACGAGGTAAAAGATTTATTGCTGGAGCAATTGGATAAAGTAAAAGAAGGTGATTTTGAGGAGTGGCTCATCGAGGCCATTGTCAATAAGGAACGCTTGGACTTTATGAATGCCCTTGAATATCCTTTCTACTCGGCCTACTCGCTGATGAATGAATTTACCGGTGGCCGATCGCATGCTGATGTATTGGCCAGTCTGGATAAGATGAAGCAGATAACCAAAGAGCAGGTAATGGCCTTTGCCAAGGAAAAATATGCCGACAATTATGTATTGGCGTACAAGCGCACCGGTGATAACAGTGCCCTGGTGAAGGTTGAAAAACCGGCCATCACAGCGGTGCCGGTCAATCGCGAACTGCAATCTGATTTTGCCGAAGATTTCCTCGCCACGGAAGTGAGTGACATCGAGCCTGTCTTTGTTGATTTTGACAGCAAGCTGCATAAGGAAACCCTGAAGCCAGGTCTTGACTTCTTCCACTCGAAAAACGTAAACAACGGTCTATTCCGCCTCAACTATGTAATCGACCTGGGTAAGAATCACAACCTACAGTTTCCGCTGGCCGTTGATTACCTGCCGCTATTAGGCACCAATCAATATTCGCCCGAAGAGCTACGCAAAGAGCTGTTTCGCCATGGCCTTAGCCTTTATGTAGATGCAGGAAGCGAGCGCTGCTATGTTACCGTGGCAGGTCTTGACGAAAAACTGGAGAAAGGCATCGAGATACTCGAACACATCATTCATAATGCCAAGGCCGACCAGGCAACCTACGACGAGTTTGTAAGCAGTATCTTAAAGAAAAGAGCTGATGCTAAAAAGAGTCAGGGACGCATCTTCAATGCCATGGTTGATTTTGGCCTATATGGAGAAAAATCGCCCCGCAAACACCTGCTTAGTGCCGAGGAGCTCAAATCTATCAAACCCGAAGAGCTCACCCGTCAGCTCAACGAGATGACCTACTATGAGCACAAGGTTTATTACTACGGTCCATCGTCGCCCGCAACAGTTACTGGCCTGCTGACAAAGCACCATACCACACCCGATGAGCTGGCTCCACTGCCACAGGCTGTTGAGTACGAAATGCGAAACGATGAGCAATCCAATGTGTATGTGGTGGATTACGACATCAACCAGGCCAATATTCTGCTGCTGGTGAAAGATAGACCTTTTGATACCGAAATATTACCTTATGCAGAGGTGTTTAATAATTATTTTGGTTCGGGACTCTCATCAGTAGTGTTTCAGGAGATACGCGAATCGAAGGCATTGGCCTACTCCGCCGGCGCCGGTTATATCAATGCAAGCAAACATAACAAGGATAACTTTATCTATGGTCGCCTGGGCACACAGGCCGATAAGCTGGGCATTGCCACAGCCACACTAAAAGAACTGATGAATGAGATGCCACGCGCCGAAACACAATTTAAGCAGGCCTGCGAAGGAATTGTAAAGCAGCTTAATACCGAACGCATTACCAATAAAGACCTGTTTTGGGAATACTTGTCCAATGCCGACCGGGGCATTGATTACGATGTGCGTGAAGATATTTATAAGAAGGCCGAAAATATCTCATTGGATGAGTTTGAAACCTTTTTCAATGAACACATTAAAGGCAAAAACTACACCTACATGGTATTAGGTCGCAAGTCGGACCTGGACAAGAAAGCCCTGGCCAGTCTTGGTAAAGTACACGAACTGGCTTTAGAAGATATTTTTGGTTACTAGTATTTGTCTATAAGTGTCTAAAGTAGAGATATCCGAAATGGATATTTCACCCAATAACACTAAGAAACGCAAAGGCGCAAGCGATTGATTTATAATTCAAAACCTTGCTTTCTTTGCGTTTTTTTTAATTTCGCGTACTTTGCTAGATATTTTTATGCTTCTATAGAACTCGCTTCCAATTCGCGATATTTTACCTCTTCGCGTATCCGCTGAATAACCAGACCCGCCATGGTAAAACCAAATATTCCGGTTACATGTGCCAGACTTCCGTTGATGGAAGCCTTTTTAGCATCCCAGGTATGTCTTGCCAGCGCAGGATCGCCTGGCAGGGCTTCATCCTCAGCCACACCATCCTCCTCATCGCTTACCTTCAGCAAATAGGCACCTTCGTTTTCGAGTACCTCATCGCTATAAACACACGGAAAGTACTGCTCATCCACTTGCCATTTACGTAACATCTTACGCACTTTACGAGCCAGCGGACAGCCTTGTACCTTCCAAAAAGAAGACACCCTAACGCGCGTAGGATCCACCTTTAAGGCAGCGCCCATCGATGATACAAAAATAACATTAAGCCCCACGGCATGTCTGATCAGGTGTGCCTTGCTACTCAAACTATCAATGGCATCAATCACAATATCATAATCCTCCAGCCTGAATTGATCGGCTGTATCGCGACCATAAATCTGCTGTATCGGTGTTACCTGTGCATCCGGATTAATTTCCAGCAGTCTGTTTTTGAGCGCCTCCGTCTTAACCTGCCCTACCGTTTTACATGTGGCCATCAGCTGACGGTTGATATTGCTTACATCTACCCGGTCACTGTCAACAATGGTGAGATGCCGAAGACCGGTGCGTATTAGACTCTCGGCACACCAACTTCCTACACCGCCAATGCCAAATAAGATGGCCCTTTTGGTGGCCAAAGCCTGCATCACTCCCTGCCCCATCAGCAGCTCAGAACGATGAAAAATACCCTTACCCATAATCAAATCAAGTTATTGGGCGGCAAAAATAATAAAATTATTTAGCGAGAAAGCACCTCTGAATACTCTTCCGCTTAGATATTTATCTCACGATCTCTGAAGCCCAGAAGGTATAACAAAGCATCGAGCCCGATGGTAGATATATGATGGCGGGCTGATGCACGCACACGCGGCTTGGCATGAAAAGCAATTCCCAGACCGGCCAGCTTCAGCATGGGTAGGTCATTGGAGCCATCGCCCACGGCAATCACCTGCTCCAGGTGAATATCCTCCTTAAAGGCCAGTAGTTTAAGTAATTCAGCTTTCTTTTCGCCATTCACAATTTCTCCGCTATGACGCCCGGTCAGCTTCCCTCCCTCAATCTCCAGTTCATTGGCAAAAACATAGTCAATATCCAGCTTGCTCTTCAAGTAATTGCCAAAATAGGTAAATCCACCCGATAGGATGGCTGTTTTGTAGCCGTACTTCTTCAGGGTCTTGAACAGACGCTCGGCACCCTCGGTAATGGGCAACTGCTCGGCAATATCTTTCATTACGCTTTCATCCAGTCCCTTCAACAAAGCTACCCGCTGAATAAAACTTTCGTTGAAATCGATGTCACCCCGCATAGCTGCTTCGGTGATGGCTTTCACCTCAGCCCCCACCCCGGCTTTCTCTGCCAGCTCATCGATCACCTCGGTTTGTATCAGTGTTGAATCCATATCGAAACACACAAGACGACGGTTACGACGAAAAATATTATCGGCCTGAAAGGCAATATCAACGCCTGACTCACCTGAAATATCAATAAACTGTTGTTTCATGGCTGCTCCGTCCTTGGGTGTGCCCCTAACCGAAAACTCTACTACTGACTTATCATTACCCTCGTGATCATCGAGCAACACACGGCCACTAAGGCGCGAAATATAATCGATATTAAGACCTTGTGCCGATATGATACGCGTTACTTGCGATAATTGACCGGCGCTTAGCTTGCGGGACAGCAGGGTAATAATAAATCGTTCTTTTCCTTGCTGCCCCACCCAATCGCGGTACTTTTCTTCGGTAACGGGTGTAAACTTAAGGTTGAGTCCCAGTTCATAGGACTGAAAAAGTAATTCCTTTAGCACCGGAGCCGATTCAGCCGCAGCAGGAACCTCAAATAATATGCCCAGCGCCAGGTCGTCGTGGATAACTGCCTGACCAATATCCAGAATATGAACGCCATGATGTGATAAGATATCAGTTAGTTTGGCCGTTAGTCCGGGCTTATCTTCCCCTGATATATTGAGCAGTATAATCTCTTTCTTCTGGTGCATAATATTCGATTAAGTGTTAATAGCGATGTAAAACTACGAAATTATAAAGATTTCAAGGCTTGTCACTTATAATTTTACACACATCGACTCCCCCTGCCTGATGCACTTCTTCAATAAAACCTCGGCCACACATCCGCTAAACCCTCCTATTATGGCGGCGCACCAAAGAAATAGGTTATGAGCTTTGGCCGTGATGATAGAAGCACAGTTAAAACCAAACTCTGATCCCCATCCCACCGCCTTAGGCGCTGTACTTCCCCTTGCTTTCAATAGCAAAGGGAAGAATGCTGTAGTATAATCAAATGTAACTCTACCGCCAACAGACACGGAGTATTCAACTGCGCTGCAGTTGCTATGATAACATGACCGATACCCTGTCTTGCGCACAGGGCTATTAATATGAAATCCCTTCGGGATTAATTCCAGCTTAAAATGAATATCATGTTTCTACAAACGAACAAAGATTCTTTCCTTATGCAAACCACACCCAAACCCAGAGGGGTTGAATATGAATAACCGCAGGTGACAACCTGCGGCACCATGTGCGTACACATCCCGACCAACCCCTAAGTGGGTTGAAGGTAAAAAAAAGGCCTTGAACAATACAGAATATCATTCAAGGCCTTTACAACCAATATTATTTAGCTTTAGTTACTCTCAATCACATGGCCCTTACCGCGATACAGGTCAAGTTTACCGTCGAGCAGTACGGCAATCACCGTCATGTCTTTATCCAGTACTTTTTCCGGCACATCAATATAAGTGATGCCCGGCACTTCGCTCCAGTACTGTTTTCCAATGACCTTATGACTCAATTTAGTGCCATTGCCAACTACCCAGATGCGGTTAATTTTATTCTTCAAACCACGAACCACTAGGGGACCGTTATTTTTACCATCCACCATCAGGTACAAAATGGTTTTATCTTTCGACAAGGCTGTTGGACCGTTATAGTGTCCTCCGGGAATGGGTTCTCCCATGTCGGCAAGAGCAATTTTATGCTTCTCGCGCCAAGCCTCATCTTTCATCACCTCGGCGGTTTCCAATGTCTGCAATGCAGTTACGGGGTTTACCAGCTTGATACTCTGCTTCAGATCAACAGCAACAACCGTCATGGTTGGGTCGCACTGCTGTGCATCCAAATCGATAGCCAGAAAACTGTCCTCTGCACGGTACGGCAGTGTCGCATCGGAACCCACCAGACGAACCTTATCAATATCTACATCAAGGCCGCTTACCATAACAGGCTGCTTAGGTTGACGATCGATATACAGATATAGTGTTTTTCCATCTTTTGACACAGCCGATGGGCCGTTGAAATATTTATGATCGATACCCGCTCGTGTTCCGTAAATGGCCTCACCGTGCTTTCCTGTCCACCGACCGAACTCTTTTAAAATATCGAGCTGTGGTTGCGGAATACTGCCATCCGCTTTAGGACCAATATCCAGCAAGAGGTTTCCACCCATGCTGATACAATCCACAAAGATACGGATCAGCTGATAAGGTGTCTTATAATTATGGTCGTTGTGCTGATAACCCCATGAGTCGTTCATGGTCATACACAGTTCCCAATAGGGATTATTAGGCTTGTTAATGGGCACGCCTTGCTCGGGCGTATCATAATCGCCATAGCCTTGCAGACGGCTGTTCAAAATGATGTTCTTATTATATTTCAGCATCAGATCGCGCAGCTCACTGGATTTCCACTCTTCAGCCGAATGCTCCCAGTCGCCATCAAACCAATACAGGTCGGGATTAAAACGACCGGACAGCTCATTCATCTGCTTGAAATAGAAATCGGTGAAGCGCGCCCAGCGCTGGGGATCATCGGTGTAACGCTTCTCGTTACGCAGGTGTGCCGGATAATCGGGGTACGACCAGTCGATGAGTGAATAATACAGTCCCACCTTAAGTTTCTCCTTGCGCAAGGCCTTCACGAAAGGAGCCACTATATCCTTGCCGGACGGTGTATGCTTCACGGTGCTGTAATGATCTGTTTCCGTATCCCACAGCGCCACACCATCGTGATGCTTGGTGGTGAGCACCGAATATTTGGCACCACTCTCTTTGATTAGCCGTGCCCATGCTTCAGCATCGTACTTGCTTGCTGTAAAACCTTCCAACTGCTTCATGTAGTCGTCGTAGTTGATGTAACCGTTAAAAAACGACCATGATTCATCGATACCATTCACGGCGTAGATACCATAATGAATGAAGATACCCAGCTTAGCATCTTTGAACCACGCCATGCGTTTATCTTTTTGCTTGGCCGTCTCTTCTTTTTGTGCCTGGGCAGGCATCAGCGCCAGCAAAAAACCAATCAGTAATAAAAATTGCTTCATAATTATAAAGATAAGATGTTATTTTTTCGTTCTCCAGGTGCGTCCCTCGTTATTGATGTGCCACTGATAATCGCTTTCGGGTCGTGTAGCAATGGCCTCGAACAAGGAATTGGTTACCGCCAGGGAAGTCACATATTTTGTTGCGGGCAGCTTCAGCTTGTGTAAAGCTGTCAGCTCATCGGTATAGCGCCCGGTGGCATGACGGTATAAACGCTGTGCATGATAGACGCTGTACAGCTCCCATTTCACCAGCTCATCATCATTGAAAACAAAAGCCTCTTCGCCCTTGCCAGCTTCCACATCCGAGAATTGCAGGAAACCCCATGTCTCGGGACGATGCATGGCAATAAAACCCTGTGGCGACCACACCCAGTTGTTCTCCGGGTAGGACTTATTGGTATCCGGGTTAATACGTTTGACATATTCGCCATCCTTCACGTCGAGCTGCCACTGCACACGGCTAAAGTTAATGCGCCACTGATTGCCGGCTTTAGCAGGCACTCCCCCATTATATTCATTAAGCACATCCAGTGGAAAAGCCATCTCTATCGACCATCCTTCATCAAGGTCATCAGGTTGATTGATGGTGCCTTGCAGATGAACAGCCGATTTCAGGCCATTGATATCCCAGTGATTGATGGCCGGCCCTCCATCGCGATAGGGCTTGGCCAGCATCAGATCCCACACGGTATTAAAGGCATTCACTTCAAACTCGTAATAACCGTGCGTATCACCATCAGGATCAATAAAGACCTCAAAATCATTGTCATAATAAATCACAGCATCGCGCTCGGTAATCGTAGCCCATAGGTGCGGCTCTTCCAAATACGCGGCAATGTACAGGTAGTTATCGTCCCACAACATCTTGGCCCGTGTAGCCAGCGAAGGAGCCGGCCTTTTATCACCCTCTATATCAACGAATAGATCAGTCCAGGGCGCTTGCTGCCAGGCAGCCTCATCCAGCTTACCATCAATATTTAAAGCTTCTGCAGTGCGATAACACACATACTGTTTGGGATGAAAAGGCGGCAAATCAACCTTCCCTTCTAAGGCCTCCTCAGCATGACCACATGCAGCCAGCAAGAGCAGGGATAAAAATGATATAATCTGTTTCATATTGAATGCTTCTGATTAATTTATCTTACAAAATAGCTCAGCGGGTTGTACCAGGCGCTTCTCCTGCCCCGGTGTTTCCACAAAAACTTCCTGTACGGCACCGCCGCCTATCTGACAATAGATAAGCTGCAGGGGATGCAAACCGGCTTTTAAAGCAATGGATCCCCGGCGCATACGCGGTCCGTGACTTGGGTTATTATCAACAATAATGTTCCCATGTACAGACAATTGATCGCCATCATCGGAGTTCGTATAAAAGGTGTAAACCCCTTCTTCTTCCGCTTTGAAATAGCCTTCAAATACCAGGGCATAGTTGCTTTGTCCCTCGTATTGCCCCAGGCCAAAGTCATCTACACGGGTCTGCGCAGCGGCAATGTTGGTCAGGGGCACGTCTTTACAGTTCCAGTAACGCCCTTCTACATAGCTACGATGCAAGCCTGGTTGCACACTTGCCTCCACCGCATCAGCTGGTGTCTGCTGCGTGTATTTCGCTTCGTATATTTTACTGAACACATCGCCTTTATAAGCACGAAAACGCACGGTACAGGCCTGATCGATAGCCACGGGTCCTTCATAGACAGCCGATTGTTGTGTGGGCGTTGATCCATCCAGTGTGTAATACACCGTCATACCCTCCAGCGGTATCTCCAATTGAAAGGCTGTATTTTGGATAAACACTGTTTCATCTTCGTAAGCACCCAATACAGGCAAATGATAAAACAGATCCTGACTTTCGAAATAACGATAATGACGCGGCAAACGCTCCTCAAACTTACTATAGCTCTTCAGATCTTTTGCTGTCCATCCACTCTCGGCCAAGGCCAGCATACGTGGCAAAGATTGATAGTAGAGGCGATCCGTATTGGGAATTCCCTCGGTCCATATATTGGCCTGAACCCCCAGCACGCGGGCAGCCATGGCCTCGGTAAAGTCATCGGGCACCGGCTCAAAGTTATACACTTTACTCAGCGGGGTAGCAGCGTGTGTGAAATCGAAATAATACTCAAAATCAGGAGTCACAATCACATCATTTCCGTTTTTAGCAGCATCGCGAATGGTATTGGGTGCCCAGTTGCGCCACCACATTACGGTTGAGTGCTCGCTAACGCCACCTTCCACAATCTCGTCCCAGCCCATCAGCTGCTTACCCTTGGCTGCAAGGAATTCTTCGATATGATGGTTAAAGTGTGATTGCAGTTCATGTTCATTCTTCAGCCCGGCTTTACGGATGGCACGCTGACACTTCTTACAGCGCTTCCACTCATCCTTATTTACCTCATCGCCCCCAATATGAATGTATTTCGATGGAAACAGCTCGGCCACCTCACTTAGCACATTCTCGATAAACTCGTAAGTGCTTGCCTTTCCCAGACATGCCGGGTAAGAAAAATGCGTGCCCCATCCTGCTTCGCCACTGCACGAAAGGTAAGGATAGTTATCGATGGCCGCCTTAAAGTGACCGGGAATATCGATCTCAGGAATTATTTCAATGTTACGTTGCTGACAATAATCGATCAGCTCCTTCATCTGTGCCTTGGTATAAAAACCACCGTACATTCGCTTACCATTAATGATGCGGTAGTGTTTTTCAGGGATAATAAAGGTGGCATCTTCGACGGCTTTCTCCAGACAGGTGCTATCCTGCCCGTTGTGCTCGCGCCAGGCACCCATCTGTGTTAACAAAGGGTATTTATCAATCTGCAGTCGCCACCCCTGATCGTCCGTGAGATGAAGGTGCAGCTTATTAAGCTTATAGTGTACCATCTGATCCACCATCTCTTTCACCTCCTCCAGATCGAAGAAATGACGCGACACATCAAGGTGCATGCCGCGGTAGACAAAACGAGGCGCATCCTCAATGGTGCCGCAGCGCAGTTGGAAAGTACCGGCATCGCCCACAGGAAGCATCTGCACCACACTATGAAAACCGTATAACCAGCCCGCTTGAGAAGAGGCCGATATCGTTATTTTTTCAGTATCCACCACTAAGCGATAGGCTTCGTTCGACAGGGAAGCATCGTACATTAGCAATAAGGGGGTAGCATCACTCCCCTGGCTGAAAGTAAGGGCGTACTGATCGGCTTTGCTCATCAGTACATCGCGCAAAGTGACCCCTTCGGCATGATTGGCCTGCAGGTTAAAAGTCTTATCACTCGTTAGATATTCATCGGCATAACGCAGCGAATTAGGTTGTGGAATAATACTATAGGTCTCGATCACTTCCGTCTCTCGGCAGCTTATTAGCAGCAGCATCAACGAAATACTAAAAATAAATTTATTCATTGCAGATATATTAATTGTCACACAAAACTACAAAGACCTTTATTAAATCTGCTCGTGCCATTGTTCTGAAAAGGTAAATAAATGTTCCTACCCTTGCTTTAAGGCCCACATAGGATGAATCAACAAGAGAGGCATCACAAAATTTTAATACCAGATGACATCAAGTGGTAATATCATGTGTGCACTTGAATCGGCCTTGTTTGATGACCCATAAAGCAAGATGAAATTGCCGTAAAGAACGAATATTGTATCACTGCAAATTAGTATTTGCGCATCTAATTTCACATAGTTCTTAGTTGGAAGAGTTCGACGATTGTAGGCCATAAAGGGCCGTTGGATGAGGGAAGCAGCCAGAACCTAAATTCTCTTTTTCTTCGCATATCTTCTACAATGCCGCAAAATGCGGAGCTATTCATAAAAGCTACAGTAAAAATACTATTGAATAAAATGAATGGAGATCTGGGGCAACTCTCCAAGTCGAAACTACCCTTATAAATTATCCGAAGCCAAATTTATTATCTGTCGCAAAAAATCACGCAGGGCACAACAGTGGCAGTTTTCCGGATATTTGAAAGGGTGAGTAATTGTCCATGAGCACGTTGCGAATATCACACAAAAACAGGCACACACATTAACAGAAGAGCGGAACAAAAAAAAATCGTTTTCACATCAAAAAAATCCCTTCTAAAATTTGTAAGCTTTATAAAATGCTTTACTTTTGCATCGCTGTTGAGAACAACAGACACCCGCTACACGAGCGGGATACGCGAAAATAGCTCAGTTGGTAGAGCACGACCTTGCCAAGGTCGGGGTCGCGGGTTCGAGTCCCGTTTTTCGCTCAGGTTTAATAGTGATTGAAATTGGATGTATCACTTGATAAAATTCGATTTTAATTTGCCGATGTAGCTCAGGGGTAGAGCGCTTCCTTGGTAAGGAAGAGGTCACGAGTTCAATTCTCGTCATTGGCTCAAAATAAAAGGCTATCTCAAATGAGATGGCCTTTTTTGCGTTTGTAAGGTTGTGAATTTAGTCATTCAAATATCTATAGCCACAGGTGACAACCTGTGGCGTTCATCACACATTATTCACCAACCCCGGAGTGGGTTGAATAGCAATAACCACAGGTACCACCCATTTCCAAGATTACAACTGTGCACTTATCGGATGACTGATTATACAAACTTCTACTAAGTCATCCGATAAGTTTTCAGAACTGAAGCTTTTATATTTTATTAACGATAGCCTCGTCGATACTAAAACGACCCGGCCCCTTGCTGAACAAAACAAATAACATAACCAAATAGTACAAAGGAACTTCAAAGCCACCATCGGCAGCTGAAAAACCATTACCCAAGTGCACCGTAAAGATGGCCAACAACATAATAAACATAAGAGGGATACTAATATAGCGCGTGAAGAATCCTAACATCAATAGGAAAAAACCAGCAAACTCAACGGCACCGGCAAGCAATACACTAACGGTTGGCAATGGGTAATGCAGACTTGCAAACCATTCTGCCGTAGCGGGAATATTGCCAAATTTGCGAATGGCAGGATCATAAAATCCATAGGCCAAAGTTAAACGCATAGCCAGCAAAGCCCAATCTTCGGTTTTTGCTGAAGCCGTGTTAATAAAGTTAATTACACTCTTCATAGATTTGGATTTAGTGAATAAAATAATATTAACAGCTAGGTTTGTAAAAGTCAGGGGACAAGTTATAATTATTATTTAGCCTGCCACAGGATATAGTGCAAAAATGTTAATTTTTGTTTACTACTCTCCTCCTATGAATTGATCATACCACAATAACAATCACTTTCGCCTGTATTTTTAGTAATATTGCAGCGCAAAACAAAAACCACATTAATGAAAGATTTAAAAGCCAAAGCCCTGTTACCAATAGGGGTATTCATCGTTATATACCTGGCACCCGGACTGGTCAGTGGTGATTTTTATAAAATGCCCATCATCATACCCTTTCTCATTGCCGCCTTTATTGCTCTTTTCATGGCGCCCGGAAATACAACAGCAAGCAAAATGGAAGAGTTTTCCAAAGGCATGGGGCATTCAGGAATTGTGATGATGTGCCTGATCTTCATGCTGGCCGGCGCCTTTGCCAACCTGGCCAAAACCATGGGAGCTGTTGATTCCACCGTGGCCATTGGTCTGTATTTTTTACCCAGCGAGATATTACTGGCCGGCCTATTCGTTATCAGCTGCTTTATCTCCCTATCGGTAGGCACCTCGGTAGGCACCGTGGTAGCAGTTGTACCGGTAGCCATCGGCCTGGCTGAAGCGCTGGGCATTCACCCGGCCATTACTGTAGGAGCCACCATTGGCGGTGCCATGTTTGGCGATAACCTATCCATCATATCCGATACTACTATTGCCGCCACCCGCACCCAAAACTGCCAGATGAAAGATAAATTTAAGGCCAATATAAAGCTGGTGGTTCCCGCCGCACTGGTCTCCATCCTAATCTACACCCTCATCCCCTCGAAAGAGAGCGCCCCCAATGTCAGCATTACCCTTATCGACGGCATTAAACTACTACCCTACCTGATCGTGCTGCTCACTGCTGCTCTGGGCATGAATGTGTTTCTGGTATTGGGTCTGGGCATTGTACTAACCGGCACCATCGGCCTGATCAATGGCGATTTTACTATCTGGTCGCTTTTCTCCTCCATCAGCAATGGTATGATGGGTATGGCAGAGATAATAATGGTGTCCTTACTGGTGGGCGGCATTGTTCATGTAGTGCGACTCAATGGCGGTATCGATTATCTAATTAAACACATTGGTAAACGCACAAAGGGCAGTAGAGGAGCCGAATTCAGTATTGTTACCATGACCGGCCTGATCAATGTGTTTACGGCCAACAACACCATTGCCATCTTAATGTCGGGCTCCATTGTCAAGGACATTGCCGAACGGTTCTCCATCAGCCCCCGACGATCTGCCAGTCTGATGGACACAGCATCGTGTTTGGTGCAGGGCATACTGCCCTACGGCGCTCAAATATTGGCAGCAGTTGGCCTCGCCGCCGGCACACTCAGCCCTTTCGATATAATGAGCTACCTGTTTTATCCCTATCTGATGGGACTAACAGTTGTGCTTTCTATTGCATTAAAAAAGCCTGCCCGAAAAAATAACCAGGCAGGCTCTTAATATACCAATAAGCGATTTACTTACTATCTTTCAGGTACTTATAAAACTCACTGTCGGTTGACAGAATGATGTGTGTTTGCCCATCAAAGGTACGCTCGTAGGCCTCCATGGACTTGATGAAACTGTAAAGCTGACGCGCCTGTGGCGATTTATCGTAAGCACCGGCATAGATAGCAGCCGCAGCTGCATCGGCTCTACCTTTTATCTCCTCTGCCGTTTTATAGGCCTCCGATACAATGGATTTCAGCTCGCGATCCTTCTCACCATTAATGCGTGAGGCTTCGCCCTGGCCTTCCGATTTAAACTTATCGGCGATGCGGTAGCGCTCACTCTTCATGCGCTCATACACTTGAGTGCGTACTTCCTCAACATAATTGATTCGCTTAATACGAAAATCAAGAATTGCGATACCCAGCTCTTTAGCTTGTTCGTTGGATGCCTTTTGTATCATCTCCTGAATCTTATCACGCCCTACGGAAATGGTGGCCAGGCTATCGCCTATCATCTCGCCCACTACCCCGGAGGATACCGGCTTACGATTGCTGGCTCTTACAGCCTCTTCGATATTATGCTTGGCAATGAAATTACGCGTCTCGCCATCCAGTATATCATCCAGTCGCGAATAGGCACTGCGTTCATTGGTCATCCGCTTATAAAACTGAAGCGGATCGGTGATTTGCCAGCGCGCATAAGTATCCACAAAAATAAACTTCTTATCCTTGGTAGGTACCTGATTGGGGTCGCCATCCCACTCCAGATAGCGTTTATCGAAAAAATGTGTAGTGTGGATAAAGGGTACTTTAAATTTCATGCCGGGGGTGGTAATGGCATCGCCCACCGGCTTACCAAATTGAGTAACCACCACTTGTTCTGTCTCATCGACGATATAGGTAGCCTGCGAAAAAAAGAAAAGCACCACAAGCCCCAGAACGATAAATATGATTGACTTCTTATTGTCCATTGTTCACTGTTTTTTGTTTAGAAAGCTGCATTTGTAATAAGGGCAATACATTACTGCCGTTCTCATCGGTTATGATTTTCTGACCCAGGCGAGGCATCACATCCATCATCGTTTCCAAATACAAACGACGACGCGTCACCTCCGGTGCCTTGATATACTCGCCATACAAAGCATTGAAACGAGCCACATCACCGCGTGCATTGTTAACACGTTCGGTAGCATAACCCTCAGCCATCTGTATGGTTTCCTTGGCCTGACCCGCTGCCTTGGGTATCACCTTGTTGTACTCCGCCTTGGCCTGATTAATCAGGGTTTCTTTTTCCTGCTGCGCCTCATTAACAGCATTAAAAGCGGCCTTCACAGGTACGGGTGGGTTAACATCCTGCAACACCACCTGCTCTATTTTAACACCTAACGAATACTCATTGCATATTTTCTGCATCAGCTCCTCCAGTCTTGAGCTTATTTCGGCGCGTCCAATGGTCAATACCTCATTCACGGTGCGATCGCCCACGATCTGTCGCATGGTCGACTCTGAGATGTCACGCAGTGTACCTTCGGGATTACGCACCTTAAACAGGTAATTATAGGGGTCATCGATACGATACTGCACAACCCACTCCACATCTGCCAGGTTCAGATCGCCCGTCAACATCAGCGACTCCTCATTACTGCCTCCGCCCGTGGCATAAGATGATTTAACACCGGCACGGCTGGTACGAAAGCCAAACTCCATTTTCTGCTGTCGCTCAACGGCCACCTTATAAACTGTTTCCATAAGGGGGATTTTGTAGTTAAGACCGGGATCCACGGTGCGCACATACTTACCAAAGCGCACAATTACCCCCACCTCCTCGGGGTCGATAGTAAAAAAGGCTGTCCAAGCCATAAGGGCTACTAAAAGCATGACCACAACAGACCGGATGTTTTTTAATAGTTTCTCAAGCACACCACCGGATGTGTTGAGATTAAATTGATTTGATGTCATATTAATAGATTTGTAGTTTGTCAGTTATTATTTTTTAGGGTATTTCCGTACTATGGATCTAACCACATACGGAATGCTTTTCTTTCTGATTTGAGGATTATCGTCAATGGTCTTACTCGCAGCACTCTCCCATATCAATTGCTTTTTTTGTGCGTCGTAAACCGAGCACACCAGGGTGCCCACCTGGTAGTTCATCTCCTGAATTTGAGTAGTACTATAACCGCCAAAACCTGGACCATAGGCCCAACCTGGCCCGTAACCATAGTAACCTCCGAAGCCCATATACATATTCATGGAAGGACGATGGGTAGTAGTAGCTGTTTTTTGCGTACGCTCTTCGTTAATTAAAAACAGACTCACGACTAAATCGGCACCTTGCCCCTTATCCAGGCGCTTAAGTCCCCGTTTTGCAAATTCCTCCTCAAAGGAAGCTTCTATGCGCCTGCGATCAAAATCATTCAGCGCATCGGTCGTTCTTGCATCCCACCCGTAAAAGACGTAGGTAGTAAAGGTACTGAAATCCACTGTTTCATCATAGTCCACGGTGGTTTTAATACCTGTGCAGCCTGCGACAAGTAACAAACAAAAAGCAAGGGTCAGCATTTGTTTCATCTTCGTATGTTTTTATCGTTAATCTGTGAAAGTAAGGAATTATGTTTCAATCATGACAAACTGAAGCTAAAAAAGTTTGAACACACCACCGGCGACCGATGATATTTATCACTAAAAAGCCATAATTAACACCGATTCATTACTTTTAGCTTTCAAAATTCATAATTACCCAAACACCCCTATAAGTTTGAACATCCAAATTGCACACCGAAAGATGATCAAATTTATTTGGGAGTTCCAAAAAATAGATACAAATGAGAAAAACGGCTCTTTTCCTTTTATCACTCTTTATATTATTATCATGCTCATTACCGGAGCAGCCCATGCCCGGGGAAGGGGTGAGCAGGCAGCTGGCTCAGCGTCGTGCGAGACTTATCAGTGAGCTGCACTATCACCTTTCCATTAGCGTGCCGGAACGGGCCGATGCCCCCATTAAGGGACAGGCGCTGATACAATTTAACCTGGCAGATAATCAGGATATTTATCTGGATTTTAAAGCCGATAACGAACAGCTACAGCAGCTCATCATTAATAATGACACCCTGCCACAGCCCGCCATCATTAATGAACACATTAAACTCAGTAAGAATCAACTGCAAGAGGGCAGCAACTCCATAGCTATCACTTTTCTATTAGGCGATGGTCCACTAAACCGCAACAACGACTATTTTTACGCATTATTTGTTCCCGACCGAGCCCGCACTGCCATTCCCTGCTTCGATCAACCCAATATAAAAGGCCGCTTTGCTGTCAGCATGGACTTGCCCGAAGGCTGGATCGGAATAGCCAATGGCAAAGCCCTGACCCGGCAAGGAACGGAGGGACGCACACAGCTTACTTTTGCCCCGTCGCAACCCATCAGCACCTATCTGTGGGCTTTTACGGCAGGCCGCTATCACTACGACTCTATTCAGTGGAAAGATAAAACCATTGGCCTGTATCACATGCTTGATGACACGCTTAGATACCAACGAAACATCGATGAAATATTCCGACAAACAACCGCTTCCCTCGATTGGCTGGAGGAATACACCGCCTACGAATATCCCTTCGACACCCATAACCTGGTGGCCATCCCCTCCTTTCAATTTGGTGGCATGGAGCATCCGGGAGCTACCTATTTTCGTTCTGAGAAACTTTTCTTGGATGCCACGCCCAGCAGAGACGAGGAGCTGGCGCGCGCCAACCTAATAGCGCACGAAACGGCTCACCTATGGTTTGGCGACCTGGTAACCATGCCCTGGTTCAACGAAGTATGGCTCAAGGAGGTATTTGCCAATTTTATGGCCGATAAAATTACTCGTCCCTGGTTTCCCGACATCAACCACCAACTGCGCTTTTTGATGGCTCATTTCCCCGCGGCCTACAGCATCGATCGCACAGCAGGTGCCAATGCCATTAGTCAGCATCTTGACAACCTGAAGAATGCAGGTACTGTGTATGGAAAAATCATCTACCACAAAGCGCCCATCGTAATGAAGCAGCTGGAAAATATGGCGGGTGAGGAAAATCTACAAAGGGGCATCCGCGAATACGTGGCTAAGAATACCTTTGGCAATGCGTCGTGGAACGATTTAATCAGCTGCATTGATAAATACACCGAGACAGACCTGAACGTATGGAGCCGGGCCTGGGTGAATGAAGCTGGTCGTCCTGTGCTGTTTTTTGAACCCTCGGAACAAGACAAAAGCTGGAAGCTGAAACAGGTGGCCGAGCATGAACATCTGGCAGCGGCGGACACCTATTGGCCTCAGGAGATTAACCTGATGCAGGACCATCAGCATTATCGCTATCAGATGTACGATGCTAATATTACCATCGATGCTGAACCGGATCGTCTGAACAGCCTTTTTTTGGCTGATGACAAAGGCTACGGACTAGTGCGCCTAACCCAACCACAAATTAACTATTGGTTAGACGAAACCCACACACCAACAAATGAATTACTACGTGGCCGCCTTGCCATTAACCTAAACGAAAACTTCCTGGATAGCAGCATCAATCCCCGGGCTTTTATAAAATACTTGAGCCATAGAATAAGTGAGGAACAGAATAGTTTATTGCTAAACCAATACGCTAGTCAGCTGCAAAGCACTTTCTGGCACTTCATACCGTCAGCAGAGCGAAAAACCATAGTGGCTGCGCTGGAAGATGCCTTAATCAATCGCATTGGAAAGGAGGAAACGGTGGCCAACAAAAAAATACTACTCAGGCTTTGGAGCCATATCTACCTAAGTAAGAAAAGCGAGCAGAAGCTTACCCAATTACTGCTTGGTGAGACCGAACTTGAAGGAATGCCTCTGAGTGAGAATGATAAAATGCGCTTACTCACCCAACTGTGCCTGCGCAACCATCCGGAAGCTGACAGCTTGCAGCAAACCACACTAGGACAGCTAAAGAACCGCCACAACAGAGAAAAACTACGCTTTTTACTACCTTCTCTGTCAGACAAGTCAAGTGAGCGCGATGCTTTCTTCCGCTCTCTCAGCCTGCACGAAAACCGCACAAAAGAGGCATGGGTACAAAACGCCCTTGCCAACCTACACCATCCGCTGCGCACCGCACATTCCATCGCTTACCTACCACGCACCCTTGAGCTACTGGAGGAGATACAGCGTAAAGGAGACATCTTCTTCCCCATTGGCTGGCTGAGGAACAGTTTTGGCGGACATTCATCAGAAGCAGCGTATTTGGTAGCCAGGCAGTTTTTAGATAATCATCCGGACTACCCCGAGCATCTTAAACTGAAGATTTTGCAAAATATAGACATGACACAGCGCGCCTATCTGATTAAGGACAAATACCGGAAGTGAGGTGGAAAAGTCTGAATACAAGACTTAAAAAAACAAATTGCGGTTGTTCAAAAACATTACTGGTTCACGCAAAGTGCGCAAAACAAAAAAAACGCAAAGGACACAAAACTATGAATAATAATATTCTATATTTTGCGTCCTTTGCGAAATTCTTAGCGCTCTTAGCGTGAAATTTTATTTTTGAACCCTTTCGTTTTATCTTATCAATTAAACGATTACTAGATTATCTCGAATAGTTAGGTGCTTCACGGGTAATGGTCACATCGTGAGGGTGACTCTCACTAACCCCTGCATTGGATATTTTGGTAAACTGCGCCCTGTGCAAAGCATCTAAGTCGGCAGCACCACAATAACCCATACCGGCACGCAAACCACCGATGAGCTGATAGATTACCTCATACAAAGTACCTTTGTAAGGAACTCTAGCTGAGATACCTTCAGGCACCAACTTCTTAATATCATCCTCCACATCCTGGAAGTAACGGTCTTTAGAACCTTGCTGCATGGCCTCCACAGAACCCATACCACGATAAGCCTTAAACTTACGCCCGTTGTATATAATAGTATCACCCGGTGACTCATCCACACCGGCAAATAAACCACCCAGCATAACAGCATGACTACCGGCAGCCAAGGCCTTCACAATATCGCCCGAGTAACGAATACCACCATCAGCAATCACGGGCACACCGGTACCCTCCAGGGCTTTCGACACATCGTAAATGGCTGATAACTGCGGTACGCCCACACCGGCAATCACACGCGTAGTACAAATGGAACCGGGTCCAATACCCACCTTAACGCCGTCAGCACCGGCTTTTACCAGGTCAAGGGCGGCTTGAGCTGTGGCTATATTACCTACCACTACTTCCAGCTGCGGATACTTCTCTTTTGTTTTCTTCAACGTTTCCAAAACACCCACGCTATGACCGTGAGCCGTATCAATCACAATGGCATCCACATTGGCAGCTACCAGGGCATCGATGCGCTCGAAAGTATCTGCGGTAACGCCAACTCCAGCAGCCACACGCAAACGACCTTTTTCATCTTTACAGGCATTCGGCTTATCCTTGGCCTTGGTAATATCCTTGTAAGTCACCAAGCCTACCAGTTTGTTGTTTCCATCAACAACGGGCAGCTTCTCAATCTTATATTGTTGTAGTATGGCGGCCGCCTTCTCAAGGTTGGTTGTTTGATTGGTTGACACCAGATTTTCAGTAGTCATCACCTCATCAATTGAGCGACTCATATCGGGCTCAAAACGTAGATCGCGATTGGTAACGATACCCACGAGATAGCCGTACTGATCAACCACCGGAATACCACCAATCTTATATTCCTTCATCAGATCAAGCGCCTGACCCACCGTGCTTCCCTGCAAAATAGTAACAGGATCGTAAATCATACCGTTCTCGGCACGCTTAACAGTTTCTACTTGCTTGGCCTGATCGGCGATAGGCATATTTTTGTGTATCACACCAATACCACCTTCGCGTGCAATAGCCATGGCCAGGCTGGCCTCTGTCACCGTGTCCATTGCAGCTGACACAATAGGTGTGTTTAGTACAATGTTTTTAGAGAAACGGCCGTTTAATTTTACATCGCGTGGCAATACCTGTGAATAGGCAGGAATAAGTAAAACATCATCAAATGTTAAACCTTCCGATACGATTTTATCCTCAAGAAATGACATGGAACCTTTAGTTTTGAAGTTTAAAAATTTTGGCAAAAGTAGTAAAAAAAACATCACAGCTACTTTATCAGCTAAATATTACAAAGTTATTTTTTGATAGTCAACTCACACTACCTGATAATAAACCAAATAAAATGATGAAGTGGTTATTTGAAAAATCGGTAAACTGTTAATTCGTAACTTCTCAATTCACCATTTCATCAGTTTACCAATTCATCAGTTAACCCGTTCTCCCCGCTTCGCTCTTATCTCAAATAAAACTACCTTTGCAAGGCATGGATATCTTTCATCATATATTAAAGCAATACTGGGGCTACGAAGCTTTTCGTCCCTTACAGGAGGACATTATCCGCTCGGTGGCTGCCGGCAACGATACCCTGGGACTGATGCCCACCGGAGGCGGTAAATCCCTTACTTTTCAGGTGCCTGCGCTCGCCAAAGAAGGCCTGTGCATTGTTGTTACACCCCTTATTGCCCTTATGAAAGACCAGGTGGAAAACCTGAAACAGCGTGATGTAAAGGCGGCTGCAGTCCATTCGGGTCTGTCGCGCGATGAAATCAATATCATTTTTGACAACTGTGTCTATGGCGGCATTAAGTTTCTGTACATGTCACCCGAGCGTTTGGGCACCGACCTTTTTAAGGAGAAAGTGCAGCAGATGAATGTAAACCTGTTGGCCATTGACGAAGCGCACTGCATATCGCAATGGGGTTACGACTTCCGCCCCTCCTACCTTACCGTGGCCGATATACGCCCTCTGCTACCCGACACGCCCATACTGGCACTGACCGCCACGGCCACGGCTGATGTGGTGGATGACATACAGGAACGTCTTCTCTTTAAAAAGAAAAACGTTTTTCAAAAGAGCTTTAAACGAGATAACCTTGTTTACGTGGTGCGTCCTGCCGAAGACAAAGAACAACAACTGCTGAATATCATCAGCAAAGTACCGGGTTCGGCCGTTGTATATGTGCGAAGTCGTAAAAAAACCAAAGAATATGCTGAGCTACTGATTAAACATGGCATTTCAGCAAGCTCCTATCATGCGGGCATGCCTCAGGAGGTGAAGGATCAGCGCCAAAAAAGATGGAGCGAGGGCGAGCTGCGCATCATCGTATCCACCAACGCCTTTGGCATGGGCATTGATAAAGCAGATGTTCGCCTGGTGGTGCATATGGATGCACCCGATTCGCTGGAAGCCTACTTTCAGGAAGCCGGACGTGCCGGACGCGATGGCAAGAAGGCCTACGCCGTGCTCCTATGGTCCGACAACGACCGGGTGCGCCTCCAACGCAGTGTAGCGGTCAGCTTTCCCGAGAAAGAGAAAATACGCAATGTGTACGAGGCATTGGGCAACTTCTTTCAGCTGGCGGTGGGAAGTGGATTTGGCATGGTATATGACTTTAACCTACAGCTGTTCTGTAAGAACTACCGCATGAATATGATGTTGGTATATAACAGCCTGAAGATATTGCAACGTGCGGGTTATATTGAGTTCACCGAAGAATTGCAGTTGGCGGCTAAAGTACACTTTATTATGCGACGCGAAGAGCTTTACAAATTTCAGGTGGCCAACGAGGATTTTGACCATTTCACCAAGCTTCTGCTTCGCTCCTACACCGGCTTATTTACCGAGTATGTGGCCATTAACGAGGAACTGTTGGCCAAGCGCCTGACCACCACGCGCGACACCGTATATCAATACCTTGTAAAGCTCAGCCGACTGGGCGTAATCAAATACATACCACAGAAAAAAACGCCCTTGATCAGCTACACCACGGCACGCGAAGACAGCAAGTACATTGAGCTGCGCAATGAAGTTTATCAGGATCGTAAAGATAGATACGAGAAACGCATACAGAGTGTGATTGATTACGGCACCACGCACCACCTGTGCCGCAGTAAGCAGCTACTGCGTTACTTCGGACAGCAGGGCGGCGAGAACTGTGGACTGTGCGATGTGTGTCAGAGCATAAAAAAGACCGATCTTACCGTGCCAGACTTCGAGAAAATTGAGCAAACGCTACTGAAGACACTCAGTAAGGAAGCAATGGATTTTGATCGTTTACTGATGACCACCAATATTCCGCAGGCTAAGCTCACAAAGGTGCTGCGCTGGCTGGAAGAATACGAGCGGGTATTTGAAAACGAAGAAGGACGGCTACAAATACGCAATAACTAAACAATTTATTAAAGTTTTGAAAGAACATCAGATGGAACAGTACGACTCACCCTATAACCTCATTGTCATCCTGGGCCCTACTGCCTCGGGCAAAACCACTTTTGCGGCTCACCTGGCACGGGCGCTCAAGGGCGAAATCATCAGTGCCGACTCGCGACAACTGTACCGCGGTATGGATCTGGGTACCGGTAAGGACATTGAAGACTACACCATTGAGGGATACACCATTCCCCATCATCTGATTGACATCGTAGATGCCGGCTATAAGTACAATGTATTTGAATATCAGGCCGACTTCTTTAAAGCCTTTGAACAGGTGCAGGCCAATAAACACTGGCCAATTATGTGTGGTGGCACGGGTATGTACATTGAGTCGGTACTGAAACAGTATAAACTGATAAATGTACCGGTCAACCAAAAGCTGCGCGATGAGCTACAGGGCAAAGACCTAAAAACACTGAGTGCCCTGCTGTCCGAATATAAAACCCTGCACAACCAAACCGATACCGATACGGTCAAACGCGCCATACGCGCCATCGAAATAGAAGAATATTACAAGAACAACCCGGAGCTTGAGGTGAAGCTACCCGAGATAAATCCCTTAATCATTGGGGTGAACATTGACCGCGAGGCCAGACGTCGTAAAATAACGGCTCGCCTGAAAAAGCGACTCCAAGAAGGTATGATTGACGAAGTAAAGCAGCTGCTGGATAAGGGCATTGCCCCCGTCGACCTCATTTATTACGGCCTGGAGTATAAGTTCCTTACCCAGCATGTAATGGGCGAACTTAGCTATAAACAAATGTTTGATAAGCTGAATGTGGCCATCCATCAGTTTGCCAAACGACAAATGACCTGGTTCAGGGGTATGGAACGTCGCGGTTTCACCATACATTGGGTAGATGCCTTTGAGCCAATGGATCAACGCATAGAACGCGTAACATCGCTTCTAAAACCATAGGTAGTATTACATTTGTAATTCATGCTCTCGATCAGGACGTTTATCCATTATTTGACGCCTATCGTAAATAAAAGCAATATTTTTTGCCCTACTAACGTACTATCGGATAGACATTTTACCCAAAGGCCTTAACTTAATCTGCCTCCGCTATTTTTTATATGTGTATGCAATGCATTATTTTAAGGCTCAATATAAATTCCCAAGCAATGGAAAGCATTGAAGATTATATTCTGAGAATTACCAAACTAGCCAATCGCAACAAGGAACTAAACGATCAGCTACAGGGACTTGTTGGCCGCTACGAAATTATTCAGAAGCAGAACGAAAAATACCTGAACCTATTGTCAGAATATTCCTACGAAGAAATTGAAGAACGCCTGAAGATGCCATCGAAAAAGCGTGTTAAACGTTTTAAAATGGTATCTGTTTTATATGCCACCGTGAAAGGTTTCGACCGCATCAATGGCAACCCCCATGCTCAGAAACTCATTGATGCCCTGGATGAGCTTTACCTTACCTTTGACGATATTGCCAAAAAATATGGCGTGCTGAAAGTAAAAACCATCGGCGATACTTTCCTGTTTGCCGGCGGTATTCTTGAAGAAAACCGCACCAATCCCATCGACGTGGCAAATGCAGCGCTGGAAATGCAAACGGCTGCCAAACGCTGTATAATCAATGGCGACACCGAGCCCTTCTGGCAACTGAGCATCGGCATTCACACAGGTCCGGTGCTGGGTGAGATAACCGGTAAGAAAAATTCGCCCTACACACTCACCGGCGAGAGTGTAAATATTGCCTCACGAATGGGCATGGCCTGTAATGGTGGTGATATCAATATATCGGTAATGACCTATGAACTTATTAAGGAGTTTTTTAGCGTGTCAGAAAACGGCAAAATGCCAGCAAAGTACAAGGGTTTCCTCGATATGTTCACCGTGAAGGGAATATTACCCAAGTTATCGCTTGAAGGCAAGGGACTACTGCCTAATCGTAATTTTCATACAAAGTACAGTCTGATTCAGTTTATGGATATTCAGGAAGATTTACTGGATATACTGGAACAGAAACTCCCCGAAGACCTCTATTACCACAATATCAAACACACCATTGATGTAGTAACTGAGGTGGAGCTGATTGGTTGGGCCGAAGGGTTGGAAGAAGAAGAGATTCTCCTACTCAAACTGGCCGCCCTTTTTCACGACAGTGGACACACCATCGACTACAAGGAGCATGAGATGCATGGCGCCAATATTGCCCGTGATATTTTGGGTAACTATCACTATCCGCAGGATCAGATTGACACGGTGTGCCGTTTAATTCTGAGCACTAAATTTCCGCCAGAGCCCAAGGATAAGCTGGAGCAAGTGATCTGCGATTCAGACCTTGACTACCTGGGGCGCAGTGATTTTATCCCGGTTTCCAACACCTTATTTCAGGAACTGAAAGAGCGCAACATGATTGGCACTTTTGACGAATGGAATCAACTACAACTAAACTTTATCAGAGGTCACCAGTACCACACCGAAACAGCACGCAGCCTAAGGGAAGTAAATAAACAAAGCCAAATAGAACGCCTTGAGAGCCTGCTACAGGTGGATGAAAAATAATAATGCATCACCAGGACGTCGCGCTTAAAGAATCCGACACGGGTTCTTTTTTTTGAGCTTGACCAACAAAAAAAGGCAGATATTTATTTAAAAATAAAATAACTGGTACCAACAAAAAAATCTGCAAAACAGCATAAAAAGCAGCGTTAATAGGAGTAAAAATAACTTCATGTTGGAAGACAAAAAGAGCCACCCCTTTTATCATTGTCATTGCCAGCAAATGAAATGCTAAAATCGGCAATGTATTGCAACCCAACCAAGTTAATGGTTTCCAACTCGGCACGACTTTTAACAAGGCAAAAAGCCATATAAATGCTAATATTGCATTGAAATACATAAGAACAAGGAATTTTCCATATTGACCATTGTGCACACCAACGATTTCGTTTAACTGAGACGTGTACAAGTGAACTGCAAAACATAGTGTGAAAATCGGAAGTTCCCACCCTTTAATTGCTTCTGCCAAATCAATCCTTTTAAATATCCTCCCCGTAAAGTAAAACAAATAAACAACCAGGGCAATATCAATACTCCATGGAAGATGATAACCCAACACTTGAAAAGCACCCATACCAATAACAGGAAAGACCAAAGTGGCCAATATTTGAAAGGGTAATCTTAACTTAGAAACAAAATAATCAAGCATTACAACAACGAAAAGAGTTGGAAGAAACCACATAGGAATACCCCATTGCATATATTCAGACCCTCCCTGAGCATAAAATACTCCTATGAAATTATCCAACGGATCACTTTTTAAAATAGCCTTATTACCATAATAACGCCCTACGAAAAACCAAAATAAATAAAGGACTATGCTAATCAGAAAATATGGAGCCATCAAATGTCTGATATATTTCTTAAGAACATCCATAAAAGGCAAATGACTTTTAGGGCTACTCACAAACCCTGAAGCCACAAAAAAAAGTAATACGGAAAATGATTGAAAGTAAAATCTTATGGCTGAATTAAGATCATTGTGTTGAAAAACAACCATGAAAATAGCTACTATCTTAAGAGTATCAATATAATGCAGTCTCTTCATAAGATGACTTTTAATAGCGAAAGTTCCTAACAAACAATAATGAAAGCGCTAAGATAACAATTACAATAATTATACTGCAAGAATACAATACTGTAAAATAAAAATCACAACCTACTTAATGTCATCTCTCAGAAAACTTTACCAAAAATACCAAGCTAACAGGCTCTATCGAACCTTATTAACTTGGCATTATTAGTGTTTCTTATCTAAAAGTTGATTGATTAACATAGGCTGCATTTACAATATTAACAAGCTACAAATCAGTCTACTTTTATACAACTCACCTCATTAATTAACTTACGCCTCCTTCAACAGTCCGCTGCGCTTTAGCAAGGGCTCAACTGATGGCTCGTGCCCCTTAAAATTCTTATACAGAGTCATAGGATGCGCAGTACCACCTTTCTCCAGTATCTCCTTCCGAAAACGTATTGCCGTCTCTTTATCAAAAATACCCTTTTCCTTAAAGGCCTCAAAAGCATCGGCATCGAGCACCTCGGCCCATTTATAGCCATAATACCCGGCAGCATAACCACCATCAAAAATATGGGCAAAGCCGGTGGAAAAAGCCGTTCCCTCAACCAGTGGAAAAAGCTCGGTAGCCGCCATAGCCGCCCGCTCAAAAGCAATCACATCGCCCTCAAAAGCTGCATCCAGCGAGTGCCAGGCCATATCATTAAGGCCAAAGCTCAGCTGCCGCACCATGGCATAACCACTCTGATAGTTTTCGCTATCGATAATTTTTTGAATCAGTTCATCCGGAATCAGCTCGCCTGTTTTATAGTGGACGCCCACATCCTTCAACCATTCCTTCTGAGTGGCCCAGTTTTCCATAATCTGCGAGGGGAGCTCCACAAAATCGCGGTACACATTGGTTCCGGACATACTCTCATAGCTCACCTTGCTTAACATACCGTGCAGGGCATGGCCAAACTCGTGCAAAAAGGTCTGTACCTCATTAAAGGTCAACAAAGAAGGCTTATTCTCCGTGGGACGGGTAAAGTTACAAACGATAGAAACATGCGGGCGCACATCGCCGTTATTATCACGGTATTGCTCCCTGAAGCTGGTCATCCATGCACCTCCCTGCTTGCTTGTACGCGGATGATAATCCACGTAAAAAACACTAAGGAAAGTACCATCAGCATCATACACTTCATAGGTCTTCACCTCATGGTGATACTTTGAGATTTGCTTATTTTCCTTAAAGGTGAGTCCGTAAAGTCGTGTGGCTAATCCCAACACACCCTGCTCTACCTTCTCAAGCTGAAAATACGGACGCGTGGCCTCGTCATCCAATCCGTAGCGCTCCGCTTTCAGCTGCTCGCTGTAAAGAGCATAATCCCAGCGCTCCAGCTTTCCATCCAATCCCCGCGTGCGGGCATAGTCCTCCACGGCCTTCACATCTTCCCGTGCGGCATCAATGGAAGCATCCAGCAATTCCTGCAAAAAGCCATTGACCTTATCGGGATGTAAAGCCATATTTTCTTCCAGCACAAAATGCGCATGGGTGGCATAACCTAATAGCCTGGCTTTCTCCACACGCAGGCTAACAATCTTCTTGATGAGCTCCTTGTTGTCGTGCTGATTGTTATTATTTCCTCGCTTGGAATAGGCCATAAACATTTGCTTGCGCAAATCCCGGTTAAGGGCATACTTCATAAAAGGCATATAGCTGGGAAACTGTAGTGTGAAAATCCATCCTTCCTTACCCTGCTGACGGGCCAGTTCAGCGGCAGCATCCAATACTCCTTCGGGCAGGCCTGCCAGCTCCTCCTGGCGGGTAACATGCAACTGAAAGGCATTGGTCTCGGCCAGTAGATTTTCACCAAACTGAAGCGTCAGCTTTGACAGCTCTGTGGTTATGGCACGGTAACGATCACGTGCTGCTCCTTCGAGCAAGGCACCACGACGAACAAAGCCCTTGTAGGTTTCCTCTAGCAATCGCTCCTGCTCGCTGGACAGCTCACGCCGGCTCTGGTATTCATATACCTCCTTTACTTTGCGAAATAAATCGGCATTGAGCCATATATCATTGGAATAATCTGTGAGCAGAGGCGATACCTCACGGGCAATGGTCTGTATCTGCTCATTGGTTTCAGCATGGTTTAGATTAAAGAAAATATGGCTGACTACACCCAATTGACGTCCCGCCTTTTCAAGCGCCACTATGGTATTATAGAAATCGGGATGAGCCGTATCATCAACAATCTGCTGAATCTCGGCTTTTGCACTTTTTATTAACTCTTTGAAAGCAGGTAGGTAGCTTGCTTCATTAATCCGTTCGAAAGGGGGTGTCTGATAGGGTGTATCAAACTTCTTACTTAAAATATTAGATATCATTGTCAAACTATCTTTTTAAAATTGCTACAAAGGTAAGCATCATAAACAGGAAAATTCACATCCTATAAACAAACCTTTTTCAATAACGTTCGTTAAACAAGCGCTGACGCCTCGCATCGGGGCCATTATCGTATAATAACAACCTATACATATTGAAATGAAAAAAGTTAAACTACTTCTCGGGCTTGCACTCATCGCGAGCTCCCCTATCTTCGGACAAGGACAAATCATTGATTTTCTGAAAGCCGGTCAGGCCGATGCCAATGTACTGTCAGAGGCCTACCTACTTCCCTATGGCGAGATGCTGGGCGTTAACCTCAACAGTGGCTGGTACAACTCTGCCAAAGTACACAAACTGGGAGGCTTTGACATTACCGTATCGGCCAGTTACACCAAGGCACCGGGCAGCAAGAAAAGCTTTGATCCAAATGCGCTTCCCCTGTCAACGGTAGCCCCCAAGCAAACAGGCATGGCTCCCACCATGGCAGGCAGCGACAGGCAAAGCATGGATTTTTACCTACAGGGTGATCCGCAAAGAAATACTATATTAAGTATGGAAGGTGCCGATGCAGACATATTCATCAGCCCCATGGTACAGGCGGCTATTGGCCTGCCCTTTCACACCGAGATAATGGGACGCTTTATGCCCAAAACCAGCTTTGGTGATTATGGCAATGCCGGACTTTGGGGCATTGGTCTCAAGCACTCCATAAAAGATTACATCCCCTTTGTGAAACGCGTTCCGTTTTTACATACCTCTATACTGGCGGCCTATACCGATTTTGATGCCAAGTTAAAAGTATCAGAGGCAGGCATTGGACAGGGTAATCTGAAAACACAGGCCGGTGCTTTTACCACGCGTTTACTTGTGGGTGTGAATATTCCCGTGGTGTCTTTCTACACAGGGCTGGGCTATGGAACCACCACCAGTAACTTCGACCTCAAAGGAGCTTTCAATGGCTATGAAGATATCGACACTCCCATTGCTTTGGAATATAAAACTGATGGCTTTGACTTTAATGCCGGCATGCGCATTCGCCTGGGCATCATATCACTGCATGGTGATTACAGCATTGGCGACTATGACGTAATTACCGCCGGCTTAGGCATTAACTTCCGTTAGACACGTAAAATTTACCTCGTTATCAACGAAACAAAAAAATAAGCAAGCCCGCAAGTTTAAGAAATGCTAAACTTGCGGGCTTGCTTATTATCTTTTGTCTCAGCAGAGAGAGTAGCGAATTATCAAAAAAATTTACTTCAAAAGGGGTTTACCATAAGTTTGATCAAACACAATCTCAGAAAAAGGCTTGCGCTTCTTCTCCGGCACTTCATCGCGCAAAGGATACCCAATGGGCAATAAGGCAATGGGTTCTATATGGGTGGGCAAATTCAGTACATCACGCACAATCTTAGGATCGAAGTGACATACCCAGCAAGTACCCAAGCCCAACTCTGCTGCGCGTAAGGTAATATGATCCACTGCTATGGCCGCATCCACATCACAGTGATCCTTATCGTCTATTTTACGCTTCCACGACTCTTCGTGATCGCCACAAACCACAATGACCTGTGGAACTTTTTTAAACCACTCCCGATCATAAGCCGCCTTTAAGGGTTGCAGATTATCGTCCTCCGAAACCAGAATAAAACGCCAGGGCTGTCTATTGGCAGCCGAGGGAGCCATACGACCAGCCTCCAGCACCTCAACAAGCAGGGCTTTAGATACTTTCAGCGACTTATACTCGCGCACTGAGCTACGCTCACGAAGAAGTTGGTTAAAATGCATAACAGAGAGTTTTGTTGGATTGCTTACTTTGTTTTTTCTTTACAACAAAATTAAAAGGACTATGCTAACTTCCAAACTTTAAGCTAAGCAAATGTTTTTCTTACTATCTAAAATCCTGAGCTTCCTTTTGGTACCATTTAACTGGTGCCTACTGCTTTTGGTGCTTGGCTTTCTGCTTAAAAAGCAAAGACTAAGAAAGATCATACACCTCTCAACACTTGCTATCTTCCTGTTTTTCTCCAACACCTTTATCTTTCAACAATGCGTTTCAGGTTGGGAGCATCCGGCCGAAGCACTTGAAAAGCATAAAAACACACAAGGCAACCTTGTTATTTTAGGCGGCCTTTCGAGCTACGATGACGAAACAGGTCGTATCCACTTTAAAGAAGCCACCGATCGCTTACTACAAGGCTTACTATTGTATCACGATCGTCCGGAAAGGAAGATAATCATCAGCGGTGGCTCGGCTGAAATCTATTTTGATGAACGTCCCGAAGCTGATTACCTGCATGAGTTCCTGATTAAAACAGGAATTCCCTCACAAAATATTCTCTTTGAGGTCAACTCACGCAACACCTACGAAAATGCCCTTAACACAGCAGCACTCATGGACAGTATGAATATGGACAAAAGCATTATACTGGTAAGCTCGGGCTTTCATCTGCCACGCGCCATCGCCTGCTTTAAAAAACAAGGCTTTACAGTGAAACCACTGGCAGCACACACGCTCAGCAATCATCAGCCCCTAAAGCCGGCTGATTATTTTCTGCCATCGCTCAACACCTTGCAATGCTGGCCACTACTTACCAAGGAATGGGTAGGTATTCTGGTTTACAAACTAAAAGGATATATCTAGGTGAACGCGCACTGCGCCATAAGAGCAATTTGTAAAATAAATCTTATCACTTAGATACCCACGCCAAAACCTACGCTGAATATGGGTTCCCAGGCCTTATAGGGTGAGTTTTTATCCTGAAGAATATCAAAAAGCACCTGAACAGACACAAAACTGCGCTTTGAAACCATCTGTCGGTAGCCTCCTCCAATATATATGAACGGTACAAAGTTACGCTCTTTAGCTGTTGTCAATTGTGAGTATTGTTCCATGCTATAAGCGGCAAATTCGCCGTGGGCAAATAGGTTGGGTACAATATTGTACTGCGTAAACATGCGACCGCCAAACTGATTATAGGTAAGCGGTGGATCATAACGCTTATGTTTTGTATATTGATACTCAATACCCAAACCGGCATACACCTTTTCATTGAGCCGTGCTCCAATCAGCGGACTGATCATAACATTGGTGTAATCGCCGAAAGTTAAGCCGATACTACCACCGGTAAATAGCTTGTCCTTAAAAGATTTCTCTACTTTTGCTTCATTTTCCTGAGCTCTAGTCAGCGCCACACCACAAAATAACATCAGCGTGAACAGCAATGCCTGATATTTCATAGGATAAGGTTTAAATACAACCACAGACAAAACCATCAGCCAGGCCTTTCAATAAGTCATCTGCCTTATGTTTTTCCTCGTCGCTGCCCTCACATGCTTTACACACCGGCAGATTCACCCGACGGTTATAAAGCACATCATCACCTACAATAAGGGCATTACAAACAAAACAAAGAATGGTCTTGACATCTGATTTTTCCTGTGGCATAATAATTGATCCGTGTTTGAAAAGTTACAAAATATATAACAAAGTTATCGTCAAAAAAACAAAAATCAATATCCTGTTTCAATTATGGACTCTTTTGGTTATTTTAGATACACAAAGATATCACCTTAAAATTAAGTTGTTATGAGACTTATCACAAATATTACCCTATTGATGGCCATCGCTTTATTACCACTCAATAGCGCGGCTCAAAAAAAGAAAGATAAAAAAGAACGTCGTTTGGAGCAGTTTGCCGAAACGCAGAAGATGATCAACAACAAACAATTTATTTTTGTGCCCGACAGAGCCTATCCACAAGGCGGCCGCTCCATTGATTTAACCACTAACTATGGTTTCATAAAAATTATGGGCACAGAAAGTGCAGGTGACATGCCCTTCTTTGGCCGGGGCTACTCGGTGCCCTACGGCGGCGATAGCGGCATTAAATATGAGAAAACAAGCATTGAGAAAGAAAAGACAGAACTCAATGAAAAGAAAATGCGCATCTCCTACAGTTTTGAGGCGCAAGGTGAAAATGACCGATTCCGTATACGAATGGACATAGGATATAATGGTGGCACCTCGGTTCATATAACCAGCAACAACCGCAGCCAGATTAGCTACAACGGTAAGGTGTCGGTCTTAGATAATAAAAAAGACGAATAGAACGGTGAATACGAGACCTATTGAGAAATAGCAATTCCATTGAAAATTCAACCATGCTGTGGTTGCTAATATTCATATCGAATCATAGCCCTGCACTTTGCGCAGGGCTATTTGCATTTAACTTCCTCTTGATTAATGTGATAAAAGCTAGGAATGTAATTTAATAAGCCAGTAAAAGAATATCATGGTCCGTATTGAAATGTAAACGCCCCTTGCTTACTTGTGCCTTTTTGCCTGAGTAGTAATCGGTAACATTATCACCCTCATTAAACACTCCATGCACCTCAACTGTCTTTTCACCGTGCGGCAGGTCAAGCCCCACCAATACTTTATCCTCATAATCGGCCGACTGATAGCTGCGGGTAAAATAATAGGGCTGCTCACTGAGCATACGATGAACACCAGCACCCACTGAGGGATGCGCAACTCTGAACTGTCCCAGTCGCTGCCAATGATGCAGAATATTTTGCACCGGCACGCCGTTTACCTTCTCATTGGCTGCCAACGCCTCCCAATTCATAAAAGAGCGCAGCGTGGCATCGCCCACCGTGCCCTCTATATCCAGGCTACGACCCGTTTCGTCGCCATAGTACACCTGCGACATGCCCGGACACAGTAGCAGCTTGGTACCGGCCTCTAACACTCGTTTCCGCTGCTTATCAAAGGGGCCGCCGTCATCGTGCGACGATACATAATTCATAATACTCAGCTCCTTTAAAGGGCCATTAAGAGCATCACTGTATTTCGAGAATATCGCCTCATAGTCCTTAGCGGCATCATGTTTAAACTCAAAATTAATAAGGCCTTGCATACCATGCGCAAAGTAATCGACCTTGCGATCACCAAAATCAAACCAACGACCGCCAGAAACTCCATAATTATATACTTCACCTACCATAAAGAATTCATTGTCATCCAGCACTTTTTCCGGATGCGCTTCCTTCCACTCTGCGAAAGCCTTCATCGCTTCCCTCCACAAATCGGCCCACACCGACTCTTCAGTATGCTTGACTGTATCGAGCCGAAAAGCATCAATACCATATTCGCGAATGTAATCCGTTAACCATTTGATGATATAGTAACGCGGTGTGCGCGGATAGCCCGTGGCATTAAAAAAGTCATCCAACTCAGCCATCTCCTGCTGCAAACGTCCTTCTTCCGCCCACTTATCCAGCAATGCTTTGGGCAACTCAACGGGTGTATCGCGCTCGGTGCGTATATCAGGCAGGTTCTCCACCAAGGTGCAGGTCACCGTCGATTCATAATCCTGATAGCGACACTGAGGATCTGTACGCACCCAATCATCTCCCCACAGTGGATCCTTCGCAGTAACGGGTCCTGTGTGATTAATCACCACATCCAGCATGATACGAATACCCTGTTCATGAGCAGCCTGCACCAGCTCGGCCAACTCTTGTTCAGTTCCAAAGTTAGGCTCCAACGCTGTCCAGTCCTTCGTCCAATATCCATGAAAACCGTAAGTATTTCCCGTGCCTTCATCTACAGCCCCGTGAATTTGCTCCACTACAGGACTAAACCATATAACATTAATACCCAAGTCGGCGAAATATCCCTCCTTGATTTTCTGGGTGATTCCCTTCAGATCGCCTCCCTCAAAACCGCGTAAAAGACCTGTTTCTTCTGTGCGATTGAAATGCACATCGTTGTGTGGATTTCCGTTATTAAAACGATCGGTAAGCAAAAAATACACATTAGCATTCTCCCAAACAAAGGGAGTGTCAACTGAGGATTGATGCACCTCATTTTTCTTACCCGAGCAGGACAGCAAACTAAGGAGTGCCAGTAGCAATGGATATTTCAGTATCATAATATTGAATTTTAGTTTCAGGTAAAATTAACAAAGCTAAGCAACTCCATCATTAGCGGGTGCTTTATAAAAGCAATCAAACACACCTAAAGACTTAAATATTAGATTATTAAACATAGTTAAGCCCTTTATTTTTTCACACTTCACATTTCCGAAAAGGTTTGCGGAAAGGCAGAAAGGTATAAAAACCCTATTTTTGCCTGTAAATTAATATACACAAACATGAGTGCATCGTTAAAACTAAATACCCACTATACCGTCAGTTCAGCCGATACCGATATGTTTTCGCGCCTGAAGCTGAGCGCCATGGCCAATTACCTGATTCAATCGGCCATCAGCTCTGCCGAGCAACTGGGCTTTGGCTTTGCCGACCTTAAAAAGGAGCATCTTTTCTGGGTGCTGAACCGACTGGATATTGAACTTCATCGCCCCATTATGTGGAGTGAAGAGCTGAGCGTTGAAACCTGGCCTAAAAACATTGAACGCATCTTTTACATTCGCGATTTCGTGGTTCGCGACCGGCAGAATAAGGTAGTTGCCAAGGCTACCTCGGCCTGGCTGGCCATTGACATCAGTAGTAAACGCCCCGGTAACTTCAAGGCTGAAAAGATGGCTGTTTTCTCCCGTCTGAAAGATGTGCATGCCTTAGACTACTCCCCCGTAAAACTGGGTGCTTTCGATGGAAAAAAGATTGCAGAACGTCATCCCAACTATTATGATATCGACCTGAATAAACATGTTACATCAACACGCTATATCGATTGGATGATGGATGCCTTCCCTATTGATTTTCACGAGCAACATTATCCGCAGCACTTATCCATAAACTACCTGAAAGAAACCATGCCCCATGAGCCCATTATCCTGCACCATCAGGAAAATGAAGAAATACATCTTTTCGAGGGCTTTAATTCCCAACAGGATAAGGTGGCCTTCAGGGGAAAAATCACCTTTTAAAGCGCGTAATGATTAGATAATAAGCAGGCCGGCCTGCTTGAGTTGCGAGAAGGTGTAACTATTGATAAACTTATTGAAATCGCCCAGCTGATGTGCTTCATAGGCTTCCTGAAAAGCATCAAGGCGCATCAGCTGAGAGCTATCAACACTTATCTGTGTCAGCACACCCTTCAACCAAAGAGCCAATCGCTCTTTCATCTTTATTTCAGCCTGCACCTTGGGCCCCATAATCAATAGGGTAGCCATGCGCACATCTTTCTTCGCCTTTCGTTTCACAAAGTGTTCAATAAGGGGTGGCTTGGCCAGCCAAACTAAACGATTGTCAGGCCTTATACTAATGGCATCGTTAAGCTCCTGCTCAATAGAATGAGGAGAGTGCGTGGTTGACGGCACTTTAAAATCAAACCAACTGTGCAACGGCATATCAAAGCCAAGCCCATGCATATAATTAAAAATTGCTTTTTTCAGACCCGGCCCAAAAGGTTCGTGACAGGTACCCCTTTGATCCACAAACTCTAGGTCATTATTGGCAAAGGCACCATTTAAGCCACCGCTTACAGTCACCCCAAAACTTTCGGGCTGCAAACCTACTGGACTGTGTGCCGTAAGCGCAAATTGGTGCCAGAAACCAGAATGTACAATGCCCAGCTCAAACAACTGTCGCACCACCTCAAGGGAGTCAATGGTTTCCTGCGCCGTTTGCGATGGGAAACCATACATTAGGTAGGTATGTACCATAATGCCGGCATTACTAAAGTTTGCAGCAACATTACTGAGCTGACCAATACTAACCCCTTTATTAATTAGCTTCAATAAGCGATCTGATGCCACCTCAACACCCCCTGCCACCGCCACACAGCCACTCTGCCTAAGCAAAAGACACAGATCGGCGGTAAAGTTCTTTTCAAAGCGGATATTCGTCCACCACACTACCTTAAGTCCACGGCGCAGTATCTCCAGTGCCAGCTCTTTTAAAAGAACGGGAGGTGCTGCCTCATCAACAAAATGAAAACCTGTCTTCCCGGTTTGTGCCACTAAGGCCTCCATGCGATCTACAGTAGTGTTTATGGATGAAGGAGCATAGCGTCCGATATAATCAAGTGAGCCATCGCAAAAAGTACACTTCCCCCAATAACAACCATGGGCCAGGGTTAGCTTCAGCCAATGACCATCAGACCAAAGCCGAAACATCGGGTTGGCCACCTCCAGCACCGAAAGGTACTTATCCCACTCCACATCGCTGTAGTCGGGTACGCCCAGCGCATTTTGCGCCACATCAGCTTCCGGTGCTCCATCCATCAGCTCCACCTCCTCATTACGACATACGAAAGTACGCTTCAGGTCGCTAAGAAGGCGACCTCCACGCATATAATCGAGGATACAGGCAATGGGCTGCTCACCATCGTCGAGGGTGATAAAATCGCAAAACTCAAAAATGCGCGCATCTCTTAAAGATCTCAGTTCGGTATTCACGTAACCCCCTCCCATCGAAACCTTAATGTGCGGATGCTCACGCTTAAGATATTGCCCAATGCGCAGGGCTCCCATCAGGTTGCCCGGAAAGGGAATAGTAATTAACACCAGCTGAGGCTTATGCTTATCAATAGCCGCCGATAGTTCCTCTATTAGCAGCCATTCAATAAAGCTTGGCAGCTGTTGTAAATAGGCATAAAGTGCATCGAAGGAAGAAGCTGAGCGCCCCAGACGCTCGGCATAACGACTAAAGCCAAAGTTCTCATCTACCGTCTCAACGATAAAATCAGCCAGATCTTCGAGCAACAGGGTGCAATAATGCTTGGCCTTATCAAGCAGCCCCATGCTACCAAAGGCAAGAGCCTCGTCCTGCAGTTGATTGAATCGCGATGCCTCGGGCAAGAGCTGTCCCTCACATATATTCTGCGCCTCAATGATGGTGGGGACCTTCAAAAACTGCCGTACCCGATGAATACAAGAGACATATTCGGCACGCAGGTAATAAATACGACGGGCATTCTCCGTTACCAGCTTATTTTTGTCAACCACAGCAAATAACTGTGTCAAGCCCTTGGCCGTAAACAACCTATCCATTACACGAATACCTAAATCGACTTGTGCCGAAGGCGTCTTTTGCGTATTTAAAAAACCCTTGAGATAGGCAGTGGCCGGGTACGGTGTATTTAACTGGGTAAAGGGTGGTGTGAGCAATAAAACCTGTGACATATGCAATAATTAATAGCACAAAAGTACACAAATACAGCAAACCCTATGTGTTTGTGCCCACGATAACGACAAATTCCCACAGAAGCCTATTTTTTGAAGGATCATCAAAAAAAAATCACGAAATGGACTTTTTTTCGCATGAAGCGTAACCTTTAATCAGCTACACCGTAGATCTCGCTCGGGATACTATTATTGAACATACAATTTAAAAATGTTGAATGTTTAGCTGTAAAAAATATTCCAATAAAAAACATGGCATTCGTCACTAATGCTCGTTTTTAATATAAAGAATGAAAACTTTTATTATTTATAACTAGTCAGCTATGGCCATTCTAAATGATCATAATTAAATACAAGTTAAAACTATTAATCAACAAAAAACAACTAATCAAATTTGATCTTTATGAAATTAAGATTTTTTCACACAGTGCTTTGCGCACTTATTTTCAACACCTTTACTATCCATGGACAGTCGACAAAAAAGGACACTATCGACTATTTTAATCTGTCCCTTGAAGACTTGATGAATCTGGAAATTGTTGCCGTATCCAAAAAAGCAGAAAATAGCTTTGATGCTCCACTTTCATCGTCCATTATCACGCGCGATGAAATCATCAACTCAGGCGCCACTTGTATTGAAGAAGTATTTAAGCTCATACCTGGATTCATCGTGCGCGAAGAATCAAATGGCAACTACGACATCCACATCCGTGGCAACGATAATGTACCACCGGGCAACTTCACCTTCTTTAGCGAAAACTCCATGTCGTTAATAATGATTGACGGACGGAAAGTATTTAACAACATGAACGGTGGAACATTCTGGGAAACCTTACCGGTGAGCCTGACAGATGTTGAACGCATCGAAGTGATCAGAGGCGCCTCAACAGCCCTTTATGGCCCCAACGCAGTAAGTGGAGTAGTTAATATTATCACCCGAAAGCCAATGGATAAAACAATTGGTGTAGATGGGACCGTGCAATTTGCTAATGCCGCCACTACAATAGGTGACTTAGCCATCAGCTCATCGTTTGCCAATCACAAACTAAAAACCCGCTTAAGCACGAACTTTGAAGAGCGCGAGCGCTTTAGTGATAATTATTACAACTGGTCGCAAGGAGGCTACACTGATTACACCGAATTAGTGGATTACATCACCACTAATCCCACTATGATTAACGATCTGGCCTATGCCAATCCTTCATTGGCCAAACAACGTTTTGGCGCCAATGCATGGGTCTCTTATGAGGCCTCCAAGAAAGTTAATTTTTCTGTAGCAGCAGGACTACAGAACTCCGAAGCCCAAACTGTATTCATGGAAGGATCGAAAACACCCCTGACAACCAGATCATCAGAATCGTTTTATTTCAACTCCATTTCAAACATAGCCGATTTAAACCTGCAAATAGCGGGCAACTATGGCACACAAGACATATATGCAGGTAGTTCAACCGCCTCGAAATACGATTTTCATACGCTTGACTTCCTGGCTGAATATGATTATTCGATTGGCAACTTAACCCTGCGTCCGGGTGCCAGCTATCAACACATTGTGCACGACGACACCCCTTATATCCCGGAAGAAAAACCAGGTTCGGGCAATTTAAACCGCCGATCAACCTTATCGAACCTGGCTTATTATTTAAGGAGTGATTACCAGGTTAACAAACGACTAAGACTCATAGCTGCAATCAGAATGGATCATTACAACAAGCCTGAGAAATCTTATCTGAGTTATCAGCTTATCGGAACATATAAGCCTAATGAACAAAATCTTATACGCGCCTCCTTCTCTAAGGCCAACCGTGGCCCGGTGATGGTTGACTTCTATGCCAGCTACACCGAAGGCGATACCAATCCCGGTTCAACATTATTGGAATACGTGGGTAAGAACGACATGAACCTACCTACCAGCCATGTTTTCGATTTCGGTTACCGGACTCAGGTAAGTGATCGGCTTCAAATTGATGTAGAAGCATTCTTGTCAACCACTAAGGAATTTCCAAGTTTTGAGCCCTCAGTAAAGGCACCAACGGCAGATGCGCCGTATTTACACATCACTTACCAGTATGATAATAGCAATCTGGTGTCACGACAAATCGGCGCCAGCGCACACTTCCTTTATAAACCCAACAAACAATTGCATTTTAAACTGTTTACGACTGTCCAAAACACCAGACTGAGCAATCTGCAAAAAAAGCGCATGCCAATGTTAGTAATACCTGACAACTCCATTCCAGGTGGCCCCATTTTTCAAAATCCTGTATATGAAACAGTCGATCAAACACACAAACAAACACCAACTATCTTTGGCGGATTTTTGGCCAACTACATGCCCACCGACAAATTAACCGCTTTTGCCAATCTTTATTATTGCTCGAAACAACAATACGTGCATGATTATGAATACTCGCAGTTCCATTATTTAAACCAACAACTCAACTCCGATTACACAGGGACAGGTGCCGCATCAGTTAAAGGCAATGCAACGGTGAGTATCAAAGTAGCCTACAAAATATACCGAAACAACAGCATCTTTATCAATGCCCGAAATACATTTAATTCTAAAACACGTCAGTTTGGCTTCGCCGACCCTGCGGGTGGCCTTTATTTAGCAGGTATCAATATCAAGCTGTAGCGCCAATTTATTACACCAACTTGGTAGCATAAAAAAACCCGGATGATCATCAGACCATCCGGGTTTCTATTCTAATTATCAGTAGAGATTATCTTTTCATACAACCCCTTTCCAGCTAATCTTAAGCTGAATATTTTTTCACGATGGCTTCCATCTTATCGTACTGCTCTTCCATACTCTTTAGCAGCTTAATCTGTGCACGTGTACGCACCAGATTATGGTCAGGAGCATTCACCTTATAGTAATTATCACCATCAATATAATCATCGAGGAAACGAACGGCCTGTTCGTAGGTCAACAGCTTGGCACCAAAGGCAAGGGTATCGATTTCTGCTGGCGTCAGCACATCCTTGGTCTCTTCCATAAAGCCTTTGATAAAGCCTTCAAACAGATCAATGTTCATACTCACTTTATCCAGGTCACGGTCATCTTCCAAACCAGTGTTGGCTCCGTTTCGTATGGCATCGCCAATGTCGTAACACACATAGCCGGGCATTACCGTATCCAAATCAATCACACACAGGATATTGTCGTTCTCATCAAGCAATACATTATTAAACTTTGTGTCTTGATGCACAATGCGTTCGGGAAGAATTCCCTCGCGACCCATTTGTACAATTTTCTTATACTCTTCTGAACGCGCCATCAAAAAGTCCACCTCTTCCTGCACTTCTTTCAATCGTCCCACCGGGTCTTGCTTAACACGCTCTATGAAGTTAAGGATGCGCATTTCGGTATTATGGAAATCGGGCAAAACCGGATAAAGCGGCTCTCCCCCCAAGTCGGACAGGCGACTTTGGAACTGACCGAATGCCTTACCACCCACATAGGCCTGATTGGCGTTAGATAGTTGATTATAGGAACGGGCATTTTCAATAAATAAGAACATGCGCCAGTAATTACCAGCCTCGTCCTTTATATAACCTTTGCCATCAACAGTATCAATAGGAGTCAGCACCTCGCGCTTCAGGTCACTCCCCTCAATCTTCTCCAGCTTCGAGCGCAGATGATCAGTAACCCGTTGAATATTGCGTGTTAGCTCAGCCACATTCTTAAAAATGTGATGATTCACAATCTGCAACAAATAGTTAGGAGCTTCATCTTCCTTGGTCACCACTTTATAGGTAGTGTTGATCAAACCATCCCCAAAAATTTTTGCTTCACTATAAGTACCTTCAATGTTGAAGTGCTTAACAATGGCTTCTATATTCGTTTTCATATCAGCAAGTTTTTAGTTGCGGCAAACTTAAATATTAACTTTTTAACATCCTACGTTTTGTTATTTTTATTTTACACCAACTTTCCTTTCCTTTCTTTTATAAAATCATTCGTTCCTAAACCGAACAAAAATATCATCGCTAAAGTGTTAAAACACTTCCATCCCAGCTATTCTTCACTTCCCCCATTATCCAAAGGTTTCTCTTTTGACTCGTGCAGTACAAAACGCTTGTAGTACGAAGTAATAACTGAAGTAAGCGGCAGGGCCAGCAGCATTCCAATCAAGCCCATTAGGCTGCCCCACACCGAAAGTACCAGCAGCACAATGGCCGGATTCATGCCATAGGCCTTCCCCATGATACGTGGTACAAGTACAGTTTCCTGAATAAGTTGCACCAGCGCTAAAACAATCAGCACCAATAGTGCCACCTGCCAAAAGTTCTGCTGCGACTCCATGGCCTTTAGCAAGGCCAGAAGCATGGCCGGTACAATACCCACAATCTGCAAGTAGGGCACAATATTTAAAGCTCCGATAAATAAACCGATAAGAATGGCCATGGGAAGGCCAATAATCTTAAAGCCAATGGCCAGCAACACACCTACAATCAGTGCGATTAAACCCTGAGATCGAAAATACAGGTTCATAGAATGCCCCAGGTCGTCAATGATTTCGCCGGACACTTCGCGATAGTGAACCGGTATAAGACCGAGTCCCAAGCGGCGCAACTTACGAAAATCCATTAGTATGAAAATGGTGTACAATACCACCACCAATAAACCTACAATAGCAGCAATAACGTGCATCGAACCGGTGAAGAGGTTCCAGAAACCGGGCAAAACCTTTTTCAGAAACTGCGAGATATTCTCCAGACTCAGGTAAGACACCAAATCAGAATCACGAATAAGCTCACGGATGCTCTTATCCATATCAAAGGGCAAGATACCCCTTACATCCACCGACTGCATGTAGGCATGAATCAGGTGCACCATCTTATTCATTTCCTGTATAAAGGTGGGTACCAAATAGAACATGATAAGCGACATGATAAAACCCACAACGGTTACCGTTATAAGTACAGATGCCCCACGATGCTTCACGCGAAGACGATGCTGAACAAAACCCACAAGCGGATCGAGCAGATAGGCTATAAATATTGCAATAATAAAAGGCCCCAGTACATTTTTAAGGGCATTAACAACATAAAGTATGAAACCAAAAACCAGGGTGGTTAATACCATTCTAACAACCCGATCGAAGGTATAAGGGCGCGGTTGAAAATCTTGCATAAAATAAAAATTTCAGGCCAAATTAATAAAAGCAAAGCAAATTTTAAACACTTTATAATAATGACCGTACTTTCGCGTTTGAAAGTTGTTAAGCACCTCTTTGTGATAGCTTGTTAATTTTTGTAAATATTTTTTGATTAAATGTAAAAAAATGTATTGTTTTTTGATCCAACTTTTAGTATTTTGCACACTAATAAAGCCCACAGAAAACAATGCATGATCATAGGCATTGCCACTTGAGAAAAGTGAAGAAGATATGAGATGGATTGACCGCAGCATATTATTAATTTTAAGCATTTTAACACTCCTTGCCTGCGAGCGGGAGTTTGTTTTTCGTGGTGACGAAGAAGGTTTAAGCTTCTCGTCCGACACCATTATGTTTGATACAATCTTCACTTCCATCGGCTCTACTACCAAAAACTTTAGGGTCTATAACCCATACGACGAAGACATGACCATAGAAGCCATTGAATTGGCCGGTGGCGAAGAATCTGATTTTCGTCTTAATATCGATGGCAATTCCAATAATCTGGCCGAGGGCATTCGGGTACGCGCCAAGGACAGCCTCTACATTTTTGTAGAAGTAACCATCGACCCAGTTGGCAGCAATCAGCCCTACGTGGTGACCGATTCCATTTACTTCAGAACCCGCGAAAAGGTGCAAACCGTGCAACTAGTAGCCTATGGGCAAGATGTGGTGCTTATGCGTAAAGAATGGCTCAATACGCAGACCCTAAGCAGCGATAAGCCTTATCTTATCTATGATTTCATTGTGGTCGACTCAGCCGAGACCGTAAGCATCGACCCAGGTGCTAAGCTTTACTTCTATAAGGATGCCAGTATGCTGGTGCTGGGAACCCTCCATGTGAACGGCACAAATGAAGAGCCCGTAGTATTTGCCGGCCACCGGCAAGAAGAGTGGTATCACAACAAACCGGGTCAATGGGGTTACATCCATCTGCTGCCGGGTTCCGGATCATCTACCTTCAACCACTGCATTATCCGCAATGGTATGATGGGCATTCTGGCCGACTCGGTGGGTTTAAACAGTGCACCTATCGCTATTAACAACACCAAAATAGAACATATCAGTACCTTCGGCCTGTTGGCACAAACAGCCAACCTCGAAGTGGCCAACTGTGTGTTTGGCGATTGCGGTAACAGCTCGGCAGCGCTCACCGTCGGTGGAAGTTATCAGTTTCACCACTGTACCTTTGCCAATTATTACGACTGGACATTCAGGAATAATCCAACCGTTTTTCTGAATAACTACTACATCGACACCAATGACGAGGAGCAGATTATTCCCCTTGAAGAGGCGGTCTTCAATAACTGCATAATATACGGCAACAACATTTCTGAGTTGGGCTTTGACTTGCGCTATGCCAACGATGAATTCCCCGAAAATGATGCCAGCTACCTGTTCAATAACGCCATAATCAAGCTATCGGAGGATTTTGACATTTCCGATGAATCGAAATTTATTGACATCCAGAAAAATGCCGATCCGGCTTTCATGGATATAGCGGGTTATAACTATCAACTCGATACCCTGTCACCGGCCAAAGACAGTGCTTCCTTTAAGTTGGCAGAGCCCTACCCCTTTGATATCATGGGCAACAACCGCCTGCAGGATGATGGCCCGGATTTGGGTGCCTACGAACGTTATGAAAAAAAATAAACACCTGCTATTAAGCCTTATCACGCTTTTCTTTAGCACCCTCTCCATTGGGCAAGACAGCACTAAAACTGCCTACAGCCTGATGTTTTACAACGTGGAAAATCTTTTTGATTGTGTGGATGACTCATTGAAGCAGGACGAAGAATTCTTACCCTTAGGGGATAAGCGATGGAACGAGCATCGTCTTTACAGAAAGGTACAAGGCCTGAGTAAAACCATACTCGCTATAAACGAATGGCAGCCCCCCACCTTAATTGCGCTGTGCGAGGTGGAGAATGCTGAAGTACTTAAAAAACTGATCTACCAAACTGGCCTGTCTGCCCTAAACTACCGTTACATACATTTCGAATCACCCGATAGAAGAGGCATTGATGTGGCGCTACTCTATCGCAGCGCTCACTTTGATACACTGCACACAACCACCATCGTAACTTCCAATACTACCGAGCACTTTTTCACCCGCGATGCCCTTTATGTGAAAGGATGCATCGGTCACGACACTCTTCATATTGTGGTTAATCACTGGCCCTCAAAAAGAGGTGGAACCGTTGCTTCTGAATACAAACGCATGACCGTATCGCGCATCATTGCAGCCCGCCTGGACAGCATTCGCCGGGCTGCCCCCCACAGCAAACTGGTAGTGATGGGCGATTTTAATGCCGACCTGGAAGCACCATCCCTTCAACACCTGATGAAAACAGCAGGGCTTCAATCAAGCCTTGAGGCGATGAGAAAAACTCCGAAGAAGGCATCTGGCAGCTATAAATACCAGGGCAACTGGTCCTATATTGACCATATTTTGTTAGATGCCGAATGGCTCAAAAACCCGACTTACGAGTTTTCACTCCACCTTGCCGAACTGCCCTTCCTACTGGAGACTGACAAGCAATATAGCGGCTATAAACCCAAACGAAGCTATGCCGGACCGCGATATATCGGTGGCATCAGCGACCACCTTCCTCTGCTACTGAAGATAAATAAACAGTAGGCGCACGGATAAAATCAGCAACTTTTTTTAGCTTTCGGTGCAGGATAATTTGCAGCTTGGCGTCATACCCTTACAGAGAAAGTTCAATGACTAAGGAAAAACTATTAACCCATAAGGCAATTGAAGGTGATAGAGATGCGTTCCGGCAAATCGTGGAGCTGCATCATAGAATGGTCATACACATTATCCTGTCGTATGTAAACAACAGCCATGATGCTGAGGACATTGCCCAGGAGGTGTTCATTGAGATGTATCGCTCCCTGAAAAAGTTTCGTGGCGAAGCAAGCCTCTCTACATGGCTCTATCGCCTCGCGGTTAATAAAGCACTGGACTTTATCAGACAACGTAATCGCCAAAAACGAGGAAGCGGACTGGTAAGCGCCCTGGAAAAAAGCGAGATGGAAGCACTAAAAATAAGCCACCATCAGCAAAGCGACGATGCCATTGAAGAAACGGAACGTCGAAATCTTTTGTACGCAGCCATTGAACAACTACCCGAACGGCAGAAGAATGCCCTGGTGCTATCGCAAATAAAAGAGCTGAAGCAACAAGAGGTGGCCGACATTATGAAAACGTCGGTCTCATCCGTTGAATCGCTGCTGGTTAGAGCGAAACGCAAACTAAAAGAGTTATTAATAAAACACAAAGAAGAAATTTTCTGAGCAGGATAATTCATTTTTTATCGTCATATAAAATGAGTGTGGATATGAAAAAGCCAATGAAAGAAAGACAAGACATAGATCGGTTGCTGGAGGAGACACTGAATCATCGGTATGCACCATCGCCCGGCTTTGTGGATAATGTGATGGCAAGAATTGATAAGATGGATAACATAAAGCCCTCCATGAAATACATAAGCATTGGCCTTCAGGTGGCCGCAGCCTGTGCCGGTCTTATCTTACTGATTAATATACTAACACTACGCTCATCCATCAACCAGGAGAATGAAAACGACTGGACAAGTGTTTATGAGAATAACACATCGCCCGACTGGTACGATTATTACAATGGCGATACCTTTTTAGCCACTAACATAAACCGCAAGTAGAATGAAGAACACATGCAAAATATGCTGGACTATCCTTACCCTTTTCTTGTTGGGTAATATCATACTATTGGGCATATGGTGGTTGAAAACGGATGCTGAGCCCAATGTTCAGAAAAAAAACTACGATAAGGAAGAACATCGCATGCGCATGCATCGCCACCTGCTGAAAAATGCAGAAATTAATGAAGCGCAGTTTGATGAAATGTATGGCTTGTGGAAACAGCATGCCAGGCGCATACGCAGCCACGAATCAGCCATTGACAGCCTGCGAAAGCGGCTAATGAACGAAACCTTCAACAACAACTCCGACAGCGTGGAAGCCGGACGGCTGATTGATCAAATAAGCCGGCAGCAAAAGCTGATTGAGAAATCTAACTATTATCACTTTAGACAATTACGCGGAGTGTGTGAAAACGACCGGCAACGTGAGTTGCTTGACCAAATGTTTAAAGAACGTATCATGCGAGAGGGCCCGAAGAGACGTTTCCGGGGCCGACGACACAGACACTAATCAATATTTGTACTTGCAATGAACCACTTAGCATAAGCGCGCTTGCTGAGCTGTAATTGCTGTACCCTTATGTTGAACATTTTAAAACACAGACCAATGAAAAACAGATATTTATTATTAACCGGAATATTCTGCCTGTCGATACTAACAGCGACAGCACAACGCTACAATGGCCGGCGTGCCCAATGCGCTAATTTTGAAAATCGCAATTGCCGTATAGATAATCTAAGCGACGAGCAGGAAAGTAAGATTAATCAGGAGCGCATCAGCTTTCAGAAATCCGTGCAACAGCAACATAACCGCTTGGGTGAGTTGCGTGCCCAAAAACGAAGTATCGAAACCACAACGCCCCTTAACAAGGAGGCTTTGAACAAGGTGTTAACAGAAATAAACTCCATCAATACCAACATTCAAAAGAAAAGGGTACGTCATCATCAAACCATTAAGTCCTTTTTGAATGAAGAGCAAGGCATTGCCTTTGACAGCCGAAGACAACGGCAAGATGCCGGATGCTATTATGGCGAAGGCATGAGAAGCGGTGCCGGAAAAGGACATGGAATGCGCCCCGGAAAAGGGAGACGGGGATCTGGAAACGGCATGAATGGTAGCGGCTACGGACAACAAGGGAAAGCTTATCAACAGGGACGTGGTAATGGCGATGGATGGAGGCAACAAGGAACTCCAATGGTATCGGATGAAGTACGCGAAAACCTTAGAGCTTTGCACCTTTCAATGATGAAGGAAACTCAACCCCTGAACAACCGCTTAAATGAGCTGAAGGCACAACAACGCACACTAACAAGTGGTGAAACAGTAGATCTGAAAAAAGTGGATAAGAACATTGATGAGCAAGCAGCCATTAAACTTAAAATAGCAAAACTACACGCTGCCAAACGAAGTGAAATGCGCGCACAGCTCGGCGATGAGGAACAACTCATGTTCGACAGACATCGTGGGCAACACGCTCACCATAGAGAAATGAGATGGTAATACACGTAATAACTGAAACGAGGAGGCCCGAAAATGTAGTTTTATTTTCGGGCCTCCTCGTTTTTTGGGGGGAAGATCTCATAAACAAGAAATCACATCAGCCTCAATTTATCACATCTCCCTACTCCACAACAACCTACACTTAACATCGGCCAATATAATTGTAAGTGTGTCACCCGAAATGATTTTATAGGTGTCTTATAAAGTAATTAAGTACTAATAAGCCCCATTAAAACATCTATACTATGAATGATCATCTATTTAAACGGATGCAAGGCCTGTCAACACTCATCGGCAACACCCCTTTGCTGGCCATTGAATTTGAATACAAAGGCACCAAAAGAAAGATTTATGCCAAGGCCGAATTTTTAAACCTGACCGGTAGTATCAAGGATCGTATGGCCTTTCACATCCTCAACAAGGCTTATGAGAGTGGTGAGTTAAAAGACGGCGACCGCATAATAGAAGCCACCAGCGGCAACACGGGCATTGCCTTTTCAGGCCTTGGCCGCGCTATGGGCCATCCGGTAACTATCTTTATGCCCAATTGGATGAGCCAGGAGCGTAAAAACCTGATTAAGAGCTTTGGAGCAAACATCCGACTGGTGACTCCCGAAGAAGGTGGTTTTTTAGGCAGCATCGAAATGGCCAATCAGCTGGCTACCGAGAGCAATAACACTTTCCTGCCCCGTCAGTTTTCCAACTTCGATAATTGCGAGGCCCATTACAATACAACCGGACCTGAATTATACTGGCAACTCCGTTTTCGGGGTTTAACACCCGATGCTTTTGTGGCCGGCGTGGGCACGGGGGGCACGGTAATGGGCGTGGGCAAATTTCTGCGCGAACAAATTCCGGGCATTAAGATACACCCGCTGGAACCCTCCAACTCCCCCACCATGACAACGGGCTACAAAGTAGGAAAACATCGAATTCAAGGTATCTCCGATGAGTTTATCCCCACCATTGTTAAATTGGATCAACTGGATGAGATCATTAGTGTGGATGACGGGGATGCCATTATGATGGCACAGAAGCTGAGCACTGCCCTGGGACTGGGTGTGGGCATATCCAGCGGCGCCAACTTTATTGGCGCTCTTAAAATACAGGAGGAACTAGGCCCTGATGCCGTCGTAGTAACGGTATTTGCGGATGATAACAAGAAATACCTAAGCACCGACCTGGTGAGGGAAGAGCCCGTAAAGGCAGACTTCCTATCCACTGGTGTTTCACTGCTGAGTTACGCCGCCTATAAAAGAGTTTGCCATACCTGCTGCGATCCTAACGAATGTTTGGAAGGGTGCCACAGCGAGTCAGCACCAACGCCAGTGCTACCCTCCTGTCCCCGAAGAGAAGCAGTGCTATAATTCTATACATAAGCAGGGCCTTATCACACCCCAAGGCCCTGTTCCTTTTCAAGGGCTTCTGTAGCGGCCAAGGTAGCAGCTACAACCGATACAATCGATACAAATCCGGCCAACATAACACCAACATAAGGAATCAGCAATACCAAAGAAAAAACAAAACCACTACCCACAGCCAACCCCCTGTTTCGCCGCATAAAGCGTACACTGTAGTCAAGCTTAAATCGCTTTCGTTCGAAGGTGTAATCCAAAAAAGAAAAACCATAAAAGTAGGCCGAGACTAAAAACAGCGCAAGCGGCGTGAAATAGCCTATGAGCGGCACGAAGCTAAGGATAATCAGCATAAGGGTGAGCCCTAACTCCACGGCTAAATTGCGCAGTGCTAACAAAACGCCCCGCATAATATCGCTGATAAACTGCCGAAAATCAAAAGGTATTTTACGCCCTGTAATGATTTCTTCGGTTTTCTCCGACAGCAAGGCAAAAACAGGAGACAACAGAATAATGATAAGATACCCACCCACGTAGGCATAAAAAATAAAAAACATCAGCCGCAGCACCAACCATACCAATCCTTTTATGATAGCCAACAACCACGAGGCACCCCAGAAATCCCAGGCTTCACCATCCATAACGTTTGTTAACGCCATCACCAGATCATCACTAAGGGCTGATACTGACCATAACCCAAGGATAAACAGCAACACATTAAAAAGAATGGGAAAAATAAAATACCCCCCAAGTTGATTGCGAAACATAAATGATATAGCTTGCCCATAAGCCCTTAAGCCCAAACGAAAGCCTTGTCTGTTATTCATTAAAAACAAATTATTATTAAAATGATAAGCCATCAAAACTAAGCTTTTCGGCTAAAATTTACTATTTTTGCACTGCCAAAAAATCAAATAGAAAAATGATGGATATTCAATTATTGACTGCCATATCTCCCGTTGACGGAAGGTATCGAAACAAAGTAGATGGATTAGCGCTGTATTTTTCAGAGTATGCGCTCATACGCTACCGGGTGCTTGTTGAAATAGAGTACTTTATTGCACTTTGCGAGCAGCCACTCCCCCAATTGGCCAACTTTGACAAATCGCTGTATACCGAATTGCGTAAAGTATACAAAAATTTCGAACTGGAAGATGCCGACCGCATCAAAGAGATTGAGTCCATTACCAACCACGATGTGAAGGCAGTTGAATATTTTATCAAGGAGAAATTTGATGCCTTGCAACTGGAGGAGTACAAAGAATTTATCCACTTTGGCCTTACCTCGCAGGATATTAACAATACAGCAGTACCCTACTCACTGCGTGACGCTGTACACGATATTTACTACCCTCTGCTGGAAGAGCTTATCCAAACACTGGATGAATTGGCTTCGGATTGGAAAGACATACCCATGCTGGCCAAAACACATGGTCAGCCCGCTTCGCCTACTCGCTTAGGCAAAGAAATGAAAGTATATGTTGAACGTCTGAACAAACAATTGGCACTACTTAAGGGCATACCCTGCTCAGCTAAATTTGGCGGTGCTACAGGTAACTTCAACGCGCACAACGCGGCTTACCCGCAAATTGACTGGGTAGACTTTGGCAACCACTTTGTCAACGACATCCTGAAGCTGGATCGTGAGCAGGTAACCACACAAATATCCAACTACGATAACATGGCTGCATCCTTCGATAACTTCAAGCGCATCAATGTTATTCTATTGGATCTGTCACGCGATTTCTGGACCTATATCATGATGGAATACTTCAAGCAAAAGATAAAGAAAGGTGAAGTAGGTTCAAGTGCCATGCCCCATAAGGTTAACCCCATCGACTTTGAAAATGCAGAAGGCAACCTGGGACTTGCCAATGCCCTCTTTGGCCACCTGGCAGAAAAACTGCCTGTATCGCGTTTACAGCGCGACTTAACCGACTCTACGGTGCTGCGTAACATAGGGGTGCCGATTGCCCACTCGGTTATTGCCATTCGTTCGCTTGCAAAAGGACTGGGTAAATTGCTCTTAAATGAAAATGCCATTAAGCGCGACCTGGAAGCCAACTGGGCCGTTGTAGCCGAAGGCATTCAAACCATACTGCGCCGCGAGGGCTATCCCAATCCCTACGAGGCACTGAAAGCATTAACACGCACCAATGAGGAGATTAATGCCAAAACCATGGCCGCCTTCATTGACACACTGGAAGTATCGGAAGAAGTGAAAGAAGAAATGCGCGCACTGACGCCTCACTCCTACACCGGCGTTTTTAAGATTTAATAACAAGGATACTATTTGTGATTCGGGCAGTAAAACAATACTTTTACTGCCCGTTTCATTATATCTAAACTTAAGCCGGTTGGTAATATTACAAGATGCGAACAGGCACACCAGCACACTTAATAAAAAAATAAACAATGAGGGATTTTTTCAGAGTACTGCATATCTATCTACCTCCATATAAAACCAAACTAGCTTTAACGTTTTTATTTAACCTACTAGCAGCTATCTTCATCGTATTCTCCATGCTATCGATGATTCCCATGCTACAAGTTATTCTGGAAGATGATAAAGAAGTGCACACCTTAATGGCCTGGGCGCTGGATAAAGACGTCTTGTTCAATAATCTAAACTACTACATTACTCAAATAAAAGCACAATACGGCCCGGGGGCTACCCTCTTCTTTCTAGGCCTGTTTGGTATTGTTGCCACTTTTCTTAAAACCGGTTTTACCTATCTGGCCTCCTATACCATTACCGGCATTCGTAACGGTATAACCCGCGATATACGAAAAGCCATTTATAAAAAGATGATTGAACTACCTTTGGGCTTCTACAGCAACGAGCGCAAAGGCGATATGATGGCACGATCAACAGCTGATGTGCAGGAGGTAGAAGCATCAGTAATGTCGTCACTGGATATGTTGCTTAAAAATCCCATTATCATCATAGTAGTGCTTATCTCCATGCTGGGGGTAAGTCCTGAACTTACCTTGTTTGTTTTTATAGTATTACCCATTGCCGGGTTCATCATTGGCCGCATTGGTAAAAGCCTGAAGAAAACATCGCAGGAAGGGCAAACCAAACTGGGTCTCATATTGGGTATAATTGAAGAATCTCTTTCGGGACTGCGCGTCATTAAAGCCTTCAATGCTGAAAAGCGTTTAGCTGACCGCTTTGAGTCGCAAGTGGAAAGCTACCGCCGCACCATGAATCGCCTGCAACGACGACGCCACCTGGCACACCCCACCAGCGAATTTCTGGGCACCATCGTTTTTGTTATCATATTTTGGTATGGCGGCTCGCTAATCCTCAAAGGAGATGAAAACCTAAGCATGGCCGTATTCATGACCTATCTGGGTATGTTCTACCAAATAATCAACCCTGCCAAAGCATTCTCACAGGCAGCCTACAGCATTCAAAAGGGTATGGCCGCCTACGAGCGCATCGAACAGGTATTAGATGCCGACCTGGGCATTAAAGAGCACGACGGATCAGAATCGGTATCTACCTTTAAAGAACAGATAGAATACCGCAACATTAGCTTTGCCTATGGTGAAGTAAATGTACTCAAAAACGTGAGCCTAACCATTCCACAAGGCAAAACCATTGCGCTGGTGGGACAATCGGGCAGTGGGAAAACTACTTTTGTGGATTTACTACCCCGCTTCTACGACGTACAGCAAGGTGGTATTTTTATAGACGGAAAAAATATTAAAGACATCAAATTATTCGACCTACGTGAATTAATGGGCAATGTTAACCAGGAGGCAATACTATTTAACGATACCATCTATAATAACATTACCTTTGGCGTAGAAAATGCAAGTGAAGAAGCAGTAATCAATGCCGCCAAGGTAGCCAATGCGCACGATTTTATCAGTGCCACTGAAGAAGGTTATCAAACCATTATTGGCGATCGCGGCAGTAAATTATCAGGCGGTCAACGTCAGCGCCTGAGCATAGCGCGTGCCATCCTCAAAAACCCACCTATCCTGATCCTTGACGAGGCCACATCGGCGCTGGATACCGAATCGGAACGACTGGTACAGGATGCTCTGGAAAAATTGATGCAAAACCGCACTTCACTGGTAATTGCACACCGTCTGTCAACCGTGCGCAATGCCGATAAAATATGTGTATTTAACGAGGGCCGCATTGTAGAAACTGGTACGCACGATGAATTAATTGCTCAGGATGGCATCTACAGGAAACTGCATGCCATGCAAATGAGCTAAGCGATACGGTATTTAGCATTTTTTAACGTTAAAAACGCAACCTTTTAGCACCTATTTTGATATTAGTTAAGAAAGGAGTTGATTATGAGGTTGAAAGATTTAGTAAGCGTTGCAGCGGGCATCGTCATTTCGTCGGTGTTAGCAACGCAAGATGTTGTTGCACAAAAAGCAAAGCGCTATCATAAAGTTGGCAACTTAAAAGTAGATACCGGCTTTAATAAACAATACTTCGATGATTTTATGATTCCCTTTCAGGAATTCAGCGACCTGCACAATTGCAAAATAACCATTAAAAGTAAAAAGATACGCACGACCATGGCAGCCCGCCCTCAGTTTTTATCTTTACTATTGGGCAAAAAAAACCGACGCTATGTTATTGTAGTCAATAAAGATAAATCCTTTGAAGGTGTCCACCTAAAACACGTGCCTCCAGCAGCACGCATTGGCTTATTTGCCCACGAGCTGATGCACATACGCGATTACGAAAGTCGAAAAGTGAGCGGTGTTATGGAACGTGGTATTCAGTACCTCACCCATAAAGGCAAAAAAAAAGTGGAACACTATACTGACAGCTTAACCATTGCAGCAGGCTTTGGCCAGCAATTACACAACTGGGCCGCTTATGTGCTCTACGATTCAGATGCCTCTAAAGAATACAAATTCTACAAAGAAAATATATACATGACACCGGCATGCATCCTCACACAAATAGAGGAAACATTACCTCAACAACAAACAGGCCTTGAACTCTGAAATGCTTAGCGATCTTTAAACAGCAGCAGTAAAATATAAAAGCCGGTAAAGATTTAATCTTCACCGGCTTTTACTTCATTCAACTTAAAAACGCCATCCCTGGTTTAAGGCATCATCCAATCGCTAAACATGGCCATGCCCCAAGCAGGTTAAGCATCGTACACCACCATAAACTTGCGCTTATCGGGGTTAATGGAAATATCAATCTTAGCCGTTGCCAACAGGTCTTTACATCCTTTCGACAAATTAACAAAGGCAATATCCTTATTATACTCCTGGTACTTATCATTTAACTTTCTGATGGCTTCAATACCACTCTGATCTACAACACGACTACGTTCGAAATCAACAATAATCTTATGCTCGTCATTTTTAACATCGAATATTTCTGCAAAAGCAGTTGTTGATCCAAAGAAAAGCGGGCCATGGATATCGTAGTGCTTAATGCCATTTTCATCGGTGCGTATGCGGGCATGAATGCCGGTAGCATGATCCCAGGCAAAGGACAAGGCCGACAGTACAACACCAATAGCAACCGCCAGCGCCAGATTATGGAATACCACAGTTACAACAGCTACAATCACCATTATCATAAAGTCATCCAATGGTGTCTTCTTGAAATTTTTGATACTCGACCACTCAAAAGTGCCATAGGCCACCATAAACATCACACCAATAAGCGCAGCAACAGGTATCATTTCAATCACCGGTGATAGAAACATTATAAAGGCCAATAGCGTTAAGGCAGCTACCAAACCTGACAAACGACCCCGCGCCCCTGAGTTAATATTGATCATACTCTGACCAATCATGGCACAACCACCCATACTACCAAACACACCGGATATGCAGTTGGCTATACCCTGTGCCATACTCTCGCGATTACCACTACCCCTAGTGTCGGTACGCTCATCAATAATGGTAAGTGTCAGCAGACTCTCAATCAAGCCTACACCGGCAACACTCAAGGCCGGAAGAAAGATGATTTTTAAAGTGGCCATACTGAATAAATCAGCCGGATAATCAGTAAACACAGAAGGCAATCCACCCTGCATCGACTTACCCTTTAGCAGGTTGAGTACCGTAGGCGTTTCAACTCCCGGCATAAAAGAAATAGCAGCAATAACCAAAATAGCTACCAGGGCCGAAGGAATAGCCTTGGTAAAACGGGGCAAATACACCATTATAAGAATTGTTAAGGCCACCAAAGCCATCAGGGTATACTGCTTAGCGCCTGTATAGTAAGCAAATTCGCCCGCTGCATCGCTTCCAAACATGGGAAACTGCGCCATGAAAATAACGATGGCCAGACCATTTACAAAGCCCAGCATAACAGGATGCGGTACAAGACGAATAAATTTACCCAGACGCAAAGCCCCAACCGCCAGCTGCATTAATCCGCCCAAAATGATGGTTGGATACAGATAGGCCTCACCGTATTCCTGCACCGTAGCCGCCACCACCACGGCGATAGCACCTGTAGCACCGGATATCATACCCGGACGCCCTCCCAGCAAAGCAGTAAAAAAGCCCATGATGCACGCAGCATACAGACCAATTAGTGGATCAACACCCGCAATAAAAGAAAAGGCAATTGCCTCGGGAACAAGCGCTATGGCAACTGTTATCCCTGACAAAATCTCTATTTTAATATTTGAACCTTGAATAAGTTCTTTGATAAAAACCATGTATCGTTAGTTTAAAAATTTACACACCTCAACCCACGCACCTAAATGCACGCAGCATTCAATATTTGAAAGGGGAGCATTGCCGATATGGCAAAAATTAAAGGGTATTTAATTAGCGGGCACAAAGATAGAAATAATCGTGCTAAGCACGAAAATTTTTATTGGCAGGCAACTACATCTGTGGAATTAGAGTAATTTTTTAAAAGCACACTCTTCCCTTTGCTTTTGAAGGCAAGGGGAAGTACGACGCCATAGGCGGCGGGATGGGGATCGCAACGGAATTTCGCAGCATCGGACGGCTCCTTATGTGCATCCTGTTTAAAGGGAACCATGCCTGACATTCAACCCACTCCGGGGTTGATGATGATGAACATTGAACACCACAGGTTGGCACCTGTGGCTATTGATATTTGAACCCTTCGGGTTCCAATCCAACATCATATGATGAATATCCAAGACCCTCGATAGATTAGTGCATGAATGCAGCTGTTTTTGAGCAATAAAGGATCGCATCTTCCCTTCATTAAAGCTGCGATTCTAAAACATGCACACTCTTCACTTTGCTTTTAAAGACAAGGGCAAGTACGACGCCAAAGGTGGCGGGATGGGGATCATAACGAAATCTTGCAGCAACGAATCGCTGCTTTATCTGCTTAACGGAAAGCAGATGCGATCCGAAAACACCGGACGGCTCCTTATCTGCATCCTGTTTAAAGGGAACCATGCCTGACATTCAACCCACTCCGGGGTTAATGATGATGGACATTGGACACCACAGGTTGGCACCTGTGGCTATTAATATTTGAACCCTACGGGTTCCAATCCAGCATCATATGACGAATATCCAGGACCCTCGATAATTGATGCTAGAATACCGCTGGTTTTGAGCAATAAAGGATCGCATCTTAGTCACATAATGGATATTAAAGCTGCGATCCTGGAAACTAGCACACTCTTCCCTTTGCATTTGAAGACAAGGGGAAGTGCGACGCCATAGGCGGCGGGATGGGGATCGCAACGGAATTTCGCAGCAACGGATCGCAGCTCTATCTGCATAACAAAAAGCAGATGCAATCCGAAAACACAGGACGGTTCCTTATGAGCATCTTGCTTAAAGGGAACCATGCCTGACATTCAACCCACTCCGGGGTTGACGATGATGGACCTTGAACACCACAGGTTGGCACCTGTGGCTATTAATATTTGAACCCTACGGGTTCCTATGCAGCATCATATGATGAATATCCAAGACCCTCGATAATTAGTGCAAGAATCCGGCTGTTTTTGAGTAATAAAGGATCGCATCCTAGCCACATAATCGATATTAAAGCTGCGATCCTAAATATCGGATAATTAGTATTTCCACTCCTTTGCGGCTTCATACATGGCCACCACATTTTCAACGGGCGTTTCTACCTTTAGCTTGTGTGAGGGTCCCAAAATAAAACCACCGCCGGGTGCCATGGTGTCGAGCAGTCGCTTAACCCCTTCCTTTACTGATGCCGGGGTTCCCTGCCGGAGCAAAAGCTCCTCATCAAGCGCTCCACTGAAGGTTATGTAATGTCCGAAATCTTCTTTCAGACCATCAGGTGCCATGCCATTGGCTCTTGTCTGAATGGGGTCAAGCACATCAGCACCCAAACTGATAAACTCAGGTAAGAGCTTACGCACACCGCCACAGGAATGCATGTAAAATTTCACCCCCTGAGAACGAGGCAGCGCCACAAAGTCTTCAATAGCCGGCTTGCAATATTGCTCCCATATGTCATTACTAATGGCCAAACCCGACTGAGAGCCAAAGTCATCAGCCACCCTGATAAAATCTACACCCCCCTGGGCCTTGTCAAAAAACTTCTCGATAAAATCGAGGTAAAAAATCTTGACCTTAGCGCTTAAGGCAGCAAAAAATTTGGGGTGATACATGATGACATCCAAGAAGGCATCGCGCCCAAGCAGGCGCTGAATAATACGAAATAGTCCGGGCGAAGAATAACCCGGAGCCGTCATTACCGCATAGTTCTTGTACTTCTCAATTTTCTTTGGTAACGAGTCAAAATCAAACAAATCGGTTGTAGGCCATTCGAAATCATCCAGCGCGGCCGGGTCAGTCTGTCCTTCCAAAGGAAAATTAGTGGCTTCCCAATATGAGAAGTCACCATTTTTTACTTTTGAATAACCTACCCCCCATATATCGGTCTTTGTAAGACCATCATCACCCACTAAATTTTTTCCAATATAATCTGGTTCAACCCAACGAAAGTCAACATCCAGAAACTCCATCAACTGATCACGATTCTGAAACCCCAGATGCGCCATCAACTTCGCACCAAATTCAGGGACGTCCCAGTAAAAAAACGGCACCCGGTCCACCTCTTCGTGATCCAGTGCCTTCAGGACTCTTTCCTTGTGAATCATAAGCGTTGCTTTTGATTAAAAAAAATGATTTTTCTCATCGCAAAACTTGTCGAATTTAGAAAAGATATGATAAAAATCAAATTTTTAACGATGAAAGCAATCTTTAGCCGGATAAATATCCACCGGAAAAGTTGTCAGATAATCAGTGTTTACAGGTATTCTAACCCGATAGAGATAGAAATGTTAAATCTTTACCCTAATTACATAGATAAAGTTATACTACCTAACTTTTACCATTTCGTAGAGTAAAATGCCGGCTGCCACAGATACGTTTAATGACTCAATTTCACCTAAAATAGGAATCCTGCTTTTCACATCGGCTGTATTCAGTATTTTCGGATGAACACCCTTATCCTCAGCACCCATTACCAAAGCCACAGGCCCTCGGTAGTTGGCTTTATCATAGTCGATAGCTCCCTTTTCGGTAGCTGCCACAATCTTCAGTCCACTTGCCTGCAAAAACTCAACCGCTGAAATCAAACTTCGAACACGGCACACGGGCAGTGAATGCAAGGCACCTGCCGATGTTTTAATGGCATCCGCCGTTACAGCTGCGGCCCCGGTATCCGGAATCACAATGGCATGAACACCGGCACACTCAGCCGTACGGGCGATGGCGCCAAAATTTCGCACATCGGTAATATGGTCGAGCACCAATACAAAAGGATCTTTCCCTTCTTCAAACAAAGTAGGTAGCAGCTGCTCGATATTCTGATAGCTAACAGGTGAAATCATGGCAATAACACCCTGATGATTCTGACGGGTGAGGCGGTTCAATTTTTCCATGGGGACAAACTGAAACGGTACATTATTCGCCCGCACATCGTCCAGAAAGTTTTGAAAGAGTGTACCCTGCAAACCCTTTTTAATCATTACTTTCTCAATCTCTTTACCCGCGCTGATTGCCTCTTGTACCGCGCGAATACCAAATACCATTTGTTGTTCTTTATCTTGCTTTACCATTGTCTAATCCATTTCTGATTTTTGTACCTGTAATTCCTCCAGCTGTTCCTGTGCCGATTCCCAAGTGCTCATCTCCTGCTCCAGGGCATTCTCCACTTCCTTAAAGGTGGTGAATATTTCTGTGTCGGCAGCATACTCGGGCTGACTGATTTTATCTGTCAATTGTGCCATCTTATCCTCCAGCTCCGCAATATTTGTCTCACATTGCTCCACTTGCTTCTCGGCACGCTTAATCCTTTTATTTAATTCTTTGCGCTCTTCGAACGACAGCTTCGCCTGTGAACGCTCTGTTTTCTGATTATTATTTTTCTTAGCCGACAATCCGGCGTTCAGGTCATTAAGTGTATCCAGCTTCTTTTTTTGGAGAAACTCATAAATACCCCCCAAGTGTTCCTTTATCTGCCGGTTTCTGAACTCAAAAACCTTATCCACCAATCCATCCAAAAACTCACGGTCGTGCGACACCAGGATCACGGTCCCCTCAAAATCGCGCAAAGCCTGCTTCAATATGTCTTTGGAGCGCATATCCAAGTGGTTGGTAGGCTCATCGAGAATAAGCAGATTAACAGGCTCCAACAACAGGCGCACCATAGCCAGACGCGTTCGTTCCCCGCCCGATAGCACCCCTACCTTCTTATCCACATCCTCACCCGAGAACATAAAAGCACCCAGCAGGTCGCGTATCTTAGTGCGTATATCGCCTACGGCCACATGGTCAATGGTTTCAAACACGGTTTGTTTTTCATCCAGCCGCTCGGCCTGATCCTGTGCGAAATAACCAATTTTAACGTTGTGACCGACAGTAAGCTTACCCTGATGAGCCAGTTCGCTCATAATAATGCGCGCCATGGTTGTTTTACCTTCCCCATTGCGCCCCACAAAGGCGATCTTCTCTCCCCGCTCGATATTCAGATCCACGGCATCGAGTACCAACAGATCACCATAAGCCTTGGTCACACCTTCACCTTTTACCACTACATTACCAGATCGTGGGGCGGCCGGAAACTTAATGTTCAGCGCAGAGTTATCAAACTCATCCACCTCAATACGTTCTATTTTTTCGAGTTGTTTAATGCGCGACTGCACCTGCACGGCCTTGGTTGCCTTATAGCGAAATCGCTCTATAAACTTCTCGGTATCTTCAATCTTCTTCTGCTGATTATTAAAGGCATTAAGCTGTTGTTCGCGTCGCTCTTTTCGCAACTCGATAAATCTCGAGTAGCTGGCTTTATAATCATATATCTTACCCAGTGATATCTCTATACTACGCGTTGTAATAGCATCCAAAAAGGCCTTATCGTGCGATATGAGTACTACGGCACCGCTGTAGGTCTTCAGAAAATCCTCGAGCCACTGTATGGAATCGATATCTAGGTGGTTGGTAGGCTCATCCAACAGAAAAATATCGGGCTGCTCCAGTAAAATCTTAGCCAGCTCAATACGCATGCGCCAGCCACCGCTAAACTCCCCGGTATTACGACCAAAGTCGCTGCGTTCAAAACCTAAACCCTTAAGGGTTGTTTCAATCAGTGCCTCGTGGTTACTGCCTCCCAGAAGATTAAAGCGCTCCGTTAGCTCATTCAGTCGATCAAGCAAAGCCATGTATGCATCTGATTCATAATCGGTGCGCTCCCCGATCTCCGTATTCACGTTGGCAATCTTTTTCTCCAGCCCCTTAAGCTCTGAAAAGGCCAGCTCCACCTCTTCCGTTACGGTACGCGTATCGGTATATTTCATATGCTGCGGCAGGTATCCCACCTTTATCCCCTTGGGCATGGTCACAGCTCCACTGGTTGGCTCCTGATGGCCGGCAATTATTTTGAGCAAAGTTGATTTACCGGCGCCATTTTTTCCGATTAAGCCAATCCGATCCTTGTTATTGATCAAAAACGAGACTGCCTCAAACAGCTTAAAACCACCAAAATCAACCGTTAACTGATTTATTGATACCATTCATTAAAATTTGTGCAAAGATAGCATAAAAAAGCTGATGACTCGGTGTCATCAGCCCTTTGAATTTTTCACTTACAAGTTCAATATCCCTTATTGAACCGTCTCTATCTCAACCTCGTAATTGGGTCGAAAATTTATTAAAAATAAACCCTTATTATAAAAACCACCCCAATTTGAGATACGTTCGAATTGCAAGGCCGACTGCAGGGTATGCGGATGATGATATTGCAGGCAATGAGTAAACTCACGACCATAATCGCGCAGGGCACTCAAAAAATAATAGCTCAGGTCGTAGCCCCACAAGCTATAACGACTCATATTGGAATGCACGCCGGCTGTTTCAAAAAAGGGCGATATGGCCATAGGCTCCGTCCCAAACCACTGACGGTAAGCTTCGATACGCCCTTCAGAGAGGGTATCCTTATAATCCACAGCATAGTAACTAAACATCTGTCCGTTTAAACGATGGATATCCTCGGGGTTAACCGTATTATACTTCAGCCAGTCGGGTAAGCCCCACAGGGTTACATCGGCCTTTGTTTTATCAGCAGCCCCTTTCACCGTGGTGATGATGCGATTTACCTGAGCCTCCTCCACCGAGGGAATAAGTACCGTATTTTTCTTGTTTTTATCAAACATACGTTCCAGGCTTACCAAATCGTCCTGTTTAAATTTATACTCCACAAAGTCAGGTATTTCACCATTTTTAAAGCTCTCCCAGTATACTTTATCGCGCAGTAACTTACTGAGGCGTTGCTCAAATTCATTCTCTTCACTCTCGGTACGAATCATCACCATCCGGCTACCATTGGATTCCTCAATCATCTTCTGCGCCATTCGTTCGAGCATGAGCGTATCGGCGGCATTGGCCTGAAACAAGAGTGGGTTATTATACAACTCACTATTGGTTGTTGACAAGGGATACACCATAGGAATCGAAAACCTACGTGAAAAATCAGACACATACTTAAGGTTGGTTGAGTATGCCGGTCCAATAATCAGATCTGCATGCATCAGCTCGGGCTGCATTAATATTTCCTTCACCCGGTTGGTATCGGGCGCTGTGTCATACACAAACATATCAATGTTTACGCCTTCCTTCTTGAGGGTCTCTAAGGCCAGTAAGGTACCCTGATAAAATTCCACAAATACCTTTGAGCGAACTGATAATCGACGTTTTTCACGCACCACCTCAATGGTATCGCCATCTACCTCTTTCATCTCCAGGTTACCCTGCTGTGTGGCCTCCACATTAAACGGTAATAACAAGGCTACTTTTAGTGCAGGCGAGTTAAGGCCATAGTCATAACGCTCACACTCTTTCTTTTCAAAGGTCACAAACTCACTCATATCCACCGCATCCTGCACCTCAACGGTGCTTTGTCGCTGTGCATAGTAATCCTCCACCCATTGCTTAGTAGGCACTTTAATAACCATACCCTTGCGCCAGTCGGCAAGATCAATACCCTCGGCCTTGTTGACCTTTTCAATCAGCTCGACGGGTACACCGTAACGCTCTTCCACATCAGTGAGTGATTCACGTCTTTTGATTTTATGCTCCACAATGGCAGCATCAGCATAAGCATCTTCGTTTTTAGCTTGTTTTATACTTGCCTTGGGAATGCGCACCAAGTAGCCCAAAGGCAGATCGTTGGCATCCACCGAAGCGTTTGCTGCAGCTACTTCCTGCATTTTGGCATTGTAAGCTTCCGCAATGCTGTATAGTGTCTCACCCTGCTTAATGGTGTGATAAATAAAATTGGCATCTTCACTACCATCCAGTTCAACACTGGTTTCTTCCTGTTCTGCCACAGCCTTTTCCATGGGTATGCGCACCAGCGATCCCACGCTCAAAACACCCGACTCAAGGCCTTCGTTATGACGGATGATAGTAGGTATATCAACACCATACTGACGTGCAATACCATACAAAGTTTCCTTGGGTGCTACCTTGTGAAGGTGATACCCCTCTTCGGGAAGCACTTCTTCGTCAGGCACAATCTCATTCTTCGGAATTTTAATAATTACGCCTTCCAGCAGCTGTTGTCGGCTGCCGGGGTTATTGGCATAGATATCTTCCAGCTCTACCCGATAACGCTTAGCAATGTAATAGGCCGTCTGCCCTTTCTCCACCGTGTGATAGATGTATTGTTCGGCATTCAGTTGCGCTGCCGTATTATTGCGTCCCTTAATTACAGGCACACGTACCAGCTGACCTTCCTTTAACCCAAGTGCCACCGCCGGATTCACTTCCAGTATCTCTTTCTGCGATACACCATATGACACACTGATGCGATACAAACCCTCACCTTTTCGCACTTTATGGAGGTAATATTCCTTACCATCAATGATGATTTTTCCGGTTCCCTCCGGTATATTCTCCTGTGCCACAAGTGACTGCTGCGGCAAAGACAGAAAAATAATAATTAGACTTAACAGGGTAGCTGTAAAATACTTCATAGTTATACTCGTCCGTTATGCGCCATCGGCTGAACAACAGAAACTACTGAATGCTGCCGCCAGGCGTTTAAAAGTCCAAAAGTAAAAAATTGCACTGAAATGACATAAGGCAGGCGAAGCAATTAACCGTTTTTAGCTAAGTGAGAGGAACTATGTGTGAATAAAGTCGCCTATTTATTAAGCCCGGCAAGAAAAATGCAGGAATCGTGAGTCATGAAAAACAATGTTCACAACTTACAATTCCTGCATTTCTTTTAACATCCTTTACTTAAATCTTAAGTACCTGACATCCTCCTGTATTCCTACCTTAATAATAACTGCATCGGATAGTTCGGACTGGTCAACATGGTTTTATCGAAAGTTTTAAGCTTGCCTCGTTTCACGTAAGGTGCTCCCCGCTCCCTCAGGTGCTTTACCATGGCCTTGCGCCATGTCTTAAGCGCCTTCTTATAATTGTCATCATCAATCAGGTTACGTTCTTCGCCCGGATCCTTTATCAAATCGAACAACTGCTCCTCACCACTGCGAAAGAACCACACATACTTTTGCTGCCCATCAGTTAGTGCACACCAGTAATTATGAGCATCATAGGTAGTCGCATGCTCCAGATCGATGTAAGGGCGCCACCGGGCATCATGATGCTCCACTATATCCATCAGCGAACGACCATCCATGTTATTGGGCTGCTTTATGTCGGCCACACTCAGCATAGTAGGCAACACATCGCGCAGCTCCACGCAATTCAGAAGTTCAGTTCCTTTGTTCATCACGGCAGGTGTACTTTCGGGCCATTTCAATATAAAAGGCACCTTTGTAGAGCCCTCATAGGCGTAGGTCTTTCGCCAATGGTGATGGTCGCCCAACATATCACCATGATCGGATATGAATATTATTAAAGCATTATCGTACATCCCTTTCTGCTTAAGGGTAGCGATAAAGCGGCCTATCTGATCATCGATAAAAGTAATGGCGGCATAATAATGACGGCGCGATTTAATAGCATGCTCCTGCCCATAATCACCAAAGGCAGCCTCCTTATTCGGCGGATAAGCTGCAAAATCATCTGCCCAATCGCCGATGTAAGGTGCCGGTATGTCCGCATCCTTATAGAGATCGAGGTAACGTTTGGGCGGGTCATAAGGGCTGTGCGGACGCGCAAAACTCAGCTTCATAAACAGCGGCTTTTCGTCATTATAGGCATCCACAAAGTCAATGGCGGTTTGCGCCGCCCAATAGGTAGGGTGTAAATCTTCGGCCAACACATAGGTAGCAGCCCGATGCTCATTCCAGCCAATGCCTGTCGCATCAGGATTGAGCCCAGGCGCCTGTTGTGCAAACCACTGACGATAATCGCTGATAAAACCATCGGATTCTACACGCCCACTCTCATCCAATAATGTTTGATGAAAACCATGCAGGTTACGTTGTGGATGCCAGTGCATCTTACCAATACCCAGGGTGTGATAACCGGCATCACGGAGCATCTGCGGCATTTCATTGGGATATTCCTCAGCTACTCTATAATACCCCAGCATTCCATGCTGCCAGGGAGAACAGCCCGTTAATAATCCGGCACGTGCCGGCGTGCAGCTGGGCACCGACGAGTAACCATTGGAAAACCACACACCATCATCGGCCAGGGCATCCAGGTTGGGCGTTATAATCACCTCATTTTCCTTACCAATACAATCACCTCGCTGCTGATCGGTCATGATTAAGAATATATGTGGCTTCGTTTGTGCGAAACCAAGCGTTAGCCAAAACATCAGTAAAAAACCAAGCGTATATTTCATCGTCTTACCATTTAATTTTAGACCAAAGCTAAAGTAAAAAATTACCGATCATCGGGTCTTCCTGTTCAAAAAGGAGAAAGACCGTTATTCCGTCTCCAATTTACCATCCGCTTTGAGCACCAGGCGCGCATTAAATTTCTCCTGGGTTTGCAGGTTTACAAATCCTTTGATAACAGGTGTCTTCTGTTTCAATACCAGTGCCTCCACCTGCTTTTCACTTAACTTCTTGCCCATAAACTCAAAAGGAATACGCAGTCGACATCCGTTCTTAAAGTTATTACAGCCATAAGCCGCTTTTCCTTTTACAATCTCTCCCTGCTGACACAGCGGACAAGTCCATCGCACCGCTTCTGCCTCCTCCAGGCTAAGCTTAAAATCGCTATTCAGGATAAGGCTTCCATCCACCTTATCGCCCTCTTTATCAAAACCCTTTATCTTAGCTGTCTTTCCTTTAACTATAAGCTGTTCAATTTGCTTATCGCTTAACTTTTTACCCATAAAATCAAAGGGAATGAGCGTTTTACAGCCTTCCGTGTAGCGCGAACACCCCCAGGCGCTCTTGCCTTTCAGCATCTGCCCCTGCTTACACTGCGGACACTTTAGCACCTCGGGCTTTGTATCCTTTCGGGGGGCAGTTTTCTTCTCTGCCTCTTTAGCCGCTTCCTCAGCCACTTCAATTTTTTTCTCACTTCGATCGTGCTTCACATGAAACACAATGTCGGACACCATCTGCTTCAACTCATTCATAAAGGCAGCTGCATCGTACTGCCCCTTTTCAATCTCACGCAGTTTCTTCTCCCATATACCTGTTAACTCAGCCGATTTCAGCAACTCATTCTGAATCGTATCGATCAATTGAGTACCGGTAACAGTTGGATGCAGATTCTTACGCACCTTGGTAATATACTTACGTCGCAGGATGGTTTCAATAATGGCCGCACGCGTTGATGGACGTCCGATACCATTCTCTTTCATGGCATCGCGCAGCTCTTCATCATCTACCTGCTTACCGGCTGTTTCCATGGCACGCAGTAGGGTGGCTTCGGTGTAAGGCTTTGGTGGCTGGGTCTCCTTCTCGATCAGTAGCGGATCATGCGGTCCCTTTTCTCCCACGGTAAAATCGGGCATAATGTCATCCTGCTTCTTCTCAGTCTCTTTACCATCCATAAAAACAATACGCCAACCGGGCAATAACAACTGCTTACCAGTGGCCTTAAACTCAACCCCGTTGACATCGCCCATCACCTGTGTATTTGAGATACTGGCATCGGGATAAAAAGCCGCTATAAAACGACGGGCCACCAACTCATACACCAGCTTCTCATTGCGGCTCATTGCATTGGCATACACTCCTGTAGGAATAATGGCGTGGTGATCGGTTACCTTTTTATCATCAAATACTTTTTTTGACTTTTTAATTTTGCTCTTTAAAAGCGGAGCCGTCAATGCTTCATGATCCTTCATCCCTTTGAGGATATTAGGCACCTTGGGGTAGATATCGTTACTCAAAAAAGTGGTATCCACCCTGGGATAGGTAGTTAGCTTCTTCTCGTAGAGCGACTGGATGGTCTTCAGGGTTTCCTCGGCTGAGAAACCAAACTTTTTATTGCACTCCACCTGCAGCGAGGTAAGGTCAAAAAGGCGCGGCGGCGCTTCCTTACCCTTTTTACGGGAGAAATCCTTCACCACAAAATCATGCGGCTTGATGGTTTCAAGGTAGGCATTCCCCTCTTCTTCCTTGGTAAATCGTCCCTTGGTAGCCGAGAAAATCACATTGCGATAGGTGGTTTTCAATTCCCAAAAAGGCTCTGGAGTAAAGTTATCAATGGATTTTTGACGCTCTACAATCAATGCAAGCGTGGGTGTTTGCACCCGCCCTATGGACAGTACTTGCCCTTGCTGACCGTATTTTAGGGTATAAAGTCTTGTGGCATTAATCCCAAGCAACCAATCGCCAATAGCACGTGAACTACCTGCGGCATAAAGGTTAGCAAAATCGCGGGCATCCCGCAGTTTCTCAAAACCTTCGCGAATTGCCTCTTCGGTCAGCGAGGATATCCACAAGCGCTTTATCGGGCATTTGGTACCGGCCTTGTGCAACACCCACCGTTGAATCAGCTCCCCTTCCTGACCGGCATCACCGCAGTTAACCACCTGCTCGGCACCCTGCACCAGCGTGCGAATGGTATTAAACTGCTTCTGAATACCCGAATCGTTAATTAGCTTAATTCCAAAACGTGAAGGAATCATGGGCAGCCAGCCCATACTCCAGCGCTTCCATTCGGCCAAATATTCATGCGGCTCCTTCAAGGTGCACAAGTGACCAAAAGTCCAGGTTACCTGATAATTATTGCCTTCATAATACCCATCGCGCTTCGATTTTGCGCCAACAATCTGGGCAATTTCATAGGCTACACTTGGTTTCTCTGCAATACATACTATCATCGGCATTTTCGTTTCAATTACAGCGAAGATACTCATTTCTATAAACCATGTTTTTTTACTTTACAAAAGAGTTTTCAACAACGCTCACAATGAGCTGATTAATAGTCAAATGGGTGAATAATGAATATTTATCATCATCATTTGAGTTACAGCGAGATAAGAAAAATGAAAATTTTTACATTAAATACTTCAAAAAAGTCTGTATATGTCAAAATTGTTCCTACATTTGTTACCGAACAATTATTTACACGAGGCTCCTTATTACAAAAAATGCCTCACAATTTTATTTTTAAATGAATAAAGGTACAGTTAAGTTCTTCAATGATTCAAAAGGTTATGGATTCATTAAAGACGAAGAAAGCAGCAAAGAGTACTTTGTGCACGTAACAGGTCTTATTGACGAAATCAAAGAAAATGACGAAGTAACTTACGAGCTTCAAGAAGGTCGTAAGGGTTTAAACGCGGTGAATGTAAAACTAGCATAGATTAGATTTATATTTAATGAGATTAAAGAAAGGCTGTTTCGTTTGAAACAGCTTTTTTTCGTTTATTCTACTCCTTTCCCACCCCAACATTCTGCTTGCCCTTTTATCAAATTATTGATCGTATTTCCTATCTTGCGTCTTTCCTTAATACGCTAAAAAAAGATAGAGTATGACCAATGCACATAACCATGCACAAGCACTAATTGATTTTATACACCAGAGCCCCACAGCTTTTCATGTGATTGCCAATACGGCAGCCGAACTGGAAGCCAACGGATACCGTTACCTGGATATAACCCATCCATGGCAGATTGAAAAGGGCGGTAAGTATTATACTACCAAGAGCGGCTCTGCATTGTTTGCCTTCCAGATAGGTACCGATGAACCTGAGGAAAAAGGCATGAAACTGATTAGTGCCCACAGCGACTCGCCCGGCTTTAAGGTAAAACCACAGCCTGAGATACTGGCTGACGATTGCTATCTGAAGCTGAATACCGAAGTATATGGCGGCCCCATCCTTATGTCGTGGCTCGACCGCCCCCTATCGCTTGCAGGTCGTGTACTGCTAAAGGGAGATAATCCCTTAAACCCCAAGTCCAAGCTCATTGACTTTAAAAAGCCGCTACTAATTATCCCAAGTATGGCCATCCACCTGAACCGTGGTGTAAACGATGGGATGGAGCTCAACAAACAGGTTGATATGCTGCCCCTGATGGGCATGATTAATGACACCCTGGAAAAAGACAACTACCTGCTGCATCAAATAGCTGATGAACTAAAGTTGGACCCCAGTGAAATACTGGATTTCGACCTTTTTGTTTATGAGTATGAGAAGGGCTGCCTACTGGGGCCACAACAGGAGTTTATCTCCTCGCCCAAGTTGGATGACCTTGCCATGGTACACGCCGGCCTCAAAGCACTGCTGGCCAACACCAACACGGCCAATACCAACATCCTATGTATCTTCGACAACGAAGAGGTAGGCAGCGTAACCAAGCAGGGTGCCGGATCGCCTGTATTGCGGAATATTCTGGAGCGATTGATGGAACAGCTTGGTAAATCGAAAGAGGACTACCAGCGCGCCATCTACCAATCATTTATGATATCGGCTGATATGGCCCACTCCGTTCATCCTAATCATCCCGAAAAACATGACCCTGTGCTACACCCCATAATGAACGGCGGCCCCGTTATAAAAATTCATGCCAATCAGAAATACACCACCGATGGCGAGAGTAGTGCCATTTTTGAGAGCATATGTAAACTCGCTGAGGTACCCGTCCAAAAATTTGTAAACCGCTCCGACATGGTGGGAGGCTCAACCCTGGGCAACGTATCAACGGGTAAGATTGATATGCGCACCGTGGACATTGGCAACCCTATGCTGGCCATGCATTCGGTTCGCGAGCTGGGAGGAACACAAGATCATAGCTATGTAACAAAGGCATTTAACACGTTTTATCAGTTATAACGAGCGCTATTTTTTAGAATAGAAACGGCGGTACTCTTAGTGATACTGCCGTTTTTAATTAAAAAGATTATATTTATCACCTATTAATGCAACAGAAAAAGCCAACAGCAATCAGAAACCATACACAAGCTTGCTAATGGCTTATCACCAGCAGATCGCTGCGAATATATACTTTTACCACAACAAAAAACCATGACACACACAGAACTCTCCGATACTGACAAGGCCTTTTATCAGGATGGCCTTCGCCTGGCAGAAGCCGCCGGCAAAGATAAAATTGAAGCAAGACCCTTATGGCAATCCACCCGACAGGAGCAAGATGCCATGGAAGGACTCATAGAAGTACTTACAGAAGAAGCCGGTCGACAGAATATCACTATCGACTGCCATAAGGGTTGTAATTGGTGTTGCCATCAACCCATTTTTGGTGTGTCGCACGAGTTTCATTACCTGTGGCAGTTTATGCTGCTAAATATGAATGAGGAAGAACGTAAAAAGGTACTACAAAGGGCTTTTGACAATTACCAGAAACGCGGTCGCCTGTCGCAGGAGGCACTAGCCAAAAGCAAGCTGCCTTGCCCACTACTGATCAATGGTACCTGTGGCGCCTATGCAGCCCGCCCCATGGCCTGCCGCATTTACCTGTCCATGTCGGAGGAGAGCTGTAAAAAGTTTCATGACGATCCGGATAAGGAGGAACATTACCCGCAACTACTGGGTTTTCCCTTGCGTGCCGGACAGATGATGAACGAAGGCTTTAGTGCCGGACTGAAAAATGCCGGCCTCATCAATAACGAATACCTGATGGAGGAAGGCCTTTTGATTGCCCATAATCATGGTGAAGCCATCGATCCCGATAAGCTGCACGAACATCCTCTGTTTAAAGAACACTAAGGAAAGGGCAAAAAACAGAAGGGGATGTCCTCTGACATCCCCTTCCTCACACAACTAAACCTTTAATCTACTTTCCATCACAGCTTAAAAGTTTGAAGTTTTATATTATTGTGGTGTTAATACTAAAACCCAATTGTCGCCCCATAAATCAGCTACACCACTAATTGTAATTACTCCAGTTTCCGGATCCACAGAACCTGTTCCTGAAATTGGAGATCCAAATGGACCTGTTGTATTGAAATAGCTTAAGCCACCACAAACATCCTTAAGAAAACCGGGATACTCTCCGCTTAATCCGTAAATATCATACCAGTAAGTAAACAGACCACCTGAAAAATCAGAAATCGTATATTCACCATTGATATCTCCTTCCGTTAATGTAACAATTGATTCGAAGTCGACTGCAGGATTCTCGTCTGGTGTAGGACCCGGATCGGTAGATTGACCATTGGCAATACAGAGGTATGTGCCCGACAAATCAGATTCACACGCTACACTGGCATTAATAGCCACACTTGATCTGGTTGTTTGACCATTAGCGGTTACTAAAACTTCATAATTAAACACATCACCTAACGCTAATGAATTTTTATCAATACCAAGTGCTGATGTAATATTATCCGCAGTAATATAAATTGAAGCAGGGAAATCTGAACTTTTGAAAACCTCAACTCTTTCTCCTTGCCCATTATATGAACCCTGAACAATAATCTCACTAGCAGTATCTCCTTCTTTAAGAACTACCGTAAATTCAACATAGGAATTATCCAAATCATTTAAATCATAGAAAGACGATGTTACGTTTTCAATAACAGGAATCACTGCCCCCTTCTTTGCACTGGGAAGCAATATTTCCTCTTCGCTATCAAAGCAACCTGGGAGTACCATGAAAATGATAGCAGACAAACTACATATTATAATTTTTTTCATATTTACTTTATTTAATGTTCACACTACTTCGCCCACCAAACCTTACTAGCACTATTCCTATCCGGCACATTTGGATTAGAGGATACTTCATCATTCGCGTAAGGAATACGTTCAGGTGGCGCTGAAATGCTGTTTTGCATAGTTGGAATTCGCGTTCTGCGATAGTCATTATAGGCTTCGATCGATTGGAACAACCATAACGAAATATACTTTTGCTCCATAATATGATTGAGTGTCAAATTATCAGATCCAGGACTTACAGTTGATAATTCCAAATAGGCTGTCCTCTCATCTTCTTCAACCCCAGCGCGTATAAGAGCTTCTTTCACTGCTTCAAGATAAGCACTATAGGCCTCTGTTGCCTGGTTTAGTCGTAAATTGGCTTCTGCTTCAATAAATTTCAATTCATCAAATGTTATGATAGGAAGAGGCGATGTTGCTTTGAGATAGTCTCCACTTGCTCTTGAATAAATGTCGCCTGATTGATCGGTTGCTGCAGAACCATTCGGAGCCGGCACATATTCACCTCCTACTGTTCCAAACCAAAGGTCAATGCGAGGATCATTCAATCCATCCATCAAATCAAATAAAGTTTCACTAATGGCATGATGACTGCGATCATTAGATTCTTGATACCAGGGATGCTCTCCCGTTGCATCTGTTGTAAAGCTATCAAATACCATATTGTCATCCGCTGATTCAAAAGCGTTATTTATAGCGGCTAGTGCATCATCTGCAGAACCCGTGGCATCGATATTACTCTTTCTGTTATACAACCTTGCTTTTAATGCGTATGCCGCCTTAATCCAGGCATCAGCATCGCCACCATAGTAAAAATCAGAGGCACCCGGAGTTCCGATGGACTCCTTTCTAAGATCGGCAATGGCCTCATCTAACAAAACAAATAGACTATCATAAACCACCTCTTGACTATCAAACATCGGAGTACGATTTTCGCTACCAGCCAAGGCTTCTTTCATAGGCACCTCACCCCACAAGTCTGTGGCTACAGAGTAATTTAACGCGCTTAGAACCTTGGCAATACCCACAGTCGTCCAATTACCAGCTTCCGAGCCTTCGCTACCGGCTTCTATTACGATTCTCAGATCATTTAAAACTGTAGAATACAAACTATTCCAACTATTATTACCAATTGTTGAGTTAATACCAGTTCGTTTATCAGCCGTTTCTAACTGTCCATGAACTCCTGTTGTATGCTCACAAAAGACAGACGAATACCAAGCCAGATCCGTTCCTAATACGTCAAATGCAGTTGCCACGGTCGATTGTGAAATCAACAGCTTTGTAGGAACATCGGTAGGGCTGTTAGGGTTGGTTCCAATTTCATCCATGGTGTCTTCGGAACAAGCAACTACCAGCAGTACCATCATTATTAAGAAATAAAATATATTCTTTCTCATTTCATCATTTTTTAATTGTTAGAATTCCAAAACAACCTTTCCACCAAAACTAGAGGTCTGCGGGAAGGCTACATACTCTAAACCTTGTCCATTTACAGCACCAGTTGTACTAGTTTCAGGGTCGAAATTTGGATAGGATGTCCAAAGTCCAAGATTCCTTGCAACAAATGATAGGGAAGCATTTTTAATGAAAAGATTTTCGAGCCAACTCTTGGGAAGCGTGTAACCAACTGACAATTCTCTAAACCTCACATATGATGTTTCGTGCACATGAGCTTCATCGATACCGCCCAATATATCATTCCAATATTCTTCACCTCTTAGAATAGCAATATCATTTTCACCTGTAACAACCAATTCTCCATCAGCATCTAAATAGCCTTTTACACCATTTAATACCATAGGAGTTTCTCTATCTTCGGTTATATCAAGCATTCCATACAACCTACCCAATCTATTATTTCCAGAATACATTTCTCCACCATTTTTCCAATCAACTTGCGCAGTTACGGTGACTCCATAAATTGTGAAAGTATTTACAAAACCTAATAGAAAATCAGCTTGTACATCTCCTATCTTCTTTGAGTTTTCGTCAGCAATTGGCATCCCGTGATACGGATTACCGGGGTCATCTAAGAGGACAATATTCCCACTATCATCTCTTAAATACCCAACACCAAATATAGATGGATAGGTTTGCCCCTCTAGCGCTCTAATACTTGGAGTTGTAAACCCTCCTAAATAAATATCCGAAACACCCGGAGCCAACTCAAGAACCTTATTCTTATATTTCGTAAAGTTTGCGGCAAAATCCCACTGGAAATTTCTGGATTTGTATGGCGTAATTTGAAACATTATCTCGTGTCCAATACTTTCCAACTTACCAGCATTTCTCAGTTCTTCCTGATAACCAGTTGAAGCAGCAACGGGCACTGCAAATATCTGATCTTCAACTTTCGAATTAAAATATGTATAATCTAACGTAATTCTATTATCCCAGAAGTGCAATTCTGTTCCCAGTTCAAGTGTATTTGTATTTTGAGGCTGTAAATCAGCACTCCGCAGTGTGGATGATTGACTAAAGGCATTTACACCATTAAATGGGAATTCGATACCATCATTTAAAAATCCACTTCCTGCGCCACCTTTAACATATATGTTAGTTATAGGATAAGCTCCAGGAGGTGCCTGTCCAACCTGAGCATAACCAAAACGAATCTTACCAAAAGTTAATAACTGAGGTGAAACATCTAATAATTCGGTAAACACAAAACTACCCCCTATAGATGGATAGAAGAAGTCGCGATTTCCTCTTGCCAGATTTGATACCCGGTCGTTTCTTCCGGTCATTGTTAAATAAATCATGGATTTATACCCTAGCGTGGCACTTCCATATAAACCTGCAACCCTTCGCTGAGACACGGCTTCGGTGGTTACTTGTGAGGAAGTATTACTCATATTATGAAATCCTCCAATATCAAAGCCAGAGCCAATCACAGACAACTCCCTTGAGTACACATCATAGATTTCGTTACCTACGACTGCGCTAACGTCAAAATCTCCAAATTTCTTATTAAACATTGCACTTAAATTGGAGTTATACTGACGCTGAACATACATAAAATCAGTTATCTCTCCACCCGAAGGAGGATTCGTACGACCACCTGTTCGTCCCGATCCTAATTCATAAACTTCCTTTTGATGGTTCGAAATATAATCTATTCCAATCTGATATTTAAAAGTAAGATAATCAAAGGGCTGATAACTAAAATGTACGTTACCAATCATCCGATCATTATACTCTGAAAAATCATTATTAGCCAGCGACCACCTGGGATTATCCATTGCCGAACGATAATGAATCTGTGCATAAGGATCATCTTCCTTTGCATAAGGCGTTCCCCATAAATCATATGACCGAGGTGCAAAATAAGTTGTAAAAAGTGGATTAGATAAGTTACTACCACTTGGTAATTTACCTACTTCCATATCAGCAAACATGGCCGTACCACCCACTTTAAGCTTATCTGTAATATTAAAATCTGCATTAACTTTTCCGGTATAACGCGTCATACCGGTCGTCGGAATAATTCCTGTCTGATCTGTATAACCAAAGCTTACCGAATAATTACCCGTGTCAGTACCCCGGGAAAAATTCACATTTGTGGTGAGTGTTCCTCCGTCACGAAAAAGTGGATCAACATTATCGTAGACCCGTCCGGTTACAGTTTTTCCAACATTATTTACATATTCCCCAAGTTCCGAAATACGAGGTCCCCATGACATTGAGGTTCCCTGACTAAAGCTTCCACCATTACCTTGTGCAAAGGTACTTTGCAGATTAGGAGTTTTTGTTACCACATCCATTGTATAAGAAGTCGATACCGTAACTCTTCCTTCTTTCGACTTTAACCCTTTTCCACTTTTCGTAGTAATCAAAACAACACCATTACTGGCACGAAGACCATAAAGTGCTGATGCAGCCGGGCCTTTCAGTACATCTACCGACTCAATATCTTCCGGATCAATATCTAAAGAACGGCTGGAAGCATCACTACCAGACACGCGGTCAACGGTTGCTGCACTCACAAAAATAGATCCTGATTCGATAGGCATTCCATCTACCACAAATAAGGGTTGATTATCTCCTGATAAAGAGGTAGCTCCCCGAATTGTCATGTAGGAAGAGGCACCGGGCATACCCGATGACTGCTGAACCGACACACCCGCAACTTTTCCCTGCAAGGCATTGGTAACATTAGGCTGTGAAGCATTTGTAATTAACTCTGATTCTACTTTCTGAGTAGAGTAGTTAAGTGCTTTTTTCTCTTTCCGAATACCCATAGCCGTAACAACGACTTCATCTACACCGATGGATTCTGATTCGAGCACGATGTTAATACTCGTTCTTCCTCCAATTATCACATCCTGCGTTTTCATCCCCACAAAGGAGAATAAAAGGTTGGTGGCATCATCCGGCACACTCAAAGAGTAGTAACCGTCAACATTGGTAACCGTACCAATGGTTGTTCCTCGCACAACTACGGATACACCCGGCATGGGCTCACCCGACTCGCTATCGGTAACAGTACCGGTAATGGTCGTTGTTTGAGCAAACATTGCGTTCAGTCCTGTGAATAGCAACAAGGACATGATTAATGCTAATCTGCGCATAAAACAAAAGGTTTAAGTTAATAATAGTGATAAACGATTGGCGCCGGTGGCGCACATTCTGTATAATATTCCGAACTAACGTTGCTTGTGTAAATTCTGGCGAGTATCTGCACAAACCATCCCTCCGAAATACAATTAATAAATAGGAACTCTAATTTCTGTAAGAACTGTGTCAGGTAATCATTTGATTAAAGGTTTAAAAGGTGAATAATGGTGATAAAAGTTAAAGTTGATAAAATTTCTACGTGTGCAGATACAAGCTGTCAACTGGCGATTTTGACACTGTAAAACTATTTATTTTATAATTTGAAATTAATTCATCTTAAAACAAAGTATACTGTAAACACATACGCTGGATTCTTTGTATTTTATTATATCCTAAAAAAACAAAGAACTACCCAAATTTATGATATTGAACAACAAAGTCAAAATATTAATCAATTTTTGTTAATTTTCCTTAAATATTTAGTGGTTTGCCTGCAAGGAATTGTTTTCAGAAGGTTTATTACTACTAAGACTAAATATAAATTACTCAGATATTGCCATTTATCGATGGTTATATCTATTTATCTACATATTTTTGGTTTTGGATTATTAGATACAATGTTCAACCCGATTTATCATTTCCACCCTGCCTTAAGCAGAATGTAAGTGGTAAATTAACAAACAAAGCAGCGGATGAATAAAACAATAACCATCGCGGTATTACTAACGTTCATTGTTTTGTTACTGATGAATTTCTTTCATCGTGACAAGCCCCTTAATTTATCGCAATATCAGCTTAAGCAAAGCTTTGCCAATAAGCATGAGCCCTCGGTGGACCACCGTCAATTCGACATTCTCAAACAGAATTTTAAAACCCCTCAAGAAGTAACGGAGGCCTGTCTTACCTGCCATAATAAGCGGCACGAAGAAATTATGCGGTCGAGCCACTGGAACTGGGAACGGGTGGCCTATGTAGAGGGCAAGGGCATCTCAAAAATGGGGAAAAAAAATGTGTTGAACAACTTCTGCATTGGCGCCAGCACCAACGAGCAAGCTTGCGCTGCCTGCCACATCGGCTTTGGTATGTCGCACAATACTTTCGACTTTAACAATGCCCGTAATGTGGATTGCATGGTTTGCCACGACCGCAGCGAGGAATACATCAAAGGCTCGGCTCAGGCGGGTTACCCCGATCGTAGCGTGAACCTGATTAAAGTGGCCCAAAGCGTGGGACGTCCCAATAAAATCAATTGCGGTGCCTGCCATTTCTACAGTGGCGGCGGCAACAATGTGAAGCATGGCGATCTGGAAGAAGCACTATTATCCTGCGACCGTGATGTGGATGTGCACATGGCGGCCAATGGCATTAACATGGACTGTGTTGATTGTCATTCGGCCGATGAGCACCGCATAAAGGGAAAACTCTACTCGGTATCATCAACCGATGTTGATCGATTGCGCTGTGAAGAGTGCCACACTACCAAACCCCACCTCGATGATGTATTGAACCGACACTTCTCAAAAGTTGCCTGCCAGACCTGTCACATACCCATTTACGCCAAAGAAAACTCTACCAAGATGGCCTGGCGCTGGTCAGAAGCAGGCCGCCTGGATGAGCAAGGCATGCCTTATCACGAGGAGGATTCGCTGGGCAACCACACCTACCTATCGATTAAAGGTGAGTTCGAATGGGCTAATAAGGTAAAGCCTGAATACAAATGGTTTAACGGCAATGCCCAACATTACAAACTGGGTGATACGGTAACAAGTTTGCCGGTACAAATCAATCGTTTATTGGGCTCGGCCAGCGACAGTCATTCAAAAATATACCCCGTGAAGGTGCACCGTGGCGATCAGATTTACGATCCGAACACCCAACTGCTTATCCAACCCAAAGTTTATGCCGAAGCCAAGGGCGACAGTGCCTATTGGAAGGACTTTGACTGGAAACTGGCTGCCGAAGCCGGTATGAAAGGGGTCGGGCTACCATTCAGCGGTGAGTTTGAGTTTATCGAAACGGAAATGTACTGGCCCGTCAACCACATGGTATCCCCGGCAGAACAAGCCTTATCGTGCGAGGAATGCCATGCACGGGAGAACGGTCGCCTGGCATCGCTGAATGACTTCTACCTACCGGGCCGCGATAAAAACGACTGGATTGACCTATTGGGAAGCCTGCTATTGTGGGGCGCCCTGGCCGGTGTGACGATTCATGGCAGCGCCCGCCTGATTAATGCCTACCGTCGTAACGAACTGGAATCAAAATAAGACCATTATGAAACAAGTATATATCTATAAGAAATTTGAGCGATTCTGGCACTGGAGCCAGGCCGCACTCATCCTGTTTTTGGCTCTTACAGGCTTTGAAATACACGGATCCTTTTCTTTACTGGGCTTCGAAAAAGCAGTCAGCTTCCACCGTGTTGCCTCCTACTTATTACTGGCCCTTATAGCCTTCTCCATCTTCTGGCATTTCACCACCGGTGAGTGGAAGCAATACATCCCTACCCTCTCGAAACTAAAGGATCAGGTTCAATATTACACCGTGGGCATTTTCATAAATGCCCCCCATCCCACTATTAAATCAGCACGCAAAAAGCTCAATCCACTGCAGGCCATTACCTACCTGGGCTTTAAGCTGTTGATGGCGCCGGTTATGATACTTACCGGTTTACTGTATCTGTACTACAAAACCTTTGATGTGAATGATATTATCGTGGTTAGCGACATACCATTGTCCTGGATTGCCTGGCTGCATACCCTGGGAGCCTGGTTACTCATGGCCTTTATTGTTGTGCATGTGTACATGACCACTACGGGGCACAGCGTTACCAGTAATATTAAAGCCATGCTAACAGGCTGGGACTTACTGGAGGATGATACAGAAGAAAAAAAGGACCTTAACAACACTCAAAATGAAGCATCATGAACGAAGCACCTAAAAAATATATGAACCCCTATTTGGCCGGATTCTTTCTGGGATTTGTGCTACTAACTACCATTTATGTAACAGGACGTGGATTGGGAGCCAGCGGTGCCATCAAAAGTTTTGTAGTTCAAACAGTAGAGACGCTGGCACCGGCGCATGCCGCCACCACTGACTATTACATCAGTCAGAAGGAAAATAACCCCGGTGGGCCTCTTAAGTCGTGGCTGGTATTTGAGGTAATAGGAGTGGTTATCGGTGCCTTTTTGTCGGCCGTTATTGCCAACCGCGTAAGTGTGAAGATTGAAAAGGGGCCGGGCGTACGCAATGGTGTTCGCATTGCCGGTGCCGTTTTTGGCGGTGCCCTCTTTGGTTTTGGCAGTCAGCTGGCACGCGGTTGTACCAGCGGAGCGGCACTCAGCGGTATGGCAGTCATGTCTTTTGGTGGCATTATCACCATGATGTCGATCTTTGGCATGGCCTATGCGATCGCCTGGTTTTTCAGAAAATTGTGGATCAATAAAACGAATTAAGATGGGACCATTAGTACCGGATATTATCAGTAACGAATTCAACTTTATTATTGCCATCATCGTTGGAATGGGCTTCGGCTTTGCCCTTGAGCAGGCCGGATTTGGCTCAACGCGTAAATTAGTAGGGCTGTTCTACGGATACGACTTTACCGTGCTCAAGGTGTTTTTCACGGCCGGTGTGACGGCTATGGTAGGCATCACGGCTCTTAATCACCTCCAATTGCTGGATGTAGACATTATATTTATCAACCCAACCTTCCTGTGGGCGGCCATCATAGGCGGCGTAATTATGGGGGCCGGCTTTATTATCGGCGGTTTTTGTCCGGGCACCAGCGTGGTGGCGGCTGCCAGCGGTAAAATCGACGGCTGGGCCTTTGTGTTTGGTGCCGGACTGGGCATCTTTGCCTTTGTGGAGAGTTATCCGCTGGTTAAAGATTTAATGGTAGCCGAAAACCTGGGCTACCTGCTGGTATTTGAGATGATGGGCATCTCGCGCGAGGCCTTTGCGCTTATGATGATTTTTGTGGCTACTGGAGCTTTTATCGGGGTAACTTTTATCGAAAACAAAGTGAATAACCGAACCACACAATGGCTCAAAAAAGATATAAGTAAATACAGCATTGCTGTGGGCCTGGCCGTCATCACAGTACTCCTTACGATCATCACCCCCAGCAGAGGCGAGTTAATGAATAAACGCATTGATGCCAAGCTGGCCGCCGGGGAGTGTAAGCCACAGATGATGGCCGATGACAAGCTGGCTTACGAGCTAATGAACCAGTATTATTTATACAATGTGGTGGATGTACGATCGCCCGAAGAATTCAAGAAATTTCACATCCCCACGGCGATTAACATTCCACTGGAAGAGTTGCATAAACACGATAACATAAACCGAATAGTGCAGAATATTAAAACCAACGTATTCTATGGAGCCTCATATGAACAAGCGCAACGCGCCTGTTTGGTATCGAAATACCATGGAAAAGCCGACAACTATGCCCTCAACAGCACAGCCGATCAGTTTCAGCAGAACTTTTTTATGCTGGGTGATGAACAGCCCAAAAACAAAATGGATCATGAAACCTATGTCTTTAGAAAAGAAGCAGCACAAAAACTCATAGAAATTGGCGAAGCAGTGGCCAACCTGGATAAACCGGTGGTTAAAAAAACCAAACGCGTGCAAGGAGGCTGCAGCTAAAACACAAGACGATTCATTTACCGCACCACAATCCTCTGGCTCTATGTCAGAGGATTTTTATTTCAACATCGCCTTCGTAACAGCATAATAAAATACACGAACTACCCAAAAAGAATACACTATAGCAAGCACAGCACTAACCTAATATCGTTAGCATTATTTTGTTATATTTTGGTAAATCAATATAAATGATTAATTTATGCACTCAAAATACCAACATCAATTAGGCTAAGATGGAACCATTTGTAAGAGAAGCGACCAACAAAACGCCTTATTTGAATTTTAATGCCCGCGAGGGATATATTCAAATTAAAGGAAGATCTATTCCGGAAAATGCGCACTTGTTATTCGATCCGATCATGGAATGGCTTGATAAGTACATATCAAATCCATCACCGGTAACCCGCGTAGATATTCAACTGGAATATTTTAATACCATTTCATCCATTAACCTGCTCAATGTATTCAAAAAAATAAATGAGCTCTATAAACGCAACAACAAAGCTACTATCAGCTGGTATTGCGATAAGGACGATGAGGATATGATTGAAGCGGGCGAAGATTATCAGGCCGTCGTGGATATTCCCATCAAAATCATTGAGGTTTAACGGTTAGTCCAACCCGGTAAAAACTAAAAAGGACACTCCGAATTCAACTGCCGAGGTCAATAAGCTGAAAAATCCTCCATTACTTTTTAAAAAAGCATTATCTTTGTTCGCAATATTACGAACAAGTAGTTTATCTATGATTCAGGATCCACAAAAAAGACTTGCCCGCTACGCCAAAGCACTTGGTCATCCGGTGCGTATTTTTGTTTTGCAAACGCTATCGAATCAAGCCTGCTGCTACAGTGGGGATCTGACAGAAGTACTGCCCATTGCCAAATCAACCCTGTCGCAGCACCTGAAAGAGCTGAAAGAAGCCGGACTGATTCAGGGTGAAACAGAGGCTCCCCGCATTAAATACTGCATTAACAAGGAGAACTGGAAAGAAGCACAGCAACTATTAAAAGCATTTTTCGACTTGTAAAAATTTTTGATACATAAATTCGTATTTTCACGAACAACGAACAACTAAATAATTGACTATGGAAATTAAAGTATTAGGTACAGGATGCGCCAAATGTACATCACTGGAGGATGTAACCCGAAAAGCGGTTGAGGAGAAGGGCATCAGTGCCAACATTGAAAAGGTAGAGGACATTATGCAGATAATGACTTATGGCGTAATGACTACCCCGGCATTGGTGATAGACGGCAAGGTTGTGGTCAAAGGGCGAGTACCATCGCTTGAAGAGATTAAAGAACTACTTTAAAACAGAATATTATGAACAAATTAATCTACGCATTTTTGATGCTAGCCGGAATGACACTGGCTGCAAGCTGCAATAGCAGCACCAAAAACAACAAAGAAAAAACAGTTAGCAAAACGGAAACAGCCTGTAGCGGTTGTGCCTCTCAGAGCTGCGGCAGCTCAACACCCACTACCCCATCTATCGATGCCAGTAAAGTGAGCGTGGTTTACTTTCATGCCACACGCCGCTGTGCCACATGCGAAGCCGTTGAGAAAGTAAGTAAGGAAACGCTGGCTAAGTATTTTAACGACTCGGTTCCCTTTCATTCGATTAATCGCGAGGAAGAAAAAGAGTTAGCTAAAAAATACAAGGTAGACGGACAAACACTGATCATCATAAAAGGCGATAAGGTGAAGAGCTTAACCAACGAAGCCTTTTTGAATGCCCGCACAAAACCTGAAAAGCTGGAAGCAACCATAAAAGAAACCATAGAATCGATGTCGTAACATGGAGGTGCTACAGAATTTATTGGAGAACTCACAACTCCCCCTTCTTTCAGCATTTTTACTGGGGCTGATGACAGCTGTCAGCCCCTGCCCGCTGGCTACAAACATCACTGCCATAGGCTTTATAAGCAAGGACATTAAAAGCCAGAAACGGGTATTTATCAGCGGCCTGGTATACACTTTAGGACGCGCACTATCTTACACAGGCCTGGGGCTGATCTTTTATTTTGGCTTGAGCCAGTTTCAACTATCCGGCTTCTTTCAGGAATGGGGCGAAAAACTACTGGGGCCTTTGCTAATCATTGTTGGCCTGTTTATGCTGGGGCTTATCAGACTGACTATTCCCGGCCTTGATTTCATCAATAACAAACTGGAAAAAAAAGCGAGTAAGGGTTACTGGGGAGCACTTTTGTTAGGCCTTGTTTTTGCCCTGGCCTTTTGCCCCTATAGCGGTGTGCTATACTTTGGCATGCTCATCCCCATGACAGTAGCCAGTGCAAGCGGGCTTTTATTACCTATTGTTTTTGCGCTTGCCACGGGCATACCGGTCATCCTCTTCGCCTGGCTACTTGCCTACAGCGTGGGATCCATTGGTAATTTCTACAACAAGATAAAAAGCTTTGAAACCTGGTTTCGCCGTGTGATAGCCCTTGTGTTTATTGGCACCGGGGTTTACTTCGTGATTATACTGCTTTTATAGATAAACCGTATCACTATTTTTTTAATTTTTCAATTCGCCTTTTTACGAACAACCTAAGATGGAACAGCAAAGAAAATTAAAATGGATGGGCGCAATAATCATTATTTTGCCCTCTTTATTAGCGCTTTATACCCACCTGCAATCTCTTATTGACTATTTTACCTATCAAATATTGCCCTTATCTTCCGAAAGTCATTTTGGGCAGGCCATCAACTTCTTCTTGTACGACACAATAAAAATAGTGATTCTGCTATTTCTTATCAGCTCGTTAATGGGGCTGGTAAATGCCTATTTCCCGGTTGAGAGATTGCGGGTATATCTCACTACCAAGAAGATGTATGGATTACAATACTTCTTTGCATCCTTCTTTGGCGCCATCACCCCCTTTTGCTCCTGCTCCTCCATCCCACTGTTTATTGGTTTTGTGCAGGGCGGAATTCCGCTGGGTGTAACCTTTGCTTACCTGATTACATCGCCCCTGGTTAACGAAGTGGCCGTGGCCATGTTCCTGGGTTTATTCGGATGGAAAGCCACCCTGATTTACGCCGGCAGTGGTATTCTATTGGGCATGATAGGTGGCTACATATTGGGGAAATTTAAATTGGATCGATACCTCAGCGACTGGGTGAAGCAGATTCAGCAAAATGCACATATCGAGGCCGGCCGCTGGGAAGGTGAAAGAAGATCGTTTTTCGACCGCTTACCGGCCATTATTAAAGATGGCTGGGGCATTGTACAAAAAGTTCTTCTCTACATCATTATTGGCATTGCCATTGGTGCCACTATGCATGGTTATGTACCCGAAAACTTCTTTACCGAGTACCTCTCAGAAGATAAATGGTACGCCATTCCTCTGGCCGTCATCCTGGCTGTTCCACTTTATGCCAATGCGGCGGGTATCGTACCGGTTATTCAGGTGTTTGTTGCCAAAGGTGTACCGCTGGGCACCGCCATCGCCTTTATGATGGCCGTTGTAGGACTGTCGCTACCCGAAGCTACTTTACTAAAAAAGGTAATGCAATGGAAGTTGATCGGCATCTTCTTTGGCACCATCACCTTATTCATTATTCTGTTGGGCTATCTGTTTAACTGGATCATTTAATGAGCTTGTCTAAAAACATGACTAATAGCTCGCAAAGTCCGCAAGGTTTTGAATAACAACATTCTAAAACTTTGCGCCCTTTTGCGATATTCTTAGCGCACTTAGCGTGAAACTTTGTTTTTGGACACCTTCATATTAAAAAGCAATTAATTTTTAATCCTTAGAAAATTCAATCTTTAAGTGTAATTTCCCAAACGGATGCGTAGGCAATAGCCGGAATCATCCACCCTCCATGCTGTAACCACTGCTCTGACCAGCGCCAGCGTTGTGCCGGATCCTCATCATAGGGCAATGGGCGGAAAGCGATGTCTGTTTCATCATCAAAACCTGCGGTAATACCATTGCAGATGCCCCCAAGGTAATTCATTGACTTACCGTCTTCTTTATAATCGGGGTTATTACGTCCGGCGCCATGCAGCATGCACACATCATACGGATTAAGACCCAAGACCCAGTTAATTTGATCAGCCGCATAACGACGGGCTAAGGATTGAGTTTCACCCGATAAAACATGCTGTGCTTTTAACATGGCAGTAGCCAAAGAAGCCAAACGGGCATTCTCACCCTGCCACCAATAAGCCGTTTCATTTTGATGCGGTAAAAAGAAAGCCGAGCGTGGCGCAGCTTCATCAGCAGCCTTTACATACTGCCGGGCATAGCCAAAGGGGTTATTCACTTCGTTGGTGATGGTCAACTCAAAAGTAATTGCCTTATTCACGAAGTCTTTAGCCTGATTAATCCGTTCCGGCTCCGACTCTATACCCATATAATGCATCATAGCAATAAGCGGCAGACCCGCTTCCGCGCCATGAAAATAAGGGCGCTTACCCGCTTCATCTGCTCTTAGCCAATTACTGAAGTTAGTATCGGCTGATAAACGTAAGTGAAGTGACTCAGCCCTATTACGCGCATCGTAGAGGTAAGTCTCATCGTCGGTTGCCTTGAATAGCTCAATAGCAGCCATTAAAGCGCAATAATCATCAATAATATTTTCTTTCCCATCATCGCAATAGCTTAAATTATTGTGCTTTAAGTGCGCATATCCTTTTTTCGCAGCGCCTAGGTATTTATCGCTGTTAAACTCACCCTGAATACCCGCTGCAGCACTGCGCGCAAGAGCTGCTATGGCCATGCCTCCTCCTTCGCGAAAAGCTGCCTGGTAACGATCATTTCGTTTACCATCCTGCCCTTCATAAGCACATATCTCACGTTGCTCCGGATCCTTGGTCCAACCGGCAAAGATCGTAGCATAAAAATACCCTTCCGGATCCTGCACACGCACCAAGTAGTCGGCACCAAAGGCCGCTTCAACGAGCATATCATGCATCACCGACTCTGCCATATTCATCTCACTAGAACGAAGCACATCAACGGCCTCAAGCATATTCCATACCATCATGGGCAGTTGCTGTGGTATCATGAAATTAGAGAAACTAAGGTGACTTAAATACTTTCCCTTCTCACCCGAAGCATCGTACCAGCCACCACTTACATCCACCACATCATTGCGTTCTCCGTAGAAGGACAAAGCCTTATCTTTTGCATTATACGGATCAATACAGCGTTGCAGCTGAAAAGCTTTGGTCAGCAGCGGTAATATCTCACTTACCAAGGGTACTTCACTAATAGAAAAAGGAGCCGACATAATGTGGTTCTTCCCAACAATGGCCTTAAGGGTATAGATACCGCAAGTTTTAAATTCAGTAAAATCAGCGCGATAAGCATTGCCGGTATGCCAATTATCAATTTTTCCTCCCTGATCAAAATCTCCCGAATAGACTTCCTTACCCTTCTGATCGAGCAAGACAAAGCTTAGAGGCATATCCTCTCCTGTTGACTGAAAAACAGCGGATTTAAAACCATTTTGCTGATAGCCCAAATGATTAATTAACAGAATGCCATCGGCCTGCTCACCAGCATGACAGGCCATTAATAAGATACTTAACAAAGTAAACACTAAGGATTTAAACATCTTGGGTTATTTTTGGGTTTGTTTTTAAAAAGGTAATTGGTATCGGCTGGAGCTGAGATATGCATGATAAAGCTGCATTACATTATTGCATCGTAATACAGTGCTGCTGCCCCCAGTACTGCAATATCAGGCTGCTCGCTTACTTCAATCTTCAGTCGTTCAACGGTTTTCTCATATTGAAATTTACGCACCACCTTCCACATGGACGCTTCGAAGTAGGGAAAGAAACGACTGACACTGCCGCCAATTACAATGCACTCCGGGTCATAGGCGTAAAGAATGGTTTTTATGGCATTACCAAAATCAAAACCAAACTGTTCCAGAATGGCCAGGGCTATCTTGTCCTGCTTACGGGCACGACGGTACAACACATCGGGCTTTAAACCATATTTGGTTTCGAAATACTGGGTGGTGCAGTAGTACTCATAGTTATGATCGCGATAGGGAATGCAACCAAATTCTCCGGCACCGCAATTGGTACCGGAGTATAAATGATTGTCAGTAATTACGCCACAGCCTAGTCCTACCCCAACAACTACACCCACCACATTGGCATATTTTTTTGCTTTGCCAAAATATTTCTCACCCATGGCAAAGCAGTTGGCATCGTTATTTACATAAACCCCCACTTTATAGCGCTGCTGCAACAGGTCACCCAGATGCACCTCGCGCCATGAGGGCACGTGTTCAACATTGTACACAATACCTTTTGCCACATCAACAAGACTGGGCACTCCAATTCCGATACCGCCTACATCATCGGTAAAAACCTGATCAATAGCGTCCATTATTTCTTTCAAAATCACTTCTTCAGAATTGTAATTATCAATTTCCAGAGCCAGAGAGGCCTCTACGGTATTGTTGCGTACGCGACCCGCCAACAGGGTTTTTCCTCCCAGAAAAACACCTACAGCACACTGATTGCGAACGGTCATGTCTTGTATCATATTATTGGTATCAAATACATTATTATCTATCAGTCGGCAGCCGCATCAATATAGAGGGCCGCCGCTCCCAAAATAGCAATTTCCTTCACAACAGAGGGAACGATTACAAAGTTTTCGAGTACGAACTGATAGGGAAAAGTAGCTATTTCGCGCCACATGGCTTCCTTATAGTACGGATAAGATCGAACTACGGATCCGCCTAGTACCACAGCATTAGGATCAACACTAAATAATATCGTTTTAATTGCATTCCCCAGTTGCTTACCATATTCAGCAAAAATTGCCAGAGCCTTGGCATCACCAGTGGACGCTCTCTGCGCCAGCTCAGCACCACTTATGCCATGAACACTTTCGAAATACTGGCCACTGCAATAATATTCATAATGATGATCACGGTAAGGAATCATACCAAACTCACCGGCTCCACAATTTTGATCCGGCAAGAGATGCCCGTTTTTTATGATGCCGGCACCCAGACCGGTGCCGGTGATCAAACCTACAAAATCATCATAATCGCGACCTGCACCATACACACGCTCACCCACGGCAAAGCAGTTGGCGTCATTATTAATGTATACCGGCCTGTCAAATTCCTTTTCTAAAATTTTTTTCAGTGGTATTTTTTTCCATGAAGGAATATTCTGCAAATCATAAACAACACCTGTACTAGCTTTCACCAAACCGGGAACACCAATACCAATGCCTTCCACCTCCGGCGTAATGATGTTATTTATTGTGTCTATCAGCGCTTGGGTGACCACATCGGCATCCATGGTTTTGGGCACCAAACATTGCGACACATCCCGCAGCTGATCTCCCACCACCAGACCGGCACGCATATTAGTACCGCCCAGGTCAACACCTATAATTGTTCTATTTTGTTCCATTTGCTTACTCTGTTTTATTCCATCCCTTCACCCAAAAGTCAAGCTCTGCGGGCAAATCTTTAGTAGCCACACGGGCGCGCAGTGTTTTTGTTTCTCCGGGCATCAGGCTCACATAATTATCATCCCAAAACACAGGTACTACGCGTCGGTTATTTTGCTTATTAACAATGGCGGCCTCATTGAAAAAGGCAATATGATTGCTCGCATTTTCAAGCTGACAAGTAAATACGGTAAACTCACCATCCTCCTCTTGCTGCCATTTTTCGCGAAGCTCAACTTTAGGCAGGTTATTTAAGGCTTGCAGATTGGCAAATTCAGATTGTGGGGTGTAAACCCAGGTTGTTTTATCAAAATCCATTTTATCGGCCTTGGTAGATAACCAGTAGAAGTTATCGGCCACCGTACTTCCCGCTTCATTCTGTAATTTTAGTTTTACGAAATAAGTATCGCTCACCTTCTTCAGCTCCGGCATATCAAGGGCAAGCCCGGCACTGTGTGCCTCCATCGCAACTGTTACATCTTTTGAAAATACCTTATTGGATTGAATATCATACACCTCAACTGATAAGGTATGATTGAGTACATCATGGTTATAATCATTCACCCAATAAATATTTTTATCGCCATAATTATACACAGCGCTCAGGGGCTGACAGGCTTTTTTGGCACCATAGTAGGCTCCGTTGGGCACCAGGTAGTAGTCGTACAACTGCCAGAAAAATTCGGGCCAGGCTGAGTTAAGCATCCATTGTATCACCCCGGTTGCTTCGTATTTATTGGTTTGAAAAGCTTCAAACATAGGACGGATAGCTTCGTAGTTGGATATCTGCGACTTAAAGGCAAACTCTTCCAGGCTGCCCGCCTCACCATAGCGCTGATTAAAAGCATTCAGGTAACGATCCAAGGAGCCAAACTGATGGCGTCCGCAATGAAAGTTCCAGTCCTCGTTAATGGGCCACAGCTTATCTTCGGGCAACATACGCTTGATGCTCTCCAGAGGTGGCACCTGCGGACCAGGACCCGTTTCGGTATTAAAGCCGTAAGCTCCACCGGCAATACTATCGATATACCAATATACAGGAGGCACATAACCATAAGGCCCTAACATCTTCACGGCTGTGGCGCCGCTTACCTCGCTATGATTGTAATGATCGGTACCAAAATCCTGATACTTACACGCTGCCAAAATGGGACGTGAATCATCCACACCGGTGATGTAATCATTTAGTTTTGCTTCCAACTCGGGCACCGGCAACTTATCGCTGCCAAACACCCACAGAAACACACTTGGATGATTACGCAAGTACAAAACCTGATCGCGATAAGACTGAGCATGGCGCTCGATTTCTTCCTTTCCGGTAATGGCCATGAAATCCGTTTCCGGACGCCCACAGTATGGCTCCCACTCCCAGTGACAGCTCCAACCCACCATGATGAGTAGTCCTCTTTCATCAGCTCCATCATACAGGGTTTTATCACGTCCCCAAAAACCTTCCAGACGAACGCAGTTCAGGTTCATCTCCTTCACATACTCCAGCTGCGCCTCCACTTTTTCGGGACTATCGGCCAAAAACATATCATCGACCCATCCGGCACCCTTAATGGTAAGGGGTTTACCATTTATTTTCCAACCTTTATGTCCGGCAGCATTCACATACTGCTCAATTTCACGAATACCGAATCGGCTATTGAGCGAATGCGACAGCTTACCTTCCACGCGTACACTCACCGTCAAATTGTGCAATGTAGGTTCGCCCAGATTATTGGGCCACCACAACCTTGCATCTTTCACATTCAGTTCGGGATAATCCTTGGGCGACAACGCCACATCGCGCGACTCACCGGGCTGCAACTCCACTGCGCGTGAAATTATGCCAATCCCTTCGATTTCAACTTGAACAACCGCATCCTGTTTCTTTGGTGAATGATTCGTCACTAAAGTTGTTACACTTAATTCGGCATCCTTACCATTTTTACGATTCAAGCGTGTTGTAACATAAGGCGACTCAAGTGATACTTCTTTACTCATGAGCAGTTCAACACCTCGCCACAGCCCCATGTTCTGGTCGGGCGCTGCCGGGTTCCAGTCCACAAAACCAATGGTTAAATCACCCCGCACAGGTGGTATGATCTCTACGGCAATTGTATTTTTGCCAGTTTTTAAATACTCGCTCACATCAAAAGTCCATCGACTAAAGGGGCCTTCCACCTTTTTCTCATCGCCAATTTGCGTTCCATTCACCCAAATATTGGCTTTATAGTTTAATCCCTCGAAACGCAGACGATAAAAGCTATCATCTGCCTTTTTGCTCAGCTCAAAATCCTTACGATACCACCAGGGCTGTTGAAATCGTGTGGCATCAATTTTATCGATATTATCACCCATAAAAAGGTTTGGGTACTCACCGTTTTCCCGTAAAAGGGTCATCACCGTGGCCGGTATATCACCCCTTACCCATTGACTATCGTCAAACTCGGGCAAGCTAATTTGAGCTGCCTCTCCACTCAATTGATCAGCCGACTGAATGGACCAGTTATCATTTAATGTCATCATAAACTCCTTTTTGTGGTCGGCCTGACAGCCCCCAAGTATTCCACTTAGAGCAGTCAGCAAACCGGCAATTAACACAGATCGTTTCATTTAGTTAAAATTTTGGTTTGCAACAAAGATGCATATTTGTAATATATCGTGCAAGCGTTTGCACAATATTATCTACTACTAGCCCACATTTAATTTTTTTCAAATTTCATTAATGCTTAAAAGATGAATTACGAATGAGCAGCTGTATGGGTTTAAGGGTGATAGAAGCATCATTCTTACCACTATCAATGCAATCTATTAACTTACTAACAGCTGTTTTACCCATATCATAACCCGGCATATCCACGGCCGATAAGGAAGGCGTTACAAACTCGTTACAGCGCTCGTTACCCAATGAAATAATGGATAAATCGCGGGGCAATTCAACGCCCATGCTCTTGGCTGCTGCTGCAATGACAAGGCCGGTGGTTGCACTGCCTGCCACAATACCATCGGGTCGCTCGGACAAACTAAACCATAAACGCACTGCATCGCGGGCATCCTGCTCCGTCAGGTCGCTGGCCAGGAGAAATTGTGGCAGTAACGACAGATCATGCTTTTTAAGGGCATCTTTGAATCCTTCTGCCCGCTCTTCAAATATCTTCGATGAGGGGGCGCCCGCAAGGTGAGCAATGCGCTGACAGCCCAGGTTAATGAGATGTTCAGTAGCCTCAAAGCCTGCTTCATAATTATCAACCACTACCTTTGGGCCGGGCACGGCATAGTTAACACGATCGAACATGGCCACGGGAATACCTCGCTTAACGAATGCACTAAAATGCTTCACATCCTTGGTTTCCATGGTGAGACAACACACTAATCCATCCACACGCGCCGAATTCATTACCCGCGCCATTTCTACTTCCTGCTGCACACTTTCGTTGGACTCACTAATAATAACACTATAACCTTTTTCGCGCGCTACCTCCTGAATACCACTCAGAGCTTTGGCAAAGAACTGCGAACCAATGTGCGGAATGATCACACCGATTACATTGGTTTTATTTTTTGAAAGGCTGGATGCCACCCGGTTAAGCTCATAGCCCAAGTCCTGTGCCACCGACTTTACACGAACTTTGGTAGCTTCGCTGATCTTCGGATGATCGTTCAGCGCCCGTGACACCGTTGAGGGTGCAATATTCAGCTCGCGGGCTATATCATTAATTGTTATTTCACCTTTCTTATCGTATGCGTGCATGATGCTATTATTAATTTAAGCATGCAAAGTAGCAAAAAAGTTAATAGGCTTCCCAATTTACCAGCTGTGCCCTAAACATTCTATCCCCCATCTTCATCTCCCACAGTTTTTGTCCTTCCCAATTAAGCCCTGCTATTTTTTTTGTGATCGACGAGGCAACAATATACCCATCGGGATAAGGCTCAACGGCACTCATAAAGGGCGAAAACAGATCCTGAGGCAGATTAATGCAGGTACTCACCTGCTCCACTTCACCGTTTTCATTCAGCAGGTACTTCATGATACGACTTGAGGGACGCTCTGTAAAATGACCATTGTCAAATAACAATAACTCATTGGCTTTAGGTAACTGTGCATGATGCTGATACATGGGCAACATATCTTTGCCAATGGCTCCTTGGGAGCCTTGCCCGAACTTCATCAAAACCTTACCGGTAGCAGAGTTAACAGTCCATATCTGACTTAAAGCCCGGAAGCTAAGCAGGTAATTACCGTCCTCATCCTCAAAAATAGAGTTACCCCAGGGCTGATTGAAGGTTTGTCCCGGCTCAACGGGCAAAACATGCTGTGCCATATCCCAGTCCCAGACTTTATCACCATAAGCGTTTAATTCCGTAATACCATCTACCACCATGCCATTTACATTCACATTGGTAATAAAAGCGTAGGTACCCCTGGCGGTTAGCACCACATCGTGATGTGCCATTCGGTCAAAACCACCCTTTCCATATTCCAAAGCCACAAGGGTATCACCACTTAAGGTAGTTTCATAAATCAGGTTACCGTTTCCAAACTTATCGCCGGTGTTATCTTCCAGCGTCAATAAAGTACCCCGCTTCGTCATTTTGACCATCTTAACGAAGTTATCGGACAAACGGGACCATACAACCTGCCCGTTTTCATCGAAGAGAAAAACACCGGAAGGCATACTCATCTTATTTACCAACAAGCATTTGCCGCCCATATCAGGCTTACCTTCAGTTTTCACATCAACAAAAGCGGCATAATCATCCGGTAAGGTCGGCAAGGTTATTTGCCCCTCATCGATCACCTGGTCATCCAGCTGCAGCTCGTAATCAAGCAATTGACCAGACTGAAAACCACCTACAACAAATTTATTGCGATGCTTGTCGGCTTTGCGACTCCAGATTACTTCCTGAGAGCCCGCATCCACCAACTTGATGTAGGCTGTTTCATCAGCATCAAAATCCGCATTAATAATCACGCAATGAGGCAACTGTGCATAGGTATCTACTGTAGCAAAGCCTTGCTTTAGCTCATCGTGCTTATCGCAAGCTATCAACGCGCAGCAAACAGCGAAGACTATAAATAATATCCGTTTCATGGCTTTTAAAGATTAGAGGGTGCCCCATACGCATTAGTATAGGCACACCTCGTAAATCTAATTTCTTATTCAACATCCCACCAAACGCGGGTTAACCAATCGTTGGTTCCCCCCATGCGATCAATGGCCTCCTGATAGCTTTCAGGATTATTAATGGCCTCAAAATCGGGATAGAAGAAACGGCGGGGTATGACACCTCCCGTGCCGCTTGAGTACCACTCAACTGATTCAAAGGGCACCAACTCCGGGTAACCCGATCGGCGAAAGCTACTATAAGCCTCAACTCCATTCATGTATAGATTAACCCACATTTGGTTGTGAATGGCCTTTAAATTATCCGGCGATGTTGATGGTAAAGGATTTGCCTCCAGGTAGGCATCCACCACATCTGACTGTATGGCCGGCGCACCGGGATACATAGCACAATGCTCCATGGAAGCACGCACCGCTTTTTCGTAATGCCCGGCAGCTCCTGTTGCACCCCAATCCAGCACCGCTGCCTCTGCCAATAACAACTCAACTTCGGCGTAGGTCATATGGAAGAAAGGTGCCGTAAAATCAGCCACATATTTACTGGGCATCATGTGCTTATGCCCTTGGGGCACCCAGGCAATGTAATTCCCCTCATCATCAATTAAATCACCATAATCGCTCCACTCATTCCACCACATGGCACCATGAGTAATACCCATCTGAAGATACTCGGTAATATCCTGTCCGTACTTCCCACTTACAACCCCCAGATATGTACCTCCATAAACAAACAAACGAGGGTCGTTGGTAGCTTTCAGGTGGTCTACAAAAGTGTTGGTAAGGCGATACCCTTCCGAATCGTCTGATGCATGAAAGACCTGCGAGCGGCCATTTCCACGGTTCTCGCCATCAACAAAATCAAAATCGAGATGCACCACCTTGCACAAATCATCATTACTTTGCATTACGCCGCCTTCAATGGCTGCTCTCACCTGTTTTTCAGCTTCGGAAGGATTCACTTTCTGCAGGCGGAAACCCAAACGCATCCGTAAAGAGTTACCAAAACGCTTCCATTTTTCAACAGAGCCTGCATACATAATATCGCCCCGAACACCTTCTTTGGAAGCATCCAGCTCATTCACCGCCTCTTCCAGCTCTTTAAAGAAGTCTGCATAGATATCTTCCTGCTTATCATAGCGTGGCTGAAACACCTTATCGGTGAAGCCTTTTCCGGCATCGAAATAAGGCACATCACCATACAAATCCGTCAGTATCGAAAACATATACACCTTCAGGATACGTGCAGCTGCCCTGGTGTTTTGATAATACTCCTCGCCTTCAGTACGATGAATAACATCCACAATATTTTTAATATCGCGCGGATACATCTCCTCCCAAAGGGTAAACCAGTGATTTTTCTCAACAATGCGGTACTGCCCACCGTGCTGACACCACCACGAACCGGCAAAATACTGCATCATAGGACTGCAAATTCCCAAATCGTAACGCCACAGCTCTTCACGGTTTCCACTCAAATCGAGCTGAATTTTTGTCATCTGCACGCCCGGATCGATAAAATTAAAGGCCTGCGGATTAGTATTAATATCCTCAAAATCATCGGTACACGCGCCAAGTCCTAACAGTAGTACCGATATAACCAATAAGTATTTATTTAGTGCTTTCATTATTTACTTAATTTATTAGAACTTAATATTCAAGTTAAAACCATAGTGACGGCGCGTAGGCAATGAGCCATACTCAAGGCCTTGTCCGTTACCGTTGTTATAAGTCGATTCCGGATCGATGTTAGGCACATTTTTGTGCAGGGTAAACAGGTTACGCCCAACAACCGTAAGGGTAAGACCCTGTATGGGCGTATTCTTGAGGAATTGCTTGGGTACTGAATACCCTAAACTCAAATCTCTTATTTTAACATAGCTGGCATCATAAACATTGGATTCCGGAATATTGGCAGAGGTATGTCTCCAGTAGCTCTGCGGATTGGTAATCACATCATTTTTCTCATATATGTTATTACCTTCCTCATCAACACCTACCAACTTAACACCCTGTCCTACAAATCCATTGTCAAATTCGAGAGGCACATAATCATCCGGATTATTACCACCTCCTATCCATTCATTTCGGGCATCGTCATTGCGCTTAGCCCAATCGTTGAATCCTTCGCGACCAGGCTGAGTAATAGCATGCGTACCTCCATCTACCATCTGACGGTTGGTAATCGAATAGATATCACCACCAATGCGAATATCCAGATTTGCCTTTAGTGTGAAATTCTTATAAGAGAAGGTGTTGATCATACCACCTGTCCAGTCCGGCAGGATGCTTCCAATCTTTTGCGGAGTCTCAGAAACAAGGGGCATACCGGTAGAGGCATCATGCACTACATTGCCTTCCGGATCGCGCACATAGGCATTACCCATGATGGTACCAAACTCTTCGCCTGCCAGAGCCACTACCGTCACTCCCGACCAGCGCGCATTGGCTATGGTATAAGCATCCACATCTTCATGAAGACTCACCACTTTATTCCAAACCTTAGTATAGTTCACAACAATGTCCCACGAGAAATTACCTTTAAAAGGCCTTGCCGTCAACTGAAGTTCAATGCCTTTATTTTCGAGCGAACCAGAATTAAGAATGGCATTTTTATAACCTGATACCACAGGCAGTTCAACATTCAAAATCTGGTCATCGGTAGTTTGCTCATAATAAGTAAAATCCAACCCAAGAGCATTGTTAAAGAAGCGTAAATCGGTACCCACTTCCCACGAGCTGGTGGTTTGCGACAACAAATCGGAATTGGGTACGAAATCACCCATTATTTCACCTGTTGGCATTCCGTTGTATGACTTTCCTGTTAAGGCATAAGTTAATGCCAGACGATAAGGATCCGTATCGCTACCTACCTGAGCATACGAGGCACGCAACTTACCATAAGTCAACCAGGGCAAATTCAAATCAGCAGCATCGGTAAAAATAAAGCTACCAGAAACGGATGGGTAGAAATAGGAATTATTGTTGGAGGGTAGTGTCGAAGACCAGTCATTACGACCTGTTACATCGATAAATGCAAAATCCTTATAACCCAATTGGGCAAAGGCATATATGCTCTGAATCTCCTTACGATATTCACTGGGCAACACCTCAACATTGGTAAAGTTGATGATGCTGGCAATACCCGGCTCTATAATATTGGAACCGGCAATATTATTGGTTTTAATATTGTTCTGCATAATATTTCCACCCACATTGGCAGAAAGATCCCAGTCTCCGAAAGCTTTTGTATAACTCAGAAGGGCTTCGTAATTTATTTCCTGAGCATCCGTATTGATTTCATTATAAACACCTCCGGCTTTGGTGGGCGTATTTTTATCGTAGAAATTAACAAAGCGACTGCTGTATCGATCAATACCAGATTTTAACCTTAACTTCAAGTCCTTAGTCAGGCTCACGTTTAATGATGCAAAACCTACAAATCTGTTTTTTCGACTTTGGTTAAAAGTTTCGTTCAGTGTCCAGTATGGGTTAGCACGATAATCATTCCCTGTGTAGTCTATGTAATTACCATCCTCATCGGTATACGTTTGCAACCAGGCCTGATCGAAGTTAGGCGCCAGACCCACCAGTCCGTTACCAATATTAGTCACCTCGTCGGTCATTGCCGGACGGTTATTAACCTTATCGGCTATATAAGTAGCCTTTGCATCCAACTCCATAAAGCTGTTTATCTCTGTTAAGGCCCGCAAGTTAAAAGTGTTACGGTTCAGGCCACTTTGTGGGATAATATCTTCGTTGTGCACATTGGTATAAGAAAAACGAACACTTCCCTTTTCGCCACCCGATGATAAAGCTACACTATTATTAAAGGTTTTTCCCAACCTGAAGAAACCCTGCACATTATCATCTACCAAAGCATAGGGATACTCATTCCCATCCTGCTGACGAAGCATAATGGAAGGATTGAGCTTTGGCCCCCAGGCCGTTGTCGCGCTGTTCGCCGGCTGTCCCTCGCGAGGCAGTAGCCCATTATTTCCCTGCCCATAAACCGTTTGATAATCATCCAGCTTGGTGGATACCTGATCGATGGTTGCCGAGGAGTTGATTTCCACGCCCAGCCCCTTCTGACCTTTGCTTCCGGATTTTGTGGTGATTAAAACAACACCATTCAACGCCCGACTACCATACAAAGCTGAAGCCGAGGCACCTTTTAATACTGAAATAGACTCAATATCTTCGGAGTTAAGATCAGATGTACCATCTCCCAGATCGAAGCCGCCCCATTCGGTGGCCTGCCCCATGCTTGAATTATCAACCGGAACACCATCAATCACATACAGCGGCTGATTAGATCCTTCCAATTCGCTAATACCACGAATAACCACGCGCTTTGAACCAGATGGACCAGCGGAGGTTTGGGTGATGTCCACTCCAGCCACTTTACCGGCCAAACTGGCCATAGCATTCATCTCTCCATTACGAGCTATATCTTCGGCACTTACCTCGGTAACCGAATATCCCAAGGCCTTTTTATCACGCTTAATACCCAGAGCGGTAACCACCACTTCACTTAAATCTGTGATATCCTCCTCTAGAATCACGCGAATAACAGATTGACCAGCTACGGGTATTTCCTGCATTTTGTACCCCACAAAACTCACCTGCAAAACGGCGTCGCTGGCCACAGTAAGGGTAAAATTGCCTTCAGTATCAGTAATAGTTCCATTGGTAGTACCCTTCACAGATACATTCACGCCCGGCAGCGTAAACCCTTCGGGATCGCTGACGCTTCCGCTTACTAATATTTGCTCTTGTGCAAAAAGTTGCACTGGAACAAGCAACAAAGCAGCTACTAAAATACAAAGTAATCGCCTGTTGAATTTCATAACACCTCCCTGGGGGATAGCGTTATTGATAGATTTTTCATTCATCTGACTTAATTTTGGTTAAACGATATTCGGATTTATTATTTGCATACAAATATTAACCAAAATTAGATATTGCGCAAGCGCTTGCATTATTTATTTCACATCATGCAATAAACTATCCTTACACACAATACGCTCAATCCCTTTTTCCATATAGGATTGAGTTAAATTGAAGAATGTTAGATTTTTTTTACATTTTTTAAGAAGGACGAGATGAGTGTGCAGTAGGTTTGATAGAATGGTTCACAATTTCAAGGCAGCTATAGAGTCGTTCCGCAAATGAAACTTCACTTCATGACAAGAAGTAGACATACACAGATGAGGACCATAATCGCTATTCCAACTCGAAGGTTTGATTATCGCGAACCAGCACCGTATTTTCAAAAATCGCTTTGGCCTCCTGCTCAAAGGGCTGTAAATTATGATACCGGCTGGAAAAGTGTCCTAGAAGCAATTGTCCAGCCCCGGCATCGCGGGCAATAGTAGCTGCCTGTTTCGCAGTGGTATGACTGGTTCGTTTGGCCAGATCTTTCAGCTCATGCAGGAAGGTAGCTTCGTGGTAAAGCAAGCTAACCTCTTTAATAATGGGAATAATACGTCGAAAATAGCGGGTATCAGAACAAAAGGCATAAGACAAGGGCTTGGGTGCGGGAATCAGCAATTCCTCAGTGGGAACAGGCTGTCCATCTTCCCCAATAAACGGCTGCCCTGCTTTGATCGCCACAATCTCGGGCACCGTAAGGTTATAACGCGCAATGGCGGCCTTGCGAACATTGGGCTGTTTCGCCTTCTCCTCAAATAAAAAACCACAAGTAGGTACACGATGCGACAGCGGAAAAGACTTTACAATTACCTTTTTGTCTTCGTAAATAAGCTTGGGCTCATCATAGTTCAAAGCCTCAAAAACAATCTGATAAGGCAAATCGGCACAGAAATATTCAAGATGCGGTTTCAGGAGGTCTTCCAGATCGGGATGCGCATGAATAATTAAGGCTTTGCGGCGCCCAAGAAGGCCAAAAGTAGAAATCAATCCCATCAAACCAAATACATGATCGCCATGCAGATGAGACAGGAAAATATGATTAATCTTTGAAAAATTAATCTTATTGCGGCGCAGCTGCATCTGCGTGCCTTCGCCACAGTCAATTAAAAAAAACCGCTCAGATACACGCAGTATCTGAGCGGTAGGATATCTATCCGATGTAGGTAATGCTGAATTACTACCGAGGATGGTCAGCGATAGGGCCATTAATTAGCTTCAATGGCTTTACGAATCATCTGAATACCATCATCGAGCGATGGTGCAATGTTCAATACCGAATCGAGCTGCGACACCGTAATCAGGCGTTCGACAGCAGGCTGTAAGCCGGCCAAAACAAAGACACCATCAGCATTTTTACACAAGCGATTGGCCACCAAAATCGCACTTAAACCAGACGAATCACAATAATTACACTTCCCCAAATCCAGCAAAATATTCTTTTCACCATTTCCAGACAAGAGTACCAGTTCCGACTTGAGTGTAGGTGCCACATGGGTATCCATCTTCTCTTTTAACACCTGAACCAGCGTAAAATCATCTAATTTGTCAATCTTGAAGTCCATATATCGTTGTTTTTAACTTATTCCTTATCTCCTTCGGCTTTTCCTTCGCTAGCTTCCAGCTTATTTTTTAGCTTGGCCAACTCCGAAATATCTCCTAAAGTAGTCTTTTCTAAGTTATCATTCAACTTCTTCACGCCTTTTTTAGTTGCTTTTGCAGCAGCTTTCTTGGCAGAAACCTCTTCCGACTTAATATCATCTTCGAAGGTACGAGAGTGAGAAAGGATAATACGCTTAGCTGCCTTATTAAACTCAATTACTTTAAAATCAAGTTTCTCATCAACTTTAGCAGGGGCTCCATCTTCTTTCACCAAGTGACGTGGAGTAGCAAATCCTTCAACACCATACTGCAATGCAATTACAGCGCCTTTATCGAAAACGTCAACAATGGTACCTTCGTGAATTGAATCCACAGTGAAAATATCTTCGAATACATCCCATGGGTTCTCTTCAAGCTGCTTGTGACCTAAGCTTAAGCGACGGTTATCTTTATCGATTTCCAACACTACCACTTCGATTGAATCACCGATTGCTGTAAATTCAGCAGGGTGCTTAATCTTCTTAGTCCATGACAGGTCAGAGATGTGAATCAATCCATCGATACCCTCTTCGATCTCAACAAACACACCGAAGTTAGTGAAGTTACGCACGGTAGCGGCATGCTTCGAACCAACAGCATATTTCTCTTCGATCTTCTCCCATGGATCAGCCTTCAGCTGCTTAATACCCAATGACATCTTACGCTCTTCGCGATCCAGTGTCAGTACCATAGCTTCAACTTCGTCACCCACTTTCAAGAAGTCTTGTGCGCTTCTCAAGTGCTGCGACCATGACATCTCAGATACGTGGATAAGACCTTCAACACCGGCAGCAATCTCAACGAAAGCACCATAGTCAGCCATTACAACCACCTTACCTTTAACAATGTCACCTACCTTAAGCTCTGAATCCAACGAATCCCATGGGTGAGCAGTCAGCTGCTTCAGACCCAAAGCAATACGCTTCTTCTCATCATCAAAGTCAAGGATTACAACGTTCAATTTCTGATCCAACTGAACGATTTCTTCCGGATGATTTACGCGACCCCAAGACAGGTCAGTAATGTGAATCAATCCGTCTACGCCACCAAGGTCAATGAAGACACCGTAAGAAGTGATGTTCTTAACTGTTCCTTCCAGTACCTGACCTTTTTCAAGCTTAGAAATAATATCTTTCTTCTGCTGCTCAAGCTCAGCCTCAATAAGTGCTTTGTGTGATACAACAACGTTTTTGAATTCAGGATTAATCTTAACCACCTTGAATTCCATTGTTTTACCCACATACATATCGTAATCGCGAATAGGCTTAACGTCAATTTGCGAACCTGGTAAGAAGGCCTCAATACCAAATACGTCAACGATCATACCACCTTTAGTACGACACTTGATGTAACCTTTGATAACTTCATCGTTATCCAACGCTTCATTTACTCGGTCCCAAGAACGTAATGCACGTGCTTTCTTGTGAGAAAGTACCAGCTGTCCTTTTTTATCTTCCTGGCTCTCTACGTAAACCTCTACTTTATCGCCTACGGCCAACTCAGGATTATAACGGAATTCGTTACGGCTAACGATACCGTCAGACTTAAAGCCAATGTTAATTACCACCTCACGCTTAGTAAGTGTAATAACTTCACCTTCAATAACTTCTTTTTCTGAGATAGTAGATAAAGTCTTATCATACATCTCTGCTAATTCTTCTTTAGAAGCACCGCCACCTACAACGTCGCCTGCTTCATAGCTATCCCAATCAAATTCTTCAACTGGTACATTAACTAACGCTTCGTTTGCTTGTGGAGCCTTTTCCTGCTCCTCTGCATTTACTTTTTCTTCTGCCATTTTTGTTTTAATTATTACTTAATTAGTAGTTAGACATTATATTGAAAAATCGCTGCAAAAGTAGAAACTTTTTTTGATGTTTAAAAGCTTCTAAGTCAAATAAAATTAACCGTTTAAAAATACGATCTCTATCACCCATCGTCAAGGCCATCATCCGATTAAAACACCATTGATCAATGATTTGAACACGACATAAGACTAACTATAAAGGCATCACCACCAAAAAAAGCCCCTTTTCAACGCCCAGGAAATAAGCAAACAGTCGATAAAAATTATACTTTTGCCTATTATAATAAGGTATAAAATGCTACCTTATCATTTTTATAAAACTAAAAATACTTGAAAAGCCTTTATATAAAATACAATCGCTTATGAAAATTTCAATCGTTGGAACCGGTTATGTTGGATTAGTAACCGGCACATGCTTTGCCGACACAGGCATTAACGTTACCTGTGTCGACATCAACGAAGAGAAGATCGCCAAACTTAAACAAGGTATCATTCCTATCTACGAGCCCGGCCTGGATCAGATGGTGCTGAAGAATGTTGAAAAAGAGCGTCTGCATTTCACAAGCAACCTGCGTGATAGCCTGGATCACTCAGAGGCCATTTTCATTGCTGTGGGAACACCTCCGGGAGAAGACGGCAGCGCCGACCTGAGCCACGTTCTTGAAGTAGCCCGCCAAATAGGTAAATACATGAATAACTACCTGGTGGTAGTAACCAAGAGCACCGTGCCCATTACCACAGCGCAAAAAGTGAAAGCTGCCATACAAGACGAACTGGAAAAACGAGGTGTGGAACTTGAATTTGACGTGGCCTCCAACCCCGAATTTCTGAAGGAAGGTAATGCCATTGAAGATTTCCTGAAACCCGACCGTATTGTAATTGGTGTGGAATCAGAAAGGGCAGAGAAATTGATGAGCCGCCTCTACAAGCCCTTTTTATTAAATGGGCACCCCATCCTTTTTATGGATGTTCCCTCGGCCGAAATGACCAAATACGCTGCCAATGCCATGCTGGCTACCAAAATTAGCTTTATGAATGACATTGCTAACCTATGCGAGATTGTAGGGGCAGACGTGTCCAATGTAAGACGTGGCATAGGGTCCGACACCCGCATTGGCAATAAGTTTATCTATGCCGGTGCCGGCTATGGAGGATCCTGCTTCCCTAAAGATGTGAAGGCCATTATCAAAACAGCACAGCTTAACAACTATAACCTACGCATACTAGAGGCCGTGGAAGCGGTGAATGACGATCAGAAAAAAGTACTGTTCAAAAAGATTAAGCAGCACTTCCCTGACCTTAAGGGAAAGACTTTTGCCATGTGGGGACTATCTTTTAAACCCCACACCGACGACATGCGCGAAGCACCATCTGTTGTAGTTGCCAATGCTTTAACAGAGCTGGGGGCAACCGTTAAAGCCTACGACCCGGTGGCTATGGACGAGGCCAAACATATTCTGAAAGACAGTATTGAGTATGGCAAAGACCCTTACGATGTACTGATTGAAGCCGACGCCCTGATATTAATTACGGAATGGCCCGAATTCAGAATGCCGAATTATAAGGTAATGGACAAACTTATGCGCAACAAAGTCATTTTTGATGGCCGTAACATATACGACCCGGCTGAAATGAAAGAGTTTGGTTACACTTATTACAGCATAGGACGACCCAACATAAATGCATAAATACAAATAATTTACACGAGGAGCCTGATTGTTTTTTTTTACTACCTTTCAGGCTTTTCCCTTTTATTTACAAAGACATAAACAGGATGAAGAACAGGGTATTGATAACAGGTGGTGCAGGCTTTATTGGTTCTCACTTATGCGAACGCCTCCTGAATGAGGGCAACGAAGTAATTTGTATGGATAACTACTTTACCGGATCAAAAGGTAATGTGGTGCACCTGATGGACAATCCTTATTTTGAATTGATACGCCACGATGTGACCCATCCCTACTTCGTGGAGGTAGATCAAATATATAACCTGGCCTGCCCGGCATCACCGGTTCACTACCAGTACAACTCCATTAAAACCATTAAAACATCGGTAATGGGCGCCATTAATATGCTGGGACTGGCCAAGCGTATTAAAGCACGCATATTGCAAGCCTCTACCAGCGAAGTATACGGCGATCCGCTTGTACATCCCCAAAAGGAAGACTACTGGGGTAACGTAAATCCCATTGGTATCCGCTCTTGCTACGATGAAGGAAAGCGCTGCGCCGAGAGCTTGTTTGTCAACTACCACCAGCAGAATGATGTGGATATCCGTATCATCCGCATATTTAACACCTACGGCCCCCGCATGAACCCCAACGACGGGCGTGTGGTATCCAACTTTATTGTGCAAGCCTTAAGGGGTGAGGACATCACCATCTTTGGCGATGGTAAGCAAACCCGCAGCTTTCAATATGTCGATGACCTGGTGGAGGGGATGATTCGCATGATGAACAACCCGGATTTTAGTGGCCCTGTTAACATTGGCAACCCCAACGAGTTTACCATGCTTGAACTGGCACAGGCGGTTATTGAACTTACCAACTCCAAGTCAAAAATCACCTATCTGCCTCTGCCGGCCGACGATCCCTTGCAGCGCCAACCCGATATTGCTTTGGCAAAGGAGAAACTCAATAACTGGCAACCCAATATACAACTACGCGAGGGATTAACTCATACCATAGAATATTTTGATAAACTCTTAAAAAACGGCGAGGCCTAAATATCAAAACGTACTTAATTACAATAACTATGAAAAAACGCAAAGGCATAATTTTAGCGGGAGGCTCAGGCACACGCCTCTACCCCATTACCAAAAGCATCTCAAAACAAATTATTCCGGTATACAACAAACCGATGATTTACTACCCATTATCGGTTCTTATGCTGGCCGGCATACGCGATATCCTTATTATCAGCACTCCGCAGGATCTGCCCCTTTACCAACACCTTTTTGAGGATGGTGCTGAGCTGGGTCTCAATATCAGTTATGCCGAACAGCCCTCTCCCGATGGTCTGGCACAGGCCTTCATTATTGGAGAAGAATTTATTGGTGATGACGATGTTGCACTGGTACTAGGGGATAACATCTTCTATTCCTTCGACTTCAGTAAGTTACTGCACGAAGCCAGCAAAACCGAAGACGGAGCCGTAATATTTGGCTATTATGTAAATGATCCGCAGCGCTATGGAGTGGCTGAGTTCGATGAGGAGGGTCAGGTGCTATCCCTCGAGGAAAAACCTGAAAAGCCCAAGAGTAACTATGCCGTTACAGGATTGTATTTTTACTCCAACGATGTGGTAAAGAAAGCCGAGGCATTAAAGCCATCGAAGCGCGGTGAGCTGGAGATCACCGACCTCAATTCTCTTTACCTGAAAGAGCAGCGCCTTAAGATGATGATGCTGGGCAGAGGATCGGCATGGCTCGATACGGGCACACACGACAGTCTTTTGCAGGCTTCCAATTTCATCTCCACCATCGAAAACCGTCAAGGACTTAAGGTGGCATGTATCGAGGAGATTGCCTTTTCGAGAGGTTACATTGACAAAACTCAACTACTGAAACTGGCCGAGCCACTCATGAAAAATGAATACGGGCAGTACCTGGTGAAAATTGCCAATCAATAATTTTTAACACCACTTTACTTATAAATCATTAAAGGATTTGGATAATAAACTTATTATCTCGCTATATTTGTAGTCAAATCGTAATTCATGGAAATAATAAAAACAGACATACCCAACCTCCTTATAATCAAACCGGAAGTTTATCGTGATAAACGGGGTGCATTCCTCGAGTCCTATTCTGCTATACGGTATAAGGAGGCCGGTATCACAGCAGATTTTATTCAGGATAACATCTCCAAATCAAGCTATGGTGTCATCCGCGGATTGCACTATCAGCTTGCTCCTTTTTCGCAGTGTAAACTCATTCAGGCAATTGAAGGAAGGGTACTTGATGTGGCTGTTGATTTACGAAAAAACTCGCCCACTTTTGGGCAACACTATGCCATAGAGCTATCAGAAGAGAATGAATACCAGTTTTTTATCCCCCAGGGGTTTGCACATGGCTTTTCAGTTCTGAGCGAAAAGGCTACCATAATGTATAAGTGCGATAATTACTATAATCAGGAAGCTGAAAGAGGGATTGCCTTTAATGATACTACCCTGAACATCGATTGGAAAATACCGGCAAATAAAGTCATCATATCATCCAAAGACAGCATATTGCCATCCTTTAAGGAAGCCGATCGTAACTTTGTTTACAGCATATGACACCAAAAATTTTAGTTATCGGATCGGAGGGACAATTGGGACTGTCCATCAAGGCGAAGTGCAATAGTCTGGAGGCTCATTTCACCTTCACTTCATTAGAAACCCTGGATGTTACCAATACTGAAGATCTAACCCGTACCATCAGGGCTGATCATTATTCATACATCGTTAACTGTACCGCCTACACAGCCGTTGATAAAGCCGAGGATGAATCCTCACTGGCCTTTAAAATCAATGCAGAGGCGCTGAGAACTATTGGCAGGTCGGCACACGAAAAAGGCGCCAAAGTAGTGCATGTATCCACCGATTATGTGTTTGATGGCACCAATTATCGTCCTTACACGGAAGAAGACAGCACCGCACCACAATCGGTCTATGGTCAATCAAAACGCGATGGCGAAAAGTACCTGCTGGATCATAATCAGCAATCCATTATACTGCGAACATCGTGGCTATATTCGCCCCATGGCAATAACTTTGTAAAGACCATGCTGCGACTGGGTCGGGAGCGTAACGAGCTGAAGGTTATTTACGACCAGATTGGAAGTCCCACCTACGCCGACGATCTGGCCGATGTTATCCTGCGCATTATCAGGCACGACATGGCGGGCACCATCCCCTTTACTCCGGGCATTTACCATTATAGCAACGAAGGCGTTGCCAGCTGGTACGATTTCACCCTGGCCATACACAGGCTGGCAGGCATACAGTGTAAAGTACTACCCATCGAAACAAAGGACTATCCTACGCCTGCTCCCCGTCCGCACTACAGCGTGCTGAACAAGGCCAAACTAAAATCGACCTATCAACTTGAAATACCGTACTGGATCGACAGTCTTAAACACTGTATATCTGTACTGACGAACGAATAAATAACTAACACCAACTATTATAATTATGCAAAATCAGGATGTATTAAGCGACGTTGTTAAAAAAGCCCAGGCGTGGCTCGATGGCAACTACGATACCGAGACGAAAGACGCCATCAAAGCCATGATGGAGAAGGACGATAAAACAGAACTAATCGACTCTTTCTATAAAGACCTGGAATTCGGCACAGGAGGTCTACGCGGCATTATGGGAGCCGGATCCAACCGCATGAACCGTTACACCGTGGGAGCCGCCACACAAGGTTTGGCCAACTACCTAAAAAAGAACTTTAGCGAAGTAGAGCAGATAAGCGTGGTAATTGGGCACGACTGCCGCAATAACAGCCGCTTATTTTCCGAGGTAGTAGCCGACATTTTCAGCGCCAATGGTATTAAAGCTTATATGTTTGACGACTTACGTCCTACACCTGAAATATCCTACGCCATCCGCCAGCTGGGCTGCCAGAGTGGTGTTATTATAACCGCCTCGCACAATCCCAAGGCCTATAATGGATACAAAGCCTACTGGAACGATGGTGCTCAGCTAACAGCCCCCCATGACACCAATGTGATTGACGAAGTGAATAAAATTACTTCAACCGATGAAATTAAATTCCAGGGCAATAAGGCACTGATCGAAACATTGGGTGAAGAAATGGATCAGCAATACCTGGAACAGGTGAAGAGCCTAGTGCTTGATCAGGATGTGATAGACCGTAATAAAGACCTTAAAATTGTGTACTCACCCATCCACGGCACAGGTGTGAAAATGATTCCGGCGGCTTTGCGTAAGTGCGGCTTTGAAAACGTGATTAACGTACCGGAGCAGGATGTAGTAAGCGGCGAGTTCCCTACAGTTATTTCACCCAACCCCGAAGAGCCGGCCGCACTGGAGATGGCGCTTAACAAAGCCCGCGAGACAGCGGCAGATATTGTAATGGCCTCCGACCCCGACAGTGACCGCCTGGGCATTGCCGTACGCAACGAAAAGGGTGAGTTTGTGCTGGTAAACGGAAACCAAACGGCCATCTTACTTACCTGGTACATACTTAAGAAATGGAAGGAAACAGGACGCCTGACCGGCAAAGAATACATTGTTAAAACAATTGTTACATCGGAGCTGATGAAAGACATTGCCGTAAAGAGCGGCATTGAGTATTTCGATGTTTACACCGGTTTTAAGTGGATTGCGAAGGTTATTCGTGAACTGGAAGGGCAGAAAAAATACATCTGTGGCGGCGAAGAGTCCTATGGTTTCTTACCCGGCGACTATGTGCGCGATAAAGATGCAGTGGCAGCCATCACCATTGCAGCAGAAATTGCTGCTTGGGCCAAAGATAACGGCAAAACACTGTTTGATGTGTTGCAGGATATTTATATGGAGTATGGCTTCTCAAAGGAAAAAATGATTTACATCGTGCGCGAAGGAAAATCAGGTGCTGATGAGATCAAACAGCTAATGGCTAATTTCCGCTCAACGCCTCCACAAACTCTGGCGGGCGATAAGGTGAGCGTAATCAAAGACTACAGCAAGCTGGATGCTTTTCACGTGTTGGAGAATAATCATGAAACCATTGACTTGCCGGCCACTTCCAATGTGCTGCAGTTTTTCACCGAAAATGGCTATAAGGTATCTGTTCGACCCTCGGGTACTGAACCTAAAATTAAGTTTTACTTTGAGGTGAAAGTGCCGATGAACAGCAAGGACGAGTTCTACCTGGCCAACGAAAAAGCAGATACCATTATCAATAATATCGTTAAAGATTTAGGTATTTAATAATACTCAAAAACACATTAAAAACGGGATGCATCATTGCATCCCGTTTTTTAATTATATCACTTCTGCCTGCTTCGTAAAAAATCAATCTTCTTCAAAAAACTCATCCTTAAAGTTAACCAGGTAAACACGCTCTGTTGCGCGGGTGATGGCCGTGTATAGCCACCTGAAATACCCAAGCCCCATCTGCTCTTCGGGTATGTATCCCTGATCGATAAATACCGCCTTCCACTGCCCACCTTGCGATTTATGGCAGGTCATGGCATACGCATACTTCACCTGCAATGCATTATAGTAGGGGTTTTCTTTTACTTTCTCATATTTCTTACGCTGCGATTTCTCCTCCTCATAATCCTCCATTACACTGCGAAAAAAGGCCTCCTGCTCCTCCTTTGAAAATCCGGCAGTATCGGTGTGCAAAGCGTCTAAAATCACCTTCACATCGATTTCGAGATGCTCATAATCAGTAAGGCGCAAGGTAAGATTGGCAAAACGACGATCATACAACTCCTCATAACCATTAATACGTACCACTTCGGCAATATCGCCATTGGCAATAAAATCGGCCTCTTTACTATCCTTTAACCAATGATAGTTATTTTTCATAATTAGCAAGTGGTCGGTCACCGTCAGCTCCTCCTCACGATATAAAACACTGGCTCTTATCCCCTTGTTAAACAGGTTAGCACGCTTATTGCTCCGGCAGACCACCAGGGTTTCGTCCAGCCCGTAATGCTCCTGACACCAACTCAAGGCATCAATCAGCTCCTCGCCGCTAATACGTTTAAAATCGGGGTAACTCTTGGCCTCCAGTGCCGGGTAGACCGGTGGTGTCAAATATTCATCCATCATCAATCGCAACTTAGTAGCATTGTATAAAATACCACTATCTTGCTCCTGACGCACTACGTCACTTAAAAAGAAATCCTGCACCTGCATGCCCAAACTCTCAAGGTACAACTTATCCAATGCAGGGCTCTCCTCAAATCCTACCGGTGGCAACTGAGCAACATCACCAATAAGCACTAATCGGCAACCTTTATTACTAAACACAAAGTTGAGCAGATCCTCCAAAAGACGCCCACTACCAAAAGCAGTGTAATCCAAGCAGTTATTAGAGATCATAGACGCCTCATCAACAATAAAAACTGCATCCTTTGCCTTATTATAATTGAGATTAAAGCTGCCAAAATCATCGTTCGATGATTGACGACGATAGATAAGCTTATGAATGGTATAAGCCGGCTTACCAGTATATTTACTCAACACCTTGGCTGCCCGTCCCGTGGGTGCCATCAGCTGGCAAGGCATCTTCATCTCAGCCAGCACATCAGTAAAGGCTTTCATCAGCGATGTTTTACCCGTTCCGGCAAATCCTTTTATAAGACAAACGGCCGGTGATGCCTCCTGCACCAGAAAATCACCTAAGCCATCAATCAAAGTTGACTGCGACTGGGTGGCTTGGAAGGGAAATTTATTGCGTATTAATGTCGAAATATGATTATTTAGCATTTTTAATATAGATATAAGCTAATAAAAAACCGTAGTTTGATTTTTTTTTTAAATTTGTGACTTCAAACTAAAACAAAAATCCGAAGATAATGAAAACAGTTATTCAGATTGTTCTTACTATTGCAATTATCGCGCTTGGTTATTTATGTGTTGAGAGTATCAATAAGCCAATTCGTTTTCAGGAGCAGCATGCCTTGCGACAAGCCGCTAACGTTGAAAAACTGATGCTCACCAGAGATGCCCAGGTGGCTTACAAGTCTGTTTTTGGTAAGTATACAGGTAGCTACGATACATTAATCAACTTCATCCTAAGCGACTCGCTTCCATTGGTTAAAAAAGAAGGTAGCTTAACCGACAGTATGCGTGAAGCAGGCATGACCGAAGTAAAAGCACTGGCACTGGGAATTATCAGTCGTGACACCATTCGCGTGAGTGTGAAAGACTCTCTATTCCCCGACAACTACCCGGTTGACTCATTAAAATTTGTTCCTTTTGTTAATGGCGACAAAACTTACGAAATGGGAGCTGGTATCGTAGTTACTGGTTCTGGTGTGAAGGTGCAGGTTTTTGAAGCCAAAGTGCACAACAACATTTACCTGGCCGGACTTGAGAAACAGGAAATTATTAACCTAAACGACAAGACCGAGAAGCTGGAAAGATATCCAGGTCTTAAAGTAGGTTCGTTAGAAGCCGCTAACAATAACGCTGGTAACTGGGAATAATTATATGACCAAGAAATACGTTGTCGATCAATCGTTTGACACGAACATTACAACATCTTATTTTCTGTCCATCCGATCCTCATCGGGTGGACTTTCTTTTTGTGTGCTCGACCCGGTAATCAACACTTATATTGCCTTCGCCAATATACCGTTTAACGACAATAGCAAGGACAATATTAAAACTCAGGAGGTACTGCTGAAAGAGGAATTATTACAACTGTCCTACAAAAAGGTTTTTTTCCTTTACGAGTCACCGCGAGCCACCCTAGTGCCGGGTGCTTTGTATGACAACACAAGGCATACTGACCTGTTCAGCCTGAATCATCCGCTGGGTAATGATCCCGTGGAGCTGGTAGCACAGAAAATTAAAATGGCCGATGCCTGGAATCTTTTCAGCATACCCCGATTTATGTATCATCTGGCGAAAACGCAATTCGACAACATTGAGTTTTACCAACACTACTCGCCTTTTATTGAAACCTGCCTGATTGCCAGTCAGCAAAAGAAACGCGATGTGGTGATGCACATAGGTATACACAGTACCTTCTTTGATTTGCTGGTGATTAAAGACCGTAAGATGGTGTTGTGCAACTCCTATTCGTACAGCAACACCAATGACTTTTTGTACTTTGTTTTATTTGCCTTTGAACAGCTTAAGCTGGAGGCCGATAAAACGAATGTACTAATACATGGGCTGGACGATAAACAAAGTCCCCTATTTAGAGAATTAAAAAACTATCTGCGGCAAACAAAAATAAGCGATCCAACCACTCATTTTAAATTCAGCAACAGTATGCGTATTAAAGATGGTGATAAACTTAACTTTCATAACCTGTTTAATCTGGCAATATGCGTATAATAAGCGGCAAACTTAAAGGCCGGCGTTTCTCACCTCCCAAAAGCTTTTCGGCACGTCCAACCACCGACATCGCCCGCGAAAGTTTGTTTAACGTGTTGAACAACCGCCTGTATTTCGATGAGCTTACCGTACTGGATTTATTTGGCGGCACCGGCAGTATCTCCTATGAGTTTGCTTCAAGAGGCTGTAGTGATATTACAACGGTGGAGCTCAACTATAAGCATTTCAGCTATATCAAGTCAATGGTTAAAGAGTTTAACCTGGAAGATGCCATTAAGGTCTTCAAAGCCGATGTGCTAAAGTTTATCAAGAAAAGTCCCAAGCATTATGATCTGGTTTTTGCCGATCCTCCATTCGACATGAAGGATTTTGAGACACTACCCGACCGCTTTTTTGAAAATAACTTACTCACTGACGAAGGAGTCTTTATTTTAGAGCATTCTGATAAGATGAGCTTTGACACACATCCTCATTTTAAAGAAGTAAAAAAATACGGCAAGGTGCATTTCTCCTTTTTTCAAGCCTAAGGAAGCGTCTCAAAAAATTATGGGGCTATGGCTACCAAAACGGACTGAAACTTATCGGATGACATGAAAATTACTACAAAACTCAAGTCATCCGATAAACAAGCTATTTAAAGTCTAAAATAGGCGATGGACTGCATAAGCTCATCTGCCTGCTTAGTTAGTTCAACCGAACTGGCTGCTAAGGCCTCGGCCGCCGCCGCATTTTGTTGCGTTGTTGCATTCATTTGCTGAATAGCACCATTCACCTGATCCACTCCATTGTTCTGCTCAATGCTTGCCATGGATATCTCCTCCACCAGACTAGCTGTTGCCTCCACTTGTGGCTGCATCTCCTTAAGCATAGCATTTGCCATCTCCGTTTCACTGCGGCTCGAATCACTCATGCTCACAATTTCATCAGCTGCCTTTTTACTATTTTCTGCCAGCTTACGCACCTCTGCTGCCACAACAGCAAAACCCTTACCCATATCGCCTGCACGAGCTGCTTCCACAGCAGCATTCAAAGCCAAAATATTGGTTTGACGAGCAATTTCATGAATCACGGTAACCTTTTCGGAGATGGTACTTACCGCCTTGTAACTGGTATCAGAAACATCAGCCACCTGCACAATCATAGCCGACGATTCTTTGGCATTGAGCGATGTTTGCCGCGCATTATCGGCATTACTGGCCACATTACCGGCTATCTCCTCCATGGTTGTCGATACTTCCTCCAATGAGGAAGCCTGCTCCGCTGAACCAGATGACAAGTCCTCGGCTGTTTTATTTATTAGATGACTGGCCTGCAACACCTCATTGGCACCACCTTCAATATTTTGCATCACTTCTTTCAGGCGGTCTGATAAATTCTTCATGGCATTGTTTAACTGCCCCAATTCATTGTTGGATTCGATGTACTTCAAGTCATTGTTCAGATTACCTTCTGCCAGCTCTTGCAATTCCACAATGGCACTGTCAAGAGGTTGACGAACCATTTTATTAATATACATAAAAACACCCACCCCAAGCAAAATATTAACAGGCGTAACGATATATGTAAAAAAAGAACCTAGATAAAACTCTATGGTCTTCAGCATTGCCACCAAAATAACAAAAGACACGAGCAACAAGCTCATCCTGAACATGATTGATTTTTTAAAAATCAACTTCAATATGATAATTGCCACCGGAATGGCCACTGACGATTTTAATAACTCCAACAATAATTCACTCATAATTTTTTCCTTAGTTCATAGTAGATTCAAGAGTGCCCTGCGGCAAATCAACTCCTAAGTACGGAATAGCTGTGTAAAGGTTATCCTGATTAACTTAAAAAATGTGAACGAAAACAGAATATTCTACCAATTCATTCGTAACCTAGAATTAACTGATCGCTTCTGCTAGTGAATCCTTTTCAGATTATGGTGAAAAAAAAGACCAGCCCCTTTATCTTTGATAAGACTCTGGAACTGGTCAATAGTTTATACTCTATTAGGTTCTTTACTAGTCCATTACCCACGGTATTTGATCTGACTGGTAAAAGTTAACCTCTAAATCTTTCAAAACCTTTCCGTGCTGTGCCAGACGTTTTCTAAAACTCTCCCAATTTAAGTGAGAAGCCGGAGACCAACCAATTTCGGCGTGCCCAATTAAACGAGGAAAAGTAAGGTAATCAATATCATCCATCGTTTCCACTGTTTCAGTCCAAAGTGGCGATTCAATACCCAGGATGTGGTTATTATCAATTCCTTCAATCAATTCTGCAGGATACCAGTTATACGATTGATCTATTTCAATCAGGCCTGACCAAGCCAAGCCAATGTGCGTAGTTGAATCGTATTTCATATCCAGATAGGTCCGTGTTGAAGGCGATAAAAGCACTTTAGCGCCTTTTTCTGCCCCTAAGCTGGCATTTTTATCCTTAGCCCAATACTGTACAATGTCTTCAGCATTGACATCAGCATGCGCGATTTCATCCCACCCAATCATTATTTTATTATACTTCTTAACAATTTCTTTGGTGCGATTAATGAAGTACACATAATCATCATCTTCTGTTACGTGCGACTCATCGCCTCCAATATGCAAATAAGGCCCCTCGGTCAGCGCAGCCATCTCGCGGATCACATCATCCACAAACTGATAGGTCACTTCCTTGCGCGTGGCCAAGGTACTGAACCCCACTTTAGTGCCGGTATATAATTGGGCCTTCTTTTTATTCCCGTTGAGCTCAGGATAAGCCACCACAGCCGCGTTGGTATGCCCAGGCATATCAATCTCCGGTACCACGGTTATATATCGCTCGCTGGCATAGCGAACAATATCCTTGAATTGCTCTTGGGTGTAAAAACCACCTTCGCCACCGCCTACTTGGGTACTTCCACCCACAGTAGCCAGCTTAGGCCACGATTTGATTTCAATACGCCAGCCCTGATCATCTGTTAAATGCAGGTGCAAAACATTGATCTTATACATAGCTGCTAAATCAATCACTCTTTTCACATCCTCAACCGAGAAAAAATGACGAGCCACATCCAGCATCATGCCACGGTAAGCATATTGCGGGTAATCAATAATTTTTCCGGAAGGAATAAGCCAAACAGATTGCTCCTCCCCGCCTTTAACAAGACTTTGAACCAGTGTTTGAACACCTCTGAACAAGCCAGCGGGCGCTTTTGCACTCAGCTCCACTTTTCTTTCTCCTATGGCTAACGAATACCCTTCACTATTTTTTGTACTTTGTTCGGTATTAAGATGCAGATATATCCCTTTAGCCGGCGTATGAGCCACTTCGGTAACCGCAGGCTGAATACCGGTAATTCGCGCTATCTCGCTGGCCAGACTCTGCGCCACCAGGGTTAATTCGCCATTTCCTTCACTTACATAAATATCAGACTTCTCGGTAAGTTGAAAGGAGCTTCCACCTGCATTTAACTCTACCGGAAGAGGAATCAGGCTGGCTTTGGATAAATCAGCTGGGATAGGCTGATGGCACGAAACTACCAGCTGCATTATCAGCACTACAGCAATTGCTGTCATTACATTTCTACACATAGTAATTATTTTAGTTTATCGGTTTTAGAGCATACTTATGGCATGTACTAAGGAATATAAGTACGCAGTCAAATATACACAATTCAAAGAAACTGTCCCTGTTAAGGCATTGATCATTCAGGCAATCTCGTAAAACAAATCAAGGCCCTTTTCAAGCATCTTTAACTCCTTCTCTGAAAACGCCGTTTTAATAAACTAAAAATTGTACCTGGGTTGTTGCTTTTTTTGCATCGCCTAGCTGAGAACTATCGCAATACTTACACCAATAAAAGTACCCATCACATACCCTAAAATACCCACTAGAATTGCCGGTGTTACCATGCGCTTTTGCCCCAACGAAGCTGCCATAGGTGCTGCCACAGAAGGTCCCATGACATTCGCAGCTGAGGCTACAATAACGTCGTATACATTCAACTTGAACAAACGGGCGCTTGCCGTAAGAAACAAAAAATGAAACACCATTATTATCAGGTAAAACAAGAGCAGTGAGGGTCCAACCTTTAAAACCTCATAAATATTGGTGGAAGCACCAATAACCGCCAAAAAAGCATACATCATCCACAAGCCTATGCTAAAAGATGTGTTTTCCAAAGGCTTTAAACGTGCCGGAAAAAGGTTAGCTACCAGTAGTGCCAACAACGTAATTAGCAGAATACTTAAATTTAACTCGGTACCAATTAAATGCTGAATAAATGGGGACAGCCAGCCTCCCAAGGCTGCAATACCAATGGCTAAAAACAATGCAATAGCCATCCGTTCCATGGTAACAGGAGCCTGTTCCCCCTGTTCTTTACCTTCGTCTGCCGGCTCTACAGGCGTTGGACTCCAAAAGCGCTTTAAAAAGGCCAAGGCAGGAACCAGGAATAAAAACAAGACATACAAATTGGCAGCGAAGTTATCTACCGCAATGGTGGCAGAAAAATAGGGATTGGTGCTGAAATTTAAGGTTTCGCCCGTAGCCACAAAATTGATACTGCCTCCCACCAGGGTGGCAGCAATCACGCCGGCTGTATTGCCTGAATCGGCTCCCAGATCGATCACAGAAGCTGCTACAAAACAACCAACAACGACCCCCACTGCGCCAACGATAAAGGCCAGTAGCAACTTACCGCTTTCCCTTATTATTTTAAGAATATTAGAGCTGAATAAAAGCAGTGGAATCGACACCGGTATAAAATAATCAAATACCATATCGTAAACAGGCACCGACACATTAGTACCCGAACCCACAGGCACAACACCTGCCATGGCCAATATAGACATGGAAATCATGGTGACTAAAATGCCTGATACCTTGCCAAACCACTTTTTATACTCTGACCAAATACCAAAAGCGGCTGCCGCCACCACCATTGTTAAAACTAAAAAATGCTGATCTGCCTGTATTAAAGAATTCATATTTTCAAAAGCTTATAGCTACTAGCCGCTAGCTGATAGCGATTGGCAGCTCGATAATTATTGTAAAACTCGAAATCCAAGTCCGAAGTCAGTAATCCGTATTACATTTCAACAGTCCCACAGTTTTTTTGCAATTTCTCACTTCCCATTTCTCATCGCACCCTACTCATTACTCACCTCTCACTTCTTACTTTTTCTAATTTTATTAACTAAACAAAGCCAACTGCTCCTCCCCGATGATTAACACTTCTGATGGCGCATAGCGATTGGTAGGCAAAATACGATAACGATTTGAAAGGTGCTCAAAGGCCTTCATCGCAATCTCCACACGGTTATTATCGGCTGAAATGTGCGAAAGAAAAAGCGTCTTTAACTTACCCGGCTTCAATTGCTCAACCAATTCAACCGCCTGACGGTTACTCAGGTGTCCATGATCGGATTTAACCCGCTGCTTAAGGTAATAAGGGTAGGGTCCTTCCTCCAGTAGGCGCTCATCATAATTGCTCTCTAGAAAAACATGATCGCAGGCCGCCAAATGGGATTTCACAGCATCGCAGGCACAACCAATATCGGTCATCACACCTATGCTTTGCCCCTCTATTTCTACGCGAAAGCTCGTGGGGTCGATGGCATCATGTTGCTTACCGAAGGTGTGAACGGTAAATGGACCCACACAAAGCACATCACCTGCTTCGAACACCTGCGCTGTCTCCGGATGATAATTACGATGTGCCTTTTGTAGTGTATCGCGTGTAAGGTAGGCATCAATGCCATGCATATCGCACAATACACGTAATCCCTTAATATGATCAGAGTGCTCGTGTGAGATAAACACGGCCTTCACCTTAGCAATATCCAGACGCATCTCGCGCATCCGCTTCAAAATCTGACGGCGCGAAATACCCGCATCCACCAATATGGCTTCCTTTTCATTTCCGATGTAATAACAATTGCCGTTACTTCCCGAGGCGATCGCACAAACTTGTATCATTGACTGTTAGTTGTTAGTGGTTAGTTGCTAGCTATTAGCTATTAGGGGTTAGTTGCTAGTTGTTAAGGGTTAGTTGTTAGCTGTTAGTTATTAGGGGTTAGTTGTTAGTGTCTATCAATTGAATTCCTGTAATTTTTGGCAGAAAATATAAGCAAGCTGCCAATAGTCTTGATACTCAAATCTTGATACTTTGTACTTTTCTGGCTTGTCCAAATTAGTTGTTAGTTATTAGGGGTTAGCAGCTTGTGGCGCGTGGCGGGAAGCTAGTTAAGATCCATAATCCTACTGCTAGACTCACCTCACTCCCCTCTCATCCCTACCTACTCCACAAAAAATCGTTCGATCTCTTTTCCTTCCGCATATTTTTGAAGCAAATGGAGGGTATCATCCAGAGCATCATTGATGGCGTCTTTTCCGTCAAAGCCAATAACAATCATCAAAAACTTTGAAGTAACATCACTCACCATAGTGCGTGTTGAATCACTGGTAGGATTACCAAATGCACCTAAAGCATCGCGAAAAACCGGTAATCTCTCAATATTCAAATCCCCCCTGCCAATGCCCTCATAGGCTTCATTAGCCTCACCAATACCCATACTCACATCTCCTTCAATGGCATCATAGTTATAGCCACAGATTGAGAAACCGGTTTTCAATGAGGTAATATTTAGTATATCAACCACATTATTAATGCGATACAATCCTTTACCACCAGCTACTCTTCTCAATAGGGATTCGGCAGCCGGACGATAGCGATTGGGATCTTTGCCCAGGGTTCGATAAGCATTTTTATTCGCTTTTACGGGCGATAATTCACGGATTAACGCAGGTGTATATTGGGCAGCCAATACTTCAACCTCCTTATCCATTAATGATTGTAGCTGATCATTAGCGGCAGCCACCTTCACATCAGTAACAAAACCTCCTAATATCAAATCGGGAAGTTTTGCCCTTAACGGCTCTTCAATTTTAATTAGCATGCAATGGAATTAAGCCTGCAAAATAAGTAAAAAAATATATTACTTTGGGGCCAAAAGTAAAGCCAATGCAAGTCCTCGATGATATAAAAGCGGTGTTTTTTGATATGGATGGTGTTTTGTTTGACTCCATGCCTAGTCATGAATACACGTGGATCCATTCACTTAAAAAATACGGCATCAATTTTCCGCCAGAAGAGGCATATATGAATGAAGGACGAACCGGCTATGCAACCATCAGAATCGCTTTTGAAAAGTACCTTCACCGATTACCCACCCGGGATGAAGAGGAAGCTGTTTATACTTTAAAGACGGAACTTATGGCAAAACGCCCTAAAGCTCCGGTGTTACCCATGATGCAAGAACTGATTGAGTTTCTGAGAAAAAATGGGGTTCAGGTCTTTGTGGTAACCGGATCCAGGCAACCCTCGCTCGTTGATAAATTAAATGCCCAATTTAAGGTGGAGGCGAGCAACATTATCAGTGGTGCAGATGTAAAACAGGGCAAACCCCACCCTGAACCTTACCTGATCGCCTGGCAACGCAGTGGACTGAGCAAAGACCAATGCCTTGTAGTGGAAAACGCACCTATGGGCGTTGAATCGGCCAAGGCGGCTGGCTTACGCTGCCTTGCTGTTAACACGGGTAAACTGCCGGATGACGTCTTAATCAGTGCAGGTGCTGATTCTTTATTTGAAAACACAACAGCTCTGTACAAGGCTTTTATATCTCACTAAATCATTTAATCAGTAAAATACGAGGCTAATTGTGAAATCAAAAACAATTGTTGCCTGTGCATAATGAGCACGCAAATAAAGGAATTTTACTACTTTTGCCGCTCGTTCATTCAAATTTTTGTCATTAAGACACCCCGTAACAAGGGTTTAATAGGGAACCATGTGTAAATCATGGGCTGACGCGCAACTGTGATCTCGTGCCGTATAGACGGTATGTACTTTTAGCGGATTAACCACTGACTGCATATGACAGTTGGGAAGGTGTTAAGAGTCGGGAAAGCCAGGAGACCTGTCTTTAATATTTGAATGATATTTGCTTTCGCGACACAAAGCAGGTATCGGATCTTAATTCTATCCCTGCATTTATAGCGTCTGCGACAGCACATTTTTATTTTTCCACGAACTCTGTTTACACAGATTTTCGTGCTGTTTTTTGTTTAATAAACAACTTAAAGCCTTCAATCGTTACTTTGCCAGTTTGGCCTGGTAACAGAAGCATATCAATACATTAACTAACAAATACTGAAATAATCATGGAGGAAAACAGAAAGGCTTACAAAGTTTTTCATGAGCGGAAAGATAAGCTGAATGATCAATACACAGGTGATTATTATAAGAAACAACACGATAAGGGCAAGCTAACAGCCCGCGAGCGTATCGACTTTTTATTCGACGAGGGCAGCTTTCACGAGATAGGCGCCTTGATCAAACCCGATAAAGAAGCCAAAAATTATGGCGATGGTGTAATCTGTGGCTACGGCACCATCAACGGCCGTAAAGTAATGGTGTACGCCCAGGATTTTAATATTATGGGAGGCTCCCTGGGGCTTGTTCATGCGCAAAAAATTCAGAAAGTGCAGGAACTGGCGGCCAATATGGGGCATCCTGTCATCGGACTCATCGATTCGGGTGGTGCACGCATACAGGAAGGGGTAGCCAGTTTGGCCGGTTATGCCGGTATTTTTCGTAATAACGTAAAAGCCTCGGGCATTGTGCCGCAGATATCTGTTATACTCGGCCCTGCTGCCGGCGGTGCTGTCTATTCACCGGCTCTCACCGACTTCCGTTTTATGGTAAAACACACCTCGCACATGTTTGTTACCGGCCCACAGGTGGTAAAAGAAGTATTGAACGAGGACATTACCTTTGAAGACCTGGGCGGTGCCGAAGTACATGGCTCTGCTTCGGGCGTAACCGATTTTGTGTATAACGATGAGGAACATTGCCTGCTGGGCGTGAAGAAGCTCCTGTCGTACCTTCCTTCTAACCACCTGGAGCAGCCTCCCGTATTAAACTGGGATGACATCACGCCGCGCAACAGCGAAAACATCTCCTACATATTGCCCGAGGACTCAGGCAAGCCCTACGATATGATTGATATTATCGAGCGCATTGTGGATGTGGATTCCTTTTTTGAAGTGGCAGAAGGACACGCGCAGAATATCATTACCGGCTTCGCCCGCCTGGATCGAAAAGTTATAGGAATCATCGCCAATCAACCAAAAGTAATGGCGGGTACACTGGATATCAATGCATCGCGCAAAGCCGCCCGTTTTGTGCGTTTTTGCGATGCCTTTAATATTCCGGTGCTGGTACTGGAAGATGTGCCGGGCTTTATGCCGGGTAAAAACCAGGAGCACAATGCCATTATTATGCACGGTGCTAAACTACTGTATGCTTTTGCCGAAGCCACCGTACCCAAAATTACAGTAATCATTAGAAAAGCCTATGGTGGCGCCTACATTGTGATGAACAGTAAAAACATGGGCGGTGATATGAATTATGCCTGGCCATCGGCTGAAATTGCGGTGATGGGACCCGAGGGCGCCATAAAAATACTGAATCGCAAAGAGCTGAGCGAGGCAAACGATCCTGATGAACTTAAGCGTCAGCTGGTGGATGATTATAAAAACAACATTGCCAATCCATTTATCGCGGAAGAAAAAGGCTATGTTGACGAGGTGATAGAACCCGCAAAAACACGTGAGGTATTGATCTCTGCTTTCTCACTACTAGAAAACAAGTTCGAACAGAAATCTCCGCGTAAACACGGAAATATTCCAATGTAAAAAACTGAATAATGATTAAATCGATATTAATAGCCAATCGCGGAGAGATTGCCATCCGCATTGCTCAAACGGCCCGCAAAATGGGTATCCGTTCATATATGTTCCTAACCCATCAGGAGCCCAATGCCCACTATTTATCCTTTGCCGACGAACTGATAGATGTATCGGGCGACACCTTTACCAATATTTTTCTAAGCGTTGAAAAGATTGTAGATGCCGCCGTTGAAAATAAAGTTGATGCCATACATCCGGGCTATGGCTTCCTGTCTGAAAATCCATTCCTGCCCAAAGAATGCGAGACACGAGGCATCATCTTTATTGGGCCATCGCATCAGCACATCGAGAAGATGGGCAATAAAGGTGTGGCACGACAAACCGCCAAATCATGCGGAATACCCGTTCCGGAAGGCAGTAAAGGACTCATCAATACCGAGGAAGAAGCCCTTGAGGTGGTGGCCAATATTGGTTATCCGGTAATGGTGAAGGCCGTGGCCGGTGGCGGCGGTAAAGGCATGCGTGTGGTTGAAAATGAAGAGATGCTGCCCAAGATGCTGCGGGCTGCCATGAACGAAGCGCGCTCAGTATTTGGCAATGGCGCCGTTTTTATTGAGAAATACATTGCCCGTCCACGGCATATCGAGGTGCAGGTACTGGCCGATAAACACGGCAATGTAATTCATCTTTTCGAGCGCGAGTGCAGCATACAGCGAAAGCACCAGAAATTAATGGAAGAAGCTCCCTCGCCTGCACTAACTCCCGAGCTTCGCGACACCATCTGCACCCATGCAGTGAATCTATGCAAACAAACGGGCTACTTTAATGCCGGCACCGTGGAATTTCTCCTGGATGTGGATAACAATGTTTATTTTATGGAGATGAATACGCGCATACAGGTGGAGCATCCGGTTACCGAAGCCATTACAGGCGTTGACATTGTAGAGCAGCAGATCATCATAGCCAGCGGAGAGGCGCTGACCATAAAACAAGATGACATTCAGATAAAAGGAAGCGCCATTGAGTTTAGAATCAATGCCGAAGATGTGCAGGCTGATTTTGCGCCCTGTACGGGCATCATCGAACACATTGAGGTACCTGCCTCCGACCATCTGCGCTTCGACAGCGGCTATGTGGCCGGTAAAGTAGTACCGGCCTGCTACGACTCCATGCTGGCCAAGGCCATTGTGCATGGAAAAAACCGGGCAGAGACGCTGGAACAAGCGGGTGAGATCTTAAGCGATTTGAACATTAAAGGTTTAAAGACAACCCTTCCCTTCTTTCGCAAGGTACTGACCATTCCGGCTTTTATCAAAGGCGATTATTACACTGATTTTATTGAAACACAGATGGATCAGTTGCACTATCAGCATCCCAACGATCAGGAAGCTGCCGCATGTATTGCGCTCACCGCTTACTTGCAGGAAATGAATAAGCTGGAGGAAACACAGTCGGTGGAAGCATCGTCCAACGCCTGGTTTCTAAAACAAAATCTTAAATCACATTAACGCCATGAAAGCTACAAAATATATATTGGTCAACGGCAAAACCACTTCAATTGATGTTGTGGATAATCAGATTGCTAAGATCGACGAAAAAGAGGCCACCCCAAAAATAAGTCGCAACGAAAATAACGAGTTTGAGGTGGAGCTAAACAAACACACTTTTGCGGGTGAGGTGGTGCGTTTAAAGCAAAACCAATGCACGGTATTATTGAACGGTAATACTTACAATTTCACCATTGAGACAGAGAAATCGTTTAAACGACGGAAGAAAATCGCCAAAAAGAATGCCGTCAGCAAGGTGGCGATAACGGCCATGTTACCGGGTATGATCTGTGATGTGATGGTTGAGAATAATCAAACCATTCAGAAAGGAGAAGTACTGCTTACCCTTGAGGCCATGAAGATGCAGAATGAGATTGTGGCGCCCATCAGCGGTGTGATTAGTAAAATTCATATTAAAGCGGGCGACAATGTGCTAAAAGATCAGATGATGATTGAGATCGATCCGAAAATAAAAAAATAATGCACTAAGCATCTTGCGTATCCATGCGTATATCGGAACTCTTTGCTATTTTAGCCTGTAAACAGCGCAATTATGTCGGATATTGTCACCATAGAACGAATTAACCAACAGCTGCACCGTCCCATTAAGCAAGTGCAGAAAATCAGTTGGATAAGCAAAGGCTATGTGTTGAATGACCGGCAGGAGGTGACTCACCTCAGCCTGTTTAAGGCCCGGCTCAAAGGTGTTATACCCGCCGAATTATTTGAGCTGCAGCACCTGCGCTATCTTGATATCAGAGAGAATAATATTCAACAGCTGCCCGATGCCATTAGGCACTTAATGCAGCTTGAATACGCTGACATGCGCAATAACCGGCTCACGGAGTTACCCAAGAATTTTTCGCAATTGAGCCGCCTGGAGAAGCTGTACCTGGGCTTTAATGCCTTTAGCCTGGTGCCTCAGCAGCTGAGCAGACTGGATAAGCTTCGCCTTATTGACCTTAGCGAAAACACCATAGCGGGCAGTTGTCACATTTTGCTACAACTGCCCGCTATCAAAAATATTTACCTCAACAACAATCGTTTAAGATCCTTTCCTTTCGATCAGCTTAGCGCAGGTCAACTGAAGGAACTGAACTTAGGCGATAATCCCCTGACTGAAATGCCGAAAGATGCTGCCTTTAAGGCCGAAAAACTGCTGCTTTAATTTCTACTGGCCAGAATTACTTCGGTAGCAGCGCGCCCCGCACGCAAGGCATTGATATTTGATTCCACCACCGCATCGCTCTTACGTTCAAAAATTTTACGCAAACCCTCTTCCAAGGCCGACATCTCAATGTCGATAAACGGGGAAGCAGCACCCAGCATAACAATATTAGACGAGCGTTTGGTGGCCACTTCAACGGCTATCTTCTCCGCATCAATGGCAATATGATTCGTCTGCTCGGCTATTTTGGCCATCACCTCCTCCATTTCCGGATAATTGGGGATATTAACAAACGGCGTTGTATTCGTCACCAACCAGCCTTTCTTCGACAGGTAAGGCAAGTAACGCAATGATTCCATGGGTTCAACCGATAAGATAATATCGGCCTTGCCCCTGGGTATCAAATCCGAGGCGATGGGCTTGCTGCTTACACGCAGGTGCGACTGCACATCGCCCCCCCGCTGACTCATACCATGTACCTCGGCCTGTTTCAGGTGCAAATTTTTATCCACTGCAGCCATACCTATTGTTGCAGCTATGGACAAGATACCCTGCCCACCTACGCCTGCTAAAACTATATCTGATTTCATAATTACTGATAATTTTAATGAGTGCCTGATACCTAGTGCACGGTGCACTGAGTACTAAGCACTGTTATTTTACAAGCCCAACTCCTTTACTTTTAGCACCAGGCTCTTATTGCGTAATGTTTGAATGCACTGACGACGCGGAATGATCACCGATACGCCCGGATAGTCAAATTCTTCTTTAATGATGGATACCATCTCATCGAGGTTGGCTGCCGTAGGCTTAAATACACGGATATGATCCGGATCCACACCGATACCGGCGATAATTTGCTCCAAATGCCCAAGCGCCTGTGAGTCCTGACCTCCCGTCATACCGGTAGTATAGTTATCGGACACAATTATGGTGATGGGCGTTCCCTCGCTCACCACATCGAGCAAACCCGTCATGCCCGAGTGAGTGAAAGTAGAGTCACCAATCACTGCCACGGCAGGTGTCAGGCCGGCATCGGCGGCTCCTTTAGCCATGGTAATGGATGCACCCATATCTACACACGAGTTAACGGCATTGTAAGGCGGCAAGGCGCCCAGTGTATAGCAGCCAATATCGGCAAACACACGCCCGGGACCATAGTCCTCCAATGCGATATTCAGCGCCTTGTAAGCATCGATATGACCACAGCCCTTGCACATGGCCGGCGGTCGACCCACCACCAAGTCAGGTACCGGAGCGCCTTCCTCAAAGGGGAAGCCCAGCGCATTGGCCACAATATTAGGTGTTAACTCACCATCGCGTGGCAAAGTACCATCCAGACGACCTTTTACCGGTGTACCGGCCTCCTGATAACCTTTGAGCAGCTCCTCAATCACCGGATAGCCATCCTCCAATATCAGAATTGAATCACACTCACTAACCATGCGTTCGATGTCCTTGCGAGGCATTGGATATTGCGACAGCTTCAGCACCGGATAATTACATTCCCGCTCCTGAAAATTTTCCATCAAATAGTTATGGGCAATACCACAGGCTATGATTCCCATGGAACGATCTGAACCATCGGCATAGCTGTTATAGGGCGATTCCATTGATAGCTTCTCCAGATCAGGACGCGTCTCAATCAATTTCTTATAGTTACGTCGGGCGATCGCCGGCAGCAGAACAAATTGCGTGGGATCTTTGGGTAAACTAAGTTCACGCTCTTCCAACAAAGGCTTGCGAACAACACCGGCCCGCGAGTGCGCCAGACGCGTAGTGATACGTATCATCACCGGCACATTAAATTTTTCCGACATTTCAAAGGCAGCATAGGCCATGTCGTAAGCCTCCTGCTGATTAACTGGTTCCAATATGGGAATCATGGCAAACTTACCATACACACGGCTGTCTTGCTCATTCTGACTCGAGTGCATGGAGGGATCATCGGCTGCCACCACCACAAAACCACCATTCACTCCGGTGATAGCCGCATTGATAAAGGCATCGGCTGCCACGTTAAGTCCTACATGTTTCATGCAGGTCATGGCACGCTTACCGGCATAGGCCATGCCCAGCGCCGATTCCATGGCGGTTTTTTCATTACTGGACCATTGGCGGTGAATATTTCGCTCTTTGGCAATGCGCGAGTCCTGAATATACTCGGTTATCTCGGTAGAGGGAGTGCCCGGATAGGCATATACGCCGGAGAGACCGGCATCGATTGCACCTTGTGCTATCGCCTCATCACCTAATAATAATAACTTTTGCATTTTGCTGATTGGGTTTTATATTATTACTTCTTTTCTTCCAATGGCTAAGTAACGAATATTAAAACCCTTTCGTAATGACATATGTCAAAGCTTACAATTTGTAGGCGTTCTTAATAATAAAGGGTAAGCACGAGGCGTCGCGACCCTCCATTATTTCGGAATTCACACAGGTAAATACCCTGCCAGATGCCCATATTAAGCCGTCCCCGGGTGATGGGAATACTCACAGAAGCACCCACAAGACTTGTTTTGATATGCGCCGGCATGTCATCGGCGCCTTCCAGCGTATGCCGGTAGTCCGGATCATTCTCCGGCACCAGTTTATTAAATACCGTTTCAAAATCATCGCGCACGCTATCATCGGCATTTTCATTCAAGGTAATACCGGCCGATGAATGTTGAATAAAGATATTCAACAGACCCGCTTCAGGCAGGGCTGGCAAAGCAGCTATCACCTCATCACTTATCAAGTGAAAGCCACGACGCCGCGACCGCAAGCTTATTTCAAATTGTTCCACCATATAATCAAATAATCACAACCTATTTCAGTTTTATCATCTTCCCTACAATTGTCCGATGCTTGCTTAAAAAGTCAAACACGCTGTCTGCTGTGTAGGGAAGCTAAACCACTATGGTCGCTTAAAGATAAAATCATTTTGCTATACTACCAAGCAGCTTTTCACTTGCCAATTCTGTTTTTTCGCGCTAATTTGTTCTTCCGTTTCTAAAAACTGTGTAAACCTTGTTTTTACCAACGATATGCCTTATTTGCATTCGAGATATGAAGTTCCCGGTGATGATGGTCATCATGATGTGCTGCCCAACCTGAAAGGCATTACCTCCATCGATGCTATTCATAAGCTGGAATTTGAAGGCTTTTTAAAGGCCCAGTATCAGTTACTGGAAGAATTAACCAGTCACACCACATTTAACTTCGCCTATATCTGCCACATTCACCATCTTGCCTTGCAGGATATCTACGATTTTGCCGGACAACTACGTAGTGTTAATATGACCAAGGGTGGCTTCCTGTTTCCCACAGCTAAGTTTCTGCCCCACATCTGCCACGACTTTGATAAAAAGATGCTACAGCCCATGCCTCATTATTATCCCGATAAAGAAGCGCTGATTAAAGACATAGCGCGTGTGCATGCCGAGCTGCTCTTCATCCATCCCTTCCGGGAGGCAAACGGACGCGTGGCGCGCATACTGGCCAATATGATGGCGGTAAAGCAAGGCTTTGACTTTTTGGGTTTCTATAAGATTACCCAACGACAGTTTAAACATTATATCGTAGCAGTACAATCGGCGGCCGAACAAAATTATGAACCTATGACCCAAATTATAAGGTCTATTTTTTGAGCTCACTCTCCACTTTCACCACCATTTTCTGCAGTTCTTCATCCGAAAAATGAATTCCCTCTAGTTGAAAAGAAACGACAAGTGAGTCCAGTATTTTTCGAAAACGATCCTCATATCGGTTAAGGAAAGGATGGTCATCAATTATCTTTGTTTCCATACAATAAAGATACGAAAAATCAATTATTTTCGTTAACAATCAAAGGAAGGATTAACGCTTGAATAGGCATTTTTTTCATTGCGATATCCTTCCTATTTTTACACACATCAAGCCCCAGGGCATTAATTCATACCAAACGACAGCCACCCGTTTACTTGTCGGCTTATAACACAAATTGAAACAGTGAGAAACAAGCTTATTCTATCTTATTTAGTCATCGCCATAATAAGCGGCACAACCCTGATGGCGCAACAAAAAACAACCATTAAAGGACTAGTTACCGATAGCCTGAACACGCCGATTCCCTTTGCCAACATCAGCATTCAAGGAGGCAAAGACGGCGGTGTAAGCGATGTCGACGGCTACTTTTCTTTTTCCACAACTCAGCCCCTTCCCTTCACTCTTCAGGTATCATCGCTGGGCTACCACACTGCCCGGCTAAAAATTAACAGCCCAGGGCAGGCAGCACAGCTACACATCAGCCTACTCATACGGCGGGAAACTATTAAGGAGGTGAGTATAGAAGGCACAGAAAGAGCAGCTTCCTTTACTAAAATAGATCCCAAACTAATTAATAGATTGCCCGATGCAGGAGGCGGAAATATCGAGGGTCTAGTTAAGAGTCAAATGGGTGTATCGTCCAACAACGAGCTAAGCGCTCAATATCGCGTGCGGGGCGGCAATTACGACGAAAACCTTGTGTATGTTAATGACATTGAGATCTATCGGTCATTTTTAATACGTGCCGGTCAGCAGGAAGGGCTCAGCTTTGTCAACCCTAACCTGGTATCCTCGCTAAAGTTTTCACCCGGCGGCTTTGAGGCGCAATACGGCGACAAAATGTCATCAGTGCTCGACATACGCTACAAGCAACCCACCACCCTAAGCGGTAGTGTTAGTGCCAGCCTGCTGGGTGCCTCAGCTCACCTGGAAGGAAGCTCAAAAAATCAACGCTTCACGGCCGTTACCGGTGTGCGCTACAAAAGTAATCAATACCTGCTGGGATCGTTGGATGTAAGCGGCGACTACAGTCCTAAGTTTCTCGATGCCCAAACCTTTTTGACCTATCGCTTCAGCGAGCTGTTACAACTGGAGGCACTGGGCTATTATTCGCAAAACAACTATTCCTTTGAACCGGTGGATCGCGAAACTTCCTTTGGCACCATCAGCGAGGCCAAGAAGCTGAAAATCTATTTTGAGGGACAGGAGAAAGATCTTTTCCAAACGGGGCTGGCCGCCATCGCCCTTAAGATAACACCCAACACCGATAATCAGATAAAAATAACGGGAACAGGTTATCGCACCTACGAAGAAGTGAGTTATGATATACTTGGGCAATACTGGCTACAAAACATTGAAAATCCAGATGGCACAACACCCAATCCGCAGGAGGATGGGGTGCAAAACATTGGTGTGGGCTCCAATCTGGAGCATGCCCGCAATGATTTATTGGGCATTATTCAAAATGTGGCTGTGCAGGGCAGGCATCAGCTCAAGCGTCACCTGCTCAGCTGGGAGCTTAAGTATCAGTACGAATACTTCAAGGACGCTATCAATGAATGGGAGATGCGCGACTCCGCCGGCTATTCACTGCCTTACTCCGACAAGGAGCTGAAACTGGTATATGCCTACAATGCCGGCCACGAAACACACAGCAACAGAATAACTGCTTACGTGCAGGATGCCATTAACCTTAATTTGGGCGATGGTTTGTTGACCATTAATGCCGGAGTGCGCACCAATTACTGGGATTTTAACAAGGAATTTCTCATTAGTCCGCGCGTTAACCTGCTGTATTACCCCGGCAAGGAAAAAAACACGCGATACCGGCTGGCCGGAGGCATTTACTATCAATCGCCCCTCTATCGCGAGATGCGTGCCCCCGATGGCAGCATTAACTACAACACAAAAGCACAGAAATCGGTGCAGATAAGTGCCGGCATCGATCGCTTGTTTACCGCCATGAACCGCCCGTTCAAATTCACCTCTGAGGCATATTATAAGCAGATGACGAACCTAAATCCCTATCAGGTTGATAACGTACGCATCCGCTACGCTGCCCTAAACAATGCCAAAGGCTATGCCGCAGGTATTGATTTTAAGCTGCACGGCGAGTTTGTGCCCGGCATAGAATCCTGGGCCAATCTATCCTTTATGAAGACGGAGGAAAACATACTTGACGATTCGTACATACAAAAAGACAACGAAGGCAAGGAAACGGTGATCTACCCCGGCTATCTGCCGCGTCCCTCAGATCAGCGTGTCTCTTTCAACTTATTTTTTCAGGATTACCTGCCCAACAATCCCACTTTTCGGGTAAACCTTAACCTCTTATTTGCCACGGGTCTGCCCTTTGGCCCTCCGCAATCGCCGCGCTACATGGCCACTAACCGCATGCCGGCCTATCGCCGTGTTGATATCGGTTTCTCCAAAGACCTGAGCCAGTGGGTAAACAAAAACAACAAGTTGGTGAAGGATTGCTGGATTGGCCTCGAGGTGTTCAATCTTTTTGACATTAGTAATACCATTTCCTATTTTTGGGTAAATGACATTCACAATCGCCAGTATGCTGTGCCAAATTATTTAACATCAAGAAGAATCAACCTGAAAGTGAGTGCCAGCTTTTAACCAAACCCAATGGCAGCGGTGCAAACAGCACTATTGACGATGAAAAAAATAAAACTTTATACCGTTTATTGCGTAAACCTGTCAATCAAATATTTTTTTGGGAATAGAATACATGACTCAATTTGAACCCACCATATTGCTTGTTGACGATTCAGCGGTCAACCTTGAGATATTACAGGATGCTCTGTCGCGCTACAACACGGTGACTGCCTGCGATGGTGATGCCGCTATGGAGATCGCTTTCTCGCGTAACAAGCCGGATCTTATCCTGCTGGATATTGTGATGCCGGGACTTGACGGTTACGAAGTATGCAAAATACTGAAACAAAACGACCTGTCGAAAGACATTCCCATCATTTTTATTACCGGACAAACAGATTCGGACAGCATATTAAAGGGCTTTGAAGCCGGTGCCATCGACTATATCACCAAACCCTTTAACATACTGGAGCTAAAGGCTAGGGTTAAAACACAGCTGACCATAAAAATGGCACGCGACCAGAATCAGCGCCTTATAAAAAGAATTGAGGCGGTCAATAAAAAGCTGACCAACAGCATTGAATACGCACAGAAAATACAAAATGCCAGCCTGCCCCCCAAGGAACACCTGGATGAGATGCTGGACGAATATTTTACTTTTCTGAAACCCCGCGACATCGTAAGTGGCGACTTCTATTGGGCAGAGGAGGTAGATAACAAATTGATTTTTGTGGCCGCCGACTGCACCGGCCATGGCGTACCGGGTGCCTTCATGAGTATGTTTGGCGTGGCCTACCTAAATGAGATTATTGGTAAAAATAAAGTGACGCAGCCTGCCGAAATCATTAACGAGCTAAGGCGCATTGTTATCGAGTCGCTAAAGCAGGAAAAGGACAGTGAGGTGAAAGATGGCATGGACATCAGCATCGTGAGCATCGACAAAGAAAAGATGGAACTGGAATTTGCCGGTGCCTTTAACGACCTGCTGCTGATTCGTAACGGTGAGATGCAGATTTTACAGGCAGATCACATGCCCGTATCCATTGGCGAGTATAACACCCCTTACACCAACCACCATATTCAGTATCAGAAAGGCGACAGCATCTACCTGTACAGCGATGGCTTTCCCTCGCAATTTGGTGGCCCCAAGGATAAGAAGTTGATGCAGAAAGGATTTCGCAACCTACTACTGGAAAACCATCAACATCCCATGGCGCAGCAGGCAAAGATCTACGAGAACTTCTTTGATGTGTGGAAGGGCATTAACGACCAGATTGACGACGTACTGGTGGTAGGCATACGCCTGTAGCTGGCAAATCGAAATGAACAAATCTTACAGCCTGATAATAAAATAACTCATCTTTTTTACTAATTTTGTGGCTTCAAATAAGTCGTTTAGTGCAGACTGTGGAAAAAAGAGGCTAAAATACTCTTTTTCATCTTCGCTAATCGACAGAAATAATGTGATTTAATCACCAACAGTTCGTAACCATCCTGTTGTAAAACAAAACTAGGAGACATCATCTTTCGATTGATTGGAGATAAGCATTCTTTATTTCCCCTCCCCGTTTACTTGCAATACTGGTAACAGCTGTTTTTAAATATTTACAATGAAACGAGCTGTCGTATTACTCTCAGGCGGTCTGGATTCCGCCATTGCCCTGCACCTTGCCAAGTCAGAAGGCTATGCCGTTCATGCACTGTCATTCGACTACGGACAGCGTCACAGCCGCGAACTGGATGCTGCGAAAGCCATAGCCGCCCAAGCAGGAGTGGAAGAACATCAAGTGGTGAGCCTTAAGCTGGATCGATGGGGAGGCTCATCGCTTACCGATAGCACCATGGCAGTGGAAGATGGTGATGTGAACCGTAGCGACATACCGGTAACCTATGTACCGGCGCGCAATATGGTGTTTCTATCGGTGGCGGCATCGCTGGCCGAAGCCGTGGGTGCCCAACACATCTTCATCGGGGTAAGCGAAGTGGACTACTCGGGCTATGTTGACTGCCGCCAGGCATTTATCGATGGCATGGAAAAGGCCATTAATCTGGGTACGGTAATGGGGGCCGAAAAAAACCAACCCATAAAAATACACGCTCCCTTTGTACACAAGACCAAGGCAGAAGAGATACAGCTGGGCGCACAACTTGGGGTTGACTTTAGCTTAACCTGGAGTTGTTACCGCGGTGGTGATAAGCCCTGTGGCACCTGCGACAGCTGTCTGTTACGCGCCAAAGCATTTGCCGAGGCCGGCGTCATCGATACTGCATTATAAACCCCTGACGAAGCAAACGAATATGGAAAAGCTAGTATTGGCCAAAGAAGGCGTCTTCCCCGTGGTGAAAGATGCGCAAGGCCGCAAAATTGATGAGCAACCCAAGACGGGATTGCTGCGTCCGGGCACCATACAGGGCGAAGGAAAGCTGGCCGGCGTGCCTTCTCTGTTTGTGCGTCTGTCAGGATGTAACCTGCGCTGCATCTGGCAGATGGAAAACGGAAGCTTCTGCCGTTGCGATACCACCTATGCCTCTTTTCATTCAAGCGAAACGCTGGAAATGGAGGTAGATAGTGTTTTTGATTGGATTAAACATAATACAAACAACCTTAAGCATATAGTAATAACCGGCGGCGAGCCCTTATTACAGAAAAAAGCCCTGGCGCCCTTATGCAAGCGACTTAAAGAAGAGCTGAATCTACACATCACCCTGGAGTCCAATGGCAGCCTATTTGATGAAAAGGTAGCACAATGGATTGATCTGTTCAGTATCTCGCCCAAGTTGCGTAACTCGGTTCCCACGCCCGAAAAACTGGCAGCTTACGAACTGAGAGAGGCTGGCCCTTATCAATATCACGATCAGAAACGCGTCAACACAGCTGCACTTCAGTCCTACATCGACCTTACACGCTCGTCGGATAAAGACTTACAGCTAAAATTCGTGGTGGGCAAAAGCGATGATTTGGAAGCTATCAACAACGACTTTCTAAGTCATCTGAGCAATTACAAGGCAGAAGATATTTTACTGATGCCCCTGGGTGCCACACGCGAAGAAATTGCGCAATCATCACCCCTGGTGCTGGACATGGCAATTGCCAAGGGATGGCGTTTCAGCCCGCGCGTACACATCGAACTATTTGGCAGCAAAAGTGGGGTTTAAAGAATAATGGTGAATGACCTGGCCAAATGCATTTAAGCATAATAAACCTCCCCGCCTGTCGGCACCCCTCCTAAAATTCAGGAGGGGAAGCATTTCTGTCACTCCTCCCTCCAAAGGAGGAACCCCATGCAGTGGGAAGGAGGATGAAGCTATTATGTAAAAGTACCCCGGAACATCAAAACCGCCAAATAAAACCTAAAGCACTAAGTAACAACTAACCATTAATAATTAACCATTAAACTTTACCATTACCTTGGAAGATCGTTTTTTAGGCAAACAAGTAAGCTACCCGCAAGAATATGCACCGGAAATGCTGGTGGCGGTGCCCCGTCATCTCAACCGTGAGCAATATGGCCTAAAGGCCGATAAGCTGCCCTTTATGGGTTACGACACCTGGCATGCTTACGAGTTGAGTTTTCTCACGAATAAAGGACTGCCGGTTACCGGACTCCTGAAAATTGTTTACCCGGCTACCAATGTTAGCATCGTGGAGAGTAAATCACTTAAGCTTTACCTTAACTCCTTTAACATGCATCGTTTTGGCAACACGGCTCAAGAAGGCCTTCAGCTGGTACTCGACACCATTAAGAAAGACCTGAGTGAGCTATTAGAATGTACAGTGGAGCTTGGTTTTCATACTCATGCCAATGCCCCTGTAGCTTCGGATTTTAATGATTACACCACGCTGGAAGATGATGTAACGACAGATAAGCTAAGCTTTGATCACTTTAATGAAGAGCCGAACCTATTAACGGCCGGTGAACAAAGCGGCAGCTTAAAACTGGCCTCTCACCTGCTGCGAAGCAATTGTAAAATCACTAATCAACCCGATTGGGGCAGTGCCTACATTTATATCAAAGGGGCGGTGCTACCCGATCAGCAGGCCTTGCTAAAATACCTGGTGTCCATACGCAACGAAAACCATTTTCACGAAGAAATCTGTGAGATGATTTACAAACGCTTGTGGGACATCTTTGCACCTGTCGAACTGGCAGTGAGCTGTATTTACACCCGACGGGGTGGTATCGATATCTGCCCGGTCCGTGTGAGCCATCAGCATCTGCTCCCCTCAAACCTGACTAATGCCGCACTGCTTTCGGAAAAATTATTACGACAATAAACCCCTATTTTTGCAAAAAAAAGAATGACACGCATAGGCCTTATCTCAGACACTCACTCCTATTTCGACCCTAAATTCCAAACCCTTTTTGCACAATGCGATGAAATATGGCACGCGGGGGATATTGGCGATATATCGGTATTGGATAAAATGCAATCATTGAAAACCACGCGTGCCGTTTATGGCAACATCGATAACGCAACCATCAGAAGGGAGCTGAAAGAGATAGAACGATTTACCGTCGATGGTGTTGATGTGATGATGGTTCACATAGGTGGCTATCCTAAAAACTATTCGCCGGCCATCAAAAATCATCTGCTCAAAAAAACACCGAAACTCTTTATATCGGGTCACTCGCACATTCTCAAGGTAATGTATGATAAAGACCTGAATTTGCTGCATATCAACCCCGGAGCTGCCGGTAAGCAAGGATTTCACGCTGTGCGCACAGCCCTTCGCTTTACCCTTGACAACGGAGAGATAAAAGACATGGAAGTTATTGAGTTAAGCAAAAGACCGTAAGCCTCCTCATTCCAGGCTGAATCAAAGAGAAAGGTATCAGGCAACAAAATATGAGTACCGTGATTCTATTCACAGCTGGCATAAAAAACCCACTGCCTCAATCTTCTCACCTAATCACCAGGCTAATTCGCTCATCCTTATACTAATGAGTCAGCATCGTATTAGTCTAGTATTTTATTCCTTCCTAAATGTTAAAAATCATTGTCAAATTTACCCTATTTTTAATATTTTTAGGGGACTAGATGCTAAGACCATGCTCATCGAACAGCAATTTTACAACCGCGATATCAGTTGGCTTTCTTTCAACCACCGTGTTCTTGAAGAGGCGAAAGACGGCAGTCTGCCCCTATTTGAACGCCTCAAATTTTTGGCCATATACTCCAATAATCTGGATGAATTTTATAAGGTGAGAGTAGCTGAATACCGCAACGCTACCCTGCACCCCGAAGGCTACCCCGACCTGCCCAACGCAGGCCCTGTTCTTGAGCAAATTAACACCATTGTAAGGCAGCACTGGCGCGAATACAGCCGCATCTTCAAAGGGGAAATTATGCCCCTGATGAAGCAAAACGGCATCATACTGCACCGCGATGGTTACTCCAACGAACCAAGGCATTTGCAATTTATACACGACTTTTTCCATACCGAGCTCATTCCCTACTGCCAGCCCGTGCTACTTAACAAAGGTACGCGCAGCTTTATGCGCGACAACCGCCTTTACCTGGCAGTAAAGCTCTACCGCAAAATAAAAAAAGACAAACCCGATAAAAAGCGGCGACCGCGGTATGCCCTTATCAAAGTACCCACCAACGATCACCCCCGCTTTATTGAGCTACCGAAGATTGATAATCAGTACCATTATATGTTTCTGGATGATGCACTTCGCTACGGTTTACCCGAGCTGTTTCCGGGATATGATGTGGTGGGCAGCTGGGGCGTTAAGATAGCCCGTAACGCTGATTTGGGTATTGAAGATGAGTTTTGGGGCGACTTGGTAGAGAAAATAAGAAAAAACCTGGCACTGCGAAAAACAGGTACACCGGCCGGCCTTTACCACGACCGTTCCATACCCGCCGATGTACTGGGCTTCCTAATGAAATCCTTCGACATAAAGCAGATTGAACTGGTGGAAACAGGCAGCTACCAAAACCTGCACGACTTTTTTAATTTCCCCAACCCGTACGCGCCCCAACTTCAATGGCAAGCACCCCAACCCATCAGACCCTACGAGCTGGATAAGGCCGGCTCCATGTTTGAAGCCATCAAACGCAAGGAGCGCGTGCTGCATTTCCCCTATCACTCGTTCGACTATGTAATACAGTTTTTACGTGAGGCGGCAACGGATGAAAAGGTAGATGAAATAAAAGTGACACAGTATAGGGTGGCGAGTAATTCTGAGGTGGTAGGTGCCTTAATATTTGCGGCTCATAACAAAAAGAAAGTAACAGTATTTGTAGAGGTGAAAGCCCGCTTTGATGAGGCCAATAACCTGCATTTTGCACGGCAGATGGAAAAAGCGGGTATTAAAATTATCTACAGCATACCCGGCCTGAAAGTGCATGCTAAAATGGCGATGGCCATACGACGTTCCCGCGGTGTGCGCAAGCGTTCCTTTGCCTACTTAAGCACTGGTAACTTTAATGAGAAAACAGCCCGTCAGTATGCCGATCACGGCTTCTTCACTTGCAACGATGCCTACCTCGATGACATGGAGGCTTTATTCAACTACCTGGAAGACCAAAGTACAAAGCCAAAACTCAACAAACTACTGATCACGCAAATTAATCTGCGCAAGGAAATTATGAAGCGTATTAACCGCGAGATTGATCTGGCAAAAAGTGGAAAAGGAGGCTACCTACTGCTGAAGATGAACGGAATACAAAACAAAAATCTTATCAGCAAACTGTATGAAGCGAGCAGAGCCGGTGTAAAAATAGATTTGATTGTGCGGGGCATTTGCTGCCTGGTACCCGAACAGGAGTACAGTCAAAATATAAGAGTGCTAAGACTGGTGGATAGTTACCTGGAGCATGCCCGAATATGGGTATTTGGTAACGATAACGATACCGAAATGTTCCTCTCATCGGCCGACTGGCTTAACCGCAACATTAACCGACGCATAGAAACGGCCTTTCCCATTGAACAAGCCGATCTTAAGGCTGAAATACTTACGATGCTGGAGATGCAGCTGCAAGACAATATTAAACTTCGACGTATAGATAAAGACCTTAAGAATGTACCCGTGAATCAAGGCGATAAACCACTGCGGGCGCAATACGCAAGCTATCAATACCTGAAAGAGCTCGACCAGTTAGCTCGTCAACATGCCGGTAACACAAAAAAAGCAAAGTCATGAGAACACTGATCCTTACGCGCCACGCCAAAACAGAACAACTGGGCTATAACAGCGATAAATCCGATTTCGAACGCGAACTCAAGCCCAGAGGCTATGATGACAGCAAGTTGATCGCCCAGGATATGACAACACGCGGCATACATCCGGATCTACTGATTAGCAGCACTGCAGCACGTGCCACACAAACCATGCGGGTGTTTGCAGAACTGCTGAATATTGAAAAACATCACATCGTGCGCGAACAGTTTCTTTACGATGGTTACACCACTTCTGAATTGCTGCTTTATCTTGCCCAATACAATGAAAAGTACCCATGCATTATGATTATTGGACACAATCCGGAAATTGCCATGTCAGCCATTACACTGAGCAATAGTGATTATCTACACTTTCCCACCACCGGAACCATCGCAATCTCCTTTGATGTGGAAAGCTGGGAACAAGTAAATGCACGCGAAGGTAAGATCGACTGGTTTATCAGTCCTAAAATGTTTAAATAATTAGCTGATTACACCCGAACCAATCAACTCATCCTGATCGTACCAGGCGGCAAACTGACCGGCCGTGATGCCCCGCTGCGGCTCGTCAAATACAAGAAACAGACCATTGGCACGATAATGGAGCACTCCCTGCTGAAGGGGCTGACGATAGCGGATACGAAGATTCAAACGACGCGATTCACCCACCGTCATGGCCAAATCGTTGCGCACCCAATGTACCTCATCGGGCATAATGCGCAGTACCTTACGGAACAAACCGGGATGCTGCTTGCCCATGCCGGCATACACCTGATTATAATCCACATTGGTACCAATAATGAATAAAGGTTCTGGAAATCCACCGATATTCAGACCCTTGCGCTGCCCTATGGTATAAAAATGCGCCCCGTTATGGTCACCGATACGCTTGCCATACTTGGGATGAAAAGCATAAGGCAGGGATAGCTCCGCCAGATCCTCATCGGTCGGTGCCTCTCCTTCGGCTTTGCTCCAGTCGCGCTTAAAAAGCTCACAATCGGCATCAATCATAAAAACCCGGCCTTTTTTAGGCTCCAGTTTCTGCTGCAGGAAAACCGGCAAATCCACCTTACCCACAAAGCAAATGCCCTGCGAGTCCTTTTTATGAGCCGTAATCAGGTTCAGCTCATTGGCAATACGACGCACCTCGGGTTTAACGATATCCCCGATGGGAAACAAGGCTTTGGCCAGCTGCTGCTGACTGAGCTGACAAAGGAAATAACTCTGATCTTTGTTATCATCGCTTCCGGCCAACAGGCGATGTACCTCGCGGCCGTCAACCAGCACCGTTTCCTTGCGGCAGTAATGACCCGTTGCCACATAATCGGCACCCAGCTCCAGTGCTTTATCCATAAACACATCGAACTTAATCTCGCGGTTGCACAGCACATCCGGATTGGGCGTGCGGCCTTTCTCGTACTCCGAAAACATATAATCCACCACGCGCTGACGATAAAAATCGCTTAGATCTACCGTGTGAAAAGGAATATCCAGCTTCATGGCCACGGCCTGGGCATCAAACTGATCGTCTAACCACGGACAGTCCGATTTAAGCACACCGGTAGTATCGTGCCAGTTCTTCATAAAAAGCCCAATCACCTCATAGCCTTGTTCCTTAAGTACATAGGCTGCAACACTTGAATCAACGCCTCCCGACAGGCCTATTACGACTTTTTTCTTTTGCATGATAGTTGTCTTCTTTATTGCCAATTAGCGCACAAAAGTACAATTTTTATTTATTCCTGCCATCAATTGACAAACACTTCGCAACAAGCACAGAAAGAGCGTCGTATGGAACATTAGGATTCCACACATCAAATAAAGAAACTGAAAATGGCTTGCACTATAGAAGCTTTCTCTAATAACAATGTCTCTATACCCCAGTAGTTATTAATTCACCAAGATTATTTAATTATTCCGTCATGAACTAATGTTGTTTGCAAGGGAACAAAATTTTGCATTACAGTATCTGGCGAAACCTGCCAAAGTCTGAATCCAAAAGGTTTATTGTCGAAATTTCTACTGAGCGTTTCTCCACTTACCATTTGAATATTGTCATAATTGTTAATGATTAACTTGTGAGCATGACCTGATAAGTAAGCAACAACATTGTTTCGTGAAAATAATGCCAGCAGCTCTTGCCTTTTAAGGGATGGAAAGTTAAAATACCCTTCCTCCTCTTCAGGCTTTTCAGAAAACAAGGGATAATGCCCAACTACAACTACAGGATAATTCTTAGCGCTTTGATTCTTTAAAGTCTGCTTAAACCAAAGATCATGTCTATCTGACTCATTACCGGAGTTTCCTTTCCACAATTGGCTATTGGTCACTATAAATGAATATCCTTTATGATGAAATTCATAATAATCCTTTCCGATCGTTTTACGATAATAAGTAAGCGTACTATCTGTCGGATTATTTCCAACATCATGATTTCCCGGGGCATTATAACATGGCATTTTCAAACCTGCAGCAATTTTTTTAAAGTCTGAAAATGTACTGTCAACTGGAATATTAACAAGGTCGCCACACACAATCACAAAATCTGGGTTGAGTTCATTAATTTGAGCAACAGCTCGCTTGAACTTATCAACATCATTCTCATAACCCTCAGAATCAAAGCCTAACTGAGTATCGCATAATTGAACAAAAGAAAAAGACTCATCTTCTTTTTCTGTACATGAGATACTGAATATAAGCACCGCAATTAGTAAATATTTATTGATTTGTAGCTTCATAATACTATTCTTTTATAATTGTTGATTATAGTCTTATTATAAGACTATAAGGATGTACTTTTTATCTCCATGGACGTTTGTGAAACCAGTCCAGGTATAAAATTTTTCAAGATTAAAGTGATGCCTGTATTTTCGCCAGCGGCCTGTCGCATGATGTCGTAAGGCGATTTAACCTTACCAACTTCCCAAAAGGAGCGGAGCCAATGCGCATATTTGTTTTACCTTTTCATGAAAGCCAAATCAAAGATTTGGCGGTGTTCAAAAACCCCACTCAACTTCCTAAAAATCATTGTACCCATATGCTTTATTCTAGCGTGTTGTAGCCTGAGCTTTATCTATTATTATGATTGTATCTAACTTATTCGCTGAAATAATTTCATTGAGTTGCATACGATTTAGTTTAAATTCAACAGAATCAGTATTAATTAGAATTTTTCTTATTTCATTGAATTCTTTCTTCATATTATGATATTCTATATAACTTGAATTTGAAGAGCTTATTGAAATAAATATTGAAATCAAGGCAATACCAACTGAAATAATTGATAAATACAACGTTCTTCTTGACAATCTAATCGCCTGTCTATTAAAGAAAGCCGAAGAAGCGACACTTTGAAAAGTTCTATTTCTCAATGCTTCAATTCCAGCTTCAGTAATTGAAAAAGACTGTTGTTCTTGGTTTCTTAATTCTGGAATATGCTCCAAGTCTATTAGTCCAATAGAAACCATTTCTAACAAGTATATATTCAATTGTTTCACAGACGCGCTCAACAAACTAGGATTGCTTTTCTCAACAACATATTCAAACAATTCCTTAGAAAGCATTTTTTCGTTAAAAGTCAATGCCTCTAAAATAAGAAATTGCGCATAACTCTGAGCGAAAAAATTAAATTCTATTTTATCGTCTTTCATATTTCACTTCTTAATAGTTTCTTGTTTTAGATAATTCTACTCATCTGTAGCAGCTTTGGCTACAACGGCCTGCCGTATGATGCGCAGCCTGTGTTGCGCCTGCGGCAAGCTATGCATTATTACGGTTTGTTATGGCATGTTATTTTTTAGTTTTAAACTTAAGCTTAAAGCTTTCTTTAAGAGGAAACTTATATCGATCGACATTAAATGGCGGATGGAAATGAAGCGCGTAATCAGTATCGCTTTCTAAAACAACCTTAACACTCAAAATTGTATGCTGCTGGTCTTTCCACTCCACCTCCAATTCCGGTGGATTGCCCTTATCAGAAATACCATAACTTGCCATCGGCCTATCGTATTCGATTATAATTTCGCTTAAGCTTGGTGATACATCTTTAGCTCCATTAGTAATTGATGAACTTATAATACGCGGGCAGTTACTATTATAATTTTTAAGAAGCTCCTCAGGTAATAATGAATTCTGCAAACTCACAACTTGCGGCATAAAATCATCAAGAGTTGCATATTTTTCACGATTGCTGGTATAATTATTAAAGCTCTGATAAAGAGTATCAATCCACAAAAAACCATTAGCCTGTTCACTGAGCAACATTCTATCAATAGAAGTTTCATCTACTCCCGTATCTTCAAAATATCTAATCGTACTGGCCCTAACCAATATTTCATTAATCATAGTTTGCGATGAACCATAGGCTTGTCTGCGCATTAACTTTGAAACAGTTTTATAAAATTCGGTTGCCTTTGGTTCCATTTGCGGGATATACTTTTCTCCCAATTGATTGCAAAATGAATGGCAAAATTCGTGAACTAAGGTTCCCTTTTGATTGGCATGATATTTAGGAGTTCCACGGCTGTCTGTTTCCCATGCACAAAGAATAGAATAGATGTTTTCTTCTCCTGATTTGGCTAATGTTTTGGGACCATAGTTTCCATAATTTAGTAAACTAAGAACAATGTGATATTTGCCCTTTGGCTGGTATCCATAAAAGTTCTCGAACCATTCTATATCTAGCGACTGACTAATATTACCAAAGCGCTCTTCTGCAATTTCATACAGCGGTTTGTTTCTATTAAAGAATTGTTTGAACTCGCTTTTGCTGTAAAAATCAGAAAGTTTAGTGACGAAATTGTCGCTGTACTTCCCCCAACGGTTATCGAGGTTTTTACGCGTTAAGGATTCATCAAATCGTATTGTGTTATTATCAATGCGCAAATGAATTGCCATGGACATAACAGCATCATAGGCAACACCATTTTTCTTACGTAGCTTTTGGGCTAGTTTTACCACTTCATGATTTTTATACTGATTGAAGTAGGCATCTACGGAATCAGAATACAACTTTATTGAATTATTGATGTATTCGGGTGATTCAGCCAATCGAAAAACAACGCTTAATAATTCTATTCGTTCATCAAATTTTGGAACTAACTTATTCTGAGCTAATAATGAGCTGCTCAATAATAAAGATAGGAAGATAGTTAGTTGTCTCATAGTATAGTTGGTTTAGTTTTTAATTTGCCATAACTCCCCAATACAAATCATATTATTTATATTGCCCTTGAAGCTACATAATATATTTAATATACCTATGGACTAATTGGCATTTGATAAGGCTGCTCCGCATCGCCACAAGAAACAGGCTTTCTGCTGACCCCCTTCATACATGCAAGCTCTCCATTGCTAAAATTCTCTGTAAAACAATAAAAGCCGCTATATCGAAAAAGATACAGCGGCTTTTATATATTAAGTACAAACAAATATTACACGTTAATCATCATCGGCATCAACAGCATCAACTCATCTTCGTTTTCATTATTCTCAAAGGGCAGAAGAATACCGGCTCTTGAAGGATCCGATAATTCAAGAATCACATCAGTGGAATTCAGATTATCGAGGATATCAGCCAAGAAGCCCGACTTAAAACCAATTTCCATCTGATCGCCTTCGTACTGACAGCTTAATCGCTCGTGTGCCGAGATGCTAAAGTCAATATCCTGCGCCGACACCACCATTTCACCGGGCGTCATCTTCAGCTTCACCAGATTACTGGCCTGATTAGAGAAGATGGATACACGTCCCAGGGTGTTATGAAACTCACTGCGATCGATGATCACCTTGTAAGGATTATCCTGTGGTATCACTGCATTATAACTTGGGTAATTACCCTCCACCAAGCGACACACTAACTTATAGTTGGGCAGGGTAAAAAAGGCATTCTTATCATCAAACTCAATGGATACATCACCACTCTCCTTAGGCAATACATTCTTAAGCAATCCTGCCGGCTTTTTGGGTAAAATAAAGGATGCTGTAAATTCAGTGGTGGCATCCAGGCGACGGTAACGCACCAGCTTGTGCGAGTCAGAAGCCACAAAAGTCATATTATCGGGCGACAGCTCCACCAAAATACCATTCATCACCGGACGCAACTCATCATCAGCTGTAGCGAACAAAGTTTTATTGATACCTGACTCAAGAAGGTCAACCGGCACTTGCAGTCCCGAACTCTTGTCTGCATCCAGTGTTGGCAATTCCGGAAAGTCTGCTCCATCTTGCCCCACAATACTAAACTTACCCTTTTCAGTAATGATATCAACACCAAAAGTATCCATGTTAATTTCAAAATTCAAGGGCTGCTCAGGAAATTTCTTTAGCGTCTCCAGTAAAATACGCGAAGGCAATGCAATTACCCCATCCCCATCGGCATTTTCAAGCATCAGCGACGTTACCATGGTCACCTCCAGGTCAGACGCTGTCATCACCAGTTTACTGTCTTTCAGATCCAATAAAAAATTATCAAGGATTGGTAATGTACTTTTATTACTAATCACACGACTAATAGCTTGCAGATGCGATAGTAATTCCGTACTGGAAACTACAAATTTCATAGGTTATTTCGTTATTAGTTTTTATCAAATATATCAAAAAAACAGATAATTACGACTATTCACTTCGTCTTTTGAATGAATAAATGCGTAGGTATGCAAGATACGAAAAAAGGCATGGCTGCAAAGCCCTGTTTTCTTTAATTTTTCATGAGTTATTAACAATAGCAAACAAGCCGCGATAGACAATCGAAACAAGACAAAGCAAGCCGGTAACACACCATATTTTATCGGCCAAAGCGGCGATAACGAAGGTACACAAACAGGATACTACCCAATAGCACAAGCACGATGGGCAAGCCCACATTAAGCCACTTCCAGCTAGCCGTGCCCTGCGATAACTTTTGTTTATCGAGCAATCGCAATGTAAGGTGACGCCCCCGTAGGGCCATCCACCCTTCATCGTCGCATAGGTAATTAACAGCATTTACAATGAAGTCCTTGTTACCATAGAGCATGCGCGAGCCTTCATCGTAACCCAACGGAAGTATTTGCGGATTAGCCTGCTGCTTAAAGCGTACTTTATTACGGATAATATCACCATCGGCCACCACAAGCATTTTGGTGGGCACACTCTTGCCCCTGAACTTATCCACTCCCGTAAGACCTGCCGGCACCTGACGATTGGCAAAAACCGAAGGAAACCGCCCCTCCTGAACAAGGGCCACCGCCTGATGCGATGCGTTAAACTCACTCTGCTTAGGCTGCTTATTCACATCGGCCATGGAAATAAAAACCGGTGTTTGATTCACCTTGGTATATTGCGAAGTACGCAGTAAGACCTGACGGCTTAGCTCCAAACCAACACCCACCGTATCTACGGTGCCCGTAAAAGACCCCCGCACCAGATTAATATTACGTGTGATAACGTGATTTTGCGCCGATGACAACAGCGGACTATACAGCCACGGAACAGGCACCATCTGCGGCTGCCCCTGCGGCCTGGCATTGAGTATAATACGACCCGCCTGCACATCCTCCACAACTACCGGATTAACACGTACTCCGTATTTGAAAAGCTGATCATCTAAATTCACATCGTTATACAAACCGATAGTTTGCGGTGACGAGCGCAGACTGTCCAGCGTCAGTCTCACAGCATCCATCAGGTAAAGAATGCGCCCGCCCTGCATCAGGTATTGATCAAGCACGTACTTTTCCTTCTCGGTAAAAGGCTGGGTGGGCTTGGCAATAATCACCGCTTTGTAAGGCTTTAAAATACCGGCATCACTACCTATCTGTCCCCTATCCACCTGATAGTAGGCCGACAAAGCATCGGTAGCTTCAATCACCTCCAACTCATCCAGCTCGCCATGCCCCTCCAAAAAAGCAATGCGTGGCTTCTCACGGCTCAGCAAGCGCTTAAAGGCATTGGTAAATTTATACTCCAGGCCTTCAATGGAGGTATTCAGATTCTCAGCGCCACTGCGCGAAGGCAGGTTATCCAATAGGTTAACACCCACTATCCGATCCTGATAATACACAAGGGCATAGGGAAAAACATTAGATTGTATCTGGCGGCCATCCTCAGCACTCTCAAACACCGCCTGGGGCTCAAAACCATATTCCGCCAAAGTCTCCATCAGTGCTTTGCGATCATCGGCTCCGCCCTTATCGGGGTTGACAAACTCGAAATACATGGAAGTGCCCCCTTCCGACTTGAACTCTTCCAGCATCTCGCGCGTAGCATTGGATAAACGCCGGAATCCACTGTTCAGGTTGCCATCCAGATACACCTTGACATATAGCTCCGACTCCAGCTCCTGCATAAAGCGCTGTGATGTTTCCGTTAATGTGTAACGCTTCTCGCTGGTCAGGTCGATGCGAAAGAAAAACTGTTGACTTATCCAGGCAATAACCAGCAAGGCAGCCAACAAAAGAGTCACTTGAATAAGTTTTTGGGTTTGATTGAAACGAATAGACATAGGAACAACAAAATATTAGCGCTTGTTACGGAGCAGTGACAATTTGGTTAAATATAGAAAGAAGAACACCAGGGAAGTCAGATGCACAAGGTCGCGCGAATCGATTACACCGCGGCTCAGCGAGCGGTAATGACTATCGATGCCCAGGTAACTGATTAGCTCGCGATAGTTCTCCAAGGCCGGCAAAGAAGCCAGTGTATCAAAACCATCATAAAACATAAAGGCGAGGAGCACAGCCAACACAAAGGCCACAATCTGGTTCTCGGTGAGCGAGGAGGCAAAAACGCCAATGGAAACATACACAGCCGCTAAAAACAAAAGGCCAATGTATGAGCCCCAGGTACCTCCCATATCCATATTCCCAACAGGCAGCCCCAGCTGATATACGCTAAACACATAAATAAGCGTAGGCACCAGGCTGATAATAACCACAGACAGCCCTGCCATAAACTTGGCACTCACAATCTGCATGGGTGACACGGGTCGTGTCATCAGCATATCAAGGGTACCCATTTTTTTCTCATCAGCAAAAAAACGCATGGTAACCGCCGGCACCAGAAACAAATACACCCACGGTGCGATGTAAAACAAAGAGTCAAGGCTGGCATATCCGGCATAAAGAATATTCAGCTCATTGGGGATGAGCCAAAGAAATAAACCTGTGAGTAGTAGAAATACCGAAACGACTAGGGCGCCGGTTACTGAACTAAAAAATACAGTTAATTCACGCTTAAATAATGCAATCATAGGCAATTATCTTTCCTGTTTGTTTTTTAGATCTGCTTTAAGGGCAGTCAACATCAGCTGTGCGGTACGCCTACTCGATCCCGCTTCCCCCATGCGACGATGCAACTCCTGGTAGTCGTCCATCATGGCCTGACGCCTTGGTCCTTCCTGCAGCAGCAGACCAAGCTCCTGCTCCAGCTTAGCAAGTGAGAAGTCACGTTGAAATAACTCCCGTACCGCTTCTTTTTCCAAAATTAAATTAACCAGTGAAATATGCGGTACCTTAATTACTAATCTTGCCACCCAATCGGTAAAAGCTCCCCCCCACATGCGGTAACACACTACCTGCGGACAGTCTAGAAGTGCTGTCTCCAACGTAGCCGTTCCGGAGGTAACAAGCGCTGCTCTTGCCTGTTGCAGCAGCGAATAAGTCTCGCCTGTCACTAGCGCCACATCGGCATCTCCCACAAACGGTTTATACTCCTCCACACTAAAGGAAGGAGCCCCGGCAATCACAAACTGATAATCCGGAAACTTATCCACCATCTGAAGCATGGCAGGCAGATTGTAGCTTATCTCACCCTTACGGCTACCGGCCAGCAAGGCCACCTTGGGGCGCTCATCCAAGCCATTTCGCTTGATAAAATCAGCGAAGGATTCATTTTTATTCGGTCGGTTATCAATGGCATCCAGCACCGGGTTGCCACTGTACTGCACCTCTACCCCATGCGCCTGAAAAAATTTGGTCTCGAAAGGCAAAATGGTAAACATACGATCCACACTGGCCTTTATCTTTTTTACGCGACTCTGATTCCAGGCCCACACCTTGGGCGATATATAGTAATATACCAAAATATTATGAGCATGAGCAAAACGCGCCATACGCAGGTTAAAACCGGCATAGTCAACCAATATGAGCACATCGGCTTTATAGGCTAACAGATCATCCTGGCAACTCTTAAAATTCTTTTTTATGGTATTCAGGTTCGTCAGCACATCCCAAAGCCCCATAACAGCCGTATCTTTATAATGACGCACCAGCGTCCCGCCCTGTGCAGCCATTAGGTCGCCGCCCCAGAAACGAAACTCAGCCGTTTCGTCCTGCGTTTTAAGAGCCTTCATAAGATTGGCTGCATGTAAATCGCCTGACGCTTCGCCGGCAATGATATAGTAACGCATAGTATAGCTTGTTTTAGCTTACATCAGAAAACGCAATACAAACACGGCAATGGCATACAGTATGGTAGATGTAACAATGCCTCGTGCCGCCAGCAAACGCTCCTTATTAACTGCAATGAAAAATACGAGCAGGTTGGGCAGCACACTCACACTCAGGAGGCGCCCCATATTACCTGTCCTCACCAATTGGCTGAGAAACGATCCATAGACCAGGTCGCCCCGGTAAACAAAAAAATAGAGTACTAAAGACATGATAATTGGCAGAACAAGGCCAATTACCATGCCGATATACAGTTTATTGCATTTACAATTCATAGTTTTGCTCCTTCATATAGGACAAGAGATTGTAATTGGTAGCATCCAGATGACAAGGCACAATAGAGGCATAACCCTTGCTTAGAATGTACTCATCGGTATCTCTGGCCTCAGGTTCCAGGTTTTCAAAATGTCCGGTTAACCAGTAATAGGTACGTCCCCGTGGATCCTGCCGCTCACTGAATTCCTCAACCCATTTTCCTTTGCTCTGGCGCACCACACGGGCCCCCTTAACCGGGTTAATATCAGGGATATTCACATTAATAAAGGTGCCCACCGGCAACTTATCCTCCAGCACCGACTTCACAACATGACTGGCAACTTTAACAGCCTCACTGAAATCAGCATCATAACGATAGTTCAACAAAGAAAAACCCACCGCAGGTATTTGGTTGAGCGCTCCCTCACGCGCAGCCCCAACGGTGCCTGAATAGTGCAGGCTAATGCTGGAGTTGGTACCGTGATTAATGCCTGATACCAATAAATCGGGTTTGCGATCGAGCAGGACATTAATGGCCAGCTTAACACAATCGACAGGTGTTCCGTTCACCTTATACAGCTTCAGACCCTCTTTTTCTTTCACCAACTTAGCATACAAGGGTGATTTTACCGTAATGGCGTGCGACATACCCGAATACGATTCATTGGGCGCCACCACTACTACATCACCAATCTGCATCAACATTTTCACCAATGACTCTAACCCTCCGGCCTTAATACCGTCGTCGTTAGTTACTAAAATCAAAGGTCGTTCCATCTCAGTTTTCGACATATAAACATTCCTTTTAACCGACCAAAGATAGGCATATTGTATCAATTCCCATGCGCCCCTGCCCTTTCTTCGCCCGAAAGGCCGTTGGGCGCCTGGCGCTATTTCTGGTCGCTATCCACCAAAGTACCTGTTGTCCGGCACGCATACATTCTCATCTGAAAATCATAAAAACACGGGCAAATAATTAGTTTACAGCAGTCAAAATAATTACTTTTGTTTGCTCTTTTTGAAAGAGAGGAAAGATACATACGTATCATTTTGATGTTCAACAAATAATGATTTTAGACGAATGAATATTTCATACAACTGGCTAAAGAATTACCTGAATATTGATTTAGCGCCTGAGAAGGCCTGCGAAATACTGACTGACATCGGACTTGAGGTGGGTGGAATGGAAGAAGTACAATCAATAAAAGGTGGATTGGAAGGCCTGGTGATTGGTGAGGTGTTAACATGCGAAAGGCATCCGAATGCCGACAAACTGAGTGTTACTACCGTTGATGTTGGTGGCGAAGAATCCTTGCCCATTGTATGTGGCGCACCCAATGTAGCAGCTGGCCAAAAAGTGCTTGTGGCAACGGTGGGCACCGTGCTTTACAGCGATGATGACAGCTTTACCATTAAAAAGTCTAAAATCAGAGGGGAGCTATCCATGGGCATGATCTGTGCCGAAGACGAAGTGGGCTTAGGCGCCGGCCATGATGGAATTATGGTTTTGCCGGCTGAGCTGAAGCCCGGCACCCTGGCGAAAGATTATTTTGCCGTAGAAACCGATACCGTTATTGAGATTGACCTAACCCCCAACCGGGTAGATGGCGCTTCTCATTATGGTGTAGCACGCGACCTGGCTGCCTACCTGAAACAGCAAAACAATGATGTTTCACTCACCCTACCATCGGTGGATGACTTTAAAGTAGATAATACCAACTACCCCGTAACGGTGAAGGTGGAAAACACCGAGGCTTGTCCGCGCTACTGCGGCCTTACCATCAGTGATGTTACCATTCAGGAGTCACCCGAGTGGTTACAGAATAAATTAAAAGCCATAGGCCTAAGCCCTATCAATAACGTGGTGGACGTAACCAACTTTGTGCTTCACGAAGTAGGACAGCCCCTTCACGCCTTTGATGGCGATGCCGTTGCCGGCAACCAGGTGATTGTTAAAACACTGAGCGATGGCACATGCTTTGAAACACTGGATGAAGTTAAACGTGAGCTATCAGACAAAGACCTGATGATATGCAACGCCGAAGAAGGTATGTGTATTGCCGGTGTATTTGGCGGCAATAAAAGCGGGGTGACAGAAAAAACAACAAAGATATTTCTTGAGAGTGCCTACTTCAATCCTGTGTGGGTGCGTAAAACGGCCAAACGCCATACATTAAGCACCGATGCCAGCTTCCGTTTTGAACGTGGCATTGATCCTAACATAACGGTATATGCGCTAAAACGTGCTGCTCTATTGATCAAGGAAGTTGCCGGCGGTACTATCTCAAGCGAAATTACAGATAACTACCCTACACCCATCAATCCCTTCGAGGTAAATGTAAGCTACCACAATATCCATCGCCTCATTGGTAAGTCGCTTTCGAAAGACACTATCAAAAGTATTCTGGTAGCACTGGATATCGAGATCACGAACGAAACCGATACTGATCTGAAGCTATTGGTACCTCCTTATCGGGTTGATGTGCAGCGCGAGGCCGACATCATTGAAGAAATATTACGCATCTATGGCTATAATAACATAGAGATGCCATCATCGGTGAACAGCACTATTGTATATTCACAAAAACCCGATGACCATAAATCGAAAAACTGCATAGCTAACCAATTGACAGCACAGGGCTTCAGTGAGATTATGTGCAACTCATTAACCAAGGCTGCCTACTACGAAGCAAGCAAGACTTACCCGCGCGAAAACGTGGTGGAGCTCGCTAACCCACTGAGTAATGACCTGAACGGAATGCGTCAGACCCTCTTATTCGGAGGCCTTGAGTCTATACAGCACAACATCAACCGACGCAGTGGCGACCTTAAGTTTTTCGAATACGGTAACACCTATCATTATGCCGATGGCAGCGATAAAAGTGACCTGAGCAGCTACAACGAAGAGCAAAAGCTCGCACTGTTTATGGTGGGTAATAAAGCTACAACCAACTGGAATACGCCGGAACAAAAAACCAGCTTTTTCGATCTTAAGAACCAGGTTGAGAACATCCTGATTCGTTTGGGTCTTTCCTTCAGTGATTTTAAGGAAGAAGAGACCAAGTGCGATTTGTTTGCCGAAGGCTTATCCTTAGCGCAAGGTGATAAATCAGTGATTGATTATGGCTTGGTAGACAATAAAATACTGAAAAGCTTCGATATTGATGTCGTAGTATATTTTGCCGAAATTAAATGGGATATCATCCTGAAAAAAAGCAGCAAGAAAACCGTTACCTTCACCGAGATACCTAAATTTCCGGAGGTAAAACGCGACCTGGCACTGGTAATCAATAAAGATGTGAAGTTTGAACAGGTAAAACAAATTGCCCTGAAAACAGAAAAGAAACTTCTTAAGCAAGTATCTTTATTCGATGTATTTGAAGGCGAGAAACTGGGAGCCGACAAGAAATCATATGCCGTTAGCTTTATTCTCCAAGACGAGAATAAAACACTGAACGACAAACAGATTGATAAAATAATGAAGAAAATGATGAGCACCTACGAAAGAGATTTGGGCGCGCTTATCAGAAAATAATATTAAAGAGCATCAACAGGAAAGGCGAAAACAATGTTTTCGCCTTTTTTAGTGTACAAAAAAAAGGAACTATCACTAGCTCCTTCTTTCTTCCTAACCTTAACTCAAAAATCCAAATCTATGAAAAAAATCTAACTAATATTTAAACACCTTAATACTTAAAAGGTTCAATATAAGACAAAAAAAGAGGAATGCTTGACTTTTCAAACATTCCTTCTTCAACCTAACCTTAACCCTAACTTATGAAGAAAGCTTCATAAATCCTTATACTCAATTCGCGAAATCTAAGTTCAATAATAATTGCACAAATGTCAATCTCTTAAACCTTTTTAACACTAATTAAATACACCAAGCATTAAATGATTCAGACATAACGAATATTTACATATTTTAACACATGCAAATATGTGACTTTTTCCAATAAATAAAAACAATTGGCAGAAAAAACATAAAAAAACCACGGCCTGCCTGCTAGCGGCAACCGTGGTTTATTATTTCATTCGCTCTCCTTACCGGGACTATTTCAAACCAAGCTTTTTCTTCAAATCTTTAGTAAGGGCGTTTTTATTAATCATGATAGACATAGTTTTGTACTTCACAAAGGCCTCTGAGGCATAGAAATAACCATCGTACTTATTATTGGTATTCCATGAGTTTTTCACCTTAAAATACTTGGTACCATTCTGATCTTTTACCATACCGGTAATCTGCATACCATGGTCGTCGGTGGTTTGATAATTATCGTAGGCTTCCTGACGCATCTCCTGGGTGATTACTTTTTCTTTCACCGGCTTATCAAAGCTATACATCATTTTATTACGGTCAGCACGCGACATACTTTCCCAGCGGGCACGCTCCGAACCCGACATCTCTTTACTATCACTCTCTGGAACAATGGCTACCCCGTTGGTATGAGAAAAGCCTTTCTCGCTCACATCAGCAGCCCAGCCAATGCTATAACCCTGCTCCAGGGAATGCTCAAAAATTGTCATCAGATCATCCAGTGTTACATTATACACTTCGCCCCACAACCAGTTATCGGGTACCTCAATAATAAAAGTATCATAAAAAGGATGGTGCGTATAAGAAGAAACCTGAATGTAATCATCCATATCCAAACCTACCTTCTCTTTCATGTAGGTTTGTGGTGTATAGGTTTTGCCATCTACCTCAAACGATGCAGGCTCCTCGCCCAGATAGGCATCCAAAACGCCATCGAAACCCTTCTTCCAGGCCGTACTTAATTTCTTATTCTTATTTTTGATAACAGCGTCTACATAACCCTTTAGAACAGCATCCATCTCACCATGCACATGGGACTCTTCACCATATTGCAAGCCATTGTAAGCTTCTTCGGGTACCATACCGTACTTCTTCATTACATACACTGCATCGTGAAAAGCACCACCGGGACTAAAGTTAAGCGAACCATGCAAACGCACATATTTTTCAGCCTTATCGGCATAACAGTGGCGCACCACAAACATTTCTGACAGGTTAGCAGGCTCCTTGCCAATGCGTATCATCTCAGACTCGAAAAAACCCAAAGCTGAGAAGCTCCAACAGGTTCCGGAACGATGCTGATCTTTAACACTGGTGGCCTCCAAATCATAAATCGTTTCAAATTGATAGGTCTCTACCTTGTCCTGCGCAAAAACCGACAAGCAAAAAATACTTAGTAGTAATGTTGATAATTGTTTCATAACGATATAATTAATTCAATTTAATTCTGTATTTAATCAGATATTGTGAGTTGTAGGGACAACGAAACACCAACCCACAAATAAACAAAAGATGCGTCAGCTGAATAATGACATTATTCATAACTCAACGAAGACAAGCTGAGGCATTCGTTTCCGACGATTGCTGTTCCTGCATTTTAGGTCAGAATATTCTACCAAGCCAGAAATAATGCTAATACTATTCCGGCTTGTCCCCGTTGGGTAGCGCCAGCTCATGCAACACCTGGCGCCCATTACCAATCATTTGTGCCGCACTCTCACGTGGTATGCGGTTAATCACAAAGTCACTGAGCACCTCATCCAGCTTCTCCAATCGCTGCTGAGCAACTACATCTCCTTTTGCTAGTTCCTGATCGCGTATCATACGCAGCTTCTCATAATCCTGAATACCTTCGATCAATCGTTCATAACGAATAGAACTGCGACCCTCGGGATAAATTAAGAAGTTACCCCCCGAGGACTGCTTACTTACGCGTGCATCGAGCAATGGCTTATCCAGCCAATTATTAAAATCCTTTACGTGCAAGCCGTCAATACCCTGGGCCATAGCATACCACCCCAACCATGCTGCTTCGGACGATGGTGAATGCAAAAAGATATTGGGCACACGATTATTAGCATCCAAATGAAAAAAGGAAGCCTGTCCTTGCTGATTGCGAATCTTAAACCACTCCTTCAGGTTACTGTACTGTGCCGGCACATTGGCCGCAAACACGCCATCCATCAGCCCGGGGGTCCACTCCTGCACCAACAGCTCTAACTTAACATCGGGTTGAATACCCTGCAGCACCTGCTTAACACCTTCAACAGCTTTCATATTATCCGATCCGTAGGCAAACACACTACGATCGTACCAACCTTTCGATTCCAAGTGACTTATTACTGCCTCCAGACACTGACTTAAGAGGACTTTATCTTCCTGCACACTTATAGTACGGTGCACATACCCATTGACCTGAGGATCAAACACAGCAATACAGTGTTCGTCATTAAAAAACACATTACATTCGATACGCGCAGATATACCCTGCTGCATCATAAAAGACACCCATTGGTCAAAATGAGTAAAATCAGCATCAAGTCCTTTTTCCTGCACTGTCCATTTAATGAGCGGTGACTCATACTTTATGTCCTCCAAAGAGCTAAATATATTGGTGGTAATTGTCTTTTGGCCGGCACGTTTCAATAAGGCCACATAAGGATCCATCACATCAAAATGAGCCGGCGACCAAGAAGTCACCTTGTGCCAACGTGCTATTGAAAGCGGATTTATGGCAAGGTTTGTCTGGAATGACCATAGATCAACCGGCGGCATCTTCTTATCGATTACCTTTAAGGTAAGACGCAATTCCTGGGGCGAATTCTTCTTCGAGTACACTTTCAGGGAGGTGCGATACACTCCGGCAGTCATATCATCTGGGAGGTTCAGGGTAATCCACAAAGGCCTTACCGATCGGGCCTCCATATTCATACACGGCAGCTGATCCAGCATATCGGGCATCAGGCAGCCTTGCTGATCATCGGCTAAGGTATCGCCCGCAGGCACAAAACCGGCATCACTCATGATATACCTCACAAAGTGAGTTTGTATAATATTGCGAGAAATAGTATCACCATTTGCCGATACCAGATCACCCCACTCACACTCAACCTGGTCCACATCGTAAGCGCTCCATATCACCGCTTGCAATGAAACACACTCGCCCTGCCAGGCCTGCACATTGGCATCTTTTATGACAGACAGCATGGGAACCTTCCCTTTTTTATATTTTTTATCCTTCGAACCATAGGAAAGATGCAAACCGCGGCCGGTAAGTTCCCAGGCTTCCACATCTATGGGCTCAGGATCGGCAGGCTCAACATAGGTGACATGCTTAATATCGGGACGCTGATTATAACAAGATACTACCAATAAGGAAAGTACAAACAAGCTCAGCAATAAGGATGACTTCATTTTAACCATACATTTATATTGAGCACAAATATAATTAATGCCCTGTCAAAACACTAAGGCCGGGCAATTACTTGCTGTAATTTGACGCGCTGCACCTTACCGGTTACCGTGCGGGGCAACTCACTCAGATAAACTACTTCGCGAGGCAGCTCATGGCGCTTCAGGTTCACTTGTTCAAAAGAAGGGCATGGAAAAGATGCATCAGCTTCGATGACCAGCACCAACCTCTGCCCCAACAGAGCATCCTCCTTCCACGACACAATGAAGGGATACGGTATCAAAGGCTTTAGGCGGGACTCTATGAGCTCGGGCACCACCTTAATGCCGCCCGTATTGATGATATTATCGTAGCGACCCAGCAGATGGAATTCGTTTTCCGACACCAGCTCCACCAGGTCGTTGGTAAGCAAACGATCCTCATTAAGCGCTGAAGGCTGAATAACGAGGCAGCCCCGTTCATCGGCCTCAATGGCAATGCCGGGCAACAAACGAAAAGGTACTGAAGGATCCTTCAAGGGACGCAGCGCAATATGAGAGACCGTCTCTGTCATGCCATAAGTCTCCCACACATTAATATCATTATGCTGAAGTGCTTTACGCACCTTATTGGATACAGCCCCTCCACCGATTATCAGACATCCAAGCTTGAACAGGGCTCCAGGATCCTTCTCCACCAGGGTAGCCACCTGCATAGGCACCATGGCTGCAAAATCAAGGCGGCGATTAATGCCCTTAAGAGGATGAGAGGAAACAGGTACCGAAAGCAGGTTAAGCCCCCCTACCAAAGCCCTTACCAACATCATTTTACCGGCAATATAGCGGGCCGACATACACAAAAGGGCTGTGGCACCCGGGGGCAAATCAAAAAAATCCAGGGTACGCTTTGCCGATGCTACCATGGCTGCCTTCCCCACCTCTATCAACTTAGGTTCACCGGTGCTTCCGGAGGTATGCAGCCGAATACTGGCTTCATCGCTCACCCAATCCTTTAAAAACTGTGCGATATGAACACTTTCATCATCGGCCTGTGCCATTAGCTGATCACTGAGCATCAGTAACTCCTGCCGACCCGAGTAACAACGATCGTTGAAAGTGAGCTTCTGATATTGAATAGCTATAGGATCTTTCATACCTGCTCACTAAAGGGGTTAGACCACATTCTTTCCGGTTGATAATAAAGCTGTTCCCCCTTGAGAAACAGTGGCGATGTCAGATTATTGGTGAACACTTGTCCCGTTCCTAAGCCCTGCCGCAGAGGGTTATTTTTCTGAAAGACCCACTGAGCAATGGCACTGAGTCCCAGGTTAGACTCCAGGGCTGAGGTGGCCCACCACCCTATTTGATGATTCTGGGCCAGCGCGATCCATTCATCAGCCGACTGAAATCCACCAATCAAACTGGGCTTCAAGATAATATACTGCGGCTTTATGTCTTTCAACAGGCTTTCTTTATCTGCCCTGTCAGAAATACCTATCAGCTCCTCATCAAAAGCAATGGGAATAGGCGATTGCTGGCACAGGGCATGCATGGCCTCCCACTGTCCGGCTTTAATAGGTTGTTCTATAGAATGGATATCGTAGGCCGACAAGGCCTCTAAACGCTCAAGCGCATTTTCCGGCGCAAAAGCACCATTGGCATCCACTCGCAACTCCAGATCATTTCGGCTGTAATGCTGCCGGATATGTTTAAGCAGGCTTAACTCTTTTTCAAAATCGATGGCACCCACTTTCAGCTTAAGACAGGAAAAACCATCCCGCAACTTTGCTTCAATACGTTTGAGCATGGTATCATGATCTCCCATCCATATTAATCCATTGATGGGGATAGATGCCTTGCCCTCAATAAAAGCACTGGGAAATAGTGCGTAGGCACTTTGCTGAGTTAATCCTTTCAAAGCCGTTTCAAGCGCAAAACGCAAGGCTGGATAAGCACGCAAGGTGGTGTGGTAGTTCTGGCAATAGTTGTTAATATTACTACATACCTGATGAATGACTTCCGGCAGCTCAGCCGTATCATCCGGACTCAAACCCGGTATCACCGAGCACTCACCCATGCCCACATCACCTTTCTCATTCTCCAGCCGTATAAACCAACTGGGCTTGGTCAGCAGCACACCCCTTGAGGTGCCGCCTGCCTCTTTGAATACAAGATCTCTCTTTATATAACTCGCACGTAACATAACTAACACATTACTAATCCACTGCCAAACAAAATAACATATAATAAAGTTGAAAGAGCCAGCTTTTTCAGCTCGGGATCAAAATTCTCTGCCGTCACGGCATGTCTTACTACGCTCAGATGGCGAATAAAAAGCGGCAGGGACAGGATAAATAAGTAATGAGGCCAGCAAAAGGTCTGTACCAAAACAAAAACCAAGGAACATAACATGGCCGTAATGATAAGTATAAAATGATAGCGCTTGGCCCATAGCAAACCATTCTTAACCACCAGGGTTCTTTTACCGGCTTGTGTATCGCTTTGTTCATCGCGCATGTTATTCAGGTTAAGTACACCAGAGCTCAACAAACCCACAGATAATGCAGGTAAAACTACCTCCCACTCCACTCTATGATGATGCAGATAAAAAGAACCGCCCACCCCCACCAGGCCAAAGAACAAGAGCACAAACAGATCTCCCAAGCCATTATAACCGTAGGGATTTTTTCCCATCGTATATTTCATGGCAGCCGCAATGGCCAGCAGACCTACTACAAAAAACAACAGACTGCCCATCTGCTGTAATGTTTGAAAAGCAGTAATAATAAGGGCAATACCGGAGATGAATGAAAACAGAACGAATAAAACGATAGCAACTTTCATGCGTTTAGGCGCTATCAAACCGGCCTGCACCATACGCTGTGGCCCTTGTCGCCCCGCATGATCGGCTCCATTAACCGTGTCGCCATAATCGTTAGCCAGGTTAGACAAGACCTGTAAAAACAAAGTAGTGAGTGACGCCCATAGAAGCACGGCCCAACTAAAAGAGCCGTAGAAAGCTGCCAAAAAACCTCCCATTATTATTGATGATAGAGCCAAGGGCAAGGTGCGCAGACGAAAGGCACTCACCCAGGCGCGTAGCTGAGTCATAATTTTCGTTGTTTTGCACAAAAGTAAGTTAATTGGGGCATATAGCAACATAACCCAATGCAGCCTTTGCGGGAAACTCAAATTTCATACTTCCTCTTATTGTGGCTAAAAACATATTTCCTATATCTTTGCCGGTTCAAGCATAACAGCATGATTCAGATAAAACACGACTTCCAACTCAAGTCTTTTAACACCTTTGGCTTTGACATAACAGCCGGGGAATACATTGCCTGCCACAATAATACCGAGGTAGCGAAAGCCCTCGCCTATGTGCAGCAACAAAACAAGCCTTTTCTGGTACTCGGCGGTGGCAGCAACATCCTATTCAGCCAAAATTTTGAAGGCACGATCATTCATCCTATAATGAATAATATTACCAAGGTGAGGGAGAATGAGGAATATATCTGGCTGGAGGCATCGGCCGGTGTGGTATGGGATGATCTGGTAGCCTACTGCGTGGATCGCAATTGGTATGGACTGGAAAACCTATCGTACATACCCGGAAATGTGGGCGCTTCTCCGGTGCAAAATATTGGTGCCTATGGCGTAGAGGTAAAAGACTGCATCGAAAGCGTGAAGGGGTATTACATAGCTGACGGCCATCCTTTTGAAATGAGCAATGCCGATTGCCATTTTGCCTATCGCCAAAGCATATTTAAAGGAGAACTGAAGAATAAGACTCTGATCACCTCCGTGATCTTTAAACTCAATAAGTCTGCCAGCTTTCATTTAAGCTATGGCCCGGTTAAAGAGCAGGTGCAAAAAAACGGCCGCCTGACTCTGAGTAATGTGCGCAATACCATTATTGATATACGCCGCAGCAAGCTACCCGAACCAGAGGAGCTGGGCAATGCAGGTTCCTTCTTTAAGAATCCGGTGATTAATTGTGAGGCCTTTTCCACCTTACAAGAACAACATGGCGATGTACCCCATTACCCACTCGACAACAGCATGGTAAAAGTACCCGCAGGATGGCTCATCGAAAAAGCCGGTTGGAAAGGCAAAAGCATGGGACGCGCTGCTGTTCACACCCAACAAGCTCTGGTACTGGTAAACAAGGGAGGAGCCACCGGTTACGAGGTACTTCATCTGGCCCAACAGATTATACAGGATGTACAAGCGATGTTTGGCATCAGTATTGAACCGGAAGTGAATATTTTATAAAGAAATTTTGACCAATCATACGATTTAAACCATGGCGATTAAACAACGAAGTAAACACAAACGCACGAGCCGGCTACTGCTGCGTCTACTGTCCATTATCCTGGTAATAACGGCAGTAGCGCTTTATATGGGCAAGCGTTTTTACGACCGTATATACGCACCCAACGTAACTGTAGATGCTGCACAGCCTTATTTTTATATCCCCACAGGTGCCGACTTTGAGGACGTGATGGTAGCCTTGGAAGACGGTGCTTACCTGAAGGATGCCGCTGCCTTTAGATGGGTGGCTCAGAAAAAAAATTACACCCGTATTAAGCCCGGGCGCTATAAGCTGGTAAACAACTGGAGTAATAATGACCTGGTGAACCTGCTGCGGGCAGGCAGACAAACAGCCGTTAAGGTTACCTTTAACAATATCAGAACGATGGCTGAATTGGCCGGCGAAGTGAGCGACTACCTTGAGTGTGACAGCTTGAGCTTACTGGAAGCCCTGAGCAATCAGGATGTGTTCAGGCAATACGGTTTTAACGAGGCTCAGGCACCGGCTTTGTTTATCCCTAACACCTACGAGTTATGGTGGAATACCACACCGGAGAGTTTTATCAAACGCATGCACAAGGAGTACCAGCGTTTTTGGAGCCAGACACGACGCCAAAAGGCAGAAGCTGCCGGGCTGACACCCATTGAGGTGAGCACCCTGGCGGCTATCGTTGATGAAGAGACCATTAAGAGCGATGAAAAACCACTGGTGGCAGGTCTTTATATCAATCGCCTACGAAAAGGCATCCGGCTGCAGGCCGATCCAACGGTTAAATATGCCATTGGCGATTTTTCGATACAACGCGTACTGAGCAAGGACTTAAAAACCGACTCGCCCTATAACACCTATAAATATGCCGGCCTTCCACCGGGCCCCATCCGCGTGCCGTCGGTATCGGGCATAGAAGCAGTGCTGAATTATAAAAAACACGATTACCTGTATATGTGTGCCAAGGAGGATTTCTCGGGCTATCATAACTTTGCAAAAACCTTGCGACAGCACAACATTAATGCACGAAAATTTCAACGTGCACTGAACAGTAATCGTATCTACCGCTAAGCTGAAACCATCAAAATCCAACTAACCCATTCTTGCGATCAACAGTACCGGTTTTTGGCTTGTCCAACCCAGGCACTTTACCCGGAGAAATTTACGATATTATCAAAAATGACTATTTTAAGCCAATCAGAAAAGTTAGTAACATTTAATATCAAGAATATGAAATTAATCAAAACCTTAGCAGTAACTACCATTTCATGCCTTGCCATTTCATGCGCCTCACTCAACGGGGGATCCTCCAGCTTTGAGGACAGCGACAGCCCTTATGTTGAAGAAGAAACCCAACCGGTGGTAAAAAAGGAAACACCCCAACCCAAACAAGATAAGATTGTGGTGAAAGAAGAAAAGGTAAGGGTAATAGATGAGCAGGATGAGACCGTATTCAAATATTATGTAATCATTGGATCGTTCCGCGTGCTGGAAAATGCACAAAACTATAAACGTCAACTGATCGACGAGGGTTTTCTGCCTGTATTACTAGAAAACGAGAATGGCCTCTATCGCGTTTCCGTATCGGCCTATAACAATGAAGAGCCGGCTCGTGAAAAGATTAATTCCATCCGCAACAAGTATAAGAAATACAACGATGTGTGGTTACTCATCCGAAAAGCATAAATAAGAACAGAAGCCGGTACTATTATGCCGGCTTTTTTGCTGATTTAACGTATCATTGTCAAGGGATAAGATACATTTTGCTTTAGCTTGCGTATCTTTTTATTATTTTTGCGCATTCGATCACCGAAATAAAACAACATACAATATAAACAGACTAGGAATGTACAGACCGGTAAATCTTTCAGAAGATATTTTTTATGTGGGCGTGAACGACCGTCGCACAAATTTATTTGAAAATATGTGGCCGCTCGACCGTGGTGTGTCCTACAACTCGTATGTGATAGCTGATGAAAAAGTAGCCATCATCGATACCGTTGAGGCGGGGCATTTCGAAAAATGGATAGCCAAGGTACGCACCATCCTCAACGGACGTGCAGTTGATTACCTGGTGGTTAACCATATGGAACCCGATCACTCGGGGGCTATACGCATCCTCACCGAGCTATATCCCAACATGAAGATTGTGGGCAACAAAAAAACCGTTCCCATGATTGAGGGATACTACGGCATAACCGGTGATTTCGAGGTGGTAAAAGAGGGCGACACCCTTGATTTAGGAAAACACAAACTTACTTTTTATACAGTACCCATGGTACACTGGCCCGAGTCGATGGTTTGTTTCGAAGAGACACAGAAGGTGCTCTTCTCATCAGATGCCTTTGGTAGCTTTGGTACCCTCGATGGCGGTATCTTCGATGATGAGCTGGATTTTGAACACTATGTGGACGAAATGCGCCGTTACTACTCAAACATAGTAGGTAAATATGGTAATCCGGTACAGAAAGCACTTAAAAAACTTGGCAGCCTGGAGATTCAACTGCTGGCTCCTTCTCATGGTCCCATATACCGTGAAAATATCCAACGCATGATTAGCATGTACGACCAGTGGAGCCAGTACGAAGGCGAAGAAGGTGTTGTGGTGGCCTATGCTTCCATGTATGGCAACACTGAGGAGATGGCCGAGGTAACTGCCCGTGCCATTGCCGAAAGTGGCATCAAAAATGTGCGTGTGTACGATGTAAGTAAGACCCATCCCTCCTTTATCATTTCAGATATTTTCAAATATAAAGGTCTGATATTGGGCAGCCCCACCTACAGCAACGAACTGCACCCCAACATGGAAGCGCTGGCCAACAAACTGCATCACATGGGTGTTACCAATCACTACTATGGCGTACTGGGCTCCTTCACCTGGGCCGGTGCATCGGTTAAAAAACTGCGCGAGATAGGCGAAAGCCTCAAATGGGAAGAAGTAGCCGAGGCCGTGGAAGAAAAACATGCCCTGAAGGAAGATAAATACGAAGCATGCTGGCAGCTGGGCGTGGCCATGGCCAATAAGCTCAAGGCTCTGCAATAAAAATAAAGATATCAATTACACTAAAGAGCAATCGCTGTTGATTGCTCTTTTTTAGCACCTAAAAAAAGCCCGAAGCAAAACTGCTTCGGGCTTACTATTTTCATTGCAATAAGTTTATAAAAACTCGTAGCGAACAAAGGCCTCAACTGCCTCGTACTCGGCCATACCCAACTCATTATAAAGTTGTGCAGTACCCCGGTTACGATCTTCGGCACGTTGCCAGAACTCGCGGTTATCACCCCCCAGGAACATAGCTCCATCCTTCTGCGACTGATGCTTAAAGATGGCGTTACGTTTGCGCATAAGCTCATCCGGACTAATGGGCACAGCCATTTCAATATTATGAATCTCCCACTCGTGCCATGCACCACGGTACAACCACACCCAGCAGTCTTTCATAAAGTCTTCCTTCTTCAGTACGTCGATGGCCTGGAAGATAGCATCCAGACACACACGGTGCGTTCCGTGAGGATCAGACAGGTCGCCGGCAGCAAAAATCTGATGCGGTTTTACCTCTTTAATAAGATCCGAAACGATCTTTACATCAGCTTTACCCATCGGGTGTTTCTCTACGCTACCTGACTCATAGAAAGGCAGGTTAAGGAAGTGTACATTTTCATCCTTCACCTTGGCATAACGACATCCGGCCTTGGCCTCTCCTACCCTGATCAGTCCTTTGATACGACGTACCTCGGGCAAGTCAACCTGATCGGATTTTTTATTAGCCAGGAACTTACGGATTTTATCGTGCTCTGCTTTAATAGCTTTATCATCACCGGTCATTCCGTTAGTGTAGTCACCCACGAAATCCAGATAACGCAATACATCATCATCCGATACAGCGATACTACCCGACACCTGATAGGCTACATGCACTTCGTGTCCCTGATCAACAAGGCGGAGCATGGTACCCCCCATCGAAATCACATCGTCATCGGGGTGTGGGCTAAAGATGATAATACGCTTCTTACCCGGCGTTTTGCGCTCAGGACGGTTGGTATCGTCAGCATTGGGCTTACCACCGGGCCATCCGGTAATAGTATGCTGCAATTCATTAAAAATGCGGATGTTAGTCTGATAGGCTGAACCTCGTTCTGCAAGAATGTCACCCATACCATTGTCGTTATAATCACGATCGGTGAGTTTCAAGATCGGCTTATTCACCTTCTGACATAGCCACAATACAGCCTTTTTAATTATGCGATCGTTCCACTCAACGCTGTCGATCAGCCACGGTGTTTGAACGCGGGTAAGGTCGGCAGCAGCTGCCTCATCCAATATCATTTTACAATTCTCATGACGTTGAAGGAATGAAGCAGGATTCTCCTCGGTAACATTTCCTTCAATGGTCTTTTTCAGAATAGATGCTTTACCTTCGCCCCACGACAGTACACGTACCCGTTTAGCATTCATAAGGGTTTTAATACCCATGGTGATGGCTTTGCGAGGCGCATTATCAAGGCCAAAGAAATCTGAAGCAGCCTCGGTGCGGGTAATATTATCCAAAGGCACAATACGTGTCAGTGAATTATAGGATGAGCCGGGCTCGTTAAGGCCAATATGACCAGTGGCACCAACGCCCAATATTTGCATATCAATGCCGCCTACCTGCTGAATCTTCTCCTCAAAAGCATGGCAGAATTCATAAATATTCTCCTGCGGAAGAGTGCTGTCCAGGTAATTGATATTTTCTTCCGGAATATCAATATGGTTCAACAACTTCTCGCGTATGTTACGATTAAAACTTTGTAAGGCATCCGGTGCTATCGGATAATACTCCATCACGTTAAAAACAATCACGTTTTTAAAGCTCAGCCCTTCTTCCTTATGCAAGCGAATCAACTCAGAGTAAACTTCGCTGGGCGCTGAACCTACTGCTAAACCCAGTACACATTTACCGCCTTCCAGCTCTTTGATTTTGATAATCGATGCAATCTCAGAAGCTACAGCTTTTGATCCTTCGGTTGAAGAACCATAAATTTTTGTGCTGATTTTCTCATGCTTGGTAATTAAGGCTCTCAAATAAGGATCGTCGTGATAACCTTCATTCTTAAATTTCCCCGCCGGAGAAATTTTTTGATTGAATTTTTCTATCATATCTACTCTAAATTGAAGTTTTGTGGTTTTAGATTAGATGCAAATTTACAATTTATAATGATTAAAAATAAAAATATTAGAAAGATTTAATTGCCTTTTAGCAAGAAATTAAAAGCAACCGTAACTTTCGCTTGATTACTTAAGCCCCATCAGTGGGGCACCAGACTATTGTAAATTACATCTTGTATTTGTGTTCTCACATTCATCTCAATCAACTTTTTATTGTAAGCCCATGGATGAATTCGATTGGACAGGAAAATATACATCAAATTATGCTCGGGGTCAAGCCAAAAGATGGTACCGGTAAAACCTGTATGACCATAAGAAGCCGCCGACACTCTTTGTGATACATGACTATTCTCGCCCGGCTCAAGCTCAGGTTTATCCACCCCCAGGCCACGCCGGTTACCATGATTCACTGTCTGCGTAAAGCGGCCAATGGTTTCGGGCTTTATGAAACGCTGCCCGCCATAGGTACCTTCATTCAAGAGTAGCTGCCCCAGCTTAGCCAAGTCACCGGCGGTAGCAAAAAGGCCGGCATGAGCACCAACACCGCCTAACATAGCCGCTCCCTGGTCGTGCACATAACCATCAAGCAAACTGCGCCTAAAGGCCAGATCATTCTCGGTAGGTATTATCTCGGTATCCGCAAAACGTTCCAAGGGTCTGTAGAGCATACGCGAGGCACCCAGACGAGAGGCTATAACCTGGTTAAACAGCTGATCGATGGTCATTCCGGCTTGCCGCTCAATCACCTTCTGCAAGAGATAATACCCCAGGTCGCTGTAACGATAAGTTTTATCGTAGCGCTTCGAAGCATATATTTGTGCATACATGGAGTCCACATAACTCTCATTCATAAACAGGCCTTTGCTCACCTGGCGCGTATACATCCCCTGCTCCTTTTTATTAAATACATCGCTCCGAAAACGAGCATTTTTATTCTGATAAAGGCGGGTATCAACGCGAATATTGTATAAACGCGAATAATGCCGACTATACAAAGTACGCTTGCCCAATGAAGAGCGATCCAGCGCGTTAATATGAAAAGGCAGATAACTGATAAGTCCACTCTGATGTACCAGTAACTCGCGTAGGGTGATATCACCCTTATCAGTAGTGTCAATACCCGGGATATATTCCGATAAGGTGGCTTCCAAATCTATGCGTCCCTGCTCGTACAGCTTCATCACCAAAGGGAAGGTAACCGCCAGCTTTGTGATGGATGCCACGTCGTAAAGATCGTTCCTTTTCACTTCCTGCTGCTTATCGTAGGTATGATGCCCATAGCACTTATCTACCACAATACGACCATTTTTAACCACCAATAGCTGGGCGCCGGGGGTTGCCTTCTCCCGTATGGCATCATGCACAATGCTATCAATCTTAGCCATCGAGTCACGAGGGAATGCTGTTTCCGGAATCAGCGCATAAGACAGACGCTGTGCCGCCGTATTCACCCGCTGAAAGCCTTGCTGCTGCAACCAACTATCGAGGGCAGACTGACCACTAAGGGGCAAGCCTCCATAAAGCGCTTGTGCCATCATCGACCACGAATGATGCATGCGTTGAGGCATAAGAATAAGCACATCGAAAACAGGAAGCAAGCGATCCACATCGCTCCTATGGAGTATACCCCCGTATACCAGCACATTAACATCCCCCAAGGCGCCCTTTTCTTCATAGTCTGCCAATGCCTCCCTCAGAAGGGGCAGACTATCGGAAACAAGCACCCGAAGGGCATTCGACACCTCCTGTGCCGGCTGCGGGTGATACCGCTTAAGCTTTTCTATAAAAGGACGCACATCGCTATCAGTAGCCACCCTTATTGTACAGGAAAGTGTATCCACCCGATTTAAAGGTAATACCTTACGTCGCTGATAGGCTGATACAGCACCGCAAAACACTTGCTCGCGAATGCCTCTTTGTGGCCTCACCTCATCCCTTACGGAAGAAGCATCTCCCATCACATACCGCATCAAACGCCTGAGCTTGGCATCCAGTATGTCTCCTGACAAAAAGCCGGTCTCAAAGGCCTTCAGCAACAACTTCCGACAAGTCTCATCACCGTCCTGCCAAAACAGGTAATTAAACTTCATCATCTCCCGAAAGGAAACCGCTGCATCCAATGGCCGGTGTAATGCTCCCAGCAATGGCATACCTATTTGTGCATAATCTATATCCTCCTCCCCTTCATTTCTCAAGTAACGAAACAGCTGCTTATCCAACAACTCACAGGGAAAATCAATAATGCGGGGCAAGTCATCCAAAGCCTTACTGCGGCCGGTATACACAACGCCTACATTGGGAAGGCGGTCAGGCACCAGCACGCCACACAGACCATTAGAAATATGCGCAGCATAGTAGCCTTTGTAAAACTGATGAATTAAATTAGAATCGGTGAGAGCCGACAGTGTATAGGCGTTGGGCATAGGCCATCCGACCGTATCGATATCCATCTCTTTGCCATGTAAAAACGGGTATTGGTGAAACAACATGAGGGTATCACCAGGCAGCGAATCGCTTCTGTCGACAAATAACAAATCCACTTTTTCGGCCAAAGTCAGACGCTGAAGCATTGAGTCGATACGTGCCATGGCAAATAGCGGCTGGCCACAGCCACAGAGGAATATGAAAAAGAAAAGTCTGATCACCATTGTTCTTCACGGATAATTGTGCCAACGAAAATAATTGAATTTAATGAACCTGCCATGCCTGAAACCGAACACTACAGAACATTACCAACACATGGGATACAGCAGCGATAAACATAAGACCTTTATTCGCGATGTGTTTTTTTATCATCATGTCTTGGATAATCGGTTAACAACCGCTACTTTAGAATGCTGAAAATAGATTATTAACCCATCTATCGAAAAAATGAGTGTAAGTGATTCAATAAACAATTCGCTGGTACAGGATTGGGCAGACAAAGTGATTTTAGTGGTGGAAGATGTAGATACCAATAAGATATTTTTCGATGCTGCACTTCGCAAGACCCACGCCAAGATACTGTGGGCCAAGGACGGCAAGGAAGCCATTGAGCTTTTTAAGGAAAATGAGATTGATTTGGTACTAATGGATTTGCAACTGCCTATTATGGATGGGTATACGGCCACACGCGAGATCAAGGCGATCAACAAAGCCATACCCATTATTGCACAGACTGCCCACGTAATGTCGGGTGAGCGTGAGAAATGCATGGAGGCAGGCTGCGACGATTACCTCGCCAAACCCATTCGTCTTCAAATACTAATGGATACCCTATCGAAATACTTGAATAACTAAAAAACTGCCCGAAGGCAGTTTTTTTTTATTCTTCTGTCACCTTAAGTTCCGTTCTCCGGTTCTGTGCCCTGCCGGCTTCTGTTTCGTTACTCTCCAGCGGCTGATCAAAACCGTAGCCCCTGTAACTGAGCTGAACAGCATCTACACCCTGCCCTATCAGATAATCATAAACGGCCTGTGCCCTTTTGTTCGACAGCGTGAGGTTATAGCTCTGTGTACCCACATTATCCGTATGTCCACCAATCTCAACCTTCACGCCCGGGTTAAGCTGCATCAAGTGCACCACGTAATTCAGTTCGGTATGTGAAGCGGGATCCAGCTCGTAGGAGTCGGTGGCAAAAAACACATTACGCAACACAAAGCGAGCTCCGGCTTTTATCTTACTCAGGTACACATCCATCACTTGCGGCTTATCCATAGAGGCCTTTTCACTTACTTTAAAATTATCGGAATAAAACAAATAACCCTTTTTGTGTATATTCAAAGCATAGCTACCACCCGATGGAAGACAGAAAAGAAACTCACCCGAGTGCTGTGCTGTGCTCACATTGGCCGACAACTCACCATTGGGCATTTTATTAATACGTATCTCGGCCGACAGCTGCTCGCCTGATGCACCATCGAACACCCTGCCCCTTACATAGGTAACGGGTGTTGGGCGTATGCTTTGGGGTATGGTAAACTGATAGATGTCTTTATCATCCCCCTCATGGAGCCCGTCGGAAGAGAAATAGCCCAGATCTCCCTTGGCCGTTATCACAAGCCCAATCTCATCCTTCTCGGTATTTAAGGGATAGCCCAGATTACTGGCGCGCCCCCACTGTCCTTCATCATTCTTCTTGGAAAAGAATAAATCCATATTGCCCATGCCCGGCCATCCATCGGAAGCAAAATACAAAGTTTTATTATCGAGATGAATAAAAGGAGAATTCTCGTCCCCTTCCGTATTAATGTTATCCCCCATGTTTTGGAGCTTACCAAAGAAGGGTGTACCATCCTTTTTATAACCGGTAATATAGGCCTTCCATATATCTTTCTTCCCTTTTCCACCGGGCCGGCTGCTAACAAAATACAGGCTGCGTCCGTCGGATGAGAAGCTGGGCTGCGACTCCCAGAAAGGGGTATTCACCGGCGCTCCAAGGTTGCTTGGCGTACTCCATCCATCGGCGGTACGCTGCGAAAACCAGATATCGCAACTGCCGCGCCCTCCTTTACGGCCACAGGCGGTGAAAAACATCCAGTTACCATCGGCACTTAAAGTCTGGGCCCCTTCGTTGCTATTGGTATTGAGCGATACTACGGGCTGCCGCATCTGCCAAACTCCATCGTGCTGTTGCGACACATAAAAATCCTCACGAAAGTTAATGGCATTCTTCACAAGCCCTGTAACATCGTTCACCAATGGATCCTTAGGTACCAACACGGTGAATATCATGGTTTCGCCATTCGCACTAAGGCTGGGCCAATATTCATCCAACTCACTATTAATATGCTGTCCCAGATTAACCGGCTCAATAAAGATAGGATTGACAATGGCATCGCGGGCAAACTCGGCTTTCTCAATCCAAAAATCAGGATTAAGCTTACTGCGCTTATTGCGGTTGTATTTTTTAAAGGTCAGCATCCACGGACGCACCTCATCATAGGCTCCCGTATTGTACTTGGCCACGCCCATATTAAATAAAGCCGGCACAAAAAAGGTGCTATCAATAGCCAATGCCTTCTCCAGAGCATGCACCTCACGATTATACTGCCTTTGCGAGAAGTGAATATCAGCCTTCAGCAGATAAGCTTCAATAAAACTCTTCTCCTTACGAAGGGCTGCGTCAAGGTACTTCAGCGCCTCTTGCGGCTGATTGTTGGCATAACTGTTTTGCGCGGCCTCAAAGCTGGCAATGGCCTTGCGCGATTTAACACTGTAATGTTGCGCCCGGCCGAAAGTAACAAGCAGAACTGCAAATAAAAGTAATACGAGATGCTTCATAAGTTAGTGTACTACGCAAAAAATGCCATTTGGTTATGTAATCATTCACACAAAACCCAAGATACAGCAAAACCACTGTAATTAAAGTAAACGATCAATTGCAATACAAGTAATAACCGGGTAGAGCGCTCAATAAGTTTTAGGGAACGGTTCCCTATGATAAAGTACCGTTCCGCAAATACAATCACATATCCGCCTTGTGCTCATCTGCTAACGCAAGGCCGATTGTATAATATTATATGTTTTATCAATCAGCTCATTGGGCTGATCCATGTATTTACGTGTATCGATTGGGGGATGGATAACCATTTCAACACTGCCCGGTAACAGATTCAAGCCCTTATTATAAACCTTATATGTATCTACTATGGTAATAGGAAGTATGGGAAGCCCCAGCTCAAAGGCAATTTTAAAAGCACCCTTTTTAAAGGGGCGCATGGTATTAGAGCCGCTACGTGTTCCCTCCGGAAAAATAACCACGGATGAACCACCACTTAATTTTCTTTTCGCCTCGTCTATGGAAGCCAAGGCCGCCCGTGGCGATGAACGATCGAGAAAGATGTGACCCACCTTATGGCTGGCATAGCCAATGCCGGGTGCATGACGCAACTCCTTCTTCATAACCCACTTAAAATCAACACCCAACCAGCCGTATAGCAAAAATATATCATACCCGCTCTGATGATTGGCTATGATCACATACGATTGATTCTTACGAATATTCTCCCGTCCGCTAACCTTTACAAACATGGGCGTGAGACAACCCGTTACACGCGCCCAGGTAGCGCCCCAAAAGCTGCCCACTCGTGGGTTAACCAATATGGAGAAACTCGCAGCCAAAAATGAAAACAGAATACTTGCCGCTGCAAAAAGCGGGATAAAAACTAAGAACTTGTAAGGTTGATACAGCCAATAAGCAAACTTCTTCATTGCACGACAAACATCAATAGAGGCCGGTCAAGCACCTCTTAAATCATAAAATAATTTAGAATACTTAAAAACAATGCGGATATCAGGCAGCTAAAATCCTGACTATAATTTTATTCATATAAAAGTCAAGAACAAAAATAATGATTCCCGCAAAGGCCACAAAAAATAAGGCGACAAATAAAACCGCTCAATCTGTATATTTGCTTTATTAAATACCACAACGAATGATTGAAATTGACATGACGCAATGCCGCAAATGCAAAAAATGCGAGCTGATATGTCCGGTTGCAGGCATCAACATTAACAAGCAAACCATCAGCAACGACTGTATTGAATGCCATCACTGCGGTGCCATCTGTCCACACGACGCCATCAATGCCCAACATCTTATAGGAGAAACCTCGCAAAACAACATTCAGCCCTACGATTTTGAGCTACTGATGCAGCAACGTCGCTCACATCGCATCTTCAGTAAACGCCGGGTAGCGCCTGAGCTGCTGCAGCACTTTATTGAAAGCATGCGCTTTAGCCCCACGGCCAGCAACCTGCAAAGCCTGCAATTTACTGTTGTGAGCAATACAAGCGTGATGGACGAAATTAACACGCTCACAATTACTACCCTCACCAAAGCTTTTAAAGGCATTAATAGCTTCACCCAACCACTCATCCGCTTGTTTGCCGGCGGCGCCACCCTCAAAAAAATGATGACAGCTAAAGACAAATTCATGAATAAGGCAGCCATCAATAAGAAGATGATTACCTATAACGCCCCGGCAATGATTGTGATACATAGTGAAACCACCCCTGTAGGCATGCCCGTGCACGATGCTGCCATCTGGACAGGTATGGCCACGCTCTATGCTGAGCTGCTTGATCTATGCACCTGCATTAATGGATATATTGTAAATGCTGCTCGTCGTAACAAAAAAATAAAACACTCGCTGCAAATACCCGCACACCACACCATTCACAGCGCTATACTCATTGGCTATCCGCAAATGAAATTCGAAAACAGGGTGGAGCGCAATATGCCCACTATCAATCACATTGTGCAATAATTAGGCTATAGTTTAATAATGCGTTGTAAAACCGATTAGTTGTTGATAACATAGGTCTATTTTCAAAAACCTTTCCTTAG